>JAQCBT010000038.1 GCA_027621405.1 Pseudomonadota bacterium | reverse complement strand
CAAATTCGCCTGGAGCGAATTTGCACAGCGCCTGCGCTGCCCGAAGGGCGAAGGACAGGACGTCCTTCGTGACATACTGCTTGTATGCTCCCCACTCAAAAACCACTTCCGCCTTGTTCTGAAAGCTCTCGCTCGCTGCTCACCATGGGCGCCCTTCGATTGGCACCGCTCGTTTCGATTCGTATAGCTCTCTTCTTTCCAAATCTGGTTGTAGCTACTTGAAGGTTTTCAATTTTAGTCTTTGTCTGGGCTGGGATGTGGGCGTTTGAGGTAGTAGCCGCCGCCGTGTTTGCGCAGGCGCCAGAATTGGTGAAGGTACTCCTGCTTGCGGTAGTAGTGGGTTACCAGTGAGCGGCGGGTCCTCTGCCAGTCTTTGATAGGACTGCCGCCGTGCAGGAGTTGAGAGTGCCAGATGAGAACATCGCCCGGTTTGGCATTGAAATGGACTGGCTCTATGCCGCGTTTTGTTAATTCTTGGTCCAGGTGTTCGTAGTAGGCATCCATCTCCGCTCCTATAGCATTCAGTCTGCCGTCGCTGAAGCGGTGTGGGGGGATGAGGTGGCTGCCGGGATAGAGGGTTACTGCGCCGTTGTCTGCGCTTGCCTCGTCGAGGGCGATCCACGAGACTGCGAGCTTGTTTGCCTTGCGCGGCGGCATGTACAAGGTGTCCGTATGCTCTCTCTGCTGGGAGCCCCATCTGAACAACAGCGTGTTGAAGGCAAGTGCTTCTCCATCCAGTAACAGGTTCAGGATCTGACAGAGGTCAGGATCCAGGGCGTAGTCCCGTACCAGGGATTCATTGAGATAGAGGTCGTTTATCTTGAACGAATAGTCGTAAGCTTCGTCTGGCGCCTGCGACAGCAGTACCCGTTTGCTTTCTGGCCTGTCGAGGAAGATATCGATGGTTGCCTTCGAGCCTGAAGTGCGCCGCGCCTGCCACAATGTTGCGGCGAACTCGTTCAACCGGTCGCATTGAGCCGGTGAGAAGTGGTTTCTGAGAACGATATAGCCATCTCTCTGCCATTTCTCAAGCACATCGTTCTGAATGGAGCAGGATTGAGGGATCGCCATATTAATGCTGTTTTGCTGTGGGCTCTGTAGTTGCCCCCGGAAAACTCCAGCGGCCGATTCAGTCTGGTTGTACGCTATTTCGCCGTGTCGGGTGTTTACTCGACCGGGTCGATTTCCCTGGAAAAGTCGCCGCCATCCCTGAATACGGTGGAGTCGACGAAATACCCGGAGGCATAGAGGCGAACCGTGACCAGTCTCGAGCCCCGATTCTCCCAGAACCAGCCGTGAATTCCAGGGAAGGGCGCATGGAAACTGCCCGACCGACTTTCACTGTTTCCCTGTTCAAAGCTCTCTGCGTAGTCTTCTCCCAAACCGGCAGGTTCTGCATGCATGTCGTAGTACACCTCTGCGTCCGCTACCCAGCTAAACACCATGGGTGCATCGAGATCCATGGTGTATTTGTACTCCACCGATTCGAAGGGGCCGAGTTCAAATTCCACGTAATCGTTGCGGTGCAGTTCGGCGCTTTCTTCGAATGGATTGGCCTCGGCTGAAAGTGCATTGAGCCCAAGCAGGCGCCCGGTACCCAGCGGGTCCACGCCAAATTCCGCAGGCAGTATGGCTACCAACAACACCAAAACTCCGACTGCGAGAGCGATCCCGGACGCGATGAGAATCTTGCGGGGAGAGAGGGTCTCGCTTGTATCGGGTGAAGACATGGGCTGTTCCTGAATCGATTAGTTCCGCTGCATTATGGCTTCAATACGGCGCTTGCAACATGTAGGCGCTGAGCTGATAGCCGGCGAGCAGGAAGCCGCCGGTCATCAGGACTGTGTTGGTGGCAAAGGCGTGCCGCAGGTAGCTCTGGTTGCCACGCCAGATACTGAGCAGGATAAAAACCGCTGACAGGGCCAGAATCTGTCCAATTTCGACACCCACATTGAAACTGATGATATTGGTAACCAGGCCGTTGCTGGAGAGTGTGAATTCCTGCAGCTTGGTGGCCAGGCCGAGGCCATGAAAAAGGCCGAAGATGAAAACTGCAGCCCGGGTATTGGGCTCAACGCCAAAGACGCGCTTGAAACCATCAATGTTTTCAAATGCCTTGTATACGATCGACAGGCCGATGATGGCATCAATCAGGTAGGCATTGACCCGAATGTCCGCCAGCACTCCCAACAGCAGGGTGATGCTGTGGCCCACGGCAAACAGGGTTACGTATTCCACAACGTGTTTGGGGCGGTACAGGAAGAAGATAACACCAACCAGAAACAGCAGGTGATCGTAGCCCGTTACCATATGCTTGGCGCCCAGGTAAATGAATGGGCCGATTGCGGGGCCATCAATGGCCTGTACAAAATTAGCGTCCGAACCCTCTATCGTGTGGCCAAGCGCGGCAGCAGGAAGCAGTGTCCCGAGAACGATGAGGGCATAGCGTAATAGCCCCGAATTTGTGGTTACGAACATCAATGCAGGGCGGAACATCTTGGTTAATCTGCAGGATTGTCGTCAAAGCGGTCCAGGATTTCTGGATTGTATGCCTGGTGACAGGCGGTACACACGCTATAGAGCTGCGCGCCGGCCTGGAAGAATGCTTCCTTGTCCTGTGCCGCAGCGGCCTCCATGGCGAGGATGCCGGCATCACTCAAGCCTTCGGAGTAGATCATCCAGGCGTCGCCATCGGGAGCCCGGCCGGGAAGCGCCAGCATATTGCCCGATTCAACAACCACGGCGGCCTGGGCGCGTACGTATGCCCAGCCATCATCGGTGGTGGGATAGAGTTCCTCGTAGCCGGAGGCATCCATTACCCAGCCTCCGGAATCCCACAGAATGTCTGATGCTGGTTCCAGCACCAGCGCCATGATCTGCTGGACATTGAGCTGGGTGTTGTAGCTGAAAGAGTCATCGCCGCCTGCGGTCTCGTTGCTTTCTTCCGGCGCGGAGCAAGCCAGGAGTAGTAGTGAAAGCAGCAGTGTGAGGCTGATTTTAATTCCCGGGATTTGCTTCATGGTCATGTACCGTTAAGTGATTGTTCAACTTGTCTGTTCTATCCTGGCCCTGCTCAGAAACAGCCAGGGATTGGCCTGCTATTCCTGCTTGCTGCTATGATGGCCGCAGGTGGTAAAGTCTGCCCTAAAACCGCGAGCTAATCCACCGCCGCCAGCCTTGTTGAGAGCTTTTCCATGTTTAAAACTGTTTCTAACTTTGTTTCAGTATTGCTTAAAACTGGTTTGTGTTTGTTGCTTCTGTTGCCGCTCTCCAGCGGATTGCATGCCGAGGTGCTGCTCATGCCTGTGCCAGATGAAGGTGTTCAGCCACGCCTGGTGCAGGACGTCGATGGTGGTATTCACCTGCTGTATTTCAAGAAGCGAATTAACCGCCCGGCAGCGCGGGAAGGCAATCTCTATTACAGGCAATACGATGCTGAGGCCGGGCGCTTCGGAACGCCAGTCCGGGTATCCAGTCAGGCGTTTAATTTGATGACTTTTGCCCTGGCTCGAGCAGCCATGGCTGTTGGTGGGGATGGCAGGATCCACGTCATGTGGTATCTGCCACAGGAGTCCGCATTTTATTACAGTCGTTCCAATCCCGAAGCCAGCCAGTTCGAAGCCCAGCGGTCCATGGTATCCGAATTCGTGGAAGGCATTGATGCCGGTGGTGATGTTGCGGCCTTCGGTGAGAAGGTTGCTATCGTGTGGGGTGCCGGCGATCTCTCCCGGGAGCATGAGCGCAGTATGTATGCGCGCTTTTCTGCAGACAGCGGTGCGAGTTTCGGTGAGGAAATCATGATTGCCAATCCCGACCTCGGAGCCTGTGCCTGTTGCTCCATGGCCATGGCCTATGACTCGGAAGAGATGCTTTACCTGGCTTATCGTTCTGCCATCGATGGGATAGGTCGGCACATGCAACTGTTGTCCGTTACGGGTTTTACCGCCCAGTCCATGGCATCAACTTATCTACCCTTGCAGCCATTGCAGCAATGGGAAGCCTCCTACTGCCCCCTCAGCACCAATGATATGGAATTAAATGTCGGTGACAGGAACCTGGTGGTGTTCGAAACCGAGAGCCGGATCGTGCTCATGGATATCGATGATCCCGAGTCGCTGGTTCAGGTTGGAGAGCCCTATACCGAGACCCGGCAGAGAAATCCTGCGCTGGCGATCAATCAGGAGGGTGAGCACCTGGTGGTGTGGGGGGAGGCTATCAGCAACAGTCGTGGCGGCCGCCTGAATATGCGCCTGTTCGACGCCGGGGGTGAAGTCACGGCGTATCGATTGCCTGAGGAGATCCAGATCAGGGACTATAGCTTCCCCGCGGCGGCCAGCTTGCCCAATGGGGATTTCCTGGTCCTGTACTAGCCAGTACCTGCTAGTACGATGCAGAGGGAACATCGCTGCGGGGGCTGCGACCACCAGGCTGGGGTCAGCTACCTCGGGTAATTGTAATCGCCGTAGTTGATGGGCTTCCGTAACTGCTGGCGAATATTTTCCAGCTCTAGCCGCTGCCATTGCTGATCGATTTCCCGACTTAGCCTGGATTGCTGGTTCTGCAAAGCCTGGGACACGGGACTCGTTCTGCTGCTCCCATCCTGCCCATATCTCGCTGGGTCCTGCGCAGTATTTGAATTTTCCTGTTGCCACTTCTGGAATGCGGCTACGGCGAAGCGGGTGCGCCTGGCGAGGGAGTTTTCGCCACAGCTGAACTCGGCGCCGATCAAGCTGCTCGCGAGCCCCTGGTCTTCGTCCACTACTACTGCACCAGACTCGGCATCTGCAACCAGCTGTTCGCGCCATCCTCGTATCACTGCGCAGTGTTCCAGATAGGCTGGGATGAAGGATTCATCCAGGGTCGTGGCGAAGGATTTGCAGCTATCCGCTTCGTGGTCTTCTACACAGTGCTGCGCAGAGCTATCCAGTTCCTGAAACAATTGCCTGATGGCGTCTATGTGTGTATCCACGACGGTGCTTGTCGCTTCCTGTGCGGAAACCTCAAATACCTGGAATTGAATAAACAGGGTGAGCGCTATTGCCCAGGGAGAAATTGGCGAGGATTTGTAGCGATGCTTGTGTCTACTCGTAAAGTTCAAAGCGCCGATCCCACTGTTTGAATCGCTTGCGGCAGTACTTCTCCAACTGCTCAGAGGTCGTGAAAAAATATTCACTGGCCTCGGGAATGGTCTCATCGTATTCGCAGAAATCATTGCTGTATTCCCTGCATACCCAGGGCCGTGTCTCGTAGATTCCGCAAATACCTCCGGGCTGCAAGTGCATGCAATTCGTATCGACATGCAGAAACCAGCCTTCGATATCCTTGAAGATATTAATATTTTCGTGGGATACCTGCCAGATTAGATGATCGAAGTCCTCGCGGGTCCTGGGTGTGGGAATAGGCTGGTTGATAGAATTGCAGCAGATCGACTTCTTGCACCTGGAACATTTCCTGTCTATCGAAATGTTGCCGGCGCTACTTACATCCTTAAGCTTGATCTTGTTCTTTGCATTCATTACCCGTACCACTGCCCGCGAAATTGAAATCGAATCTGCCCATGATCGATAGTAGGCAGCAGGCATTCTAGCAAGCCTGTATTGCAGAATGAATGCATTCAACCCACCCGGGCTCGGGCATCTGTGCTGCGTTGGTAGTGCGGCTTTACAAGCGCCGGCCATGTCCGGAAAATGAGCTTGGAAATCTGAATTGAGGTGTACCCGTGGCGGTCTTGAACTCAAACAAAAATAAACACAGGCTGCTGGCTTTGTTCATCGCCGGTATTGGGCTCGGCATTACTTCCTGTTCCACCGAGGAGACTGTCAGCACTTCCGGCGCCGATCTTGGTGCGGAAACCGGGTCGGGTCTCGCCCTGCGCGCCGTTTCTACCAAGCCCTGGCTGGTTACCGGTGGGGATGTGCTGATCGAGGTCAGTATCGATAATCGTGCAGCTCAGTCCCTGCCGGTGTTGGAGCTGAATGGTTCCGATATCAGCAATCAACTGGTGCGGCTGGGATCGACGCGATTGCAGGCCCTGCTCACAGACATGCCCGAAGGTGGCAGCTCCCTCGTGGCTCGACTGGATAATGAGGTGGCCCGTCTGGAATTGACCAACTATCCGGTGAGCGGGCCGATAATCTCGGGGCCCCATGAATCACCCTACTATTGCCAGAGTGATGAGTTCGAATTAGCCAACGGCGAACTCTACGGTCCCGCCGAAGACAGCAACTGCTTCAAGTCGACACGAATCGATTATGTCTACTGGTCTGACGAGGATGAGGCCTTCAAGCCTTATGTCATGGCCTTTGGCAGTTTACCGCCCACCGATATCGCCGTAGTGACCAATCATCGGGGTGAGCCAGCACCGTTTATCGTGCGGGTCGAGACCGGGGTGGTAAACCGGGCCATCTATGAAATTGCCATGTTGCATGATCCCGCCGATCCTGAACCATCGCCCTGGCAACTAAGCCAACACTGGAACGGCAAACTCGTTTATACCCACGGGGGAGGGTGCCGCAGCGGTTGGTATCAGCAGGGCACGGGCACCGGTGGCGTATTGCGGCACGGCCTGTTGTCCGAAGGTTATGCTGTGACATCGTCGACTCTCAATGTGTTTGGGCAAAACTGCAATGACCTGCTGGCGTCTGAAACCCACATCATGGTCAAGGAGCGCTTCATCGAGCACTATGGTGAGCCGCTCTACACTGTTGCTACCGGGGTGTCGGGTGGTTCCTATCAGTCACACCAGACCGCAGACAACTATCCCGGTGTGTTCGACGGCATCATCGTCGGGCTGAGTTTCCCCGACGTCACATCGGCGACGATATTCACCCTGGCTGATGCGCGCCTGCTGGACTACTACTTTACCGAGATCGATCCAGACTCGTTTTCACCGGAACAACAGCAGGCCATTGCGGGATTCGGTGTCAGGGAATCGATTCCCAACCTGGCGCGCGGCGCCGCCCGTATCGATCCGATCTACGATGCCAATGTGCCACCAGAGCAGCAGGGTGGGGAAGTCTCTGTCCCCGAGTTGGAGGCGCTGCGTTATGACTCAACCGATCTTAATGGGGTGCGTGCCACGGTCTACGACCACACAGTGAATGTCTACGGCACCGTGCCGGGTACATCCATAGCCCGTCGTCCACTGGACAATGTGGGAGTCCAGTATGGCCTGGGTGCCTTCAACGCCGGTGTCATTACATTCGAACAGTTCGTGAGCTTGAACCGTGGTATCGGTGGCTTCGACCGCGATCTAAACCATGAACCACAACGCCATCGCAGCGACAGCGAGGCTAACAAGCGGGCAATTGAGTCGGGACGCATCCTGTTCGGTGGAGCTGGACTGGCCGAGACCCCCATCATCGATTATCGGCAGTATATGGATCATCGAGACGGTGGCGATATCCACATGATCGTGCATCAGTACACAACCCGTCAGCGACTGGTGCAAGCCAATGGCCATGCGGATAACCAGGTTATGCAGGTCGGTGGCCTGTGGGGTTACACCGAAGATGAGCCCGATCTTGGTGAGTTATTCAGACAGATGGATCGCTGGCTGTTGGCCATAAGGGAAGACGGTAGTGATCTTAGCCAGGCGGAGAAAGTGGTACGCAACAAGCCGCTGGAAATGGTGGATGCCTGTTGGCAATACTCCGGCAATACGGCTACGGTCGATAATCGGCAGAAAATAGTCGAACGGCAAACTTTTGCTGGCGACAGCACCTGCAACAGCCTGTACCCCGCTTACCCGACACCCAGGCAGGTAGCGGGCGCACCCCTGGCAAACGATGTCGTCAGCTGTCGCTTGCGCGCAGTCAGTCGGGCCGACTATGCCATGACCCTGACTTTCGAGCAGTTTTCCGAGCTGGAGCAGGTATTCCCGGAAGGTGTATGCGACTGGTCCCAGACCGACCTGACAGGCGCACGGCATCAGGGCGTTTGGAAGTCATTCGGTCCGTCCCCGGTTAACCGCCTCTACTAGGCTTATACAAGGATATTTATAGTGGTGTCGCACGGCTGGCGTATCGGAGTCTCTCCTGAAAAACTCCCTTGTTAGTCAGTCTTGCGATAACAAACGCATCTCCAGCCGTTTGATCTCCCGCATGGTTTCCAGCTTGGTCATCTGCATCCAACCCAATACCTTGATCACGACAATGGTTGCCAGGCAGGTATTGATAGCCAGCATCCAGGCCAGTTGCACCGCAGTATCATCGCTCGCAAAGAAGCGACTCAATGCGTAGAGGCCAAAGATAAAAGTCACGAACCCCAATATCCACATATAGTAAGTCATCCAGGCTTGCTTGCCGTGCAGGCTCATGCCGATCATCTCGAACAGGCCAGCCTGCTCATTCAATTCTGCTATGGCAGCTTCATCTTCCTTGTTCAAGGCTTGCCTGATTTTGTCATCTATGTCACTCATTTCTGCTCTCCACTCGTGGTATCAATTACATCTGCCAGCACCTTCCTGGCGTAATACAATCTCGATTTAACAGTCCCGCCTGGAATGTCCAGGATGGTGGCGATCTCGGCCACCGAGAGTTCGTCCATGTAATACAGATGCAACAAGGAACGAATCTCAGGCTCCAGTGCGCCAAGTATCTGCCCTATGTTGATTTCTGTAGTCTGGCTATCTGGTGCGGCTATGTCCGGTATTTCCTTTTCCGTATCGATCACGTCTCTCTCGCGGATACTCTTGCGCATCCAGTCCATACAGCGTCGTTCGACGATGCGATAACTCCAGGAGGGGAACGTGACCGGGTCTTTCAGCTTGCCCAGGTTCTTGCAGACCGAAAGCAAGGCATCCTGGGTTACGTCCCTGGCGGCTTCGGTGCTGTTCAACCGCCTCAGGGCATACAGGTAGAAGCGTTGCTGCCACAGCTCCAGCAGGGAATTCTGCGCCTCACGGTTTCCCTGTTGGCTGCGCATGACCAGCCACTCGCTGAACGCGCGTTCTTTTTCACGCTGGCGGCGCGCCCGGCTGTGCCCCCGATTTTCGCTCTGGTTCGGCATTCCTGTTCCTTTCATCCAATAAGTCGTGCCGACGACAAAATGGTTCATTTCCAGTCTGCGCCTGAATGGCCTGGATTGCGAGACTTTGCCCGCTCGCCTATCATAGGTTCGGTTATGCAGGTAATATCCTGACAATACCCCGTATTAGACAGACCGATTCGGGGATCAAGAAGAAGAGGAGAGGAGAAGCCCATGACTCGCATCGCTCCACTACTGCTGGCACTGATTTCCGGCAGCGTCATAGCCCAGGACTACGATCCACCCCGTACGGCATCCGGAAAACCAGACCTGCAGGGCTTCTGGACCAATGCCTCTATTACCACCATGCAGAGATCGTCCAATCTTGATGATGTCGGGTTGGTGATACCGGCCGATCAATTGTCCGAGTACACGGCCAATAACCACCAGAACGTTCGCGCTGCTACCGATGACAACCAGATACCTGGTGAATTGCCCGATGGCTCTGATCTCGCGCAAGGGCGGGGCTACAACGCGTTCTGGGTGGATCCGGGGTCCCGTTTCGGCATGGTCAACGGTGAGGCCAGGACTTCCTGGATAACCTACCCCACCGATGGGCGCATCCCGTTTTCCGAAGAGGGACAACAATTACGCCGGGCTGCATTCAGTCGCTCTGGTAACGATGGGCCTGAAGGGCGTTCCCTCGGCGAACGCTGCATCATCGGTTTCGGCAGCACCGGTGGCCCGCCCATGAACAATGTGCTGTACAACAATATGTACCAGTTCGTGCAGACCGATGACTACCTCATGATTTTGGTCGAGATGGTGCACGATACGCGCATCATTCCCATCGACGGTGAACGCCGACCTGATGCGCTGGAACAATGGTTGGGTGACTCTATCGGCTATTGGGACGGGGATACCCTGGTGGTGGAGACCGTCAATCTGCATCCACAACAGGCGGTGCGCAATGTGGCGCCGTTGAGCAAGCAAGGCAAGGTCATCGAGCGCTTCTCCCGGGTTTCTGATACCGAGGTGCTTTACACCTTCGAGGTAAGTGACCCGGTCTACTATTCCGAGGACTGGCGCGGTGAGATGGTGTTCAATGCTACAGATACGCAACCCTATGAGTATGCCTGCCATGAGGGGAATTATGGATTGATAGGTATTCTTGCGGGGGCTAGACGCCAGGAACTGGATCCTTCCTCCGACTGAGTCCTTCGACGCAGCGGCTGCGAAGCTACATTACTTCGTTAAAATCTGTTTCTGACTGGGTCACATACTGTATGTATGCTCCCCAGTCAGAAACAGATTTTGCCTCATACTGAAGCTTCTTCTGTCCATGGTTGGACGGTATGCCAGCAATGCAGGAGCAATTGCTGGCCGCTCGCTGCTCAACATCGAACCCTTCGATCGCATTCCTTCGACGCTGGCTTGATTCGCGGCGTTTCTTTACTGCATCATACGGCCCAAGCAAGTCTCTTGGCTTGCGTGTTCTCGGGGCGGGGTGAAATTCCCCACCGGCGGTAAAACTAAACTTAATCAAGTCTAGCCAAGCCCGCGAGCGCCTGCCCGGTGGCAGGGACAGCAGATTCGGTGAGATTCCGAAGCCGACGGTATAGTCCGGATGATAGAGAACGGTACAGCTCTACACAGCAACTGTGTAGCTTTTCCCGTGCGCCCTGATTCTAGCCATTTATTATTGAGAGAATTCGCTATGAATCAGAAAAATACCATAAGTATTGCCTTTATTCGCGCTGGCTGGCATGCCGAAATCGTAAACCAGGCCTTTGAAGGGTTTGTCAGTACGATCGAAGACCAGCTTCCTGAGGCAGCTATCGACATCTATGATGTTCCAGGCAGCCTGGAGATTCCGCTGCAATCACAACAACTGGCACGCAGTGGCAACTATCAGGTGATTGTTGCTGCCGGGTTGATAGTCGATGGGGGAATTTATCGTCACGATTTTGTTGCTCAGTCGGTACTCGATGGCATGATGCGCGTGCAGCTGGATTGCAGTGTGCCAATACTTTCCGTTGTGCTGACTCCGCATCATTTTCAAGACACTGATCAGCATCGAGAATTTTTCTTCGAACACTTCAAGCTGAAAGGCGTCGAGGCAGCGCATGCCTGCCTGGGAGTGCTTGATAATCGGAAGCGTTTATCGAGAGTGGCTTAGCGCTTCTTGTCGTCTTCCCAGAACTGGGTCATCTCCATGAACATGAATGACGCAGACCAGGTGATCAGTGCCAGCCCGGTGAGGGCTTCCATGCCTGCCAGGAATCTGAGCTGGCCATGGGGTTCGATGTCCCCGTAACCGACGGTGGTGTAGTTGGTGAAGGAGAAGTACACGCAATCGATGAGGCTGCCATCGAAATTGCCGGCCAGGGAACCAGCGTCGCCCAGGCTGCCGAGATAATAGAAGCCGATTCCGAACAGCCAAATCTCAACAACGTGGGCACAAATCGTGCCGAACACACCGACGATCACCCGCAGGCGGTGCTTTATCTGCAGCCTGGGAATGATGATGGATAGCAGTCGCAGGATTTCATAGTGAATACCCACAGCGGCTGTTACGAGAAAGATAATGAGAAAAAATGAAAGCACCATTTTTCGATTCTATCCCGTAATGAAAACTGTTACGAACGCAGCTTGTCTTAGTGGGTTAATGAGTAGATGAGGTAGTTGATGCCTAGTTGATAGGCAGAGTTGGCATACTGGGTCGGATACCATTGGTCGTAAGTGTGTTCCCAGCCATCCCCCATGTCGGAGTTCCAGTTGATGAGCACCATGACCCGGCCGTCGTCATCGAGTATGGCGTGGTTGCTGGCTATATCGATGCCGGCCTGGCCGAAACCACGGCGACCACCCCTGCCAGGGATCATCTGCGGGCCATCGATGTCGTAAAAAGTATGGTAAATCTCATGATCGGCGGTTAACTCCACCAACTCCCGGTCGGGAAATATCATGGAAAAATCACGGTAGAAGGCATCCCATTGCTGCTCGCCCCAGAAATCATCGATCAGCAGGAAGCCTCCTCGAAGCAGGTACTCCCTGAGGTTGTCCAACTCGGCAGGTGACAGGCTGATCCCGCCATTGCGACCCATCTCCAGGGCATAGAGGAAGGGATAATCAAAAATCTCCTCATCATCGAAGCGCAGGACTATAGGTTCGCTCATCACCCGTACATTGGTGAGCCGAGCGACACCTCGCAGGAAATTCTCGTCGGAAGCGGGGAAGTCTGTGAGCCAGGGGCCGCCGTAGAAGCCACCTCCATAGTAACTGTCGTACTGTATACGCACGAAGGCAAACTCACCGGCAATATCATTCAGGTCAGCCAGTTCCTGCTGGGCAGAGGCTGCCTGCAGGCCGCAGACAGCGAGAACCAGAATTGAAATGAGTTTGGCAGGCAAGGGCATATTCCGGGTCGGGAAGTACTCGAATCATCTAGTTTGTATCGACAAGCCTGTGAGATCAAGCTATTGTCGATAGACTCTGCTTTCAACTCTCTAAAGAATGACAGCAACCCCAGCCCACAGTTTTCTTATCTTCCTGCTTCTTGCCTCGCCCGCCTGCCTGTTGCAAAGTCCCGCCCTTGCCCAGCAGGATCTGTTGCAACAGAGTAACGCCGCCCTCACCGATCTCCAGCGCTTCGAAGAGGCGCTGGCCGAAATTGAGTTTGAATTCGGTCCCTTCGACCCCCGTCTGATTGAGCCCTTGCAGAGCATTGAAGCCATC
>JAQCBT010000037.1 GCA_027621405.1 Pseudomonadota bacterium | reverse complement strand
GCCTGTGCCAGGAGGCGGGGCAGCTGGTAGCGCCGCAGGGTGGACTCACGGGACTGGTGTCGGCGGCGGCGCCCCTGGCGGGGGAGATTGCGATCAGTTTCGAGCGTATGAAACGTGTCGTGCAAGTGGACCCGCTCACGTCAACCATGACCGTGGAGGCCGGGGTCGAGCTTCAGACCATACAGGAGGCAGCAGACGAACATGGCCTGTTGTTTCCCCTGGATCTTGGCGCCCGTGGGAGTTGTACCATCGGTGGCAACCTGTCCACCAATGCCGGCGGCAACCGGGTCATTCGCTATGGCATGACCCGCGACCTCGTGCTGGGGGTGGAAGCCGTGCTGGCGGATGGCTCGGTAATCAGCGGCTTGCACAAACTGCGCAAGAACAACACAGGCTACGACCTGAAGCAGCTCTTTATAGGCAGTGAAGGCACACTGGGTATCATCTGCAAGGCTGTGCTCAAATTGTCTCCCAAACCCCTGAGCCAGTCGGTGGCCTTTTGCGGACTAAAGAATTTCGACAATGTAACCGCCCTGCTGCTCAGTCTGCAGAGCAGGCTCGGCGCAAACCTCTCCGCATTCGAAGTCATCTGGAACAATACCTATCGACTGATCGAGGACCGTGTTCCCCACGTCAACGTGCCCCTCGCCAATGATTTCGATTTCTATGTGCTGGTGGAGAGCATGGGCTCGAACCAGGAACAGGACCAGGAGTTGTTCATGAGCGCACTGGAAGCTGTCACCGAGGCGGGTCTGGTGGGAGATGCAGTGATCGCTGACAGCGCAGACAAGATAAACAAGCTGTGGGCCGTACGTGATGGTGCTGCAGAAGTTATGGGCGTCGGCTATATGCATGCCTACGATGTGAGTCTTGAAATCGCCGACATGGGTTATTTCGGGGAGGAAGTGGAGCGTCGCCTGCGGCAGAAGTGGCCGCAGGCTGTGATCGGATTGTTTGGGCACATCGGCGACGGCAATGTGCATATCATCATCAATGTGGGGCCGGATACCCGAAAGCTGCACCTGGAAATCGATGAGGTCATTTACCAACTCATCCAGGAACTGAATGGTTCGGTATCCGCCGAGCATGGCATCGGCATGATGAAGAAGCCTTTCCTGCCCTATAGCAGGAGTGAGGCAGAAATAAAGCTGATGATGGCCTTGAAGCATACCCTTGATCCCAAGGGGATTCTGAATCCGGGAAGAATCTTTTAATTGACGATACAAAGAAGGAGCAAGTCATCAACATGAATAATCTCAGTGGCAAGAAAGTAGTCATCATTGGTGGTACTGCCGGGATCGGCCTGGCCGCAGCCAAGGCGGCGGCGGAGCTGGGCGCCCAGGTGTGGGCCGCGGGCAGGACCGAGGCCCATATCGAAAAAGCGAAATCGGAAAGCGGCGGCAAGTTCGAGGTACGCCAGGCAGACACCCACGACGCCGAGGCACTTGCGGCCATCTTCAGCGAAGCAGGTACGATCGATCACCTGGTCTCTGCGGCGGTGGGCGGGGAGCGCACTCTCAAGCCCTTCCTGCAACAGACCCAGGAACAATTCCAGGCGGCCTATGACAAGCTGTGGGGTTATTGCAACGTGGTGCGTGTTGGCGCGCCTTATCTTGCCGATGACGGGGCGATTACCCTGGTGAGCGGATCACCGGCGAGGAAGATCAAGCCGGGGCAGTCGCCCCTGAGTTGTGTTGGGGCTTCGGTTGAGAACCTGGTGCGGTGTCTGGCGGTGGAGATGGCGCCGATCAGGGTTAATGTGGTTTCACCGGGGACAATTGATACTGCTATGTTTGATCATTTCGGGGATGAGAAGACTGAGAAGTTGAATGGGATGACCGCTACTCATCTTATCAAGCGGGCTGGGACGCCGGAGGAGGTGGCTCAGGGGATTATATTTGTTATGAATAATGGTTTTGTCACAGGGACGACAGTGGACGTCGATGGTGGGCGGATTCTGAGTTAGGGCGATGGTTAAGTTGGATTGATTTGCCATGATCTCTTTAGCTTAAGATGATGTTGTGGCTGGGTGTGTGGTGTTTTGCCCACAGCGGCGCTGCACTTCGTCGCGTGCTCGACGAAAGGCTGCGCCTACCGTCAGGTATGTCTTGCCAATTCGTCTGCGCGGCTCCTCGTTCAGCACCACTGTGAACAAAAAGAGGGGCTGGGAGCACTCGTTTCTGGTTTTGTGTTTTTGAGTCCTTTTTGTTTGTGAGAATTTTTCTTTTCTTGTAAGAGTTTTTCTTATCTTTGTGTTGTGTTTTTGAGTTTATTTTTGGTGGGGTGTTGTTTTGAGTGAGGTTGAAGGGGTTTTATCCGGTGATCCGGACATGGGTCTGGTGGAGGCGATCTATCGTCGTCGGTCGGTGCGGGGGTATCTGGATAAAGAGGTGCCGCAGGAGACCCTGGATCGGATTTTTGAGATTGCGCAGCAGGCGCCGTCCAATTGCAATGTGCAGCCGTGGAAGGTGTATGTGGCCTCTGGTGAGTTGAAGGATCGCCTGCGCTCGGAAATGGTGGCGAAGACGGCCGGGGGAGTGGCGCCAAATCCGGATTATGAGTATCGCGGAGATTTCGTCGACGATTACCGGCGGCGACAGGTTGAATGTGCAGTGGCCCTGTATTCGAAAATGGGGATAGGGCGCGATGACAAGGAGGGGCGCATGCGGGCGGTGTTGCGCAACTTCGAATTTTTCGATGCGCCCTATATTGCCTTTATCGGCATGGACCCGAAGTTTGGTACGACGGTGGCGATCGATGTGGGAATGTGGGCGCAGACCCTGATGCTGACTATGGTGGCCTTTGGCTTGCACAGCTGTCCTATGGGAACGATGCGCAATTACCCGGACCTGGTTCGCGAGGCCTTCGATATTCAGGATGGCACCAGGATACTATTCGGGATAAGCTTCGGCTACGAAGATTCGCAGGTGGCAGCCAATGAAACCCGCACCACCCGGGATCCAATAACAAGCAATGTAGAATTTCGTTCAAGCTAAGCAGGGCAGACCCGCTGTGAAACCAGTAGTATTACTCTACGATCTCAACAATACGCTGGTCGATGAGTGCTCGAAGATTATCGGCCAGACCGGTCTCTACACGACGATCAATACCTACAACGAGACCAATGCCCGGGAAGTACTGCAGCAGTACGACCGGGGCTTCGGCTGGCTGACCAATCAACTGGCCTGTGTCATCACCGGGTGGAACAGTTACAAGAAGCCCCGCGATCAGTTCCTGTTCTATATGCGTAATCTGGAGAAGCGCAGTCCCCTGCGTAGTGCCACACCGGTCATTATTATCACGGAAGATCACCGCTTCGATCTGCGCCAGCGGGCGCTGGATCCCACCGACGGTTATGTCAGTGCCTACTTGCAAACCGATGAATACAAATCCGATATCGAGGATACCCTGCACAAGGTGGTCTTCGGCAACCGTAGTCACGAGATGAATTCAATCGCCTATGCCCGCCTGCAGCGCGAGGCAGATGATTGATACCGCTGCAACTGGCTGCTGTACTCTGCAGTTACAATTAACAATTCAGCAAGACTTCAACAGGAGAAGTAAAATGAAAAAGGCCTTTGCCTTACTGGCAACTACAATAATCCTGGTCAGCGGGCTGAGCCAAGCCCAGGAAGAGGAGAGGTTCGTCCGTTACTCCATGAATAACGGTGATGTGTTCTGGGGAATGGTGCATGGCGACGAGATATGGCAGCTCGGTGGTGCGCCCTATGAGACTATGCACCATACCGGGCTTACCCATCCCATCGATGCGGTAAAACTGCATGCGCCAGTTGATCCCAACCTGGTATTCATGACCGCGTTTAACTTCCGCAGCCATATCTCCGGAGAACCTGCAGAATATCCAGGTCTGTTCATTATTCCAGCCAGTTCGATCATCGGTCCAGAAGATCCTATCGTGCGTCCGGAAGAGGCCCGTAACCTGCACTACGAGGCGGAGATGGCGATCATCATCGGCAAACGAGCAGAGAACGTGTCCGTGGAAGAGGCAGCCGACTACATCTTCGGTGTCACCGCTGGTAATGACGTCAGTGAGCGAGCCTGGCAGGGTGGAGATATCCAGTGGGTGCGAGCCAAGGGTACCCGCGGTTTTAATGCCGTCGGTCCGCAACTGGTGCGCGGCATCGACTACAACAACCTGCAAATCACTGGTCGCCACAACGGCGAAGTCGTGCAGAGCGAGAACAGCTCCGACCTGATATTCGGCATGGAGGAGATGGTGAGCTACATCTCCAGATATTTCACCCTGGAGCCCGGCGATATGATCTGGTCTGGCACCATGGGGAGCACTCGCGCCATGGTTCCCGGCGATGTCTACGAGGTGGAAGTCGAGAACGTTGGCGTGTTACGCAATGTGGTGGAACAGGGCAACTGAGTTCAGTTCACCTCTGATTTAGTCTGGCTGAAAGTAGGGACAGATTTATTTTTTTTAAAAATAAATCTGTCCCTATTTTCTCGCGCCGAGCGAATAAAAAAAGCTACCCGGACTCAGGTGGTAGCAGTGGAGGTTGGGGATTGAGTCCGGGTAGCTATATGCGCGATCTCAAGGGCTCGATCGAAATCAGTGATCCTTTATGCAGGCTGAGTCATGCAGAACACATTGAGCTTATTGCCGTCGAGGTCCCGGAAATAGCCGGCATAGAAGGTGTCGCCTCGTGGCCCGGCTGGTCCCTCGTCGGTGCCACCCAGTTCCAGCGCCTTCTTGTAGATGGCATCCACCTTGTCCGTGCTGTCCACTCCCAGTGCGATCATGGTGCCATTGCCAACGGTGGCGGGATTCTTGTCATAGGGGAGGGACACAGAGAGTGCCGGTTGCTGGGGGCTGATGGCCCAGGCAATGAATGTATCCATTTCCATAAAGCGGGCAGCACCCAGTTCACCCAGCAGGGCATCGTAGAATGCGGCGGCTTTTTCCAGGTCGTTGGTTCCCAGCGTGACGTATCCAATCATGAATGGTTCTCCGGTTGTTTTTTCGATGTTCTTATGGGTTAAGTGTGTGCTAAATATGTGTTAAGTGCCTTGGTTGTCTAAATGACTACTGACTGCTTTGGATTCATGCCGAATCGGAAGCAGGAAGTTAGCAGATTCGTCTCGTTCACTGCAGATTTTTCACTTCCCGGTAGCGAAAACAATTACCCGTGTGGTCATTGACCATGCCGGCGGCCTGCATGAAGGCATAGCAGATCGTGCTGCCGACAAACTTGAAGCCACGCTTCTTTAAGTCCTTCGACATGGCATCGCTCTCTGCCGTGCTGGCCGGCACTTCCCTGGCACTGCGGCGCTTGCCATCGATGGTCTTGCCATCGACGAAGGACCAGAGGTAGGCGTCGAGACTGCCCTCGTCCTTCTGGACCTGCTTCGTCGCCAGGGCATTGCCGCGGATGGAATACAGCTTCAGGCGATTGCGCACCAGGCCGGTATCCAGCAACAGCTTCTCAATCGTGCTGTCTGTGAGGCGAGCGACCTTGTCTATTTCAAAGTTTTTGAAGCACTTGCGGTAGTGTTCCCGCTTTTTCAGGATGGTAATCCAGCTGAGCCCCGCCTGTTGGCCTTCCAGGCAGAGAAACTCAAACAGCAGGCGGTCGTCATGGATGGGCACACCCCACTCTTCATCGTGATAGGCAAGGTATTGTGGGTCTTCGCCCGGCCACCAACAACGTTCTGTCATAGCGGAATCTCTTTTTGAGCCAACTGAATCAAGCGATGCATACCAGCCAGGTGCCATCGAGATCGGGCTCTCTTGAGCGGATCAGGAAGCACATCAAGCGAATCAGGCGCTTGAATTGGTGAAGCCGAAATACTGTATACAAATACAGTAGTTGTGGCAAGCGCCTTTTCCTGCTTTTCATCCGTCCCGTTATCAGTAAGAATCGCGGCAACCGACAATCCATTCTCCCCATTCTCCAGGAGCAATTCCAGATGATGAAGAAGTACATCCAGCTAGTTACCGTATGCCTGGCTTCCCTGTTGTTCTGTACCGCCCAGGTGGCAGGCGCCCAGGACCGGGAATACATCAACCCCAACGCCGGTAGCAGTGGATCACCATTCAGTGGCGCGGTACGTACCGACGATACCCTGTACATTTCCGGCATGCTGGGACTGGAAAACGGCGCCGTACCGGCAGATCCGGCCCAGGAGGCGCGCAATGTGTTGGATGCGATCCAGGGCACCCTGGAAGCGGCCGGCATGACCATGGACGATCTGGTGTATGTGCAAATATTCTGCTCCGACGTCAGTCACTACGATGCCTTTAACGCGGTGTACCGCACCTACTTCAGTCAGGAATACCCGGCACGGGCCTTCATCGGTGCGGGCACCCTGCTGTTCGATGCCCGCTTTGAAATACAGGCAATCGCGGTACGGCGTTAGTCGCCCGACGCCATCTGGCACTACAGTCGCCGGGTCGATGATCCGACCCGGCCGGCGTTACAAACAATTGCAATCCCCGACTTCTGCTTACCGTTAAGTAGTTGATATCTTTGCAGTATTTCCCCTTTCTTGAGAAAAACTGAAGAACAATGAGAAGAAACCCAGAATCTGCTCGCCCTGTCGCCCGCAATCGGCTAACACGCTATTCCGCAGCACTGCTTGCCCTGACTCTATTCGCCAGCACAGTCAGTGAGGCCCAGGAACTGAGTTCTCGATCAGTGCGGCCGCGAGCTACCGCCACCGCATTGAGCACGGTGCCTGTGATCGACGGTGAGGTGCTCGCGGACCAGGCCTGGGCGAGCGTGCCCCCTACCAGTGGTTTCACCCAGACCCGACCCACAGAGGGTCGGCCCGCGTCCCAGCCTACCGAAGTCTTCATCGGTTATACCGAAGACACACTCTACATCGGGGTCATGGCCTATGACGATGACCCCGGTGCCATCCTGGTTACCGACAGTCGCCGCGATTCGCCCCTTAATGACACCGACAGCTTCCAGGTGATTATCGATGGCCTGCTGGATCGCCAGAATGGCTATGTGTTTGGCACCAATCCCGCAGGGATTGAATATGACGCCCAGGTTATCAACGAAGGCGGCCAGGGCGGGTTTGGTGGCGGCGGCGGTGGCGCCGGTGGCTTCAACCTGAACTGGGATGCCGCCTGGGAAGTGGAGGCGCAAATCGGGGAACAGGGCTGGAGTGCCGAGTTCGCGATTCCATTCCGGTCCCTGCGCTATGGTCGTGAAGATACCCAGACCTGGGGTATCAACTTCCAGCGTAATATCCGGCGCAACAACGAAGAGTCTTTCTGGGCACCGCTGGATCGCAACTTCAATCTCAATCGCGTGTCCGAAGCGGGCTTCATCGAGAATATCGAAGTGCCGCGGCAGCGTAACCTGCAAGTTACTCCCTATGCCCTGAGCCTCACGGAGCGGGGCGGCGTGCTCACTTCATCCCAGTCCCGTGAGGAATACGGAGTCGATGTGAAATGGGGAATCACTCCCAGCCTGACCCTGGATGCCACGGTAAACACTGATTTCGCCCAGGTGGAAGTGGATGACATCCAGGTAAACCTGGATCGCTTCAGCCTGTTCTTCCCCGAGAAGCGTCCGTTCTTCCTGGAAAATGCCGGCCAGTTTGCGATTGGTAATCCCCGTGAGGTAGAGCTGTTCTTCAGTCGTCGCATCGGTATCACCGGTGGCAACCAGATTCCCATCGAGGGCGGTGGTCGACTCACCGGCAAGATCGGCAACAGCACCAATATTGGTTTACTGCGCATGCGCACGGAAGGCATTGAAGGTTCCACACCGCAGAATGATTTCTCCGTGGTGCGGGTTAACCAGGAACTGCGCAACCGTTCTGCCATCGGCATGATGTTTGTCGAGCGCGATGGTGACGGCAGCATCAATGGAAATTCGGGCACGGACATCAATCGTACCTACGCCATAGACGGTCGCTGGGGCATTGGCGAATACACCGTGATTCGCGGCTGGTTATCCCAGACCGACACACCGGGAATCAATTCTGATGATACCGCTGGCGGCCTGGCGTGGAGTTTCAACGACGAAGACTGGTCCCTCAATGCCGGTTATTCAGAGGTTGGTGATAACTTCAATCCCGAAGTGGGCTTCCTGGCCCGTCGTGGCTTTCGAAAATACGATGCCGGCTGGCGCTATCGCTACCGACCGCAGAACTGGGGTCAGCTTCTGGAACTGCGGCCCCATATGAACTACCGCGGTTACTGGGACTTTAACGGTAACCAGCAGACCGGCTACCTGCACGTGGATAATCACTGGGAATTCAAAAGCGGTATGGAGATCCATACCGGTATGAATTTTACCCAGGAGGGTGTGTTCGAACCTTTCGAGATTGTGGATGGTGTTACTGTGCCTGCAGGAGAGTACAAGCATGAAGAAGCGCAACTCGTCTGGTGGAGTAACCAGAGCGCTCCTTTCAGTGTGAACTTCCAGACTCGCATCGGCGGCTTCTTTGGTGGGGATCGCGAAAATCTGGATTCCACCATCCGCTACCGGGTAGGAGAGAAATTTACCTCCCAATTCACCTGGAGCCATAGCAACATCGATCTACCAGTGCCCGGCGGTGACTTTGAGGTGGATATCGCGCAACTACGCATGACTTATTCATTCACGCCGCGCATGTCCATCCAGACCCTGATGCAATACAACAAGCGTGACGACGTGATTTCAACGAACCTGCGTTTCGCCTGGCTGCAATCCGCCAACGCGGGTCTCTATGTCGTCTTCAATGAAGTGGATGAGAGCGGTCTGTTCGCGCCGCGGGATAACGCCCAGCAATTCGCGATTAAATATTCGCGAATCCTGAATCTGTAGTCGTTCCTGTTAGGGGGGCTGCCTGACCCTTTCGTTGCTGGTGGATCATATTGGCGACATCGTCCACCAGTTTGCGGAAGCTGACCGGCTTCTGGTAGATGCTGGAAATGCCGAGCCTGTCGATGCGTTCCTGGCTCAGGAGATCGTTGTTTCCGGAGCAGATTACCACCGGGATATCCTTGTTCCTGCGGCGCACTCGTTCGATCAACTCCAGTCCGCTCACCTTGGGCATGGTTAGGTCGGTGACGATGGCACTGAAGGACTCAGGATTGGCTTCGATCTCGGTCAGGGCGGCCTCGCTGTCGGTGTGTAGCGACACATCCAGCCCTTTCAGTGCCAGGAATTCCGAGATGAGTCTGGCGACTTCCGCTTCGTCGTCCACCAATAGAACCCGTTTGCCTCGATAGCCCTGCCCCAAAATTGCAGCGAGTGGGGCTTCTTCCAGCAGCTTCTGATTGCTTTCCTCGAGATCGGCCCCTGGCAGGGGCAGGAACAATCGTATGGTGGTGCCTTCACCCGGTGTGCTCTGCAGGCTCAGATGTCCGCCATGCAGGTGTACAATGCCGTGAACCATGGATAGCCCCATACCCGTTCCCTTGCCGGATTCCTTGGTGGTCATGAAAGGGGTAAACACATCCTTCTGCAGTGCCGGGTCGATACCACTGCCATTGTCAGAGATTGTCAGGCAAATGAAATCCCCATCAACGTGTTCGAAACAGGATTGACATTCAATATCTCGCACCTGGCACAAATTCGTAGCTATTGAAATGCGGGGTGACTTGCATTCCAGGGCATCCCTGGCGTTGAGTGCCAGGTTCATTAGTACCTGCTGTAGTTGCACAGAATTGCCCCTGATCAGTGGCAGATCATTGGCCAGCTTGCACTCCATCTCGATACTCGATGGGATAGTGGATTGCAGAATGGCGAGTGATTCCCGGACTATATCGTTGATATTGCTGGCCCGCATTTCGACTTCATTGGTTCTTGTATACACCATCAATTGTGACACAAGCTCGGCCGCACGCTGGCCAACGGAGTAGATGCTCGCCAGGTTCGAGGCCAGCTCTGGCAGATCTTTGCCCCGGGCTTGCATCTGGGCCATTTCGGTGTAGCCCATAATGCTGGCCAACATGTTGTTGAAGTCGTGGGCGATCCCACCGGTGAGTCGGCCGATCGTATCCATTTTCTGCATCTGCTGCAGTTGCTTCTCGAGTTTCGATTTCTCCTCGGCTTCCGCTTTAGAGTCTGTAATGTCTTCCCCTACCGTAAGCCCGCCGCATATATTGCCTTCATCATCGTACTGGAAGCCGGCTTTCCAGCGGATCGTTCGGATTTCTCCGTCACGGTTTATGACAGGGTCTTCGAGGTAATCCGGAATGGCTTGCTCTCCGCTGAGGAATCTGAGGAATCGATCCCGAATCATGTTTTGCGCGTAGTCAGGCACAAAATTCGTTAGCCAGGGTTTGTGCATGATTTCTTCTTCGCTGTAACCCAATACTTCGCAGGCCTTGCGATTGATCAGGTTTATCCTGCCTTCGGTATCTACTCCGACCACGAGCACATCGATGGCATTAAAATAGTAACTTACTGTGTCTTTCTCCCTGCGCAGCGCCTCACTGATGCGCTTGTTTTCCTTGACTTCCAGATGTAGCGAAACGATGTCAGCGACAGCCCGGGCAAAATTCTTCTCATCGATCGTCCAGCTTCTCTGGTCTGTTCTGCTTTCGCAGCTTAGTACACCGATGACTTTGCCACTGATGGAAATCGCTGTATCCATCATCGAGCGAATTCCGTGATCACGCAGGTAAGTATTTGAGGACTCGTTAGTGCGTCTGTCTTCGTGCACATCTTCGGCATCGATAATGCGACCAGACTGCAGGGCGGCAATGTAGCGGGGGTATTTTTTGGCTTCGAGTTCAATGCCACAGCTGTGCGTGTCCGTGTCTCGCTCATAGAGATCCTGGCAGATGATCTTGCTTCCACTCTCGTTAAACAGCCAGATGCTTACCCGATGTATTTTCAATGCCTGCGCAGCAATTTCTGTGGATTGCCGAATAGATGCCCTGGCATCACCGGAGAACCGGGAGAGTTTCAGCAGGGCAGACTGTTGAACCTCCATCAGTTTCTCCCGTTCTTCGAGTTGTGCTCCCTTGCGTTCCAGGTCGCTGATGGTTCGCGATTGGGCGAGAGAATTCATGAACAGGAGGAAGAGCAGGGGAGTGATGTACTGCATGAAATCCATAACATAGTCATTGCCAAGAATGGGTATGTCAGGCACTTCGTTGTAGCGCCTGTATATGCTGAACATTGAAGTCAGAATTAGCGCCAGGAAGAAACTGTTCAGCAGGGTGCGCGGCAGGCCCTCGTTAATGGTACTGGCATGCCTGATGTGGCTGATGGATACAGCCAGGCAGGCGATGGCGACGAGATCGAACACATCGCTCAACCAATCCACTTGCTGTCACCTCGCTTGAGCCGGGTCGTCCAGATGACATAGGTGATCGCGGCAAGGGCATAGAAGCCATGTTCGACTATTCGCATCCAATGGCTGTCAGCATGATCCAAGGCATTGGCAACCCAGCCCAGTACGACCAGGGCAAAACCCAGCAAGGGGAGGCGTAATTCGGCTAGCTGGGGTTGGCGGCGGTATTGCAGGCTGAACCAGGCCAGGATGCCCAGCCCCAGAAGTACGGTGAGAAATTCCCGTTCCGCCATTTTCTATTGCCTCTGTGTCGAATCTGCAAAGTGCCGGCTCAGTATAGGCCAGGAAACCGGCCTTTGCCGCTCAATTTACGGGTAGCTTCGGAGACTTATTGGGGTGGAGAATCCGCCTCTTCGGTCAGGATCTCCACGATACCTTCCCGAATCCGGCGGGTGGAGATACTCACCTCCACGAGGAACAGGATCAGCCCCATGATCATCAGACCCATGGCGCCAATGAACAGCGTTGACACCATAAATGAAAGGTCAGACAGGGTAAGTTCCGCCAGGAACAGGGTCATGATCACCAGGCACACCAGCAGGGCGGCACAGACAAACATGCGCAGGGACCAGTTCACCAGGCGGATGCGTTTCCACAGGCCTTCTGTTTCAGATTGCAGGGCAGGCTTGTGGTGGTCGTGACGCTCGCTAGCCAGCCGCACTTCCACGATACGGGCCCGGTCCACTACACGACCCAGGCGAATGGACAGCACATTCAGCATGCCAGCGATACCTGCCAGCAGGAACACCGGTGCCACCGCCAGTTGTATGACGCCAGCGATGTTTTCGATGGCATTGAGGTCCATGCTGCGCCTGGTCTCCTGGTTCAGCTGTCTGAAACAGCGTCCTTATTCAGCACCACCGGGGCGTACACAACGTGGATCGGTGTTCTGGATGTTGACGATGGTTTCCCGCGGTATCGGCAGGGGCGCACAACCGTGATCGGTGCCGCAAACAAGGTCCCACTGGGGCGTGGCCAGCTTGTGACAATCGAAGCAGTTACCTCCGAAGCGATTAACCACACTGGTGGTGCCACGTACATTAATTTCCGAACCGGCCTCAGACACATTCAGCTCGAAGAACTCCCAGTCGTTGGTAGCTGGATTCCAGCCCGTCTCATGCTTCACCATGGCTTCGGTAGGAACCAGCGCAATAACCGACCCCGGTGGGTAACTGCCCCCGGTCTCGGAATTGGCCACCACCAGGGTGGCGTCCAGGTCACCCAGCACATTGTCCACAAAGAACGCACCGGACCCTGCTCGCGCCATGTCCGTGAGGCACTTGAACAACTCGGCGCTAATGTCGAGCTGCTTGTCCGCATCCTGGGAGCTGCTCTGGCCGACGATAAAGAGGGCCAGGGTGAGGCTGGTGAGGAGTTTGAGGCTGTTTTTGAGCATGGGTTCTCCGGTGAGATCGAAAACTGTTAATAGTGCATGAGTTCTGCATCTGGTCTGCAACGAGGAGCAATAGCTTACGG
>JAQCBT010000036.1 GCA_027621405.1 Pseudomonadota bacterium | reverse complement strand
GCGGCAGGCGCCTTCAGGGACTTTTTCGCCCAGCTTGCCGAAGGCAAACTCCGACAGGCGGTCACCGCGAACCCAGTCACCGTTCTCGTCGCGCACTACGAAGTGCGAGTTGGCGTGGTGGGTGGAACCGTGAGCATTCTTGGAGGGCAATGTTTCGACGGCTTTGATGCAACGGCTCTCGGTCAACATGGAATCGACTTCAGGCTCCCACCAGAGATCCTGGCCATTGGCAGGTACATCCCAGGGAGAAGATTTGATGAGGTGATCAGGCTCGCCCAATTCCGCCGCCAGGCGCCATTCGCCCACCTGGGGGAAATCTTTCTGGGGAGGCAGATCTTCAGGATTGCCTAACGGAGAACCGGCATTTACCCAGGCCACGATGGTGTCAATATCTTCCTGGGACATTCGCCAGTCATTCTTCAGATGCTGAACACCCACATCCCGGTCATATTGATAGGGAGGCATCTCACGCTGGGCTACCTTTAGCTGAATCAGCGGTGCCCAGGGGCGCACTTCTTCATAGGAAGTAAATGACATAGGACCGATCTGCCCGGGCTGGTGGCAGATCTGGCAGTTGTCCTGAATGATTCTGGATACTTCTTTCGCGTAAGTGGGGTGATCCGCGGCGTCTTGCGCACCAGCTAGTGCGGGGACCAGTGCCATCGCTGAAAAAAGTCCAAGTGTTGTGGTTTTTTTCATGGTTTTCTCCTGTTTCAAGCAAGTGACGAGGCTGTTACTGCTACCTTCCAGCCCTTTGATGATGGAGTGTAGTTAGCTGCGGGTGGCTTTTATTGATCTAAATCAGGTATCAGATTCGAAGCGGTCCCGGATTTGTAACATTGTTTTTCAGCTCCTGATTGCGGTCACGGTGAATGAGTATAAGATTCTGATAAATAAAGACTTCTCAGTAAATTCGCACACAGAAATCTATACAGTGTGCATGTTCTGGGTGTGCTTGCCAGAGGGCTCGGAAAACCTGTAGACCAGGGCAGAAAAACCTTGCTTTTGTGTCTTTATACTTTACCATTCAAGTATTAGTTAATTATCTGGCAGCTGTCAGTGAGCCCAAACAAGGAGCTGTGAAAATGGAAAATCTGCAAATAGGCGGGGAAACCGAGCAGGTATTGATCTGCAAGACCCTTTGGTTCAAGAGTGCCCAGATCAACAGGCAACTGAACAACGGCTTGAGCTTCATCCATGGTATTGGCCTGTCCGAGTACATGGTGCTGGATAGCCTGGTCACCGCGCCACGGCAAACCCTGTCGAGGATTGATCTGGCCAACAAGATAGGCAGGACAGCATCGGCCGTTACCAAGACCCTGGCGCCCATGGAAAAAATCGGACTGGTGGAGAGGGAGACCGGTGCCCGGGATGCCCGGGTCAGCCTCGTGAAACTCACCGCGGCGGGCGAACGCATACACGGGGAAGCGTCCGATTCGCTGGCGCAGAATGTCCAATCATTACTGGAGGCATTCAGCGAGGATGAGAGCGCAATGCTGCTGCAACTGCTACAGAAGCTGCCAGCCTAGAACGCGTTAGCTGGACGAGTAGAATTGCTTACGGTGATGACTGGGCGTGATCCCGTACCTGCGATTGAAGTGATAGCGCATGGTGATGGCGCTACCGAAACCTGCAGTCTCGGCCACGGCTTCCATGGATGCCGTGGACTCTTCCAGCAGGTTTCTCGCCAACATAAGGCGTTGCTCGATCAACCACTCGTTGGGGGCAATGCCAACACTGCTGCGAAACTTGCGATCGAAGGTACGACGGGACATGTGTGCCTTGTCAGCCACATCAGAAATACTGGCAATGGATGCCAGGTTCTTGATACTCCAGTCCAGGGCCTGGGCGAACTTGCCGGGGGCCTGATGTACCGGCGTCTCAACGAACTGGGACTGGCCACCGCTACGATGGGCTGATAGCACCAGTCGGCGTGCTACCTGGTTGGCGACCTTGTAGCCAAAGTCCTCCCGAATGATTTCAATGCCGAGATCCAGTCCGGCCGCGCTACCCGCGGAACAGCCCACCTGACCGTCATAAACATACAATACATCATCGACGTAGTGAGTCGCAGTGAACAGTTCCTGAAACCTGTTGCGGTAGCGCCAGTGGGTGGTGGCCTCTCGTTGGTCCAGGATTCCCAGGTAACCCAGCAGAAAAGCACCGGAACAGAAGGACAGGATGCGCTTCCCCTGCTCATGAAAGAGCGTGAGTTGATTGATCAGGCGCTTGTTCTGCGGAGGTGAATCGGGACTCCAGGAGGGGATCACCACCATGTCGAATGCTTGCAGCGAACGAATCTTTCTCGCACCAAGGCGTACCCCCGCCGTATAGCCCAGGTCTGCAGACTCAAAGCTGACTACCTCGGCACGATACCAGTTCTCATATTCGGGACGACTGAGCCCAAACAACTCCACCGCGCAACCGAGTTCGAACAAGGCACCATTGTCGGTGGCAAGAATTGCTACTTTTGTCATTGAATCGTGGTGAATCGTATTTGGCTTGATATTATCGAAGATTATGTATTAAGCCATAGCGCCATTTGTCGGCGCAACTCATAATACTCACATCCCAACCCACCTGGAGACCGGGCCATGTCATCCGCCGTATCGAGACCCGCCGCCGCGCCAAGCACTGCTGCCTTGCAGCACTTCGAGGCACTGCTTGAATTTGAGACAGACTGCTGGGATGTGCACCACGCGATCAGCAACGATCGGCAGGACTTTGTCCTGCTGGATGTAAGAGGGGAGGAACTGTACGCTCGAGGGCATGTTGCCGGTGCCGTCAATCTGCCGCATTCCAGAATTAACGAAGAGAGCCTGCGGCAATACCCTGGCGATACCCTGTTTGTCGTTTACTGTGCGGGGCCCCATTGCAACGGCGCCGACAAGGCGGCAATCAGATTAGCCAGGCTAAATCGCCCGGTGAAGAAGATGATCGGCGGCGTAACCGGTTGGCTGGACGAGGGCTTTGAACTGGAGACAGCATAGTTCACGGTGAAGGTGTTTAGCGCTACTATTTTGTGCATATCGGATCGCGGCATTGTTAAGCGGATCCAGGGACCAACATCCAGATGATCGTTGATTTGTCGCAATGCGGACCCAATGACTCTATGATCTGCTGGAAGGGTAGGTCATTAACACAAGGTCAGAAACAGAAGTAACGCCGGTAATCTTTTTGAGTAATTGAAATGAAGAGTCAAAGTCCCAGCTTTAGCAGCCCGTGTCGCGGCATATTGCTCATTGTGGCGGCCCTGCTAGTCCCCAATATCAGCATTGCACAATCCATGGCCATAACGCATTGCTCGGGCGAATGTCCCAGCTACGGTTCACAGCTCACGGCCAATCGCAGCAATGTGGTGATTCATCACCTGTATGCCGCCGGCGTTAATGGCGATACCTCGCTGCCCGATTGGGTAGCCTATCGGCTTACCAAAGAAGCTGTCGGCGTCGCATCGTTGTTGCCGCGTAGTTGGCGACCCGACCGCCTGGTGGCATTCTCGCCGCTGGAGGACATTGTGACCCTGGGCGAGGCTGAGCTGAATATTTCCGAGAGTATAGCCGCCGCGAATAATCCCTATGGGGGTGGCGCAGCAGCAATGGTAGAGCCGGAAAATCGTGCCCGGCTTGCGCCCATGACCAGCTTCGCCAACACGCCCTATTGGCCTGACCTGAATAATTTCAGCAATATGGTACCGATGCCCGCTCCCCTGCGACTTGGGCCCTGGCTGCGGCTCGAGCAGAAATTGAATAGCGTGGCGGCTGCAGGCGATGAAGTCTATGTCGTTGCCGGGCCACTCTACCTGATCAGCAATCTAAGCCTGTCGCCATCCAGTGTGGAGCTTAACCCGGCGGCTTATTTCAAACTGGTAGCTGACGAGTCCGGGGTGGCCGCATTCGCATTTCCTCACGATCTCGCGCAATCAGGCGATTACTGCAAGTACCGAGCGAGCCTCGGCGACATCGAAAAGATGGCTGACATCACGTTCTTTCCGGATCGGAAACAGCAGGCAGAATCCCCAGCTTTGTTTAAAAAACTGGGTTGCCAATAAGGCGAACATTGCCAGCCAGATACAGTGCGATGACTCTAGTGGTCAGCACCACCAGCGTGGACATGACCATGCTCAATTTCTTGCGGCGTGCCTTCACGAACGTCGACGACTTCCACTTCGAAATGCAGGGTTAGGCCAGCGAGGGGATGGTTGGCATCAATCGTCACGTCATCGCCACTCACTTCGGTGACCCGCACCTGGCGTTGTGCGCCACCCTCGCCCTGGGCGATGAAGGACATGCCGACTTCCACAGCGTCGACGCCTTCGAACATGCTCTTGTTTATGACCTGGATAAAGTCCTCATTGAATTCACCGTAGGCCTGGTCCGGCGGGATTGATGCGCTGAATGTGGCGCCAGAGCTCTTGCCAGTGAGTTCCGCCTCAAGGCCAGGAATCAGGTTGTTGGCGCCATGCAGATAGACCATGGGTGCCTTGCCCTCGGAGCTATCTATTATCTCGCCTGCATCGTT
Source organism: Pseudomonadota bacterium (assembly GCA_027621405.1). GTDB lineage: Bacteria > Pseudomonadota > Gammaproteobacteria > Pseudomonadales > Pseudohongiellaceae > UBA9145. Next base: position 8,316 of record JAQCBT010000036.1, on the reverse strand, counting down.
CTTCAGGGTGTAGTGCATGGAAACCACGCTGTTGGGGCCAATCATCAAAGTCATCTATCTACCTGTCGGTTGTTTTAAGGGAATGGGGGAATGCTCGCACAGATGGGCTCGTGTAGCCACCGCGAAGGAAATTTCCCGGGCATTAGGGAAATTCGCCTATAATTCGCCCCTTTAAATCTGCAGTTGAATGCAAGGGATTCTGGATACGGCGATGCTGGTTATTTTCGATTGGGACGGCACGATTCTGAACTCACTGGCGAAGATTTCCCGCTGCATGCAACTAGCTGCCGCGGATGCCGGCCTGCCGGAACTCTCCGAGAAAGACGTGCGCGGGATAATCGGCCTCGGTCTCCCGGAAGCAGTCATGACTCTATACCCGGAAACAGGTGAATCGACCCAGGAATTGCTCCGTCAACGCTACTCCCACCATTTTATTGTTGAGGACCACAAGCCCTGTGAGTTCTATCCCGGTGTGGAAGACACATTGCATACCCTGAAATCAGACGGACATCATATCGCCGTCGCGACGGGCAAGAGTCGACAAGGTCTCAATCGGGTGCTGTCGGGCCTGGGATGGGACGACTTTTTCCACGCCAGCCGCTGTGCTGATGAAACCTCTTCGAAACCCAATCCACAGATGTTGTCAGAGTTATTGAAAGAAACCGGGTACCCAGTTACCGACGCCTTGATGGTGGGAGATACGGAGTTCGATTTGGCCATGGCGGCCAGCCTCGATATGCGTAGGGTAGGTGTGAGTTACGGGGCTCATTCCCAGGAGCGTTTGAATAACCATGCGCCCGAGGCGATTATCGATAGCCTGGACGAGCTGCTGGGATTTGTACGATAGAGTCGAAGCAGTAGTGTCACACCGGATGCTATTGCCTGATGCTATTACCTGATGCTATTGCAGTACTCATTCCAGCTTGAGAACCTCTTCTACGCGGACGATTGATGCCGCAAAAACCTGCGCGAGAATTCGTTCCAGTTCCTGACCGGGTTATCTTCCCTTACCCGATCCAGCAAGCTGCTCATTAATTCAGAGGACCTGAATGATAGTGCTGCGCTGGTTAATAGCGACAGCGGAACCTCATCTTCAAAACTGGAATTGTAAATATCGACGGCCTGCTGCAGCAGATCCCGGGAATACATACCGCTGCAATTTCGAAGTTCTTCGATCGTAATGCCCATATGATCTACGCTCATTACTTCATACCCATCGCTATAGGGTCAACTGAAAATCACTGCCAGAACCGTCGAGCCAGGTCGCATAACTTTAGAAATCTATTATGGCGCGTAACTAAAGCCATAGCTGCCCTCGTGTACAGCGGGATCATCGCCAACGGCCGTGGACCAGTAAACGGTGTAATTACCGGGTGTAACCTCATCCAGTATTTCGATCATCAGGTCGTCCGCGGCCATTGTATGCAGTCCACGCAGTGCCAGTTCTCCGGAAGGACCAACCAGTCTCAGGCTGCTTTTTGAAACGTCGGGTAAGGCCGAATAGAGCAAACGCAAGGTTCGTGGTGCACGAGAGAGTGACGCGTCAATCTCGGGTTCGGCGGAAAGCAGGGGTGAAGTCGATGAGGATGACTGACATGCCGCGAGGGCAAGTACAGAGCTTACGATTAACAGTTTGACTATTGCTTTCATTGCAGGGTTCTCCATTAGATGCATTCGATGGCTTTGTCACAGCATTTACCTAGGCTAAATTTGAATGCTCTTTGGAACAAGATGACAAAATGCCGCAGCAGCAACAGGCGGGATTTTTAATTTGAAAGCCTGTATTCAAATGCATTGCGCAACAATTCGTCTCGCAAATGTAGCAATGTGTAATAAAAGGAACCGGGGCTTTCCTTCGCTTTCCTTGTAATTCATTGAAAACACACCAATTTAAGGCCAGGTTGCAGTCAGCTCCCAGGCGCTGAGGCATTATGTCGCAGCTACCATTATTGCCCCGCTCGCATATACTTGCGCTCGAAAAAAGCCGTAATTTAGTGGTTGCTTATTGTGAGCTGCTCAATGAGAGCTACGGAACAGTGTGATGACTAGAAAAATGACCAACAACAGAACTATGCAAGGAGTGACAGGCTTGCTCCTGTTTGTACTGGGTTTCATTCCTGTACAGGCGGCAGAGTTAACAACACTCGAGCAGAACTACCCGGACCTGCAACAGCTGCTGCTGGCGCACGATGTGGTGCAAGCCAGGGCCTACGAAGAAATAAGCATCACAAATTCTTCGCCTACTGCGGCCATCGGTCAGCGTGTACTGCTTGAGACTCTCGCCGAACTCGAGGAATCACAGGGATCGCATTACCACTCCGCAGGGGATCACTCTGCGATGCTTGGACCGCACCGTGTCTTCGAAAGCAGGGCAATTCCCGGATTGCTCGGTGTAATCCGGGAAAACCATAATGCTGAGACCGTGCGCACAGCGCTTGCAGATGTAGGTAACTTGCCTCCGGTTGCGGTGGAAGCATTACAGCGGGGCCGACAGTTTGTTGAACAGCTGATAGAGATTTACCTCAACCCCGTCTATGAGGACAAGAAACTGGCAGTGTCCCAGGCAGTAGCTGCATACCTTGCCGATGAGCAACATTCAGTAGCCTACAAGCCCAAATCTGATGAACTGCTCTCAGATCACGAATACGCCTATGCCTACAAGGCCGGCTTTCCCCAACTCAGCGGACTGACCTGGGCTTCCCAGTGGTTGAAGATCGCATTGCTCGAAATTCTGGTCACATCACCCGATGCGGCAACCAGGGATGCGGATATCACGCAGTTGTTGAATATCTATGGAGAGAAGATCACTCGCCTGCATGGCAGCCTGGTCTCCCTGCCCAGCGATATACCGACTAACCCGGTGATAGCGCCCAATTTCTATACCTTCCACCCGGACGCAGCCTATATTCTCGATAACCTGGAACTACTCAAGGTCGTGATCGGCGACATACTCGCGCATCCCGAAGTGGAAGAAAGGTGGCCCGAGATCGAGAAAGCGGTAGCAGACTACACCGACAAGAATTCCAATCTCTCCGATGAGTCGGATTATCTCCTGTATGTTCTTCGTGGAGGTATCTACAACGCTGGAGGGCCTGCCAGGGGTGGGCTCAACAGGCCAGATCGTAACTGGACGAGAGAACAAACTGAAAACCCCCACATCAGCACGAGCCCTATGGCGCAATGATTATCAGGTGAGTCATATGAAATTCATGACACCGTCAAAACGCACTGTCCGGCCAGGACTCATTTTTAGCACGCTGCTTATTGTCCTGGCTTCTACAGCTACCCTGGGTGCAACAGAACGTGTTGGAGACTTCGCGCTGCTGGATGCCGAAGGCCGCTTTCATCAGCTCAGTCGCTATCAGCATCGCGACGCCGTGGTTCTGCTCGCTTACGATAGCGCCTGTTCTGCAGCCAGTGCTGGCGCAGCAGAACTTGCTCGCCTGCGAGATGAGTATTCGGAAACAATCGAATTCCTGGCCCTTGATGTAACCGACGCCACACGCAGCGAACAGCTGCAGTGGTCGTTGCCCTTTCCGGTTCTCGGCGATGAGCTCAAGCTGGTATCGGAAAGCCTGAGCGTAAGTGCGGCGGGAGAAGTGCTGGTTTTTAATCCTGAACGCATGTCCCTGTTCTACCGGGGTGGCGTGGAGGAGATGCTCGGTCAAACCCTGCAGGCAGTTATAGACGGTGATGCCTCGGATACGGTGACCACTGATATCTCCGGATGTGACATCGACTATGCTGACCTGGCAATGCACAAGCAGAATCCACCAGACTACAGCACCGAGGTTGCCCCCATCATCGTTGATAATTGCGCGATCTGTCATCACTGGGGCGGGGCCGGGCCATTCCCGTTCGACAGCTATGTCTCCCTGCTTGGCTGGTCGCCCATGGTTCGCGAAGTTGTGCTCAATAAGCGCATGCCGCCAATGCAAGTGGATGAGGAGTCAGGCACCTCTGCCAACGCACACGAGCTTTCTGCCGAAGAGAAACAAAAGTTACTGCATTGGATGGATGCGGGGGCGCCCAGAGGTGATGGGGAAGTAGATCCCCTGGAACAGGTTCCGGTTGATCCGGAGTTCGAGTGGCAGCTCGGAGAGCCTGATTTCCTGGTGGAGGCTCCAACCAATGTGATTCCTGCGGTGGGTATCCAGGATTATAAATACCTCGAGGTGGAATTGCCTTTCGAGCAAGACATGTGGGTCAGGGCATTCCAGTATTCACCCGGTGACCCAAGAGTGCTTCACCATCTCATGACCTTTATCGTGGCCCCGGACGAAGATTTCTGGGGACCCGAAAAACATGAGAAGACTTCTGCCCGACGCTTCCTGGGAAGTTTCATTCCCGGCTCGAACCCGGCCACCGTGTTCCCGGAGAACACCGGTGTACGTATTCCGGCTGGTCACAAACTTGCGCTGCAATTCCATTATGTAACCAATGGCCTGGAAATTGATGACAACACCCGCATCGGACTCTATTTCAGCGATACGCCGCCGGAGAAGGAATTGATGACTCGCGCGGTTTCCGAGCGTTTCACAATCGCACCCGGTGACACCGAGCACTTAATCGCTACCAGCTTCGAGTTTGATGAACCGGTACAACTGTTGGCGGTCAGGTCGCGTATGAACTATCGCGGCAAGCACATGAAGTTTTCTGTACAGGAAGCTGGAGCCGATAAGCATGTTGTGTTCAGCATACCGGCCTATAACTACGGATGGCAGCCACACTACTGGCTGGACCAGCCCCGCAAGCTGGCAGCCGGCACCAGGGTACATGTTGAAGGTGCTTTCGATAACTCCGGATCCAACCCCTTCAATCCCGATCCGCGGGAAGAGGTGAGTTGGGGGTTGGAGAGCCATGACGAAATGTTCACCGGTTATCTCACTTACTTTGTAGATAAGTAGATAAATAGATAAAAGAATTCTAGAAGACGAATGCTAAACAGGAGTCATTATGATTAAGCAGATTCTATTAAGCCTGGTACTGGTCGCCAGCTCCGCAGCGCTTGCCGCGGATGACTGGCTGAAGTCTCTCCCTGATTTTGAGTTGAAGGATCAGAACGGCGAGATTCACACACTTGATCAGTATACCGATCGCGAGTTGCTGGTGTTCTATGTGCAGGGTGTAGGCTGCCCAATCGCGCGAATTGCCTTGCCGCAATACCGCGAGGTGAGAGACTTGTACGCAGACAAGAACATAGAGTTCCTGATGTTCAATGCCAATATTCAGGACGACATTAAGCGCATCAATCGTGAAGCCACCGAGTTTGGTATCGACTTTCCAATTCTGAAAGATGAGGGTCAGGCGCTGGCCAAGGCGCTGGGTGTGGAGCGCACGGCCGAAGTCTTCATCGTTGATCCCAAGACCCAGGAAGTGCTTTTCCGTGGTCCAATCAACGACCAGCTCGGTTACGAAACCCAGCGCAACGAGGCGCATGATGAATACCTGAAGGATGCACTTAATACGGTGCTGGCCGGTGGTACGGTAGACATGCAGGACATCCCGGATTCCAAGGGCTGTCTGGTCGCTATCTTCGACACCTAGAATTTCATCATGGCCGCTCCACTCGGAGCGGCTCGATAGAAAATCATAGAAGAGGAGCAAACATGGCTCCTCTTTTTTTATGAATCAATAACCTGCAATGAACTCAGGTATCAATCCACCAGATAATATTCAACCGTAGAAACCACCCTGACACGCTTGATGTGAGGATTGGTAGCGTCCCGGTCACGTATGCTGAATTGCCCCTGGCTGGCCTGTCGTATTCTACCCAGCCGGCTATCTGAGTCTTCGGCGAATTTAATGGCGACATCTCGCGCATTGCGTGTGGCTTCTTCCACCATCCCTGGTTTCACCTCGTTCAGTGACTCGAAGCTGTACTGGGCGTGGCTCCACCAACTGCCTTCAATCTGGAATCCGCCTTCCAAACCTGCCGAAGCAAGGTTCTGCATGACCTCTCTAAGCAGATCAACCGCATCGGAGTAGACGGTCACCGAACGATTGCCTGTATAGCGTAATGTTCTGTCATTCGCATCGCGGTACTGATTAGTGAAGCTGTCATTGATAGAAGGTGTACTTGTAGAGATGTCATCTTCTTCAATGCCTTGCTCCGTCAGATACGTTATCAGCGACTGGACACCGTTTTCCAGATCACCATGTAGTTGCAGAAGTGAGTTATTCGCGAGAGTAAAGTCGATGGTCCAGATTACTGTATCAGCAGGGTATTCTCTCTCCGAGAGGCCCTTAACAGTAACTGTGCGCTCGAACTCTTTATGCTTGAGCGCGCTATAGCCGAGAATTCCTCCCAGCGCTGCGAGTCCTCCACTGAGGGTCAAACCCAGCACCAGGGCAGCTAACTGAATTCTGCTGAACACACTTACCTCGTCATGTTATTGTGTTTTTGTGAATGCGATTTTGAACAGTAAAACTGTCTACTGCATGGCTGAAGTGGGGAGAATTGATGACGAATTATGGGCGAGGAGGAATGAAAGCAATTGGCAAGTCCTAGATCCTTGCACTAGTCCCAATGTTAGGGAATAAGTTCAAGCGGTCATCTTTGCATCGACATTTTCCTGGCGCCACTGATCCAGAAAAATGTTGGGTGCCACCCCTTTAAGCGATCCATGCGGGCGATAGCCGTTGTATTGTTTACGCCAGTGGATGGCAAACCGTGGTTGCTTCCACCACTGAGTAGCGGATATCCCAAGGCGTCAATGCTGCGAGAGTAGGGCGAAGATCGGCCGCGGAAAGCGCAAGCGAGCACTGCTCGGGTAGTCATGAGCAACGCGCCAAGGATGACGCGGCTGGTGCGATTAAAGAACTCCGACGATGCGCCAGGGATGGCGCGTACTATCTATCTTACGACTCTAGTTAGGTATTCCGAGCCGCACTGGCCACATCTTCAGCGAGCCAGGCCTTAATCAAAGATTGATAAGGCATGTCTCGCTTATTCGCCTCAACCTTAATGCGCTCCAATAATCCCTCCGGCAAGCGCAGTGAAATGGTTTTGGTGGACGGTTTCAAATTGGCGAGAGTCGCTTTTTCAGCTTTACCCCAGTCCACATAGTCTGCTGAATCATGGCTTTCCCAGAACTTTCGCTCTTCTGCTTCGTTCTTGAACTCAGGTATCTTCTTTAGCTTGCTCATAAATCCTTCTCTCTTTCCTGTGCATGTCTCGCGCAGAAATGATTCGAATCAGTGTGTTTGAGGTGCGCAGTGTAAAGCTAACGTGTAATTGCCGCCTTTCATCAGTAATTCCCAGAGCGTGATAGCGTGCTTCGTTCTGGCTATGTTTTGGGTCTTGAGTGACAATCAGAGGTTGATTAAAAAATACTTGTTCTGCCTCGGATTGGGCAACATCATGCTTACTTGCATTCTTCCGGGCATTTCCCTCATCCCAATCAAAACCTGATAGCTGTGCCCAATCGAACATTTATGTATATTACCAATATATACATAAATAACAAACGCTCCGGCTCTGCTCTGCGTCAATGGATACTATTCAGATACCCAATTGACTCGATTTCTCACCAGACGCCACTACTCAACCTAGACTCCCTCAGCATACCCAGGAACGGATTCCGGTATGCTCTCTCTCACTCAGGCGGGTTTAGCCGTTGGAAAGTTGGCATCTGCCAACAAACCTATTTACCAGCGCCATCAACCCGAACAAACACTCCTGTACCAGTTGGTTCAGCAGCACTATCCGGCGTTTTTCGAACACCAGGCTGCCGAAGGGCGGTTGCTCCCGGACTATGTGCAGCAGGAGTTCACTGACTTTCTTAGATGCGGGCGATTGGAGCATGGCTTTCTCCGGGTTCGCTGCGAGAGCTGTCACCATGAAAAGCTGGTGGCCTTTTCCTGCAAAAGACGAGGATTCTGCCCCAGTTGTGGAGCTCGGCGCATGGTGGAGGCTGCGGCCCTGTTGGTGGATGAAGTGTTTCCTGCCAGGACCATTCGGCAATGGGTACTGACCGTCCCGTTTCCGCTGCGCTTTCTGTTTGCCGCCTATCCGGAGCTGATGGGCAAGGTTCTGGGCATTGTCACCCGTGCGATCTCCACTCACCTGGCGCAACAGTCTGGATACACCAAACGCGAAGCCCCCACCGGTGCAGTGACCCTGATCCAGCGCTTTGGCTCGGCGCTGAACCTGAATATCCATTTGACATGCAGGGACGCATTAATGCCGCGGGCGCATGGATGCGCAGGAGCGGCCCACATGCTGTTTCTGGATGGCGTCTATGTTCAGCACGCAACTGATCGGCACTGCTTTCGACGCACTGCGCCACCCACTGTCGAGCAACTGCATGTACT
>JAQCBT010000035.1 GCA_027621405.1 Pseudomonadota bacterium | reverse complement strand
GGTACTGATTAGTGAAGCTGTCATTGATAGAAGGTGTACTTGTAGAGATGTCATCTTCTTCAATACCCTGCTCCGTCAAATACCTCATCAGCGACTGGGCACCGTTTTCCAGATCACCATGCAGTTGCAGAAGTGAGTTATTCGCGAGAGTAAAGTCGATGGTCCAGATTACTGAATCAGCAGGGTATTCTCTCTCCGACAAGCCCTTGACAGTAACTGTGCGCTCAAACTCTTTATGCTTGAGAGCGCTGTAGCCGAGGATTCCTCCCAGTGCTGCAAGCCCTGCACCAAGGCTCAAGCCCAGAGCCAGAGCAGCCAACTGAATTCTGCTGAACACGCTTACCTCCTCATGCTATGGTCTTTTTTGCGAGTGCGATTTTGAACAGGAAACCTGTCAATCGTATGGCGGAAGGGTGGAGAGCTGGCGACAAATTGTGAACGAGGAGGTACGAAATCTATGAAGAAAAGTCAGGTCCTCAATCTGGTTCGGGAGCAAGCTGCGTCACAGAAGGCTATCCGTACTGGACCTTCGAGTAGCAGGAAAAGCTACGGCGTGGGTTTGACTGATCTGCGCAAGCTGGCGAAAAAAATTGGTCGGGACCATGTTTTGGCGTTGGAGCTTTGGCAGAGTGACATCCACGAGCTTCGCATCCTCAGTCTGCTCATCGATGATCCGAAACTCATCACCCGAGAGCAGGTTGAGAAACAGGTGGGAGAACTGGACGAACCTGTTCTGAGCCACGTCTTCTCTTCCTGCGATGCATCCTTATCGAGGGTGCCTTTCGTAGTCGAACTGGCGACGGACTGGATCGATTCCAAAGACAAGGCCCGGCGCAAGTGCGGATACGGATTGCTTTCCGAAATCGCTGGCTCAAAAAAGCAGAACGCACCCGATGACACATTCTTCCTGAGTTACATAGATCGCATCGGGCGCACCTATGAAGACAAGGGGCTGGTAGAGGGCGCCTACGCCTTGCTCTGTATGGGGAAGCGCAACAAAAAGCTGAATGCGGCTGCATTGAAGGTGGCGAAGAAGATCGGGCCGATCGACTATGACGGCGACGGCAAGTGTGAGCCCTTCGATGTGGCTGGCCATCTCACGAAAGAGCACCTCAAGCGGCGCCTGGGCATAGCCTGATGTGCTGGCGTAACGAAGCACGCGCGGAGCTGGAATCAGCTCCGTCAAAGTTGTATCTGCTTACAGCTTACTGCTCATCCAGTTCCTGTTGCCGCGCCCCAGCGAGAATTCCGGGCAGGGCATAGTTACCTTCATGGCAGGCATACTCATAAATCTGGTCTTCCACTGCATTCATGGGCAGCTCTCCAGTCCAGGCGCGGGAGTAGACCTGGGGATCGTCCACGGTGAACTGGTAGAGCAGGGTGTTCTCATCGACGCGAGTGAAACGCTCGGTCACTCTGGCATCGCTGGAAAGGTAGAAGAAGTGACGCAGTGAGCCCCGGAATCCTTCCTGGGGATGAAAGCCGGTTGTTTCGACTACCAGGGTATCACCTTCATAGCGTCCTACCGATGTGCCCAGCCACTTGGGAAAATTCGCGGGTACCTTGCCATCCATGTAGATGATGCGGGCATCATGATTCATCTCGGCCAGTATCACCACGTAGTCTTCGGTCTGCACGATCTGGCTGTGATTGTTGTACAGCACCGGCAACATGGGTGGTCCCCCGGATGAACCGAATCCCACCAGGCAGCGTTCGCCCATGGGGCGGGCTTCCGGACCATCATAGGGGCCCCTGCCGTTGCCGCGTCCAGCGAAGATCGCGCGTTGCGCACCCTCGGCCCAGGGCAGCCTGCCATCTTCGGGATCGACGATGATGGAGGTGCGCACCTCGCCATTCAGCACCGCCATCTGTTCACCAGGGTCCATCCAGAACGTGTTGTAGCCACCCACATCCGGTGCAGCGTCATCGGGCCGGGCGGTGAGGTCATCGAGATAACTCTCGCCGGTGGTGCCCACTTGTGCGGCTTCTTCCAGGGAGATCGTTGCCCTTCCGGTAAACTGCTCCGGCCTCTCCAGCATGGTCACGGTGGCGATGCTATAGATGCCCTGCAGGTCGGGTGCCCCGAAGGCTGTCTTCGGAAACTCCGAATCCTGTGCCTGTACGGAACCAACAAACGCGAGTGTCAGTGTCAGGAGTATCGCGGCAGTTTTTGTTACGCTGAATCGCTTCATCAAATGAATACCTGTTGTGATTGCCAGCCTGGAATAGAAACAGTGCCTGAGGTTTCGGCAGTGGCTAGGCCGCCGGAAACTCATAGTCGGCGAAGATTTCCCTCAGCCCAAGCTTGTTTATCTTGCCTGTTGCCGTATGGGGCAACTCATCCAGGAATACTACATCATCTGGCATCGCCATTTTGTGCAGTTTGTCCTGTAGAAACCCGAGTACGTCTTCCCGGCCAAGGGTTTTGCCTGCGCTGGTGACTACAATCAGCAGGGGTCTCTCCGTCCACTTCGGATGGTAGCGGCCAATAACCGCGGCCTCTGCGATATCCGGATGGTTCACGGCCGCGTTCTCGATCTCAATGGAACTGATCCATTCGCCGCCGGACTTGATCACATCCTTGGTGCGGTCGGTGATCTTCAGGAAGCCCTCCGGGGTGATGGAAGCGACGTCGCCGGTCTGGAACCAACCCTTCTCATCCACAGGGCAGTCCTCGTCTCCGGGGACATCCGACAAACCATAGTAGCCCCTGGTCACCCATGGGCCTCGCACCTTGAGGGCGCCGAACGCCTTGCCGTCCCAGGGTAGCTCCTCGTTGTTCTCATCCACGATACACATCTCGATACCAAACACGCCGCGGCCCTGCAGGCATTGCAGGTCTGTGACTTCTTCGGTGGTCAGGTTTTCCATGCCCTTCTTCAGGCAGAACACGGTGCCAAGCGGACTGGTTTCGGTCATGCCCCAGCCCTGCACCACCGTGCAGTCATGTTCATTCCGGAAGCGTTCCACGATGATGCGAGGGCAGGCTGCGCCACCGACGCTTGCGCGGGCAAGAGTCGGCACGGTCATCTTGTTCGCTGACAGGTAATCCAGCAGGGCCAGCCAGATGGTGGGCACGCCGGAGGCCACGGTGACCTGTTCGGAATTGATCAGGTCAGTCAGGGTCTCGCCGTCGGCCATCTTGGGGCCAGGCAAGACCAGTTTCGTGCCGACCATCATGGCCGCATAGGGCGCACCCCAGGCATTCACATGGAACATGGGCACGACGGGCAGGCTGGTCTCCAGGTTGGAGGCACCGGTCACATCGGGAAGTGAGCCGGCGAGTGCGTGCAGGATCGTGGACCGATGGCTGTAGACAACGCCCTTGGGGTTGCCGGTGGTGCCGGAGGTATAGCACAGGCCGCTGGCGGTGTTCTCGTCGAACTCCGGCCAATCGAATTCATCAGATTCAGCCGCGAGTAGCTCTTCATAACACAGTAATCCCGGTAGTTTTGATTCCGGCATATGGGCGCGGTCGGTCAGCACGACCACGGTTTCCAGTTTGGGAAGATGCTCTTTCAGCGCTTCCACCAGGGGCAACACCAGGGCGTCGACAAACATGATCCTGTCTTCCGCGTGGTTAATGATGTACGCCACCTGCTCCGGGAAGAGTCGGGGGTTGATGGTATGGCACACCATGCCGCTGCCAGATACGGCATAGTACAGCTCCATATGGCGGTAGTCGTTCCAGGCCAGTGTGCCGATGCGGTCACCAAACTTTGCACCCAGTCTTTTTAGTACATTGGCTAACTGTCGGCAACGGCGGGCGAACTGCCTGTTATTCTGCCGATGTCTTGGATTGTCGACGGTGACAGATACCATCTCCACATCCGGAAAGTTTTTCTCAGCGTGCTTCAGGATCGAGGAGATCATCAACTGAGAATTCATCATTAGAGCTTGCATAGTAAGTCCCTGTTCTTGTGGTCTGAAAATGCCCGAATGGCCATTTTCCGGATTTTTCCAGGGATTGAAACCGAAACCGACTGATCCTGAGCGTGAGTCAGTGCAGGCGCTACCTTTAGTAGTCGGAGAGTCTAGAGGGCAGGGGGCTACACTTGCTCTTGAGCGCATTGCCGTTTGCGCTAGTCCAGATCATAGACTCCGTCGATCTGCACTTCCTGGTCACTCGTATTGGTCACACGAACGAATCGCCAGGGGCTACCCATATAAGGTACGTCATAGTCGGTCGTTATTTTCTCATCCAGTTCACAGGCCAACCAGCTCTGGCTGTCATTGCTTACCTCTACCTTGACAGCGGCATCTGTGTTTTGGCGATCCACTCGCAGGTCGGCCTTATAGCCATGATCCTCGATCTGTCGCTTGCCGAAGTCCAGTGCAACACTCGCGCCGGGTGCCAGTCTATAGTCGGGCGAGCCTGAGCCCGGGACAATGGATCCCTGGCTGGTATGCCGTTCGATTGAAGCGGGATCCGTGCGCCGATGCTTGAGAAAGGCGGTCCAGAAGGAAACCAGGAAACACCAGGCCAGAATCAGGCTCAGCAGAACTGTCATTAACAGCAGCAGGGTGCCCAGGCGTTGCGGGTAGTCTATTGCGGTATCGCTGCCACCTGCGACAGCAAGCAGTATGCCACCGAATACATACAGTACGGCCAGCGCGATGAGGGTAAGAATCGCCCATGCGACCAGCCTGGGTACGGCATGGCGGGCAAGTTTGGCAATGAGATAGATATAAATAATGAGGAGATTGCCAGTACCCGTCTGGTACCACACGCCGGTACCCTGCGCAGAGGGATCTGGTTCGATGATGCGGAAGGCGACGAACACCATCAACAGAAATGCCATGTACCACAGGAGGGGTTCCGAATTCCATTGGATTGGCATGTTCGACTGCTTGGTTCCCAGCAAGCCATTGAAGTAGGCGAGCATGGAGAAATAAAGCCCGCCAGTCGCAAGCATGGCGATTGTGAAGAGGTCGGCGGGACTTTCCATGGTTATCCCCTCGCAAGAGATCAGGTGGCAGGAGGGCGCTTTGGGGCAGATTGGCCCTGCCAGTGCCAGCCTGCCTTGGCGCTCGTTGTTGCTGCAGGCAATCGATCGCTTGTCAGCATACTACAGCAAGCAGAGCGGATGGGAGTACAATCCGGAGGTGCAACCCATGAATTCCCGGCATTTGCTGTCATTGCATGATAGGCACCGCTGGCAAGATTAAATTAGCAGCACTATTAATGATCGAGATTTGAATTCGATCTACGGAGAGAAATCCAGTGAAAAACACTCCTCTTGGTCGCCGTGACTTTTTGCGCTATGCCTCAGCGGCGGGTCTTATCCTGCCTTCATCATTTGCGCTGGGACAGGATGCCACCGTTGATGCTGACACGCGCTTCGGTCGCGTGCGTGGCAGGCGCCTGAATGGAGTGAATGTGTTCAAGGGCATACCCTACGGCGCCAGTACGGCTGGTGAAAATCGTTTCATGCCGCCGCAGGATCCTGCGCCATGGCGCGAATATCGTGAGGCATTCGAATACGGGCCGGCTGCGCCACAGAGCAATCCCCAGAGCGGTCGACAGCAGGATGGCAAGGAGAGTGAAGACTGTCTCATGCTGAATGTGTGGACACGCGGCATCAATGATGGCGGCAAGCGCCCGGTCATGTTCTGGTGTCATGGTGGTGGCTTCCGCTCACTGTCCGGCTCATCGCCACTTTACGACGGCACTAACCTCGCGCTGCGGGGTGATGTGGTCACTGTCACCCTGAATCACCGCTTGAACGTGCTGGGTTTTACCCACCTCGGTGATGTCGACAGCGATTTCGCTTCATCAGGTACCGTGGGCATGCAGGATATCGTGCAGGCACTGAAGTGGGTGCGCGACAACATCGAGAATTTTGGTGGTGACCCCAATCGGGTGATGATCTTTGGAGAGTCCGGTGGCGGTCGCAAGGTGGCCACACTGCTGGCGATGCCCGAAGCCAAAGGTCTGTTTCATGCTGCCGTGATCGAGAGTGGTGCCACCCTGCGTTTGCCAATGAAAGAACAGGCTCATGCGCTGGGCGAGCGACTTCTGCAGGAGCTCGATATCTCTCCGGGCAATGTGAGGCGAATACAGCAAGTACCGCTTGCAACCCTCATGTCCGCCTATTTTGCCGTATCGACCACGGCGGCTGAGGCTGGTGGCGGAGCCTTCGCACCCACCATGGAGGAAGAGATAATTCCGTTCCATCCGTTCTGGCCCGACGCCTCGCCGGTGAATCCCGATGTGCCGCTAATCGTTGGCGCGAATCGTACCGAGATGACTTATTTCGCGGCTGACGCTGACTTCGCCATGGATGAAGCCACCATGCGCAACCGCATCGCTGGCATAGTGGGTGAAGAAAACGTGGAGTCGGTTGTGGATGTCTACCGCGAGGCCAATCCCGATGCCAGGCCTTCCGAGATCTATTTCCTGGTGTTCAGCGACCAGCGCTATGTCATGCCATCGATTCGCATAGCGGAGCGCAGGTCGGCTCTCAACGCTGCGCCGGTGTATATCTACTACCTGGCCTGGCGCTCACCCGCCAATGGCGCCCGCATCATGAGTCCCCACACCCTGGACATCCCCCTCATATTCGACAATGTCTCTCGCAGCCGATTGACTGCGGGCAGTTCATTGGCCCAGATGCTGGCAGACAGGGTGAGCGATACGATCATCAATTTTGCACGCACCGGTGACCCTAATGTGGGCAAGTTGCCGCAATGGGCTCCCTATGACGAACGCTCCCGCGCCACCATGGTGCTTAACGATCGCAGCGAAGTTGTTAACGATCCACTCGCGAGTCGCCGCGAAATAATGCAAGCGATCCTGCAAATCTGAGTTTTATTTCCTGAATACCGCTGTAATGGAAACCATAATGTGTAACATCTTCACCAGACAGCAGACTACAAGCCTGCTGCTCGTGAGTAGCCTCATCTTTTCTCCCATCGCCCTGTCTCTGGAGTTGTCCGAACTGGTGGGAACCTGGACTATGTCCTATGACATGGGTCAGGGGCCGACCACAGGCACGATCACCATTTCCGAGGCGGACGATGGTAGCGCGAAAATTGTCGTGTCCTCCGCCGCGGGCGGTAGCAGCGAAGCCAGGGACATCGAGATTGTGGGCGATACACTCTCATTTCAGCCGTGACATCAACGCCCAGGGTCAGTCACTCGGGGTGTCGTATACGGCGCAGCTGGTGGATGGCAGGTTGCAGGGTGAATTCGAACTGAGCATCGGCGGAGGTGCCACGACCTGGACTGCGTCGAAGTAAAGGTAACCCGCATCTATCTGCAACAAATTCCAGAAAATGCCAGGTCTCTGCAAGTAATCAGGCCGTCAAAAGGCAGGAGCTTCTCTATCTTAAGTCACTGAGATACCAAAGATTTGAGGCGAGCGAAGCGTTTACAAAGACCAGCCGATCAACTTGGCAATGCGCGGCCGCAACAATCTGCTATCATCCGCCAAGGTCTACAAAAAATAAGGAAAAGTAGTAACTCATGAGGTTGTTTAAGATGATCAAATCCAGACCCGCTACACAGGGCACTCTGGGTGTGCTATTCGCCGCGTTCTGCTCGCTGTCGGCAACTGTGTCAGCGCAGAATCTTGTCACCGATGACACGGTAGAGTGGTATACCCTGGGGGGTGACTATGCCCACACCCGTTATACCCCTGCAGATGAAATTACGGCTGATAATTTCGACGAGCTGGAAGTCGCCTGGGAATGGGATGGCTCCAGTTTCGGTGGTTATTCCGGCCGCTCTACGCCGACTTACGTCGACGGCAAGCTGTTCACCGTTTCCGGCCCGCGCCGAAATGTTGTGGCCATCGACCCGAAGACCGGTGAGACACTGTGGTCATACCGACTGCCAAACACAGGCCGCTGGGAATACTCCATGCGTGCCTCCTACGGTAAAGGCATCGCCTATTCCCGTATCGACGGCCGCGGTGTGGTGTATGTCTCTACTCCTGGATTCTTCCTGCTGGCCCTCGATGCTGAAACCGGTGCGCCACTGGAAGGTTTCGGTGGCCAGGTGCCCGTTGAAGGCTTCCCCTCAACAGGTGTCGTAGACATGCTGGCCGACCTCGGTCACCCCTATGACCCCTACGAAGGTATCCCGCTGGAAACCGGCTACATCACAACTTCTTCACCGCCAATCGTGGTGAATGACAACATCATCGTGGGTAACTCTGCGGAGCAGGGTTACCTGCAGGCACGTATCGAAAACGTGCCTGGCGATATCCTGGCTTACGACAGGGTTACTGGTGAATTCAAATGGAAGTTCAACGTGATTCCTCGTCCCGGTGAATACGGTCACGAGACCTGGGAAAACGATGCCTGGAGTTACACCGGTGACGTTTCTTCCTGGGCGCCCCTGACAGCGGATCCAGAGAACAACATCGTTTACGTGCCAACCAACCCACCCACAATCGACTACTACGGTGGTTTCCGTCCGGGTGATGGTCTGTTCGGCACCAGTGTTATCGCGATCAACTCCGAGACCGGTGAGCGCATCTGGCACTACCAGACTGTGAAGCACGATGTGTGGAACTACGACAATCCATCACCACCGATCCAGCTTGACCTGAATATTCCGGGACGTGGCACAGTGTCCGCTGTGGCGGAAGTCACCAAGCAAGGCTTCGTGTACACCTTCGATCGCTTCACCGGTGAGCCGGTGTGGCCAATGGAAGAGCGTCCGGTACCTGCGTCCCAGGTACCCGGTGAGAAACTGGCTACTACCCAGCCTTTCCCCACCAAGCCACCACCCTTCGAACAGCAGGGCATTACTGAAGACGACCTGATCGACTTCACGCCTGAACTGCGTCGCGAAGCACTGGAAGTAATGGCGAACTACCAGATGGGACCGCTGTTCAATCCACCGATTCACCGCGAAAACGAAGCTGGCAAGATCAGTTCTGCCATGTGTCCGGGTGATGGTGGTGGCGCCAACATCTATGCGCCGCCGACTGCGGATCCAACAACGGGCTTCCTGTATGTGGCTTCAGCCAACAACTGCAGCTGGCAGCAGGTCATTCCCGGTGAAGAGGCTGATACCTTCATCGAGAAGCCAACAGGTACGACCTTCGCAGCCTACGCCAATGGTCCACGTACCCGTCCACCACGCCTGAGTTCAGGCCTGCCTTACGTGAAGCCGCTGTACAGCAGCATCACGGCATACAACATGAACACAGGTGAGATCGCGTTCCGTATTCCGGCTGGCGAGACCCAGGAGCGTATTGCCAACAATCCAGCCCTGGATGGCGTGGACATCGGTCGTACTGGCGACGGTCGTGCGCCGTCCATGGTGACTACAGCCAACATGCTGGTGTATTCCGGTATGGCTGAAGACGGTACCAATGCCTATCTGTATTCCATCGACAAGCAAACCGGTGAGCAGCTGGGTCGCATCGAGATTCCAGCAGCCACCCGCTATGGCATGAGCTCCTGGATGCACGATGGTCATCAGTACATCATCCTGCAGGCCGGTCCCAAGCTGATCGCCATGGCATTGCCAGGCGCCCAGCCCACTGGTGGTGCTCACTAGGCTGTAAAGCCAACGCTAGGGAAGAAATTCCCTATCTGACAAAGAGAGCCAACGCAGAACACAGTCGTGTTCCAGCGTTGGCTCTTTTTTTTGTTCTTGCGAGAAAATAGGGACAGAT
This sequence comes from Pseudomonadota bacterium, assembly GCA_027621405.1. GTDB lineage: Bacteria > Pseudomonadota > Gammaproteobacteria > Pseudomonadales > Pseudohongiellaceae > UBA9145. Next base: position 3,298 of record JAQCBT010000035.1, on the reverse strand, counting down.
TTATTTTTTAAAAAAATAAATCTGTCCCTATTTTCCCCCATGCCTGACTGAAGGGCACAAGAGCCCCACTACACACTACAGGGCCGTGCCACCATAAGTCTGTTCTGACAGCGCAGCAAGGAAGGCTTTCATCTCGGTCGATCTCTCTTCTCCTATTGCCCTGGAACTCTCCAATACCAGTGTGCCCGGAAGCTGCTGACTCATATTCTCCAGTGTGGCGATAGCCGAAGGCAGATCCTGTGCCATACCGGAGCGGGTGGTGAGCGACAGGATCCTTGTAATCCCGATGGCGCCGAGGAAGTTCAGGGTATCGGCATCATGCAACACCTGGGCGTGAGGTTCGGCGGGAACTTCTGAATAGTACATATGGCCGAGGGCAGCGCCCTGTACCAAAGGCAGTTTCTGCATTGGAAAACCTGCCGGCTCCAGGATCTCTGCCATGGAATCCGCAGCTACCCGGGAATGATCACTGCCCCGTGCTGAGTAAGGTTCGAAGGCGCCCATGTCATGCAGGAATGCCGCCGCAAACAGCACATCAAGATCGAGCTCTAATCCTTCCTTCTCGGCCAGTTCAAGGGCCAGGATATAGTCACGCTCGCTGTGCTCCAGCCCCCAGGCCGTATGCTGTTGGTTGTCGCGGACGAATTCATAGACTGTCTGCTTCCATCCGCTATCCAGCGGAATCCCCGACTCCGTCTGCTGGGCGAATGCCGCGCAGTTAGCCGTCAGGAAGAGACTGTAGAAGAGGGTTTGCAGGCGCTTTGACATGGATTTCTCTCGGGCTTTAGTTGATCTGGCGATCGGGTATCTTACTACAGTGGGTGTGCAATCAGTGGCACAGCACACATTGATCGAAGACGCTTTAAATTCACCTGGATATTCTGTATTAAGGATGTTCAGAGCGCCATTGCCCCAGGGAGACCTGCAATAATGAATAAGTACAAGCAACAGCCTTCTTCGAGTTGCCGCATGTGCGGCCTGATATTTCTGCTCTTGACCTCAGGACTGGTGTCCGCGGCCGAGTTACCTCAAGCCAGGCCGGAGCTGGTAGGTATGTCCAGCGACCGCCTGCAACGTATTGATGATTACTTTCAACGCTTTGTAGATGCGGGTCAGATTTCCGGCGCCGTGTCGCTGGTAGCCAGGCGAGGCAAGGTGGTTCATCACTCCGCAGTGGGTTGGAAGTACCGGGAAGAAAACATTCCAATGACCACCGATACCATCTTCACCCTCATGTCCATGACCAAACCCATCGTCTCTACCGCACTGATGATGCTGTTCGAAGAAGGCTATTTTCGTCTCGACGATCCCATCTCCGACTGGATACCCGAATACAAGGATCACGGTGTCTTGGTCAGTGATGGCGCGCGCAGCTCCGTGGTTCCGGAAGCCAGGCCAGTCACGTTTCGGCACGTGCTGACTCACACCTCCGGTCTCACCCTGGATCCGCAGGACAAGGGCCTGTCGCGGGAGGAGATTGCCTGGATTACCAACAATGGTGAAGGGTTCGACACTCTAGGCGAAAGGGTCGCGCGGGCAGCGAAGATTCCGGGTGCCTTCCATCCTGGCGATGAATGGCAATACGGTTCATCCACCGATTATGTCGCGGTGCTGGTGGAGAAAATATCCGGCCAGAGCATCGATGAATTTCTGCGTGAGCGCATCTTCGAACCCCTCGGCATGCATGATACTCACTACTACGTACCGCCAGAGAAGGTCGACCGGGTGGCCGCGGTTTACCGGCCAGTTGCCGGTGGTCCGTCTGAATTGATGCGTCCACCTGCCGTAACCCCGGCCCGTGACTATTTTGCTGGAGTAGCAGGACTGAACGGTACCTCTTCCGATTATTTTCGCTACGCGCAATTGATGCTCAACGGGGGCGAACTGGATGGAGTGCGTCTACTGGGCACGAAGACAGTCGAACTGATGATCCAGAATCATACCGGCGACAAGGACGTCTACGTACGTGGTCCCGGTTACGGCTTCGGTCTTGGTTTTGGAGTACTGACAGAGCCTGAAAAGTCCCTGGATTTCATGTCCAGGGGTGGCTACGGATGGGGCGGAGCCTATGGGACCCTGTACTGGGCTGATCCAGAAGAAGAACTGCTTGGCCTGATGTTTATCCAGCTTCCAGGTCACGCGCCGCTCAATATTCGGCAGCGTTATACGAATGTGGTGACCCAGGCTATCGTCGATTAAATAGTCTGGAAAGATTGAGACAAAATGCTGCGCTTGTGGTTTACTCTGCTCGCTTTCTGTCAAGGATTGCGGACCATTACGTTTAGAGTAACACTTGGCTGATGCTTCGCCTGACCAAAATTCAAGTATTCGTATGCCTGCTCTCCCTGGGTGTCGGCACAACTGTTGGCGGCCATGATTTTGGACAGGATGTCGACGTCAGCAGCTTACTCCCGGCCGATTTTGAAGGAACAATCAGTAAATCGGACGAGTTTAAAATCAAGGGAGCAGACGCTGCCTTTCCTGCATTTCAATTCCTGTTCACCATTCCGCATGTCGCTCGAAACTTCGGGCCGCACGCTCTTCCAGATCAGCCAAGGCGTGAGTTTCACTCCCACCTTAGCATTCGCGCACCCCCTCTAATCGCTTGATGTTTGCTGCTCCCGCAGCATGTAGTGTTCATCAGTAGGCCAGGTCGGTTACTCCCGCATCTCTGAAGCGCTCAGGCAGTGCTTTAGTGCTGGGCGATCTGGACTTGAATTAAAGCTTCGGCAAAGTCTGACTCTTTCTGTTCCTCATAAGAGAGAGTCCACTGGCCTCTGCCGGATGTGATTACAGAGCGATCAAGACATGGAATTACTCAATTGGAACACGGATATGCTGGTATCCGGAATTATACTGGCGGTAACCTTTATCGGAATTTTCACGGAAGGTTTACATGGGGTACACCGGGTAAAGGTGGCTATGGCGGGAGCTGCGGCAATGGTGCTGATTGGCGACCTGATGGGATTCTATTCTCCCGATCTGGCGATAGAGGCTATCGACTGGAATGTGGTGTTCCTGTTGGCGGGTATGATGACGATCGTTGCCATCATGATACCCACGGGCGGTTTTCAACAGCTTGCCTATGCTATCGCGAACTTCAGCAAGGGCCGACAGTATCTGCTGCTGGTCATGATGGGCTCCCTGGTCACCGTGTTGTCCCTGTTGCTGGACAACGTCACTACCGTGGTTATCTTCGGTCCGCTGATCATCCTGATCAGCCAGTCCCTGAAAGTCAGTCCCATACCCTATCTGCTTGCGGCGGCCCTGTTGTCTGACACGGGCGGGGTGGCGACCC
>JAQCBT010000020.1 GCA_027621405.1 Pseudomonadota bacterium | reverse complement strand
AACTTCCGAATCAGCGATTAGCTGCGTAAACTAACTTTAAAACTGGACCAGTTAGGTGAGGCATGTCACCACCATCAGAAACAATTGGAAAGGATTCTTTGTTTGTTTGATAAACAATTTGCAACCAATCAGCAAGACTTCTTTGCTCCAACTCATCATTTATTGCGACTAAATAAGAGCTAGAGATTAATCCGTCTTTAGATGAAAAAGATTGTGTCGCAATCGTATTAGCTTCATCCCAAGTTATCTGATTAGATAAGATTACATAGAAACCTGAATCTGCCCGCAGGCTGCTTAAAATCGTCGGCTTTGTTGACATACTCAACTCCTTTTACTAATAGATATCTACTTTATAGTAATGGATAAAAGATTTCTCAACACACTAGCTCCAGCTTGGCAATTGCAAGCAGCTAAGTAGTTCAGTTTAATAAGATAAAAATCCCCGTTGGGAATTACCTCAAAAAATCTGACGCTAGCCGTACTCGATACTTCTCAAGGCTAAGCCCACTAAATCAAAGTCGCGAAGAAATCCCGCCAGTTTTTAAATCCACTTTATGCTTAATCAGTAACGCGAGATAGTGTAATTGTCGCCCCAACAGGAGTTTTTGCCTCATCTTCAGAGGAACATAGATTACAGCGAACAACTGTCACTATGACATCATCATTAGATAGGATTTGAAAGTTTAAATATGGGCCGCTATCATCAAATGGAGTAACTGATCCTGAATTACCTGCTCTAGTCCCACTATAACCATCTACTTTTCCCTCCTCTAAGTAAAGTTGGTGTGCCGTTATTAATCCTGCAGAATCCTCTACCATGAAATAATTGCCATCAGAAGCGATAAATATACCATCTGCTTCATAATAAATTTCCCGGCTTAGTTCAACATCTTGAAGCAATGAGCAGATGTTAGAAGCATCACTTTCGCAACTCTCCAAAGTTAACGAAAGCGAGGTTTCCGAATTCATCGTTCCCGCGTAGCAGGCGGTAAATGGCTCTTCGAATGTGCAGACTGAAATATTCGGACCATCGAATGTCCCAGTATAAATGTCTTGGTAGCCATTGTTGGTTACGACCACCATTCCAACACTGTTGCCGCCTAAAGGCCTGAAAGTAAAAGTGTCAAGGCTACCATTCCATAGGCCAAAAAAATCTTGAGCAAACGCTATGTTAGAAAGTATGGAAGATATAGCGACCAGGAAAAGAGCGGAGATTTTTCTCATGTGAAGTTCCTTAAGTTTAGATGTATTCAATACCTGTAGTAGCTAAACCAACTAAATCGATGTTCTGCAGATTAAGCTCATATTCTGCGACCTGCATCGCCAGACTGACAGGACTGAGACTACCGTTATCAATCAAAGAGCCATATTGATCAATAAGAGATTGAGGTGCTGATTGACCCGTTAATGTACCGTAGAAGTGATTAACCAAAGTTGCGCCACTTGGGTTTGATCCGAAAACAGCATCGAGTGCTGCTTGGAGAAATTCTTCGTAAGTCGTTCCGCTATCCAGCAATTCAAGTCCTACACCAACAAGGTCGACTCGTTTTATGCCAGAAGACCCAAGGAAAGCACCTAACACCTTAGCTGTTATACCTGCAGTGCCATCTAGGTCTAATGCTAATTTTGAGTCTTCAAACTCAATTCTTTCGACGTTTTTCAGGCTATCTTGATTAAATGACCATCCCTCCCAAGATTCAAGTCCTGACTCAGGCGTTGGGTCAACAACAAATTTAGCCCATGTGAAGTTTGCTCTAGGTTCGGAATAGACGACAGTATCTATTCCTGTCCCTCCATCGATAAAATCTCCCTTATCTGACAAATCGGTATAGATGGTATTGTTCTGATAGTCGCCATACAAATGATCTGTACCGAGTGAGTCGTTCACAGTAGGGTTTGAATCTATCAAGTCAAAAAGCGGTAAATTTTCGTAAGAAATGATTGAGTAACCAAGATCTTCGAGAATGGCGAGGTCAATCCTACCTATGTCTAATCTATTTCCGTAGTAATTACCCCATTGGAACATTAGCCCGCTTGGTACACGGTTTTCGGAGTAATCGGTATTGCCGTAATGGTCGCCATAGGAGGCAGCAAGGGGTAAATCTCCACCATAAAGAGCGGAAGTTTTCTCTCCTACAAAAAAACTTAACCCCGAATTTTCGATTACCAAATCTCTCCATTGCCAAGTCACACTGTATAGACCTAGAGCATGGAAAACCTCATGCGTTAAAACACCAATGAAATCAAAATGACCCTCTGGGAGGTTCGGCGTTATAAATCTATTCGGGTTTGGATCAATCCAAACAGGCATTCCGTAATTGCGGATCGTTCCATCAGCACTCAGGTATATGGTAGTCCCAATATCAGGTTGGTTAGGGTACTGGTCATTTCCAGTAGTAGCCTCAATAAGAGTGCTATTTTCCCATCTCCCATTAGTCCAGTTCACACTGCCCAAAGCCGGTAGAATTCCATCTACGTCTGGATAGGGTGATTTAGTATGATCGGCGACTCGGATTTCTAAATCCATAGTGCCTTTCCAGTCGACATACGTTCCAATCAACTCAGCAACATAAGTGCCTGCTTGATAAAGTTGACGCTCAATATCGGAATTGATTAGATCTTGTGGGTCTGAAATATTGACTGTGTAGGAGGGCACTTTTGAGAAGCTCCTTAGAAATGACATGCCGAGAAGCATGCCTAGCGTTGAGGCTAAGCATACTCCTCGGAGTAGCTATTACTAGACTGATATTTGGGCCTACTAATCATGTACCCAAATCCTTTAAATATTCTGTTCTATAGGCCGTCATTGCTTATGACAAAGTAGCTATAGGTGTAACTCTAGGTACTGGTATAACTTCAACTAAGACTGATACAACAACTGTCTAGCCAAGATCAATTAATTCATCGATTACAGAGTACCTGTAAGTCGTCAGATGATTTGAGACCACTCGCCTCAAAAACTAAAGGAGACATTTGCAGTATAGCTTCCGCTTAGTGAGCTGAACAAACTATAAGGTTTTCCTCCTTCCTGCGCTGCAGGGTCTGTTGTTTAATAAGCTGTCTCCGACCCATGATCTCCTCGTAACGGCCATAGAACATGTCTGCAGGCGTCACGTTGTCCAGCGACTCGTGATACCGCTGGTGATTGTAGTAATCCACGAATTGCCTTATCGCCTTTTGGCCATCACGAAATAAGCCCGGTGCCCTTGACATGCCTCACCTAACTGGTCCAGTTTTAAAGTTAGTTTACGCAGCTAATCGCTGATTCGGAAGTTCCTCGTTGGGTAAAAGTGTTTCCGGGGCTGGTGGTCGGTATCCAAGCGAGCTGTGTGGCCGTTCCGTGTTGTAAAACACTCGCCAGCGCTCGATCAGCACCTCGGCTTCCCGTAACGTGTAAAACAGCTCTCCATTCAGAAGCTCGTCTCTCAGCTTACCGTTGAAGGATTCACAGTAGCCGTTCTCCCAAGGACTGCCGGGCGTGATGTAGATCGTTCGGGTGCCGAGTCTTCCAAGCCATACGCGTAAGCGCTTCGCCACCATCTCTGGGCCGTTGTCGGAGCGGATATGCTCTGGAATGCCGTGTATTTCCATCAGGTCAGCGAACACATCGATGGCATCTTTGGCCCGGATACACCGTGCCACATGAATCGCCAGACATTCCCGGGTGTATTCATCGATCACCACCATCAGCTTGATCGGACGACCGTCGTAGGTGCGGTCGAACACGAAGTCCCACGACCAGACATGGTTCCGATGATCCGGCCGAAGCCGGATACAGGAACCGTCATTCAGCCACAGTCGGCCACGCTTCGGCTGTTTAGAGGGTATCTTCAGCCCCTCACGCTGCCAGATACGCATCACCCGCCCGTGGCTGACATCCCAGCCTTGTGATCTCAGCACAGCATGAATGCGACGGTAGCCATAACGTCCATACTGGCCAGCCAGACGGACGATAGAACTGGTCAGGGCCGCCTCATCCGGCCGCGGTTGAGGCTCGTAGCGAACCGAGTTCCTTGAGATGCCCAATGCCCTGCAGATACGCCGTTCCGAGTAGCCCAGCGACTTCACGCGGGCTACGGCCTGACGTCTGCGGGCCGGGCTCAGTATTTTCCCTCGGCGACTTCCTTGAGGATGAGCTTGTCGACAGTGAGATCGGCAACGGCACGTTTGAGCCGCGCATTCTCGGCTTCTAGCTCTTTGAGTCGTTTCGCCTGATCCACCTTCATCCCGCCGTATTCCTTGCGCCAGCGGTAGTAGGTTTGATCGGTAATACCGAGCTGCTTGCAAGTTTCAGACACCGTCTTGCCCTGTGCAATCAGGACATCAGCTTCGCGGAACTTGTGAATGATATCTTCGGCGTTGTATCGTTTCTTCGGCATGGTTCAGATCTCCTATATTGGCTTTTTACCACTTTCGATCTGGACCAGGAATTTCAGGCTAGGTCAGTACGTAAATGAAGACTGTATTTCTGTTCAGGCTAAGTACAAAAAAAGGCAGCCAAATGACTGCCTTTTTAACTAACACAGCGGACCTTAACACAAGGCCCAATTCGTTAGACACTTTGAATCAAGACTAATTGACTCTCTGGAATAAACTATATTGTGTGATTACCTCACCGTCCATATTTATCGCACCGTCTACTCTGTACTCAGTGGGCATATCACTATCAAGTGTCCACTTCATGGATTCAACAAAATTCTCAGTTGAAGCGTCGTATCCTGGAGTAGGGTCTGATACCAGATTCAATGAAGTGCTATCGACGCTAGCTGCGGTAAACATTGGTTCAGTTCCCAAAGCGCAATAGTGCTTGACTACAAGCTCGCCGTCCTTATCAGAATATGTTGTAATCATCTCAACACCGTCTTCAACCAAGGTTTCCACGACGGTATTTCCATTCGAAGTCAGTTTGAAGCTAGTCGAAGTATCTACAATGGTTCCATCTGGCTGATGGAGTTTACCTTCCCAATCACCCACCATTTTCATAACTAGCAAGAAAGCTTCACTGTGTGTAACGGCTCCCAAATCTGTATTCCCAATTCGGTTATTTTGAGAGTAGACCGAAGATGAAAATATAATTAAGAACACTGCTATTACTTTTCTTTTCATGAAATTATCTCCGCTATTTTTATAGGAAATGTTTTTTGCTTTCAATGGCAACTGGACTTAACTCCAAGCCTCATAAACAGAACCAACACAGGTTTTATTAATCAAGTCGAGAGTCGATTCCCCAAAATTCAGGTCACCATTGCTCGCATTGTCCAAGCCCTTTAAATGCATCAATGCTCCATCTCGCTTCCAAATCCCCTGCAGTGAAGCTCTGATTAGGTCGCCAGCTTCAGTTATGGTTCGCGCATTTCCGCTGTAGGAGCCAGCGTTTCCGTCAGCCGTTCCAACTTTTAAAGTTAAAGAGACGTAGGTTTTCCCGTACTTATCTAAATTAGCTTCCATGTCCAGTGAAGAAGAATCATCCCCAACAGAAACCGAAGTAATCTTAAACTCAAAATCCGATATTTTCTGCATAGCCTTACCTCTTTTTTTTGGAATAGATATTTTTTTTCTTTAGCAATAATGGTTTAGCATCTACATTAATTAGATGTCAAAGCATTTTTAACATAAGCGGATGAAACCTAAGGAGTCTACACACGAAGGTACTTAGCTGAACGGGATGCACCAATTATGGGCAGAATTTCCGATGTAACTCAGGAAACTCAAATATTAGATTGTCAAAGGGTATAAATATCAAAATTAAGAACGAAAAAGTAATTAATGAGCTATAACTAGGAGTCCAGTCATGTCTGCAAAAATACCCGTAGCAATTTCATTCACTGGAGTAGCCAATTTCCTTGGTGTGGTTGGAGTGATTGGCTCTCTGATTTTTGTTGGATTGGAATTACAGCAAAGTCAGCAAATAGCCCTAGGAGGACAACAGCAAGCTAGAACCGCTCTTATAGCAGAGCTATGGCTTGCGGGGTTACAAGGTGAGTCGGAAACACTTACCGCAATGCAATCAGAATGGGAAACGTTAACGCCTCATCAAAAAAGCGTGAGGGAGCAAATGCAACGCTTTTTTTGGACCATGTTAGAAAACAATTATTATCAGTACGAACTAGGCTTAGTAGAAGACCCTATATGGAATCAGATGGCGCAACGAATTTCAGCTAGATGGAATGAATGCCATCTGAGGCACGTGGGAGTTGCTGGGTACTATCAAGGATTTATAGATTATGTTCAGTCTCTACCTGATGAATGTCCCGAATAATGCTCAAGCGATACCTAGAACAGCGTCACATAGACCTAGACAGCGGGCGAAGCTGTTTAGCTTTGGAGCGTGAATACTGGCAAGCACTTGAAGTCCTGGCTTACGAAGATGGCTGGAACAACTGGCGTGATTTCTTCTATATGCGGGTACTACCAGACAAACCTGAAGACATATCTTTGGCCAGTCATGTGCGGAAGATGGTGACTGTGTTCCTGTTTGAGGAGTACGATAGAAGGAGACCTCGCTTGCCGATTTTGCGAACGTTTTAGAACCGTCCGTGGAAACGGGGTAGAACCCGGGAGTGTCTAGTAAAGTCTGGGAATACCTATTACTATCCTGCTGATTTTTTGCGCGTTCTTCCAATATATGTGGTATTCATTTTCGGGTGAGCATGACTTTTTGAAGTCAAACCGAGAGAGCTATATTAACGACAAACCTTACTTTATGAAGACCCTTTTATGCCAACCTTATCAAACTCCGTTGTTTGGAATAATTTGCAGATTGAATATGTCGGCCCGCTGTCATTAGATTATGCGTTAGACGGAAAAGATCGCAATGCTCAAGTCAAGATCACAAATCTTGGCACTCAAGCGATCAACAATTTGTCTTTCCAAATTGCAATCGTGGGTCTCGGGAGTTATCCGGCAACAACCGGCGATGGGGGGGTTTGCAGTCTTTCCGAATGGCGGAAATATTGATCTGGCACCGGGTGAGTCCTATACAGCGCAAAACTGGTTGTCGGGAATTTATGAGTCACGCTTTGGTAATGCACCTCCACTAACGGGCGAGACCAAGTCCTACACCTTTGATTTCATAATAGCCACGGACAACAGGGCATTTAATCAGCCTGACCCAACCTCCGATGCAAGTCTTGCAGGAAAACTCACGCAAACCTTGTCATTTACGCATACTGATCCATCTGCTTCTCTTACTGGAGACCTAAATCTTTCGGGACAGATTGCATTACCAAATGGTTCCATTCCAAGCCTGAAAGTAGAAGTCGCAACTCCGTATAGCGCTTGGTACGACGTTGACCTCACAACGAGCACGAATATCGCAAATTTCTCAACTCAGGTTCCAGAACGCGATGATTGGCTCATTCGTATCACAGCCGACGGATACTCCTCACAAACCTTGAGCGAAGCCGAGCTAGCTACACTGGACTCAATTCAGTTACAAGCCGCCGCAGAACTTGACTACGGATATCACATTAGCGTTTCTTCGGACGCTCCGGTTGGCTTTTGGCGTGGGGTCGCTAGCGAAACAGAGCAAACCTTTGTGTTGATCCCTGGACAAGAAAACTGGTCTGACCCCGGCGATGATGCTGCCGATGCAGCTTTACGCGCGACCTCCTTGATCCAGAAATTCAATTTTGACGGCAGCCTACTCTGGGAATACGCACCAGGCTGGGAAACTTGGGGCGGCGACATGTCTGCAGATGGCAGTCGCGTGGTCTACTTACTGAACCCCGACATAATCCGCTACGGGGCAGGCGAGTGGACACTCGGAGTACTGGATGGCAATAGTGGCACGCCGATTTGGAGTGTAAGCGGTCCACAGGCTTATCTCGAAGGCCTTGAAGCGGCCATTAGTGATGATACACGCTATGTTGCCGCTGGCTCCACCCAAGGTGCGCTTGGAGTTCATGAAGGCAGCACTGGCGCGCTTCTTTGGCAACATGCGGCCGGTACCTACGGACAGGTCCGTAAACTTGTGTTTTCAGGAGAACATCTATACGTAGGCTCAGGTGATGGCTTTTTGGTAAAGCTGGTCGCTCAAACAGGTGCGCTGGTCTGGAAAACCTATGTAGGAGGATGGCCATTTGTGAATGGTCTTTCGATCAACGACACTGCTGGCTTGATTGCCGTGGGTACGAAATCGAAAGATACCTCCGTTCTTGACTCACTCACCGGCGAGGTTCTATGGCTGCGCCAGACTGGAGCGCTAGACGCAGTGATATCTGCCGATGGCGCGTATGTCGCAAACTTCTATGGCGACATTTTTGTCGCACGCACTGGCGAGTTAGTGGGTCAAACCGGGATTGCCGTTGTACCGATTTTCACGCCGGACAGTCAGTACCTCATGCAGGCGGATCGTGGGGTTGTGAGCCTAAGCGATCTAAGCGGAAAACTTGTGGGGCGAAGTGAAGATGCAAGCGACACCGAGCACGGTGGCGGCGAGCAAGCTCAGTGGGCTTACTTAAGTACAGACGGGACCACGCTCATTGTGGCTAGCCGCGATATGGATACCCCTGGCGAACGGGGGGTTACAATATGGACTCGTGGCGAAGCTACCGGGACAGGTATTTCCGGTCCCACAAATCCCTCCACCGGTCCTATTGGAAGTGATTCATCCTCAGCACAACTTGCCACGTCTGGTAATGACTTTTTTTACCCGCCTCAAGTTAATCAAATAATCGACGGCGATGGCGGAATCGATACCGTCGTATACGCTGGAGAGCGAAGCGTCTACGCACTGACATCGGCTAACGGCGTATACTCGCTTACTAATAAAGAAAACGGCATACGGCATGAATTTGTTAACATTGAGAGATTAGAGTTCTCTGACAAGAAACTTGCACTCGATATAAATGGGAATGCCGGCATAACAGCAAAAATACTTGGAGCATTCCTTGGTGGTTCTGGATTAGAAAGAACTGATTTGGTGGGTATCGGGCTCCATTTGCTCGATGGAGGTACGACTTACGAAGAATTCCTGCAAGCAGCCCTCGATGCTATTTTTGGCCAAAACCCAAGTGGAGCAACTCTTGTTAATCATTTCTATGGAAGTCTCACAGGCCAGCCCGCACCTAAGTTTCTTATTGAGCAATATGGTTCTTTGATTGATAACGGAAGTCTGAGTCCAGTTAGTCTCGCGATGCAGGTCACAGAGTATGACTTGAATTTACAAAATATCGATTTAGTGGGCTTGGCTACCACTGGTATCGAATATGCCTAATTTTAGGGGGGCAAATCCGCATTATTTTTTAACCCAGTTAACGAAAAAATGGGCCGGTACAATGACTAAAAAAAGTGATTGAAAGGGCCCCCGCCCCCTCAAATAAGCCCCATGCCCGGCTAATATTCTCAATGTGCAGCATGTGTCATTGGAGACACAGCGTAACATACTGGTGTTGCATGGCGAATTCCTCAGGTTCTACGGCGGAAAACCCCCATTGTGCCTGCAGGGGATGCTCTGTTGGGAAGGTTCGAATATCCTATTTCTAGTTATTCAGCGCCATATACATGAAGTCCAGCCGTCTAACTTGTGTTTATAGTAACACCAGTAGTCACATTAAAAATAGTATAAATATTAAATAACCAAGATAAACAAATATATAGAATTGATATTAGAATCTTGGTGGCGGCACCATTTTTCCTTAAAGTCCAATCACTCCTATCACCACCATTAACAGCATCTTGCTGACTTCAAGTTATTAATTCTCCGAGTCACAGGAATCCCGGGCATCGCTCCTTCCCAACCCCAACCCTTTTTACTATCCTTCGTCTCCTTTCTCATTCATCTTCAAACCAAAGAATCCAACCCTCATGCTCAGCGAACAGCAAATACGCGATCTGGTTTCGGCCCACGGCACCACTGTCAATATTGGCAGGCCTGTTAGACAGCTCATCGAACATGGTGATATTCCCCGCCTCAAGGGTGCTACGGTGCTGGAAGGCAAGGTTTCCGATTCGGTGTTCTCCGATTCGCTGAAGACCAGAGATGGCCTGCCTGTTCGCCTGATGTTTCGCAATAACCGTATCTCTACCCATGATGTGAATCGTGGTGCGATCCCCTTCAAGGACCAGGTGCTGGCGATTAACCATGACCATATGCTGCAACTGGTGGGTAGGGCGCTGGGTTCTTCGCAGTTTGAGGTGGAGGGCTTGCTGCCCAGCTCCACGGTGATACCGGCCGAGAACCTGGAGTTGATCATGCTGGAAAACGTGCTGCGGCTGTACAACGCCGAGAGCTCTACTTCTACATCGCTCTATCAGCACTGGCTGGCGGCGAAGGAGGAGGGGCGGAAGGTTCTGCACTTTGCCGGACATGTGTTGCAGGTCGACGAGTTGATTCCCAATGGTGTGCTGCCCTACCTGCTGGATACTCCGAGCACCAAGGCCAAGGTGGACTACACCACTGATGCCCAGTCCCTGGTCGATGATGGAGTCTGCACGCGGGAGCAGTACAACCAGATTCGTAATTCATCCCTCATGGCCTTTGGCATCGTCTCCCAATACCTGCATGAGCGTGGCATGGTGCTGGTGGATACCAAGACCGAGCACGGCATCAACAGCCGCGGCCATATCGTTGCTGCCGACGAGCTCTATACCATGGATTCTTCCCGCTTCTGGAAACTGGATGACAAGGGCGAATTGCTCACTCGCGACGGCAAGCCGGTTTCTTTCTCCAAGGAATTTGCGCGGGGCATGGTGACAGAGAAAGATCAGCAGTTTACCCAGGAGCAGGCGAACGAGATTGCTGTGCGCTACATTATCGGGCTGCAGCATCTTACCGGGGTCGAATTTGCTCCCGACTTGCGACCGCGGGACGAACGCATCGTGGAATCCACCAACCTGATTCTCGATAGCCTGCTCTAGAGTCCTGCCTTTTCCTGTTACGGGATGGCGCGGCCAGCAAGATCGCGGCGGTGCCCGCAGTACGCTTCCTGCCATTCCTCGACCCTCGTAGCCAGTTGCGCTACGCTCCTCCCCAGCCGAAGTCTTTGTGTGATCAGGAGTCAGCCATGCTCGTCGTTCAGGATTCTTTGTTTCGTTTGGTCAGCCTCGTGTCGTTCGCGGCATTGCTGAATGCCTGTGGCCAGGAAACGCCAGTCTCTTCTGCGCCTGCGTCTGACATGGTAGCGGTCACCGAGGAGGACTATCGACGTGCCGAGAGTTTCCTCTCGGCCAATGTGAATGACCTGGTGTCTGGCAATATCCTTGCCCAGTACTGGCAGGACGACGGTCGGCTGGTTTATCGCCGCTCGACCGGGGTTGGCTCGGAATACTTACTGGCAGATCCCTCGACGGCTTCCAGCGCTCCCTTGTTCGATGCCGAGGCGCTCGCGGCTGCACTCACTGCAGTCACTGGCGAAGAAGCAGCTGCCTCCGATCTGGCTCTCTCCCAAATCGAACTGGACCCGGAACAACAGATCCTCGGCTTTCGCTTCGATGGGGAAGACTATCAACTGAATCTTGTCTCCATGAACCTGCAACAGGAAGCCGAGTCACCTGACAATGAGATTCTCTCTCCCGATGGCAGCAAGGCGGCGTTTATCCAGGATTACAACCTGTGGGTCCGGGACACGGTAAGCAATGAACTGACCCAGCTCACCTTCGATGGCGTGGAGGACTATGGCTACGCCACCAATAATGCCGGCTGGATTCGGGATGACGGACCGGTGTTGTTATGGTCGCCGGATTCCCGCAGCATCGCCACCTTCCGTCATGATGGTCGCATCGTGGGAGAGATGTATCTGTATGATACCCGGGTCGGGCACGTGGAGCTGGATGCCTGGAAGTACCCGCTGCCCGGTGATGAGCATATATTCATGATCGAGCGCATCGTTGTGCATCTTGAGGAGGAGCCGAGAATCGTGCCCTTGAGAATGCCACCTGACCCCCATCGCTCAACTACTGCCGATCACATCGCGGATTTCGATGGTCGCTTTCTGGATGTGGAGTGGAGCGAAGACAGTGCCTTCCTGGCCTTTGTCTCATCCTCACGCGATCACAAGTCGGCGACCCTACGCCTGACCAACCCCGACACCGGGGACGTGCGTGACATCTACAATGAGACCGTTGCCACCTATTACGAGTCTGGTGCCTCCACTGAAAACTGGCGACTGTTCGTGGAGCGCAATGAATTCCTCTGGTTCTCGGAGAAGGACAACTGGGGCCATCTGTATCTGCATGACCTCACTTCGGGTCAGGAGAAGCGACAGCTTACCTCCGGTAGCTGGACCATACTGGAGGTACAGCAGGTGGACCTGGACAACGAACAGATCTATTTCACCGGCTCCAATCGCGAGGCGGGTGACCCCTATTTTCATTACCTTTACCGGGTCAACATGGATGGCACTGGACTCACCCTGTTAACTCCGGAGCCTGCACACCATGTGATTAGTTGGTCAGAAGGCGGCGAATATTTCACCGACACTTATTCCACGCCTACCCAACCCGCTGTAAGCCTGGTCAAGGACCGCAACGGCAATGTAGTGCAGGAGCTCGGGCAAACCGATATCAGCCAGCTACTTGCGACGGGATGGGTGGTACCGGAACCTTTTGTGGTCAAGGCACGGGACCAGCAGACCGACCTCTATGGCCTGCTCTACAAGCCAAGCAACTTTGATCCTGCAAGATCCTATCCTGTGCTCAACTACCTGTATCCAGGTCCGCAGACCGGAAGTGTGGGGCGTCGATCCTTTTCCCCGGCGCGCAGTGATAAGCAGGCTGTCGCCGAATTGGGCTTCGTGGTAGTGGAAGTGGATGCTATGGGTACGCCGGGACGTTCCAAGTCTTTCCATGATGCCTACTACGGCAACATGGGCGACAACGGCTTGCCCGACCAGATAACTGCCATCCGCCAACTCGCGGCCAGCCGGCCGTGGATGGATATCGAGCGGGTCGGCATCTGGGGTCACTCAGGTGGGGGGTTCGCCTCAACCGCGGGCATCCTGCGTTATCCGGATTTTTACAAGGTCGCCGTTTCCAGCGCGGGCAATCACGACAATCGTAACTACGAAGACGACTGGGGAGAGAAATGGCAGGGCCTGCTGGAGACTTATCCAGAGACCAGTCCCGACGACCCGGAGGCGCCTCGCACAAACTATGACAACCAAGCCAATCAACTCCTGGTTGAGAACCTGCAGGGCAAGTTGTTGCTGGCCCATGGACTGATGGATGACAACGTCCACCCCAGCAACACCTTGCTTATGGTGCAGGCACTGGTGGAGGCGGAGAAAGACTTCGACCTGGTGTTGTTGCCGGATTCCCGTCATGGCTTCGCCAACAGTCGCTACTTCATGAAACGGCGCTGGGATTATTTTGTACGTCATCTCATCGGCACGGAACCGCCGGCTGATTTTCGATTCGGCGAGAATATCCGCTAGTAAAGCAGTTCTATCCGACCATTCTTGCAATGCCGGAAGCAGGTGCATTAAGCTGAATCGCAGTTAAAGTTTTAAACGGGTCGGGGAAACAACAATGAGAAGCCAATTCTGTAGTTCAATCCTTGCTTTACCGGCGCTTTCGCTGCTGGCAGGTCTGGCAGTAGCCGCAGAAAGTTATACGCCGCCGCGCACGGAATTTGGAGTGCCCGATCTACAGGCAGTATGGACTTACCAGACGAGAACCGGTCTGGAGCGACCCGATGTGTACGAGGGTGCGCTGGAAGTGGATGAGGCGACAATGATGGAGAAGATGATGTCGACTCCGCAGTACATTGCCGCCTTGGAAGCAGTAGGGGCAGAAGCGCCGGGCCCGGATAACGTGGGTGCTTATAACGGATTCTGGATAACCCCGGGTGACACCCTGGCATTCATGAATGGCATGTACCGCACCTCCCTCATTGTCGACCCGGTGGACGGCAAGATTCCCTGGACTGAAGAAGGTGAGGCGATTCGCCGGGCCCAGCGTGGCAGCCTGCCAATGGGAGTGGGGGAGAGTGACGGGCCAGAAGGACGCACCCTGTCCGACCGCTGCCTGGTGAGCTTTTCCTCCACCGCGCCCTTTATGAGCAGTCTGTACAATAACAATGTGAGGATCGTGCAGTCGCCAACTCACGTGGTGTTACTTGCAGAGATGGCTCACGATGCACGCATCGTCCCCATCGACCAGGATTTTCAGGAATTGCCCTATGCGCAATGGCTGGGACGCTCGGTCGGGTACTATGATGGTGATACACTGGTTGTGGTGACCAGGGACTTCCACCCCTGGCAGGTCGCCAAGGAACGCCTGATATCCGAGAACATCACCCTCACCGAGCGCTTCACCCGGGTAGCCGACGACAAGCTGCACTATTCATTCACCGTCGAAGACCCTGAACTCTATACCCAGCCCTGGACCGGGGAGATGCCCATGTACACCGGCGCAGAGCTGTATGAGTACGCCTGCCATGAAGGCAACTACTCGATGCGTGCGATTCTCGCGGGAGCAAGGACAGCAGAGGTGGACCCCTCAACTCCGGAACAATGATCCCTGCAAGAAGGCTGCCCCGGCAGCCTTCTTTCTTTTCACTTTAGCCTTTTCAGCAACAAACAATCAGGACGCTATGACCGAGATAGAGGAAGCACTGGCAAGCTTTGCGAATTTCATGTGGGGACCGCAACTGGTTGTCCTGCTGGTCGGAGGTGGCCTGTTCTTCATGGTGCACTCCCGGCTGCAACACTTTCGTTATGTCGGGCATAGCCTCGATTTACTGCGTGGCAAATACAATTCCCGTGATGACAGTGTGGCCGGTGACATCAGCCACTTCCGTGCGCTGGCGACGGCACTTGCCGGCACCATCGGTGTGGGCAACATCTCCGGCGTGGCAGTCGCCATCACCGTGGGTGGTCCCGGTGCCGTGTTCTGGATGTGGGTGACCGCACTGGTTGGCTCGTCGACCAAGTTTTACACAGCTTCTCTCGCCATCATGTATCGCGGCAAGGATGATAGTGGCAAGTTGCAGGGTGGCCCTATGTACGTGATTCGTGAAGGCCTGGGGCGTAAATGGTTACCCCTGGCCTGGATGTTCGCCATAGCAGGCATGTTTGGAACTCTGCCGGTGTTCCAGATAAACCAGTTGGTACAGATACTGCGGGATGTGCTCGCTGTGCCAGCAGGTTTTGCAACGGCAGATGATCATTTCAGTTTTGATCTGGTCATGGGCCTCTTCCTCTCCGTGGTTCTGTTCTCTATCGCCGTGGGCAAAGTGAAGCGCGTGTCAGCCGTTGCCAGCAAGCTGGTCCCCGGCATGGTGGTGTTCTATTTCCTTATTACTGCCTATCTCTTGTTTATCAACGCCACCGAGATTCCGGCGATGTTCCGTTTGATATTCGAGGATGCCTTTACCGGGGCTGCCGCCGCCGGGGGAACCCTTGGCGGTGTGATCCTGATCGGGGTGCAGCGCGGAGTGTTCTCCAATGAGGCCGGCCTCGGCACCGAGTCCCTGGCTCATGGTGCCGCCAAGACCAATGAACCTGCGCGCGAAGGGCTGGTTGCCATGCTCGGTCCCATCATCGACACCCTGATAGTCTGTACCTGCACGGCCCTGGCCATCCTGGTCACGGGGGTCTGGGAAGGCGATGCAGTGGGTGTCACATTGACATCCCTGGCCTATGAACAGGCATTCCCGGGCTTTGGGTCCTATCTGGTGCTGGCAATGGTGGTTGTGTTGGGCACTACCACGGTATTGACCTATTCATACTACGGCAGCAAGTGCATGGGATTCCTTTTCGGCACCGCTGCCGAGAAGTATTATTTGTGGGGATACATGGCACTCGTCACCGTGGGTGCGGTGGCCTCGCTGGATGCGGTTATCAGCCTGTTCGATGGCGCCTATGCCACCATGGCCATTCCAACAATGATTTCGACCTTTATGTTGGCACCCAGGGTGCGGGTGATGGCGCGAGACTACTTTCGACGCCTCGATGCAGGAGAGTTTGCACACGAGGTGCAGGACAATGCTGCCTCACGGGCGGCGGCAAGAAGTTGATGAAACGGATAAATCAAAATAAGGAATTGATCATGACCAGAATTATTTGGGGCCTGCTGTTGGCAAGCTTCAGTGTATTCATTGCTGCCCAGGATGATGACCTGTCTGCCGTCGACCTCGTATTGAATCAATATCACGCGGCGGCAGCGGATGGAGACTGGGAGGTCTATTTCGATCTGATGAGTGATGACGGCGTGTTTCTGGGTACCGATGTCGGCGAGCGCTGGCCCAGGGAAGTGTTTCGCGAATATGCGGCGGGCAGAAGCGGCTGGTTATATACGCCGCGAGAGCGCCACGTGAACTTCACACCCGATGGCAATACCGCCTGGTTCGATGAGATCCTCGACAGCGCGAGCTACGGCACCAGCCGTGGTACCGGGGTACTCATTCGAACTTCAAATGGCTGGAAGATCTCTCAATACCACCTGACTTTTCCCATACCCAATGCGCTGTCGCGAAAATTTACAGACGAGATCAAGGCCTGGGAAGCCAGTCAGTAAGCAGCCTGCAAGAATCGGCTAGTGAATGGTCTGTCCTGAAGCGGGGGCTTCGGATTCTTCATTGGTAAACGCAGTCACGGCGTTATCGTCTTCAGAGATGTAGCTGCGGGTGGCCACAGGGGTCTCCAGATACTCACCCAGCCGGGATAGAAAATCTTCCATGTGATCAGTCTGGTAGTGCCCTTGCAGGCAATCCGCGTCTTCCCATTCCTGTAATAACACGATCTGGTTCGGATCGCTGATGCCCTGGAAATACTCATAACTCAGGCAGCCATGTTCCTGGCGACACAGGCGCACCATGTTCTTCATCAGCTTCAGTACTTTGTCCCGGGAATCGGGAAGCAACTGGAATGTGGTTTGAACCACGATCATTGCGAGTAGTCTCCGTAGTCTCAAGATCTATTATACGGACTCTGGGGCTAAATTCAGCCTGCCGGAATAAATTGCCATAAATTGGCTTTGACACGTAAAAACAACGGCTTACGACAGCCCAATCACCACCATGGATAAAAATCAGGCATGTCCGAAGAGGCGCGATCGGTAAAATTGGGACTACGTTTTTCCAGGAATGCAGCCACTCCTTCCTTGCCGCTGGCCTGGCTTGCATAAAAAATGGCCAGCGAATCCACTTCGTGTGCAACCAGGGGGTGAGGCTGGGTCGCGTTGCGATACATCATCTGCCGCGAGAGTGCGATGGCGACCTGGCTGTGCTGGGTGATGCGGCGGGCAATGTTGTAGGCTTTATCCAACAGCTCCTCTGCTGACGTGATGTGATTGGCGAATCCACGTTCCTTGAGTTCATCTGCCGCAATCAGGTCGCCACTGTAGATCCACTCCAGGGCCGTTCCCATGTTCACGATGCGTGGCAGGAACCAGGAGGAACAGGCTTCAGGGGTAATGCCGATCTTGTTGAACACGAAGCCGACCCGGGCCGTTTCAGAGACGAGGCGAATATCCATGGCGCAGGTCATGGTGGCACCGATACCTACCGCCGCGCCATTGATGGCAGCGATCACCGGCTTCTTGCAATCGAAGATGGCCAGGGTCAATTGGCCGCCGGTATCGCGAACACCTGCTTCGATTGCCGGGTCGTGCAAGCGTTCCCGCATGTCCTGCAAGCCTGGGTGCTGAGTCTCGTCGAGGCCAAATACATTGCCTGTGGAAGAGAGATCCATGCCGGCACAGAATGCCTTCCCAGCTCCTGTTACCACTATCGCGCTCACTTCGTCGTCATCGCTGGCCCGGTTAAACGCCGCTATTAGTTCCGCTGCCATCTCCACGGTAAAGGAATTGAGTTGATCCGGGCGATTCAGGGTGATGGTGAGAATCTGCTCGGAGACTTCGTAACGGATGGTTTTAAAAGACACTATTGTCTCCTCGAAATCGTGTAGCCGTGCTCTTGGGTTTTGGTTTTCGGAAAGCCCTTCGCCCGTAATGGGCAGGGTAAATACTGAGTGAGTCTGCTGGGGGTAAGGAAAGCGAGTGCTATACAGCCTCTTGCTCGTTCTCTTTCTTCTGCTTGACCCGGAACAACTCAACCTCGCCTTCCTGCAGCATCTGTTGCAGGTTGAGGTCTTCCTCACGGCGGGTAACGCAGGCGATGTTCACGATCACTTCCAGCTTGTTGCCACGGTAGACATAGTCCTCGCCCTGCAGAGCGGTAAGGATCTTGGAGATGACTACCTTGGATCCTTCCTCATCGACACCCGGCAGAAGCATGCGAAATTCCTTGAAACTGGAACGGGCAAGCACGTCTTCGTTGCGGCGCCTGTCAGATGCCATCAGTGAGAAATGACGCAGCATCTCGTTTCCTACCTTGTATCCATGTTGGCGCACGATATCGTCCATGTTTTCCACTTCGATGGTAAGCAGTGAGACTGGCTTCTGATAGCGCAGCGCGACCCCCATGATGCGCTGTCCTACTTCGAGGAATGTACGATGATTGAGAATCGTCGTGATGGGATCGTAGATCGAGTTTTCCTTGTGTTCCACCGACAACTCTTCCATGGTCATAATGATGATCGCAAAAGCGAATACCACCATGGTGAAAATTGAACCGAGCAACATGAACGATGTGCCCTGGTCGGTTGAATCCACATAGGTACTGGCGCGTACCAGCATCAGGATGAATTCGGTAACCGCATTAAAGCTGAACAGCATCAACGCAAGGAAGGCGCCGAAATTAGCGCTCATGGTCATTACCGGGCGGAGCTTGCGCTCAATCCTGAGGCCGTTACTGATGATGTAGATATTGCATAGCGCGAAGAACACCATCATCGCTGTATAGGCGCGGATCTGCCACATGGTGTTTTCATTCACCAGTGTGGCGTAGGAAATGGCGGCGACAGCGACCAGCAGCAGGGCGCCACATATCAGGGGTATCTTCGACCTCTCCTGATTCCAGAACGCGGCGAGTCCAAGTACCACGGGCAGGCGGCCGCCAAGGATAAGCGTGTTGGCCACGACCACTGAGACTAAAAGTGACGTATTGCCCTGGGTGGTAAGCAGGATAAAGCCAATGCTGGTAATGAGAAAACCGATGGCAATAGGCAACAGCCCCGGTATGTGGCGATTGCCAGCCCAGTTCACGAACAACGCCACACTGGATACGATTGAGACCAGAATTAGGGCGATGCTGAGAGTTTCGTTCTCCATAGCGCTCGAGAGGTGCTTCAGACCGCGTTGGCAGCCTTCAATTCTTCTATTTCTTCGGCATTATACCCCCAATCTCGTAATACTTCTTCGGTATGTTCACCGGCCATGGCGGCGCTGCGTTGAATCTCACCCTGAGTGCGACTAAAACGCGGCGCGGGGGCGGGTTGGGTAATGCCTTCGAATTCGACGAAAGTTCTTCTCGCCTTATTGTGTGGGTGATCTGGCGCTTCAGCCAGATTTAACACAGGAGCGAAACACACGTCCGTGCCTTCCATTATTTCGCACCACTGTTGCCGGGTTTTCTGCTTGAATACTTCTTTCAATACTTCCCGCTTGTTCGGCCAGCTATCCTCGTCTAACTGGTTCTGGAAGCTGGGATCCTCGATTCCGGTCTTCTCCAGCAATAAGGCGTAGAACTGGGGTTCCAGCGAACCAATCGAAATGTATTTGCCGTCGCTGCACTCGTAGCTACCATAATAGAAGGCGCCACCATCGAGGCGATTACTGAAGCGGTCTGTAGTCCACATGCCCATGGCCATCAGACCGTAGAAAGGCGTCAGCAGATTGGCTGTGCCGTCGATCATGGCGGCGTCCACTACCTGGCCTTTGCCCGATTGACTCCGCTCAACCAACGCCGCAAGAATCCCAGCAACCAGGTACATGGCGCCGCCTCCGAAGTCGCCCACCAGGTTCAGCGGTGGCGCGGGAGGACGATCGGCATAACCCATGGCGCCCAGTGCGCCACCGATGGAGATGTAGTTAATGTCGTGACCGGCAGCCTGGGAAAGTGGACCGCTCTGGCCCCAGCCAGTCATGCGGCCATATACCAGGCGCGGATTCTTCTCCAGACATACATCCGGGCCCAGTCCCAGTCGTTCCATGACACCGGGCCTGAATCCTTCTATGACCACATCGGCTTGCCCGATCAAACGCAGCGCTGTTTCCACACCCTTGCTGTTCTTGAGGTCCAGCGCTATGGATTTACGGCCACGATTCAGTACATTGGCTCGATGCCCCATGCCCTTCTGGCTCGTGCGATCAATGCGAATCACCTCCGCGCCCATGTCGGAGAGCATCATGGCGGTGAATGGACCGGGCCCTATGCCTGCCATCTCCACGACTCGTATACCTGTGAGTGGTCCCATTGCGATTCCCTGTTTAGTGCGGCGGAGAGGCCTGCATGATAGGGGATACCTTGGTCAAAATATAGGATGATGGGATTGCCCGGGGGCTCGCGTTTGATTTTCGCGGGTGATGGATTATGCTTGCCCGACGAGAAATTGGGGGAATTAAAGGAATGAAACTGGACGGGAAAACCGCTCTTATTACTGGCGGTGCCTCGGGCCTTGGTCTTGCCACTGCCCGGAGGTTTGTACAGGACGGCGCCCGTGTGCTGCTGTTCGATCTCAATGCCGACGGCGTGGCAGCTGCCGCTGCTGAATTCGGCGATGCCGCAGCCTTTCACCATGGCGATGTGGCCGATGAGAACGCGGTTAAAGAAGCCATCGCTATCGCCCAGAAGCGTTTCGGCACGATCCACATAAACGTCAATTCTGCCGGGATCGGCGGCGCCGCGCGTACGGTAGGTCGGGAAGGCGCCATGCCGCTGGCGAAATTTGAGCACATCGTGCGGGTAAATCTTATCGGTACTTTTAATGTGCTGCGCCTCTGTGCCGAGGTCATGCAATTGAATGATCCCACCACAGACGATGGCGAACGCGGCGTCATCATCAATGTTGCCTCCATTGCTGCCTTCGACGGCCAGACCGGTCAGGCCGGCTATGCAGCGAGCAAGGGCGGCATCGTTTCCATGACCCTACCGATTGCCCGCGACCTGGCGAAGCGAGGCATTCGCATCAACACTATCGCACCCGGTATCTTCGAGACACCCCTGCTGGCGGCGGCACCGGACGAAGTCCGGGAACCCCTGATCGCAATCACGCAGTTTCCCAAGCGCCTGGGAAATCCCGAAGAGTTTGCCGAAGAAGCTGCCCATATCGTGAACTGCGCTTATCTCAATGGCGAGACCATCAGGCTGGACGCCGGGATTCGAATGCCGGCGATATAAAGCGCGTCACTGGTTTCGTCGTTAGATTCATTCCATCGAGCGAGACCGCAAGCGAGCCTGCAGGAGTTCAGGCTGCAGCAACCAGGCGCTACTTTCAGGAACAATAGTTAAACAGAAACAAGTTACAGGAAAGCAAACATGGCAAATGCATACATCACCGGTGCCGTGCGTACCGCAACGGGTCGCAAGAATGGCCGCTTGAGCAAGATCCACCCGATCGATCTTGGCGCCATCGTCGTCGATGAATTGGTAGACCGTACCGGAATTCCCGTGGACAAGGTCGATGACGTGATCTTCGGCGTGGTGATGCAGATCGGTGCCCAGGCGAGTAACCTGGGGCGCAATGTCTCCATGAGTTCCAAGTTGGCGCTGGAAGTACCGGGCACCACAGTCGACCGTCAGTGCGGCTCTTCCCTGCAGGCGATCCAGTTTGGCGCCCAGGCCGTGATGTCGGGTACCCAGGATGTAGTGATCTGCGGCGGTGTGGAGGCTATGAGCACCGTGGAGATCGGATCCAATGTTCGGGATGGCCTGGAGAAGGGCCGCGGCAAGCCAAAGGGCGAGAGGCTTGAGGCACAATACCCCGGCATCCAGTTCAGCCAGTTCGATGGTGCCGAATTGCTCGCGGAAAAATACGCTATTACCCGGGATGAACTCGACGCGTTTGGCCTGTTGAGTCACCAGCGAGCGGCGGCAGCCACCAACAATGGTTACTTCAAGGACGAGATCGTACCGGTGCCCATCAAGCTCGAGGATGGCAGCGAAGATCTGCATGTAGTCGATGAAGGCATCCGCTTCGAAGCGACGCTCGAGGGCTTGCAGGGTCTGAATCCTCTGCGGGAAGGTGGAGTGATTACCGCGGGAACGGCGAGCCAGATCAGTGACGGCTCCGCCGCCATCATGGTGGCAAACGAAGAGGCCGTGCAGAAATTCAAGCTGCCGGTAAGGGCGAAGATTCATAGTCTGGCTGTGGTGGGGTCAGATCCCGTGATCATGCTGGAAGGGCCCATACCCGCTACCCGGAAAGTTCTCGAGAAGGCCGGACTGAGTATCGAAGACATGGATCTGTACGAGGTGAACGAAGCCTTTGGCTCCGTACCACTGGCCTGGGCCAAAGCCGTAGGTGCCGATCCTGAAAAACTGAATGTGAATGGTGGCGCGCAGGCCCTGGGGCATCCACTGGGTGGTACAGGTGCGAAGCTGATGACAACCCTGGTACACGAGCTGGAACGACGCAACGGTCGCTATGGATTGATCGCAATTTGTGAGGGTGGTGGAACTGCCAATGCCATGATCATAGAGCGTATGGATACAGTGGAATCCTGAATAGCTACCCAAAAAGGAATCTCGAACTAGTAGGCAGGTAAACCTGATGTTGGAAAACTACCAATCCCCATGGTTGGATGAAGAACTCACCATCATGCGGGATGCAGTGCGCAAGTTCATCGAGCGTGAATTTGCACCCCGAGCGGCGACCTGGGACAAGCAGGGCTTCGTTGATCGCGATGCCTGGGTAAAGGCGGGTGAAGCCGGACTGCTGTGCGCATCCATTCCCGAACAATGGGGTGGAGGTGGAGGTAACTTCAAGCACGAAATGATCCTGCTGGAGGAGTTAAACGCGGCCAATGTCACGGGCTTCGGTAACGGCGTGCATTCCGGCATCGTGGCTCACTACATCAATAACTACGGCACCGACGAGCAGAAGCAGAAGTGGTTGCCGGCCATGGCGCGGGGTGAATTGGTGGCGGGAATAGCCATGTCAGAACCCGGAACCGGCTCTGATTTGCAGGCGGTGGCAACGACCGCCGTCAGGGATGGCGACGACTACCTTATCAATGGCCAGAAGACATTCATCACCAACGGTATGACCGCGGAGCTCATTTGCGTTGTCGCCAAGACAGACCCCGGCGAGGGTGCCAAGGGTATCTCACTGATCATGGTGGAAACTGAAGCCGTGGAAGGAGAGGGAGGCTTCAAGCGCGGCAGAAACCTGGAGAAGCTTGGTCTCAAGGCCCAGGACACGGCGGAGTTGTTCTTCGACGATGTCAGGGTACCTCGGTCAAACCTGTTGGGTACAACGGAAGGCAAGGGCTTCGTGCAGTTGATGGAACAGCTTCCTCAGGAACGATTGATTATCGCAGCCGGTGCCTGTGCCGCCATGGAGACGGCTCTCAAGTTGACTTCTGCCTACGTAAAAGAACGCAAGGCATTCGGTAAGCGCATCCTCGATTTCCAGAACACCCAGTTCAAGCTGGCGGAGTGCTACACCGAGGCGAAGATCGCCCGGGTTTTCGTCGACGATTGTGTGCTTAAGCTGGAACAGGGCAAGCTGGATACTGCGACCGCTTCCATGGCCAAATGGTGGACAACGGAGAAACAGTGCCAGATTGTGGACACCTGCCTGCAATTCTTCGGTGGATATGGATACATGATGGAATATCCCATAGCCAAGATGTATGCCGATGCGCGAGTGCAGAAGATCTATGGTGGTGCCAATGAAATCATGAAGCTGTTGATCGCCAGGGAAATCTGACGCCTGTGCTCTGGTTTTTCCTGGCTGAGGAAGCGTAGTCGTTAATACCTGAAAGATTAGAACCAGAAGTTCGACATCGCCATTCCAGTCAATCCCGGCTCAATATTTTTTCCACTGTTGGGCAGCCCTTGCCAAGAGGTCGTGAAGCTCGTTGCAAGCATCCTGCCAATCCTTGTTTGGAATACACGAGCATATTCAGTGGTCGCCAGACCCAGCTCCTCGTGAAAAATGGAGTAGCCTTATGCGTCCTCTAGATCACCAGTAAGCCGGGGCGAACGCTTCGCAGCAGTCAGCAGCTGGTGAAAAGGATCAGGGAGCCAACCAGAGGTCTGCAATACTGTTGCTGAGGAATGGACGCACGCAGCGAAAACCGGTGTGATTGGTAGCCGATTCGGGGTCTGCAGGCATCCTGGCGCTGACCCGGAATCCTCGACAGTAATTGTCGCTGCAAAGGAAGGAGCCGCCGCGTATTCCTCGCTTGGCCAGGCCGGGCTCTGCCGGATCGAAACTCTCGCCTTCCGTGACACCCGCTGGATTGTGATTGCCGGTCATCGTATAGGCTTGAGGGTGGTACCAGTCCGATACCCATTCCCAGACGTTGCCCGATATGTCATAGAGTCCGTAAGGGTTGGCGGGGAAGCTGCCAACCGGAGCTGTGGATGCGAAACCATCCAGTACTTCGTCGTGGATGGGGAATTCTCCCTGCCAGTGGTTCATTTGCTCATGACTCTTTGCCAGCTCAGGGCTGTTTACCGGCTCAGGGCTGTTTACCGGCACAGGGCTGTTTACTGGCTCATGGCTGTGCTGCACGCTCTGCTGTTCCCAGCTGTATTGATTGCCTTCGAGCCCGCCCCGTGCTGCAGCTTCAAACTGTGCCTCTGTCGGCAGCTGTTTGTGTTGCGACAGGCAGTAGTTCAATGCATCCACATAGCTCACCTGAACCACGGGATGATCCATCTTGTCGGCAATACTGTCTTGCTGGCCTGCTGGTTGCTCCCAGTTGGCATCGGCAACCAGTCGCCACCAGCTCATGGGGGCGATATTGGTCACAGCTCCTGAATAAGCGGTTTCAGCTGGGCTTTGAAAAACCAGGGAATCGCCGAAGCGCTCGGCAGAGGTTATGTAGCCGGTCTTCTCAACAAATTGTTGGAAATCCCGGTTGGTCACTTCGTACTGGTCGATCCAGAAACCGGAGAGCGATACCTCTCGGGCTGGAGCCTCATCGGGGAAGCCGTTGTCCGAACCCATCACGAAACTGCCGGGCTCGATCCAGACCATGTCCTTCGGGGCGTTCTGTTCTTCCACGATTAACAGACCATCGGCTACGGCAATACAGGCAACTACTGCGAGCATTAGAGTGTTCTTCTTGCTAATCCTGAGTACCACGTTGTTTCCTTTTATTGCTCCTGGTAAGAGTCTACCAAGTATGCTTGCCTTCAGTTGTTGATAGAGTTCCGAAAATCGGTATCAGATATCGTTTTACGCCATGTCGGCAGCATGCTGCTGTTCTCTCTGCGATCACCTCGCCTGCCCGCTCAACGGCAACAATCTGTTCCGCTCCAGGCGAGCCTATCCTGACTGGCTGTAACTGCAGATTCCTGCATCTTGTTGGTATCTTCAGGCTTTTCCTGAGTCCCGGCAAGAGCCATTACAGATAGCCGACGTACCATTGCCTGGAACATCAGAGTAATCGCGGCCTCTGCAATCCATCGCCGATTCCGGGTATTCTGGCTAGCTCGGCATGGCAGTGCAATAATCACAGGTTACTATCGGGACATCTTTTTTAGTCACCAGTCCAGGCATTAACGCCCCAATCCTGGATTCCGCCGGAGTTCATCATGTTCGACAACAAAGCATTTACCCTTGCAGTCGCAATGTTGCTGGCTGCGCGAGTCGCCGCAGCGGCAGAAACCGGTTACATCACACCCCGCACCGAATATGGTGCTCCTGACCTTCAGGGTACCTGGTCCATTGCGACCCAGACTAACCTGGAACGGGCAGAACGCTTCGGTGGCAACCTGGTGATATCCGAAGAAGAGGCCATTCGCATCGAGGCTATGGTGCGGGCCCGCAATGAAGCCAGCAATGAACCCAGCGATCCAGATCGGGAGGCGCCCAGCGCAGGTCGTAATGTGGGCGGCTATAACACTTTCTGGATGGACCCCGGCGAGCGTCTTGCGGTTGTGAACGGAGAAATTCGCACCTCGATCCTGGTGGACCCGGGAGATGGCCAATTGCCCTATAGCGAACAGGGCAGGGCCAACTTCGCCGCTGCCATGCAGCGTCGCCAGTCCTATGACGGCCCCGAGGTGCGACCGCTTGGCGAGAGATGTGTGGTGGGTTTTGGATCTTCTGGTGGGCCACCCAAGTTGCCCGTTTTGTACAACAACATGACCGAGATAGTTCAGACCCAGGACTATGTCGTGCTGTTGGCTGAGATGAATCACGACGCACGCATCATTCGATTGAATTCAGAATTTCAGACTCCTTCCATGGATTACTGGATGGGTGATTCAATCGGCTACTACGAAGATGACACCCTGGTAGTGGAGACCACGAATTTCCATCCCCAACAGAGCCTGCGTTCCTCGCTGGATCATCGCTTCTATGGCTCCCCCAAGATGAAGGTGACGGAACGCTTCACCCGGGTCAGCGAAGACACCATCCTGTACCAGTTTACGGTGGAAGATCCGGAGAACTACACCCAGCCCTGGAGCGGTGAACTGCCGATGAATCTTAGCAGCGACCATCTCTTCGAATATGCCTGCCATGAAGGGAATTACGCGCTGCCTGGTATACTCGCCGGTGCCCGGGTAGCGGATGCAGAAGGCTTGGAATACGCTCCTACCGACCCCGGTCAGTAACAGAGCTTGCTGGCAAAGCGATGAGCGGTGCCAGTGCGCCCCGGACAGCATTGGTGTGTTCAGGTGTATTCCCCTGCCATTACGTAGTGAGTTTTTTCATCGCCATGGGCCACCATCTCTCTGCTGGGTCCGTGCCAGATTGAACTGTAGCGATGGCAAGCATGAAAAAGGGAGCCATGGCTCCCTTTTTCAGTCTTATAGCAGTTGGATGTGTCAGCGCAGATCCGGTAGTTTGTAACCCTCTGCCTCGAGATTGGCACGGATAGTCTTCTTGTCGATCTTGCCAGTTGGTCCCAATGGCAGCGATTCCTTGGCGATGACCTCATCAGGCAACTGCCACTTTGCGAACACCGAACTGCAATGTTCGATTACCTTGTCCGGATCCAGTTCCGCCCCCTGTGCGAGCACAACCAGCGCCACAGGCCGCTCATCCCATTTCGGATGGGGCTGGGCCACCACGGCAGCCATGGCGATTTCCGGCAGCGCCACGATGTGATTCTCCAGATCTACCGAAGAGATCCATTCACCGCCGGATTTGATCAGGTCCTTGGAGCGGTCGGAAATCATGACGTACTGTTCAGGATCGATCTTGGCGACATCACCGGTGACCAGCCAGCCATTGTGGAATTTTTCAGGCTGGGGATCGTTGTAATACTCCGAGGCAATCCATGGGCCGCGGATGCACAGCTCGCCCACAGCCTCACCGTCGTGTGGCAATGGATTCCAGTCTTCATCGAAGATCTCAATCTCCAGGCCGGGCATTGCGAGACCAGCCTTGGCGATATTCTTGAACTGCTGGTCTTCGGGAATATTCACATGGGAGCGCTTCGCCACCTTGCGCGACAAGGTGCCCAGCGGATTGGTTTCAGTCATGCCCCAACCCTGGATCATTTCGATCTTGTGGCTCTCCCAGTACCAACGCATCATTTCCACCGGTGGCGCGGAACCGCCGCAGGTGAGGCGTCCCAGCTTCGACAGATCCCATTTGCCTGGTTCCGCCGTCAATGCCGCCCTAACGCCTTGCCAGATCGTGGGAACACCGGCTGAGATCGTGACATCCTCTTCCACGATCAGGCGCAGAAAATTATCCGGTGTCATGAAGCGGTGGGGCATCACCTGCTTGGTGCCTAGCATGGAGGCGGCGAAGGGCAGACCCCAGCCCATGGCATGGAACATGGGGACGATGCCGAGCAGGGAATCCAGTGCAGACAGGCCGATGGAATCCGTCAGGGACTCGGTCAGGGTATGCAGATAGGTTGAGCGGTTGGTGTACATCACGCCCTTGGGTTTACCAGTGGTACCGGATGTGTAGCAGAGGCCCATTGGCGACGTCTCTGGAATATCCGGCCATTCATAGGAAGGCTCGTGCCCACCAATGAAATCCTCGTAATCGATCTGGTTCTCGAAACTGCTGTCGCCGCCTTCACCGTGGCGACAGATAACCAGCAACTCCACGCAGGGGATCTTGCCCCACAGCGGTTCGAGCAATGGCAGCAAGTCCTCGTCAGCGAAGATTACGCGGTCGCCGGCGTGATTGATGATGTATTCCAGGTCGGTGGGTGAAAGCCGGATATTCAAGGTGTGCAATACGCAGCCCATGCTGGGCACGCCCTGGTAGAGTTCCAGGTGCCGGTAGTTATTCCACATGAAGCTGGCGATCCGGTCGCCGACCTTGATGCCATGGGCGTTGAGCGCGTTAGCTAATTGCTGGGCGCGATCCCAGGTCTGCTTCAAGGTTTGTCTGTGGCTGCCATTGGCTTGCGCCGTGACCACTTCGATTTCCGGGTCCAGTAGTGCTCCCCGGCCCAGGATTCTGCTCATCAGAAGTGGCGTATTTTGCATAGTCATCCAGGATTCCCCCGTAATTCTTATTTCCGGTTGCTAGTTATGCGGAAGTGGAGAATAGCTGAGAATGAGTGCGATGTTCAACGCAAGTGCCCACGTGTCTGGGATGATGAGAAACATTTTCGAGCCGTGGGAGGGTGGTCGAGTGCTCTGGGGTTGCTGGCGAATGACCAGGTTCAGGGCCAGAACCGGGGCCGGTTCTTGTTCTTGAATAAGCAGTGTACTGTCCATCCATGAGTACATCCAGGCCAGGAATGGCCCTTGGCGAGAACCAGCAACTTCTCCCCCGTAAGTGTCTGAAAAAGCACTCCGGCATCAACAAATTGAATCGAGGCAATTGCAAAGCTATGCTCCAGCTTAAACATCAGAGGAAATACTCATGATCAGTGCCAGGGAGCATCCCAAGAAGTTTGTTGAGGTCAAAGGTAAAAAGATGGCCTATGTGGAGATAGGGGAGGGAGACCCTATTGTATTTCAGCATGGTAATCCTACTTCTTCCTATTTGTGGCGCAATGTCATGCCACATTTGCAGGATCAGGGAAGGTGTATTGCGATAGATCTGATTGGCATGGGTGATTCCGGGAAGCTGGATGACTCGGGCCCTGGTCGTTATTCCTTTGTCGAACATCGTGAGTATCTGGATGGGGCACTGGAGGCGCTGGGTGTGAAGGAACGGGTGACCTGGGTGATTCATGACTGGGGGTCGGCGCTGGGATTTGATTGGGCCAATCGGCATCGGGATGCGGTGTTGGGGGTCGCATATATGGAAGCGATAGTACGTCCGTTAACCTGGGATGAGTGGCCTGAGGCGGCGCGGAGTGTGTTTCAGGGATTTCGATCGCCGGCAGGTGAAGAGATGGTGATCGAGAAGAATGTGTTTGTGGAAAGAGTGTTACCTGGCTCTATCCTGAGAAAGTTGAGCGAAGAGGAGATGGCGGTTTATCGGCGGCCATTTGCAAACGCTGGCGAAGACCGTCGTCCTACCCTGAGCTGGCCGCGGCAGATACCAATTGATGGGGAACCAGCCGATGTCGTTGAGATCGTACAGTCCTATGCGGACTGGTTGTCTGAAAGCAAGATTCCCAAGCTGTTTATCAATGCTGCGCCAGGCGCGATCCTGATCGGACCACAGCGGGTGTTTTGCCGGAAGTGGCCTAATCAGCAGGAAGTCACGGTGGTGGGCAATCATTTCCTGCAGGAAGATTCGCCGGACGAGATTGGTGAGGCGATTGCACACTGGCGCAAGTCTATAGTCTGATACCCTTCCCTATGGACGAAAATCTGCAACGTAAACTGCAGGGTAACCTGAGGCGCTTCATGCTGTTCAGGTTGCTGTACACGGCGCGCTTTTATTATCCCGTGTTTACGATCCTGTTTCTGGACTATGGGCTTAGCCTGGAGCAGTTTGCGATTCTCAATATTGTGTGGGCCATCAGTATCGTGATTGCCGAGGTGCCATCTGGCGCCATGGCGGATATCGTTGGCAAGAAGGCGCTACTGATCTTCGCCTCGGGGCTAATGGTGGTGGAGATGGCACTCATCGTCTTCGCACCAATTGGAGCTTCGTCACTCCTGTTCTGGATGTTTCTGGGGAATCGTGTGTGCTCAGGCCTCTCGGAGGCAGCTGCCAGTGGAGCCGATGAGGCGCTGGCTTATGATTCCCTGAAGGCCCTGGGTCGTGAAGATGAATGGGCTGCGTTGCTGGAACGCACGACTTTTGTCGTCTCCCTTGGCTTCTTCACTACCATGATTCTGGGGGCGTTCGCCTACGATCCGGCGCTAGTGAACAATCTTCTGGGCATGTTCAGTCGTTCCTGGACCTTGCCGGACACAATCGTGATCCGATTGCCTGTGCTGCTGACCCTGTTGACAGCCTGTACGGTGTTTGTTGTGACCCTCGGTCTGTATGATCTGGATGCCGAGGAAAGGAATGCACAGAAAGCGCAGGATGGAGAAGGGCTCGGGTCCTTGCTTGCACCGTTTCGGCAGATTTACTCTGCGGCACAATGGACCCTCGGTCATCGCTTCGTGTTATTTGTCATCCTGGCAGCGCTGGCCCTGGATTCGGTCGGACGCCAATTTGCTGTGCTGTCCAGCGAGTACTACCGAATCATCGATATACCGGTTTCCTGGTTTGGGTTTGTCGGTGCGGGCATGTCGTTGATCGGTATCGTCAACGCAAGGTTTTCCCGATACCTGGTGAGCAATCATTCCCCGTTTTTTAATTTTCTGGTGCTCTCCCTGATTCTGATGCTCGGCTTGATCGGCATCAGCTTCGCTATACCCCTGTATGGAGTGATCTTTGCGGTTGGTGCCTTTGCCATGATGGGCATGGTGCAGTTTCAGGCCAGTTATTACCTCAACAGGGAGGCTGATTCCAGGATTAGGGCCACCGTGCTGAGTTTTAAGGGACTGGCACTGAATCTTGGGCTGGGATTTGCGAGCCTGCTTTACACGGCCCTGGTTGCTTCGCTGCGAGAGGTAGAGCGGGGAAACATCACAGAGGCTGAGTTGCAGGAACAGGTCTTCGTGGAATCCATGGCAGCTTTCCCCATCTACTACCTGATCCTGTTTGTCATCATTGTGCTCGCGGCACGACTAGCCATCCGCCACTGTGCTGTGTTCTTTCAGTCGCCTTCGAAAAAGGCGGAGAACTCCTGAGCGCCGCGCGGTCGCAAACTTGAAAAGCGAGGCAAAAGCAGGTTGAATCCTACTGATGTCAACTATTAGATACTTCTGCAAATTAAGCCAGCTCGGCTTGCTGGGCCTGGTGTACATATCCCTCCCGGTATCTGCACAGTCCGCGAACTTTGGGGCTGAGCTACATGGTAGCTGGGTAATCAATGACGAACTCAGCGACAACACGGATGATCAGGTGGAAGAGGCTATTGAGGCCGGCGGCGGCAAGGGTGGTCGCGGCCTGTTCAATCGCAAGGAAGATTTCTACAGGGGTGGGCCACCCGAGCACGAGCTCTATGACCGCATCTCCTATGATGATGTGCTTCAGATCGATTTCGAGGGGCCGGAATTCCAGTTTACTTACGAAGATAACTATCGGCGCGTGTTTCACATCGACGGCCGGCGGCGTCGGGCTTCTGCCAATGACTTCTATGCCGAAGGTGGCGAGGACTGGTCCTCGGGGCTCATAGAGGGCGATAGCCTGGTAGTCGAAGCGCGGCCGCGTGATGGTGGCTTCACCATCGAGACTTACACCTTGATCGACAATGGTGTGCGCCTGCGCATTGAGATGCTTATCCAGCCCGATTCGTTTCGCGAACCAATCGAATTGGTGAGAATCTTCGATCGGGCTGAATAGTCTGGGTCCTTAATTCATCGGCTTGATGAATTTCAGAGTCATGCGGTCGCTTTCACCAATTTCGGTGTAGCGCGCCCGATCCTGTTCTCCCATCTGATAGGTTGGTGGCAAGGTCCACACACCCTCCGCGTAGTCCTTGGAGTCTTTCGGATTGGCGTTGATTTCGGAGGACTCCACAAATTCGAACCCGGCGGCCGCAGCCACTTCTTTCACATAGGCCTCGGTCACGTAGCCCGAGGTCTGCATGAATTCCATGGAGGAGCCGGGCGGCGCGCGGTGCTCTACCACCCCAAGAATCCCGCCTGGCTTCAGCGCAGCATAGAAGGAGGCGAAGAACTCATGTTCTTGCCCGGCCATGATCCAGTTGTGTACGTTGCGGAAGGTGAGGGCCATGTCGGCACTCTCCGGTGGTGCAATCACAACCTCGTGGGGAGGATTCAGGTGACGTACCGTGACCCGACCATAGAGCTCTGGCGCATTGCTGATCTTCTCTTCGAACATGCCGAGGATTCTTGGCATGTAGGCAGCGGATGCATTGGGTGAGAAGTGGGCGGCATAGTACTTGCCGTTGTCCCTCAGGTAAGGGGCGATGATTTCGGCATACCATCCGGTGGAAGGCAGGATCTCGATAACCGTCATGTCCGGGCGCAGGCCGAAGAACTCCAGGGTCTCGATCGGGTGCCTCGCTGAATTCCTGGCGATATTGGCCTCGCTGCGATGGTCGCCAGCAATCAGGCTTTGCAGGGTCAATTCCTCGCCGTGGTGGTCGGCGAGACTGGATTGCCAGCCGAGTAAGAGAAGGGCGGCAGGGAACAGTGTTCTTTGTAATGCTTTAACAGTCATAACTTCCTCAAGATGCAGGGTTCGTCGTTTTTTGGCGAATGCGGATTCTGGCATGAAAAATCCGGCCCTTACCACCCGAATCTGCCGACTCGAGTAGTGAATTCTCTCAAATAATAATAATTATCATTTGCATTAATGCCTGGGAACCCATAGACTCTTCCTTGTTGGATGTGGCGGAGAGTCGCAGTAAGTGACAATTGTGGTGAGGCGCGCACACGCAGCAAACTATGAAGCAAACAAGCACAGGCGATTCATCAAAGGCCCAGCAACCCCCGGTAGTGTCCAGTGACAAGCTGTTGGGATCCGTAAGCCAGATAATTATCGAGCACAACGGTGAGCACTACACATTAAGGATTACAGCCAATAACAAGCTAATTCTGACCAAGTAACATTCAAGCAAACCCCTTATCCCGAAATACAGGGACGAGAGTTCAGCCAGCCACCCGCTTCAAAAGCAAGGCAGCGAGCCAGAAACTCTGAACCATTGGAGATCTGA
The DNA here is from genome assembly GCA_027621405.1 of Pseudomonadota bacterium. Classification (GTDB taxonomy): domain Bacteria; phylum Pseudomonadota; class Gammaproteobacteria; order Pseudomonadales; family Pseudohongiellaceae; genus UBA9145. Next base: position 30,087 of record JAQCBT010000020.1, on the reverse strand, counting down.
CTATGCCCAACAAGAGCGCAGTTTTCGCGCTAATTCTTAATTTACCAGGCAAACTGCTCTTCGCCGCGGCGATTGCGAGTATCAGTGCTGTCACTTCCGCCCAGGAAAACGATCGCGTAGAAGAGCTGACGATCACAGCAACCCGTTTGCCAAGAACGATTGAAACAATAGCCGGCACCGTTTCTGTCATCTCGGCAGAGACCATTGAGCGTGAGTTGGCCAATGACCTGGATGATCTGGCTCGTTTCCAGCCAGGAGTCACCCTCAATACGGCAAACCGGGGTGGTAATCAGGGTTTTTCCATACGAGGTATCGGTGGCAATCGCGTGCTCACCGTCATTGATGGTGTACGCAGCAATGATATCTACGCCGCTGGCCCATCATCCTATGGCAAAGACAGCTTTGAAATAGACAACCTCCGCTCAGTAGAAATCATTCGAGGCCCGGCGTCTGTCCTGTATGGCGCAGATGCCATGGGAGGCGCTGTCATCTTGCGCAGCAAGCGCGCGGAAGACTATGTGCGAGGAGAAACTGGCAGTTATTTCAATGTCAGGGCGCTCGCCGCCGATGCCGATACACAAGGCAAACTCGGGGCGACGGCTGCGTTTCAATCCGATGAGTTGGGAGTGTTGCTGCAGATTACCCATCGAGAGTTTGAAGAGCAGGAAGTCAACGGACCCGGCAGCCTGAATCCCCAGGATGGAGATTCGGACAATCTGTTGCTGCAGGCCTTCTGGGAGCTCTCCAGTAATCAGCAACTCACCGCGAGCTACGAGAGCTATCAGGAAGACATACTCCTGCAACTGGAATCGGATATTGATGATTCAGTATCCAGTTCCCGCGGGCATGACAACACAGAGCGGGAGCGCTTCGGTCTCCAGTATGAGTGGCAGGCCAATCTGGCTTTAATGGATGACCTGCAATTCATCGCCAACGTCCAGACCACGGATGGCCTGCAGAACACCGTGCAGGAGCGCACTAGCTACTCCTTTCTTAATCCGGCGAACCCCATGACCTACGGTGGAAGCCAGGCACGCCGGGTCACGGACTTTGAATTCAACCAGCAGACCCGCGCATTGAACCTGAATCTGCGCAAGACACTGCAAGTGACAGGGACGATCCATGCCTTTGCCTACGGGCTTAATTTCGACCAGACCGACACCGAGCGCCCGCGTAACCGCTGCGATATCGAGCAGGGAAGAGGAAACATCAGCTGCGCCATAGCAGCCTATCCATTTGCGCCCCCGGAGGTGTTTCCGAACAAGACCTTCCCTGATACGGAAACCACCCGTCTTGGTGTCTATCTACAGGATGAAATTCGAATTGGGGAATCGGGCCTGACCTTAATTCCTGGTATTCGCTATGACCAGTATGAGATGGAGCCTGAGCTGAACGACAATCTCACGGGCGTTGGTGACATCGAAGACTTTGGCAATTTTTCTGTGGTGGCCGTGGACTCCAGTGAGGTGTCTCTCAGCCTGGGAGCGCTGTACAACCTCGACGATACCTATTCCCTGTTCGCGCAATACGCTGAGGGTTATCGCCCACCGAATTTCGATGAGGCGAACCAGGCCTTTGTAAACCTCGGTTTCGGTTATGCCACGGTGCCCAATCCACTGCTGGAGGCGGAGTCTTCACAGGGAATCGAATTAGGCCTGCGGGCAGACTATGAGAATGCCTTCGTTAGTTTCGCTCTGTTTAACAATGACTATGAAGATTTCATTGAGAGCAGTTTCGTCGGCATGCAGCGCAACATCAGCCTGTTCCAGGATAGTAATGTGGGTGAGGCACGAATTCGCGGCGCAGAGCTTCTGGCGAATGTCTACCTGAGCCCGCAATTGAGTCTACGTTCATCTTTGGCCTATGCCCGTGGCGACAACGAGGTATCGAACACGCCGCTGGACTCGATTGAACCGCTGACCGCCGTAGTGGGCGCGAGCTATTCGGCGAATAATGGCATATGGGGAGCGCAACTCCTGCTGACAGCCGTTGCCGAGAAGGACAGGGTCTCCAGCACCAGTGCGGTAACCGCCGATGGTTATGCTGTGGTGGACGTGATGGGGCACATGAATCTCTCCGAGGCAGGCACGGTGCGTATCGGTATTTTCAATCTCTTCGATGAGCAGTATGCACGCTGGTCCAATATCCAGGGACTGGATGCCACGTCCCTGTCCACGATCCAGAATGCACAACAACCGGGTACCAATTTCAGGGTGGCTTTCGACTATGAATTCTAAATATTCAATTCACTTCGCGAGCCGCTGTGGTGTCGCGCTGTTTGTTGCAATCCTGCTCGCGGCTTGCGCGACTCCCGGGGTGCCCGAAGCTACGATGGATGAGGCGAATTATGGTGTGCTCATCATGGCGCACGGTGGTGGTCCGAACTGGAACGAGTCGGTATTGGAAGCCGTCGAACAATTGCGTGAGCAGCACCCTGTCGAAGTCGCCTTTGGGATGGCAGATGCGGGAAGCCTCGAACAGGCCGTACGGAGGCTGGAGTCGGCGGGGGTAAAGCACGTGGGCGTGGTACGAATGTTTATCTCGGGAGAGAGTTGGCTTGAACGAACGGAGCAAATCCTCGGTATACAGGCGGGTGCTCCAAGCCGAGAAGCATGGGAGGCTTCGGCAATGCACCGCCATAGAGCCATGCCCATGGGGTTCTGGCAGATCGAAACAGAGCTCAACTTTCACCTGTCGGAGCAGGGGCTTGCCGACGCCGTAGAGATGGACGAGGTGCTCCTGAACCGCATGCAGGCGCTGAGCAAGGATCCCGCCCGCGAGGTGGCCCTGGTTCTGGCTCACGGACCTGCAGAGGACGATGAAGACGCCAGATGGGTAGAGAAGATTACAGAGCGCACCCGGCTTGCGAGCGAAACCCTTGGGCTGGCAGATGTGCGGGTATTTACCCTCAGGGAAGACTGGGAGGAAAAGCGGGAAGGTGCAGAGGAAGCGATTCGCCGCTATATCGTGGCCGCCAGGACAGCGGGCCATGAGGCGATTGTCATTCCATACCGCGTGCAGGGTTTTGGGCCTTACGCCGACGTGTTGTCTGGGCTGGATTACCGCTCGGATGGCGTTGGGCTGCTACCACATCGGAATGTGGGGCTGTGGGTGCAGAACCAGGCGGCGCGACTTCATGATGAGGCTTTTCGGCACCACAGGGAATTGCTTGCATCTGCGCCGTAGAGATCGCGGTGTTACTGGCGAACCTTCCCGGGGTTCGCCGGTGACTAATCATCCGCATCGAGTCTATCGAAAAGTTAGCGAATGTCTAATGGCGCCTAGTTGATCTGAATCGTAGGCACATAGCGGCCCTTGGAATAACCACAGAAATGTTGGCGCAAGTCAGGATGGTTAATCTTCTCGGGTTCGTCTTCGGCGATGAGATTTTCCTGTGCCTCGTAAGTTTCGTAGGCTGTGTTGTGCACCAGGATTCGGAACCAGGGTTTGTGGCGTGGTGGCTTGCTCTTGGCGACCTGGTTGTACCAGTCCTCGCTGAGTTGGAACTCAGGATCTACATCGATGATCACACCCCGGTAACCATAGAGCCTATGTTGTACCACCTGACCCAGGTGAAAATTTCCTCTGATACTCATGTCTCTGCTTCCCTGCAGCACTGCCATCCCTGTAGCAGCAGTCCCTTGCTGCTGCGAGGCATCCTTGCCTCTGAATCAAGTATAGGAACAGGAATTAATCATCGCCAACTATCGAAACCCTGAATTTTCCGCTAGGCTCCTGGATTGAAATTCGGTGCATAAGAAATCTGATTGAAATGCCATTCTGTTTGGAAATGAAGGTGCGGGACTATGAGTGCGATATGCAGGGCATAGTCAACAACGCTATCTATCAACACTACCTGGAACACGCTCGCCATGAGTTTCTTATAAGTCGGGGCCTGAGTTTCGCCGATCTGACTGCAGCAGGTGTGATAATCGTGGTGGCGAAGGCGGAACTGGAGTACCGAAAATCTTTGCGAGCCGGAGACCTGTTCGAGGTATCTGTCGAGGTGCAGCGACCCTCAAAGGTGCGGATCGTCTTCGAGCAGAAGATCAGGCTGCGGGAAAGCGCTGAGGTGGCGCTCAAGGCCAGGATTACTGCGACGGCGGTAAATGAGCGCAACCGACCGTACTTCCCTGAAGAACTCTCGGCATTGCTGTGATATGCGCGGAAATAGTCAAAAAATCCCCCGCGGGGAGCGGGGGTAGGCAAAGGGCAATTGAGGACCGCCTGCGCGTGGACGGGCGGTACCTATAATAAGAGCGGAGAATCGCTGAATTTATTTCAGCCCGGGGTTTAAAATTTCCTGCTGTCAGCCCAGGGCTGACACATTGAACAATTCGTTGAATTTGCAGGTTTCCAGTAGCTTGATAATGTCCGGCTTGGCGTTGACGATGGACACATCGGCTTCGTCTCCGCCAGCATGATTGCGGAGCAGGAGAAGCATTCCCAGGGCAGAGCTGTCCATCGACTGCAGTTCCAGGGCATCGAGGATGAACTTGTCGGGTTTAGGCGAAATTTCCTGGTAGGCAGATTGAAACATCTGCTGGCAGGTGTAATCAAACTTGCCAAACAAAGCCAGGGTCAATGTACTCCCGTCCTGCGAGAGTGCGCTCTGAATTTCCATGGTGGCTTCGACTTCCCGGTTGAGCTGTAATTTCCTCTTGAGTTTAGCACATAGGTTTAGTCATGAAAGACCCGGACAACATTCCCCTTGAGCAACAGTTGCGGTCTGTGGAAGCCGCCAAGGAGAGGAGCTATGACAAGCGTACCGAGCACTTCGATGAGGCTGGCAAGGCGCTGTTCATCAATCGTTTGATCCAGGAAGATTCCCCCTATCTGCTGCAACACGCTCACAATCCGGTGAACTGGTTTCCCTGGGGCGAAGAAGCCTTCGCGACAGCGGTTCTGGAAGACAAGCCTGTCTTTCTCTCCATCGGGTACTCCACCTGTCACTGGTGTCATGTCATGGAGGTAGAGAGCTTCGATAATATAGAAGTGGCGAAAGTACTAAACCGGGATTTCATTAGTATCAAGATGGACCGGGAGCAATACCCGGATATCGATGAGATCTATATGACCGCGGTACAGCTTATTTCCGGACAGGGCGGTTGGCCGATGTCGAATTTCCTCATGCCCGATGGCAAGCCGTTCTTCGCGGCGACCTATTTCCCGCCTGCGAATTTCCTGCAGTTACTTGCACAGATTGGCAGTGCGTGGACTGAACGGCGCGACGAATTGGAGGCGAGTGCCGCTTCGGTGCAGGCTGCCGTGCAGCGCATCCTGGGCAACAAGCCATCCGGCGAATCCAGTGCCATCACCGCCAGGCAGTTGGTGGAAGCTCTCGTTCAGCGTGAAGACTCCCGTCGAGGCGGGCTGGCAGGAGCACCCAAGTTTCCCCAGGAACCCATACTGCTCTACCTGCTTGAATATGCTGCCAGGGAACAGAGAGAAGAGGCGTTGGGCTTTGTGGTCAGGGCACTGCACGGCATGGGTAGAGGCGGCATCTATGACCAGGTAGGTGGCGGATTCCATCGCTACAGTGTGGATGCCGACTGGCTGGTGCCACATTTCGAAAAGATGCTCTATAACCAGTCTCAACTCGGACTTGTGTACCTGCGAGCCTGGATGCTCAGCGGCGAGCCGTTCTTCGCTCGCATCTGCAAGCAAACACTGGATTATGTATTGCGTGACATGGAGTTGGCTGAGGGAGGTTATTACTCGGCAACGGATGCCGACAGCGAAGGTTCAGAGGGCACCTTCTTCCTCTGGACCCCCGCGCAGGTAGAGTCAGCCTTGTCGCCAGAACAAGCGGCCCTGGTGATCGATGTGTTCGGAGTCTCCAGGCTGGGTAATTTCGAAGGCGCGAATATCCTGAATCTGGAACAATCGCTGCAAGATTTGCAGCTAAAGTACGGCGAGAACTTTTTGCAGCGACTCGATGCAGCACTATCGGAGATGTATAGGGTTCGTGAGCAGCGCATCCATCCCATCAGGGATGATAAACGCATCGTCGCCTGGTGTGCCGCCATGGCCAGCACGCTCATCCAATCCGGTGTGGCAATGGGTGAAATGCGCTGGGTCGAATCTGCCCGCAAGGCGCTTGATCACATGCTGGCCAGCAATGTCAATAAAGAAGGAGAACTGACCCGTATATATCTGGGTGGAGAAGTCTCCATCGCGGCTCAGCTCGAGGACTATGTAAACCTGGTGCAGGCGCTGATCTTGCTTTTCGATGCCACCGAGTCGCCGGCGTATTTGCAACGCGGTCAAGAGCTGATGATGAAGGCGTTGGTGAGTTTCTGGGATGAGGTGAGTGGCAGCTTCTTTCTGAGTCCTGCACAGCAGCGTGGACCAGTATTAGTGCGCTCCCGTAGTGCCGGTGATGGCGCCGAGTTGTCGGCTGTGGCGACGGCGCTGGATTGCCTGTGGATGCTGGAACAGCGAAATGCGCTGCTTGGCAAGCAAGAAGCCATACCCGACTTCGCTGCGATTCGAGAGACCGCGCTGCGAAACCTGCAGCCGCTTGTCGACGACAGTCCACTCAATCATTGCAGCATCATGCGCGTACAAACCCAGGCCGAATCCGCAAGTTTCCTGTTGACCCAATACGGCGATGGCGGACTTATTCGCTGTGATGCCCGAAGAAGGCACGATACTTCCTCGGTAGCAAAGCTCATTCATTGCAATATGCGTTGCCGGGTCGCTGAGCCGTGGCACCTCACAGCGGCTGACGAAGCATCTGCCAAGCTGCGGCCTCTGCGCCTGGAGCTGGCTGATGCTGCCAGTTGGGAACTGGAGAGTGTGAACTATCCGCAAGCCAGCGGCACATTAAAATCTGCGGGACTTGAGGTAGCGATCAATTCAGGTGATATCGAGATCGAATTCACGGTTAGCAGTCGGCAGGAGAGTCCCGGTCCCCTGGAGGTTCGCCTGCACTACCAACTCTGTGATGACGCGCAATGCCTGTTACCGGGAGTCTTTCGCTTCCTGCTCTAACAGTGCATGCGACAGCGCTATCATCTCGGTACCACCTCAGTACCACCTCAGTGTGTAAAGCTGGCCTCCTCGAAATCGGCAGCCAGTGCCACCTCCAGTTGCTCGCGTGCCGCCTCACGTTCATCGGCATCGGCATTGAACACCGATTCCAGGAAACTCACAGCGGCAATCTGGGTGATCATGTGCTGTCGACCTGGATGGGTAGTTTCCCTGTAGCCATAGTCACAGATACCCGGCAGGTCCCGCTGTGGATCTACTCCTTCTTCCGGGGTGCCCAGGGTCAGGAAGGTAGCGTTGGGGTCGTCGCCCAACACGGCCATCACCGCAGCGCAGCCGAGGGTGTCCGGATTGTCGCTGAAACGAAACATTGGATCCGCCATTCCTACAAAGCCCAGATGGGAACCGCCATCGATGGTAACCAGGGAAGCATTGCTGACCCGCATTGGAATATCCGCCGCATGACGCCGATGCTCGATGAGCGCATCGGAGGTTCCGGCGATTGCCAGAAAGGGAATATTGGTAGTGCGGAAGAACTGTGGAGCGAAGATCGCGGAGGGGCCAGCGATGGCTACCCCCGCGGCTATCCTCGGGTCACGCCAGCGCGGGTGATAGCTCGTGAGATAGGTGGTCAATGCACCCAGCGAAAATCCCGTGAGGCCGATTCGGCTCTGGTCAATCATCCCCGCGAACGGTTTGTCTGAGCCTGCCAGCTCGATCACTGAATCGATAAGAAAACTGATATCGGCGGGTTGATTCACAACATCGTCCGCATTGGCTCCACCTTCCGTTGCGCCACTGGTAAGTGGATAGTCGCTGGCAATTACCACGTAGCCGCGACTGGCCAGAGCCTCTGCCAGATAGGCGAGTTCCGTGCGATTGGACACGATGCCGTGACTGTGTACCACCAGCGGGTAGGGGCCCTGGGAATCGCTGGGGTACCACAGGGTGCTGGGAAAGCTGCGGTCCGGCTTTCCGGGCACGCCCCGATTCTCGGCGGTGGGACGAGAATCATCTACCAGCAGCAGGTCTCTGGTGGCGACTGTGTAGGGGCCAGGTTCAAGCCATGCGGCGCTGCTGGAATCGACAGGTGGCTGTTCGGGGCCGGTGGCGATATAGCCCGCCAGGCCCAGCACCACAACGAGCACCAGTATGCCTGCTACGCCCTTGAGAATTTTCTTCAACATGATTGTTTCCCTTTTGCCGGCAATTTTCCCAGTGCATGCGCGTGCCGGGATCCAGGACGCCATTATAGGGTATATGAAACTTCAATTACGGCCCATGCGCGATTTGCCTCCTCGACTGCATAGGGTCCCGGTTTTCTTCTGACCTGGTTTCCCGGTGCAGACCTCTGGTAGAGGCCGCGAACCCTATCTGTGGGCGCGCTGGCCCTGTCGCTGCAGGATGCTGTCGAGGAACGCGGGCACGACTTCGGTGGCTGGTCCATAGACGTGCTGGTCAAAACTTGAGCCGGTCCTGTCGAGGTTCAGCTCTACCGTATACGCCCTGCGGATTTTTGCGGTCTGGTAGAAACCGGAAGCCGGGTACACATTGCCTGAGGTACCAATGGCGATGAACAGGTCGCAAGACTCAAGCGCCCTGTTGATCTGGTTCATATGAAAGGGCATTTCTCCGAACCAGACGATGTGGGGTCGCAGATTGCCCGGTGATCGACAGCACTTGCACTCGGTATCGAAGTCGATGTCTTCGGCGATATCGTAGACCAGGCGCGAATTGAGACATCGCATCTTCAACAGTTCTCCATGCATGTGAACCAGCTTCCTGGAGCCGGCACGTTCGTGCAGGTTGTCCACATTCTGGGTAACCAGGAGAAAGTCACCTTCGAACTCGTGTTCGAACTTCGCCAGAGCGCTGTGGGCGGCGTTTGGTCTTATCTCTGGTGACAGTAACTGACGTCGCCGCTGGTTGTAGAATTGATAGACGATCTGCGGATTGGCGGCGAAACCCTCCGGAGTCGCAACTTCCTCAACCGGGTGGTTCGCCCACAGTCCGTCGGAGGCTCTAAAAGTCTCAATGCCGGATTCTGCGGAAATTCCGGCTCCGGTTAGCACCACTATAGAGGTAGGGAGTGAATCCATAACAGGGCAGTAGCATGCAAGCGAATCGGGTTGGAGTAAAGTGTGTGCAGCAAACTGGATTGCTGTGCCGGGTTTGCAGGCCGGCGAGCTGCTACCAGCCAGTCATTACCGAGAGTTGCTTCCAGAATGCACCAGCGAGAGTGGACCTGGATGCCGCTCTGTGACTAACTTTCCAGCTGTTCGATCTTGTCCAGCACAGCCTGTGTTTGTGCTTTGCGGAATTCCTGCAATTTCTCTCGAACCTCCAGATCGCTGGAGCCGATGATTTGTGCCGCAAGCAGTCCGGCATTGGTGGCGTTGTCGATTGCAACCGTGGCAACGGGAATGCCCTTCGGCATTTGTACTATGGACAGCAGTGAATCGTGACCCTGCAGGGCTGTAACGGCGACCGGTACACCGATGACCGGCAATACCGTTAGTGAGGCCACCATGCCGGGCAAATGCGCGGCTCCTCCAGCACCAGCGATAACGACTTTCAGCCCGCGCTGTTCTGCGCTACGCGCATAATCAAACATGCGCTGAGGAGTGCGGTGGGCGGAAACGACGGTTAATTCGTAGGCAATTCCCAGATCATCGAGGGTATCTGCCGCAGCCTGCATAACTGGCAGGTCACTGTCGCTGCCCATGATGATTCCAACCAACGGGTTTTTCGATTCAGACAAGTTGCTTGGCTCCTCTAATGGTTATCCTTTCCCTGATGTCCAGCATCTTGGCCAGGGCATCCTCAACGGTTTCTGCCGTTACTGTAACATGCCCCATCTTCCGCCCGGGAAAGCAATGGGTCTTGCCATAGATGTGGATGGCGATCTGATCATCATTCTCCAGTGAAGGATCAATGTCGACTACTGTATCACCCTCAAAGCCGGCTGCTCCCAGAATATTGAACATCACGGCGGGGATCAGTTGTCTCGCATCTCCCAGTTCCTGTCCGCTAAGGATACGAAGTTGTTGATCAAACTGCGAGGTGACACAGGCCTCGGTCGTGTAATGGCCGCTATTATGGGTTCGGGGCGAAATCTCGTTGATCAGGAGCTCGTCATCCGTAGTGAGGAACATCTCTATGCCAAATATACCCGTTCCGCCGATGGCGCTGATGGTCCTGACGGCGAGATCCTGGGCGGCCCGCAATTGCCGGGCGGGGAGCCTCGCTGGCGCCACCAGATAGTCCAGCACATTGCCTCCCTCGTGGAAGACCATCTCAACTGCCTCATAGGCAACCACTTCTCCAGCGGTATTGGCAGCTACCATCACCGATACTTCCATCTTGCGATCGATATACTGCTCCAGAAATCCAGGAACTCGCAGGCGTGCATCGTTGTCCGCGGCGCTGCGCAGCACAAACACACCGCGTCCATCGTAGCCGCCGCGTGCCGCCTTCTGTACCACCGGGAATCCGAATTGCGATTCCACGACAGGATTCTCACCGTCATGAGGCTGAAACGGCGCAGTGGGCAGGCCGAGCTCCTGCAGCCACTTTTTCTGCTCGAGTTTGTCAGTTATCCGTTGCAGGAGGGAAAGGTCGGGTATTACCTTGAGATGCTCCGACTGCAGTTCGGCCAGCTTGTCGACGGCGACGTTCTCGAGATCGATTGTAAGTACGTCGCTGCGTGCTGCCAGCTCAGGGTATCCGTCACCGGTAGCGATTTCGCCGGATACGTAGATGCCTCCAGCCAGCGCGGCCGGGCAGTTACTGTTGTGGTCAAGTACGTGAATCTGGTTGGGGGCGCCGACTTTCTGATTGGCCTTCACCAGCATGGCTGCGAGCTGTCCGCCACCGACGATTCCTATGCGCACCAATTTCGATCTTTTGTTATGAAGTTGTGAGTTTAAACGTACCCACTATGGGGCGCTGTCAGAGACTCTATTGTAGCCCAGTCTTCAATGTAGTTTTAACTGCTTTTTGTTCGGAAATTCCGAACGCAGTATTTGGCATATTCGAAGAATTCGGATATGCCGTACCCATGTTATTTACCTTCTTTGGGCCGGTATAATGACTCATATTGCCTGGCATTATGGTCAGGATTCAAATTTCCGTGAATAGACAATTCTCAAGCGAACAATCGAAAAGGGTCAGGACCGTATTATGGCAGAGCTCAAAGTTGGTAATCAGGCGCCGGCGTTTACCCTGCTTGATCAATCAGGCAACAAGGTCAGCCTCAAGGATTTCAAGGGAGAGAATAACATTGTCCTCTATTTCTATCCCAAGGCAATGACCCCGGGATGTACAGTTCAGGCCTGTGGGCTGCGGGACAGCAAGCGAGCTCTGAGTCGATACAAGGCGATAGCCCTGGGTATTAGTCCAGACCCCGTGGCACGTCTGAAAAAATTCGAAGACAAGGAATCCCTGAATTTCACACTGCTCTCCGATGAAGATCATGCTGTCGCCGAAAAATACGGTGTGTGGGGCCTGAAAAAGTTCATGGGCCGCGAGTTCATGGGAATCATCAGAACCACATTCATTATCAATAAGCAGGGCAAGCTGGTGCACATCATGGACAAGGTGAAAACCAAGTCTCACCATGACGATGTGCTGGAGATCCTGAAATCCCTTGATTGATTCCAGTGCCTTGCGGCTGAATTATCGCCAATATTCGGACTCGGGGTCGCCGCTGCTAGTACTCCACGGCCTGTTCGGCAGCCTCTCCAACTGGGGATGGCATTGCAAGCAGCTCGCAGACAGCTACGCGGTCTATGGTGTGGACCTGCGCAATCATGGGGACTCACCCCACGCCCCGGCCATGGATTACCCGCTGATGGCACGAGATGTGGTCAGGTTTCTGGAAGACCTGGATATTCCTTCCTGTGCCATCGTCGGTCATTCCATGGGCGGCAAAGTCGCCATGCAGCTTGCGCTTACCGAGCCCCAGCTATTGCATAAACTGGTCGTCGTCGATATCGCGCCGGTGCACTATGCCAGCAGTGCCGATGGGCATCTCGCCGTGCTGGATGGTATGGCCAGGCTGGACTTCGGGCTGGTGGAGACACGCAGGGATGCTGAGGCGTTCCTCAGTGACTACATAAAGGACGAGGAGACACGGCAGTTCGTCCTGACCAATCTGGTGCGAGGTGAAGACAAGCGTTATCGCTGGCGCCTCAACCTTGAAGCCATAACGGCGAACTATGATCGCTTGCGAGAGAAGCCGGGGCCCGGCAAGCCTTTCGACAAACCCACTCTGTTTATCAAGGGGGCCCTGTCCAACTATATTCAGGCCGAGCATGAGCAGGAAACTCTCGAATCGTTTCCCCGCGCCAGAGTTAAGGTGATAATGGAAACTGGCCACTGGGTACATGCGGAGAAACCGCAGGCTGTACAGAAGATCTTGCGGGATTTTCTACAGGAGAAATCGACATGACAATGCTAAGCGTCAATCTTAACAAGATCGCCCTGATCAGGAATTCCCGGGGCCGTGATTTCCCCAACCTGGAGAATTTCGCGCAGCGCTTCATCAACCTGGGGGTGAAGGGCATCACCGTGCACCCGCGTCCAGACGAACGCCACGTGACCCGAAAGGATGTGCTTGGCCTGGCGGAATTTCTGGCCTTGTACCCGGATGTCGAATTCAACATCGAAGGCTACCCCTCGGTTGAATTCCTGGATCTCGTGTGCGAGGTCAAGCCTGCCCAATGCACTCTGGTGCCGGACCAGCCTGGCCAACTGACCTCCGATCATGGCTGGGTAGTTGCCGGTAGCGAGGCGCTGCTGGAGCCCGCCCTCAAGCGATTGCGGGCAGCCGACATCCGCAGCAGCCTTTTTCTGGACCCCGATCCGCAGTTGGTGGCAGGTGTAAAAGCAGTCGGTGCCGATCGCATCGAGTTGTATACAGAGAGCTATGCGCGAAGCTTCGGGCTTGAATCAGAGCACCCGGTTTTCGAGAAATATGCTGCCACTGCACAGGCGGCGAACGAGGCGGGACTGGGTGTGAATGCAGGCCATGACCTCGACCTGAACAACCTGCGTCGCTTCCTGCAGATTCCGAACATTCTGGAAGTGTCCATTGGTCACGCCCTGGTGGTGGAATGCATGCTGCAAGGCATGGAAGCTGTGATTGCCCAGTACCTGGCCATCGTGGCCGGGGAAGACAGTGATACCCATTACTACTAGGGAATCTCTGCTATATCGGCCGCGGATCGATTGCTTCTCCGAGTCCGGATGCTCCTTAGAGCCTGTAGTACTCAGTCGCGGCCCATCACCTGTCAATTGCTTATAAGCTGCCAGCCATTCAGTGCCTGTTCATTCGAAGAGTCCAGACTGTCATTTAGCTCCAGAACTTATTCCCTGATACACTGCTACTACTTGGAGTGTGCGATATGAGTAAATCCAGCGTCGCCAGACCCTGCGCCCGGCTTTCCGGCCTGTTCAGCAGCAGACTCGCCAGTGCCGCATTGATTATCCTGCTGGTCGTCCCCGCTATGGCCAATGCCACCCAGTTTGAAGTATCCCGGCTCGCCAGTGAGCTCAATCAGGTAAGCTCCGAATTGGCGGCCGAGCTGAAGAACAGCCGTGGCTATGGCAGCGTACGATTTTCTGCGGACCGTTTGAGCCGTGCGGCGGCTGACCTGGTAAGTGCTATTCGCCGAAATCGGAGTGGCTCTTTCCTGCGGTCCGAATTCCAGGACGTGGCACGGCATTACCGGGAACTGGAAGAGGCGTTCCTGCGCTCGGGCAGGGAGCACAATCGCTATGTGTATAGCCAGGTCGGTTTGATCAGCAATCTGTTCAGTGGCCTGAACAGCGAGTTCTATTACACTCACTACGTCGAACCCGCACCCCAGGTGTTCTATTACAGCCCGCCTGTCATCACCCGGCATCGGCTGCCGCCAGCTTACAGTGGTCGCAGTGTCAATCCGGCGCTGCCAGCCGGCGATCGTGATGTGGGTAACAGGAGGGGAAGCGACCGGGTAACCGTGGTCGTCCCGCATCGTTACAGTCATCGCAGCGCTGTGGAAGACCGGCACATACGACGCCTGTATGAAAGTGAGCAACTGGACCGGCTCGGGGCTCGACATAGTTCTGGTAGCGGTGGCGTCTCCGGTGGTCGGGATCAGTCTCGCGCTATTCGCTACCCACTTCCCTGAATTGTCCGGCGATTCAGCCTTCAACCACGCCATTTGCAGCAAGCCAGCACTGGCGCCAGCTCAGAAAACCAATGCACGCGACCTGTCCTAAATGCGGTTTCAAGTCTGAACAAGGGGCAGCACCACCCACGAGTTGTCCTGACTGCGGGCTCATTTACAGCAAGTGGCTCAAGTCACTGGCGAGCGATCCCGAATACAGCGAACAGATCGCAGAACCAAAGCTCGCCACAAATCGCTTCCGGGTGTCGCCTGGACTGGTTGCTGTCTTCCTGCGTGCGAAGCCGAATGTCGACCGGGGTGAGGTGTTCGGCTATGGCCTGATCTGGTTGCTCTTGCTCTGGTTGGGGCTGGATTTTCTGGCCATGGATTTCAGATCGGCAACGATCATGAATCACTGGTTCCACAATGTCGACCTGATCTTTCATGAGGCTGGTCACGTTATCTTCAGTCCCTTCGGGCGCTGGATGACATTCTTCGGCGGCAGTGCCTTCCAGGTGCTGTTGCCCCTGGGCCTGCTGGTGGCATTTCTGGTGATGAACAAGGATGCCTCCGCTGCGTCCGCCTGCCTGTGGTGGGCAGGGCAGTCTCTGAAGGACGTTGCTCCCTATATCGCCGATGCGCGCGCGTTGCGATTGCCATTGCTGGGTGGAGGAACGGGGGCTGACAGGCCAGGCAGTCATGACTGGGCCAACCTGCTGCGACCCCTCGGCATGCTCAATGAAGACATCCGAATAGCGGCTATTGTCGATACTATAGGGTCAGGTCTAATCCTAATAGCTTTGGTGTGGGGAGCCTATATGTTGTGGGTATACTATCGCGAGGCGATAAACTAATATTGCTTTCCTTCGGGTCTCCTGTCTGAGACCTGTCTATTCTTTGTCTCTGATCGCATGCGCAGCTTCTATTACGGCTACTGGATTGTAGTGGCCGGTTTTGTGACCCAGTTTGTCGCCGTCGGTATGGCCAACTACGTTGTCGGATCGTTCATGATTCCGATGACCGAGGAGTTTGGCTGGAGCAGGGCGGAATTTACCGCTTCCCGCAGCATCGGCCAGCTGGTTTTTGCAGCCACGGGTTTCGCCATAGGCTCCCACATAGATCGGCTTGGTGGCAGGCCCTTCATGATTGCCGGCGGTTTTCTGCTGGCCGCTGCCATGTTCTATCTCTCTACTATCCAGACTCTTGGTGAATGGCTGGTGGTCAATGGGTTGATGCTTACCATGGGAGCGGCAATGATTGGCAACCTGGTGGTGAATGTTTCGCTGGGTAAATGGTTCGTGGAGCGCAGGGGCAAGGCCGTGGCGTTGGCGGGAATGGGCATATCGCTGGCAGGAATCATACTCCCTCCGATCACCACCTTCCTGGTGGACAATTTCGGCTGGCGTGACTCCTGGCGAATTCTGGGCCTGGCGGCGCTGCTGTTGACTTTGCCGGCGGCCAGTCTTGTGCGCCGCAGCCCGGAAGACTATCAGCTTCATCCCGATGGCCGCACAGAGGAGGAGGTTTCTTCCGGGCTCGGGGAGGCGGCACGCCTCGATTTTGCCAGGTCCATGACTCGTGCCCAGGCTATGCGGACTCTCAGTTTCTATTTACTGGTGATGGCCTTTGGCCTGTTCCAGATTTCCATCACCGTGATGCTTACCCAAACGATTCCACTGATGACAGACGCCAACTATTCACGACTGGTGGCGTCATCCATGATCTCGCTGGCGTCCATACCCGCCTTCCTGAGCAAGCCGTTGTGGGGGGTGATGATCGATCTCTACAATCCGCGAAAGCTGGCGGCCCTGGGTGCGGCTGTGACAGGCTCTTCGGTGATGCTGATCGTGTTCAGTATTTCGGCCGATGTCGATTGGCTGGTTTATTCAGGCTTTCTTCTTATGGGCCTGGGCTGGGGTGGTCTGTTGCCGCTGCAGGAGGTTATCTGGGCGTCCTTCTTCGGCCGGCGCTACCTCGGTTCGGTACGTTCCATGGCCATGCCCTTCACCTTCGGTATGTCGGCGCTCGGACCAATCCTGGTGGCCTGGTATTACGATTTGGCCGGTAATTATGATCTGGCCTTGCTGGTGATAGCGCTCTGCAATTTGTTCTCCGCCTTTATGCTTTTCAAGCTCAGGGACTCATCTGCCATGAATTTCAGTAGCATTGATCTCGCTCCCACGAAAATCGAGCCCTGATTCCAATTAATTGTGGCAAAATGTGATCTATGTCACGAATCCTGAACCTGCTGACTTCAGGATAGAGGATAAATAATTCCACAATACAGTTAACTGGTCGCTCCGCATATTCCCCAGGGTGGAGTGGCAGAGCCCCGGTCAGTAACGGGTGTCAAGAGAGCAGATCTCTGCCTCCTCGAATAACAATTTAACTGCGGTAACAGTAGCGCGCGAAGCGCGCCAACAGGCACAAAGATGAAAGGTCTGCAGACACTGGCAGTCGAATCTGAACTTGCGGATTTCCGACTTACCAAACCCAATGGTTTGGCGCCACGTCTATTCTTTAAAGCGTATTGCGGTCATCAGCCGGTTGGAATGGCACAGCTGAGTTCTCGTGCAGTTGCCCGACAGAAGCTTCCTCGCAAGAGTACCAGTGGTGACTCATCGGAAGACAAGGCCCCGGGGATCAGATACTGCCTAAAGCTTATCGAAGTCTCACAGAACTATCGTAACAAGGGAATCGGATCCGCGTTGCTGAATGAGGTAATCGCGTTCTGCAAGGATGAGCGGGTAAACAGTCTGGTTGGTGAGGCAAAGGGTGATACCGAGCAACTTCGTCGCTGGTACAAGGACCGGGGTTTCGACCTCGATGACGCCGATAACATAAGCCTTACTCTCGGCTAATGCGGCGCTTGCCTGTCCCGGGAAGCGCCTCTCCCATTCAAGATTCCAGTAGCGGTTCCAGGTAGGGCCACACGTTTTCCACGATCATCCACTGGGCTTCCGCTCGTGGATGAATGCCATCGTTCTGCATGAGTTCCGGCTGCTGGGGAATGCCGTCAATCAAGAAGGGAACGATTGGGAGTTCGTTCTCAATTGCCAGCTCCCCAAAAAGTTCAAAGAATGGAAGGGTGTAACGTGGACCGTAGTTCGGAGGGATCTGGATTCCTGCCAGAAGGATATCGGCGCCGGAATCCCGGATAAGATTTACCATCTCCTGCAGGTTTGCCTTTAGCGTGTCCAGTGGGAGTCCGCGCAGGCCATCATTGCCTCCCAGCTCCAATATCACGAGATTTGGCTCATGGCTGTCCAGCATGGCTGGTAGGCGGGCGAGGCCGCCGGTGCTTGTTTCCCCGCTGACGCTGGCGTTGATGACATCATAGTCATAGCGTTCCTCTGCGAGCCTTGCTTCCAGCAGGCTTACCCAACCCTGTTCTTCCTCCATGCCATAGGCGGCACTCAGGCTATCTCCAAACACCATCAGGGTCTGTCGACCCCCGCCGGCTTTGGACTGGGCCATGCCAGAGAGAGGCATTAACAGGAATAAAACTGCCAATAGTCGGATAATCAGGGATTTCATCGTATCACTGCTGGGCTTTACCTCGAATTGTGTTATGGAACCTCGGATTAATTGTGTTTTATCTCTGTTTGGATGCCCCGAAGGGCAGGCTTATCGGGCAGTCACGACAGGCTCCGCAGAGAAGAAACATAATTGATCAGAAGTTCCCTAAACCGTATGGTCTCGTCTGGCGTTAAATTAGCTACGACTATATCAGACCGGGCGATCACTGGATAAGCTCTCAGTCTGTTAAACCGGGGACATGCAGATCGTCTATAATCCTGATCGTTTGCAGCAAGGAGCGCACCCAATGATAGAAATCAGCCAACTGGTAAAGAGTGTTGAAACCAGTGAAGGGCTTCTCACGATCCTGAAAGGCATAGACCTGAGTATTCGCGAGGGCGAGGTCGTTGCCATCGTAGGTGCTTCCGGGTCAGGCAAGTCCACCCTGCTGGGGCTCATGGCTGGCCTCGATGGTGCTTCTTCAGGCGATGTGAAACTGAATGGCAAGTCCCTCAGCGCCATGGACGAGGAGCAAAGGGCAATACTGCGTGGGCAACTGGTCGGCTTCGTATTCCAGTCTTTTCAATTGCTACCCAGCCTGACCGCGCTGGAGAATGTGATGCTGCCGATCGAGCTCAAGGGCGACGCCGAGGCCAGGGAAAAGGCACGCGCCTTACTTGACCGGGTCGGTCTGAGTGAACGTTGGCACCACTACCCCAATCAATTATCGGGTGGGGAACAGCAGCGGGTTGCCATAGCCCGGGCATTCGCGACCGAGGCCAGAATACTGTTTGCCGATGAGCCAACCGGCAATCTTGACACCGCCACTGGCGCCAAGGTCATAGACCTGCTGTTTGACCTGAATCGGGAATTCTCTACAACCCTGGTGCTGGTTACCCATGACGAGCGCCTGGCAAAACGCTGCGATCGCATCATCAAACTGGTAGCGGGTGAGATTGCAGATGACACTGTGAATTCACGGACCGGAGAGAGCGTCAGTGCCTGAGCCAGCATCCCATGCAGTACAGGACCGTAAACCGCTGAGGAGTCTGCTCGCTCTCGCCCTGCGTATGCTGTGGCGTGATTGGCAGGGCGGTGAACTGAGGCTGTTGTTTATTGCCCTGGTGATGGCCGTGACTTCCGTCAGTGGCATAGCGCTGTTTACCGATCGCCTGGAAAAAGCCCTGCTGCTGGAATCGGCCAATATGCTGGCTGCTGATCGCATAGTCAGCGGCCGCGGAGAACTACCGGAAGAAGTATTGCTGGAAGGCCAGGCCAGAGGCTTGCGCACGGCCCAAACCCTGTCCTTCACCTCCATGGCGTTTTCTGACTCGGGTAATCTGTTGGTGGCTGCCAAGGCAGTCAGCGAGAACTATCCGCTGCGCGGCGATGTGATTATCGCCGAGCAGGCTTTCGTGCGCGGCACACCGGTGCAGAATGGCCCTCCTTCCGGAGAGGTATGGCTTGAATCACGGGCCTTGCCGGCGTTGGGTATCGAGGTAGGTGATACGGTCTATGTCGGCGAGGCAGAGCTAAGAGTCGGCAAGATCATAATCACCGAACCGGATAGGGCTGGTGGCAGCATGCTCGACAATGCTGGTCCCAGGCTGATGCTGCACATGGACGATGTGGCCGCGACCAACGTGGTCCAACTCGGTAGCCGGGTAAGCTATCGCTATCTCTTTGCCAATGACGATGTGTCCATGCTGGATGACTTTGAGGACTGGTTCCGATCTCGGGAAGAATGGCGCGGGCGCTTTTATATTCGTGATGTGCGGGATGAGAGCCAGGAGGTGAGTGATGCGCTGGACCGCGCCGAGAGCTTCCTGCTATTGGGCTCCCTGTTTGCGGTGATACTGGCTGGTGTGGCAATCGCATTGACGGCCAAGCGCTACAGCGAGAGACACTTCGATTACGTCGCCATCCTGAAGACCCTGGGATGTACATCCAGCCAGATCACTACCATCTATCTGACCATACAACTCGTGTTAGCAGCCATCGCCATCGTGGTCGGTAGTATCCTGGGATGGCTGGTGCATCAGGGAATTCTGCAAATGTTGCAGAGCATCATGCTGGTGGATCTGCCGCAGCCCAGTTTTGAACCTTTCGTGATCGGAGCGCTAACGGCCTTGATCTGTCTGCTCGCGTTTGCACTGCCGCCACTACTTGCGCTTCGTGAAACACCGCCGCTGCGCGTGTTACGCAAGGATGTCAGCCAGCAGAAGATCAGTGACCAGGTACCCTATGTATTCGGCATCCTCGGTACCGTGTTGCTGGTCTACTGGTACAGTCAGGATTTTCAACTCACTACGGTTCTGGTGCTCGCTGTGGCAGCGATCGCCGTGTTCCTGTCGCTGGTTTCCTATGTGTTCCTGCGGTCCAGCGGTTCCATGGGTATGCGTGCGGGCAGCGCCTGGAAACTTGCCATGACCGGCGCGCGTCGGCGGCGACGCGAGAACGTGCTGCAGGTGATGGTGTTTTCAGTGACCATCATGTCGCTGTTGATTCTCACCCTGTTACGCACCGATCTTATCGATGAGTGGCAGGCACAGCTGCCCCAGGATACACCCAATCATTTCATGATGAATATCAGCCGGGAACAGATCAGCGGCATCGAGAATTTCTTTGCCGAGAACGGCGTCGAGGCGAACGCGTTCTATCCCCTGATCAGTGCCCGGGTTACCCGCATCAACGGCGACTTGCCGGAAGTCAGCGGCGATATGGATGATGAAGAGGAAAATGAAGGTGGCAGCCTGACCGAGAATGCCAGCCTGGACAATGTCGAACTGGATGTCGAGGTGGAGGCAGCGTTGCAGGGCACGCAACAGTCTCAAGGCAATGCAGAGGAGAATGGTACCAGGGTACGCGGGGGGCTCAGCCGACGTCAGGTTACCTGGGCTGACGAGGTTCCACCCGACAACCTGATCACCGAGGGAGCGTGGTGGGGACCCGAACCCGAGCCCGGCTTCGTCTCGATAGAAGAAGAATACGCCAACTGGTTAGGGCTGGAACTGGGAGATCGCCTGGAGTTCGAGGTGAATCAGGAAGTCATCGTGGCCGAGGTCAGCAGCTTTCGCAGTGTGCGCTGGGACAATATGCAGCCGAACTTCTTCATTATTTTCTCGCCCGGAACTATTGATCATCTGGGTGGCACTTACCTGTCGACGGCATTGATGGAGAGCGAACAGAAAATTTTGTTGAACGATCTCATCCGCCTGTTCCCTACCATGGTGGTTATCGAAATTGATGCGCTCATAGAACAGATACAGACCATCATTTCCCAGGTAACCTCGGCAATCGAATTGATCTCCATCCTGGTACTGGTATGCGGCGCGTTGGTCCTGTTGGCCTGTGTGAATGCGACACTGGATGAGCGCTTCAAGGAAAATGCCATCTTGCGGACCCTCGGAGCGGGGCAGAAGCTGATCCTCAGCAGCCTGCTCATTGAGTTTGCGTTTATCGGATTGATAGCGGGTCTCATCGCCACCATTGGTGCCGAATCCAGCCTGTATTACTTGCAGGAGCAGATATTCGAGCAGGAGTTTGATTTCCATTTCTGGGTATGGCCCCTGGGTCCGCTGGTAGGCATGATTATCATCGGTGGCCTGGGCCTGGCGACCACCCGTGGCGTGGTTCGGGTCAGCCCACTGACTGTGCTGCGCAGGGCGGCCTGATTTTCCTGTGTTAATCGCTGTAACGCTTCAGAATGGAAGCTACCGATTGCAGATAACTGCCGCCGAACAGGAGCAGGTGGTTGAGAAGATGGTACAGGTTGTAGAGGCTGGCGCGCTCCTGCCAGTCTGAATCCATTCCACTTGCGGCAGCATAGGCTTCGTAGAACCCTGGGGCGAATCCGCCAAACAGGGCGGTCATTGCCAGTTCTGCCTCTGCCCATCCCCAATAGCAGGCTGGATCTATGAGTGCGGGCTGGCCCCCAAGGTCACAGTGGACATTGCCCGACCACAGATCGCCATGAATGAGCACCGCCGCCTGTTCCGGAATCCAGTGCTCCAGCCGCGCCGCTACAGATTCCAGTTGCTGCAAGCGGGTGGTGTCCATGAGTCCCGCCTCGAAGGCGCGGCGACCGAGTGCCATGAGTCGGTGCTCGGCGAAGAAGTCATGGCCCGCGTCCAGCACGGGGTTTAATTGCCTCGTCGCTCCACAGTAGTTATCCATCGTGAATCCAAACTGCGGCTGCTCCTGTGAGTGCAGGGCAGCCAGTCGCTCACCCAGTTGGGCCCAGTAGTCGCTGCCCTTGGATGACTGGCCAAGATCTTCCAGCAACAGGTAGTCCTGTTGCTGATGCAGTACTGTGGGAATCTTGATCGCACCTGTTGCGGCGAGAGCCTTGAGTCCTTCGGCCTCGGCGAGGAACATGTCGCGGGGCGCTGCCGGGTTTTGTTTGAGTACAATCGTACCGCGGGATGTATGAAGGCGGCTCACGTCATTGATGCAGCCACCACCCAGCGGCTGTCGCTGCCGGATTTCACCGTAGCCGTTGTCGAGCAACCAGTCTTCGAAGGTCCGGGTCATGCCTGCAGTCTACTTGAAATAGGGGTTATAATCCCCAGTCTGGAATCAGGTTCAACCACAGGAATGACACTATGAGCGACAGTATTATGCGCAGACAGGGCCTGCATTTGGGCATGGCTGTGTTGATCGGCCTGCTCGCCCAGGGATTGGCAGCTCAATCCCTGGAGAGTGTTAGCAATGAAGAGTGTGTGCGCGGTGAGTGTGTGACCGGCGAAGGTACCCTGGAGCTGACCACACCCTTCGGCAAGGGCCGTTACGTTGGAGGCTTTGTCGACGGCGAGTTTCATGGCTATGGGCGCCTGGAGATTCCCATCTCCTGGACACAGAAAGAAATCTACGTGGGCGAATGGAATATGGGCATTCGCGAAGGTCGTGGCAAACACTGGAACGGCAAGGGCAACCTCTACATAGGTGAGTGGCGCGAAAACAAGCGCAACGGACGGGGTTCCTATTTTTTCAATCTGCCGGAATGGCGTGAGAATCAACACACCGAGTTCTGGTTGAAGGACAATACGGAGAACTACACTGGTGAATTCGTGAACGACCACTTCCAGGGCCAGGGAGAATACCGCTGGCCAGAAGGTAATCGTTACGAGGGTGGGTTTTTTGCCGGTGAGAAACACGGACCTGGTACCTACTACTACGCGAAAACGGGAACCGCCCGGCAGCAGTGGTGGAACTACGGCGATTTCGTCCGCTAGGCAATCCCGGTCGAGACCTTAAACGCCCGGGGATGCACTCCTCGGGTACTGCCATCTTTCAATTAGCTAAATGAGCCGAGCCGAGTATGGATCTGGAATCGCTACGTCGTGAGTACAAGGGAGGGTTGCGCCGTGAAGATCTTGCGGATGACCCCATTCGCCAGTTTGAAGACTGGATGCAGCAGGTGCTGGAGATCGGCATTTCGGATCCTACTGCCATGACGGTGGCAACAGTAGGCAGCGATGGCCAACCTAGCCAGCGTATCGTGCTGTTGAAACATGTGGATAACAGGGGATTCGTGTTCTTTACCAACTACTCCAGTCGCAAGGCGAGAGAGTTGGCAGCCAATCCCAGGATCAGCCTGCACTTTCCCTGGCATACTGCAGACCGGCAGGTAAAAGTCTGCGGCAGTGCAGAGAAAATACCCACTGCAGAGTCGCTGAGATATTTCCTGTCTCGACCGCGCGACAGCCAACTTGCCGCGATAGCCTCGCGCCAGAGTACGGTCCTCACTTCCCGCACCGTGCTGATGAACCAGTTTGAAGCGCTGAAGCAGAAATTCAAGGAAGGTGAAATACCCTTGCCAGATTTTTGGGGTGGGTACCGGGTTACTCCGGCGGAGATTGAATTTTGGCAGGGTGGTGAAAACCGATTGCACGATCGCTTTCGTTACACACGCGAGGGAGATGGCTGGAAGATCGATCGACTGTCCCCGTGAACTACACGGAGCGACGGCATGCTGTCGCTCCGACTACCCGATCCGCCTTACTCCCATTTCTTCAGTTTCTTCTTCTCCAGTATGCGTTTCAGCCGGGCATACTGCGGCAGGCCATTCTTGAATTCCGGGTAATCTTCCCCGGCGATCAGGGGCTGGAAATATTCCCTGGCCTTGTCGGTGATATGAAAGCCATCCCGGCTTATGTAGCTTCGCGGCATCATCTTCTCCACATTAGCCACGTCCGAGAGCCTGGCTTCACCCACTTTCCAGCTGTATTTCTTGCCGGTACCTCGCACGATGATTGGCATGACTGCATTCTTGCCCTGCAAGGCAAACTCGACGGCTGACTTGCCCACGGCATAGGCCTGCTCCACGTCGGTCGCCGATGCAATGTGGCGTGCCGAGCGTTGCAGGTAGTCGGCTACCGCCCAATGGTACTTGTATCCCAGTTCATCCTTTACCATGTTGGCGACGAAAGGCGCCACTCCTCCCAGTTGCACATGGCCGAAGGCATCGGCGCCGCCGGCATCCGCCAGGAAGCGGCCATCCTTGTACTTTGCGCCTTCCGAGACCACGATGGCGCAGTAACCGAACTTTTTGACGCAGGCATTCACCTTCTTCAGGAATTTTTCCTTGTTGAAGGCTATCTCCGGAAACAGAATGATGTGAGGGGCATCGCCCTCCTGTTCCGAGGCGAGACCTGCCGCACCTGCAATCCAGCCAGCATGTCGACCCATCACTTCCATAACGAAAATCTTGGTGGAGCTTTCGCACATGGAGGCCACATCAAGACCGGCTTCCCGTATCGAGACTGCCACGTACTTGGCGACGGATCCGAATCCCGGGCAGTTATCAGTGATAGGCAGGTCATTGTCCACGGTCTTGGGAATGCCAATGCAGGTTATGGGAAACCCCATGTCCAGGCTGAGACGGGAAACCTTGTTGGCAGTATCCTGGGAATCGCCGCCGCCGTTATACAGAAAATAGCGGATGTTGTGAGCCTTGAAAACTTCCATCAGGCGTTCGTATTCCCGCTGGTTCTCTTCATAGGATTTTAATTTGTAGCGACAGGAGCCAAACGCACCCGCCGGGGTTGAGCGCAAGGCTGCAATGGCCGAAGCAGACTCCTTGTTGGTATCGATGAGGTTTTCTCGTAGTGCGCCAACAATGCCATTAAGCCCCGCGTATACCTTGCCGATCTTGTCGCGGTGCTGGCGTGCGGTCTCGATTACACCGCAAGCGCTGGCGTTGATAACGGAGGTGACCCCGCCGGATTGTGCATAGAACAGATTTGCCTTGGCCATAAATGTAACAGTCTGGAATCGGTTGGAGTGGGAAAGGGCACAATGGTACTCGGTGGTGAGTTCCCTTGCCAGCGCTCAGGCCAGATGCAACAATCCATGACGATTTTCGTTAGCAGTCAGGAATTTAGAGAGTGACACCATGCGTCTAGTGATCGGCATGTCCGGAGCCAGCGGAGTGATTTACGGCATTCGCCTGCTGGAAGTCTTGCGCCAGGTAGAAGATGTAGAGACGCACCTGGTGATGTCAGCCTCTGCCAAGATGAATATCCAGATCGAGACCGATTGGAGTGCCAACGATGTAAAGGGCCTGGCCGATGTGGTGTATTCCAACAAGGATATCGCCGCCAGCATCGCCAGTGGCTCGTTCAAGACCGATGGCATGATCGTCGCGCCCTGCGCCATCAAGACCCTGTCGGCAATCGCCAATTCCTATGCCGATTCCCTGATTGTCCGCGCCGCCGATGTGATGCTCAAGGAGCATCGGCGACTGGTTCTGGTGCCCAGGGAAACTCCGCTGCACACGGGCCACTGTGAATTGCTGCTCAAGGCCAGCCAGATTGGTGCCATTATTGCACCGCCCATGCCTGCCCACTACATCAAGCCGCAATCGGTGGACGATATCGTGAATCATCATGTCGGTCGTATCCTCGACCTGTTCTCCATGGACCCGGGTCTCGTGAAACGCTGGCCCAGTACCCGTGAAGACTAGTATGAACACAAGGATTTCCACGAACAAACCCCAAACCGTATGTAAACGGAGGCTAGCAACAATGCGCAAACTGATTTTGACAGGGCTCTTCCTGGCCCCCGTGACTCTTGCCCAGACTCCGGAGCCGGATTGGGCGGTGGTAGAGACTGAAGCACTGGAACACTTCCGGGCACTGCTTCAATTCGATACCTCCGACCCGCCGGGTCGTGAATTACTGGCGGCCGAATACATTCGGGACGTGCTGGAGGCTGAGGGTATCGCTGTAGAGCTGCTATCCAACAATCCGGATCGTCCCAATGTGGTGGCCAGGCTGGAAGGTGATGGCAGTGAAGAGCCGCTGCTTATCATGGCCCACACCGACGTGGTCAATGTCGATGAGGAAAAGTGGATTTTCCCGCCCTTCAGCGCCACGGTGGACAACGGTTATGTCTATGGTCGTGGTGCGGTGGATGACAAGGACAACCTGGCCGTCGCCCTGATGATCATGCTGGAATTGAAGCGGCTGAATATTCCCCTGAAGCGGGACGTAATCTTCCTGGCTGAATCTGGCGAAGAGGGCGCAACCGAATTCGGCATCGAGTTCATGATCGAGGAACATTTCGACAAGATTGAAGCGGAATACTGCCTGGCCGAGGGCGGCAGTGTGTCAAGGGTGGAAGGCGAGACCCGCTATGCCTCAGTACAGACTGTGGAGAAGATTCCCTATCGACTGGAGTTGGTCGCCACCGGCGTCGCTGGCCATGGCTCCGTGCCATTACAGACTAATTCTGTTGTGCGACTTGCCAAGGCGATCGTGGCCGTCGCCGATTGGCGATCAGAGGTGCGCTTGAACGAAACTACAGCGGCTTACTTCGAGCGCCTGGCTTCAATTTCGGCACCGGATGCTGCGGCCCGGTACCGGGCAGTTCTGGATCCGCGACGTATCAGCGATGTCGACGAATACTTCCTCGCCAACGAGCCTCGCCATGCCTCAATGCTGCGGTCGTCGCTAAGCCCCAATCTGTTCGATGCGGGGTACAGGATCAATGTGATCCCCTCAGAATCCGCAGCCAGCGTCGATTTTCGGGCCCTGCCTGATGAAGACATTCCTGCCTTCCTCAACCAGATTCGCGCTGTGGTCAATGATCCCGCGGTCGAGGTCAGCCTGGGTGAGCGCAACACCCGTCCGCCCGGCCAGGCAAGCCTGGATACGGTGGCATTCACTGCTATCGAGGCCGGAATCGACAAGCATTACGGGGTGATTACCCTGCCCACGATGAGCACTGGTGCCACCGACATGGCCTATTTGAGGAACCTGGGAGTTCAGTGCTATGGCATCGGGCCTGCTATTGACACGGAAGATGCGGCCCTTGGTTTCGGTGCCCACAGCGACCAGGAACGCATCCTGATCGATGAACTGCACCGATTCCTGCGCTTCAACTGGGATGTGGTGGTGGACATAGCAGCTGCCGAGACCATGTAGTTCGCAAGACGATGCTAGCCATGGCAAGGGGATTTGAAACTGCCAGGTGATCGGGCAAGAGGGGAATAAATCTGGTAGATTTTGGCGAAAGTCACAGTTTTTGCTCCTGTTTCGTCTTGACCCCTCATGCAGTCAATGTTGTGCTATGGGTCAGAGAGAATCGCCCATTAGATCACTGAAGAATTACTAGAAAAGTGAGGAACATATGCTGAGTAAAACTACGGGCTTCGCCAGATATTCCAAGACGTTGTGCTGGATCGTCGCCGCGATTTGGGCCGCTCTGGCCGTACTATCGTTTACCGGGGGAGGCGACAATGCGACTCTCCGGGGCTTACTCTGGCTTGCTGGTGCGGTGGCATTCGCTGTTTCTGCCATGGCTATGGGCAGAGGGGCCGATACCAGTCAATCTACCGGCGAGGCGTCAGACTAAGAAGCCTCTGATCGAGTATGTTACAGCTCTGGCTTGCAGCCCCGAAAGGGCGGGCCTGTCGCGGTTTTCTGCCGCGTTGGCCAAGAGCTACGGCCATTGTCTGCGCACGGCGCCTAGCAGAAAACCGCGACAGACTCCGCACAGGCGCAACATACTCGATCAGAGGTTTCCTAGATTTGCGTAAAGCCTGATTTCTCCCGCGCCGCCAGAATAATCTGCAACTGGGGCTGTGTCCTGCAATTCAGCTCCAGTCCCATGACGCTTATCAGCATTGCCAGGTTGGTTTCCCCCCAATCTCCGGTATCAGTTTCAGGATCGTCTCTGTATCCTGGTCGGGATCTGGCCAGTCGTTCAAGCATCTGTTGCTGAATCTTCTCGGCACCCAATTCGAGTCGCTTCACTTGCTGCCGAAATGCGGCGATATCACCCGCTTCTGGCTGGGCCTGCAGGTCATCATCGCCCTTAATCCGGGTCCTAACATTTCTCAACGGGACTACAGCCAGCTCTGACCAGTGCCGCGAGAGCTGCACTGCCTCGGAGAGGGTTTCCGGTGCCAATTTCCCGGCCTGCTGCCCATACCAGAGGCAAAATAGAACCAGGTTCACATCAAAGCCGTATCGATCCTGTAAAATAAGACAGGCTGGGGCCACACCCTCCAGGGCGTAGAGTGCTATAGAATAGTCCCAGAAACCGGGTTGTTCATGAATATTGTACAAACGGAGATTCCAGGATGGGTTTCGACTACCATGTTGTCCTATGCCAGCTAGCCCCGATCAGGGGGCTGGATCGTGAGTGCAATGATGGAATCCTTACCCACAACTGCCACAGATGGTAGCAATTTTTAGGTAGCTGATCAGCGTATGCATGTCCACATATTAGGTATTTGCGGCACCTTCATGGGAAGCCTCGCGGTAATCGCGAAGCAGCTGGGTTATCGGGTCAGTGGCAGTGACATGAACGTGTACCCGCCCATGAGTACACAGTTGGAAAGCCTGGGCATTGAACTAAAGGAAGGCTATCGTTTCGAACACCTGCAACCGGCCCCGGACCTCGTCATCATCGGCAATGCCCTGTCGCGGGGTAATTCGGCCGTGGAGTACGTCCTCAATGAGGGTCTCGCCTTTACCTCGGGGCCACAGTGGCTGGCCCAGTATGTACTGCACAATAAATGGGTATTGGGTGTAGCGGGTACCCATGGCAAGACCACTACGAGTGCGATTCTGACCTGGATACTGGAGCATGCCGGTGCGCATCCAGGTTATCTGATTGGTGGGGTAACGAACAACTTCTCGCAATCGGCATCAATCGGAGAATCATCTTTCTTCGTTGTGGAAGCAGATGAGTACGATACCGCGTTCTTCGACAAGCGCTCCAAGTTCATCCACTATTCGCCTCGTACAGCTATTCTCAACAATCTCGAATTCGATCATGCCGACATCTTCGAAAATCTGGATGCGATCGAAAAACAATTCCAACACCTGGTGCGCACCATACCGCAGAATGGGCTGATCATTTCCGCCCATAATGATTCCAACCTGGAGGCGGTGCTGGCCAAGGGTTGCTGGACACCGAGGCAGCAGTTCGGCGCCAACCTGCCCGAAGAAGTATGTAAATTGCTGGCAACCAATGGCGGGGTGTTCTGGAATGCCGAAGTCGAGAATGACCACGGTAACAGCTTCGAGCTGGTTAAGTATGGTCAGGGCTCGACCGGCGAAGTGATGGCCCGGTCCCACGTGGAGTGGGAGATGAGCGGCCTGCATAATGTGAAGAACGCCGTGGCGGCCGTGGCTGCGGCCCAGCATGTGGGCATCGATGTCAGCACCTCGGCGCGTGCGCTCGGGGCATTCAAGGGTGTCAAACGGCGCATGGAATTACTGGGTACTGTGGAGGGTATCAGGGTCTTTGACGACTTCGCCCATCATCCGACAGCTATAGAAACAACCCTGGCAGGCGCCGCAGCAAAGATCAAGGAAGAGGGCGGGAACAAGCGTCTCATCGCAGTGATAGAGCCACGTTCGAATACCATGAAGATGGGTGTCCATCAGGATCAGCTGAACAGGTCCTGCCAGGCAGCGGATATGGTGGTATGGTTTAAACCTCCGGGATCCTGCATCAATTTCCAGAAACTGCTCGAGAACAGTGCTACTCCTGCCTATGCCTTCGACGATGTGGATGCGATCGTCACGTTCCTGGAAGAGTCCTGCGTTGCCGGTGATCACATCGTGGTCATGAGTAATGGTGGATTCGGCGGTATCCACCAGAAACTCCTCAAAGCGCTGAGTTACGGCCCGGACCGTCTCTGATCGCCTGTAAGTATTGAGGCTGTCCTGCACAGGCAGCGCCAGCGACAACAATTTGACAATTGGTATGACTGAGCACAATGAAATAGCCCTGTTCCCCTTGCGGGTCGTGATGTTTCCCGGCAGTAAAGTCGACCTGCAGATATTCGAACGTCGCTACCTGGATCTGGTCAGTCATTGCATGCGCAATGATGTGGGCTTCGGAGTTTGCCTTTTGCGGGAAGGGGAGGAGGTTGTACGCGAGGCTGCCCGGCAAACCATTC
>JAQCBT010000005.1 GCA_027621405.1 Pseudomonadota bacterium | reverse complement strand
GCCGAACAGGCTACCTGCGATGGTATCCCCACGTTCTGGGTGGATCGCAAAGACCTGAAGGTACTGCTCAAGACGCTGCACGAAGAGACCAGCCCCAGCTTCGAAATGCTGTTCGATATCACAGCGATCGACGAGCGGGTGCGGGTGCATCGGGAAGATCAGCCGGCGGCGGAATTCACGGTGGTGTACCACCTGATGTCCTTTAGCGGCAATTGCGACGTGCGTATCAAGGTGCCGTTGATGGATGCCGACTTGCACCTCCCCACCGTCATCGACATCTGGCCCAACGCCAACTGGTACGAGCGCGAAACCTGGGACATGTTTGGCATCGTCTTCGATGGTCATCCCAATCTGTATCGCATTGTCCTGCCTCCAACCTGGAAGGGGCACGCCCTGCGCAAGGAGCATCCGGCCCGGGCCACGGAAATGGATCCCTTCTCCCTGGATGACGAACAGGCGGCCTATGAGCAGGACGCCCTGCTATTCAAGCCGGAAGAGTGGGGCATGAAACGCAAGTCCGAGAATTCGGAATTCATGTTCCTCAACCTCGGCCCCAATCATCCTTCTGTGCATGGAGCATTCCGCATCGCCCTGCAGCTGGATGGGGAGATTCTGGTCGATGCCGTACCGGATATTGGTTATCACCATCGTGGTGCCGAGAAGATGGGGGAGCGCCAGTCATGGCATACCTTCATCCCCTATACGGATCGCATCGACTACCTGGGTGGAGTGATGAACAATCTACCCTATGTCATGGCCGTTGAAAAAATGGCAGGCATTCAGGTGCCGGCCCGGGTGCAAACAATCCGGGTGATGCTGGCGGAGATGTTCCGTATCTGCTCGCACCTGTTGTTCTATGGCACCTTTGCCCAGGATGTGGGGCAACTGTCACCTATCTTCTACATGTTTGTAGAACGGGAACGCATCTTCAACATCATCGAATCCATCACCGGTGCGCGCATGCACCCAGGCTGGTTCCGTATTGGTGGCGTTGCGCAGGACCTGCCTGTGGGTTGGGATAAGCGGGTCAGGGAGTTGCTCGATTTCATGCCGCCGCGCCTGGATGAGTACGACAGGATGGTGATGGACAACGGCATCGTCAAGCGACGTACCCATGGCGTAGGTGTATACAACACCGAAGAGGCTCTCGACTGGGGCGTGACCGGTGCCGGCCTGCGCGCTACTGGCCTGGAGTGGGATTACCGCAAGAAACGCCCGTATAGCGGATACGACAATTTCGAATTTGATATTCCCGTGGCGGTCAATGGCGACTGCTACGATCGCTGTGCGGTGCGTGTCGAAGAGATGCGCCAGAGCCTGCGCATCATCAAGCAGTGTGTCGACAATATGCCGGAGGGGGATTACAAGGCTGATCATCCACTGACAACTCCGCCGCGCAAGGAGAAGACCCTGCAGGATATCGAGACGCTGATCAATCACTTCCTCTCTGTGAGTTGGGGACCGGTTATACCGCCCAGTGAGGTGACCATGGCGATCGAGGCCACCAAGGGAATTAACAGCTATTACCTGGTGAGCGATGGCAGCACAACGTCTTACCGCACCAGAATTCGGACACCATCGTTTGCGCATCTTCAGATGATTCCGGAAATAAGCCGCGGTTTCATGGTGGCAGACCTTATCGCTATCATCGCCAGTATCGACTTCGTGATGGCAGACGTGGACAGGTAGCAGAGTCAGAAGATCAGGAACCAGTAAGCAATTCAAACAACAGGTAGCATGAAGTAGTGACAGCAGACAATGTCATAGCAAGTTCGGCAAAACAGGCACGGCAGCTTACCGAGGCCGAGATTGCCGAGATCGAACACGAGAAAGAGCTGTATCCGGATAACCGGGCGGTTGGGCTCGAGGCGTTGAAGATTGTGCAAAAGCACCAGGGCTGGGTATCCGATGAGTCCCTGTTGGCCATCGCCCGATATCTGGATTTGCCGGTAGCCGATCTCGAGGGTGTGGCTACATTCTTCAACCTGGTATATCGCCAACCTGTGGGCAAGAAGGTAATCCTGTTCTGCAACAGTGTGAGTTGCTGGATCATGGGTTGCGAAGGCATCCGGTCGCACATAAAGGAAACCCTGGGTGTGGATTTCGGACAGACCACGAGCGACGATCAATTTACCTTCATACCCGTGCCCTGTCTCGGCGATTGTGATCGCGCGCCGGTGATGATGGTGGGAGAGGATTTGCATCGAAACCTGACCCCGGAAAAGATTGATGAGATCGTGGCCCAGTATCGGGGCAAGTAAGAATCCAGGATACCCAGAATAAAAAGCACAGAGAACAGAAGACAAGAAAGAATCAGGAACAAAGCGCAAGCAAACCCGGAACCAACAAAAAGAAAACGACAGTGGTAGATAATCCCCTAACAAAGAACATCGACATGAGCCGGCCGCCGCTGGACATCGCAGCCTATGAGGCCAATGACGGTTACCAGTCCGTCAGGAAGATCGCCCAGGGCCTGGGTTCGGCCGATGTGCTGCAATTGGTGAAGGATTCCGGACTGAAGGGGAGAGGAGGTGCCGGCTTCCCCACCGGGCTGAAGTGGAGTTTCGTACCCCAGGGCCCGGACTCTCCAGCCCAGAAATACCTGGTGGTCAATGCCGATGAGATGGAGCCGGGCACCTTCAAGGATCGCCTGCTCATGGAGGGTGATCCACACCTGCTGCTGGAAGGCATGATCATCGCCGCCTATACCATCGGTGCCAGCAAGGCCTACATTTTCCTGCGAGGCGAATACACCCGTTCGGTGGAGACACTGTCGCACGCGATCAAGGAAGCCTACAGCAAGGGTTACATTGGCAAGAACATTCTCAATACCGGCTTCGACCTGGACATCATCCTGCATACCAGTGCCGGCCGCTATATCTGCGGCGAAGAGACTGCGCTCCTCAATGCGCTGGAAGGCAAGCGCGCAAACCCACGTGCCAAACCTCCCTTCCCACAGGTGAGTGGCCTGTGGGGGAAACCGACAATCGTGAACAACGTCGAGACAATCTGTAACCTGCCCGGCATTCTTACCTATGGTGTGGACTGGTATCACGGTCTTAGCAGGGGCAAGGATCATGGTACGAAGTTGTTTGGGGTTAGCGGCAAGGTGAAGAACCCTGGTTGCTGGGAAATGCCCCTGGGCCTGCCCATTCGTGAACTACTGGAAGACAGGGCGGGTGGCATGCGGGATGGCTTGTCCTTGCGCGCCTTCCTGCCCGGCGGTGGCTCGACGGACTTCATGT
The DNA here is from genome assembly GCA_027621405.1 of Pseudomonadota bacterium. Lineage (GTDB taxonomy): Bacteria > Pseudomonadota > Gammaproteobacteria > Pseudomonadales > Pseudohongiellaceae > UBA9145. The sequence goes on along the minus strand of JAQCBT010000005.1, from coordinate 211,999 downwards.
TGCCAGAGCACCTTGACCTTAAGCTGGACTACGATGAGATCGCCAGTGTAGGAAGCCGTCTCGCGACCGGCACCATGATTATTCTCGATGACAAGACCTGCCCGGTCGGCATGGTGGGCAACCTGATGACCTTCTTCGCTCACGAGAGCTGCGGTTTCTGCACTCCCTGCCGTGATGGCTTGCCCTGGGTGGATGCTATCTTCCGGGAACTGGAAGAGGGGCGAGGCCAGGAGAAAGACCTGGCCATCCTGCAGGAGCACGTAAGTTATATGGGCCCGGGTCGCACATTTTGTGCCCTGGCGCCGGGTGCCACCGCTCCACTGGGCAGTGGTTTGAAATATTTTGCAGATGACTTCAAGGCGCATATCGACAAGAAATGCTGCCCGTACAAGCACTAGTGATTTTGGAAGGATTGGAGTCTTAGATGGCGAAAGTTGTTATTGACGGGAAGGAATACGAAGTAAATCCCGATAACAATCTTCTACAGGAGTGTCTCTCCCTGGGCATGGACCTGCCGTATTTTTGCTGGCATCCATGCATGGGGTCGGTAGGTGCCTGTCGCCAATGTGCGGTCAAACAGTATCGTAATGCCGATGACAAGAATGGCATGCTGGTAATGGCCTGTATGACGCCTGCCGCTGATGGCAGCATTATCTCCATCAAGGACGAGCAGGCGCGAGACATGCGGGAGCGGGTCATCGAGAGCCTGATGATCAGTCATCCGCACGATTGTCCGGTGTGTGAAGAAGGCGGCGAGTGTCACCTTCAGGACATGACCATGATGTCCGGCCACAACTATCGTCGTTATGACAAGAAGAAGGTCACCCATCGTAATCAGTATCTCGGTCCATTCATCAATCACGAGATGAATCGCTGTATAGCCTGCTATCGCTGCGTGCGTTACTACGATGACTACGCGGGTGGTACTGATCTCTCAGCCCAGGCTTCTCATCACCACGTCTATTTCGGCAGGCAGGAAGATGGTGTGCTGGAGAGTGAATTCAGTGGCAACCTGGTCGAGGTCTGTCCCACGGGTGTATTTACGGACAAGTCATTCTCTGAACACTACTCACGCAAGTGGGATCTGCAGACGGCACCCAGCGTCTGTGTGGGCTGCTCGGTGGGCTGCAACACTACCCCGGGCGAGCGCTATGGCACCCTGCGCCGCATCACCAATCGCTATAACAGCGAGGTCAATGGCTATTTCCTTTGCGATCGCGGCCGATTCGGTTTCGACTATATAAACAGCGACGAGAGAATCCAGGCTCCCATTACTCGCTCCGAATCCGGTGACATCGAAATATCGGTGGACGACGCCGCTGCATTGATCGAAGACCTTAAGGGCGGCGCGGCCATCGGTATTGGATCGCCGAGAGCCAGCAACGAGGCGAACTTTGCGCTGCGCAACCTCGTTGGAGCTGAGAACTTCTACTGCGGTATCGCCGACGATGAACACGCCGTCAACCGCTTGATTCTTGAATTGGCGCAGGATGAAGCCTTCCATACCCCCAGCGTGAGGGACATAGAAAAGGCGGACGCGGTGTTGATCATCGGCGAAGACGTCACCAATACCGCCCCGCGCATCTCACTTGCCCTGCGCCAGAGTGCACATAACAAGGCGCTATCCCTGGCGTCTGCCAACAATATCCCCCAGTGGCAGGATGCAGCGGTACGGGAGCTGGCGCAGCACGAGCGCAGCCCCATCAGTATCCTGTCGGGCTATGCAACCCGTCTGGATGATGTAGCCAGCGAACTGCATATCGATTCCTATGCTGGACAGGCAGAGTTGGCTCAGGCCGTTGCTGCTGAGTTGGGTGGCCAGGTAGACGCACCCTCGGGATTAAGCTCTGATCAACATGCCCTGGCCAGGACTATAGCCGACCACCTGCGCAGTGCCGAGCAGCCCTTGATAGTAAGTGGCTCCAGTAGCGGTCAACTCTGCCTGGTGCAGGCCGCCGCCAATGTGGCGCGAGCCCTGCAGCAGAAAAGCGGCAGCCCGACCAGCCTGTGTCTCGTCACACCGGAAGTGAACAGCATCGGCCTGGAAATGTTGACGGCAGCAGAAAACACGCTGGGTGCCGCGCTGGAAAAAATGACTTCTGGCGCCGCGCGTCGGGCAATTGTACTGGAGAATGACCTGTACCGACGTGCCGCAACCCAAACCGTCGATCAGGCACTATCGAATCTTGAGCAACTCGTGGTCATCGACCAGATGCCAACAGCAACCAGTGCGAAGGCAACACATGTACTACCCAGCACCGGCTTCTCAGAGCAGGAATCGACCCTGATCAATTACGAAGGACGGGCGCAACTCAGCTTCCAGGTGCACAAGTGTGCCACGGCCGGGCTACCCGCTTGGCGTTGGCTGAGCCCGGGCGAGACCGATGTCAATGGCGTCATAAATCGCTGCAGCGAAGAGGTGAAAGGGTTCGAGAAGCTGGATGATATGCTGCCCCACGGCAATCAGTTCGTCGCTGGCATGAAAGTGCCTCGGCAGTCCCATCGCTATAGCGGTCGCACCGCGATGATAGCCAACATCAACGTGCATGAGCCGAAGCAGCCGCAGGATACCGAATCTCCACTGGCTTTCTCCATGGAAGGCATGCCAGCCACCAGGGATTGTTCCATTCTGGGAGCCGCCTGGTCTCCGGGCTGGAATTCCAATCAGGCCATCAGCAAGTTCCAGGATGAAGTGAATGGCGACCTGAAGCAGGGCCACACTGGAAGTCTGTTGCTGGAGCGAAATCAGCAGGGCGGCTATCTGGGCCTGTCTATGGCAGACCAGGATAGCGGTGAGTTCAGCCTGATTCGTGCCTACCAGATTTTTGGCAGTGATGAATTGAGTGCTAAAGCCACACCCATTCGCCAGCGCCTGACCGATCCTTATGTGAGCCTCGCTCCGGTAGATGCCGACCGGCTCGGGGTCAGGCAGGGAGACACGGTCAGCATTAATGGCAATGGCCAATTGGCGACGGTATGTGTACGCAGTCATATCAAGCCGGGCACAACGGCCCTGTATGCGGGAGACAATCACCTGAACCTGCAGGACCTGCCTGCTTCCGTGATTTTGCAGAAATCCACTGAGTCCATTGGCGGCAATGGAATCGGCGGATTGATTGTCAGCGATCTCTACGAGGAGAGTTACTGATGGCGCTTGAAATCGGATCAGGCCTGACAATCGGACTCATACTCGGGGTAGTCATCGTGGTAGCCGCGATGCTGATCTGGGTTGAACGCCGCCTGCTGAGTTTCTGGCAGGAGCGACTGGGACCAAACCGTGTTGGACCATTTGGCCTGCTGCAGGTTGTGGCCGACATGATCAAGATATTTACCAAGGAAGACTGGGTGCCTCCGTTCGCCGATCGCCTGAGCTTCGTTATCGCGCCCGCAATCATCATGATCGTCATACTGCTGAGCTTCGCAGTTATTCCCTTCGCACCGAACATCGGTGTGGTGGACTCCAATATCGGCGTCCTGTTCGTGCTGGCCATGGCTTCCCTCGGAGCCTATAGCGTTATGCTGGGCGGACTCTCCTCAGACAACAAGTATGCCCTGTTGGGAAGTCTCAGGGCGGCAGCGCAGATGGTGAGCTATGAAGTCTTCATGGGAATCTCCCTGCTGGGGGTCGTGGCGCTATCGGGTAGCTTCAACCTGCGCACAATCGTCGAGGCGCAGGAGGGCATGTGGTTTGTGATTCCACAGTTTGTTGGTTTCGTCATCTTCCTCATTGCGGGTGTGGCAGAGAGCCATCGCCTGCCGTTCGATATCCCGGAGGCCGAGCAGGAGATCTGTGCCGGCTATCACACGGAATACAGCGGCATGAAGTTCGGCATGTTCTTTGTCGGTGAATACCTCGGACTGGTGCTGGTGTCGTCCCTGATCACTGTACTTTTCTTTGGTGGCTGGATGGGGCCGGCGTTCCTGCCTCCCATCATCTGGTTCGCTGCGAAGGCGGGTGTGTTCATTGCCTTCTTTATCCTGTTGCGAGCCGCCATACCGAGGCCTCGTTATGACCAGTTAATGAGTTACGGTTGGTTGTTCCTGTTACCACTGTCGTTGTTGAATTTGTTGATCACCGGCGTGGTGATTCTCAGTACCTGAGAAGCGTGTTGAGAAACTAAAGGCTAGCTATGTATAAACTGATAAAAGATACGTTAATCAGCCAGGTAGTCACCCTCTGGGGTGTCTTCATGAAGCTGTTTACGAAAGCGGATACGGTGCAGTATCCCGACGAACAGCCTTACATGTTTCCCCGCTGGCGCGGCCGCATAATTCTCAGTCGCGACCCGGACGGAGAGGAACGCTGCGTAGCCTGTAATCTTTGCGCCGTTGCCTGCCCGGTGGACTGTATCGCGCTGCAGAAGGCCGAGAAGGAAGACGGTCGCTGGTACCCGGAATTTTTCCGTATAAATTTCTCCCGCTGCATCATGTGCGGCTTCTGTGAAGAGGCCTGTCCCACCAATGCTATTCAGCTGACTCCTGATTTTGAGATGGCTGAATACATACGTCAGGACATGGTTTGGGAAAAGGAAGACCTGCTCATCGATGGCACGGGTAAATACCACGACTACAACTTCTACCGGGTCGCTGGCATGCAAATCAAGAACAAGGACAAGGGTGAGGCCTTGAATGAAGCGCCTCCAGTCGACGTCAGGAGCCTGCTGCCTTGACTACTCTCTTTTACCTGGCCGGCGCCATCGCCATCCTCTCGACCTGTGCGGTAATCGTGCAGACCAACATCGTGCATGCGCTGCTTTACCTGATTCTGTCACTGCTGTCGGTGGCCGTAGTCTTTTATACGCTGGGTGCACCATTCGCGGCGGTGCTGGAAGCAATCGTCTATGCGGGTGCCATCATGGTGCTGTTCCTGTTTGTCATTATGATGTTGAACATGGGCCAGCACACCAGGCAGCAGGAACGGGGCTGGTTAACTGCGCGGGTGTTTATCGCGCCAGCCATCATGGCGGCCTTGTTATTGGCTCAGTTACTGAATGTGATGAGCCAGGTCGATTATGAACTGGGACTCACCCGGGTCGGTGTGCTCGAGGTGAGTGCCTTGTTATTCGGGCCCTATGTACTGGCGGTGGAACTGGCCTCTATCCTGTTATTGGCAGGATTGGTATCTGCCTATCACCTGGCGAAGAAATAGTGGTGGGGCAGCGGGACGACATAGAGTCTGGGAAGCACGAGTAGCTAAAGAAAGAAATACAAGCAGTATTAAAAAGAGAATCGAGAGAAATAAGAAGCAGCACATGGAAAGTATACCTATAGAACATGGCCTGATCCTGGCGGGAATCCTCTTCAGCCTCGGCCTGATTGGCGTTCTAACCCGGCGCAACATTGTGTTCGTGCTGATGTCGCTGGAGATCATGCTAAATGCCAGCGGCCTCGCATTCATCGTGGCCGGGGCACGTTGGGGAGCCGCAGACGGGCAGGTAATGTTCCTGATGATCCTCACCCTGGCCGCGGCCGAAGTGGCAGTGGGTCTGGGCCTGATCATCCAGATGTACAGAAAATTTCACACTGTGGACATCAACGTGCTCAGTGAGATGAAAGGATAAGAGGCGGGATAGCGATAAATCATGCTTGAATTGATCTGGCTACTACCAACTTTTCCGGCTCTGGGTTTTCTCAGCCTGGTGCTGACTTCCGGCAATCTGCCGAAAAAAGTGGTGGCCGTAATAGGCGCCGGTTCCATTGGCCTTTCCTTCCTGGTGGCGGCACTGTGCGCGATGGAGTTCCTCAATAGTGGGGCAGATCACTTCAGTCGGGAAACATGGACCTGGATGGCCGTTGGCAGTTTCAATCCCGGCTTTACCTTCTATCTGGATGGACTCTCCACCGTAATGATGCTGGTCATCACCGGGGTGGGCTTTCTCATTCATGTCTACGCCACCGGTTACATGGCGGATGATCCCGGCTACAGCCGCTTCTTCTCCTACATGAACCTGTTCGTCGCCGCCATGTTGATGCTGGTGCTGGGCGATAACCTGGTGGTGCTATACCTCGGCTGGGAGGGTGTGGGCCTGTGCAGTTACCTGCTCATCGGCTTCTGGTACACGAATCCCGCGAATGGTTACGCCGCGCGCAAGGCCTTCGTGGTAACCCGGGTAGGGGATACCTCCATGGCCATCGGCCTGTTCCTGTTGTTTGCTCATTTCGGCACCCTCAACATCCAGGACCTGATGCATGCAGCGGAAACAGAATGGGCGGTGGGCCATCAACTGCCAGCCATCGCGGCCCTGCTACTGTTGGGTGGTGCGGTCGGCAAGTCGGCACAATTGCCCCTGCAGACCTGGCTGCCCGATGCCATGGCCGGACCGACGCCAATCTCCGCCCTGATACATGCAGCCACCATGGTGACAGCCGGTGTGTACCTGATTGCCCGAACCCACATTCTGTTCGAACTGGCACCTGATGTGCAGATCCTCGTTGCGTGGATCGGTCTGATCACCCTGTTAATGGCCGGCTTTACCGCCATGACCCAGTCGGATATCAAGCGCATCCTGGCATTTTCCACGGTCAGCCAGATCGGTTACATGTTCCTAGGCCTGGGAGTAGGTGCCTGGTCAGCGTCCATCTTCCATCTCATGACCCATGCTTTCTTCAAGGCGCTGTTATTCCTGGGTGCTGGCTCCGTGATTCTCGCCATGCACCATGAACAGAATATCTTCAAGATGGGGGCGCTGCGAAAAGTACTGCCATTCTCCTTCGCCTGTTTCCTGATCGGTTCATTGGCCTTGACTGCATTCCCTTTTACCTCCGGCTTCTTCTCCAAGGATGAGATCTTGCTGGCGGCACTGGAGCTGGAGGGCCCGGGCACTATTCTGTGGCTTGGCGGCGTGATCGGTGCCTTCTTTACCGGCATCTACACCTTCCGCCTCATGTTTATCGTGTTCTTCGGAGAGAATCGCGGTCACCATTGTGAGGGCGAGTACGGCGGCTGGAATATGAAGGCACCACTGGCGGTGCTGATGCTGTTGTCCCTGGTGGGCGGTTTCATTCATATACCTGTTGATGCTGTGTTCAGTCACGGTGAGGTACACGAGGAACACCATGCAAACCTGCTAGTCGAAGGCTTCATGATTCTGGTGCCGCTCATCGGGATTGGTATCGCCTACCTGTTCTATGGCTCCAAGACCTTTTCTGTCGACAAACTGATGGCTTCCTCGCTGGCGCAGAACCTACACAGGCTATGGAACAGTGGCTGGGGTATGGACTGGCTCTACGACAGGCTCTTCGTCTTCCCCTTCATGTGGCTCGCGCGAATCAATGCTCGCGACATTATTGACCTGTTCTACGCTGTGATCGTGGAGGTCAACCGCATGCTGCATCGCATGATTGTCCGCACCCAGACCGGTTCGCTGCGGTGGTATGCGCTAAGCCTGGCAACCGGATTGGTGCTCATTGTCACCCTGGGAGTATTGTTATGATCCTGGTGATACTGATCGGTTTGCTATTTCTCGGTGGCGTGCTGGCCTGGATATCGGAGGGGCTGGATGCCAGGTTTCCACGCATCGTGGCGCTGGTGACGGTGCTACTGGATTTGCTAATCATGTTGAGCCTGCTTGGAGGAGAGGGCTGGGTCGCCTCCATCGAGCTGGAGTGGCTACCCCGTTTCGGCATCAGCTTCTTCCTCGCGGCAGACGGTCTCAGTGTGCTGCTGCTGATCCTCACGGCGTTCCTCGGCGCGATCGCCATCGGCGCGGCCTGGGATGAGATCACCGAGCGGACCGGTTTCTTCTACTTCAATCTGCTGTGGACCCTGGCGGGTGTGCTGGGTGTCTTCACCGCCCTGGATCTGTTCCTGTTCTTCTTCTTTTGGGAAGTCATGCTCATACCGATGTATTTCATCATCGCGATCTGGGGGCATGAGAACAAGAATTATGCGGCCATGAAGTTCTTCATCTTCACCCAGGTCACCGGCATGCTGATGCTGGTAGCCATCCTCATGCTGGCCTATTTCCACTATGAGCAGTTTGGCACTTACAGCTTCAATTACCACGACCTGCTAAATGTACGTACGTCCGGGCAACTGGAAATCTGGATGATGCTGGGGTTCTTCATTGCCTTTGCCACAAAGTTGCCCAGCGTGCCGTTCCATTCCTGGTTACCCGACGCGCATAGCCAGGCACCGACGGCAGGTAGTGTGATCCTGGCGGGTATTCTCCTGAAGACCGGCGCCTACGGCCTGATTCGTTTCGCCGTTCCACTGTTCCCGGCGGCATCCATGGAGTTTGCACCGATTGCAATGACCCTGGCGGCCATCAGCATCCTATACTGCGCCAAGGTAGCGTTTGCACAGAATGACATCAAGCGTCTCATTGCCTATACCAGTGTTAGTCACATGGGCTTCGTCACCCTGGGTATCTACGCCTGGAACGAGCAGGCACTGCAGGGAGCCATCATGACCATGCTGGCCCACGGCCTCAGTGCGGCGGCCCTGTTTATGCTGGCTGGCGGGTTACAGCATCGTATCCATACCCGCAACATGCCGGATATGGGAGGCTTCTGGGCGAAGGTGCCGCGCATGGCAGTCGTGGCCCTGTTTTTCTCGGTTGCGGCATTGGGCATGCCAGGACTCGGCAATTTCATCGGGGAATTCCTGGCGTTGATAGGCGCCTTCCAGGCCAATATCTGGCTGACTGTAATCTCTGCCTTCGGTCTCATCTTTGCGTCCGTCTACTCCCTTTGGGTCATCCAGAAGGTGTTTCAGGGTGAATATCGCAACGAGGATTTCGATGACAGTCATCTATCGGACCTGAGTCGCCGGGAGATGGTGTATTTCATAGCCATGATGATTGGCTTGTTGTGGATGGGAATGTATCCCCAGTCATTCCTGGCGCTGTCGGCCACATCGCTGACCGAAATAATGGGCGGCACCCAACAGGTGGTCCTGTCCCTGGTGGAGGGTAGCCTGTGAACATGACCCTCGGTGACCTGATACCACTGACTCCGCTGCTGCTGGTTACTGCAACGGCTGTCATTACCATGACCCTGATAGGGATTCGTCGCAGTTATCCGCTGACCGCAGGCATGACCATAGGTGGCCTGTTGGTGACGACAATATTCGCGGCCAGCATGATCGGCGACACCAATGCCCAGGTGACACCGTTGATGATAGTGGATCACTACAGCCTGTTCTTCATTGTTGTGACCTGCGCCAGTGCCATGTTCATTGCGGTGTTGAGTTATCCTTATCTGTTCAGTCTCAATGACAACAAGGAGGAGTACTACCTCCTGCTCGGCGTGGCTACCATCGGCGCCGTGGTGATGGTGAGCAGTAACCATTTTGTCAGTGCCATTCTCGGTCTGGAGACCTTGTCCATGTCGCTCTACGGTATGGTGGCCTACACTGTGCATTCGAGAGATGCGGCGAAGTATCCACTTGAGGCAGCGGTAAAATACCTGGTGCTTTCGGCTGCGGCTTCGGGTTTCATCCTGTTCGGGATGGCGCTCGTGTATGCCCAGACCGGAACCCTGTCTTTCTCGAGCCTGGTTGATCTGTCCAATGGCAGCACACCTGGTTTAGGAGCAGCGTACTCAATCGTGGCGCTGCTTCTCATCTTTGCCGGTGTTGCTTTCAAGTTATCCCTGGCACCTTTTCATCTGTGGACGCCGGACGTTTATGAGGGCTCACCCTTGCCGGCAACCACCTATCTGGCAACGATTGGCAAGGCGGGTATGTTTGTCGTGCTCTTGCGATTTATCGAAGCGAGTGATGCCCTGTCATTCGAGAGTGTAGTCACCGTATTGTCTCTGGTGGCTGCGGCTTCAATTCTTGCCGGCAACCTGCTGGCCCTGTTACAGGATAACCTCAAGCGTATTCTCGCCTATTCGTCCATCGCGCACATGGGCTACATACTGATCGCTATCATCGCCAGCTATTACAGTGAAGGCACGGTCAGTATCGAGGCGGTCACATTCTATCTGTTGGCCTACGTAGTGATGTCACTCGGTGCCTTCGGGGTAGCGTCGGTGGTGTCTTCCTCGGAGAAGGAGTTCGATGTCATTGCAGACTACCAGGGCCTGTTCTGGCGCGACCCATGGCTGGCGGTGATCTTCACCGGAATGCTGTTGTCCCTGGCTGGCATCCCACTCACAGTGGGATTCATCGGCAAGTTCTACCTGTTCTTCGCGGGTGTGGAAGCGGCGCTCTGGGTATTGCTGAGCGTGTTGATCATAGGCAGCGGTATTGGTCTCTATTACTACCTGCGTATCGTCTACCGTATGGTGCTGCCCGCACCGGAGCAGGTCAGCTTCCGGGTCGGCGGCATGGAAAGCTTCAGTGCCTATGGTGTATTGTCCATCTTGTTGCTGCTGCTGCTCGTGCTGGGTGTGTATCCCGCACCGGTCATGGACTTGATAGAATCAATCGCTGCCTTCGTCTAGCCACAGCGCAGCCACGGCTCCAATCACATCGTTATTCACATGGTCTCTCAGGATGATTAAGCCTGCGATCGGTCTGCTTGTACTACTGCTGGTTCTTGGTGGCCTGGGCTTCTTCGTCGCCGACGCGCAACAGGCGCGGCGGCTGGAGTTTGATCGGCAGAACCTGAAACAGTTCTTTGTTGCTGGTTCCTACGATAACGACGTCGTCATAGACAGTTACCTGATTCCCGCGAATACAGATCATCCCCATCTCGTGAGCCAGCAGCTATTGGGTTTGCAGCGTGACCGCCTGGCCTATCGTGCGCGCAAGGATGGGGAGGTAGTAGCCGTTGCTGTCCCCGCTAGTGCCGACGATGGTTTTAATGGCAGGGTGGACCTGCTGGTGTCGGTGGACATGTTCGGCCGTATCGGTGCCGCGCGGGTAGTCTCCGATGTGGACACCGATGAATTGTATGGTGTGGTAGACGTGATTGAATCACGCTGGATGGAAGAGTTTTCCGGCAAGGCCATGCGCAATATTCTCGGCGTCACCTGGACCAGCATCGGCGCTGATCGGGAGTATGACCAGTTTGTCGGCGCCTCCATTACTCCCAAGGCGGTGGCGGATCGCATCTACGATGCCCTGGTATTCGTGCAGTCCAACCGGATCGAACTCATTAATGGGGAAAGTACCTGAGTTATGGGTTTTCATGACCACTTCTCCGGGCACGCAGCACTGTATGCCAGCGCCCGGCCTTCCTATCCAGAGGAATTATTTGAATTTCTGTCGGTGCAGTGCGCCGGGTCGGTGCTGGCCATCGATTGTGCATCCGGGAACGGTCAGGCTACCGGGAGTTTGCTGAAGTATTTCGACAGGGTGCTCATGACCGATGCCAGCGCTGAGCAACTTAAGCAGTATGCAGGCGCAGGAGAGGATAATGAAAAACTTGTTCGTGTTGTAGCCGTTGCCGAACGACTTCCGGTACCGGATCAGTGCGCTGATATGCTTACCGTGGCTCAGGCACTGCACTGGTTCGACTTCGACAGCTTCTGTGAAGAGCTGGATCGGGTTCTGAAGCCGGGAGCGATATTCGCAGCATGGAGCTATGGCATTCACAGCATCTCCCCAGACATCGATTCACTAATCGGTTATTTGTACGAGGACATTATCGGCAGCTATTGGACTCCCGAAAGACGGATGGTGGAAGACGGCTATGCTGGCTACGATTTCCCTTTTCAGGAGATCCAGGCACCGAGTTTCAAGCTAAGCAAGTGCTGGTCGATAGAACAGGTTCTGGCATATCTCAATTCCTGGTCCGCGGTACAACGCTATCAACGCGAAAAGGGCAGCAACCCGGTAGAAGCGATAGAAAAGCCCCTGACTGACTTGTGGGGCGAACAGGCACAACGGGAGATTCAGTGGCCGCTCACCCTGAAGGTGCGTCGAAAGGCTTGATCGGTGACAATTCTGCCGCCTTGGTATTGCCTTACGGAGCGCATATCATGATCAGCACATCCCTATTCCTGAAAGGAGCTCAGCCCCGGTGAGCAAGGTAGCCGTAATTGGTGGTGGTAGTTTTGGCACGGTTATCGCCAATATCATCGCGCTAAACAACAATGATGTGCACTTCTGGATGCGTAGCGAGGAAATTGCCTCCGAGGTCAATGAGCGTCACGAAAACCCGCACTATCTTCCCGGCTATATACTCAGCGACAGGGTGGTGGCAACCCATGATATGAAGGCGGCTGTCGACGGTGCCAGCGTGGTGTTCGTCGCGGTACCCAGCACATCATTTCGTAATGTCGTGCAACAACTGGTGCAGTTCACCTCACCTGAGGCCATCCTGATCAGTACGACCAAGGGGATCGAGGCTGGCACCTTCATGCTCATGAGCCAGATCCTGGCCGAGGAATCTCCGGGTTCAAGGATTGGTGTGCTCAGCGGTCCGAACCTGGCCAAGGAAATCGCAAAGGGGCACCTCACAGGTACGGTTATCGCCAGCAGCGATGAAGAAGTCCGTGAGAAGATCAAGGAATTGCTCAAGAGCGACCATTTCAGGGTATACACCAACGATGATATGTTTGGGGTAGAGCTTGGTGGGTCCCTGAAAAATATCTATGCCATCATTGCCGGAATGGCCGATGCATTGGGCATGGGACATAACACCAACAGCATGCTGGTTACGCGTAGCCTGACGGAGATGGCGCGTTTCGGACGAGAGCTGGGCGCTGACCCGATGACCTTTCTCGGTCTCTCCGGGGTAGGTGACCTGGTCGTAACCTGCTCTACACCCCTTAGCCGAAATTTTCGCATCGGACAGGCCCTGGGCTCTGGCAAATCCATCGAGGAGGCGACCGCAGAAGTTGGGCAGACTGCTGAGGGGGTGAACACGGTAAAGCTGGTGGCCGAGAAGGCGGAAGAACTAGGTGTGTACATGCCTTTGGCCACGGGCCTGTATCGAATTATTTACGAAGGTGAGACCATTCGCAGTATTATTTCTTCATTGATGCTGAGCGAACAGGCGCTGGATGTGGAGTTCGCTGCCAGCAGGGAAAAAAACCTGAGTTAGACACGCGGGAAATCAAGAGGATTGATCATGTCAGAAGATTTGGACGATATTGTAGATAACTTGCAGGAGCCGTCGGCATGGATTCGTATCGTGTTCATGATTGGCTACGCCCTGCTGCTGTACGTGGTAATTGTGCCGGTATTGTTTGTTATCGCTCTGGTACAGGCATTGTTCGCCATCATCACCGGCGAAGACAATGAAAAACTTCGTGGTCTGGGTGGCGCCCTTGCGGAGTTTGTTCACCAGCTATTGAGTTTCGTCACCTACAACACTGAAGACAAGCCGTTCCCGTTCAAGGACTTTCCCGAGTTCACCTATGGCGCGGGACCCGATGATGACCCGGCGTCTTCGACAAAGAGCGACAAGCCTGCCAGCAAGAAGTCAGCCGCGAAGAAAACCGCCAAGAAGAAGACAGCGGCCAGAAAGAAGTCTGCGGTCAGCAAGAAGACGAAATCCGCATCCTCATCCGAGGAGAGTGATGGCGAAGAAGGTAAGCAAACGGCAAATGAATAGGCCGGGCGGGGTAGACTGACATTGCGGAAATAAAGCGGGCAACGATGCTTATCTACCTACAACGACACGGCCAGGCCGGTATGCAGGCAGCTACCGATCGCGAGAGAGAACTAACCGATCGCGGTCGGCTGGACAATCTCGGAGTCGCCAGGCAATTCGCCAACAAACACCCGGGGCGAGGTCCCGAGATAGACCTCGCGCTGTGCAGCCCCTATCTGCGGGCGCGGCAGACGGCCGACGACCTGCAATCTGTTCTCGGCCAACTTCGATTCAATGAAACGGACAGCCTCGTTCCGGACAGCGATGTACGCAAGCTGTTGAGTCTTCTTGATGATCTGGCCGAAACCACGAATGTGAATTCTGTGCTGCTTGTGGGTCACAATCCGCTATTCTCTGACCTGTTCAGTTTGCTGGTGGATGGCGAAGTGAATAGCAGGCAGTTGGGCACCAGCAATCTCGTGTGCCTGGAAAGCAAGGTGGTCGCACCTGGTTTTGCAGACATGCACTATATGTTGGTACCTTAAGGTCACTATCGGGAGGGGTTTTACCCCGCTGTCAGGGAGCTTCTGAAGACCGGGGGCTTAAGCTTAAGAATCAGTAACATACCAATGCCAATGATGATCAATGCAAATATCCTCAAGTCACTGCTGCCAACTCTGCTGGCAAGCCTTTTGTTGCCCTCTGCTCATGGACAGGGTGCAGACCATCCGTTAATCGACCGTTTTCCCGATTCCCAGATCTCAGACCTGGAGTTCGAGCCGGATAGTAACTACCGGCTCATTCTCGGGAGCCTGGCCCGAACCCGAGGTGTAGTCGTGCCCGGAGAATCTGAGCGCCTGCGTGGCGATGTTACAAAGATCATCTATGAGATCTCTGAAGAGTTTAATGGTGAAGATGTCTACGATTTCTTCCAGGAGCAGATACGTGACAAGGGGTACGATGTCCTCTATTCCTGCGCAGGAAGGGACTGCGGCAGCAGCGTTTACTGGGCCAACGATATTTTCCAGAACCGGGTACTCTATGGGCCAGAACGTAACCAGTACTACATCGCCATGCGCACACCTGCATCCATGGGGGATCCGGCGCATATGGTTCTCTATATCATTACCCGCGGTAATCGCCAACTACTCGCCTATCTGGAAGTCATTCAGGAAGCTGGAACCGCTCCGCCGGTCGAATTGCTGAGTACCCAGATTCTCGATGAGGTCAGCGAGCAGGGCAGTGCCATATTGCCCGGCATTACCTTCATCAATGATCGCCAGTTAACGGATAATGCCGAGCTGGATGCCCTGGCCCGGGAACTCAACAGCAATACTGGCATGAACTTCTATCTTGTGGCCCATCTGGGTGGTGACCAGGACCTGGAACAATTGATTAACCGGTCCATGATCAGGGCCCAGACCGTGCGCCAGGGGCTGATCAATCTGGGGGTCGATGGCAATCGACTGCTGGCGAGGGGAGTGGGGCCGCTTGCCCCGAGCTGTATCGGGGAAAACTGTTCGGAAAGGGTGGAACTGGTGCTGCGCCCGGTTAGCGAATAAGAGACAGGAATTCGTTGCGTGTGCTCGGGCTGTTACGGAAGGCCCCCAGCATGCAGGATGTGGTCATCACGGAATTCTGTTTTTCCACGCCGCGCATCATCATGCACATATGCTGTGCTTCTATGATGACACCCGCTCCAGCCGCCCCGGTTTTATCGACGATGCATTCGGCAATCTGGCTGGTCAGGTTTTCCTGGATCTGTAATCTGCGCGCAAAGGCATCGACTATGCGTGCAATCTTTGAGAGGCCGATGACCTTGTCCTTCGGAAGATAGGCCACATGGCACTTGCCGATGAAAGGCAGCATGTGATGCTCGCACATCGAGTAGAGTTCAATGTCTTTGACGATAATGATTTCATCGGTCTGGCAAGGAAACAGGGCGCCATTGATCAGTTCATCGATATCTATGGAGTAGCCCTGCATCAGGAAGCGCATGGCATTGGCGGCTCGATGTGGTGTATCGAGCAGGCCCGGACGTTCCGGGTCTTCGCCGATTGCCTTGATGATGTCTAGGAAGGACTGATCCATGGGTGAGATTCCTGCTTGCTACCTTAAATTTTTGGGCTAAAACTACGATAAACCGAGGTGGAGGTAAAGCTTTGAATTGCCCGAAGAAAGTGCTTTACGCTTCATTCCTGCATCCGGATTTCCCAGGGCGGCAACTTTGTGAGATTACAGCAGTACATCAGCAACACTGCGGCGGATTTTGAATCTGCGGATTTGTGTTTCGCCCACGGCACAGGCAATGCATTGGATGAGTCTGTCTATCTGGTCTATGGCAGCCTGGGTATCGACTATGGCCTGAGCCTCGAGCTTGCTGATCGGGATCTGGATGAGGAGGAGGTCCGCCTCCTGGATGAGCGTGTGTCGCGTAGGATCAGGAATCGTGAGCCGGTAGCCTACATACTGGGGGAGGCGTGGTTCTGTGGTTTGCCATTTCATTGTGATCCGCGCGCACTGATTCCCCGATCTCCTATAGCCGAACTCATCATGAATGGCTTCGCCGGGTTGCTGCAGGGGGCTCCCTCGCGGATCATGGACCTGTGTACTGGCAGTGGCTGTATCGGCATCGCCTGTGCCATGAATTTCCCGACCGCCAGCGTAGACCTGGTGGATATCGATGAGCTTTGCCTACAGCTGGCAAGCGCGAATAGTGATCGACATGGCACCTCCGACCGGGTGCGGGTCTTGCAGTCGGACCTGTTTGAACGGGTATCCGGTCGTTATGAGCTGATCGTGACCAATCCGCCCTATGTATCCGCGGCCGAGATCAAGAGCCTGCCAGC
Organism: Pseudomonadota bacterium; assembly: GCA_027621405.1. Taxonomy (GTDB): domain Bacteria; phylum Pseudomonadota; class Gammaproteobacteria; order Pseudomonadales; family Pseudohongiellaceae; genus UBA9145. The sequence continues at coordinate 195,717 of JAQCBT010000005.1, read as the reverse complement.
GGAGTTTGAGCATGAGCCTGGTCTTGGCTTGCTTAGTGAAGAGGATGGGTTGCAGATACCTCTGCGTATTCTGCGGCAGGCTGCAGACTACCTGGAGGAGCATGGTCTGCTGGTGATGGAGGTGGGTTACAGCGCTGAGCGCCTGGCTGAGCGTCTGCGGGACGTGCCTTTGCTTTGGCTGGAATTCGAGCAGGGCGGGGAGGGTGTGATGGCGATTACACGGGAGCAGCTTCAACATTACAGGGAGCAACTCAATTAGTGTACAATGCACGCCTTTTTTGGCCCTGCCGGCGATTCGCCACCCTCGTTGAACCTTCGCAAGCTCTTCCCGCCAAGGCTCTGTTTCCAGTTGCCGTGGCAGTAAATCCAGTCGTTGCGGCATTGTTCGCTTACGGAGCCAGGCCAACAGCTAACTGAGGCATTATGTCAGGTAACAGTTTCGGAAAACTCTTCACGGTAAGCAGCTTTGGTGAGAGCCACGGGCCTGCACTCGGCTGCGTGGTGGATGGCTGTCCGCCGGGACTGGAGCTGTGCGAAGAGGATATGCAGCGTGACCTGGATCGGCGTAAACCTGGCCAGTCACGATTTACCACCCAGCGCAGGGAAGACGACGCCGTGCGGATACTTTCCGGCGTTTTCGAGGGTAAAACCACCGGCACGCCCATTGGATTGCTCATCGAAAACACGGATCAGCGCTCCAAAGACTACAGCAAGATCAAGGATCAGTTTCGGCCCGCCCATGCCGACTATACCTACCACAAGAAGTACGGTATCCGGGACTATCGCGGTGGCGGTCGTTCTTCCGCACGGGAAACCGCCATGCGGGTAGCAGCGGGGGCCATCGCCAAGAAATACCTGCGCCAGAGCTGCGGTATTGAGATCCAGGGCTACCTGAGTCAGCTTGGGCCTATTGCCATCGAGCAGGTGGTGCTGGAAGAGATCGAAAACAATCCGTTCTTCTGCCCGGATCCCGGCAAGGTGGCAGAAATGGAAGCCTATATGGCTGCCCTCAACAAGGAGGGTAATTCCATCGGTGCGCGCATCACGGTACAGGCCACTTCGGTGCCGGTCGGGCTGGGCGAGCCGGTATTTGACCGGCTGGATGCCGATATCGCCAAGGCCATGATGAGTATCAATGCGGTGAAGGGGGTGGAGATCGGTGCCGGTTTCGACTGCGTTACCCAGAAGGGCTCGGAACACCGGGATGAGATTACTCCCGATGGTTTTCTCAGCAATAACGCGGGTGGCGTACTGGGAGGGATTTCCAGCGGCCAGGATATCCTGGTCCACATGGCTCTGAAGCCCACTTCCAGCATCCGTATTCCCGGGCAATCCATCAATATTCGGGGTGAGGCCAGCAAAGTGATCACGACCGGGCGGCACGATCCCTGTGTGGGTATTCGCGCCACCCCGATTGCCGAGGCCATGCTGGCGCTGGTATTGATGGATCACCTGCTGCGGGATCGCGCCCAGAATGCCGATCTTCGCTAGTAATGGTAGTAATTAACATATTTAAATCAAATAGATATAGCTTGTAATAAATCCAAAGAATTAAGTGGTAAACAAGATGAGCGGCAAGACTTTATACGACAAGATTTGGGAAGCCCACCTGGTGCAGCGGCGAGAGGATGGTACCTCCCTGATTTACATCGACAGGCACCTGATTCACGAGGTCACCTCGCCCCAGGCTTTCGAAGGGCTGCGTCTGGCTGGCAGGAAACCCTGGCGTGCCGATGCCAACTACGCCACTCCGGACCACAACATCCCCACCACCCGCGATGAGCGGGCCCAAGGGCTGGAAGGTATCAAGGATCCAGTGTCCAAGATCCAGGTCTCCACACTCGATGATAACTGTAGGGAATTCAACATCTTCGAGCTGGGCATGAATGACCTGCGCCAGGGTATCGTGCATGTAGTGGGGCCGGAGCAGGGCATTACCCTGCCGGGCATGACCATCGTCTGCGGAGACAGCCACACCTCTACCCACGGCGCCCTGGGTGCCCTGGCCCATGGTATCGGTACCTCGGAAGTGGAGCATGTGCTGGCGACCCAGTGCCTGATGCAGAAGAAGATGAAGAACATGCTGGTGAGGGTTGACGGGCAACTCAGGACTGGCGTGACCGCCAAGGACATCGTGCTGGCCATCATCGGCCGTATCGGTACCGCAGGTGGTACGGGCTATACCATCGAATTTGGTGGCGAGGCGATCCGCAATCTCAGTGTGGAAGGGCGTATGACCGTATGCAATATGGCCATCGAGGCGGGCGCCCGCGCCGGGCTTGTGGCTGTGGACCAAACCACCCTGGATTACATAGAGGGTCGCCCCTTTGCGCCGAAGGGGGCGATGTGGGATGAAGCTGCAGCAGCCTGGAGTCAGTTGGTAAGCGACGAAGATGCACAGTGGGATGCTGTGGTAGAACTCGACGCCGCAGACATCGAGCCACAGGTAACCTGGGGCACCTCACCAGAGATGGTGGCATCGGTGAACGGCACCATTCCCGATCCGAGCCAGGAAAAGGACGAGACCAAGCGTCAAAACATCGAACAGGCCTTGAAATATATGGGCTTGCAGGGTGGCACGGCGATCCGGGACATCAAACTGGACTGCGTGTTCATTGGCTCCTGCACCAACTCCCGCATCGAAGACCTGCGGGAGGCCGCCAAGGTGGTCGCCGGCAAGCGCAAGGCTGACAGCGTCGAATTGGCGCTGGTGGTGCCTGGCTCCGGTCTGGTAAAGCAACAGGCGGAAGCGGAGGGACTGGACAAGATATTCGAGGCTGCGGGCCTTGAGTGGAGGGAGCCTGGTTGCTCCATGTGCCTGGCCATGAATGCCGACCAACTGGGCGCGGGCAAACACTGCGCGTCTACCTCCAACCGCAATTTCGAGGGCCGGCAGGGCTTCGGCGGACGTACCCACCTGGTGAGTCCGGCCATGGCGGCAGCGGCGGCGGTGCATGGACACTTCGTTGATGTCCGTGATTTAGGCTAAACCTGAAATAGATTCTTTAAGTAACTGACTATCATGAAAAAATTTAATCAAGAAACTGGCATCGTACTACCCCTGGACAGGGCCAATGTGGATACAGATTTCATCATCCCCAAGCAGTTCCTGAAGTCCATCAAGCGCAGTGGCTTTGGGGTTAACCTGTTTGATGAACATCGCTACCTGGACAAGGGTGAGCCCGATGCCGACAACAGCAAGCGCCCCCTGAATCCGGACTTTGTGCTCAACCAGCCCAGGTACGCCGGGGCCTCGGTGCTGCTGGCGCGTGACAATTTCGGCTGCGGCTCCTCCAGAGAGCATGCCCCGTGGGCGCTGGACGACTATGGCTTCCGAGCCATCCTCGCCCCCAGCTATGCGGATATCTTCTTCAATAACTGTTTCAAGAATGGTTTGCTGCCAATCGTACTGCCACGGGATGTTATCGATGCCCTGTTCGATGAGGTGGAAGCCAACCCGGGCTATAGCCTGACCATTGACCTGCCAGCCCAGGAAATTCGCAAGCCTGACGGCACGGTGCTGAACTTCGAGGTGGATTCCTTCCGCAAACAGTGCCTGGTCGAGGGCCTGGATGACATCGGGATAACCCTGCAGGATAGTGACAAAATACGGGAGTTTGAAAGCCAGTGGCGAACGACGGCGCCCTGGTATTTCACTACGCCGTGAGGCGTATGCATTGATATTTTAGATAGCCTGACCCATTATTTTGTTTTAAAACATAATGATAAGAGATTTTTTTAATGAAAAAGTTTAATGTAGCCGTCGTCGGTGCAACTGGTGCCGTGGGCGAAGCCCTGATCAACATCCTGGAACAACGGGATTTCCCCGTGGATACCCTGTATCCCGTGGCCAGCGAGCGTTCTGCGGGCTCTACAGTGATGTTTCGCAACAGGCCAGTCATGGTGCAGAACCTGGCGGACTTTGACTTCAGCCAGACTCCCATAGGCCTGTTTTCCGCCGGGGGCAGCGTCTCTGCCGAATACGCGCCGAAGGCCGCAGCTGCAGGCTGCGTGGTGATCGATAACACCTCGCATTTCCGCTATGACGACGATATTCCCCTGGTGGTGCCCGAGGTGAACCCGGAAAAGATTGCGGAATACACCAATCGCAACATCATAGCCAATCCAAATTGCTCGACAATTCAGATGCTTGTCGCCCTGAAACCGATACGCGATGCAGTAGGTATCAAGCGCATCAGCGTTGCTACCTATCAGGCCGTGTCCGGTACCGGCAAGGAGGCGATAGAGGAGTTGGCCAAGCAGACCGCCGACTTGCTGAACGGCAAGGATGCGGAAGCCAAGGTGTATCCGGTGCAGATCGCATTCAATGCCTTGCCCCACATCGATGTCTTCCTGGAGAACGGTTACACCAAGGAAGAGATGAAGATGAACTGGGAAACCCGCAAGATCTTTGGCGATGACAGCATCGAAGTGAGCGCTACATGTGTCCGGATCCCTGTGTTCTATGGCCATTCCGAGGCCGTCCAGATAGAGACTCACAAGCCAATCACCGCGGAAGAGGCCCAGAAGCTGTTGCAAGGCGCGCCCGGCGTGACAGTTATCGATCGCAGGGAAAGTGGTGGCTATCCCACGGCTTTCGTCGATTCTGCGGGCCAGGACGCAGTTTTCGTGGGCAGGATTCGGCAGGATATCTCGATGCCTAATGGTCTAAATCTGTGGGTAGTGGCCGATAATGTGCGCAAAGGGGCGGCTTTGAACTCGATTCAGATCGCTGAAGAGTTGATAAAAAGCTACTTGTAATGAATACTTGCAAGCCCTAGTGAAGAAACTATCTTAATAAAGCACGGCTAATATTACACGGTAAGCCGATTACGGATCGGCGAAAACAATTCGGGGGCAATGCCAGTTAAGCCGAAACTGCCGCAGCGGATACGGAATTCAGGCTGCGGCTGGGCGGTGAAAAGCCGGGAAAACACCGGTGAGTTCGCTGCAATCGGTCTCAATCGCTTTAGAGTACCGCTATCAGGCTAATTGGCTACGATCCAGAGCAGCAAGAGAACAAGGGACTATGCTACGTAAATCTGTTTTTGCGCTCGCCATTCTGCTGGGCAGTCTGGCATCCCAGGTTTATGCGCTCGGACTCGGCACTGTAACCGTAGAATCCTATCTAAATCAACCGCTTAGGGTCAGAATCGAGATTCTGGATCTGGGGAATACCCGGCTCCAGGACGTCACCGTACAGATGGCCTCGGTGGACGATTTTGCCCGTTTTAACATCGATCGCACCGGATTCCTGTCCAATGTCCGGTTCCGGGTAGAGGAAACGGCGGGTGGTAACTTCGTCATCCTCAGCACCAACCAGGTGGTACGCGAACTCTATCTGAGCTTTATTCTCGAAACCCGCTGGCCTAATGGCCGTCTGCTGAGCGAGCACACGATCATCATGGATCTGCCTGTATTCGACGATCAGCCCGGAAACAGTGACAGCGCCCAGGTACGTCGTCCCATCAGCCCGGTGTTGCAACCGCCTGTCAATAATGCGTCGCCGAGCAATGCCGTCGATCAAGCATTTGTGGATTCCACGCCGTCCACTCCGGTTGCGCCTTCCTCATCAGTGGCACCGATCCTGGAGCCAGAGATCATTGCCCCGGAGCCCGAGCCGGCAGCACCCGCTGCGGTTGAGCCCGAGCCCGTCGAAGAGGAGCCCGCACAGGTTCAGGAGCCTGTGCCGGAATCTGCTGCGGCTGAAGTCGAAGAAGAAGCTGTCGCGGAAGAGCCTGCGCTTGCCGAGGAAGTCGCTATAGCAGCGCCTGCTGCCGATGAGGTGATGGAAGAAGAGCAGGTTACGCCGCAGGCCGCGCCGGAACCGGCTCCGATCGAAGTAGCCGCTGCGCCGGAACCGGAAGAGCCCGTTGAGCCCGAAACAATTACCACCAGTGCCGCGGACACACTGACTTCCATCGCGGAGCAGGTGCGTCCCGACAGCTCTGTGTCTCTGCAGCAAACCATGCTGGCCCTGCAGGAGTTGAACCCGGACGCCTTTATCGACGGCAACATCAATCGTATGCGCAGCGGTCAGGTATTGCGTGTACCGAGCCGCGAGGAAATCGAATCCATTGATGCCGCCGATGCAGTAGCAGAGGTTAGCAGGCAGAACCAGGCCTTTACCGATGTGCAGCCCCTGGCAGCCCCCTCCAGTGCCACACCTGACCAGGATCAGCCAGGCGGTCAGCTGAGTGTGGTCAGTGCCGATGACGCTATCGACGCCACGGCTGGCGGTGGTGGCCTGGATGATGAAGAGAATGCCGAGCTGGATCGTCGTATCGCCCAGTTGGAAAACCAATTGGCGCTGCGGCAGGAAGAGGCTGACCGGGCAAGAATAGAACGCGAAGAACTCGATTCCAGGTTGGCCGACCTCGAACAGCAGGTTGCCGCAGCAGAGGAACTCATTCGCCTGCAGGACTTGCAGCTGGCCCAGCTTCAGGAATCCATTGCCCAGGCAGCGGCCGACGCAGAAGCAGAGGCAGCGGCCCAGGCAGCCATTGCGGCAGCGCAGGCAGAATTCGAGCAGCAACCACAGGGTGGTGACCTGATGAATGACATCATGCGCATCCTCACCGGCAACACCATGATGATGATCTTCGGTGTGGTTCTGGTAGTGCTGCTGCTGGTGGTATTGCTGCTGCGTCGCAACAAGGCATCGGGGGCTCGCGAAGAGGATGAACTCGACGAACTCGCCGAACAGGAATTTGATGCTGGTACCGAAGCTGTTGCGAAGCCAGTCAAGCGAGTAACCGCAGCGGATTCAGACAGTGATGATGGATCGGATTTCGATCAGGAACTGGATGACATTCTCGCTGCCGCAGGTACCGGCGACGAAGAAGAAGATGATGATGAAGGCGATACGTCTGCGGACGATGAAGGGGACGAGTTGGACGGCAATCCCGTTGCCCAGGCCGAGATCCTCATTGCTCATGAACAATATGCCCAGGCGGCTGATCTCCTGCGCGAGGCTATCGCAGAGGGTGATAATGAATCGGCGCTGCGTATGAAGCTGATGGATGTGTTGGCTCTCGACGGCAATATGGAAGCCTTCGAAGCGGAAGCGAAGATCATCGCTGACGAAAAGAGCCCACGACTGGATCGGGACGTCAGCCAGTTGCGAGAAAAATACGGCATCGAAGCGCCAGCTCAGAAAGAGGACGATGAGCTCGATACATTTGCATTTGGCGCTGAAGACGATGCGAAAGACTCATCCTCAGAACCAGTCCCGGTAGAGACAGCCGCTGAAGATGACGAAGAAGAGACATCATTCCTGGATGATCTGGGTATCGATCTGGATTCTTTCGACTCGCACAGTGACGATATCGATCTCGATTTCTCCGATGAGATGGAAGAGCAGGACTCAAAACCTGCTACCGAAGCAGGTAAAAGCGCCGCGACTGACGAGAACAAGCAGGCAGATGCCGACCTCGATATCGACGGAGATGATATGGATCTCACATTCGATCTTGGGGGCGACGACGAAGAAGCAGGCGAGGCAGAAGACAAAGCCGATGATGCTTCTGACGAGATCGATTCAGGCTCTGACGACTTGGTCTTTGAAGAGGATACTGCCCCGGCCAAGGAAGAAGTAAAAGCAGGGCAGGACGAAGAATCAGAAGATCTGGACCTGGATGTTTTGCTCGATCTCGACGATGACGGAGATAAAGCAGAATTGGCCAGCGGCAGCAGCAAAGATGCTGATGACCTGGAAATCGAATCCTTCGAGTTCGATGCCGGTGACATGGGCGGCGATAGCGCGCAGGAACAGAAGAAGGATGCCGCGAAAGATAAAGAGGACCTCGACATAGAGACGTTCTCGTTCGATGTTGATGATTTGAAGCCCGAGGCTCCGAAGGAACCTGAGCCGGAAGTCGAGATCGACGCTGACAAACTGATGGACTTTGATTTCGGAGAAGATGACAAGGCTGAAGTGCGGCAAGCAGACGATGCCAAGCCTGAGGGCGAGGCCGTCGATGACATTGAATCCTTCGAATTCGATATCGACGAATCATCCTCCACGACGGTCATCGAACCCGCTGAAAAAGCGCAGAAAGAAGGACAGGCAGAAGCGGCAGCCGAGACTACAGTCGATGACTTCGATTTCGATCTCGATGAACTGGAAACTGGTTCGCCAGAGCTTGAACCGAAGAGTGCCGATGATGACGACGATGTGCTAGACCTGGATTCCGCCTTCGAGGGACTGGAAGACAAGGATACCGATACTGATAGCGACGATGATGTCGAGATCGATTTCGATGCCATCGACGACGATTCTGTATTACCCGCCGCGGCCGATGACGATGATGACCTGGACTTCCTCGCAGACGATGACGATGATGACGGCGTAGAAATCGAGTCTGTGGACGACGTGGAAGAGGTTGACCTTCTTTCCGACGATGAAGAGACTGCAACGAAACTGGAACTGGCCTATGCCTATCAGAAGATGGGAGATGCCGATGGCGCCAGGGAGATATTGCAGGAAGTCATCGCAGAAGGTACAGACGAGCAAGTCAAGGAAGCTAGGGAATTGATGGCCTCAATCGATAGCTCCGAAGGCTAGTCGCCGCCCTTGGCAAAATAATCATGACCGATCCAACTGAGTCGGGATCCAGCGGGCATCGTATTGCCCTCGCGATCGAATACGACGGCTCTGCCTATTCTGGTTGGCAGAGACAGTCCTCACCAGACCTTCCCACAGTTCAGGCAAATCTGGAGGCAGCACTGTCCCAGGTGGCCGACCATCCCATTACAGTTCATTGCGCAGGCCGCACTGACGCTGGTGTCCACGCCACCTCCCAACTTGTACATTTCGATTCCCCGATAGATCGCGGTGACAAGGCCTGGGTGAGGGGAGTCAACAGTCTGCTTCCACCAACGATCAGGGTGATCTGGAGTCACGAGGTGGATGGCGACTTCCACGCTCGCTTCTCAGCCACAGGCCGGCGCTATTTCTACCTGATTCACCAGGCTGAGGTGGCTTCTGCCATGTATTACAATCACGTGACCCATGTGCGCAAGGCGCTGGATGTGCAGGCCATGGAAAAGGCGGCAGCACACCTGTCAGGAGAGCGGGATTTCACCAGCTTCCGTGCCGCTGGCTGCCAATCCAATTCTCCGAATCGTAACGTATTCAGTACATGTTGGTGGCAACACGGATCCTTGCTGGTTTTCGATATCCATGCCAACGCCTTTCTCCAGCACATGGTGCGCAATATCGTAGGATCGTTAATGGTTGTGGGCAGGGGTGAGCGAGATCCGGACTGGATCAGGGAGCTATTGCAGGCACGGGACCGGACCCAGGCCGCCATGACCGCGCCGCCTGAAGGCCTCTACCTGGTCGAAGTGGACTACCCGGCCGGGTGCGGGCTGCCTCTGTGCAGGCGAGTGCCCTTGCTGGTGACTGGATTGGCTGGCCAGTAGGCCAGGCGAAGCAAGGGCTGTCATGGGTTCTAGGCGGGGCGCGAACGGTAGCGGCCCGGCGGAGCTGGAATAGTGCCGGGCCGAGGCTTTTGGTACTATTACTCTTTTCGCGATGATGTCTATCCGCCGTGTCTGAAATCTGGACCAAAATCTGCGGCACCACCCGAGCTCAAGATGCAATGGCAGCGGCCCAACTGGGGGCCGATGCCATCGGTGTAGTGCTGTATGCGCCAAGTCCCCGCGCCATCGCGGTGACTGCGATTGCTGAGATATTTGCGGGTATCGATGACAGCCTGCGCAAGGTGGCGCTGTTCGTCGATCCGGAGCCGCAGCTGGTAGAGGCAAGTCTGCAGGACGGCATCATTAATCTGCTGCAGTTTCACGGCAATGAAAGCCAGCAGTTCTGCTCCAGCTTCGGTACACCCTATATGAAGGCGGTACGGGTGCAGTCAGTCGAACAGGCCCGAGAGGAGATCGCAGCGCACGAGGCGGCGAAAATGATACTCCTCGACAAGTATCAAAGAGACGTGCCAGGTGGCACAGGCAAGACTTTCGACTGGGAAATGGCGGCAGCCATCGTGCAGTCGACCAATCAGCCGGTGGTGCTGGCCGGTGGTCTCAACGCCGACAACGTGCGGGACGCGATCGCCGAGGTTAACCCGTTCGGCGTCGATGTCAGCTCCGGGGTCGAGGCCTCCCATGGCGTCAAGGACATGGACAGGCTGGCACGATTCATACATGCCGCCAAACGCGAAGTGCAGTAATTGATTAACACAGGAAGCAAGAGTGTCTAGTACAGAGAAGCTCACAGAGCACTACACGGGTCCAGACAGCAAGGGTCATTTCGGGCCCTATGGCGGGATATTTGTCGGTGAAACCCTGATTACGGCTGTTGAAGAACTGGCTGCCGTCTACAATAAACTGTCCAGGGATCCCGCATTCTGGCAGGAATATGAATATGAGCTAAAGCACTATGTGGGACGTCCGTCACCCTTGTATTTCGCCGAACGCCTTACCCAGGCCTGCGGTGGCGCCAGGATCTACCTGAAGCGGGAAGACCTGAATCATACCGGTGCCCACAAGGTAAACAATACGATCGGCCAGGCCTTGCTCGCCAAGTATATGGGTAAGACCCGTATCATCGCGGAAACGGGAGCAGGGCAGCACGGTGTGGCGAGCGCTACCGTGGCAGCCCGTCTGGGGCTGGAGTGCTATGTCTACATGGGCGCAGAGGACATCAAGCGGCAGGCACCAAATGTCTATCGCATGAAGTTGTTGGGCGCACATGTGGTTGCCGTCGAATCCGGTTCCCGCACCTTGAAAGATGCCATGAATGAAGCGTTGCGCGATTGGGCAACCAATGTGGATAACACCTATTACATCATCGGCACTGTGGCGGGCCCTCACCCTTATCCGCAACTGGTAAGGGACTTTCAATGTGTGATTGGCAGGGAAGTAAAGGCACAGGCACTGGAAGAGTTCGGCAAGCTGCCCGATGCACTGGTGGCTTGCGTGGGCGGCGGCTCCAACGCCATAGGCCTGTTTCACCCATTCATAGATGACAGGGAAGTAGCCATGTATGGTGTGGAAGCCGGTGGCCATGGCCTGGAAACTGGTGAACACGCGGCGCCATTGAGCGCTGGCAAACCCGGTGTGTTGCATGGCAATCGCACCTACCTGATGACAGACGAGGGTGGTCAGATACAGGATACCCATTCTGTCTCGGCCGGTCTCGATTATCCGGGTGTCGGACCCGAGCATGCCTGGCTAAAAGACCTCGGCAGGGTGCACTATGTGGCGGCGACCGACGAGGAGACCCTGCAGGCCTTCCATCAACTAACCCGCATGGAAGGCATTATTCCTGCGCTTGAATCGAGCCATGCCGTGGCCTATGCCACCAGGTTGGCGAGCACTATGAAGCCCGAGCAAAACCTGGTGGTTAATCTCTCCGGTCGTGGTGACAAGGATATTGAGACCGTGGCCCGAATCGAGGGCATCTCGCTGTAGTCTGTGAGTCTTTAAAATGAGTCGATTGCAAGAACTAGCAAACAAGGCCAGGGGTGATGGCCGCAAATTACTGATTCCCTACCTGGTCGCGGGTGACCCGAATCTGGCAAGCAGTGCCCAGCTCATGGATGAACTGGTGGCGCAGGGAGCAGATATCATCGAATTGGGAATTCCCTTCAGCGATCCCGCCTCCGATGGGCCGGTGATACAGCTTGGGGTGGAGCGCGCACTGGCGAAGAAGGTGACTCTCGCCAATACCCTGCAGCTGGTAAGGCAGTTTCGAGCGCGTAACCAGGAAACGGCAATAGTGCTCATGGGCTATCTGAACCCCATTGAGATCATGGGCTATGAAGTGTTTGCCGACGCCGCGCAGGACGCCGGAGTAGATGGTGTGCTGGTGGTAGATATGCCGCCTACCGAGTCCGCTGGCCTGCACGAAGCCCTGCGTAAACGGGATATCGATACCATCTACCTGGTGGCGCCGACCACTGGTGAAGCCCGGGCCAGGGATATCATCCAGCATTGCAGTGGCTATCTGTACTATGTTTCCCTCAAGGGGGTAACGGGAGCTGCGCTCACCGATCATGACTCGGTGGCCGCGTCTATCAGCCGTCTGCGAGCCTATACCGACTTACCCATCGTCATTGGCTTTGGTATAAAAGACGGGCCTAGCGCGGCGGCCATGGCGGCGCTCTCTGATGGGGTGATTATTGGCAGTGCGCTGGTGAATGAAATCGGTAAACTTGCCGACACAGAACAACAGGACGCGGCTTCCCTGAGTCAGTGCTGTGCCGTTATCGGGTCAGCCCGGAAAGCGATAGATAACCTTAAGTAATTTATTTATCTGTCTGATATAAAAGGATTGATGTGAGCTGGATTGATAAGTTATTGCCCTCAATTTCTACCGGTGGGGGTGATTCAAAGAAGCGCGCGGCGGTACCCGAGGGCCTGTGGAAAAAGTGTCCCCGCTGCGATGCCATGCTGTACCAGAAATCCCTCACCGAGAACCACGAGGTCTGTCCCAAGTGCGACCATCACCTGCGCATCTCCGCCAGGCGCCGCCTGGAACTGTTCCTGGACCCTGAAGGCCAGCAAGAGCTGAATGCGGATATGGAGCCCGTGGACCTGCTTAAGTTCAAGGATCTCAAGCGCTACAAGGACCGCCTGTCAGCCGCCCAGAAGGGCACCGGAGAGAAAGACGCCCTGGTCGTCATCAAGGGCAAGGTACAGGGCACTGCGGCGGTGGTGGCAGCCTTCGAGTTCGGATTTATCGGTGGTTCGATGGGTGCCGTGGTAGGTGAGAAGTTCGTGCAGGCGGTGAATGTGTGCCTGCGTGAGAGATTGCCTCTAATCTGCTTCTCCACCAGCGGCGGGGCGCGTATGCAGGAAGCGCTCATTTCCCTCATGCAGATGGCGAAGACCTCTGCTGCGCTAGAAAAGATGCGTGAGAGCGGGCTGCCCTACATTTCGGTACTCGTTGACCCAGTATATGGTGGAGTCTCGGCCAGCCTGGCCATGCTGGGAGACATCAATATTGCCGAACCCAACGCCCTGGTCGGATTTACCGGTCCCGACGTGATCCGCCAGACCGTGCGGGTGAAATTACCTGAGGGCTTTCAGCGCAGCGAGTTCCTGCTGGAACACGGGGCCATCGATATGATCGTACATCGCCGAGACCTGCCCGCGAAGATACACTCCATTCTCGAAAAGTTACTCCAGCATCAAGCAACCGGCAGTTGAATACAGAGCTCGAAGCGCTACCCGCAAACCTGGACCAGTGGCTGGCTTATATCAGTCGCGTCCACCCGCGAGAGATCGAACTCGGCCTGGCCCGGGTACAGCAGGTGGCCACCGCGCTACAACTCACCGCTCCCGCACCGCAGGTAGTCACTGTCGCCGGTACCAACGGCAAGGGCACCACCGTTGCCAGCCTCGAAGCGTTGCTCTGCGCCCAGGGCGTGAGCTGTGGGACCTACACCTCACCCCATATTCATCGCTTCAATGAACGTATACACATAAATGGCGAGGAAGCCTCTGATCTGGAAATTTGTCGTGCCTTTAGTGCAATAGAGGAGACGAGGGGTCAGGTCTCACTCAGTTATTTCGAGTTCGCGACCCTGGCGGCGCTGATTCTTATGCAGGAGGCCCGTATCGAGGTGGCTATCCTGGAGGTGGGGCTGGGCGGACGACTCGACGCCGTTAATATCATAGACCCGGACGTGAGCGTCATCACCAGCATTTCTCTCGACCACGAGGATTGGCTCGGTCACGATCGTGACACGATCGCCATCGAGAAGGCGGGAATCCTGCGGGCCGCAAGACCGTTTGTCTGTGGAGACCCCGAACCACCTTCGAGCTTGCTGTCTCGCGCCCGGGAATTGAATTGCCAGTATTATCAGTGGCGGAGTGATTTCCAGCTGCTGGAGACCCGCACCGGTAATTGGCGCTGGCAGGGCAGGCTCGCCACCGGAGAGCCCATCGAGCTCGAATTCAGCCTGCCCGCGGGGATGCTGCCCTCCAATGTGGGCTGTGCTCTGCAGGCGCTGGCCTTGCTGCCAGGCAGATGGCCCTCTGCCGGAGCGGCTGCTGCACTGCGGGAAGCCAGGGTAGCCGGTCGCCAGGAATGGCGTATCGATGCCCTCAGCGGGGTGCAAGTGCTGCTGGATGTGGCTCACAACCCGGCCTCCGCCGGAGCATTGGCTGACTGCATCGGCCACTGGCGGAAAACAGCCAGTAATGGCGGCCGGGTGACTGTAGTCTTCGCGGTGATGGCAGATAAGAAAGTAGAAGATATGGCGGTTTGCTTACAAACAAACACCGACATCTGGTATATTGCGCAATTTGACGATCCTCGATGCTTGGACTCCACCAGCCTGCAGAAGCGGCTGTCCGATTCGGGATTTGAGTGTCCGCTGAAGCGCTTCGATAGCCTCATGGAAGCCTATCGGGAAGCCTGCGCACAGGCTGCCGGGATGCTGGCTCAGGACCCGGAAACTGAACAGCTGGTCGTGGTCACAGGCTCTTTCATGACCGTCGCAGCACTACGCAACGCAACCCGCAATCCAGGGTAACGATTTTTGCAACAGAGCACGAAACAGAGAATAGTAGGCACAGTCGTCCTCCTGGCGCTGGCCCTGATCTTCCTGCCCATAATTTTTGACGGGCAGGGCAGTTACCAGACTCCCATCGCTTCCCGTATCCCGGAGCCGCCGGAAATACCGGTGCTGGCAGAGCCCATTCCGACCCGACCGGTGATTATCGCCGACAGCCTTGAAGAAGCGGAGGCCGAGGTCGAAGCAGCGCAACAAGCGGAGCCCGAACAGCCAGCGAGCAATGACGCAGTCGCAGAGGCGGATGCCCCGGCAACAGCGCCTGTGGCAGGCGACACAGACGACGATGACGATAATGGTGTCGAGGTGGTGACATCACAACCTGCGTTCAGCCGGGAGGTGCCGCAGTTAGGAACTGACGGACTGCCCCAGGGCTGGAGTGTGCGCTTGGGTTCATTCTCCGATTCCGATAATGCCGCCAATCTGTTGACCAGGCTGCAGGAGGCAGGTTATCGCGCCTATACCCGCACAATCCCCAGCGACAGGGGGGATTTAACCGGTGTTTTCGTGGGTCCCTGGGTGGATCGCATTCAGGTGAACGAGTACCAGCAGGAATTGCAGGCGCAGTTTCAGCTGGCGGGCATCGTGGTGCCCTATGAACTCTAGGTTTCCCAGGTACGGAGTTTGTTAAGCAGGGCATGAACCAGGTCGATACGGCGATTCTCATAGTCATAGCCATTTCCTCTGCATTTGGCCTGTGGCGGGGCTTCATCAAGGAAGTGCTGTCTTTGGTGAGCTGGATCGCAGCATTGGTGGTGGCCAGGCTATACAGTGAGCCCGTGGCGGGGCTGCTTGTTAATATGATAGAAAGCAGCAGTATCCGTTATGTGACTGCGTTTTCCATACTGTTCGTCATGGTGATGTTGATTGGCACTCTCATCAACCACCTCCTGAACAAGGTATTGTCAGTAACCGGTCTCAAGTTACTCGATCGCTTGATGGGCGCAGGGTTCGGAGTAGCCAGGGGGGTCGTCATCATACTGGTGATCCTGTTTATCCTGAGAGTGTTTGTATCTGAAACCGAGTGGTGGCAACAATCGACCCTGATTCCTTACGGAATGACTATGATTGAACAGTCACAGGGGTTTCTGGGTGAGTTCGGGGACGTTGGCAGTTTTGGCAATCTGAACGATTTTAATAGCGCAGAACCGACCCAGTAGGTCGAACGCGCAAAACCGGGGCAGCATTATGTGCGGATTGGTAGGAGTAGTTTGCAGCGACAATGTCGGTGTCTGTCTATATGACACCCTGACGGTACTGCAGCACCGTGGGCAGGATGCGGCAGGCATCATGACCAGTGACAACGGCAAACTCAACCTGCGCAAGGATAACGGCCTGGTCAAGGATGTGTTCCGTACTCGGCACATGCGTCGACTCACCGGCCAGATGGGTATCGGTCATGTGCGCTATCCCACGGCGGGTAGCTCGAGCCCGGCCCAGGCGCAACCCTTTTATGTGAATTCTCCCTACGGCCTGTCCCTCGCCCACAATGGCAATCTCACCAATACCGCCGAACTCAGCCGTGAGTTGTACAAGACGGATCTGCGCCACATCAACACGGATTCCGATTCCGAAGTACTGCTGAACGTATTCGCCCACGAACTGGCGCGGCAGAACAAGATCGAACCTTCTGCAGAAGATGTATTCGCTGCGGTCGAGGGGCTGCACAAGCGCTGTCGCGGTGGTTACGCGGTTGTCGTGATGATCACCGGCTACGGCATCGTCGCGTTTCGAGACCGTAATGGTATCCGCCCGCTCATCTATGGCAGTCGCGATGGAGAACATGGCAAGGAATATATGGTGGCCTCGGAGAGCGTGGCGCTGAATTCCCAGGGATTTTCCTTAGAAAGAGACGTGGCACCTGGTGAGGCAGTCTATATCGATGTGCATGGCAAGCTGCACACGAAGGTCTGCACGGAACCGGGAGAGCATACTCCCTGCATATTCGAGCACGTGTATTTCGCTCGACCGGATTCGCTCATGGACAGCATCTCGGTATACAAGGCCAGGCTGCGCATGGGGCAGCGCCTCGGTGAGAAGCTCATCAGGGAGAGGCCCGACCACGATATCGACGTCGTAATACCCATTCCCGATACATCCCGCACCGCGGCCCTGGAGCTGGCAAATCATCTCGGTATCAAGTACCGGGAAGGCTTTGTGAAGAATCGCTACATCGGGCGTACTTTTATCATGCCGGGACAGAGCCAGCGCAAGAAGTCGGTACGGCAGAAACTGAATGCCATCGACCTCGAGTTCAAGGGCAAGAACGTGTTGCTCGTGGATGACTCAATTGTGCGCGGAACCACCTGCAAGCAGATTATCCAGATGGCCAGGGACGCGGGAGCGAAGAACGTTTATTTCGCCTCGGCCGCGCCGGCGGTACGTTATCCCAACGTCTACGGCATCGACATGCCCGCCGCCTCGGAACTTATCGCCTCTGGCAAGACCGATCGGGAGGTGCAGGAACTGATTGGTGCCGATTGGTTGATCTACCAGGATTTGGATGACCTCATTGCCGCAGCGGCGGAAGGTAATCCCAATATCCATCGTTTCGAATGCGCGGTGTTCGACGGTAAATATATTACTGGTGACGTGGATGAGATCTACCTCAAACGCCTGGAATTGGCGCGCAATGATGCCGCAAAGAATGGCAACAAGAAGAAGCACAGCGATGACCGGCAACAAAACCTGGTTGCGGATTTGCAGAGCGACGGCTAACCAGCAGTGGAGTAACCTCAGTGTCCCTGATATCAGTGAATGCTGACAAGCAGGCAGCAGCACCCATCCTGGACAGCCCCTTCTCACAGAAGGTGGAGCGAGCCGTAGGGGAGATCAGTAAGGCCCTGCTGGGTAAGGATCACCAGATTCGCCTGGCGCTGTGCTGCCTGTTCTCTGGCGGTCACCTGCTCATCGAAGACCTGCCCGGCATGGGCAAGACAACCCTGTCCTATGCCCTGGCGCGGGCCATGGGTCTTGAATTCAATCGTATCCAGTTCACTAGTGACCTGCTGCCGGCAGATATCCTGGGTATCTCCATCTTCGACCAGAATAGCGGCCAGTTTAGCTTTCATCCCGGTCCCATCTTCAGTCAGCTGGTGATGGCCGACGAGATCAACCGCACCACGCCGAAGACCCAGAGTGCGCTATTGGAAGCCATGGAGGAGAGACAGGTTACCGTGGAAGGAGAGACCCGGCCTCTGCCCGAGCCATTCTTCGTCATCGCGACCCAGAATCCTGTCAACCTGGCTGGGACCTATCCCTTGCCCGAATCCCAACTGGATCGCTTCCTCATGCGTTTACGGCTGGGCTACCCGGATCAGAAAGCGGAGCGCGAGTTGCTGGAGATGAATACCGAGCGGGACAAGGTTGGATTGGTACAGCAGTGCCTCACCACCGCCGACGTGTCCCAGTTCAGGATACAGTCTGCCGAGGTAACCGCCAGTTCGGCCTTGCTCGATTATGTACAACGCCTGGTGGCATTTACCCGTAGCAAGGATGATTTCAGTTACGGTCTTTCACCACGGGGCAGCCTGGCTGTCATGCGCGCGGCGAAGACCTGGGCGCTCATGTGCGGTCGCGATCACGCCGTGCCGGAAGACGTGCAGGTCATCCTGCCGGCAGTCGTGGAGCATCGACTGCGGGGCAATAGCGACGAAGATGGACACAGCGGGGCATCCTTGCTGCAGCGCCTGCTCAACGAGGTAGATGTAATCGCCTGACAGATTAACAGCAGGGGGCACGTCTGTTTCACTCGCACTCTTGCACTCTTGTAGATTTACGGGAACCTGGACCAGCAGCATGGCCTCAAGAATTCGGGAAAATTGGCAACGGCAGGTCTATCGCTGGATGCGAGGCCGCATCAAACCTGCCAACCAGGTAAAGCTCAGCCAGAAGATCATCTATATCCTGCCTTCCGGCAGCGGGCTGGTGTTCATCACGGCCATCGCACTGGTCTTCATCGCGGCCATCAATTACGCGGTGAGTCTGGCCTTCGGGCTGGCCTTCCTGATGGTGAGCCTGTTTGTGCTGGCCATCTTCTATACCTGGAACAATCTCAATCGCCTTACCCTGAGCGGCCTTCCCACTCAGGCGGTGTTCTGCGGAGAACAGATTCCGTTTAACGTGATGTTAAGCCGTGATCCGGGTCGCAGCCACGAAACCCTGGAACTGCAGTTTCATGAGCTGCCGGGGCAGGGCCAGCAATCCGCCAGTCATAGCCATAGCAGCCTGGTTAACCTCATCGATGCAGACCGGGACCAGGTCAGGGTGTTTGCGCTCGCGCGCCGTCGCGGCTATTACCCCGCACCTCTGCTGCGTATATCGACCACGTTTCCACTGGGCCTGGCCCGGGCGTGGAGCGTGGTCGATCTCAACATGCACTGCCTGGTCTACCCCAAACCGATTCCCTTCCAGATGGAAGAGTTCACCAGCGGTGCAGGAGGCAACGACGATTCGACAATATCCAGGGAAGGCAATGAGGACTTTTATGGAATCCGGGAATATGTGCCAGGTGACCCATTAAAGCAAGTTGCGTGGAAAAACCTGGCCAAGGGGCAGGGGATGCAGGTGAAGGAATTCGTAGACTATGTGGACAGTCGAATCTGGCTGGACTGGGATATGTTTTACGGCTTCTCCACCGAAGAGAGGCTGTCACGGCTCTGCTACTGTGTATTGCAGCTCGCCAAACGCAGCGCGCCCTATGGTCTCAAGATACCCGGAATCGAAATTGCGCCGGGCTCTGGCATGGATCATCGTGACAGGCTGCTGCGAGCCCTGGCTCTGTACGGTGAAGCAGGGGTGCAGCGCTGATGGAAGTGGCTTACCAGATACCCCGTGCATCCCTGCAATGGATACTACTCTCGGTATTCCTGGTGATCGCTCCCCAGAGCATCTACATGCCCATCTGGATCACCCTGATTGCCTTCAGCTGCCTGCTGTGGCGTTACCTGATCTTTAGCGGCCGCCTAAACTATCCAAGCCGCTTGATGCGGGTAGTCATCGTGACATTTACCCTGCTGGTATCCATCGCCCAGATGCGCTCCCTGGGAGTTGGTCTGGAGAGTGCATCCAGCCTGTTGACCCTGGGCTTCGTGTTCAAGCTGGTTGAGATGCGGGAGAAGCGTGACATCTACGTGGTGATGTCCCTCAGCTTTGTCATGTGCATGGTGGCGTTCCTCTACTCGCAGAGCCTGCTCATCTCGTTGTACGTGGCGGCGTGCATCGTCGTCATCATAGCAACCCTCATCGCTCTCAATCGCAGCAGTCTCCAGGCAGACGCGCGTTCCACCGGCAGGATGGCCCTGCGCATGGCACTGCAGGCCTTACCTCTCACTATCGTGCTGTTCCTGGTGTTTCCCCGCATCGCGCCGCTGTGGGCTGTTCCCGTGCAGGCCACGGGGGGTACCACCGGGGTAACCGACGAGATGACCCCCGGCGACCTGGCATCCCTCGGTCGCTCCAGCGAGCTGGCATTCAGGGTACAGTTTGAAAATGGGCCACCTCCACTGCACCAGGATCTGTACTGGCGGGGGCTGGTGCTGGAAAATTTCGATGGCTCGACATGGATGCGCAGGCGTTACCGTTCCGCGTATGGCACCGCTGCCGAGCGGGGCAACTTCCAGTTCAACTGGGAAAACCGGGTACTGGTGCAGGGCGAGCCCCTGCAGTACAACGTGATTCTGGAACCCACCCAGCAACCCTGGGTCTATGGCCTGCACCTGGCCGATCCGCTAAACCGCAACCTGTTCCAGAGCCGCAATTTCGAGATCTACAACAACGGGCTCATCAGCAAGCGCTTCAGCTATGATCTGCGTTCCTATGCCAACAACCAGACCGATCTGGTGTTGCTGGACAGCGCTCGCGCCCGCAATACCGAGATACCACAACGTGGCAATGAGCGCAGCATCGAATTTGCGCGCGAGCTGCGCGGCAGTGTAAATACGGACCGGGATTTCGTCTACGCCGTACTCGCCCATTTTCGTGATAACCCGTTCTATTACACTCTCAACCCGGAGTTGCTGCGGGACAATCGCATCGACGATTTCCTGTTCAATACACGCGAAGGTTTCTGCGAACACTTTGCCAGCACCTTCGCTTTCCTGATGCGGGCGGCGGGTGTGCCGACCCGGGTGGTGGTGGGTTACCACGGCGCCGAGTACAACCCCTATGAAGACTACATGATGGTCTACCAGAACAATGCCCACGCCTGGAACGAAGTGTGGCTGGAAGGCGAGGGCTGGGTGCGCTTCGATCCCACCGGCGCGGTGTCCCCGGAGCGCATCGAACTGGGTGTGGAAGCGGCGCTACAGGACGATCTCGCTTTCATGGAGCAGTCCCTGTTCGCTGCAGTGAGTGGACGTTTCAGCTTCTTCAACACCCTGCGCCTGAGGCTGGATGCCCTGGAGTACGAATGGAATCGCCGTGTGGTCAGCTACGATGAAGAGGTGCAGGTGGAGTTGTTTGAACGCCTGTTTGGCGAGATCACCGAACAGAAGGTATTGTTGCTGCTGGTTGGTCTGGCATCCCTGGTGATGGTGGCGGTGGGCCTGTCAGTCGTCAACATCGGCCCGCGACGTAAACTCGACCCGGTGACCCAACTGTATCAGACGCTTGCCTCCGAGTTGAGCAGGATCGGCCTGGCGAGAAAGACCGGGGAAGGGCCGCTGGACTACCGCGACCGGGTGGTGGCGGCACGACCGGAACTTGCCGAACTCATGCATGACTTCACCGCCCTGTATGTCGCCATCAACTACAAACCTCCGGTGCAAGATGAGCAGCTTGCCAGAAAGCAGGTGAAGGTGCTTAAACAGCGGCTCAACAATTTGCGCGCTGCCTTGTCTCCTCTGCGCGGGTCTCGTGCTCAGTCCTGATAACTGCGGAATTCGTTCTGATCTTTCCTAGCCGCCGCTGATCTTTGCCTTGATGCCGCGCTCCCCGAGCAGAGCCAGCGCCTGTTGTCGGCAATCACCCTGAATTTCCAGTATGTTTCCCTTTATCGTTCCGCCACTGCTGCAGGACTGCTTGAGTTGCTTCAATAGCGTGCTCAAGTCTGCTCTCGGCAATAGCAGGCCGCTTATGACGGTCACCTGCTTGCCGCCCCGGCCCTTGCTCTGGCGTTCGATGCGTACGCCATTGCGGTCGGTATCGACCGGCGATTCAGCGGGACACTTGCACTTGTGCAGGGCCTTGCCACAGCGGGCGCACTGGTTGTCGCCAGAAGTGGAATAGACCAGTCGGGAACCGGACACGGTAATCAGGTTTTGTACAGAGGAGGCAGGGCGTAGCGCTCATCCTTGGCTTGCTGCTTCTGCACCTGTTTGCCTTGCCGGCGCAGTTCGTTGACGGTGCGCAGCAGGGCTGTGGCGTCGAAGGTGGCACCGCTACCATTGCTATTCCATAACTCGGACTGCAGAGCCCTGGCATAGTCGTGTAGTTGTGGTGCCTCCTGTTGCTGCAGGATGTCTTCCATGCTGTTGATGCGGCGGCTGCCAATGAAATGCCTGCACCACTGGATCAGGGTCTCACGAATGCGGTTGTGATCTTTCAGGCTGCAGGCCGTGGCCAGCCGCTTGAAGGCAACACCTTCGTTGTTGCGGGGATCGTAGTAGGCTGAGATCCTGGCTTTCTGCTGCTGTAACAGTTCGGCGATGACGGCCTGATTCGGTCGCAGCACCAGCCAATAGATGCTCAGCAACACCACGGCGAAGGCGATGCCGATCACCATGTTAAGCCAGCCGGCATCCACTTCGATGAACTCGGCCTGTGCCTGCTGTTCGATCATGGACTGGTCAACCACGGGTACTGTCTGTAACAGCTCCTGGATATTCTCGACCCCGGCCACGGCCTGCTCGGAGGGCACGTCGCCCTGGACCGCTGCGATCTGCAGGCGGGTGGCAGGCACTACGGTAGCTTCAAGTTGATCGGTATCCACGTTCCACCAGGGGATGACGATCTCGGGGATTTCGATCATGCCGCCCTGGGTTGCCACGATTGTGGTCTGTTCGGTGCGGCTGCCGATGATCTCGCCATCGACGAAGGTGCGATCGATTTCCGGGGGATCCGGATAAAGATTGGCACCCTGGATCTGAGCATTGCTGAACGGGGGTAAAACGGCACCATCGACACCTTCGGCCACCAGGGTGACCTTGCGCACGATGGAATCACCCACCTGCAAGTTGCTGATGTCGGTGTCGAAACTCTCTTCGAGGGTAAGGCTGGAGACAGGCAGCCAGAACTGTCTGTCCCGGGCAGCATCCGGTCGCTCCTTGACGTCGATGGTCAGGCCGTCGATGAAGGCGGTTACCCGGCGCGTGTTGAGGTTGCGGAAGACGAAATTGCTGGAGCCGTCGGTGACTTCGCCACGGAACAGGATGTCCGGTATTTCCAGCGGGCCACTGCGCTGCGGGAAGATCACATAACGCTTCTCATACACGCCATAGCGAACGCCATCGATCAGTCTCTCGTACTGGTTCGGTGAGCCAATCAACTGGATGACGGTGTCTTCCATCTCCAGCTCGGTGAACTGGGGGTTACGAATACCGTTGATCGTGTAGTAGAGCCGCACGGTGAACAGCAGTTGTTCCTGCACGTATACCGACTCCTTGTTCACCTCGACCTCGAGGAACAGCTCCTCCGACGACTGGTTGGAGCGGGGGCCTTCATTGACCACGTTGACGATGATGGGATCGGTGCTGCTGTTGTTGATTTCGAGGGACGGTATCTCCAGTTCGCCTTCGGTCAAGGGGAACAGGGTGACAATATAGTCCGTCCAGGATTCCACATTGCCATTGACGCTGCGGATCTGGCTGGAGGTGCGAGTGCCCAGCACATCGAAGTTTTCTGTCAAAGGCGTCAGGTCTAATTGCATGCCCTGGCGCTGGTCGAAGACACGGATGGTGAATGTCAGGGTCTCGCCGCGGGCCAGTTCGGTGCGGTCTACATTGACTTCAATCTGCTGCGCCGAAGCGAGCGTTGCGAATACGAGTCCAGCGAGCAGGGCAGCGAGTCCAAACAGTTTCTTTATCACCAGATCTGTCCTCCATTGGGAACATCGTTGGCTGTACCGTTGAGCTGTCGTTGCCGATACTGGTAGCGGAACTTGCGCCGTAATAATTCACCGGGATCGTCCTCGATGCGACGTAACCACTGTTCCAGGGATTGCTGTTCCTCGAATTCCTCATTCGTGGATTCGCTGGGAGTATTCTGCTCGCTGTTGGATTCGGAGCCTTCCTGCTCTTCAGGAGCCTCGTTCTGCTGCTGTTCCTGCTCCTGCTGATCCTGGTTGCCTTCCTGGCTCTGCTGATCCTGCTGTTCGCTGTTTTCTTCCTGCTCGGATTCATTCTGGGAGTTTTGCTCGGACTGGTTTTCCTCGCTTTCTCCCTCCTGTTGCTCACCGGATTCCGATTCCTGCTGTTCCAGCAATTGCTCCACGATCTCCTTGTTATGAATCGCGTCCGCGTGGGCAGGATCGAGGTTCAGTGCGGCGTCGTAGGCAGCGATGGCCTCTGCGAAATTGCCGGCCAGGGCCAGGGCGTTGCCCCGGTTGTAGTGTCCGTCCGGTGTATTGCTGGCGCTGAACGCGGCGACTGCAGCCTCGTAGTTTTCGGCGCGATAGTTGGCCGCACCGGACCATTCGGAAGATTCGAACAGGGAAGCGGCCAGGGCATGGTCTTCCTGGGTATAGGCTTCTGCGCCCTGCTGATCCTTGGTAAGCCACAAATTACGCCATACCTGGGCCTCGGCCTGTTGCACGGGCAACATCACTCCGGAGGTGGTGATTAAAACCAATCCAAACAACCAGCCACGGCGGAAGGTCATGGCTACCAGGGGCACGACAAGGAGCAATAGCCAGGGGCCGGTCTCGTACCAGACGTCGAATTCTTCCTCCACCTCGGTGAGATCCTCGTCATCCAGCAGGTCGAAGCCGGAGAGCAGGTAGGCGAGGTCGGAGTCCGCCAGCTGGATGTCGTGATAGAGACCGCCGGTGCGATTGGCCAGCGACTGCAACACATTGCGATTCAGGGTGGGGATGACCACGTTGCCGCCGGCGTCAGTAAGGAAGCTGCCATCGCTGGTCTGGATGGGGGCGCCTTCCTCGGTGCCGATGCCCATGATCAACAGTTCATAATCCGTGTCCTGGATGCGGTCGGCCAGCACCTGCTCTTCGCTGAAGCCGTTAATGCCATCGGTCATTAGCAGGATGCGGCCGCGGGTGGCCTCCACGTCATCCAGCAGGCCAATGGCCATGTCGATGGCGGGCACCGGGCTGCTGCCGAACAGGGGCATGATATTGGGGCTGAGAGAGGGCACGAGGGCGGCGATAGTCACCACGTCATCGGTCAGGGGTGTCACAGTATGGGCATCGCCGGCATACACCACCAGCGCGGTCTGTCCTTCCTCCCTGAGGGCCAGGATATCCCGCAGCTTGCGCTTGGCGAGGTCGAGTCGTGAGGGGGAGTGATCCGGGGCGAACATGGACAGGGAGAGATCCATGACGATGACCAGTGCATCTTCACGCTTCTGCACCGGCTGTGGAAGCTGATCCCAGACCGGTCCTGCCATGGCAACAATTGAGAGACACCAGGCCGTGAGCAACAACAGCAGCGGCGTGCGCTGAGCCGCGTTCTTGCTGCGATCCAGCAGGAAGGGCAGCAGGGATTTGTCGATGGCCTTGTCCCAGGCGGTGACCACGGTATTCACCCGCCACAGCGCGATGACAAAAATCAGCGCCGGTAGCAGGGCCAGCAGCCACAGCGGGCGCAGGAAATGGAAGTTGTCCAGCAAGGTGGAGGGGATCAGCAATTCCATCAGGCATTGCCTCCCTGGGGTATTGGCTTGTCGGCGCTGTCGTCTTCCTCGAAGTCCTCCACCCTAGCCTTGCCGGCCAGGGACAGCCAGGGAATGGAGAACAGGGCGAACATGAAGCTAATCAGGATGGCGGCACCCAGGGGCCAGTAAAACAGGACTCTGGTAGGCCGATAGGTCTGTTCGTCCTGCTCAATAGTCTCGAGTCGGTCCAGTTCCTCGTAGATCTCAACCAGGTCATTCACATCCCGGGCGCGGAAGTAGCGGCCACCGGTGGATTCTGCGATCTGAGTAAGCACGGCTTCATCGAGCTCCGCCGAGGGGTTGATGGCCCGGGCGCCGAAGAAGGTGCGCTGCACCACCTGGTCGGCACCGATACCGATGGTGTAGATCTTGATGTTTTCCTGGCGTGCCAGCTGGCCGGCCTGTTCCGGGGAGACAGCACCGGCATTGTTCACACCGTCGGTGAGTAACACCAGGACCCGGCTGTTTTCGGGGCGATTGCGCAGGTGCAGCACGGCGAGGCCGATGGCATCGCCAATGGCCGTGGCCGATTCCTCGATGATGCCGATTTCCGCCTCTTCAAGCAGCTGGCCTACAGTCTCCCGGTCGAAGGTGAGGGGCGCCTGGATATAGGCATGGGCGGCAAACAGGATCAGTCCCAGCCGGTCGCCCTCGCGGCGTTCGACGAAATCCCCAACCACGGCCTTTACCACGTCGATACGGGAGGCCTGGCGGTTGCCGACCACCATGTCCTGGGCTTCCATACTGCCGGAGATATCCACGGACAGCATGAGATCGCGTCCAGTTGAGGGCAGTTGGACCGGCTCCCCCAGCCACTGTGGTCGGCTGGCAGCCAGCACGATCAACAGCCAGATCATGGCGCAGCAGATCAGGTTAAACAGGCGGCCGCTGGTCAGGTTTTCGTTGTCTGATTGCAGGCGGCTGAGAACCGAGAAGAAGGGAACATAGAGCGCCGCATCCTGCCTTGGTGCACGGCTCATGAGGCGGTACACCAGCAGGGGAAGGGGGAGGGCCAGAAATGCCCAGGGCCAGGTAAATTCGAGCATTGATCAGTTGGTCCTTGAGATTTCCTTAGTAGCTTCCGTTAATTTCCCGGTGGTTTTCGGCCTGATTCCAGCGCGTTTCCAGTCAGGAAGCGGCCTCGTGCGCAGTTGAGTGTTTTTGCAGATACAGGCTTCTGACCCAGGCATGACCGAGGGCATTCAGCGCATCGGCGTCGACGTCGCAACGAGGCTGGAATCGCCCGTGGCTGAGGGCTTTCGCGAGATCCTCGTCGAGCAGGGAAGAGTCCCCTTTTTCCCGGATAAAATCAACCCAGGCGGCGCCGCCGAGGCTGGCCACATTGCTGCGGGGGAAGTGCACGAGGGCCACCCTGCGCAGCACCGAATTGACTTCATTTATATAGTGCAAGCGAGCCGCGTCCTGGTCGTCTCCGCTGTCAGACAGGTGCTGCAGGCAACGATCCAGCTCGGCCAGCGCATACTGGCAGATCTTCTGCTTCTCACGCAGCTTCATCAAGTGCCGCACCAGCAGTGCCACCGCGATGAGCAGCAGCACCGCCAGCACCCACCAGCCCGGGGCGGGCGGCCAGAAGCTCACCGGTTCCGGCAAGTGAATATCGGCCAGTTGACTTAGTAGCTCTTCGCTATCCATTCCCTAATCTGCTCGACCACCAGGTCGTTGGTTCGCATTTTAATGAGACGAATCTGGAGTCGGTCCAGTTCGCCTTCCAGGCGGGACATACGCTCCTTGAACTGCTCGCGGTAGCGGGATCTGGCCTTGGAATTATGGGTGTTGAGGGCGCCCTTGCGGGTACCGTCGGTAATACTGTAGAGCCCCGGCACCGGCAGGGACTCTTCCAGGGCGTCATACACCATACAGCAGATGACATTGTTGTGGCGGCTCAGCTGGTTCAGGTACTGCAGGGCCTTGTCATCCAGGGTGATGAAGTCGGATATCACGTACAGGGTACTGCCAGGCTTGGTGATACGTCGAATCTGGCCCAGGGCGTGAGCGAGTCCGGGCTGGAATTCCGGGTCCGCCGGGGTCTGTGATTCCGGGTCTTTCACCGATTGCAGTCGCTGGTTGTATTTGTAGACCTGGTTCAACAGGTGCAGGGCACTTCGGCGCGAGCGCTTTGGCCGCACCAGGCTGGCGTCGACGTCGGAATACACCAGTCCTCCGACCCGATCACCATTATCGATGGCCAGCCAGCAGAAGACGGCGGCAGCCTGGGCGGCTATCACCGATTTGAAGGCCACCTGGCTGCCGAAATACATATTGTGGGTCTGATCTACCGCTATTATGACGGGTCTTTCCCGCTCTTCGCGGAACACTTTGGTGAACGGTCGACTCGTACGCGCAGTGACACGCCAGTCTATGAGGCGAATATCATCCCCGGGCTGGTAGGGTCGAAACTCTTCGAAGTCTATTCCCCGACCCCGCATCTTCGAGAGATGGAGCCCGGAGATGCCCGCGATGGAACGGGTATGGGCCAGGTACTCGAGGGTCTTGGCGGCATAGCGCTGAATCAGCAGCTGCTGCAGGGTTATGGCCGCACCGGTGCTCTGGTAGCGTGCGTGTTGGGGGTCGATAGCCAATCGGCTCATGGAAGTCGGGTCTCCAGGCTATCAGGCGGAAGGTACGCGTTCGCGGATCGTCTCCAGTACCTTATCGGGGGTTATACCGCTGGCCTCGGCCTCGAAGCTGAGCAGAATACGGTGGCGCAGCACATCGAACATGATTTCCTGCACATCATCCGGGCTCACGAAGTCGCGGCCCTGGATCCAGGAATGGGCACGGGCACAGCGGTCCAGGGAGATGGTACCCCGTGGACTGGCGCCATATTCCAGCCAGGAAGCCAGGTCATCCCCGTACAGTTTGGGGTTTCGGGTGGCCATGATGAGCTGGATAATGTATTCCTCCACCTCTGGCGCCATATGCATAGCCAGGATTTCCTGACGGGCCTCGAAGAGGTCGGCCTGGGCAATCTGCTGGGGTGCCTCACCAACCTTGTTGGCGGCCTCATCCCGTACCAGGTGCAGGATATCCCGTTCGGCATCAATCGCCGGGTAATCGATGGTGACATGCATCAGGAAGCGGTCGAGCTGGGCCTCCGGCAGGGGGTAGGTACCTTCCTGCTCGATGGGGTTCTGGGTTGCCATCACCAGGAACAGGGGAGGCAGCCTAAACGATTCACGGCCTACACTCACCTGGTGCTCAGCCATGGCTTCCAGCAGTGCGGACTGTACTTTCGCCGGAGCGCGGTTGATTTCGTCTGCCAGTACCAGGTTGTGGAAAATCGGTCCCTGCTGGAAACGGAATGAACCGTCTTCGGGTCTGAATACCTCAGTACCGGTGATGTCGCTGGGGAGCAGGTCGGGGGTAAATTGAATGCGGTGGAAATCGCCTTCGATGGCGCGGGACAGATCTTTGATGGCCTTGGTCTTTGCAAGACCTGGGGCACCCTCTACCAGAAGGTGACCATCTGCCAGCAGGGCGATTAATAAACGATCAAGTAAGCGCTCTTGTCCTATAATTTGCTTGGATAGCCAGTTTTTGAGTTCAGTTATTATTCCATGGTGACTCATAGTACGGTTTCTCTCGTGGTTCGAGCGCTCTGGGCAAAGTCAGGGATTGTAACGGTTTTCCAATGTATGTCTAGGCGAACATTGTAGCGGAGTGTGCCGCCTGCAGAGCACCTCTAATTAATTCTGCAGACGTGTCGAAATGAACACACACAACAAGACAAATTTATCTCAACGCCGCGTAAATAACAGCGCGACGAGCAAAAAAATTATCCTATTTACCTGAAGTTTTTCTCTTGGGTCTAACAGAGTCATTAAGCAAACAATCATGAGCACACAACCATCACTTAGCAACGTCCTCCTGCTGCCCTTGAATCAGCAGATCGATGCCAACTACAGCAAAACCCGGGCCGCTGTACTTAAGCAATTCGCCCGCCAATATTTCGCCAGTACCTCACAGACTGAACTGGGCAAGATGACAGAGGAAGAGTTGTTCCAGTCATTGAGCGATGCCTGGGACTTTCTGCAGGAGCGCAAGAGTGCGCGACCCAAGATTCGTTTCGTAGCGCGCAAGCTGGCCAAGGACAAGAAGCGGCAGACCGGTACCAGCATTTATGTGTTATTGGATGATATGCCTTTTCTCGTCGATTCCGTCCGCCAGTGCCTTAATCGCATTGGCGTCGTCGTTCGCAATGTACACAACTGTGTGTTGTTTGTAGAGAGAGATGGCAAGGGGCGCGCCAACAGCGGCCGACTGAAGAAGATTGTCCAGGGCAAGAGCGAGGGGCACAGGGCGGAGGCGTTAAGTTGCATCAACTGTGCGCATCTTACTGAAGCCCAGGTCAAGGATGTAGAGGCGGAGATTCGGGCGGCACTGAATCATGTGTTCGCAGCGGTGAGCGATTATCAGCCCATGTGTAACCGTGCCAGGTCAATTCAAAATGCCTTGCTCGCCAATTCCAAGTTTGCGCCGGTTTCCCAGGATGAGGTCAAGGAATCCAGCGAGTTCATCTCCTGGTTGCTGGATAATCATTTTACCTTCCTCGGCTACGAGGAATATCGAATTCGCAACCTGAAGCAGGGCAAGGTGATGGAGTTGCAGGAAGACTCCCTGCTTGGCGTGTCGCGTCTAAAGACCGACCTGAAGAAACGGGTGAACCTCAGCAGCCTGCCATCGGGAACAGCGAACCTGATTCTAAAGAAGCAGGTATGTAACTTTGCCAAGTCCTCCAATCTGTCGAAGGTGCACAGACCTGTCTATCAGGATTACGTGTTGATCAAGGAATTTGACAGCAAAGGCAATGTGCATATCGAGCATCGATTCGTCGGTCTGTATACCTCATCAGTTTACTACCAGACCGCGCTGGATATTCCCCTGGTCAGGAAGAAAGTAAATGCGGTGCTGGATCAGTCGGGCTTCGCGCCTAACGGGCACAGCATCAAGGACCTGCTGCAGGTGATCAATGTGTTTCCCCGTGACGAGTTGTTCCAGATCACCAAGGATCAGCTCTACGCTACGGCGCTGGAAACCACCCAGATTCAGGAGACTGCTACCAGCAAGCTGTTTATTCGCAAGGATTCATACGGAAAATTCTTCTCCTGTCTCGTCTATCTGCCGCGGGATATCTTCAATACCCGGGTTCGATTGCAGATACAGTCTTTCCTGGAAAAAGAGCTGCAGGCCCGGGAAACCGAATTCACGACGCATCTTTCGGAATCCCTGCTGGTTCGCCTGCACTTCATTCTCAGGGTGAACGATATCCAGGCGGTCAAGTTCAACGAGGACCAACTGGAAGAACGTCTGATCAGTCTCATTAAACCCTGGGACGATTACTTCCTCGATTCATTGCTGGAGGAGTACCCGGACAGCCAGGCGGAGCAACTGCATGCTCGCTACCGGGAGATTTATTCTGCAGCCTATAAGGAAGCATACTCTGGCGCGGAAGGGGTTCGGGATATCACCCGCATCGAGCAGGTGGTGGCCGGTGACAGGCTGGGACTGGATCTCGATACCTGCTCATCGGAAGTGGGCGCCGAACTCAGTTTCAAGATTTTCAGCAAGGGCAAGCAGCTATTCCTGTCAGATGTGGCACCTATTCTCGAGAATCTTGGACTCAAGATAATCAGCGAGAAGGCATTCCATCTAAAGCAGGCAGAAGAATCCGTGTGGCTGCACGATTTCTCGTTGTTCGGTCTGAAGTCTGGGAAATCCCTGACCCAGGCACTGGAAGTGAATTTCGAACAAGCCTTCCAGGCCATCTGGGAAGGCAGGGTTGATGACGACCGTTTCAACGAGCTGGTTGTCACCGCTGGGCTCAACTGGCGTGATGCGGCCCTGTTCCGCGCCTATGCGGCATACCTGAAACAGATCCAGTTTGCCTACTCACCGGAATTTCTCGCCGATACCCTGTCGCGGCACGCGGACCTGTGTCACTCACTGCTTGAATATTTCCGTCTGCGTTTCGATCCGGTGCTGCCGGACAGCAAGCGCAAGGGACTGGAGAAGCTGCGGGAGCAGATTCTGCAGGGAATCGATGCGGTCACCAACCTGGCCGAAGACAGTGTGCTGCGTGCCTACCTGAATCTCATGGATGCCACACAGCGCACGAACTATTTCCAGAAAACAACAGAAGGACAGCACAAGGATTATTTCTCCTTCAAGTTTATACCCGGTCGTATCGACGGTATTCCATTGCCGAAACCGCAGTTCGAAATATTTGTATTCTCACGGCGCATGGAAGGTGTGCATCTGCGTGGTGGCAAGGTGGCGCGAGGCGGACTGCGTTGGTCGGATCGCCACGAGGATTACCGCACAGAGGTGCTGGGACTGGTCAAGGCCCAGCAGGTCAAGAATTCCGTGATCGTGCCAGTCGGCGCGAAGGGCGGATTCGTAGTCAAGCAGAAGGCCGCCAACCGCGATCAATTCCTGGAACTGGGTATTGCCTGTTACCGGACATTCATCAGCGCCTTGCTGGACATTACCGACAACCTCGTAGAGGCAAAGGTCATACCGCCGCTGCAAGTAGTGCGACATGACGAGGACGATCCCTATCTCGTTGTCGCTGCCGACAAGGGTACGGCGACATTCTCTGACATCGCCAATGAGATCGCTCTGTCCTACGGCTTCTGGCTGGGTGACGGCTTCGCTTCAGGTGGCAGTAACGGCTACGACCACAAGCAGATGGGCATTACCGCCCGAGGTGGCTGGGTATCCGTGCAGCGCCATTTCCGCGAACTGGGCATCGATGTTCAGGAACAGGATTTCTCAGTAGTGGGTATCGGCGACATGTCTGGTGATGTGTTTGGCAACGGCATGCTGCTTTCCAGGCATATCTGCCTGGTGGCGGCGTTCAATCATCTGCATATCTTCGTGGATCCGAACCCGGATGCCGCGGCCAGCTTCAGGGAGCGGCAGCGACTGTTCAAGAAGCCAAGATCCAGCTGGGCCGACTACTCGAACCAGCTCATCTCCCGCGGTGGCGGCATCTTTTCTCGCTCCGACAAGTCCATAAAGATTTCTCCGGAGATGAAAGAACGTTTTGCCATCAGTGCCGATACCATGACCCCGGATGCCCTGATCAATGCAATCCTCAAGAGTCCGGTGGACCTGATCTGGAATGGTGGCATTGGTACCTATGTGAAGGCTTCTCATGAGTCCCATGCCGAGGTGGGAGACAAGGCCAATGACGGGCTGCGAGTAAACGCAAGGGACCTGCGCTGCAAGGTCATCGGGGAGGGCGGTAACCTGGGCCTTACCCAGGCGGCCCGTGTCGAATTCGGTCTCAACGGTGGCATTTCGGTCACTGACTTCGTCGATAACTCGGCGGGTGTGGATTGTTCGGATCATGAGGTAAACATCAAGATCCTGCTCAATGAGCTGATGGCGAAATCGCAGCTCAGCCTGAAACGCCGCAACAGTCTACTGGAATCCATGACCGATGATGTGGCCGACCTGGTGCTGGATAATAATTACTCCCAGGTGCAGGCCATCGGCATTGCCCAGACCCAGGCCGGGGAGCGGCACCGCGAGTACGTGGACCTCATCGGCTTCCTGGAGAGTAGTGCCGGTCTGAACCGGGATCTGGAATTCATTCCCCATGACGACCGCCTGGAAGAGCGCAGCGTGAAGGGCCAGTACCTGACCCGTCCGGAAATAGCCGTTCTTACTTCTTATATGAAGATGTATCTTAAGGCCAGGCTGTCCCGGGTGGACTACCTCGATGAGGAGTATCTGCGACCGTACCTGTATAGCGCCTTCCCCGAGAAGATCGTGCGCAACTACAAGGCCGAGCTGGAACACCATCCGCTGAAACGGGAGATCGTTGCCACCCAGCTGGCGAACAAGGTAGTGAATATCCTGGGGCCGAGCTTCATCTATCGCATGGTGGATTCCACCGCGTCCAGCGTGGACGACGTGGTGAAGGCGGCGGTGATCGCAATGGATATCTTCCAGATAGAGAAGCCCTGGTCGGATATTGAAGCTCTGGATTACCAGATCGATGCCGCGGTGCAGGGCGACATGATGTCACGGGCGACCCGTCTCATTCGTCGAGTCACCCGCTGGTTGTTGCGTAACCGACGCAGCAGTCTCAACTTCGCCACAGAAATTGAATTCTTCTCTTCACGTGTCGCGCAATTCAAGCGCATGCTGCCAGAGAGGCTGCCGCAGGATTTCCGTGAGATGTTCGATGAGAAGCTGGCGAGCCTGATCGCAGATGGTGTGCCGAAGAACCTGGCGCTGGAGATTTGTCGTATGGACTTCCTGTTCCCGGCCACCAGCCTCGTTGAGATCAACAACACCACCGGCGAGAAGCTGAGTAACGTGGTAGAAATCTACTACAGCATCGGCGAGCAGCTGCAGTTGAACTGGCTAGGCAAGATGACCAACCAGCTACCGGTGTCGAACTACTGGCAGGCGCTGGCACGGGAAACCTACCTGGACGACCTGTCCTGGCAGCAGCGGGCCCTGACCTGCAATATCGTCAGCTCGCAGGGTGGGAAAATCAAGCCTGCGCACAGAGTGGTTCACTGGTCTAAGGAGCATGAGCAATTGATATTGCGTAGCAGCAAGATGCTGAAGCAATTGCAGTTGGAGGCGAATCCCGATTACTCCATGTTTTCTGTCGCCTTGCGCGAATTGCTGACCCTGGCCCAGGCGACTGCCAGGAGCGATGGCTGACATGGCATCGGTGCGTGTCTCTCTCGAAATACCGGCTGAGCGCTATGTGGCGCTCTACGCCGGCACTGCGCGCTCGGTCTACGCTACCGCACAGGGCGGGCTGAGCGTGCAATTTCCGGCTGCAGCCCTGCGGGGCTTTGTGACCCATGATGGGGTGCATGGCGTGTTCGACCTGCACTTCGATCAGGCCAACAAGCTGATTTCAGTGAACCGTGTATCCTGAAGCTGGGAGGATTCACTGACTGAGTTTCTGCTAGAATACGTTCCGCGAGGGCGATTCGCTTCTCGCGGTCAACGGAGCAACTTGTCGATCAAGTAGCAGACTGGTAAGCAGACAACAGGCAGCAGATAACAAGAAGTGCCAAGACTCCTTTTCTATACCACCGCCGGTTGCCATCTGTGTGAGCAGGCAGCCGAGATGTTGAACGAACTCAGGGCAACCCGTGCCCTTGAAATCGAGGCCATCGACATTGCGGACGATTCCTTCCTGTTCGAGCTATATGGCGTTCGCATCCCGGTTGTGAAGAGCGAGGAGAGCGGGGAAGAGCTCGGTTGGCCCTTCGATAGGGAGCAGCTGGCTAGCCTATTTTGATATGCCAGGGCTCGAAGCGAACCCCGAATAGATTATCCGTAGGATAACGGATATCCACGTAGCCCAGACGGGCAATCTTCTTGTATTCCTCGGTGCTGGAAAAGTCGGCGGTGAAGTTACGCTCGCCGAACCCTATCTTGCCGATGTCGAAATCACCCACGCCATGATAGGAATGACCCGGCGGCGCCAGGGAGCGGGATGCGCGTGACAGGTTGCCATTGGCTTCAATGGTCTTGGCCAGGAACAGGTGCATCTGCTTGACGTTGCTGCGCACGCCAGAGGTGAGGATGATCTGACCCACATCGGCCTTCATCTTCTCGTACAGGTTCAGGGATTCACCCCTGAGCAGGAAATGGCCGGAGTCAGGAATCTTTGCTACATCCTTCTTTGGAATCGCATCGGTGATCTCCAGGCTGATCTTCTTGCCGAAGAAGCCGTAGCGGTGCGGATTGGCGAAGAATATCTCTTCCAGGAAATTCAGCTCGTCTGCGGCGAATGCGCCGATGCGGGAGAAGTTCCGGCCACTCTGCAGCATCTCATCGAAACTCATCAGGTTGAAGTTGCCATGACCAATATAGGATTCAACCCGGGCCAGGTGGCGAGTCGTTTTCAGCAGCACCTGCTCGTACTTGGGGTCGAGGTAGATGTCGCTGGCAAAGATGGCATCGAAGTTGCGAATCTTGCGCAGGTACTCATCCACCTGCCTGTCTGACAGCTGTGCGATGTTGAAGCCGTCTTCGCCGGACTCTGCTGTCCGGGGAGCAGGGTCCTGTGTCCTGGCTGGACCGGGTTCCAGTGTGGGAGCCGGTATCGGCAGGCCCTGCTGTGGCTGCGCGGATTCGATTTCCAGCGGGGTGAAGCTGAAACCGGGCGGCGCGGGCTGGCCCGTTTGCGGCAGTAGTGGGTCGCTGGCCAGCGGTGGATTGCTGCTTATGATGAGGGAATCGGGATTCTGCAGGCGACGCCACATGAAGTGGCCACCCAGCGCCACCGTGCTAGCGGTAAAAAAGCCTTCAAGAAAAGCGCGCTTATCCAACAGATTCTCCGCCGAGACAGCTGCCTGCGAGACAGACCCTTCCTGTTCCTGTACTCAGGAGCTGGTAAGGGAAAACTCCCAAGACCCCGTTCAAGTGGTTATAAAATATAGCAAAATTCTCTGAAAAGTATACCCGCCGAAAATTCGGCAACGGGCGCTAGTTCCCAATCCCGAATAGCTGACGGCTATTCTGGCAACTGTGGCGGGCTACCTCTGTTTGCGGTTGCTCGCGGCATCGGGCTACTACCCTTAATACTTCGGTCAAAAAGCGCGGTTCATTACGTCGGTTTTTCGGTTTCGGCTCGAGGCTGCGGGGCAGCAGGTAGGGTGCGTCGGTCTCGATCAGCAGTCGATCGTCCGGTATCCGCTTGACCAGGGCCTGCAACTCCAGCCCTCGTCTCTCATCGCAGATCCACCCCGTTATACCAATGTACATGTCCAGTTCCAGATAATCTTCCAGCGCCTGCGCGGAATCGGTAAAGCAGTGCACAACCCCGCCGCTAAGTTGGGGGCGATACTTGCGCAGTATTCTTACAAAATCCTCGTGTGCGTCCCTCTGGTGCAGGAATACCGGCTTGCGGGTTTCCACCGCCAGATCCATTTGCCGTTCGAAGACCCGAAGCTGGTCGGCGGCGGGGGAGAAGTTACGGTTGTAGTCGAGACCGGTCTCGCCGATGGCTACGACTTCCGGCGCCCTGGCCAGGACTGCCTGGGCCTCGAGGTCGGTATTGCTGACGTCTTTCGCGATGTGTGGATGGAAGCCAACCGTGCTGCTGAAGAATCCGGGCCGCTCAATTGCCATGTTGCGTGCCGCTTCACTGGTGGGGAGATCGGTGCCGGTGAGGATAATATGAACGATGCCTGCATCGCGCGATGTCTCGATTACTTCCTCGAAGTCATGCTGGAATGACTCGTGAGTAAGATTTGCGCCAATATCGATGAGGTCCATGAAGCTGCTGCGGGGTATGGAAAAGGGCGTGAGTCTAACTGAAGCTCCGGG
Organism: Pseudomonadota bacterium; assembly: GCA_027621405.1. Lineage (GTDB taxonomy): Bacteria > Pseudomonadota > Gammaproteobacteria > Pseudomonadales > Pseudohongiellaceae > UBA9145. The sequence continues at coordinate 159,013 of JAQCBT010000005.1, read as the reverse complement.
GGAGGGCCAGTTCCCACCATCTGGTTATTCTTCAGGACTTGTCCGATAATAACGGCCGCTTCAAACAAGACGCAGGATTTGAAATTGGACGCCAAAGTCAGCAAGAAAGAACTCAACTGGTCCGAACTCGGATTCCAGTATGTAAAAACGGATTTTCGATTCTCCGCGATTCATCGCGATGGAGAATGGGGTGAAGGCGCGCTGGTGAGCGATGATCATATTGCAGTGCACGAGGGTGCGCCAGCACTGCACTATGCCCAGCAATGTTTCGAAGGCATGAAGGCGCAGACGGCTGAAGATGGCCGAATCCTGTTATTCCGACCAGATCTCAACAGCCAGCGCATGAACGATGCTGCAACCCGGTTGCTCATGCCGGAAGTGCCTCGCGAGCTGTTCATGCGTGGCGTCGAAGAGGCAGTGCGGGCAAATTATGCCTGGATACCTCCCTATGGCTCGGGCGCCTCGCTGTATATCCGACCCATGTTGATCGGTGTCGGCGAGAATCTGGGCCTCAAGCCGGCCCGTCAGTTCGAGTTTCGGGTGTTTGTATCACCGGTAGGACCCTACTATAAAGAAGCAGGACTGGCGGTTATCAGCCTCGCAGTCTCTGGTATGGACCGGGCTGCACCGAAAGGCACCGGCAGTTTCAAGGTGGGTGCGAACTACGCAGGCGGATTACTGGCAACTCGCAAGGCGCAGGAATTGGGCGCCAATGAGGCCCTGTATCTGGATTCTGCAGAAGGTCGTTTCATCGACGAGGCAGGGTCGGCCAATATCATCATCGTGATGAAGGACGGCACACTGGTCACCCCGGCTTCCCGGGCCATCCTGCCAAGTATCACCCGTCGCTCCATCATGGAGATCGCTCGCACTGAACTGGGCATGAAGACGGAAGAACGACCAATCGAACTGCGTACCGAGATCGACCAGTTCGAGGAAATGGGTGCCTGCGGAACGGCAGCGGTATTGTCGCCTGTGGGAAGAATCTATTTCGATGACGAATGGCACGTGATTCACAAGGACGGAAAGACCGTGGGGCCGGTAATGCAGAAGGTCTACGACAGTCTTGTCGAATTGCAGAAAGGTGACCGCGAAGACAGATTCGGCTGGTTGCACGAAGTTGAAATCTAGCGCGTAGGCTCTCTGCGGGCAGTCATAACAAGCACTGCCCGCTATTTCCAGAAAGCCCTAATCGGTGACACTTGGCACTTATTAGTGGCACCTCGATCAAAATTCAGAACTCAAAGCTTTTCCCGGTTTCACGGAAGTGCAACCGGGAACGGATTTCTTTTTTGTATTCGATCCGCCAATTCTTGGAAAAACTTTTGAGCACTGCCTAAACTCTAGAGAAACCCCTCTACAGGCCGCATATTCTCTGGCTTGCAGGGGTGCCCCACGGCAAGGTATGGCTGCGGGTCTGGTGAAGCCGGGCTTGACCGCTGGCAATCTTGCCCTTATATATGTGCGCTGCCCGCTACCCGGGCAGCCACCAACAGTCATTTTATGCAGGTCAGTCAGTAGGTAAGAATGTCCAAATCACTGGTAATCGTCGAGTCTCCCGCGAAGGCAAAGACCATAAACAAGTATCTCGGCCCCGAGTTCGTGGTGAAATCCAGCGTCGGACACATCCGCGATCTGCCTACCAGCGGCAACAAGAAGCCTATCGACACCAAGGCCAGGGCGGCGGCGGCAGCACGCACCCGCAAGATGAAGCCGGAAGAAAAGATTGCCTATAAAGAGAAGAAGGCCAAGGAGCAACTGGTTACCCGCATGGGTATCGACCCGGATCATGCGTGGAAGGCCAACTACCAGATTCTGCCTGGCAAGGAAAAAGTCGTCGCCGAGCTGAAGAAGCTCGCAAAGGATGCTGACAATATCTATCTCGCCACCGACCTTGACCGCGAAGGAGAGGCCATTGCCTGGCATCTGAAGGAGGCTATTGGCGGTGATCCCGATCGCTACAAGCGGGTTGTATTCAATGAGATCACCAAGCGTGCCATCACCGAGGCCTTCTCTGAACCCGGTGAACTGGACATGCGCTATGTAGAAGCCCAGCAGGCGCGGCGTTTCCTTGATCGCATCGTGGGGTTCATGGTCTCGCCCTTGTTGTGGGCCAAGGTAGCCCGTGGCCTGTCTGCCGGGCGAGTGCAATCGGTTGCGGTACGCCTGGTGGTTGAGCGCGAGCAGGAGATCCGGGCATTTATTCCCGAAGAATTCTGGGAAGTGTATGGCGATCTCGCCACCGACAAGAATGCGAAATTACGTTGCCAGGTAGTTCGGGAAGACGGTGAGAACTTCCGCCCAACCAGCAAGCAAGCCACTGATGCCGCGCTGGCCATTCTCAATGCCGCCGAGTACAAGGTGTCGAAGCGCGAAGACCGGCCAACCTCGTCAAAGCCGAGACCGCCACTGATTACGTCTACACTGCAACAGGCCGCCAGCACCCGGCTTGGCTTTGGGGTCAAGAAGACCATGCTCATGGCCCAGCGGCTGTATGAGGCCGGCTACATTACCTATATGCGTACGGATTCCACCCACCTGAGCAATGACTCCATTGCCATGTGTCGAGACTACATCGAGAAAAAGTTCGGCAAGGAGTACCTGCCCGAGAAGCCCCTGCAATACAGCTCGAAAGAGGGAGCACAGGAAGCGCACGAGGCTATTCGCCCCAGTGACGTGAAGATGATGCCTAACAAGCTCATGGGCATGGAGCAGGATGCCATTCGCCTCTATGACCTGATCTGGAAATTCTTCGTGGCCTGCCAGATGCCACCCGCCCGTTACCTGAGCAGCAGCATCACCATTGCCGCCGACAGATTCGAGTTGCGTACCAAAGGTCGCATCATGCAGTTCGACGGTTATCTCAGGGTTATGCCTTCAAAAGAGGAAGACGTGGTATTGCCAGAGGTAGAGGTTGGCGAGAAGTTGCGGTTGGACAAGCTGGATCCGTTCCAGAACTTTACCAAGCCACCCCCAAGGTTTACCGAGGCGAGCCTGGTCAAGGAACTGGAGAAGCGGGACATCGGTCGACCCTCAACCTATGCCTCTATCATATCCACAATCCAGGATCGCGGTTACGTAAAGGTCGAGAACAAGCGTTTCTATGCCCTGAAGATGGGAGACATCGTCGCCGAGCGACTCATCGAGAGCTTCAGCGATCTCATGGACTACGATTTCACGGCCAAGATGGAAGATTCCCTGGACGAGGTCGCCGAAGGCAGCACGAACTGGAAGAAGCTGCTGGATGATTTCTACGAGAGCTTCACCAGTCAGCTGGCCGCTGCGGAAGCCGCCGATGGTGGCATGCGTGAGAATAATCCCACAGACACAGACATCAAGTGTCCCAAGTGTGGCCGTCATATGCAGATACGCACCGCATCGACTGGTGTGTTCCTGGGCTGTTCAGGCTATTCCCTGCCGCCGAAAGAACGTTGCAAGAGCACGATCAACCTGACTCCGGGTGAGGAAGCGATTCGCACGGACAGTGCCGAAGAGGCCGAAGAGCAGGAAAATATACAGCTGCGTCACAAGCGACGCTGCGCCATCTGCAACACCGCCATGGACTCCTACCTCATCGATGAAGGTCGCAAGCTCCATGTCTGTGGTCGTAATCCCGATTGTGCAGGGTACGAAGTGGAAGAAGGGCAATTCAAGATCCGCGGTTATGATGGTCCCTTGATCGAATGCGACAAGTGTGGGTCCGACATGCAACTCAAGACGGGTCGCTTCGGTAAATACTTCGGCTGCACCAGTGAGTCCTGCAAGAATACGCGCAAGCTACTGCGCAACGGTCAGCCTGCACCACCAAAGATGGATCCGGTGCCCATGCCAGAGCTTGCCTGCGAGACGGTGGATGACCACTATATCCTGCGTGATGGCGCGTCCGGCCTGTTCCTGGCAGCCAGTCAATTCCCGAAGAATCGGGAGACGAGGGCACCACTGGTAGAGGAATTGCTTGCTCACAAGGACGAGATCGATCCGAAGTACGAATTTCTCTTCAGCGCGCCCACAGAGGACGATGAAGGCAACAAGGCCATGGTGCGCTATAGCCGCAAGACCAAGGAGCAATACGTACAGACTGAGGTAGACAAGAAGGCTACTGGCTGGAAAGCCTACTATAACGACGGCAAGTGGGAAATCACGCAGCCCGAGAAGAAGCCCGCCAAGAAAAAGGCGAAGAAGAAGGCAACAAAGAAGAAGAGCTAGGTTTGCTTTAACCTGGCTCCTTTTTTATTGTGGCCTTGTTTATTATGGCCTTGCGCTTCGGGCTCAGGCTCGATCCGACTCAAGTTCGATTCAATTGAACCTGCTCGTACCGATCAAACCCTGTTAGCTACGTTCCTGTCCCAAAGATTTTCCTGTTAGCTACGGGGTCAGGCATCACACATACTCACGCCAGACTGCGTCGCCACCACAATGTCCAATGCCGGCTAGATATTTCGCCGGATCACTCCGACACTGATACCCTCGATACTGAATTGCTGGTTGCGCAGGTCTACTTCGATGGGTTCGAAGTCTGGGTTTTCTGCAATCAGTCGTAGCTTGTACTTGCTACGACCCGTCTCCAGCCGCTTCACAGTGACCTCATCTTCGATACGGGCCACAACTATGTCGCCATTGTTGGCTCGGTCTGTCTTGTGCACGGCCAGCAGGTCATCCTCGTAAATGCCGATGTCCACCATGCTGGTACCCTTGACCGTCAACAGATAGTCGGCAGCGGGGCTGAACATGTCTGGAGGTATCTCGCAGTAAGAGTCGATGGATTCCTCGGCAAGGATAGGGCTTCCGGCAGCCACCTGGCCGATGATCGGTAATCCCAACTGCTCATTGATGGGCAGCTTGATGCCCCGTGAGGTACCGGGCAACATCTCGATCGCGCCCTTGCGCGCTAGCGCCCGCAGGTGTTCCTCTGCGGCGTTGGGCGACTTGAAGCCCATCTCTTCGGCGATCTCAGAGCGGGTTGGCGGAAAGCCGGTTTCCTGCATGTAGCTCTTGATGTAGTCGAGAATCTGTTCCTGACGTGTAGTGAGTTTGTTCATAGCCCTGTCTCTGTATAGGATCCCGGCTTGCTGGTGCTATTCAGGGCAGGGCAGCCGGCTCTGTTTCTGCCAGGCCCGATGCTGTCCCGAATAGCCCGCGCCAGGTACCTGACGAGTGATACCTGTAATTATATACAGTTATCTGACGTTGCAAAGGTTTCTTTAACACTTTTCGATGAGCAGACAGAAACTACCAATTTCGGGCGCCGCCAGCTTTCCGGGGCAAGCCGGGGATGGAACTGGGGTAGTGAATTGAAGGCTAGAGAATCTGGAAATCGTCCCCGAGGTCCATCAGGTCCGGCTCGATATCCGCGAAGGGATGGGAGAAATTTTCCGGAATGAATGTCTGATCGGAGTAGGCCTGGTCTTCCGCGCTGAGTTGGTAAGGGCTGCGCCAGTCTTCGGGCGCCTCGGCGGGAGCAATGATGAGGGTCTGCCAGCTTGCTCGCTCGTACTCGCCGACTTCTCCATCGATCGTCTGATACTCGATAGTGCCGCTGGCATCGTCGATGGCTACGACTTCAAACAGGTTTCCGCTGATTACTTCCTGATACCAGGCGGAAACCTCAGGCATGAGTGTGTTCATGGCTGTGTCTCCTGGCTGTTGTACTCTGCTAATGAGTATTCTGGTTGACTATGACTTCAGGTTCTCCGTTAAGCAGGCAATGGGTTGAGGGTGTTGTCGTTCATTTTTAGTGCATGCCAGTTGTGGTCTGGCTGCCATTCTGAATCTCTCCCTGTGCTAACTATAGAGAGGATTAATCGCAAAAAGGAAGCATTTTTCACAGGAAAATTGTTACAAGCTGAGTGACGTATTTAAAACTGATTGCTAACTGTTTGAACCAAGGAAGAAACTTGATTTTTCAGCGGTTGGCTAAGCCTTGCTAATGGGTAATAATTTCGTGCCCCTGAAGAGAGACCAGATGAAAGTTAACGACGTGAAGTATTCTCCCGGTGCCCTCATGCTGGATGTCGAGGGTCTGCGATTGAGCGACGACGAGCGACAATTGCTAGCTCGTTCGGTAGTGGGCGGCGTGATCCTGTTCAGCAGGAATTACACTGACCCGGAACAACTGCGCATACTGGTTAGTGAAATACGTCAGTGCAATCCGCAACTGTTGCTTGCCGTTGACCAGGAGGGTGGCAGGGTACAACGCTTCCGCGAGGGGTTCGTGAAGCTGCCTCCACTGCACAGCCTTGCTTCAGTCTATGCCGAATCCGCGGAAGAGGGCAGGCGGCTGTCCCATCTGCATGGCTGGGTCATGGCTTCCGAGATTCTGTACCACGGGCTCGACTTCAGCTTTGCCCCGGTGCTCGATCTGTATAACCCGGAATCGGAAGTAATCGCAGAGCGGGCGTTCACGGACAGCGTGACGGCAGTCTGTGACCTGGCCACAGCCTATATTGAAGGCATGCATGAGGCCGGCATGATCGCGACCGGGAAGCACTATCCGGGTCATGGAACGGTGGTGGCAGACTCCCATGTGAGCCTGCCGCGAGATGAACGCAGCGCGGAAGAAATTCTGGAAAACGACTTCAAGGTTTTCGCCAACCTGGTGAATTTACTGGATGGAGTGATGCCTGCCCATGTCGTCTACCCGCAGATAGACGCGGAGAGTGCCGGTTTCTCAACGATCTGGATTCAGGAAAAATTACGCACGCAGCTCGGCTTCGAAGGTGTCGTGTTTAGCGATGACCTGAGTATGGTGGCCGCCCATGCCAGTGGTGACCCAGTGCAACGGGCCGAGAAGGCGCTTGCAGCAGGCTGCGATATGGTACTGGCCTGCAATGATCGGGACGCGGCGCTGGCTATCGCCGACTATCTGGAGGCTTGCCAGCATCCAGGCAATCATCGCCTGGCCAATCTGCACGGGACTCCCCGACCCGGGCTGGCAAACCTGTACAATAGCGATTCCTGGAACGAGGCGCTCCTCGAACTCCAGGTCTTGCAGAGTTAGGACCCGGAGGCACTATCGATGGATGAAGTACCTACGCTGGAGAGGCTGGAGCAAGCCCTGGCCCTCGACAACATGGGAAGTATGGGGTGGGGCATCGAGCTGTTCGCCGTTGTCACCCTGACCCTGTTCGGTCGCTATGTTGCCCTGCGTCTGCTGGGTGTGTTGCAACGGCAATTTGCCAAGACCACTAATCTGTGGGACGACGCGCTGTTTGATGCAGCCTATAAACCCATCAGCTGGTTCATCCTCATCATGGGGTTGTTGTGGGCCGTCGATATCAGCGAAGGCTATATCGATTCCGAGTTGTTCTCCATACAGAACCTGAGCATCATCCGTCAGCTCACCTTCATCTTCCTCATCATGTATTTCCTGGTGCGTTTCATTTCCCTGGGCGAAGCCAGGTTGCTGGAACGCATAAACGATGGCGCGGCAAAGGATGAGTCCACCCTAGATGCCACCACATTGCATGCCCTGGCCAAGCTGTTGCGACTGTCGGTCATCATATCTGGCGCGCTCGTCGCCTTACCCACATTCGGCATCGAAATCACCGCCTTGCTGGCCTTCGGCGGTGTGGGTGGTATCGCAGTAGGTTTCGCTGCCCAGGATCTACTGTCCAATTTCTTTGGCGGTCTCATGATCTATCTCGATCGGCCATTCGCCATTGGTGACTGGATTCGTTCCCCGGACCGGGAGATCGAGGGCACAGTGGAGACTATCGGCTGGCGGCTCACTGTGGTGCGTACCTTTGACAAGCGGCCGTTGTACATTCCCAACTCCATCTTCAACAAGCTCGCGCTGGAGAACCCCAGCCGCATGAGCAATCGTCGCATCAAGGAGACGATCGGCATTCGCTACCAGGATTCCGAGAAGATGGGGGTCATCGTCGCCGACGTGAAAGCCATGCTGCAAAACCACGAGGCGATCGATACCAACCAGACCCTGATCGTGAACTTCAATGGCTATGGCGCCTCGTCCCTGGATTTCTTTATTTATACCTTCACCCGGACCACGAACTGGATTCAGTTTCATGAGATCAAGCAGGATATCCTGCTGAAGATCGTGGAGATTGTTCACAGGCACGGAGCAGACTTCGCCTTCCCGACCACCACCCTGGATGGTCTAGAAGTACTGCGTCCAGAGCCGGGTTAGTAGCCGTTCCATGCTGGAAGATTTCAAGGGTGTACAGGAGAGGGCCAGGTGTCTCTATAATGAGGCCAAGGTAGAAGCGGCGCTGGACCGGCTGGCCGCAGAAATCGGTGCCGCGTTCGGTGATGCTGACCCCGTGCTGTTATGTGTGATGAATGGTGGTCTGATCATGACCGGCAAGCTGGCAACCCGTCTCAATTTTCCCCTGCAGATCGATTACCTGCACGCCACTCGCTACAGGGATCGTACGCGGGGTAGCGACCTGGAATGGAAGCGTCATCCCCAGCTGGACCTGTCCGGTCGCGCGGTAGTGATACTGGACGACATACTGGACGAAGGTGCGACCCTGGCCGCAATCATCGATCATGTGAAAGAGCTGAATCCTTCCCGGATGGCGGTGGCGGTGTTGGTGGACAAGCTGCACGACAGGAAGACACCTGGCGTGAAGGCCGATTTCGTTGGCCTGGAAGTTGAGGATCTTTACGTTTATGGCTATGGCATGGACTTCAAGGGCTACCTGCGCAATGCGCCGGGTATCTTCGCAGCCGACCCCAGGGACTGTGACTAAGACCTAGTCGACTTCCACCAGTCGCGGAATGGACGTCAACAACAGCGCCGTCCTTACAGGACGATTCTCCATGGCTGCAAACAGTGCCCTGTAATTCGCGAGCTGCGGTCCATGGTGGGCCAGTTGCTCACGAATGAAATCTTCCTCGCTGCTATGCCTGCTCGGTCGGCCCGACTTGTAGTCGATAATCCAGCGTACGCCATCACCGTCTATAAAGCTTCTGTCCAGCACATGGTTGCTGACGAATCCTGACTGGCTGACTGCGCTCAAGGGTAGTTCACAGGCGCTGTCTTCCTGTGCAGGGTCGAAGATCCAGCCCAGCGAAGGCTCCTGCACCGTGCTCTGGAAGGATTGTTCGATGTAATCGAGGGTGGCATTCAGATGCGCGGCGTCGAGGTCCAGGTGTCTCAGCTGCAGGGTCCAGTAGTCGCGCATGTTGCCAAGCTCTTCCATATAGCGAGTCTGGTCTGGTGCCAGCACATAGTGTTCGAGGCAGGCATGGAGCAGGGTGCCCACCACGCTTTGCAGTTCGGCATCTTCCTGCTGTTCGCTGTCGGAGTCCTCTTCGCCGTCGGTCGTGGTTTGCCGGGCAATGATCTCGAGCTCCTCGTTACTCAACTGGACAGGAGTCGTGAATCTTTGCAGCGGGGTAGGCCTGGGCAATTGCTTGTATGCCTGCCCAGCCTCGATGCTGTGTGTCTCGAGATAGTCTTCGAGTTTTGTGAATCTCACCCGGTCCTGAGAAGTGAGTTCCGGCCACATCCTGCTCAACAGGGAACTGGACTCCGGATCCTTCACTTCGCCAGCCTTGTCCCGGCCTAGAATAGCCGAGAGAGTGGCAGACTTACGGGCCCTGGTGACGGCTATATAGAGCAACCTGGCACTTTCCAGAAGGCTCTTGCTCTTCTGCTCGTGGCGCAACAGTTGATAGAGAGGCGTATCTTCGGAACCGGTCTCGGTCACCCCGGCCAGGAACAGGCGTTGTTCGTTGTGCTGATTGAGTCTCTGGTGCCAGATCAGGAGTTGTTTGTCATCGCTGCGTGGCGAACGGTTGAGCCCCGGTAGCAATACATGGTCGTATTCGAGCCCCTTGGCCTTGTGCATGGTGAGCAGGTGCAACCCTCCTTCAAGCTCCGCATCTACCGGGCTGGGGACGAAGGCTTCAGCGAGTATCTCTTCGAAGCGGAAATAATCGGCCAGGCCGCCTGCCACCTCCTGCTCGTCAAGCAGTTCATAGAACCTGTTGACGCTCTGCTCGTCGAGTTCGTCCAGGCAACAGGAGGCGCCGCGCAGCAGGGTCCAGGCAGCCTCGACGCAGTGCCGCAGACTCTCCCGGAAGCGCATGTGCATGATGAAGGTCATGGCGTTGACGAATCCCGGCAACATGGTCCTGGCATCTGCCGACAGGCCGGGTATTTCTCGGAACTGCTGAATCGTCTCCCACAGGGGCTGGTCTGCCTGCGCCTGGGTGATGGCAAACAGGTCGGCTGTGGTGAGCCCGCACCAGGGTGCGCGCAACAGGGCGAGCCAGGCCAGGCGGTCACCGGGATGGAGGATGATGCGAACCAGGCTGCTCAGGTCGGCGATCACTGGCAGGGAGGCCAGCCTGTCGATGTCGGTCGCCGTCCACTGTAGTTGGGCAGCGCGCAGGGAGGGGACGAGGTTTTCCAGCTGTCCGCGGGTTCGAACCAGGATGGCGATGCTGTCTCCCGGGAAATCCTTGCGCAGTTGCACAACCCGGTTGGCAATCCAGTCCGCCTCGGCCAGTTGTGCGAGCAGTCGCTGCTCGGCGTCATAATGAATGACTTCGACGCTTACACCGGTGCTGTCGGTACCTTCATGGATGATGTCGGCCACAGAATAGGGCACTGCGCCGCGGGATATATTCGGCTGGACGGGAAACACGGTCTGGAATACCTCGTTCACCCATTCCACCACCGGGCGCTGGGATCGAAAGTTACTGCTGAGTTGTAACGGCTGCAGGGTCAGGTCTCCCAGACCCTGTTCCAGCACACCGAGGTAGATGCCGACGTTGGCATTGCGGAAACCGTAGCAGGACTGCATGGCGTCGCCCACCAGGAACAGGCTGCGACCATCGTCCGGAGTCCAGCCCGCGGTAAGGCGTTTTAACAATTCCAGCTGCAATTGTGAGGTGTCCTGGAATTCGTCCACCAGTATGTGTTGAATGACATTGTCCAGGGCCATTGCCAGGTCCGTGGGTTGCTCGGTATCGCCCAGGGCCAGCAGGGCTGCAGCTCCCGTCTGGGTGTAGTCCACCACCCGAAAGTTTCGGAACGCCAGCAATAGTTGCAGGTTAAGCGTCTGCAACACATGGCAGAGAGCGACCTGGAATTGCCATTGCTTGCTGTCCAGTTTGGGATCGGGAAGCAGGGCGATGTAGTTGAGTGCCTGCAGCAGCTCATCATGGCCCTCCAGCCGTTCGACCAGCGCCTTGCGCTCGTCTTTCTCCGCGCCCGGCGGGAAGCCGTGATTCTTGTTGGCTGCTTTCAGCCAGCCACCGTCTTTCCTGAGAAAGATGGATAGCAATAGATTCCATACCGGAAGTTGCTCGTGACCTGCCGCAGGCAATTCACTGAGCGGCAGGATCGTACGCAGGCTGTCATTCAGGTCGCCAGCTTCAATTCTGTTGTTGGCTGAATAATTGAGCAGCTTTACGATCAGGGACTCTTCGCCTTCCAGCAGCTCTCGCACGTCGGAGAGGGATTCGGCGATCAGCTCTTCCAGCCCCAGTTTTAAATAGTGCCGGGTCTCACTGTCATCGCTGGTAATCGCTTGGATGTAACCGGCCCACTGGTCTCGCTGATACAACAGTTTCAGTAACTGCTGTTCTACGGTGGCGATGTCATTGTCCAGGTGGCGCAGAACGATACCGATAGACTCAGCCAGCGGCGTATCGGTTTCCAACTGGGCCAGGGTGGCCTTGGCCGCTTCCCGAAACACGGGTTCCGCATGTTCTGTGACTGCCGGATTGCCTCCGACCTGGGACAATACAGGAAGCTGGTTTGCGAGATAAAAACAGAAGCTGTCGATGGTCTGTATACGCATGCGTCCCGGATTATCTAGCAGGCGCCAGCCGTTCTGCTCGTTCGCCTGCAAGACCGTGGAAGCGATAGCCAGCCTGAGTTCGGTAATCGCGTCATCGGCGCGGGCAGCGCCCAGCAGGCACTGTTGGGCCCAGTTCAGCACCTTGATGACCCGATCGCGCATCTCGCTTGCCGCCTTGCGGGTAAAGGTGATGGCCAGCACTTCCTCAGGCTGTCTGCAGATCGCCAGCAGTTTCAGGTACCTCAAGGTAAGCAACTCGGTCTTGCCAGATCCCGCAGGGGCTTGCACGATGTACGAGGCAGCAATATCCAGTGCCTGCTCGCGCGCGGCATGATCAGGTAACAACTGCTTCATGACAGGCTCTCCCCATCGTCGATTTCGCTCTTGCTTAACTCATCGATGCGGCACAAGTTTTCCAGTGCGCAATAGCGACAGGTGAGTTTGCCGTTCACTGGATCGACAACGGCACATCCCGCCTTGAACTCGCTGGCGATGGTTTCCACCTTGGTCGGGAACTCGATGGCCAGTTCGGCCCAGTCTTTCTTTACATAGCGATCATCGGCACTGGGTTTGATGCGGGCATGGAATGCCAGGTCGGCAGCCAGTCCGCTGTAACCGATCTTCGCGGCATTGAGATGGGCGATTGCCACCGCGTTGACCGGTGCCGGCTGCTGTCTGCTCATCACCGTGTAGTAGAAGGGGAGTTGCAGGTCCTCCGGGCGTTCATCCAGCCAGGAGCTATTACCAGGAGCTGATTTGCCAGTCTTGTAGTCGATAACCGCCAGGCTGCCATCGGCCAATTGGTCGATACGATCGATCACCAGATTGAAATGCATACCCTCGTATTGCCACTGGTGACGTTCTTCCCGTCCCAGGACCTGAAAATCGGCACGACCCTGTTCGGCGTCTGCCGAACTCAGGAATCGCTTCAGCTGCAACCGAGTCCGATCATGTTCGATCCTTTCGAAGCGGGGAGTCATCAGGCGACTGTGGTGTGTTCTTAACCAGCCGATGGCTTCGTTCGCCGCGTTATGACAGAGCTCTTCGAGCGCTTCATCACTCATCTGCTGTAGTTGCTGGCCACTGTTGAGTTGTTGATACAGGTACTCCAGCGCTCGATGCATCGCACTGCCCCGAGCCATCTTGCTGAGACCACTGGCAAAGGGTTCGAGTGGATCTGCCTGCAGTCGGTGCAGGGCGAAGGCACGGAACGGGCAGCTGGATTGGTCGCTCAGGACCTGGTGTCCGCCGAGGCTCTGCGAGTCTGCCTGCAGGGGGACAAACTCGCTGTCCGTTACAGTGTGCAGTGGCTTGTTCGCTGCAGTCCGGGCCGAATCTCGTATGAGTTGTTCGATAGCCTGATCCGGTGCTTCCAGTTGAAAACCGACGCTAAAGCTGCTGGGCCGGAACTCCTGGTCGCCATCGCTGATGTGATGACTGGCACAAAGTTCGCTGACGACAGAATTGCACAGCATCTCGAAGGTGACGCTGGCCATGCTGTGTTGAACATCGCTATGGGAACCGGGCATCTTCTGGTCCCTCTGCAGGCTGTAGGGAAGAAAGGGATTCGCCTTCACCGATGGCGGCCAGACCTGGTCGTTACAGTTGAGTATCCACACGTAGTCGAAGCTGAGGCCGGCGGCTTCTTCCAGTCTGTACTGTGATATCTGGCACCTGTTGTCGAAGGCCTGGGTCTGGCGACTGCGTACGCAGAGGTTCCTAAGACAGGCGATGGCCTTGCCGAGATCAAGCTTGCCAGTTACTGCACCAAGTCCGGCCAGGCGTTCCAGTGCTTCGTCCCAGCGTTTCAGGAGTTGAATCTGGGGTGGCGTGAGTCGCTCGCCAGGCCAGTCAAACTCCTGCAGAACAGAGCTGAAGAGTCGCGCCCAGGTACGCGGGGATTCCCATCTGCCGGTTCGACGAGCATGCTCTCTTGTTGCCAACAGGGCGCGGGCGAGAGCAGGGCAGGAATAATCCTTGTCCGCGCGCTGCGCTATCCTGCTGACTTCGTGCGCAAGGCAACGGTCGGAGAGGTTCCTGCGCATATACTTCTCAAGCGCATGGCGCTGCCTGGTTTCACCGCTAGAGGCCAGGAAGAAGGGTGAGCGTAACAGTCGACACAGGTTTTCGCTGACCTGTTCTTCCCTGAGCAGATCCAGAATCAGGAAGGCGTCATGTATCACAGCTTCCTGAGTCAGGTTGCGGGTACTGTGGCTGGTATTGAAACGGGTGTGAGTGGTATCGAATTGAATCTGGAAGTGATCTTCCAGGGTGTTGGACAGCACATGATGAAGCTGTGTCCTCTGCTTCTCATTCAATGCGCCGATAATGCCGATGTGGGCCTGCTTGTTTTCGGCGAGTCGCGATCTGGCCCAGTGTGCGATATAAGTAAATTCATCGCGCTGGCTGGGGAATTCATAACGCTTGCCGGTCACCCGCGCATCAGGATACCGATACAGATAGCTGCCCAGGGTCGTATGGCTATTCAGTTTCGCAAACAGCTCGGCATAAAGCGGTGGTGGTTCGTAGAAATTGAGTAACAGGATTTCCTCTGCCAGGGGTAATTGCACTCCAGCCCCGAGATCGGCGTTAATTTGTACCAGGCAATCGGAGAGACTGGCGACCGCGCGTTGCTGGCAGAGTCGTTCGAAGCGTGCAGACCAGTCGAGGAAGGCCGCTATGTCCGGTATGACCCGGTAGGATTCCAGCGCCTGCAAATGATCCTGGTCCAGTCGCCACTGCTTCATGAGCTGGTAGGCACGGCTCACCGTATTCGCTGTCTCTTCCGGATTCAGCAGCGGTAGTTCCTCCAGCGACTGCTCGATGATCTCTATCCAGATGAATATCTCTTCGCTGCTGGAGAGCGCCTGTATCTGGCGGTAGGGGGCGATGCCCATTGCGCCGGCCTGTTGCCACAGCCTGGTGATCCAGACATCGATACCCAGTACCTGAGGTGTCCGGTAAACGCTGGTCTGCCGATCGGCATAGGCATGGCTCACGATATCCCGTAGTCGGTTGGTGGGCACCAGCACGGTGGCACCACGGGACAGGGATTGCTCGATGGCGTCTATGTTGAGTCGATTCACCGGCATCGGCTTATATTTGTTCTCCCTTTGCGCGCTCACCGGTCACGGACTGAATCCAGCGTCGGGTCTCTTCGCGGTTGCCCCGGAACACGATGCGTGAAGATTTCTTCTGCAACTGGTACTCATACATGGGATCGTAATAGTCCGTGAGTAGTTCCTCGATCCAGTTGCGGTGGGCGTCGATGCCCTGGCCATTGCGTTGTTGTCGCAGCGCGTCTTCCAGTATCAGGCTGATGCGCTGGTAGCGCTCCAGGCCGAGGCGTTTGCGGATACGAAACAGGGCATCGGTCAGGGATTCGGCAAACAATTCTTCAGCCTGCTCGGGCGCGCTGTTCCTGAAGTCCTGATAATTTGACTGGATGTAGTCCAGGTGAATGGTATCGATGCGCTGCTGCAGGGTCTCCTCAAGCATGGCGATGGGAGACTGCAGCATGCGTTGATGCAACTCACCCCTTTTGCATCGGGATCCGATCGCACGGCTCTCGTCTTCCAGCACAACCCGGCGGTGATCTGACCAATCCAGGTGGAGCAGATCGACCCCGAGGGCATTCTCGAAATCGATCTGGGCCGGCTGCGGGACGACCCGTTTGCCGAAGGCAGAACCGCGGTGATTGGCCAGTCCCTCCAGGTCGAGACTGTTCCCCAGGTCATTGATGAAATGAGTCTTGCCGCTGCCGGTCTTGCCAGCCACGATCACCAGGTTTTCTCCGGACGCCAGGTCGGTGATCGTCTCCAGCAGGAAGTGGCGCAGGGCCTTGAAGCCGCCATCAATGCGGGGAATGTGGATGCCATGATCGGCCAGCCATTGCTGAACTGTGGAGGAACGCAAGCCACCACGCCAACAATACAGGGCAGCACTGGAATTCTGTGCGATGAATTCCCGCCATTGATGCAGCAGGCTCTCCCTGGCAATCTCGTCCACCAATTCATAGCCAAGGGCAATGGCTGCCTCTCGGCCCTGCTGGCGATAGCAGGTTCCGATTCGTTGGCGCTGGGGGTCGGTGAGCAACGGGATGTTTGTGGCCGTGGGCAGGGCTCCCCGCTGAAATTCAACGGGTGAGCGTACATCCAGCAATGCTGTCCTGTTACGAAGAAGATCGGCGAAGGAGTCCGCCTTGATGAGTTCAGTCATGTATCGGGTGCTGCTACCCAGGCTCAGTGCACTTGCGTGCACAAGTGTAACACCGCCACGGGCAGCACCCTAACTGCCATCGTCAGGGAATTGATCGTGATACATGGCGAGCAGAGATAAGGGGAGAGCGGGGTAAACGGCTGCGGCGGGAAAACAGAATTAGCCGGGAAATCCTTTCCCGGCCAAGTCCATTACGAAGGGGCTTCCTGCCCGAAGATCGCACCGGTCGCTCCGTCCAGCGGAGAGCGCTTCCATTGCCACGTCCTGTGGCACGCTTAGCATCATCCTTGAATGCAACTTCCTTGTTTGAACCTTCCACAAGCCTTTTGAGCCTGGGGAAAGTGTTCGTCGACCAGTGCGAGTCATCTGATCTTCTTGTAGTTAACTATAGCAGCACATAAAAATTCGTTGATGAAAGTTTGCACTAAGCGCACAGCTATCAATGGCTGGAATAGCATAAGAGCTGGCGCGATTCCTGCTGTGTTTACCTGAAGTTAACAATCAAGCCATGGAGACGGGCCAAAGCGGCAAGAGCTGGCCGCCCGGAAAGGAGTCTATCGGTGATCAAGCAGTCTATTTCCTTCGCTGCGTTGGCGTTCGCCCTCGTTAGCTGCAGCAGCATGAATTCTGCCTGGCAGGAATCGCGACAGTTGTTCGAGGCCAGCCAGTTGCTGACTACAACGGCTATCCGGCGCGAAACCCGCTGGGTCATTCCGGCCCATGCTTCTTTTTATATTGCTCGTAGTCAGCACATCAGCTCGGTGAACCCGGCCCATGCCAACGCCCTCACGGAGCTGCTGGAGACGGCCGTGAGTAATAGTTTCAGTGGCGTGCGCATTGGCCTGTTTCCGGAATCGCCAGATTATGCCTTACGTTCGGCGCAGCGGGCCGGCAGTAATTACGTGGTCTACCCACGCCTGCTGGCCTGGGACGATCGCCTGGGAACCTGGACCGAGATCCTCACCTCCCTGCGTCAGGACAGCAATGAAGAGATCGTTGCCAAGGTCGGCTTGGATCATGCCCTGGTGCAGCTTATTATTCTGGATACCATGAGTGGCAAGCAGGTGGACATCGCCCGTATCGAGTCGGGCAGTGGCTGGTTGAGTCTCTACGATGACGAGCCAGCAACGATCCTGCTGCCAGGCTTGCTGGAGTATTTCGACAGCTTGCGTGTATAGATATTGAACAGGCATTGCGTTGGCTGCCATGGCGGCCAGCCCCGTGCCGGGCAGGTCTTCCCATCAGTCAATCAGGCGATAAGCCACATAGCAAGGCAGAGCGTGCCGGCCAGGCACCGGATCCATTCGCCCTCGTGGCTGGCATCAAGAGCCGTGGCCCGGCGCCCGTGCACCTGTGGGATCCGCCGTTCTGTGGCGACATCGACATGCTCATCCAGCGCGATGGCACCTGGTTGCATGAAGGTAGACCCATTCGCCGTCCCGCCATGGTGCAGCTATTTGCCTCGGTCCTGAAGCGGGAGGGCGATAATTACTTCCTGGTGACTCCCGTGGAGAAAGTGGGGATCCAGGTGGAGGACTGTCCATTCCTGGTGACCGAAATGGAAGTTCAGGGTAGTGGAGCGACCCAGTCCCTCGTTTTCACCACCAATACCGGTGAGGTGGTCAGTGCCGACGACGAGCATGGGTTGTGTATCACCACCGATCCGGAGACCGGCAAACCCCATCCCACCCTGCATGTTCGCAGCGGGCTACGGGGCTTGCTGGTGCGCTCCGTGTTCTACCGCTTGATAGAACTGGCGGTGGATGAAGGCGAGCGGGGGACCGGCGTATACAGTCGCGGTGTGTTCTTCCCGATTACCGGCTGAAGCCCGGGTCAGTCGCTGTCCTGGGAGGAGGTGGGGATCGCCTGTTGCGCAGGCCTGGGGTGTACCCGCAGACTGTCGCGCATGTCATCCACCATCGTGCCGAGAAATTCAGCTGTCACCCTGGCCCCCTTGCTGCCCTGGTTGCGGACATAGATTGCCGCCGTCCTGCCTTGTTCGAGGCCATAATCTGCCGCCTTCACCGTGCTGCTGGCTACCTCGGCGCTGGCCAGGGCCAGTGGTGCCGTGACAAAGCCGCAATTAGTCAGCATCAGTGCGCAAACAATCAGTCCCGGCCAGCGAATTGGTGACAGATTTGCTGTAGCTGCTGGTTTCATTTCCCTATTCCCTGAGAGTCATTTCCTCACTTAAGTGTAGTCCAGCAAGCGGCCTGCGAAGAGGCAGTCTTATTGACCTGTCAGGGCAAAAACGGCAATATGAGCGCCTTTTTTTCCGGACTATCGACGTCCAGGGTGCAGGAAGCGCCTGGTTTTCCTCGCTATCAGTTTCCAGATACAGATTCTGGATGCTGGCCGGAATTCTCGTCGATCGAATCCATTCACCTCAGCACACATCTCTGGAGAATCCATGAAGGTTCTTGTTGGAATTAAGCGCGTAGTGGATGCCTACGTGCGAGTCAGGGTCAAATCTGACGGCACCGGCGTTGATCTCACCAACGCTAAAATGGCGATTAATCCGTTCTGTGAAATCGCGGTCGAAGAAGCGATCCGGCTGAAGGAAGCCGGCGCCGCCGACGAAGTGATCGCAGTATCTATCGGACCAGCGGCTGCGCAGGAGCAGATTCGTACTGCCCTGGCCCTGGGTTCGGATCGTGGCATCCTTGTGCAGACTGAAGAAGCTCTCGAGCCCCTGGCAGTCGCCAAGGTGCTGAAGGCGATCGTCGAGAAGGAAGGCATCGACCTGGTCATCCTCGGTAAACAGTCCATCGATACCGACAACAACCAGGTGGGCCAGATGCTGGCTGCCCTGTTGAATGTTCCCCAGGGCACATTCGCCTGCAAGGCGGAAGTAAAGGACGGCAAGATCGAGGTCACCCGCGAGATCGATGGTGGTGAACAGACTGTCATGCTGGATCTGCCAGCAGTGGTCACCACCGACCTGCGCCTCAATGAGCCGCGTTATGCCTCCCTGCCCAATATCATGAAGGCCAAGAAGAAGCCGATCGACACCCTGTCGGCGGCCGACCTCGGTGTGGAAGTGGGTTCCAATATCAAGACACTGAGTGTGGCACCGCCGGCCGAGCGTAGCGCAGGGGTGAAGGTCGAGTCTGTTGCAGCCCTCGTGGACAAATTGAAGAACGAAGCCAAGGTTATTTAGGAGCACCCATGTCAATTTTAGTGATAGCAGAACACGATAACGGGTCTCTGAAGACGGCAACCCTGAATACAGTTACTGCCGCCGCAGCCATCGGTGGTGATGTCGATATCCTCGTCGCCGGTTACGGTTGCGACGCCGCGGCTCAGGAAGCTGCAAAGGCAGCCGGTGTTGGCAAGGTCATCGTGGCCGACAACGCCTGCTACGAGCATCAATTGCCGGAGGCGGTAGCGCCACTGGTGGCAGAAGTGGGCAAGGGCTATACCCATATCCTCGCTGCCGCCACCACCACGGGCAAGAACCTGATGCCGAGAGTGGCAGCCCTGCTGGATGTGGATCAGATATCTGACATTATCGAGGTGAAGGGCGAAGACACCTTCGTGCGACCCATCTATGCCGGTAATGCCATGGCTACAGTACAGACCTCTGATCCCATCAAGGTGGTTACCGTGCGTACCACGGCGTTTGCCGAAGCGGCGAAGGATGGAAGTGCCACTGTAGAGAGCAATGCTCACACCGTTGAACAGTCCAAGGCTCAGTTCGTTGGCGAGCAACTGTCCAAGTCCGAGCGCCCGGAACTGACCGCCGCGTCAGTCGTCATCTCCGGCGGTCGTGGTATGCAGAACGGCGAGAACTTCGCCCTGCTGGAGAAGGTTGCGGACAAACTCGGTGCCGCCATCGGCGCCTCGCGGGCCGCGGTGGACGCAGGCTTCGTCCCCAACGACTACCAGGTTGGCCAGACTGGCAAGATCGTAGCCCCGGACCTGTATATCGCCGTGGGCATCTCCGGAGCGATTCAACACCTGGCCGGTATGAAGGACAGCAAGGTGATAGTGGCAATCAACAAGGATGAAGAGGCACCGATCTTCCAGGTGGCCGACTACGGACTCGTGGCAGACCTGTTCAAGGCCTTACCGGAACTGGAAGAGGCCTTGTAAACGAGCACTGTCTTTTCGTAATCAAAAAAAAGCCCGGTTAAACCGGGCTTTTTTTGTCTTGCCATTATAGCGCGTACGCTGCCTTACTCCGCAGGGGATTGCGGCGCTTCCTGCTGCTGGCGCTTTTTCACTTCCCGTGGATCATTCGGGGCACGACCGCGGAACCTCGGCTCCTGGGCAGGCTGGGCGATCTTGGTGACGCTGTCCTGCTGGGGCTTGCTGTCCTGCTGGGGCTGGCCATCCTGGGCTGGGCTGGCAGTGGCAGCTTGCTGTTCCTGTCGCTTCGGTGCTTCAGCAACGGGGGCTGCAGGCTGCTGTTGTGGTGCCGGAGCAGGGGAGCCATTGTCGGAACGGGCAAGGTCCTGATTTCCGCTTTGCTGCTCCCGAGATCCTGAATCACTCGGTGCAGGCGCAGCATTGGGTTGTGGCGCAGCTTGCTGCTCCTGATCTGCTGGCTGACTATCGCCCTGCGGTCTCCTGCGGCGTGCGGGAGCCTTGTGCTCTGGCCTGGACTGTTGCGTATCGATTGCTGCAGCCTGGCTATCCTGTCCCTGTGCTTCATTGGCAATGGGGTCAGCTGTCACCGATTGTGGCTGATTATTGGCAGCATCTTCGGCGTGCTGTTCGACGCCCTGTTCTGGGCGTGGTCCGCGCCTGCGCGGCGTCGTATTGCGGGGGCGGCGTTCACCGGAGCGACGCTGCCCGCTGGCAGCCTGCTTGTGGTCCTGACTGATTTGCCGCTCAGGGTTGTCCTGGCCCTGGCGTTCAAGGTTGTCCTGGCGCTCAAGGTTATCGCTACGCTCGTTATTGTCGTTACGATCCCTGCGATTGCCGCGTCCGCGGCCACGACCACCTTCACGATTGCCATCACGACCACCTTCACGGGCTTCCTTGCGATTACTGCGGTTATCACCGCGCTCTTCGCTGCGATTGCCACTGCGACGGCTGTCTTTACCTTCGCGCTGCTCATCCTTCCCTCGTGCCTGCTTGTCCTGGGATCGTGGCTTGCCGGAGTCTTTGCGACGACTGTCTTTGCGTTCGCCACGTTCCGGACGATCACCGCTGCGGGCCTGTTTGCCGCGCTGATTGCGGGAACGGCCACCGCGGCCACCACGGGATTGCTGTGTGCGGCCGCTGTCCTTTTTCTTCTTCTCGTCTTCGCCGTCACCAAACAGGGCGGCAATGATGCGCGCGAACAGACCCTTCTTCTTCTTGGGTTCGGGTCGACGGGGCGCTGGGACGTTGCTGACAGAAGGTTTCTGTACGGCGGCTTCCTGCTGTTCATTCGGACGAGTCTTGGTCTGCGGCTCAGGTTTCTTGACCGCATCCACTTCGTACAATTCATCCTGGCGATTCTTGCCGGTGATCACGTAGTGGGGTGTTTCCAAATCGGCATTGGGCTTGATGGTCAGCTTGGTTTTGCTGCCGCTCTCAATATCTGCCAACGCTATACGCTTCTCGTTCAGCAGATAGGAAGAAACAACCAGTGGTACTTCAGCTATGACCTCTATGCTCTTCTGCTTGGCGGCTTCCTCGCCGAGGATGCGCAGAATGGAGAGAGACAGGGATTCCACGCCACGAATCGTACCCTGGCCACTGCAACGTGGGCAGACGATGGCGCTGGTCTCGCCCAGTGAAGGACGCAGACGCTGCCGTGACATTTCCAGCAGGCCGAAGCGTGAGATGCGACCCACCTGTACCCGGGCACGATCTGCTTCCAGGGCATCCCGCATGCGATTCTCAACCTCACGCTGATTGCGGTTGGATGTCATGTCGATGAAGTCGATGACCACCAGGCCGCCCATGTCCCGCAGGCGCAACTGGCGAGCGATCTCATCGGCTGCTTCGAGGTTGGTATTGAGGGCCGTCTCTTCGATATCGGCGCCACGGGTAGCCCGGGAGGAGTTGATATCGATGGAGATCAGGGCCTCGGTGGGATCGATCACCACAGAGCCACCGGACGGCAGGCTCACTTCACGCTGGAAGGCGCTCTCGATCTGGCTTTCTATCTGGTAACGGTTGAACAGGGGGAGCTTGTCTTCATACAGCTTGATGCGGTCCTCGTACTGGGGCATGACCTGCTGGATGAAGGTGAGTGCCTCGTCGTAGGATTCCTTGGTGTCTATCAAAACCTCACCGATTTCCTTGCGCAGATAATCGCGGATGGTGCGGATGATGACGTTGCTTTCCTGGTAGATCAGGAACGGTGCAGACTTTTGGGCACCGGCTTCCTGGATGGCGTCCCACAAGGAGAGCAGGTAGTCCAGGTCCCATTGCAGTTCTTCATGTTCCTTGCCCACACCGGCGGTGCGAACGATCAGGCCCATGCCATCGGGTATATTGAGTGCACGTAGGGCATCGCGGATCTCGGTGCGATCGTCACCCTCGATTCGGCGGGAAATTCCTCCCGCCTTGGGGTTGTTCGGCATCAGCACCAGGTAGCGACCGGCGAGGCTGACATAGGTGGTAAGGGCGGCGCCTTTATTGCCGCGCTCTTCCTTCTCCACCTGCACGATGACCTCGGTGCCTTCGGCAACCAGGTCCTTGATGGTGGATTTTTCGTTATTGCCAGAATTCTTCTTGAAGTACTGGCGAGAGATCTCCTTCAGCGGGAGAAATCCGTGGCGTTCAGCGCCAAAATCCACGAAGGCGGCTTCCAGGCTGGGTTCCACGCGGGTCACCTTGCCTTTATAGATATTGGCCTTCTTCTGGATACGGGTGCGGTTTTCGATATCGAGGTCGTAGAGTCGCTGACCGTCGACGAGTGCTACCCGGAGTTCCTCTTCCTGGGTGGCATTGATCAAAATGCGTTTCATAAGGGTTCACTTTCCTGTTGTCCAGGACAGTCAACTCAGGCGCATTGCTCGGCAGGGTAGATCCGGCATGCCTGTTGTCTGCAGGCCTGCAGGAGTGGGGATTGTGTCCCCGGGTGGCTTATTGATTAAACAGCAATAACTGTAAGTCTGTGTACACGGACCTCTTTTGCAGGGAATCCGGGCGTATTTGTAAGTTGGTTAAATCACAGAAAACGAAAGTAACTTGTTGTTTTTAAAAATAAACCTGATTGTTTCTACACTATGCCCATGTTTGGCGGGCTTGGCCGGCCATTCGAAGGGCTGTCGAATAAATAACCTGAAAAACTGTCTGGTCTCCATGCTGTCCTCAGCATGGATTCAAATCATGTCATAAGTGAGCAGTACTGGCGGTTGCTGCTAATTCCTTGAATTAGTCTTAGGTCGCGCCAAGCCTGTCCACGGCTCTTTTGTCACTACACATCACCGATTTGCTTCCTCGCGCTCCGCTGTCGTTTATGTCGAAGGGGGCCGGGATCCGGTGATCTGGAAACCTGGCAGCAGGGCCTTGGCCCGGCCTGGTTGCCTTGTACCTGGATTGTTTCGGGGAAACTCGTTGTTCCAGTGACAATCCATCTATCGGCTCAGTATGTGCCGAATGAAGGGCCAGGGCGGGAATTGACTGATATTGTGGTCAGCGACCGGCGTCTGGCGCTTCCAAATATCCACATTATTAAAGTATGGATAATTGCTGTTGCCGGACTATAGCAGTAATGCAAACGCCGCTCAATAAATTGCTGGGGCAGAAAGTGAAAAAAATCGCCGAAAAACAAAGGCATGCGGCCCAAGATTTGGAGAATTTTGGAGCTTTCCGCCCTATCTGCGGGGACACAGGGATTATGTCTGGGAAATCAGTGCATTATCTGGTCATAAACAGGGGATTTAGGCCTCGCCATTTCTTGCTTCACCAAAACCCCTGTGGTTAAAATAGCTCGCCACGTGGCTTTGCCATTGCGCAGACACATATACACGCGAAAATAGTAACAAAATCACCGGTTTGCAGTGAATTATCAAGAACAGCAGCAAGCCGGTGAATGTGTCAGCGAGGTAGCTGCTGGAATGTCCTGTTTTGCTCCCTGAATCCATGGGTAACAAGCTGTGTTCGTGGCATGGCAGGACCGAGAGACAGCAGTTTGGGGCGGGCGCCAGAGTAAACTCCACGGAGTCACTCAGGCCCAATCAATAATACGAATTCAAAGTGTGACCGGTCGAATCAGGCTGGCCCGGATGCTTTGCACTTCAATTCCCCGGTAACAGGGGAAACCAGGTGCGGAGCAGGGAAGTTATGTGGTTCGAACCCGGGGTGGGGACCAGAAATGACGATCTATTCTTATTGCCGGACTTCCGAGTTGGAAGCTTCCATGGAAAGGGACGAACTGGAAGCGATACTCGAGCCTGAGCTGCTCGCTATCCAGACCTACTGCCTGCAACATGGCTGGTTCATGACCGAAACCATTCGCGATCATGACTGCAGCTGGAACCAGGAATTCAGTAAACGGGAATATGGCAGGAAAACCCTGGAGATACTTCAGCCGGGTGATGTGATCCTGTGCAGCAAGCTGGAGCGCATCTTCAGCTCCAGCCAGGAAGCGGTCAAGCAGATCGCCAAGTTGCGTGATCGGGGCGTGCAATTGCATATCGTGGAACTGGGCGGCGACATCACGGATCCAGATTTCACCATTAATTTCCACAAGGCGGCGGAACTGTTTTCCTCCCTGGAGAAACGCAAGTCGGCCGAGCGCATCAAGGGCGTCAAGCAACGCCAGCGCAAGCAGGGTCGTTATCTCGGTGGTAGCCGTCCCTTCGGTTACATGATTCATGAGAATGGCAGGCTGATCGAGAATCCCATGGAGCAGCGCGTATTAAAGAAGATCGTTGACCTGAAGAAGCAGGGCAAGTCCCTGCGTGCCATCTCCAATGAGGTATCTACCCCGGTCATGCCGATCAGTTTCAAGACCGTGCAACGCCTGTTGCAGCGTCACGCTGACCAGCTCCAGGGCTAGGTTTGTCAAGCGCCTGGCGTTAACCCGCCAGGCCAGCCCTGTCAGTACCGTTGCCGGTTTGCTCGCAAGTCGATAGCTTGTAGAACATATAACCCAGATCGACCCGGCCCTAACAAGCTTTACAGGACTTCTGCGCAGGACTGTCAATGTTCAAACCTTTCTCATTCTTCATTGGCCTGCGCTATTCCCTGACTCGCAAGCGTAATCTGTTTCTCTCCTTTGTATCCCTCATCTCCATGCTTGGAGTGAGTCTGGGAGTGTTGATCCTGATCGTTGCGCTCTCTGTTATTAACGGATCTATCGGTACCTTGCGTAGCGAGGTATTGAAGTCGGTACCACATGTCACAGTATCGGCGCCGTCACTGGAACAGAATTGGCAGGATGTGCGGGCAACTGCGCTTGCTGCTCCCGAGGTTCTGGCGGCTGCCCCCTTCATGGAAGGAGAAGCGACCCTGAGGCACCAGGGCGAGACGACTTTTCTGCGCCTGCGTGGCATCGACCCGACCCTCGAGGCTGCGGTGATCGAGAATGGCAATCGTTTCTACGGAGAACTGCTGGAGCGGTTGGCCAATACACCGGACGGCATCATCATCGGTACCCAGCTCGCCGGCCAACTTGGAATCTTTAGCAGTACCGAGGTGAGTGTGCTTGGGCTGGGCAGTCTGCTAAACCGGGAGCTGAGTAACAGCCTTGGTTTCGAGGTGTTGGGATTTGCCGACTTCGGTCTGTACGGCAACAATAATGTAGCCCTGGTAAACCTGGAAGCCGCGGATACCCTGTTTGCCCAGGATCCCGGAGTGGAGCTGCAGCTGCGCCTGAGGGTCGACGACATCCTGCGGGCCGGGCAGATTGCCGAAGCCGCCCTGCAATCGCTGGCGGGCGTTGATATTGTGCCCTGGAACGAGGTGCAGGCCAGTCTGTTCAATGCACTGAACATGGAGAAGATTCTTACTTCCTTTATGTTGCTCATGATCGTCATCATTGGTGCGGTGAATATTATTTCCACACTGGTAATGGTGGTGTCCGACAAGGGTGCGGACATTGCCATCCTGCGCACCATGGGCGCGAGCCGGGGAGTGATCATGGCCATCTTCATGGTGCAGGGGCTCATTGCCGGCATCATCGGCATCATTGTCGGTGGCATCGGTGGGGTGATCCTGGCACTGAGTATTACCGACATCAGTCTGCTGCTGGAGCGCTTGCTCAACAGCCTGTTCAGTGGCGCCAACATCTACCTTATCTCTCACCTGCAAACCCGAATCGCATTCAGTGAAGTGATGTTCGTGTGTTTTGCGGCGCTGATTATCTGTTTCGTGGCCACCCTGTATCCTGCCTATCGCGCAAGCCGGGTGCAGCCCGCCGAATTCCTACGGTACGAGTAAAACATGAACAAGCAAGAGCCCGTCCTGGCCTGTACCGACCTCGTGAAAACCTATTCCCAGGGGCCGCAGGTCGTGGAGGTGTTGCAGGGAATCAACCTGGAAGTGGCCCCCGGCGAACGCATCGCCATAGTGGGCAGTTCGGGTTCTGGCAAGACGACCCTGCTAAACATGCTCGGTGGCCTGGATTTACCAACCAGCGGTACGGTGAAGGTGGCTGGCAAGAACCTGGCCGAGGTCAATGAAACGGAGCGGGGAATGCTGCGCAACCGGCATCTCGGCTTCGTCTACCAGTTTCATCACCTGCTCGGCGAGTTCACGGCACTGGAGAACGTCGCCATGCCTTTGTTGATTGCGGGTCTCGACAAGCTCACGGTGAATCGTCGTAGCGAAGCCATGCTGGGTCGGGTTGGCCTGGCAGCGCGGGTCAGTCACAAGCCTGCCGAACTCTCCGGTGGTGAAAGACAGCGGGTGGCCATCGCCCGGGCGCTGGTCACTGAACCCCAGTGTGTATTGCTGGACGAACCAACCGGTAATCTCGATGGACGCACGGCGAGGGAAGTACAGGCCTTGATGACAGAATTGAACAAGGAGCTGGGTATCAGCTTCGTCATCGTCACTCATGATGAGCAACTCGCCGATTCCATGGAGCGTAAACTGGAATTGCGGGACGGCAAACTGCATGAACAAACCCTCTAGCCAGGCAAGCGGGCTTGCCCGGACCATCGCGCTACGCTATGTGAGTGTGGGCAAGCGCAGCCAGCTGGTGTCGTTCATGTCGGCGATCTCCGTATTCGGTCTTGCCCTCGGGGTGGCGATCCTCATCACCGTATTGTCGGTCATGAATGGCTTCGACCGGGAGATGCGAGAAAACATTCTCGGCATAGTGCCTCACGTCACAGTTTATACCGAGGAAAATTTCAGCAGTCAGGCCTGGGATGAAATCCAGGCGCGGGTCATGGACAATCCGAAGGTCGCCGCCATGGCGCCGCTTATCCAGAATGCGGGGGTGGTGTCCACCGGCAGGGCTAACAAGGGTGTACTGGTAAATGGCGTGGATGCCAGTCGGGAATCCGACATCTCGGTCATCGGTCGCTTCATGAAAGAGGGCAGCCTGCAGGCACTGGCCGACAATCGATGGGGGGCGGTGATAGGCAGAACACTGGCGTCCCAACTAGGCGTAGGAGTGAATGATGAACTGATACTCTACAGCCCCAACATCTCCATCAACCCTCTAACGCCACTGGCCACCCTGCGACGCTTTACCGTCACTGGCATCTTCCAGGTAGGCACACAGCAACTGGATAGTGAGCTGGTGCTGATCAATCTGGATGCTGCCCGGGCCTTCTACCGCATGCGCAGCAATTTCAACGGCCTGCGCCTGCGTGCCATTGATCCCCTGCAGGCAGATGAACTGAGCCGAGAACTGGCCAGGGACCTGCCGCCGGGAATGATCCTGGAGAGCTGGACCCGTCAGCTGGGTGCCATCTACAACAATATCCAGTTCTCGCGCAGCATCATCAGCTTCATGCTGTGGCTGCTGATCGGGGTTGCCGCGTTCAACCTCATCGTCAGCCTGATCATGATCGTGCGGGACAAGCGCAGCGATATCGCTATCCTGCGTACCCTGGGCGCGAGCCCCGGCCTGATCGGTCGAATCTTCATGTGGCAGGGTTGCCTCATCGGTTTGATAGGCATCGCCATCGGAGTGGCGCTGGGCATTCTGGGTTCGCTGCAGGTAAGCAACTTCGCCGCCTGGATCGAGCGACGCTTCGGCATACAGCTCCTCAATGCCGATGTGTATCCCATCGACTTCCTGCCGTCGCAGTTACAGGGCAGCGATGTGCTGGTGGTGGCGGGTGGGGTGTTGTTGCTGGCCATCCTGGCCACGGTCTACCCGGCGCGCCGCGCATCTTCGGTGCAACCAGCCCAGGCACTGCGCAGCGCCGACTGATTTTCGTCGATTCTGGCCGTATTCATTCTGCTCTTCTATAGTAGGAACTCGTTTCATGTATATGCCCGTTCCATAGAGGAACGGCAAACTCCTGCCGCGATTCAAGGATGATTGCTCGTGCGCGCCACACTGCTGGCCTGTTGTCTCGGGCTGAGCCTGCCGGCCCTGTTTTCCAGTGTTGCCTGTCTGCCTGTCACCACTTTCATTGCCATTGTCTGCGTGTTCCTGTCCCTGCGTTATGCTGCGATCAGCAAGTCCTTGCAGTATGCCTGTCTCTTCGCGTTCTGCCTGGGCCTGGGTTGGCACTGGCTGTGGGCAACACAACGCCTGGCAAACGTCATCGAGCCCCAGTTGGAAGGCATCGATGTATTGGTTGCGGGGAGGGTGGTGTCCCTGCCCGTTGCCACAGAGACTGGCCAGCGTTTCATCTTCGAGGTAGTGGAGAGTGACACCTGGCGCCCGGATGAATTTCCGGTTCGGCTGCAACTTTCTACCTTTGGTCCCGGGGAAGGGGAAGCCTTCATTGTGCGATCCGGGGAATACTGGCAATGGTTCGTGCGTCTCAAGCGACCCCATGGTTATGCGAATCCCGGCGGCAGGGACAGCGAGGCCTTTTTGCTGCGCAACAACATCGCCGCCACCGGTTATGTGCGCAACAGTGAGAGGAATATCAGGCTCGATGATCATGTCGCGAGCCAGTCTTTCTCTGGCATAGTCGGGAGCTTGCGCTCGACGCTGTGGTGGTACCTCGATGAGTTGCTTGCCGGGTATAGTCAACGGGAACTGATGCTGGCCCTGATGATGGGAGAGCAATCCCGGATTACTCCGCAACGCTGGCAACTATTCAGTGACACCGGCACCAATCACCTGTTCGTCATCTCGGGGCTGCATATTGGTCTCGTCGCCATGGTGAGCTTCACCCTGGGCTGGCGACTGCTGGCGCTGTTGTCCGGGCCCACCTTGCCGTGGCCGGCGCAACAGTTGGCCGCGATAGCTGCCATGGCAGCCAGTTCCGCCTATGCCTTGATGGCAGGCTTCACCTTGCCTACCCAGCGCGCCCTGGTGATGGTGCTGGTATTTCTCTCTGCTTATCTGAGCAGGCGGCGCCTGAGTCTGTCGCTACGCTACTGTCTCGCTCTCACCGTGGTGCTGTTGCTGGATCCGCTGGCCACCACCAGTGCCGGTTTCTGGCTGTCGTTCATGGCGGTGGGCGTGTTGATCCTGTTCGCGGATTCGCCGCTATCGCTCAGGCAGGAAATGTCTGCTACCGAGAGACTGCTTTCGATACTAAAGCAGAGCTGGCGGGCACAGTGGGTAGTATTCGCCGGCCTGCTGCTGCCCATGCTGTTCTGGATGGGTCAGGTATCCCTCATTGCACCGCTGGTGAACCTTGTCGCCATTCCGCTGGTGGGTGGATTGCTGGTACCCCTGTTGCTGCTTGCACTCATGCTTGGTGCTATCGCTGATGGCATGGGCAATGCAATCCTGGCCTTGTGCGACTGGCTGTTGCTGAAACTGCTGTACCTGCTGGATTTCGCCGCCGGGCTTGGCGATACCCTGCAGTTTGAGCCTGCGCTGCCCGGCATATCGGCCTACCTGTTTTTACTCCTTGCCATTGGCCTGTTGCTGCTGCCCCGCGCTACGCCGGGCAGATACCTGGCTGTACCGCTGTGCCTGCCGCTGCTGTTGCCTACTATGGATAAGCCCGGGGAGGGCGAGCTTTGGGTCGATGTGTTGGATGTGGGGCAGGGGCTGTCGGTGTTGTTGCGTACCCGTGAGCATAGTCTCCTCTATGATACCGGTGCGGGAAGTCCGGCAGGCTGGAGCGCTGCCGATGCCATCGTCATCCCGGCCCTGCGCCGCCTCGGTGTGGGCCGACTGGATAGCCTGCTGGTCAGCCATGGCGACAATGATCATGCTGGCGGCATGGAAGTCATACTCAAGGCCTATCCGAAAGCCAGCTTGCTGGCCAATACCGATGGTTCACGCTGTCGGGCAGGGCAAAACTGGCGCTGGAACGGGGTGAGATTCGAGATCCTGCATCCACAGCAAACCGGCGCAACATCCAACAATGATTCCTGTGTCCTGCGTATAGAAGCCGGGAATCAGGCGGTCTTGCTGCCAGGAGACATCGAGGCCGCTGTGGAGTGGGACCTGGCATTGCAGTTCGGTGGCAGACTACAGAGTACGCTGCTTATTGCCCCGCACCACGGTAGCGCCAGTTCTTCCAGCTATCCGTTCATCAAGTTGGTGAATCCAGAACAGGTCGTGTTCTCCGCGGGCTACCGCAATGGCTTCTCCCATCCAGCAACGCAGATTGAGGCGCGTTACCGGGAGTGGGGCATTGCAAGCTATAACACGGCCGAATGCGGCATGCTGTCATTTCGGCTGACTGATGTGCCCGGGGAGCAGGTCTCCCTGGGAGAACCGGGCAGATACCGCCACAAGCACCGAAAATACTGGAGCTGGTCAGGCAATCCCTGGTCTTGCCGATACCATTAACAGAGGAATCTGGCGGGGTTATGGTACCCTTACGCGCCAGTTTTCTGGTGGTTTGATCCAGGGAAGCATTGACCAATACAGAGCTTCCCCAATGCAGTCTGGCACGGAGGTCCCGGGTGGTAGAAATAGTTAGAGCGGGTGGTTGGCTAATGCTGCCGATTCTCCTGTGCTCGGTGGTCGCGATCGCCATCATTATCGAGCGCTTCTGGACTTTGAGTGCGGCGCGCATCTCCCCGAAGTACGTATTGGCCCAGGTGTGGACCTGGCTGAAGAACAACCAGCTGGATTCCACCAAGCTGCGTGAGCTGCGTCTGTCATCCCCGTTGGGACAGATCCTGGCGGCGGGGCTGCTGAGCTCCAAGTACGGCCGCGAAGCCATGATCGAGAGCATCGAGCAGGCATCGGCCCAGGTCATCCACGACATGGAGCGCTACCTCAATACCCTGGGCACCATCGCCGCCATCACGCCGCTGCTGGGACTGCTGGGCACGGTCGTGGGCATGATCCGGGTATTCAGCGAGATCATGCTGGAAGGCACCGGCAACGCCAATGCCCTGGCCGGCGGTATCTCGGAAGCCCTGATTACCACAGCGGCCGGACTCACTGTGGCTATTCCTACTTATATGTTTCACCGCTTCTTCAGTCGCAAGGTAGATTCCCTGGTGTTGAACCTGGAACAGGAATCCATAAAGCTGGTGGATGCGCTGCATAGCGATCGCAAAGTTGAGGTCAAATAGTAGACAGTCCTGCTGATTCAGGCTGTCACTGCACCCATACCATGAAATTCAAACGCAAAATTCGCGAGGAGTTGTCAGTCAATATCACGCCGTTGATCGACGTGGTATTCCTGCTGCTGATCTTCTTCATGGTCACCACCACCTTCAACCGGGAGACCCGCCTGCTGGTGAACCTGCCCGAGGCCAATGCGGAGACCGCCAACAGCCAGCCAGACCAGATTGAGATCATGGTGGCCAGGGAAGGGAATTACTCCATCAATGGACGCAACCTGATCAACAACCGCATCGAAACCCTGATCCGGGGACTGGAAGTGGAATCGGGCGGTGATCGCAATCTGCCCGTGTTGCTGGTGGCCGACGCCGAGGCTACTCACCAGTCGGTGGTGACAGCCATGGACGCCATCGGCCAGTCCGGTTTCACCCGCCTGAATATCGCCACCCAGCGTCCCGGGGAGCCAGGCCAGCAACCGGCGGTGAACTAGTGGTCGATTCAGTCTCCCCATCCCCCAATGCTACCGATCCCGTGACCCAGGTTGTCACTGACGCCCAGGCAGGATGGCTGCTGTACAAGCGCCTGCTGCGCTATGTGCTGAATCACAAGTTTGCCCTGACCATGGGCATCATCGGCTTCGTCATATTCGCCGCCTCGGGACCCGCCGCCACCCAGTGGCTGGGTTGGACCCTGGACTCCATCAACTCCGAGAACTATGAAGAAGCACGCATACTCAGCCCCTTGCTGTGTATTGCCATCGCGCTGTTTCGCGGTGTGGGTTCCTTCATGGGTGGCTATTCCATGGCCAGCCTCGCCCAGCGGGTCATGCATCAGCTGCGTTATGAACTGAACCAGCAGTTGGCGCGATTGCCCGCCAGCTATTTCGATCGCCACACCGCGGGTCGCCTGGTATCGAAAGTCACCTACGATGTGCAACAGATTGCCGGCGCCGCCAGTGAGGCCATCACGGTGGTATTCCGGGAAGGTCTCACCGTCATCTTCTACCTCACGCAATTATTCATCATCGACTGGCAGTTGACCCTGACCTTCCTGGTCATTGCACCCTTCGTCGGCTGGATCGTCAGCAGTGCGTCCAGAAGATTCCGGCGCTACAGCACCCAGATGCAGGACTCCATGGGAGAGGTTACCCAGATCACCAACGAGACCATCAAGGGTCACCGGGTCATTCGCACCTTCAACGCCGCCGACTATGTGAATGACAAACTGTTGCATGCCTCGGAGCGCAACCGCCGCCAGAACCTGAAGATGGAACTCACCCGCAACATCAGCACACCGCTGGTACAGCTTATCGTGTCGGCGGCCCTGGCCTTGCTGGTGTGGCTGGCCATGTCACCGGAATTTTTTGCCGGACGCACCCCGGGTGAATTCGTCATCTTCCTGAGCGCCGCAGGCCTGCTGGCGAAACCCATTCGCCAACTCACCCAGATTAATTCCGTCATCCAGCGTGGGGTGGCCGCCTCATCCAGTATCTTCAAGCTGCTGGATGAAGCACCGGAAGTGGACGAGGGCAAGCATGAGGCCGAGACGGTGCAGGGACGTATCGAGTTCCGCCATGTAAGCTTCTCCTACGGCGGCAGTGCCAAGGCACTGGATGACGTGAGTTTCGTCGCCGAGCCCGGACAAACCATTGCGCTGGTGGGAAAGTCTGGTTCCGGCAAATCCAGCCTGGTGAGCCTTATCCCGCGCTTTTATGATCACAGCGCGGGAGAGATTCTGCTGGACGGAATCCCGGTGCAGGATTACACCCTCAACAACCTGCGGCATCACATCTCACTGGTCACCCAGCAGGTTGTCCTGTTCAACGGCACCGTGGCCGAGAACATCGCCTACGGTGAGGCTGATGTACCAAGGGAAGCCATCGAGGAAGCCGCGCGCAACGCCCATGCCCTGGAATTCATCGACCAACTGGAGCAGGGGCTGGATACCCAGGTGGGAGACGACGCCAGCCTGTTGTCCGGTGGTCAGCGACAACGCATTGCCATCGCCCGAGCCCTGCTCAAGAACGCGCCCATACTGATTTTCGATGAGGCAACCTCGGCACTGGATTCCGAATCCGAGATGCACATACAGGATGCCTTGCAGAACCTGATAAAAGGACGTACAACATTCGTGATTGCCCATCGCCTGTCTACCATCGAGAACGCCGACCAGATTCTGGTCATGGAGCGGGGCAGGATCATCGAGGCGGGCACCCATGCCCAGCTCATTGACAGCAACGGGCATTATTCCAAACTACATCGAATACAATTCTCAGAGAGTTCAGCAAGCAGCGATTCATGAGTTTTCTGGAAAGGGCCTGGTCGAAACGTGCAGCCTGGTTATGGGCCCTGTGGCCTGTCAGCCTGCTCTATCAGTTTGTTGCAGCCCGCAGCAAGCAAGGCAGACTGGCGCAACAGAAATCTGCGCCTGGCATTCCCGTTGTCATCGTCGGCAACATCGCCGTGGGTGGCACCGGCAAGACACCATTCCTCATCGCCCTGTGCAAGCACCTGCAGTCGCAGGGCAGGAAGCCGGGTATCATCAGTCGCGGCTATGGCGGCAAGTCCGCACAGTACCCTCTGCAAGTCGATGCAGACACAGCACCCACCGAGGCCGGTGATGAACCCGTGTTGCTGGCACAACGTACCGGGTGTCCCGTTATCGTCGATCCTGATCGGGTGAACGCGCTCGAATTCCTGCTTGCAAATCACGACGTCGACATCGTACTGAGTGACGATGGCCTGCAGCACTATGCCTTGCCGCGACACCTGGAAATCTGCATGGTGGATGGCCAGCGCATGCTGGGCAATGGCCTGTGCCTGCCCGCCGGCTTCCTGCGCGAGCCGCCGAGGCGACTGCAGGAAGTTGACCTGGTAGTGATTAACAACAACGAGCTGCAGCCAGCAGATAGCGATGACGAGGAAGAGGAGCCTGAATCAGCGCCCGTCAGCGACGGGGAGTCGCTGGAAGAGAAGCGGGCGGCGCTGGCGGCAAGCTCCGGTGCCGCGCTGTCTAACATTTATACTACGTCGGTGATCCCCGCGAGCCTGATCAACCTCGCCACCGGCAAGAAGCGCCCCTTCGGTGGTGCACCGTTCAACATGGGGACCCAGCTGCATTGCGTCACCGGTATCGGCAACCCCGAGCGCTTCATTAGACTGCTGCAGCAACTGCCTTACCCGCTTACCCCTCATATTTTCCCCGATCACCATCCCTTCAGCGCCGAAGATTTTGATTCATTGGCCATCGATAGCACCCAGCCCATCGTCATGACCGAAAAGGATGGGATAAAATGCCGAAACTTCGCCGCTGCGAACTTCTGGTACCTCGAGATAAACATGGAACTCGATCCAAAGCTGTTAGCGGCATTTGATGCCCGACTACAGCAAGCGATCGGAGACTGACCATGCTGGACCAAAAACTGCTGAGCATACTGGTTTGCCCACTATGCAAGGCGGATCTGCGCTACGAGAAAGAGCAACAGGAACTGATCTGCCTCCCCGACAAGCTGGCCTTTCCCATACGGGATGGTGTGCCGGTGATGCTGGTTGACGAGGCCAGGGAACTCAGTAGCGAAGAACGCGAGAAGTACTCGTGAGCTTTACCGTCATCATTCCTGCCCGCTTCGCTGCCCAGCGCCTGCCGGGGAAACCGCTACTGGATATCGGCGGCAAGACCATGGTGCAGCACACCTGGGAGCGGGCTAAAGCAAGCGACGCGGATCGGGTCGCCATCGCCACCGACGACGAGCGCATCGCCGAGGCCGTCCAGTCCTTCGGAGGCGAGGTGCTGATGACCAGCCCCGATCACCGCTCCGGTACCGACCGACTACAGGAAGCTGCCGCCCAGCTGGGCCTCACCGAGAGCGCTATCGTGGTCAATGTACAGGCCGATGAGCCGCTACTCCCCGCCAGTTGTATCAACCAGGTAGCGAGTAATCTTCAAGTGAATCCTGAGACTGGGATCGCCACCCTGTGCGAGGTGATCACCCGACAGGATGAGATCGGCGATCCCAATTCGGTGAAAGTGGTGATGGACGGGCAGGGCCATGCCCTGTACTTCAGCCGTGCCACCATTCCCCACGGCGCCAGCGCCTCGGCCAAGAACTGCTATCGCCACATCGGCCTCTATGCCTACCGGGTAGCGGTGCTGAACCAGTTCGTGCAGTGGCCGCCGGCAGCGCTGGAGCTGGATGAGAAGCTGGAACAGTTACGCGCACTCAGTAACGGCATTGCCATCCATGTCGCGGTGAGCGACGCCCGCATACCCCCCGGGGTGGATACCGAGAAAGACCTCGAGCAGGTGCGCCAGCACCTGGTCAGACAGTCTGCGCCCGGGACCGAATAGGGCCCATGGCGAGCTCCAGAGCCAATCCTGAGATTCGTGTCCTCATGGTCTGCCTGGGCAATATCTGCCGTTCACCCACGGCCCATGGCGTAATGGAAAAGTTTATTCAAGACAAAGGCCTGCAATCGCA
Source organism: Pseudomonadota bacterium (assembly GCA_027621405.1). Lineage (GTDB taxonomy): Bacteria > Pseudomonadota > Gammaproteobacteria > Pseudomonadales > Pseudohongiellaceae > UBA9145. Next base: position 123,027 of record JAQCBT010000005.1, on the reverse strand, counting down.
TATTGTGGTGGATTCTGCAGGTACGGGTAGCTGGCACATCGGCGAGAGCCCAGACAGCCGGGCAGCCCAGGCGGCAGCCAGGCGTGGCTATGACCTGAGCCGGCTGGTGGCGCGGCAGGTGGCCGACACCGACTTCGGCCGTTTCCACTACATCCTGGCCATGGACCGGCAGAACCTCAAGGACCTGCGGGCCCGCTGCCCGGCCAATCACCAGTCACGCCTGCGCCTGTTGCTGGACTACGGCGACTCTGAACATGACGTGGTGCCAGATCCCTATTACAGCGGCGCCCAGGGTTTCGAGCTGGTACTGGATCTGGTAGAGGGTGCCTGTGCCGGCCTGCTGAACACGATCCAGCGCGAGCACTTCCCCGGCGGCGCCGGAGCGCGTTAGCCATGGAGATTCGCCAGGACGTCGACCTCACTCCCTACAACAGCTTCGGCATCAGTGCCCGGGCCGCCCATTTCGTCTCCATTGGCCAACCCGATGAACTGGCCGCCGTGTTCCGCCATGCCCGGCAGGAGAAGCTGCGGGTGCTGGTGCTGGGCAGTGGCAGCAATATCCTGTTCGTGAACGACTTCCCCGGCCTGGTGCTGCATATGGCCACCCGGGGGGTCGATCTGGACGAGAGCAGTGGCCGGGTCAGGGTCGCCGCCGGGGAGGTCTGGCATGACTTAGTAGTAACCTGCATGAATAAGGGCTTCCATGGGCTTGAAAACCTTGCACTTATTCCTGGGACAGTCGGGGCGGCACCGGTGCAGAACATCGGCGCCTACGGGGTGGAGCTGGGCGACTTGCTGGTGTCGGTGACGGTTTTCGACAGCGCTGAACTGCGTTTCCGAACCCTGGAGCGGGAGGCCTGCGAGTTTGACTACCGCCACAGCCTGTTCAAGCAGCTCGCAGGGGCGGACCTGGTAATCACCGAGGTGGAGTTGCAGTTGAGTCGGGACTGGCAGCCAGAAACCAGCTACAGGGCCCTGTCAGAGGCCCTGCAGCAGGCGGGTATCAGCGAGCCGACTCCACAACAACTCTTCGATACCGTGTGCCAGGTGCGCCTGAGCAAGCTGCCAGACCCGGCTAGGCTGGGCAACGCCGGCAGCTTCTTCAAGAACCCCGTGGTCTCGAAACAGAAATACCAGGCCCTGCTGGCAGACTTTCCCGCCATGCCGTCATTTCCCACCGACGAACCCGGGCTGGTTAAAATCCCGGCCGCCTGGCTGTTGGATGAACTGGGCTGCAAGGGGCAGGGCCGGGGCGGGGCGGCCGTGCACGAGCAACACGCCCTGGTGCTGGTAAACAGGAATCGGGCCAGCGGGGAGGATATCTTCATGCTGGCTCAAGATATGAGCTCTAAGGTATTGACTCGATTCGGAATCGCTTTGCAGCCTGAAGTCCGCATCATCTAAACGCCCCAAAACTGTACAATTCCCCTCAAACTGGTAGTGTGAACCAGGTCGCATTTTATTTGCGCAATATTTGTTCAGGCCCGGTGGCCATGGTACTAATTTGCTTGTCCCCAAAATTAGCGGGAAGCGGGACGAGACGAGCAATGACTCCGACAGCATGATCGTGCTGTCCAGCCTGGCCGCCATCGTCCAACCGGTAGGGTCCGCCGCCAGATCGACAGGTCCACAGACCGCTGCAGAGCGTCCGCCGGTAGAGAAGAAGAGGCACCCCAGTGCCCAGGGTACCCATGTAACTCACTGCGAGCGCTTATGAACACCTTACCCAAGAAGATCACCATCCTCCTCGTTGATGACCACACCCTCGTTCGAACCGGAATTGCCCGCATGCTCGCGGATGAGACCGATATGGAAGTGATAGGTGAGGTAAATAATGGTGAGGAAGCTATTGATTTCATTGAAAACGAATCCAAGGCCATCCCCGCCATCGTGCTCATGGATGCGCGCATGCCGGGAATCGGCGGCATCGAGGCAACCCGCCAGATCCTGGAGCGCTCACCCGGTTCCCGCATCGTGGCCATGTCCTCGGTGGTGAGCGGGGTTATCCCGTCGCAGATGCTGCGAGCAGGGGCCCTGGCCTTCATCACCAAGAACATCGAGATTGAGGAAATGCTGAAAGCGGTGCGCACCGTGGCCGAGGGTAATCACTATGTGACCCCCGAGGTGGCAACCCACCTGGCCCTGGATCCCTTCGCCCACAACGGCGGCTCCCTGTTCGACAAGCTGTCCCGCCGCGAGTTGCAGATCGCCCAGCTGCTCACCGACGGCAAGAAGGTGAGCCAGATCTCCGAGTACCTGAAACTCAGTCCCAAGACGGTCTACAGCTACCGCTACCGCATCTTCGAGAAACTGGGCATCGACAGCGATGTGGAGCTGACGATTCTTGCTGTAAAACATGGACTTACAGACGATACCCAGGATTACCGTGAAATTTCGGTAGAGCAGCGCAAGGCGAGTTAGGCGCCTGGCGACACAGCAGGGCACTCCTGTAACAGGACCGATTGCCGGCTGCCACCGGCATCGGTCCATTGAGCCCCGGCTCCCCATCCTATAATCTGCACACCCGTTGAATTCTCCGGCCCTGGCCGGTCTCTGTCATGGCTGCAGCACCCGAAACACCGGTCTTCGATCACAAGCGCTTCCTGGCCCGGCTCACTAGCCGCCCCGGCGTCTACCAGATGCTGGACAAGGACGGCGAGATCCTCTACATCGGCAAGGCCCGTAACCTGAAGAACCGGGTCGGCAGCTATTTCCGGGCCTCGGGCCTGGCCACCAAGACCATGGCCATGGTGGAGAAGATCCAGGACATCGGCATCACCGTTACCAACAGCGACACCGAGGCCCTGCTGCTGGAGCAGAACCTCATCAAGCGCCACCGTCCGCCCTATAACGTAGTGCTCAGGGACGACAAGTCCTATCCGTATATCCTGCTTACCGACCGCGAGGACTATCCGCGACTCAGCTTCTACCGGGGCAGCCGTAAGGGCGGCGGGCGCTACTTCGGGCCTTACCCCAGCGCCCACGCCACCCGGGAGACTCTTCAGATTCTGCAGAAGGTATTCCGGGTAAGACAATGTGAGGACTCGTATTTCCGCAACCGTTCCAGGCCCTGCCTGCAATACCAGATCGACCGCTGCACCGGCCCCTGCGTCGACCTGATCAGCCCCGAGGACTATGCCCGGGATGTGCGTTATTCCACCCTGTTTTTACAGGGCAAGAGCGATCAGCTGATCCGCGAGCTGACCCGGAACATGGAGCGAGCCGCCGAGGCCCAGGAGTTCGAGCGAGCCGCAAAGATTCGTGATCAAGTGATTGATTTACGGAGGATTCAAGCCGACCAGGTAGTCGCCAACAAGGGCGGGGATGCGGATATCCTGGCCGCCGCCCTGGACCGCAGCTATGTCTGCGTCCACGCCATCTATGTGCGGGCGGGCCGCATCATCGGCTCCAAGAGCTTCTATCCCCGGGCCCGGCTGGCCGAGACCCCGGAGGAGGTGCTGGAGAGCTTCATCTCCCAGATGTACCTGGGGGATGACAAGGCAGCCTCCATCCCGGCCGAGATCATCCTGCCGGCGGCTATCGAGGACGGCGATGCCATGGCCGAGGCCCTGTCCTACGTGGCCGGGCGCAAGATCAAGCTGAGCCAGCGGGTGCGAGGCCACCGCGCTCGCTGGGTAGAGCTCGCCCTCACCAATGCCCGGGAGTCGCTCCAACTGCACGTGAGCAATAAACAGAACATCCATAAACGTTTCATCCAGTTACAGGATAATCTTAAGCTGGAGAATCAACCCCAGCGCATCGAATGCTTCGACATCAGCCATACCGGCGGCGAAGGCACCGTGGCCTCCTGCGTGGTGTTCGATGAGAACGGGGCCGTGAAGAGCGATTACCGGCGCTTCAACATCAAGGACATCACCGGTGGCGACGACTACGCCGCCATGGAACAGGCCCTGGACCGCCGATTCACCCGGCTCAGCAAGGGCGAGGGCAAGATTCCCGACATCCTGCTGATCGACGGCGGCAAGGGCCAGCTCACCCAGGCCCGCAAGATCCTGGAGAAGTTTGCCCTGCCTGAGATCCAGTTACTGGGTATCGCCAAGGGCATCAGCCGCCGTGCGGGCCAGGAGACCCTGTTCCTGAGCACCGAGAAGGGCTACCGGGAGATCGCTATCCCCACCGAGTCGCCGGCCCTGCACCTGCTGCAGCAGGTCCGGGACGAGGCCCACCGCTTCGCCATCACCGGCCATCGCCAGCGCCGGGCCAAGGCCCGCAAGGAATCCCTGCTGGAACAGATTCCGGGGCTGGGTCCGAAGCGCAGACGGGAGCTGCTGAAGCATTTCGGCGGCCAGCAGGAGATTCGCAAGGCCAGTGAGACGGAAATCGCCAGGGTCACTGGCATAAGTAAGAAATTGGCCGAAAACATATATGCGCACCTGCACAATATCGACAGCGGAACGTAGCGTGAACCGGTTCACAGTCTGAATGTCCTTAACAGGACTGTGGGCTTTAGTGCATAATTTACTTCTCTTTTTGAATATAGAAGTCTGATTTCCGGAACATTTATTTTTCAGGCCGATAATGAACTGGGCAAACCTGGTCACTTATTTCCGACTTCTGTTCATTCCGCTGGTGGTAGTGAGTTACCACTCGGAACTGGTTCACAGTAATGTGTACGCTGCTCTTTTCTTCGCCATTGCCAGCCTCAGTGACTGGCTCGACGGCTATCTCGCCCGCAAACTGAACCTCACCTCCGAATTCGGGGCCTTCCTGGACCCGGTGGCGGACAAGCTGCTGGTGGTGACGGTTCTGATCCTGCTGGTGGAGAACCAGCAGGGCCTGCTGGCGGCCACCATCGTCATCATCGGGCGGGAGATACTGATTTCGGCCCTCAGGGAGTGGATGGCCAGCCGTGGCCACCGGGATGCGGTGGCGGTAGCCTTCTCGGGCAAGCTGAAGACCACCTTCCAGATGATCGCCATCATCATCCTGCTGCTGGTGACCGAGGAGACGCCACAATGGATGTTCTGGCTGGGCTTCGGGATGATCTATATCGCGGCGGTTCTGAGTCTTTGGTCCGCCATGCATTACTTTAAGGCGGCTGGGGCTTACTTGTTCCCTAAGTCTGAGACCAAGTAGTCGCGATTTTTCCTTTCTGTACCTTTACCAGTAATTACGCTATTTCAAAGGCTTAGGACGATAAGCTACTACTAGTATCAAGATCGCTATTATCTATGCCGTGCTAATAGGGCTGAGCACCAGGTAGCTCATAAGGGGACAAGCCGTGAATCCATCCATGGAGGCTCGGACGCGGCATCCATGCCGCGTACGGTCCCCTTATGAGCTACCTGATACTCAACCCTCTCCAAAGCGGTGAAACTTTCTCTTAAAACTGGTTCCAAAGCCCGTAACTGCTTGACTCTAAACAGGATGACATTACAATAGCCGCCTTTCTCAGCGCAGGGTCGGGAAGACAGGCAGGCAACACTGCATTGTCGACGCGATCAGGATTGCCAAAGCCCTGCAAGCTGCGATAATTATCCTCCTCAAGCGGGAATAGCTCAGTTGGTAGAGCACGACCTTGCCAAGGTCGGGGTCGCGAGTTCGAATCTCGTTTCCCGCTCCAATTTTCTTCTCAAGATTCTCAAGACTTTCTTCCTAAGTGCCTGATTTTGTTCTATGTGTGCAGGTTTCTTTGCGTGCTGCGATTATGGGTAATTGGGGTTAAGGGAGGCGTAGTCTTTGAAGTTTCACAAAAGCGTCCCAATATAGGCGGGGAGATTAATCGACAACGACGAAGAAGACGTACTGGAGTCCAATGAGCAGCTTATCCCAGGTATTTGAGAACGATTGTGAGAACCAGCCCTGTTCCGGCGTGAGCCTGATCATCACGCCCAGGGAGAAAGACCTGGGGGGCTTCAGCGTCCGCCGCGCCTTGCCGGTGAAGGAACAGCGCAAGATCGGCCCCTGGATCTTCTTCGACCACGCCGGACCCGCGACCTTTGCGCCGGGTGAAGGCGTGGACGTACGCCCCCATCCCCATATCAACCTGGCCACCGTGACCTATATGTTCGAGGGCAGTTTCATGCACCGGGATTCTCTGGGCAACGAGATCGCCATCGCCCCCGGCGACATCAACCTGATGGTGGCGGGCAAGGGCATCGTCCATTCCGAACGCACCCCGGACGACCTGCGCGCCGCCGGACATACCTTGCATGCCTTACAGTTATGGCTGGCACTTCCAGAAGAAGATGAAGAAATTGATCCCGCTTTCTATCACTACGACGCCGCGGACCTGCCCACCACTGAGGTGGACGGCATCCCGATTCGGGTGATGATGGGAGAAGCGTACGGGGTCAGCTCACCGGTGAAGACCTTCGCCGAGACCCTCTATTTCGAGGCCGATCTCAAGGCGGGGCAGACCCTGGAGTTGCCAAAGGCAGAAGAACGGGGCGTCTACGTGGCCGCCGGCCAGATCGAGATCAACAGTCAGGCGGTGAATGAATTCAGCCTCGCGGTGATGGAGGAGCGGGACAATACCTGCGTCAAAGCCACGAAAGACAGCCGCATCGCCCTCATCGGCGGCGAGGCCCTGGGCGAGCGCCACATGTTCTGGAACTTCGTCTCCAGCCGCAAGGAGCGCATCGAGCAGGCCAAGTCCGACTGGGACGACGGCAAGTTCCCCAAGGTGCCCGGGGACGACGAGGAATACATCCCGCTGCCGAAGTAGTCCGGACCGCCCCAATCACATCAAAACGGTGCCGAAAGCCCCATCTTTCGGTATACTGCGCGACCTTCGCCATCGCACAGAAGTAGAAAGTGTAGGCAGAGTGATTATGCAGCGGCTCTCCGGCCTTTACACGCCGGTTTAATAGCCGCGCTAGCGGCGCAGACGTTGAGCGCAGCGAAACGCCCGTAGGGTGAGAAATTTGCGCCCACGCAAATTTCGAATCATTCCGACTTACACACCCCAATAAAGGCTGGATGGCAGAGTGGTTATGCAGCGGACTGCAACTCCGTAAACGCCGGTTCGATTCCGACTCCAGCCTCCATTTCTAGCAGTGACTCAGCCCAGGTGGTGAAATTGGTAGACACAAGGGACTTAAAATCCCTCGGCAGAAATGCCGTGCCGGTTCGATTCCGGCCCTGGGCACCAACTCCCTTAGCTCACGAGCACCATTCTCGACGCGTAGACAGCGTTGCAGCTCAATCGAATCTCTAGCTAGATCCGATCGAACCCCCTTCAGACTAGCTTCAAGCTCCTTCAAGAGCACCTTTCTTGACGCGTAGACAGCGATGTAGCTCAAGCGAATCTCTTGCTAGCCTGGATCGAAGCCAGATCCAGAAGCGTAGACAGCTAATTAGCTTCAGAGCATCTCTTGCTAGCCCGCCTTAAGAGCTTCGTAGAGCAATTTAGTTAACATCAAGAAATCACAATCTCGCCTGAACTAAAAAAGATAAAAACTGCCTGTTCAAATCACCCAGCAATCCTGATCGCTTCACATTTGCTACCGCTAGAATCGTGGGTGTATAGTCAGGTCCTAACTCGCCCAGACTAATCCTCCAGCGGATTCATTACGACTGCTATCCAACTCCTCGGAGCGGTGCCATGAGAGTACCCGGAAAGTTCAGAAACTATTTAATAGGAATACCAGTGATTTCTATGAGTCAGCTTTCTTTAGGTGCGGAAGTGGAAAATCCCTGGTTCGCGGAACTGGGCTTCAGCCTCAGCCAAATAGATTCCCCCCTGGAACTTGGATCAAATCCTCCTTACCTGATTGCAGGAACATGGATACCCGCACCAGGCGGCCCGATTACCATTAATCCCACTTCAGGTTTCGAAACCGATGAAGGTTTGAGCTTCACGCTGGGGCTTAAATTCGCAGACACCTGGGGCGTAGAAATCAGCTAGTTCGACTTTGGGGATTTCGGCTCAAAGTCCTCTCTCTCGGTAGGGGCTACCTCGTATATTTCACAGCAGACCGAGGTCAACATAGATGGCTTGAACCTGGCGCTGTTCGGAGAGATTCCGATATCAAACCGCTGGTCTGTGCGCGGGAAAGTAGGGGTGTTTGCTTACGACTCTGATTCGGGTGTCGTGTTACCTCAGTCATATATCCAGGGTTTGAATTGCGATGTCGTCACGGTAAATGATCCTTGTTACAACCCATTCTTTGTGACAAATGTAAGGCCATCGAATGTATTTATCCCTGCAAGAGGGGCAAACCAATCCCAATACTCTGCCGGACTCTGACGGTGGTCAGCGAATCAGCTTTACGATTGAAGGTAGCTACCGTTTGAGCGGGCGCTATTCTATTAATCTGGATTACAGCCTTTTCAATGATGTGGATGAAACTGATATAGAAATGCTTAAGTTGGGGTTGTCTTATGGATTCTAAGTTGCTGATATAGGCTGCAACGATATAAGTATTAAGTGTGATTTCAGCTCAACGATAGTGTTGAGTAGTGACCGCAAAAGCTAACCATGCCTATTTAAGTTGTTAAGATGTGAGTGTCCTTACTATGCTCTTGAATTTCTCGCGATTGAAGACACTCCTTAAGTTGCCCGCTTGCCAGAGTATCTTTTCACGTATAGGAAGAAATCGGTCATGACTACCACCAAAACAAGTTTTACCGCCTTAACCGCAATCGCGATGGCTGTTCTCGCACAGACGGCCTTTTCAGATTTTGATCAGTGGCAGATCAATGAGTTATTCACCAATTCTGACGGCACGGTACAGTTCATCGAGCTTATTACCACTGCACCAAACCAAGGCGATCTATCCGGTCTGACCTTAATGACAAGGGACGCCGTGAACTCACAGCAAAAAAGCGTTAGCTTCTCTTCCAATCTGCAAGGGGACACCAGTAACAGGACTCTTCTTGTCGCCACACAGGGTTTCGTAAACCTCACCGGCCTGGAACCCGAACTGCTGATTGATTCCCTATTCCTGTTCACCGAAGGTGGTAGCGTCGACTTCGCCAACGGGATCGCCACACTAAGCTACGGTGCTGCGCAGCTCCCCAAAAACGGCGTACAATCCATCAATGCGCTGTTACAGCCGCAGGCTCCAGACCCTACTGCATATTCCGGGCTGTCGGCAAACCCCAGCACCACAAGCCCTGCTCAATTTGATGGGGTTAGCATACTTAATCTTCCCATACTTAATGCGCCTGGAATCGGTGTGGCTAATGTCACATTTGACGTGAACTTGGCTACCACTCAATTTGTGCTACGCAGTGACTTCTATTTGTATGGCGCTGGCATCACGGCCGGGGATACCCCAGCTACCTTTCAGGGTTCGACCCTAAGTATTCCTTTATTGCCTATTGGCACCGAACACTACGCATTCGATCTCACCCTGGTCGGGGAAGACCCAATCACTTTTTCGAATCCGACCAATATCGTAATTACTCCTGTTCCAACACCTAAGCCCGAGCCAGAGCCGGGTCCTGACCCAACCCAACAAAGTATCGAACGAGGCGCTCAACTCTATCTGAGCAAGAACTGCGCATCCTGTCATGGTGCCGGTGGTGCCGGAGGAATAGGCCCTGCTTTACTCGGTCACAACTCGAGTTCTTTGGATTTTTTGCAAACTACGATTGATTCAACGATGCCGCAGGGAAACCCAAGTCAATGCGTAGATTCCAGTACAGAGACCTGCGCCACTGATATTTCCAACTACATCATTGGCCAGTTTGGAAGCGGGTTGTAGTCAAATTGCTGGAACGCCCAAAATTTGACTTTCTGACTAAAAGCGGCGAGAAGAGGAAAAAAGCGGTTCAAATAAACTGTACCAGCGCATTAATGCGATGCTAAAAATCCCTAATCCGTTACCCCCTTAAAAATAGACACGAATCTATTCCCAGAGATACTCTTCCATCCCAGGAGCAGCAATAATGCAAACAACAAAAAGATCTCTCCTGAAAGCGGCCCTCGGACTGGGCGTCGCAGGCGCACTCCCCACGGCACCCTCACTGCTTGCCCAAACCAACAGCGATCTCGACGCCGGACTGTTCCCCGGTTTCCGCGCCAGCAAGGTCCAGACCAGCGGCGCCATCATTCACACCCTGGTAGGCGGCAGTGGCCCACCCATTCTGCTGCTGCACGGTGCACCCCAGGCGCATTTCTCCTGGGCGAAGGTGGCGGTGGAGCTGGCCAGGGATTACACGGTGGTGGTAACCGATCTGCGGGGCTATGGCTACAGCAGCAAACCCGAGGGTGGGGAGAATCATATTAACTACTCCAAGCGCACCATGGCCCAGGATCAGGTGGAGGTGATGGCGAGTCTGGGGTACGACCGCTTTATCCTGTTTGGCCATGACCGGGGCGGCCGGGTCGGGCGGCGCCTGACCCTGGATCATCCGGAGCGGGTGGAGAAGCTAGCCGTGCTGGATATCGTGCCGGCGCATTATCTGTATAGCAACACGACCCGCGAGTTTGCCGTGGCCTATATCCACTGGTTCATGTTCATCCGGCCGGCGCCGTTCGCTGAGAACATCATCGCCGCCACCGGCATGTTTGTCGGCAATGGCAGCGGGGAAATCGGTGAGGAGTATCGCCGCATCTATTCCGATCCGGCGGCGGTGCATGCCATGTGTGAGGATTACCGGGCTTCCGCCAACATGGACATGGACATCGACAAGGCCGACATCGCCGCGGGCAAGACCATCGACTGCCCCTTGAATGTGTTGTGGGGCGATGCGGCGCCCATGGGCCGTCTCTATGATGTGCTGGGTATCTGGCAGATGGAAGCGACCCGGGCCGAGGGTAAATCCATGCCGGGAGGGCATACCTTCCAGGAAGAGAACCCGGAACAGACTTACGACGAGCTGAGGCGTTTTCTTAACGCATGAAATAAGAAGGGCATGAGTTAGCGGTTAGACGCCCCCGTGTTGCCAACAAAATTGTATGCGCTTGCCGCCGACTCTGTTCTGGCCCTGCACGCCGTCGTAGCGTTGTTCGCCGTGGTGGGTGGCCTGGCCATTCCATTGCTGCCGGCACTGGCCTGGTTACATGCACCTGTGGTGCTCTGGTCCAGTATCGTGAACCTCGCTCATTGGACCTGCCCGCTGACACCGCTGGAGCAGTCGCTGCGCAAGCGGGCGGGGCAGGGATCTTTCGAGGGCGGCTGGATACAGCATTATATTGAGCCCATGGTTCGGCCCCTGGGTATGCCGCGGCGCATGGAACTGATTGCGGGGGTGTCGGTGTTGCTGTGGAATGGGCTGGTCTACACCGTTGTGTACTTGCTTGTCTTTAATGGGTGATGCCCAGATCCGTCTTCTAATGCCGCACAAGAAACCAAACCTGCCGCAGAAAACCTGTCCGGCCTGCCAGCGCCAGTTTAGCTGGCGCAGGAAATGGAAACGGGACTGGCAAAACGTGGTGTACTGTTCCGAGCGCTGCCGGCGTCAGCGCCGATCACAGGATTTGGGTTCCGGGTAAATATACTTTAGTTTAGTGGGGACACTTCAGACAGGAGTCGCTCATGCGCTCTGTAATCATCGTAGTCCTGATAGCCGCGGCCGGCTTCCTCTATACCAACCTGCAACAAGCCGATCGTGATGTCGCTGGCAGCATTATCTCCGAAGGCAATATAGATGCCTTCGCCATGCAGGTCGGTGATTGCTTCAACGACGATCCCGAGCAGGATGCCACGGACGCGATATTCGGGGTGGCCGGCATTCCCTGCAGCGAACCCCACGACAACGAGGTCTACGCGGTATTCGACACGTCCCTGACCGAGTTCCCCGGCAACGAGCAGATGGGGGAGGTGGCCACGGACGAGTGTGTCGCCCGCTTCGAGACCTTCGTCGGCCGTGACTACATGTCCTCGCAACTGGATGTGCTGCCCATGTATCCTACCCGGGAGTCCTGGGATGAACTGGATGACCGGGAGATCGTGTGTGCGCTGTATGACCTGGACCTGGTGAAGCTGGAAGGCAGCATGCGCCAGAGCGGACTCTGATTGGCACCCTGCAGGAGGAGCCACCGGTTAAGGCGTTGGATGCAAGCATGAGTGCGTGGAAGCCCGGGTCTCTTTCTCCATTGTTGGTCTGTGGGTTGCTGGCAGCCGCGCTCTCGCAATCGGTCTCTGCCCAGAATCCTTCACCACCGCAACTCACTGTCGTTGTGGATTCCACGTCTGTTTCCCTGAGCTGGACGGAAGCCGTCAATGCCACCGGCTACAGGCTGGTCTATGCCGACTATCCTGCGGCTGCCACCGTTGAGTCCATCGACCTAGGCTCGGCCACCTCAATCGCCACGGATCTGCCAGCGGGCACTGCGTATTATGTAGGAGTGCAGGCCTATAACGAGCATGGGGCAGGCCTGTTCTCCAACATCGACTACTTCGCCACCACCGAGCGCAAGGCCGAGGCGGCAGCATGCGCCATCGATAATTCGAATCCGCTATACGCCTGGCCCATGGCGGGTGAGAACGGGCGCGACTGGGTGATTAGCAACTACATCGACCAGACGCCGGGGCTGGGCATTTCCGACTATGCCTCGGCACCCGGGGTCTCCGGCAAGGCCTACGATGGGCACCGGGGCATCGACATCAGCATTCCCAGCTTCCGCGAGATGGATGCGGGGGTGAATGTGTATGCAATACAGGCCGGACAGGTGACCAGCGTGGTGGATCATTACCCCGACCGGGCGACCTCCTGCGAAGATTTTGCCTGGAATGTGGTGACGGTACGCCAGGCCGACGGCAACACGGTTTACTATGGGCATCTGCGCACCGATTCCGCGGTGGTGGCGGTCGGACAGAACGTGAACAAGGGCGAGCTGCTGGGGCAGATCGGCAGTTCCGGAAGTTCCACCGAGCCACACCTGCATCTGGAACTGGTGCATCCGGTGACCGATGTGGTGGATCCATTCCTGGGCAATCTGTGGTGTGATGCGCCGCCTTACACAGCGCCGGTGAGTGTGTTCGCCGGATTTTTACTGGAGGCACCGGCCAGGCAATACCCCGAACCCTTGAAGGACCCCCCTCCGGATATCCGGTCCTTTCCTGTGGGCAGCCGCATCCTGCCCCTCAGCCATTCCGCCAATGGCGCCATCGGTGATACGGTGGGGGTGCGCCTGTTGCGTCCCGACGGGTCTGAACTCGCCAGTTCCGAACTCAGCTTCACCGAGGCCCACCGCCACGCATATTGGGCCTGGAACGTGGGCAGCGTCGATACCCCGGGGACCTGGTTGCTGCAGTTCCTGGCCGACGACATTCCCCAGTACATGCTGCAGTTCGAAGTCACCCCCTGAGGCCTGGGGCAGGCCAAACCGGAGCCTGTAACCTTTCACCCGGGCAGTCGTCTAAGTATCAAACAGCCAGACAATCCCAGCGGGAGCCTCCCATGAAAGCACTGCACACCCTGATCCTGGTCGCCTGCGGCCTCGTGTTGTCCACTTCGGCAATGGCCGCCAGCAGCAAGCGCATCCAGCAGCAGATCGATGCGGCGGACCTCGTGCACGTGGACTTCGAGATATCCATCGCGGAAATTGATATCGAGGTCTATGACGGAGACAGCATCGAGCTGGACCTGCACATCGAAGCCGATCGTGACTGGTGGATCTTCGGCCGCAACGACATCGATGATGTGGAACTGCAAGTGGATCGCAACGGCGAACAGCTTAAGCTGCGCCTGGACGACGATGACATCGAACAGGAGTGGGTCGTGCGCCTGCCGGCTCACCTGGCGGTGTCCATGGACATCGGCGTTGGCGAAGTGCAGTTCTCCGATTTCGCCAATAACCTCAATATGAAATTGGGGGTGGGCTCCATGCAACTGAACGTCGCCGAGGGCGTGGACTTCGAGTCCATCCACCTGAAGGTGGGAGTAGGCGACACCAGCGTACGCGGGTTCGACAACGGTTCCGACAATGAACGCAGCTTCGTCGGTGCCGACTCCTGGTATCACGGCGACGGTGAGTTTGTCATTGAAGTGGAAGTGGGTGTTGGCGATGCCCGGGTGCGCCGACACTAGGCGAGCCTGCTGGTGCTGTTGTTGCCAGCTTGTCACGATTCTGTCTTTTTAACCGGGTAGGCTGCAGTCAGTTCTGAAGTGCAGCATCCGGCCCCTGGAAAGGAGATGACCATGCAAGCCAAGTACAAGTTCTCCCGTTCTGAAACCCCCAACGGTCTACTCAGCAAGAACCACACCGCGGCGGATGCCATCAAGGCCTTGCAGGCCTGGTGCAATTATCCCGGACGCAGTTTCGAGCAATTGAGCGCTGAAGACGAGGCGCTGGTGGCCGAGTTGCACTTCAACAAATTCGACACCTTCGCCGGCCTGCATCTCGAAGATGAGTGTGCCGACTGCGGCGTCTACAAGACCTACCTGGGAAACTGATTCCCGACCGGATCAGGCAGGCAGCAGGGATTAACCCTGCTGCAGCGCCGCGATTCTCTTCTCCAGCGGGGGATGACTCATGAACAACTCCGCCATGGATTTCTTGCCATTGATACCGAAGGCCGTCATCTGGCCCTGCAATTCACTGTCCTGGTGGCTGGACTGCAGTCGCTTCAGTGCGGCGATCATCTTGTGTCGCCCTGCGAGTTCGGCGCCTCCGGCGTCCGCCCTGAATTCACGGTAGCGGGAGAACCACATGACGATGACGCTGGCCAGCACACCGAAGATCGCCTGGAAGGCCATCACGGTGATGAAGTACACCATATAGTTATTGCTGCCCCGGTTAACGATGTTGGCGACGATGCGGGCGAAGAAATACACGAAGGTATTGAGCACACCCTGGATCAGGGTGAGGGTAACCATGTCGCCGTTGGCGATGTGGCTGATCTCGTGGCCGATCACGGCCTCGGCCTCATCGGGGGTCATCTGCTGAATCAGTCCGGTACTCACCCCGATGAAGGCATTGTTGCGGTTGGCACCGGTGGCGAAGGCATTGATCTCCGGCGACACGTACAGGCCGCACTCCGGGGTACCGATACCTGCTTCCTTGGCGAGCCTTGCAACCGTGGCCAGCAACCAGCGCTCTTCGTCGGTGCGTGGCTTCTCGATGACATAGGCACCCACCGCGTTGCGGGCGATCCATTTCGACATCAACAGGGAAATGAAAGAACCACCCATGCCGAATACGGCACAGACAAACAACAGGCCGCTATAGGATGACTGGTCCAGCCCCAGCACTGGCATGACGATGCTCAGGACTATGCCCAGTACCAGCAATACCGCCAGGTTGGTGGCGACAAACAAGAGAACACGTTTCATTTACTGCTCCTGCAGAGATTGATACCCATATTATGGAGTTGTTTCACGTATTTTAAAGTCGTTAACGGCTGAATTTTCTGCAGGGGCATTCGCTTCAAAGCAGGGAAACTTGGGGTGTTTCAGCGCCTGGCAGGTCGCATTGCATGGTAACAGGCGACCCATTGTTCCACGCTGCGCTGCTGCATCAACTGCCCCAGCAGAGTGTAGGGTATCTGCGCCGGGTTCCTGAAGCGTATACAGCTCTTGCCCCGGTCCAGCTTGACATCGCTGTGCAGCGGCCATGCTGCTTCAAACCAGTCCATGAGTTGCTTGTCTGCATAGAGGCTAAAGTGATACAGGGCGATGTGATGCTTCTGCGCGGCAAAGCTGACGAAGGGCAGGGGAATGTTCTTGCCAGCATGGTATCCCGCTGGATAGGTTTCCAGGGGAACCACATAACCGGGCATGGAGCCAGTCATGACTTCCCTGAAGCCTGGCGGCATATTGTCACGGAGCGTTCTGCGCAGTCTGGCGACTGCATCTCGCTGCTGAACCGGAAGTGCCGCTATGTAGCTATCCACGCCATTCAAACAACGGCTCCAGACACTGACAGTATGCCGGGTCACCCTTTCAATCAGGGCAACCTGGCACTATTTCTGTTTACAGGAAATTATTTGGCCAGATCATGCTGCGCCACATATGGGCTACGGGGCTGCCATCGAAACCCAGGCCTTCCTTCGGCTGTTTCCAGTGACGACCGATGATGTCGGTGAAGTCATCCACATCCACTACCACGCCTTCCTCGAAAGAATACAGGTCGTTCAGGGTGATAAGGCGTGAAGTCATATACCACTTGTGATTCTTCGCCTCTTCCCAGGCCTTCACGATGTAAGGCTCGGGCTTGTAGTCGGCTCCGAAGAAACGGATATACGCCTCCGGATACTCATAGCCCACGGACTCATCCGGGAAGAAACGCAACGCCTGGTGTGCCTCGATCGCCCAGGCTATTTCCTCATCCACATAGGGCTTGATCATCTGGGCACACCAGTAACCATGATCCGTGCGAATCAGGTTACCCACGCAGATGTCGTGCAGCAGGCAGGCCAGGACTACTTTCTCATCCATGCCATTGATCCTGGCAAGGCGGGCACTCTGCAGCACGTGGTTGGCAGGGGCAAAGCGCAGCTTGAAGAAATCGATCAGGGTAGGTGCCTCTGGCATCTCCGGGATACGCGGGTCCTCATGCTGGTACCAGGGTGCATTAGCCACGAGTTCCTCATCGGGCATGGGACCCACGGCACAGAAGCCCGGCGGGGTGGCGATCTTCTTGTCCAACTCGACGCTCATGGCGTCTTCGAGGGCATCGGCTTTCTGGGACAGGGTACCGGCACCGGCGATAGAAGCCACGGTGGCGGCGCTCATATTGCTGAGGAATTTGCGTCGGTCCATTTTCAATCCTCCTTCACTTCCACTCTGAGGTGAATTCTGGTTTAAGGATTGGCGCCGACTGCGGGGCCAGAAACTGGCCAAGGCGCCGGGTGGGTGTTGTAGATGTACCATATATCTGCTCTTAACTCTAATGAATCAGGAAAACAGCTAGCTGATGGAGGAGGTCTTGAGGGTCAGGGGCATTGGCACCTTGTCAATCAATTGCCAACTTTGATTTCCCGAATCAATTTCTATAACTTGGCGCGACAACAATAATTCACCAGGACCCAAGCGCCACGGGACCCAGAGCCACAATACATGTACGAACCCAATATCCTGTCGGTAGTACCGCCCCTATTAGCCATTATCCTCGCCATAGTCACCCGCCAGGTCATCCTGTCGCTGAGCATCGGTATCTGGATAGGCTTCTGCATCCTTGAGTCCGTTAACCCGATCACCGGCCTGGCCGTGGGCATAGAGGGCATCATCACGGTCTTCGGCGATGCCGGGGACACCAGAGTGCTGGTGTTCACCCTGATCATCGGCGGCCTCATAGCCACTATCGAACGTGTAGGCGGGGTAAGGGGCTTTATACACCTGCTGGAGTCCAGAAGCTGGGTAGACAGTCCAGCCAAGGCCAAGTGGCTGGCTTACTTCACCGGGGTCGTGGTGTTTATCGAATCCAATATCACCTTGCTGGTAGCCGGCTCCATATCGCGACCGCTGTTTGACCGCTACCACATCGCCCGCGAGAAGCTGGCCTACATCATCGACTCCACCTCGGCGCCCATCTGCATACTCATACCCTTGAACGCCTGGGGAGCGGTGGTGATCGGGTTGCTGTCTTCCTCGGGCATCGAAAACCCCATCGATGTCTTCATTACCTCTATTGCCTTCAACTTCTACCCGATCGCGGTGATCGCTTTCGCAGCCTTCGTTATCTGGCGCAACCTGCATATCGGTCCGATGAAGGCTGCCCAGGAACGCACGGAGGGAGGCGAGCTGCTGTGGCCACACTCGACTCCCATGGTTGACCCGACCGTGCTGGAAGCAGAGACAGAAGCAGATAAAGAAAGCGACAAGGCACGTTTCATGTTGCTGCCCATCGCAGCCATGGTGCTGTCCATGCCCTTGAGCCTGTATATAACGGGTGACGGCGATATCACCGCGGGCTCCGGGTCTACCTCTGTGCTATGGGCGGTGCTGATTGCGCTGGCGCTATTGTGGGCAATGGTGCTTGGAACGGGCCGGGCGCGCCTGGATGAGCTGATGAACACCTTCCTGAAGGGGGCAGGTGGCTTTTTACCTGTGGCGATGATACTGCTGTTTGCCCTGGCCCTGGGAGACGTAGCAGGATTGTTAGGGACTGGTGTTTACGTGGCGCAGATTGCCCAGGAATCCATACCCATGGCCTTGCTGTTGCCACTGTTGTTCCTGGTGAGCAGTTTTATCGCCTTCTCCATAGGCTCAAGTTGGGGCACCTTTGCCATCATGATTCCACTGGCGATGCAGATCGTGCTCAACCTGCAGCTCGATCCGGCCCTGTTCTTAGCCGCTGTGCTGTCCGGTTCCGTGTTCGGCGATCATGCTTCCCCCATCAGTGACACGACTGTAGTGTCCTCCATGGCGGCGGCTACGGATCATATCGAGCATGTGCGTACACAGCTCCCGTACGCGCTGATAAGCGCCGGGATGGCCACAGTCTGTTTCCTGCTGGCGGGTCTGTTCCTGCTGTGAGTTCGCCAGCAAGGCGGCGATGGAGCGGGGTGGGAATGCCATTGTCCTTTCCTTCGGGGCGCGTGAACCCCTGATTGTCTTCCGTTACCTTATACCCTGGGTCTGTTAACTTCTCGTTACAGGTCCGGGTCCAGGAAATCCCTTATTTCCGTGATGGGCAACATGTGTACATCACGAAACTTCTTGTAAGTGCGGTGTTCTTCGTCCAGCAGGCTGCCCAGGCTGGCATAGGTGTCTGAGACAAACACCGTGTCACCACGCTGGGTCTTGCGGGAGATGCCGAACGCGATCTTCTTGCGCTTGTCAAAGGGGATCTGGTTGAGCATGGACTTGGTAGTCCATACCGAGCCGTCACGAGCAAAATCGCTGACCCGGGAGGCGTGGTTGATGGTCTCGCCCAGTACCGTGAACTCCACATGGCCGCCGGCATGGAAACTGCCGAACCATTCCTGGCCCTCGTTGATGCCGATGTTTAAAAGCAGGTCGCTGAACCAGCCCTTGCGTGACTGCCATTGCTGGGTGATCTGCTTCATCATCTTCTGCAGCTCGAGGGAGCAACGCACCGCATTGAGCTTGTAGTCGCAATCGGGCTGGGGGAAGAAGTAGTACACCATGCCGTCCCCGGCGTGTTTGCCGTAGGTACCATAGTATTTACGAAAGATGGGTTCACTCTGTTGCCAGATGTCGTTGATCAGTTCGAAATATTCCTCGGCGGGTAATTCGGAGCAGATACGAGTGGAGTCCTGCAGGTCTGCCACCATCACCGCCACGTTGGTGAGGTAGGGCTTGCGCTTGCGCAGCAGCTCGTTGATGACATGGTTACGCTTGCTAAGGAAGTCCAGCAGGAAGTTGTCGTCCAGTTGCACCGGGCTATAGGTGAACAGGATGCCTTCCCGGTAGAAGCAGATGTAGAGGTCGTATACCTCGGACTCGCCATTCTGACTGCGCAGCATGGCGGGAAAGTGAATCATGGCTTCCTTGCCGATGGCATCCACGTTGTCGTAGATACCCTTGAGCACGGACAACTCATCGGAGCTGATCGCCGAGTAGAGCTTGATCAGGGCTTGCTGGGAGAGGCGCTTCTTTGCTGCCGCCATGTGAGGAGTCAGCAGGTCTTCCAGTTGCCTTTCATCAGAAGCGGGCTGGGCAGTGAACAATAGCCTGAGCAAGTTGCGGGATTCCAGGTCGCCGGGCAGGTCACGATCACGACCAAAGAAAGACTCACTGGCGCTCTCGTTCCACCAGATCAACTCGAAGTTGTTGTTCACCATGTAGGCCGGGCCGGGGAAGCTGTCCACGGAGGCCGCGAAAGAAAGATGGGTGAGCGATCCCTGCTCACCATCCGAGGAACTGGTTTTGGCCGGGCTGGGCACTGCCGGGGTAGGGGTGACTTTGCCGCCAAGTTCTTCGGCAATCTGGGCCATGGAATAGCCCTGCTTCTTCATCTCCTGAACCCGCTTTATACAGTCCACGGCATCGTCGTCGAAATACCCCAAACGGGTTGCCCGACCCTCGCCGCCAACAGGCGTCTTCACCACAGGGTTGGGCAGTATGCCAAGGGCCACGTAGTTATTCAGTGTAGCCCGGGAAATGCCCGTAATTTCAATGAGTTCCTTGCTGTTGAGCATGCTGCTTCCAGCCCTGTTTGTAGTGTGGCTGGGCAGTATAATTAGACAGCTTAAGCAAAGTCAAGTGTCTAATTAGGCTGTCTATTTAGGTAGTCCAGAAGCCGCCCCACAATCACCGGCCAGCACCGGGGGCAATGACTGAAGGCCCCGAGTTTGCTAGTCTGCAGGCTTTATCCAGCGGCAGGTAAATGAGGATGTTCAAGCGGATTTCAGTGGCGGAAGCCCAGGACATGATGAGCCCGGCAGACGGTGTAGATGGGGATGTTCAGGTGGTAGATATTCGGGATGAGGACTCCTATGCCCGGGCGCATATCCCCGGAGCCATGCATCTGCACAACAGCAATATCCAGGAATTCATCATGGAGGCTGACCCGGAACGACCGGTCATCGTCTGTTGCTACCATGGCCATATGAGCCAGAGCGCGGCGGCCTATCTCGCCGAACAGGGATTTCACAAGACTTACAGCCTGGACGGTGGCTATGAGGCCTGGTCTGAGTCTGGCGCTGAGGAATCGGCTGAATCCTGAGAGGCCCCGAGCCCCTCGATCGCTTCCCGGGCCCTGTCCACCTTTCGTTTGTAGGTCATCAGGGCCACCATGTAGATCATATTGATCATGGCCCAGCTAAAGATTTCGAACGGCCACAGGCGGTGGCTATTGGGATTGTCCAACCGCGACAGGAAAATCAGGGCGCCCCACAGGGCGAGCACAGCCAGGGGCGCCGCCGCGGTCATGAACCAGCCACCTTGCCACTGACGCAGGGCGGCAAGGGGCAATGCGGCGCTGGCCATGGTTACCAGCATCACGATGAGGGCGATCACCAGGTTCCAGAACCAGACGCTCTGCTCGGTCTCGGCCTGGGCGGCCAGGGAAGCGGCCGGCGTGAACAGTGCTATGGCAATCAGTGACTGGAGTTGGGGCTTGGGACTGGATGAGCGGGTCATGGTGGGAGAGTGCGGTCCTTTTTTCGATCGGCTATCGCGATCAATGTGATCCATTAGTATGCAGACGCGATTAAAACAGAGGCGCGCGGCGCTTTAAAGGCTGAAATCTCCACCGTTAGCAATTACTACAGCCCAGGAGCCCGGAATTACAGTTCTGACAAGAACTGGTCCGTGAACTGCGGGTAGAATCATGAAGTTAATCTACGACAAGCGTGTGGAATCGACAGTGCTGCGGTTTGGAAACAGGTTCCCAGCTGCAGCCTCGAACAACCACCAGGAAATGAAAAACCAAGGAAACTCGCCATGAACTTACTCTCGAACTGCCTGCGCATCGCCGCCGGCGGCACCCTGATCTCTCTCTTGACCGCCTGTGCCAGCACCGGTGGCAGTAGCAGCGGTATTGCCGACCTGATTATTGCCGAGCGCGGAGGCTTCGTGCCGGAAGGCATCGAATATGACAGCCGCAACAATCGCCTGCTGGTTGGCTCCATGGTGGATGGCACCGTCTACCAGGTGTTGAACAGCGGCAGCCTGGTGCCGGTGATCGAAGACGACGCATTAATGGCTTCCGTCGGCATAGAGGCAGATGAAGCCGGCAACCGCCTGCTGGTAGCCAATGCCAATTTCGGTGGTGATGTGAGCAATGCCATGCTGGGGGTCTACGACCTTGGCAGTGGTGAACGACTGGCCATGGTGGATCTCAAGGCAGCCATCGAGAATCGTCCCGCGAACTCCAGTCATTTCGCCAACGATGTGGCTATCAGCGCGGCCGGTACGGCGTTCGTTACCGACTCGCCGATGAACATCGTCTATCGGGTGGATCGCTACTACCAGCCCAGTGTGTTACTTGACCTGGGGCAGGATGCCGGTTTCAGTCTCAATGGCATCGAGTACCACCCGGCCGGTTACCTGCTGGTGGCGGCACTGGGCACGGGACAGATACTGAAGGTGCCGGTGAATTCTCCAGACAACTGGTCAATCGTCGAGCTGGATTTCTCTGCCGCCGGGGCGGACGGATTGGTGTGGGCACCAGACGGTACCCTGGTAGTGACTTCCAACAGCGAAAGCCGTGTACTCAAGTTCCGCAGCGACGATAACTGGCGCAGCGCCCGCGTAGTAGGCATCGCCAGCTTCGAGGGCCAGGCCACCACGGCTGCGGTGGCGGGTGAAGATGTGTTCGTCGTACAGCCGAATTTCACCAATCCTGAACCACCGGTGATTCTGCGTGCACGCTTCTAGAAATTTTTGATCTGATCAACTCCATAACACTTAGTATTCGGATACGGCACAGGAAATAAAGAGCACAGGCAATAAAATGGAATTTGCGCGCGACAAGGATATTTACGAGAGAGAGGTAGAGCTTAAATACCAGCTTTACAACAGCCTGTTCCTGACCCTGCCGCTGGACGCCATCGAGCAGACCGGACTACTGCTGCCGTTGCTGGATGAAGCCTGCAACAAAGGACTGGATGCAGGCCTGAGTCCGCTGCAGATCATTTCCGGTTTCTTCGATGCCCACAGGCCGAACTTTACTGAGGAGCAGCAGATCCAGTTCCTGTTCAAGGTAATCCAGTATGTCGAGCGCCAGGTGGTGCTGATCGATGCACTGGAGGATGCCGCCTATGAGGCAATTCACTACACCCGTGAATCCAATCGCCTGCGCCAGCTTGCCGAGAGCGTAGGGGTCGATGGTCTTGATGATAAGTTACGGGAGCTGCTGAAGAAGTTCGGCGCCCGGGTCATACTGACTGCCCACCCAACCCAGTTCTATCCAGGACAGGTGCTGGCCATCATTACCGACCTCACCGAAGCGATCCAGAACAGTGATGTAGATGCGGTGCGCGACATCCTGCAGCAGTTGGGTAACACACCCTTCTTCAAACACACGAAACCTTCCCCCTATGAAGAGGCAGTAGAACTCACCTGGTATCTGGGAAATATCTTCTATCCTGTGTTCGGACAGATTGCGGAACAGCTGGCCCACTACCGGGAGCCTGGGACCGGCAACCAGCTCCTTAGCGTCGGCTTCTGGCCCGGTGGTGACCGGGATGGCAATCCCTTCGTTACCTGTGTCGAGACGCGCAAGGTGGCGGCGAAGTTGCGCTTCATTATCCTGGAGTGTTATCGCAACGACCTGCGCGCCCTGAAGCGGCGGCTGAGCTTCAAGGGTGTTTACGGAAAACTGGAAGAGCTGGAGCATCGCCTGCACGCAGAACTCACCGGCGAAGCGGATGAAAGCTTCGAGAACGCGGCTGAATTCCAGGCTAAGTTGCAGAGCATCGCCGAAGACGTGCGGCAGAACTACCAGGGACTCTACCTCGACCAGTTGCAATCCTTCCAGCTCAAGGTCGACATGTTCGGGTTCTACTTCGCCAGCCTGGATATTCGGCAGGACTCACGGGTAATCGAACGCACCTTGCAGAGCGTGCATGCATTGCACCCGGAGTTGCTGGGTGCGGACTACAACGAGCTTGATGTCAGCGAAAAGTTACAGCGCCTGATAAGGGTAGAGGGGACGGCATCCCCGGACGAGTTGCAAGACCCGGTAGAGAGAGACACTCTGGAATCACTCGCCCTCATTCGCGAGATACAGTCCAGCAATGGGGAGTCCGGTTGTCACCGCTACATCATTTCCAACTGCCGCGGTGCGAAGGACGTCCTGAATGTCATGGCGCTGGCGCGCATTGCCGGCTGGAAAGAGCTGACCCTGGACATCGTTCCCCTGTTCGAGACTATCGATGACCTGCAGAGGTCGCGGGCAAGCATGGCTGAACTCTATGCCATTCCTGCCTATCGAGCCCATGTTGAGCAGAGGCGCAATCAGCAGACAGTGATGCTTGGTTTCTCTGACGGCACCAAGGACGGTGGCTACCTGATGGCGAACTGGGCCATCTACCAGGCGAAGGAGGCCATCACTTCAATCTCCCGCGAGAACAAGGTCGAGGTTATCTTCTTCGATGGCCGTGGTGGGCCACCGGCCAGGGGTGGAGGCAGCACCTACAAGTTTTATGCGGCACTGGGCAAGCAGGTGGAAAGCAACCAGATCCACCTCACGATTCAGGGGCAGACCATAAGCTCCTACTACGGCACCGAGGTGGCAGCAGCCCATAACCTGAGACAGCTGTTGGCTGCTGGCCTAGAATGCAATCTCTATGATCACCCGGAACGGGAGTTTACTGCTGCGCAACGCGCGCTCATGCAGGAGCTGGCTGATATCGCTTATGAGAAGTACTGCGACTTCAAGGCGCATCCGCTGTTCCTTCCTTACCTGGAACAGATGAGCACCCTGCATTACTACGCGCAGTCCAACATCGGCAGTCGTCCGGCAAAACGGGGTGGTGACAGCAAACTGCGTTTCGAAGACCTGCGTGCCATTCCCTTCGTCGGCTCCTGGGCACAGCTGAAGCAGAACGTACCCGGATACTACGGCGTGGGCACCGCCCTGAAATTCCTTGAAGAGCAGGGAAGACTGGAAGAGTGCCAGGCCCTGTACCGTGACTCGAAATTCTTCGAGGCGCTTATCTCCAATAGCATGCAGAGCATGAGCAAATCGATCTTCAAGCTCACGTCCTATATGCGGGATGACCCAGTCTTCGGCGAGTTCTGGCAACAGATCTATGACGAGTACGAGCTCAGTCGGGCCATGGTCCTGAAGGTGTCAGGTCAAACAGTATTGATGGAAGACCATTCCACAAACCAGAACAGTGTGCGACTGCGCATGGAGATCGTCCTGCCGCTACTCGTGATCCAGCAATACGCCCTGATGAAAGTGCGGGAGATGTCAGCCCATGCCGGAGAGCAGTCGCGGCTCGCGGTCTACGAGAAGATGATCGTGCGTAGCCTGTTCGGCAATATCAACGCGTCCAGGAATTCTGCCTGAAGAATCACATCTATATTGTCTTCAGCTTCTGCTGATGACTCGATACTGCCTACATGCGGCTGGCTGCAAGACAAGCGCTACAGGCTGAACCCCATGGGCGCATTGGGACCCAACGGCAGATTGAGAATCACCCATAGCATGGTCATCACGATGCCGGATACCAGCAGCAGGATGGAATAGGGCAGCATCGTAGCCGCCAGGCTCCCCAGGCCAAATTCTTTCTGCCAGCGCTGGCAGAACACCAGTATCAATGGGAAATAGGGCATGAGCGGGGTGATGATATTGGTTGCGCCATCACCGACACGGTAGGCCGCTGTGCTCATCTCCGGGCTCAGGCCCAACAGCATCAGCATCGGCACCAGTACCGGAGCCAGTAGGGCCCACTTGGCACTGGCAGAACCGATAAACAAATTGATAAACGCTCCGAACAGGATGATGAAGGCTAGCAGGATGGAATCCGGCAGGCTGGAACTTTCCAGCACGGCCGCGCCCTTGATGGCAAAGATAAGCCCCAGGTTTGACCAGTTAAACATGGCAACAAAATGGGCCGCTGCGAATGCCAGCACGAGATAATAGGCGAGATCACCCATGGCCTCACTCATCATCTTCACCACATCCCGGTGGTTGGAAATGGAACCGGCGGCCGATCCATAGGCCCAACCTGCCGCAAGGAAGAGGAAGAAGAATCCGGCCACCAGGGACTGGAACAGGGGATTCAGCCTGGCTTCCGGGCTGGCATCTTCGTTGATCAAGGGAGTGCCAGGTCCCACACTAAGGAATATCCACAGAGCCACGATCGCCAGGGTGGCATAGCCGGCACGTTTCAATCCGCGCACTTCACCCTCGGTCAGAGACGCGTTGGGATCCTTGATCATGCCGGCCGTACTGCTCTCCATCTGCCCGGGCAGGATCGGCGCCAGTCGTGGCTCGATGATCTTGTCGGTGACATACCAGATCACTGGCAGGAACACGAAGGTCATGGCGATAATGAAGTAGGCATTGCCCGCGATGTTCGCATCCCAGCTGGGCAGTATGGTTTCCGCTGCGGCCTCGGTGATTCCGAACAACAGAGCATCCAGCTGGCCTGGCATCAGGTTAGCGGAGAAGCCGCCAGAGACACCGGCGAAGGCAGCGGCGATACCGGCGATGGGATGGCGGCCGGCGGCAGCAAAGATCACGCCTGCCAGCGGAATCAGCACCACATAGGCCGCATCCGCTGCCAGGTTACCCATCATGCCGATTAGGGCGACCGCCGGGGTTAGAAGGAGCCTGGGCGCCTTGGACACGGCACCGCTCATGGCCGTGGCAAACAGGCCAGAGCGTTCCGCCACCCCCGCACCCAGCATGACCACCAGCACATAGCCGAGCGGATGGAATCCGGCGAAGGTCGCGGGCATCTCCACCAGCAGGCGCTGGATGTTATTGGCTGACAGCAGGCTCTCGGCACTCACCAGCACGGGATTCCCCGCCGCATCCATCTGGGTTGGGTGAGGAGCAGACACACCCGCCAGGGCAGCGACGACGCTGATTGCCACGACCCCGAGGATACAATAGAGGAAGATGAAGACGGGATCAGGCAGTTTGTTACCGGAGCGTTCTATCCAGGCCAGGACGCCTTTCATTTCACTGGCGGGGGAATGGGCAATATGGGTGTCAGTCATCGATTCGTTTCTTGAGTTGTCATTTGCAGGCTTGGGTCGCCGTTACGGTGTTATCGTCGAGCCGGTTACTGTAGTGAAGGGCATCATCGCAGTAAACGGTAAAATTGTCGCAGGTCTTCCAGGTACAGCAGCGGTTGCTCCAGGGCGGCAAAGTGTCCGCCGCGGGGCATGACGGTGTAGTGCCGCAGGTCATAGGAGGCCTCGGCCCAAGTCCTTGGCGAGACATAGATCTCTGCAGGGAACAGGGCGACACCGGTTGGTACGTCGATATAACCCATGGGCTTGATGCTGGGTGTATTGCGATTCTCGTAATAGATGCGGGTCGACGAGGTGATGGTGCCGGTGAACCAGTAGATGGAGATGTTGGTCAGCAGCTCGTCCTTGCTGAAGTTGTTGTCCAGATTGCCGCTGGCATCCTGCGGCATGTCGGCCCAGCCGTGAAACTTCTCCACGATCCAGGCGGCGAGCCCGGCAGGGGAATCATTGAGCCCATAGCCCAGGGTCTGGGGCTTGGTACCCTGAATCTGTTGGTAACCCACCTCATTCTGCATGTATTCACGGCGGGCGGCCTGCAGGGCAACCTCTGACGGCTCTGTTCGTGCCAACGCGGCCTCGTCCTGGGGCGGGCTGGCCAGCAGCATATTGGAATGCAGGCCAATGAGTCGATCCGGATAGTGATTGGCCAGGTGCCTGTTGATGATGGCACCCCAGTCGCCTCCGGCCAGTGCATAGCGATCGTATCCCAGGCGCTGCATCAGGTCCGCGAGGATGAGGGCAATGCGCTCGGGGCTGAACCCCGTCTGGTCGGGGATCCCGGAGAACCCGAATCCCGGCAGGGAGGGCGCAATGACATGGAAGCTGTCCGTCGCTGCGCCGCCGTGCTGCTCCGGAGCAGTGAGTGGACCGATGACCTTGACGAATTCACTGATGGAACCGGGCCAGCCATGCACCAGCAACAGCGGAATGGCATCCGGGTTTGCCGATCTCTGGTGGATAAAATGTAGTTGCAGATCATCGATATAAGTCCTGAAATGATCGAACTGGTTTAACTCTGCCTCCTGGGCTCGCCAGTCGAAATCCTGTTGCCAGTAGCGCAGCAACTCGCGCATGTAGTTCAGGTCAGTGCCGTATTCCCAACTGATGCCGTCCAACTGATCCGGAAGTCGGGTGCGGGCCAGGCGCTGCTGCAAGTCATCGAGATCCGCCTCATCGATGGCGATGGTGAAGGGGACTATTTCGGTGTTGGCTTCGGTGTTGGCTTCGGTGTTGGCAGCAAATTGAAGGTTTTTCATGGAAATCGGGTCCTTGCCTGTGGCGAGACCTGGAGCGGATGAAACTGAGGTAGCGCTTATGGACGTAATGATGTCCGGATCCGCCGCCGCTTCACTTGAAATCGGCGCGCAGAGCAGCATACAGAAGCTTAACATCGCGGGTGTGCACAACGGGTTCTTAATCGAGGGACTGGCCATTACAATAGGTCTTCCTTTCTGGATTCCGGATCAGGCGTGATCGATCATGCCGCAATCACCTGAGCCGTTCAACTTGACATGATTGGTGCTTTAAAAGCAAAGGCAAAACTGAATGTTATTTAATCTTGGTAAGAAGCCACTTGAGATGCCCGACGAAGACAACGCGCTGCCGCACCGCGACCAGGCCCCGCCCTTCAATCCCAGGCATTTTGTCAACGGCAACCCCATCGTCGATCCGGTGCCCGGGCATCTGGAGAAGGCGGTGTTTGGGCTGGGGTGCTTCTGGGGTGCGGAACGCCTGTTCTGGGAACTGCCCGGCGTCTACAGCACGGCAGTGGGTTACGCCGGTGGCATCACCCGCAATCCAAGTTATGAGGATGTGTGCAGCGGCAGGACCGGACACGCCGAGGTAGTGCTGGTGTATTTCGACCCCGCGCAGATCAGCTTCGAAGAATTACTGGCGGCCTTCTGGGAAGCCCATGACCCCACCCAGGGTATGCGCCAGGGTGCGGATATCGGCACCCAGTATCGCTCTACTATCTATGCCTGCAATGAACAGCAACAGGCCCAGGCAGAGCTTTCACTGGCGACTTTCCAGGCAGCCTTGAATGAAATAGGCCGGGGAGAAATCACGACTGAAATCAAACCGCTGGATGAGTTCTTTTATGCGGAAGATTATCATCAGCAGTACCTGGCCAAGAATCCGGCTGGTTACTGCGGGCTCGCAGGCACCGGTGCCTGCTACAAACCGGCCACCTTGCAGGAAGCCTAGCCTGGAATAATCAGGGGTCATAGCGAAAGAAGCGCCTGATCTCGTCCTCCTTGGCCATAGCATCGGCATAGCCCAGCTCCAGCAGGGCATTGCAGAAGCCCTTCTCGAACAGGATCAGGCTTAGCATCGTGCCTGATCCACTCTTCTTTATATAGCGGGAGAGGGGACGGGGCAGTTCGTCGTGATATTCCATTGCCAATAAATTCAGCTCCCTGGACGGGGAAATTTCCAGCAATTCCACTTCGTAGACCGGGCGAGACAGCCGCTTCTTCTGGCGTGGCCCGATGTGGGGAATAACGTCGTTCATATGGCGCAGGAATTCCAGGTCGTTCTCCAGGGTATCCACGAAGGCACTGTTCAACATATGGCCGATGATATGCATGAGGCTGGGTGGTTCGTGCTGGCTCTCTTCCAGGGGGGACTTGGTGCGGTTACCGCTAACCCCGATTGCCAGCAGCCGACGCGCTCCCAGGTGTATGGCCGTGCTTGTTGGCGCCAGTTGCCGGACCGCACCGTCACCATAATACTGATCATCGATCTGTACCGACGGAAACACGATGGGAATCGCCGACGAGGCCATCAGGTGTTGCAACTGCAGGGTAGCCCGACGACCCAGTCGGTGGGGGCCGGTCCAGTCATCGATGCACTTGACCGCCTGGTAGAAAGAAACCGATTCGCCGGTACCGTAGGCTGATGCTGTTACGGCGATCGCGTCCAGCAGACCCACATCGATGTTGTGCTGCAGGCGATCGAAACGCACGACCCTGGATAGCAAGCCGGCGAGTGGTGCATTGTCGAACAGCGCGACCGGTTTCTCGCTCGACTTGTTACCGAGCATTGCCAACAGGACATTGGATGCGCCTCCCAGCAATCCACCGGACTGCGGATCGTAGATCTGCTCACTGCTGAGATTCTTCCAGACAAACTCGAGGCGTTTTACCGCGAAACGAAAATGCCGGGCGTGGGATGCCAGGGTCACCGCATTGAGGGCACCGGCCGAGGTGCCGGATATCACCCGAAAAGGATTGGCGGTGTTGTCAGGCATTATCCTGGCAATCGCCTTCAGCACACCAATCTGGTAGGCCGCCCTGGCTCCACCGCCAGAGAGAATCAGACCCGTTGGCGAATTTTCTTCGGGTGGAAGAATGTCCATGCATGAGCTCCGCTTCGCAAGCCTGTGCATTATTCAGCAAATGTTGCGAGAAACAAGTCGGCAGGTCGAATCTGCGACAGACCTCTCTTTTGACGAAGGTTCTGCTGCGCAGGCCGGGTCAGGGATTATTGGATGCCACCGGCGCAAAAGCAGAGGGAAAGAGCGGTGGGGGTGAGCCGTTGAACTGCTGTTGACTCTGTAATTCCTGGGCAGTACCAATCGGGCTGGCGAAGGTCGAGATAACTGAATGAGCTATGTAGCTCAGGGGCAATATGATCGCCAGCACCATCATCAATCTGTAGAAGCCACTCTTCGCCTCGAGGTTCAACTCGCCAAAGGCTGGCGAATCATCCATCAGGAATTCATCCGGCTGTTGCAATGAGGCCCGCGTATTTTTCGCCAGTGTTGACGGCTTCATGGCCATCGCCGGTGAATGAAAGCCCATGGATCCCGTCAGCCGCTCAGAAAGCGCGCGGTTTTCTTTTTCCAGGTATTCGTTGCGCGCAATTATCTTGTCGAGAGTGCTCTGGGTGCGCATGGCCATATGTTGAGCCTGCTCATTAGCCTGGTGGAACTTCGCCAGTGAACTGGTGAACTGCGCCCCATGACTCTCGGTCTCTTTCAAGGCAGTAGCGGCCCGGGTCAGTACCGCTTCATTCTTCTGCAATAGCTCCTGGGATCTCTCATAGTCTGCCTTGTAATTCTCCTGCAGGCTGATCGCTTCCTTGAGCTTTTCTTCCGTCTGTTGCAGGCGCAACTGGTATTTCCTGTTCTGCTGAACAGCATTCTCCAGCTCGACTTTCAATTCCTCGGATCGCGATTCCGTTAACTCGATGAGCGTTGTCTGCTGCTGATTGAGTTTTTCGGTCTGCTTGATGCGACAGCCGATTTGTTCGTTGAGAGCCTTCTGGGTAACTCGTTCCTCAAGCATTTCTGCCCTGGTCTCTACCATGCTATCCGAGAGAGTCTGCAGGCGATCGGTTATGGCCTGGTTGCGATTGATCAATTTCTGCAGGGAATCACTCTGCTCACGCGCTTCTTCGCTGAGCTTCCTGGCTTCCCCAACAAAGCCTTCTGCCTCGCCACGCAGATGCGCAAAACTGTCGGCTGATTCGGAAAAAAGGGCCTCGTGCTGTTGCGCCTTCTCAAGAATCGAAAGGGTCTCAGCGGCCTGGGCCTTGCTATTGGCGTGGTTACCCTGGGTTTCTTCCAGCAGCATCTCTATACGCTGGATGAGTCCGGCGGAAGTCTCATTGTTGCTAGCCGCCGCGCTGGTTTCATTCTGCAGAATCGCCAGTCCGCCCCGAAGTTCTTCTTTCAGGTTCTCACAATCCGCATTCAAGCCTTTGAAACTGTTCGCCAGGGTTTCTTTTTCCCGCTGCGAGGTTTCAATACTGGCCTGCAATTTCTGAAGGGCCGAGAGCAGGACAGCAGACTGTGTGTTGAATTTCTCCGCGTCCGCGTTCAGGGACTCGGTACGCGCCATCATCTTCTTCCACAACTGCGCACGGCTGTTCCTGGTGGAATTCGTCGAGGTGATTTCGTCGCTGTCGCGTGCCGCGATGCGCTTCTTTCTCAGCTGCTGTTCTCTGAGTTTGTTCTTCAGGAATTCGACATGATCGGGAAGGGGTTCTGCCTGTTCCAAAGACTGGCTATCGGGCAACTGGGTGTCGAGGACTGGCACTGCCGTGAAGATGATTTCCGTATCTTCAAAAGTGTCTTCCGTTAAAAGTGCTGACATGAACTATCCCTTCCTCTGCTTGCCGTGTCAGGCTCGCTCCTGACTTGTCTCAATCCCTGTACGGTAACAGCGATGCCCGATTAATTGGTCGCGCATAGTTTCATTACCCTCCAATAGGTGTAGTACGATAATGCTGCGCGCGCCATTGTTTTGCGCCATGATCCTGTGAGTCGTGACGGTTAATTGACGGCCATTCGCGCGCTTGCAGAGGTGGTATTCATATTCCGCTGCAAGTACTTGATAGGGCGGCATTGTTCACCTTCAGATTTGCGAGCCAGCGCAAGCGGTTTCCGGAACTGGGCAGGCCAGGACAAACAGGCGCGCCAATTGACATTCAATCAGCCAGGATGGCTTAGCACCTTATGAAAAAAGTACAGGCATCAATCGACCCCCTGGTCATCGCCATCTCATCCCGGGCCTTGTTCGACCTGGCGGAGAGTCACCTGGTATATGAAAACGAGGGGCTGGATGCCTACCAGCGTTACCAGATAGAGAGGGAAGACAAACCCCTGGGCAGGGGAGTTGCATTCGAGCTGGTGCAGAAACTGCTCCATCTCAATGATCTGCTTGAGGAATCCCCGGTGCAGGTCATTCTGTTGTCGCGTAATAGTGCCGATACCGGTCTGCGTATATTCAACTCAATCGAACACTACGGACTCAATATCACCCGCGCCGCATTCTGTAGTGGCGATAGTCCCTACCGTTACATCTCCGCTTTCAACAGCCATCTGTTCCTGTCTACCGACGGGGCAGACGTGCGACAGGCCCTGGAGCTGGGGGTGGCCGCGGCCACCATCCTGCCATCCAACAAGCCGCCAGCCCCCAAGGAATTGCTCAAGATTGCCTTCGACGGTGACGCGGTCCTGTTCTCTGACGATTCGGAAAAGATATACAAAACCAAAGGCCTGGAAGCCTTTACGAAGAATGAACGCGAGGCTGCCAATGAGCCGCTGGCGGGCGGGCCCTTCAAGCCCTTCCTCGGTGCCCTGCAACAGATCCAGCGTGCCTTCCCGCCGGGGGAGGCGCCTATCCGCACCTGCCTCGTGACGGCACGTGCGGCACCGGCCCATGAACGGGTGGTACGCACCCTGCGGGCCTGGAACATCCGCATCGATGAATCCCTGTTCCTGGGTGGCCTGGACAAGGGCCAGTTCCTGCAAGCCTTTGATGCAGATGTATTTTTTGACGATCAGCAGGGCCATTGCGAATCTGCCCGCAATCACGTGGCCACCGGCCATGTTCCTCATGGTGTGGCAAATAACTAGCTTTATATCAAGTAGTTAGATGCTATAGTTAAAGTCCAAGGCTATATATTACTCCAAGACTCATCAACAACAATATGAGTATTTTCTGCAGCAGCTTCTCCGGCACCTGGCTGCTGATGCGTGAACCCAGATTGATGGCGGGCAGTGAACCCAGTAGCAGGCTCAGCAGCAGCTCCAGGTCAACATAGCCAGCGAACAGGTAGCCCATGCCGGCAATGAAGGTGAGGGGTACGGCATGGGCGATATCGGTACCGATTATCCGCACCGCAGTGGTCTGGCTGTAGATTACCAGCAGGATGGCGGCCCCGAAGGCACCGGCGCCCACGGAAGACAGGGTCACGCACACACCCAGTACCAGGCCCATGATCCAGGTAACCAGAGCGCGGTTACGATGTAGCGAGCGCATCAGCAGTTCCGGCCTTTCCTCAATCGCTCGTTGTCTCAATATATCTCTGAATATCAATATATTAGCCGTTATTATCAACATGATACCTAGGCTTCTGGTGAGGAGCGCCTCGAATCCGGGAGATTCCTGGAAGCCGCTGTCTATCACGAAGAAGTGCAGGAGGATGGATACCGGCATACTGCCGGCGGCGAGCAGGGCGACAATACGCCAGTCTACATTGCCCCGGCGGTTATGGGATAAGGCACCGCCGGCCTTGGTGATGGCGGCATACAACAGGTCTGTGCCGATAGCCACCGGCGCCGGATAAGCAAACAAGAGCAGTAACGGCGTCATCAGCGAACCCCCGCCAACACCCGTGAGACCTATGGCGAAGCCGACTGCGGCTCCAGCCAAAATGTGTAGCAAGAATTCCATTGTGGTCTACAGTGATTAGAGAGGCGCTACTCAGGGAAAAAGCGCTGGCAAAAATAGGGTATGGCATCTATTCTTCAAAAGAATAA
This sequence comes from Pseudomonadota bacterium, assembly GCA_027621405.1. Taxonomy (GTDB): domain Bacteria; phylum Pseudomonadota; class Gammaproteobacteria; order Pseudomonadales; family Pseudohongiellaceae; genus UBA9145. The sequence continues at coordinate 89,273 of JAQCBT010000005.1, read as the reverse complement.
TTTGTTCTATTTTTATAACCAAATCGCATATATCGCGTAAATAGCATAGAGAGCTTTGCTTGCTCAATTTGGAGGAGCTATGAAACTGCAGCAGTTGCGCTATATCTGGGAAGTTGCGCATCATGATTTGAATGTGTCGCAAACGGCCCAGAGCCTGTATACCTCGCAACCTGGAATCAGTAAGCAAATCAGACTGTTAGAAGATGAACTTGGGGTAGAGATCTTCTCCCGCAGTGGCAAGCACCTGACCCGCATCACACCCGCCGGCGAATCGATACTGAAAACCGCCGGGGAGATCATGCGCAAGGTGGAAAGCATCAAGTCCGTGGCCCAGGAGTTCTGCGATGAGAAGAAGGGCGCGCTTGCTGTAGCGACGACCCATACCCAGTGCCGCTATGTGCTTCCTCCCGTGATCAAGCAGTTTATCGACAAGTTTCCGGACGTTGCCCTGCATATGCATCAGGGCACACCGATGCAGATCTCCGAACTGGCAGCGGACGGCACCGCCGACTTCGCAATCGCCACCGAGGCACTGGACTTGTTCAGTGATCTGGTGATGATGCCTTGTTATAGCTGGAACCGGGTGGTGCTGGTTCCAAGAGATCATGAACTGGCTCAAATATCGAAGCTAAGCCTCCAAGATTTATCTAAATATCCGCTCGTGACCTACACCTTTGGTTTCACCGGCCGGGCCAAGCTCGACGAGGCGTTTACCGCCAGGGGATTGTCCCCGCGGGTTGTCTTCACCGCGGCGGATGCCGATGTCATCAAGACCTATGTGCGCATGGGCATGGGAGTGGGTATCGTGGCCTCCATGGCCCATGATCCGGTCAAGGATGATGACCTGGTCGCCCTGGACGCCAGCCACCTGTTCGAACCCAGTATTACCAAGATCGGCTTCCGCCGTGGCAGCTTCATTCGAGGCTATATGTTTGATTTTATTCAGATGTTTGCACCACACCTGACCAGGGAACTGGTCGAGGAAACCAGCTTCAGGCAATCCAGGGCTGAACTGGAAGATCTGTTCAAGGATATCGAGCTGCCGGTCCACTAGGTAGCAGTCCAGCGCCAAACCCCATTACCAGGCTGCTTCCGTGTTGGAGTGGCCAGCCTGCTGCTCCACAAGGCTTAGTCTTTAGCCAGAATGTCCAGATTGCCCTTGTGTAAGCCGCATTCCTTTATGGTGGCTTCTTCCCACCACCAGCGCCCCTCGCGCTCGTGTTGATGGGGTCCGATGGACCTCGTGCAGGGCTCACAACCTATGCTGACGTAACCCCGGTCATGGAGTGGGTTATAGGGAATCTCAAGCATCCGGATCGTCTCCCAGACCTCTTTCGACGTCACATTGGCCAGGGGGTTTACCTTCAATATCTGGTGATCCGGTATGGAGAAGGTCCTGTCTATCTCGATTACCGCGACCTCGTTACGGGTAGGGCTCTGGTCGCGGCGCTGGCCGGTAATCCAGGCATCGTACTGGGCCAGTTTGCGGCGCAGCGGTGCTACCTTGCGGATCCCGCAGCATTCCTCGTGTCCGTCTTTATAAAAGCTATATAAGCCTTTATTTTTAATAAGTTTATCTACTTCATTTTGTTCGGGTTTCAGGGCCTCGATCGGGATCTTGTAATGCTTCTGTACATCATTGATGAACTGCAGGGTTTCGGCATGCAGGCGACCGGTATCCAGGGTCAGGAAGGCAGGGGGGCGGGATAGCCTGGCGGCAAGATGTACCAGCAGGACATCCTCGGCACCACTGAAGGCGAGAACCACGGAATCCAGCTCCTCCCGTACCCGCTGCAAGATCTCTTTCGGAGTCTTGCCTTGAAGCTCATCATTGAGGGCAGATACTGTCTCGCTGGAAAACATAGGCTCGGAAAAATAGCTGTCAGGCTTCGGGAAGAGAAAGGTTCTCGGTGAATCGGCTGCTCTGTTTCACACCGGACGGGTGTGAAGCCCGGCAAGCCAGTGCGGTCGCCCATTGTGGGCGAAAATGGCCAGGCGGTAAAGCCGCCACAGGGGCCGTGATTGCTGCTGTGACAATGTTCCACGGCGACACAGGCAATGTTCCACGTGGAAAAAATCCAATAATATTAGATACTTAGACAGTCTAAAAGCACATTTTCCCTAAATCTAGTGGCGTTTTCAGGATACCGGGCCCAGATATACCGTCAGCCATTAAAATTCACCCTGCTTGCTGCTGTCCCAGCGCCCTGTATTCTGCTAGATTTTGGTTGTCTAAATACCCTCAATAAACATCACGTACCTGACCTGGAGTAGTAACCCCCTATGGAACTCGCCTGCCTGGACCTGGAAGGGGTCCTGATCCCGGAAATTTGGATTGGATTCGCCGAGAAGACCGGCATCGAGGAGCTCAGGGCTACGACCCGGGATATCCCGGACTATGACGTGCTGATGAAGCAACGCCTGCGCATCCTCTCCGAACATAATCTGGGACTGCCAGATATCCAGGAGGTGATTGCCTCCATGAGTCCGCTCGAAGGCGCCTACGACTTCGTATGCTGGCTCAAGGAACGCTTCCAGCTCATCATCCTGTCCGACACCTTCTACGAGTTCTCCCAGCCCCTGATGCGGCAGCTGGATTTTCCGACCCTGTTCTGCCATCGCCTGATAGCCGATGACAACGGGGCGATCGTGGATTACAAATTGCGCCAGAAAGACCCCAAGCGGCAATGCGTCATAGCCTTCCATGGCCTGAACTACCGGGTAATAGCCGCAGGAGACTCCTACAACGACACCACCATGCTAGGGGAAGCGGATGCCGGCATCCTGTTCAAGGCCCCGGCCAATGTGATCGAGGAATTCCCGCAGTTTCCCGCCGTACACAGCTACGAGGAACTGAAGCAGGAGTTCATCAAGGCCAGCGAGCGCGACCTGTCACTCTGATTCACCAGCCGGCTGCAGCAAGAGGCTGCCCTGGGCCAGCAAGGCCAGAAGCAGACGGGTATCCGGGTCGTTCGGGATTATCGTCGGCAGGCTAATAAGCTCGCTATTTCCGATAGTTGCGTTGCAGAGCGCATGTACTAATTCAAGCTGCCCGGCAGTGAGTTCGAAGCATTCCCCATCGGCAAACAGGCGCAGGGGCAGGGCCGGCAGGCCTCCTGTGGGCTTGCTGGCAGCCACAAAGGCAAAGCGTGAGCCGGGATGACGGGATAAAACCTCGCCAGCCGCCAGCGCGGCGTGGAGTGCCTCAGCGGTGACCCGCTGGGCGTATTCCTTGTGCAGGGCAGGATAGCGGGGACGGGTGACCAGATTGCCAAAGGCTTCCTGGAATACCGATTGGGACTGCAACTTGCCCTGTAATGCTAACCACAGGCTCTGTAGCTCAGACTTGCCGATCTCGCCTGCCAGCGCGGGAATTGCAGGCTTGTGGTCAATATAGCGCTGGTCCGGGCTGCAATGGGACATCAACAGGGTGCTGAATTCTTCCAGCAATTCCTCGTGGGAGGGGGCCCGGAACCCGATGGAGTAGCACAGGCCCGCCTCGCCACTGATTCCCCAATGGGCCCAGCCCGGCGGAATGTAGAGTACGTCTCCACAATGCAGGGTAAATTCCTGTTCTTGCTTGAATTCCTTCAAGAGACAAAGGCCGGTACTGGTATCTACCGGTGTCTCGGCATCGCACAGTTGTCCCAGTCGCCAGTGCCGCGACCCGCTGCCCTGCAGCAGGAACACGTCATAGCGGTCAAAATGCGGCCCCACGCCGCCGCCCGGGGCGGCAAAGGAAACCATAACGTCGTCGATGCGCCAGCTGGGAATGAAATCGAAGTGAGCCTTCAGACCTGCGACATCCTCAATCCAGAGGTCGACGCTCTGCACCAGCAGGGTCCAGTCCCGGTCAGGCAGGGCGGTGAGCACATGTTCCGGAAACGGACCGTGGCTTAGCTGGTAGCTGCCGTCCTCGCTGTGCACCAGGCGGCTCTCGACCTCTTCCGCGAGTGCCAGCCCACCCAATTCATCACCATCCAGAGGGTCTGAGAAATCTTTCAGGAAACTTCTTATAAGTACCGGTTTTTGCTGCCAATAATTCCTGAGGAAATCGGCTGGATTGAAATCTTTCGCGGTCAACTCAAGGCTCGGCGGGGCTAGATCGCTTGCGCCTGCTGGATGGCGTTACCCAGGTAGCTGCGGGGAGTCAGGGCCAGCAGCTCGGCCTTTGCAGCTTGCGGGATATCAAGACCGCCTATGAAGTCCTGTAACGCCTCACGGGTGATGCCCTTGCCCCGGGTCAGAGCCTTGAGCTTCTCGTAGGGCTGGTCGATGCGATAGCGGCGCATTACGGTCTGCACGGGCTCTGCAAGGATCTCCCAGCAGGCATCGATGTCCGCGTCGATGGCGGCAGCGTTCAACTCCAGCTTGCCGATACCCTTCAACAGTGCCTGGTAGGCCAGGTGGCTATGGCCCAGGCCGGTGCCGATGCTGCGCAGTACCGTGGAATCCGTGAGATCCCGTTGCCAACGTGAGATTGGCAGCTTGGCCGCCAGGTGTTGCAGGATCGCATTAGCCATGCCCAGGTTGCCCTCGGCGTTCTCGAAGTCGATGGGGTTAACCTTGTGAGGCATGGTGGAGGAACCTACTTCCCCGGCCACGGTCTTCTGGCGAAAATAGTTGAGTGATATGTAGGACCAAATATCTCTCGAAAAATCAATGAGTATCGTATTAAACCTTGCAAAGCAGTCGAAGTTTTCCGCCAGATAGTCATGGGGCTCGATCTGGGTGGTGTAAGGGTTCCACTCCAGGCCCAGCCCGGTCACGAAGCGCTGCGCCAGGGCAGGCCAGTCCACGTCGGGGTAAGCGCTGATATGGGCATTGTAATTACCCACCGCGCCATTGATCTTGCCCAGCAGTTGGGAGGCCTCAATCTGCTGGTACTGGCGCCGCAGGCGGTAGGCCACGTTGGCCATTTCCTTGCCCACGGTGGTGGGTGATGCGGGCTGGCCGTGGGTTCGTGACAGCAAGGGTTGCGCCGCGTGGGCACGGGCCAGATCCTCGATGCTGGCGATCACCTTCGATGCCATGGGTAGCAGGACGTCGCGGCGCCCCTCGAGCAGCATCAGGCCGTAGGCCAGGTTGTTGATGTCTTCGCTGGTGCAGGCAAAGTGCACGAACTCCAGATGCGCGGCCAGATCGGCCGAATCTTCTAGTCTTTTTTTAATAAAATACTCTACTGCTTTGACATCATGATTAGTTTCGCTCTCGATGTCTTTCACTCGCTGGGCGTCCTGCAAACTGAAATCGCGGTGAATGGACTCCAGGGCCTCGTTCTGGGCCGGGGTCAGGGGAGCCAGTTCCGTGATGCCATCGCAGGCTGCCAGGGCCTGTAACCAGCGAATCTCCACGATCACCCGGCAGCGGATGAGCCCGAATTCGCTGAAGCAGGGGGCCAGGGCCTCGACCTTGCTGCGATAGCGCCCGTCCAGGGGCGAAATGGCCAGGAGTGGGCTCAGAGAGTCCGTCATAGCGAGTTCCTTTTAGAGTATTCCTTTAATTTATTGACTAACAGTTTGATTCAAGACGCAATATTCGCACGCCGCTAAACCGCCGTAATCAGTTTGCGCCGTAGATTGACCGCCGTCTCCTGAATGCGCCTGCGATACACCACCATGCGCCAGCGTCGTCCCCCCAGCTGGTGCCACAACACTGCGGAACGTATTCCTGCGAGCAACAACGCACGGATTCGATTGGCTGTGAAATCATTCTTCAGGTGGGCAATCTTTCCCTGTACCTGAATACGGTACGACAGGGTACTTATTGTATCCTGATAGAGAGTGGCTAGCTGCTTGAAAATACGCTCCTGGTGAGAGAATCCGGGATTGTCAGGGTCCGCGGCAGGCAGCTCGTCCCGTGGAATTGGATCGAGGTACTGCAGGCGCCGGTGGATCGTATCCTGCATCTCACTATCAGCCATAAGTTTCCCTCTTAATAATATGATTCCTAACGTGTATCTGACTACCTCTCCATGTTCACGAAGGCGCTCATTGCCAAACATTTCCTGCATGATTCCCACCCCGCGGGCCAGGTCCGCAGGATGGGGATAGATCTCGTCGATGGAATCCGGCGAGGTGGCCATGAGAGGATTGATACAGGCGGCCAGCTGGGTCTGGGGCACGTCACCTTCGTTGGCCAGATCCCTGACCAGGGTGGCACACTGGGTGACCGCAGCCAGGGCCAGATTCTGCTGTTCCCAGCGACTGAACTCAGCGAGTGTAGGCATCGATGATAGCCCCTCCAAGGCAACGGTCCTGCTGGTAAAACACCACGTATTGACCAGGGGTTACCGCCCGTTGCGGCCGCTCGAAGCGCACCAGCAGTCTGCCATCATCCAGGGCACTGACAGTGCAGTCCTGGTCGGCCTGCCGATAGCGTATCTTGGCCTGGCATTGCAGGGGCAGGCCAGGTCCGTCCTGATTCACCCAGGAGGCCGGCTGGGCGATGAGAGCTGTAGAGAAAAGATCTTCATTTTCATTGCCTTGGGAAACAATCAACACGTTGCGCTCAAGGTCTTTGCCAACCACGTACCAGGGCGCCTCCGGACGGTCTGGAATACCGCCAATACCCAGCCCCTGGCGCTGGCCCAGGGTGTAATACATCAGGCCAGCGTGACGGCCCACGGTCTCGCCATCCATTGCCTCGATATTCCCCGGTTGTGCGGGCAGGTAATTCTCCAGGAAATCCTTGAACTTGCGTTCACCAATGAAACAAATACCTGTGCTGTCTTTCTTGTCCTTGGTCACCAGGTTGAGTTCGCTGGCCACGCGCCGTACCTTGGCCTTGTTCAACTCTCCAACGGGGAACAGGCTGTAGCGCAGGTTGTCCTCATTCACCTCACACAGGAAGTAACTCTGGTCCTTGTTGTCATCCAGGCCTTTCTGCAGGTAGGTGTGGCCATCCTCGTCGCAGCGGCGCACATAATGACCGGTGGCTATAAGATCGGCACCCAGCTCCAGCGCATAGTCGAGGAAGGCCTTGAACTTGATCTCCTTGTTGCACAGCACATCGGGATTCGGGGTTCGGCCAGCCCGATACTCCTTGAGGAAGTGTTGAAACACGTTGTCCCAGTACTCGGCAGAGAAGTTGGCGGTATGCAGGGTTATCCCGAGCTTGTCACAGACGGCCTGGGCATCCGCCAGATCTGCAAGCGCCGTACAATACTCAGTGCCATCGTCTTCTTCCCAGTTCTTCATGAACAAGCCTTCCACCTGGTAGCCCTGTTGCTGTAGCAGGTAGGCTGAAACCGAGGAATCCACGCCGCCGGACATGCCGACGATGACCCTGGTCTGGGCCGGGGCTCTCGTTGAAAGGTTAGATGAAGTCTGCAATGTAACTGATTGATTCATTTGTTCTTGCTAATGTTAATGCCAGACTGCTTCTGGGTACTGCGGCCCCCGGATAGCTCAGTCTCCATGGCGCTTGGTATATGCAGTATTCAGGTGGCAGACGGCAACGGTTCAACGAATGACGTCCAGCGGGAAATAATGACCCCGCTGGTAATCTTCAACGGCGCGCCAGACCATAGGACTTCGGAGCTGATCTTTCAAGCCAGCAAGTTCGCTCATGCTCAACCATTGTGTGTCGGCTATATCCTTATCCAGTGGCCCGGGATGTTTCTGCGCCACAGGATTCGCTATAAAACAATGCCGTATATAGCTGATTCCATTAACTGGTGATTGGTATTCATAGATGCCCAGCAAACTGGTCACCTGCACCAGCCACCCGGTTTCCTCGAGAGTTTCCCGGGTAGCGGCGGCGATCAGGGATTCGCCTGCTTCAACGTGGCCGGCAGGCTGGTTATACACCAGGGCGCCATCACTGTGCTCGCGCACGAACAGGAAGTGGCCATCCCTGGGCACCACGGTAGCAACGGTTATGTGGGGAAGTTCGGACATCGACGGCGATAATTCTATGGTCAAACAATAACCCGATCAACGAGCTAAGCCTGCTTGCTAAATTGATTTCTTGTGAGTGCTTCTGCTCAATCCAGTAAAGAGCGATAATGCCGTATCCAGAAACAAATCTGATACCGAAACACAGTAGATCCTATGAGCAGCAAACTCACACACCTGGATTCCGAAGGCAATGCCCACATGGTTGATGTGGGCGACAAGGAAATCACCCAGCGTACCGCCGTCGCCCGCGGCAGCATCAGCATGGCCCCTGAGACCCTGGCACTGATCGCCAGCGGCGGCCACAAGAAGGGTGATGTACTGACCGTGGCCCGAATCGCCGGTATTCAGGCGGCCAAGCAGACTTCCCAGCTGATCCCCATGTGCCATCCACTGATGCTCAACAAGGTGGGCGTGGAACTGGAACTGGATGTGGACAACAGCCAGGTCGTTATTACCGCCACCTGCAAGGTAGACGGCAAGACCGGGGTGGAGATGGAAGCGCTCACCGCAGTCTCCACAGCGGCCCTGACTATCTATGACATGTGTAAGGCAGTAGACAAGAACATGGTGATTGGTGGCATTCACCTGCAGGAAAAGCAGGGTGGTCGCAGTGGCCACTACCAGCGTGCGGAGGCAGTCTGAGGCCCATGCTCAAGATCCACTACTTTGCCAGTGTGCGGGAAGCCCTGGACCGCACAGAAGAGAGCCTGGAACTACCCGCAGGTGTCGAAGACGTGGCCGGGCTGGTCTCTCACCTGGCTGCGAAAAATCCTGCCCTGCAGGCGCTCGACAATTCCAGCAATGCGCTGCTGGTCGCGGTAAATCAAACAGTTGTAGACAGAAGCTGGAAACTTTCTGAAGATGATGAGGTGGCCTTCTTCCCACCCATGACCGGTGGTTGAGTATGATTCTCGTACAGGAACAGGATTTTGACCTGGCCCAGGTCTATCAGTCGCTCAGGCAAGAGGCGGGGGACCCCGGCGCCATCGTCACCTTCACCGGACTGGTACGTGAGCTGTATGACCAGGACTCGGACACCCGGAATCCAGTCACTGGACTGTTCCTGGAACATTATCCGGGTATGACGGAAAAGTGCCTCGAGGATATTGCACAGCAGGCTCGCAACAGGTGGCCGCTACAGGCACTCTGTATCATCCACCGGGTCGGAGATCTCAAGCCCGGCGACCAGATCGTAATGGTGGGCACAGCCAGTGCCCACCGGCACGCGGCCTTCGACGCGGCACTGTTCATGATGGACTATCTCAAGAGCAAGGCGCCGTTCTGGAAGAAGCAGCAGGGCAAGCAGGGGGCGGAATGGGTGGCGAGCCGGGATAGCGACAGCGAGGCGATCGCCCGCTGGCAGAAGTAGAAGCGCGACGGCTGGCTAGGTGTCCAGCTGTACCCAATCCCCGGGCTCCAGGTCTGCAATTTGCCAGTCACCCACAGCCACTCGCACCAGTCTCAGGGTAGGAAAGCCCACGGCGGCGGTCATGCGCCTAACCTGGCGGTTGCGGCCTTCCCGGATCGTCACTTCCAGCCAGCTGGTAGGAATATGCTTGCGAAACCGCACCGGCGGGTTGCGTGGCCACAGCCTTGGCTCATTGATTACTTTAACTTCAGCGGGTAAGGACAAGCCATCCTTGAGTTCAACTCCGTCTGTCAGCTGTTGTACAGCGATGTCATCGGGGACGCCCTCGACCTGCACCAGATAGGTCTTCGAACTCTTGAAACGAGGATCCGCTATGCGCTCCTGCAGCTTGCCGTCGTCGGTGAGGACCAGCAGCCCCTCGGAGTCCTTGTCCAGGCGCCCGGCTGCATAGAAGCCCTTGGCATCGATGAAGTCGGCCAGGGTGGCATGCCCGTGTTCACTGGTGAACTGGGACAACACGCCGAAGGGCTTATTGAAGAGAATTACCTGCGCCATGGTAGGGTTACGCCCGAAATTTCAAGAATTTTGGGCGTAGTGTACTCGCACACTGTCAGGTGTGTTTAGAAAGAATTACCCGCATCAGCCCCACCGAGCTTACTTGGCGGCGGCTGTCTCCACGCTGGACTCTTCCTGGGATGCCTCTGCCGCGCCATTAGCTGAATGGCCCGGAGGGGCCGCATCAGATGAATCAGAGACGGGTTTGATATTGGCTGCGTGCAGTCCCTTGGGGCCTTCAACGGTATCGAATGACACCAGTTGCCCGGCTTTCAGGGTTTTGTATCCTTCCATGCCAATTGCGGAATAGTGGGCGAACAGATCTTCGCCACCATCATCAGGCAAAATAAAGCCAAATCCCTTGGCGTTATTGAACCATTTAACTTGCCCGGTACTCATGTGTTACTCCGTGCTTGTTATTATTTGTTTTAATTATTTTGTAGTGACTCCTAGCCACTCCACTAAGCCTATACACCTTTGACATCAAAATGTCAAAACCATCCATTTTCACGACCGGACGCGCGAAGCCTGCAAGCGCTTGAAATTCTGCGAAACAACCCTATCTATCACTGCATAGCCCGCCTCGGCAGAGGACCAGCCCCCGACCACAAAGCTCTTTTCAAGCCCCGGTAACTGACGCAAAATAATCGTCATCCCGGCCTACTGAATTCAGCTGATCATCCGTAGTAATAAAGTATGCAGAAGAAAGTTCTACTAGACTTAGAGATGAGTAAATTACCCATCCGCCCGAACAATTCCCAGGATGAGAATGACGGCGGACACAACACTGGCTTTGCCGAAGCGGCAGAGAAACCCAAACTCAAACAACCACCGTTGTATAAGGTAATTCTGATCAACGACGATTACACACCGATGGACTTCGTGGTTGATGTACTCCGTTCTTTCTTCAACATGAATATTGAGAAGGCGACCCAGATCATGCTGAAGGTGCACACCGAGGGCAAGGGCGTGTGCGGCGTCTATAGCAAGGATGTTGCGGAAACGAAAGCTGCACAGGTTAACGATTATTCCAGGGAGTGTGAGCAACCATTGCTCTGCTCCGTCGAAGTGGACAGATGACAAGAGGCCGCTAAGCGGCGATTGCAGAGCCAGTAATTCTTGATAGCCACCTGAACAGGTAAAAGGCCATTATGTTAAGCAAAGATCTTGAAGCCACACTGAATTATGCTTTCAAAGGTGCTCGCAAGAAGCGTCATGAATTCATGACAGTTGAGCATTTGTTGTTGGCATTACTCGATAACGAGGTTGCTTCAAATGTTCTTCTGGCCTGCGATTGTGATCTCTCCCGACTGCGCGGCGAACTCGTCGACTTTGTCGATGCCACCACACCGCTGATTCCCGAATCGGAAACGGGCAGGGAGACCCAACCGACCCTTGGTTTCCAACGCGTATTGCAACGCGCCGTTTTCCATGTGCAGTCATCTGGCAAGAGAGAAGTGACCGGCGCCAATGTGTTGGTGGCCATCTTCAGCGAACAGGAAAGCCAGGCCGTGTACTTCCTCAAGCAACAGGATGTAGCACGCATCGATGTCGTGAACTACATCACCCACGGCATCTCCAAGATTCCCGGCCATGCCGGCAATAATGAAGCGCCATCCGAACAACAGGAAGATGAAGCACTCGGCGAAAACTCCGCGAACCCGCTAACCAGTTTCGCGACCAACCTGAACGCCGAAGCCGAAGCCGGCAGAATCGATCCCTTGATCGGTCGCACCGAAGAGGTGACACGGGTAGTCCAGGTATTGTCCCGACGCCGCAAGAACAATCCACTATTGGTAGGTGAATCCGGAGTGGGCAAGACGGCAGTTGCAGAGGGCCTCGCCAAACTCATCGTCGAAGGCCAGGTACCAGAAGTGCTGCAGGACGCAGAGATCTATTCCCTGGATCTCGGCGCCTTGCTCGCTGGCACCAAGTACCGTGGTGATTTCGAGAAGCGCTTCAAGGCACTGTTAGGCGAATTGAAGAAGAACAAGCATGCGGTGCTGTTCATCGACGAGATTCACACCATCATCGGTGCAGGCGCTGCCTCCGGTGGCGTGATGGACGCGTCCAATCTGTTGAAGCCGGTGCTAACCTCCGGCGACCTGCGCTGTATCGGTTCCACTACTTACCAGGAATACCGCGGTATCTTCGAGAAGGACAGGGCGTTGTCACGTCGCTTCCAGAAGATCGATGTGGATGAGCCCGATGTGGATACCACGTACCAGATTTTGAAAGGCCTCAAGTCGCGCTTCGAAGATCATCATGACCTGCGTTATAGCGACAAAGCCTTGCGCGCCGCTTCCGAACTGGCAGGCCGCTATATCAACGATCGTTACATGCCAGACAAGGCCATCGATGTGATCGATGAGGCCGGCGCCTACCAGCGCCTGCAACCCGCCAGCAAGCGCAAGAAGCTGATTGGTGTGACCGACATGGAAAGGGTTGTGGCGGCGATCGCCAAGATTCCACCCAAGCATGTATCCAGTTCGGACATCGACGCCCTCAAGAGCCTTGAGACCAACCTCAAGATGGTGGTATTCGGTCAGGACGAGGCTATCGAGTCACTGGCTACCGCTATCAAGCTATCCCGTGCCGGCCTGAACGAGGGTGAGAAGCCAATCGGTTCCTTCCTGTTCGCCGGGCCCACCGGCGTGGGCAAGACCGAGGTCAGCCGCCAGTTAGCCAAGATTATGGGTATCGAGCTGATTCGTTTCGACATGTCCGAGTACATGGAGCGGCATACAGTTTCACGATTGATCGGTGCGCCACCGGGCTATGTTGGCTTCGACCAGGGTGGCCTGTTGACTGAAGCCGTCACCAAGAATCCACACTCGGTGGTATTGCTCGACGAGATCGAGAAGGCGCACCCCGATGTATTCAACCTGCTGTTGCAGGTGATGGACCATGGCACCCTGACAGATAACAACGGTCGCAAGGCCGATTTCCGCAATGTCATCCTGATCATGACTACCAATGCCGGTGCCCAGGAAATGTCCCGTGCCTCGATCGGTTTCACCGAACAGGATCACAGCACGGATGGCATGGAGATCATCAAGAAGTCCTTTACCCCGGAATTCCGCAACCGGCTCGATTCCATTATCCAGTTCGGTGCACTGGCACCGGAAACCATCCGCACGGTGGTGGACAAGTTCCTGGTAAACCTGCAGGTACAACTGGATGACAAGAACGTGCTACTGCATGTGGACGACAGTGCGGTCGACTGGTTTGTTGAGCATGGCTACAGCGAAACCATGGGTGCCCGCCCCATGGCCAGACTCATTCAGGAGAAGCTGAAGAAATCCCTGGCCGAGGATATTCTGTTTGGTGACCTGGCTGACGGCGGCGGCGACGTTTACATCTCCGCCGGTGAGGATATCGAAATCGAGATCAACAGCGCCAATGGCACCAGGAAGTCAGACAAGAAGAAGTCCGGCGACAAGGCCCTGAGCAAGACCAGGCACTAGCAGGTACCCCCTTGCTCGAGGATGGCTGCTTCGAATCACTGGCAGTTTCTTTAAATAACCGCTAACGCGCGCGGTAGGTGATACGACCCTTGGTCAGATCATAGGGGGTCAGTTCGACGCGAACCTGGTCCCCGGTGAGGATTCGGATGTAGTTCTTGCGCATCTTGCCCGAGATGTGGGCAGTCACGATATGACCATTCTCCAGTTTCACCCGGAACATGGTGTTAGGAAGGGTATCTACGACTTCGCCTTCCATTTCAATTTGATCTTCTTTTGCCATCGGCACTCCAGATTGGTTTCAAGCGGGCGCATTTTGCCGGATTTTGCTGCAGGAGGCAAAAACTCTAGCGGGTTAACTTACTTAAGTTTACTTGACCAGGATCCAACGGCCTTCGATCAGCATCTGCAGAGGGCGAAAATCGCTCTTGTACTGCATCTTCGCGCAATTCTTGATCCAGTAGCCCAGGAACAGGTAGGGCAGACCCAATTCACGGCACTTCTCGACCTGCCACAGAATGGCATAGCGACCCAGGGACTGGTGCTGACGTGCCGGGTCAAAAAAGGTGTAGACGGCTGAAAGGCCCTGTTCCAGAACATCCACCACACTCACCGCCACCAGTTCTTCCTCCTCGTAGAACAAGTAGAAGCGGGTATCCACAGTCTTGGTCTTGATGAAGGCCTCATACTGCTCGAGACTGGCTGGGTACATGTCTCCGTCGTCGTGCCGGGTATCGATATACCGTCGATATAAATCGTAAGCAGGTTCGTAGGTTAGATCGGTTTCTTCACGTACCGTGAGCAGTTTATTGCGTTTCATGACTCGGCGCTGGGAGCGGGTAGGCCGGAACTCATCCACCGGGATGCGGCATGAGATGCAGGCGTGGCAGAAGTCACAATCCGGGCGGTAGAGGTGGGCGCCACTGCGGCGATAACCCAACTCGCTGAGCCTGCTGTTGAGGGACTTGTCTATCACCAGGTCCGGATCCACGAATACCGTGGCGGCCTGTTCCCTTACCTTGTAGCTGCAGGGATGGGGTGCCGTGCGAAACAAGCGCACCGAACTGATGATTTTGTTATTCGATTTCATCTATAACAAGTTGAATTGCCGGATCTATTTGCCATTGATGATTACTGTCATCGAGCCCGCTGAAGGCATTCACCCAGTTCGCGAACTGTTCCCGGTCCACTGACTGCGCTCCCAGTGATAACAGATGCTTGCTGGCAACCTGGCAGTCTATGAGGCGGAAGCCCCATTGCTCCAGATGCCTTGCCAGGGCCACCAATGCCAGCTTCGAAGTATTGGGTTCAACGCTGAACATGGATTCACCGAAGAATACCTTACCCAGAGACACGCCATAGAGTCCACCTACCAATGCGGAATCAGCCCACACCTCCACGGAATGGGCATGCCCCAACTGGTGCAGGAGTTGGTAGGCAGAGCGCATCTCATCCGTGATCCATGTCCCGGTGCTGCCCGCGCGCGACTTGCCACAGCTCTCTATGACGGCTGAAAAATTTGTATCCATACTCAAGCGGTAGGGATGCTTCCTCAGAAACTTCTTTAAGGAGCGAGAGACCCTGACCTGGTCGGGGTACAACACCAGGCGTGGGTCGGGTGACCACCAGAGGATGGGCTGGCCCGCTTCATACCAGGGAAAGACGCCATAGGCATAGGCTGCCAGTAACCAGTCGGGACTGAGGTCACCACCGGCGGCCAGCAGTCCATTGGGTTCGTCCAACGCCTCATCCAGTGGCGGAAACCAGGGTTGTTCAGAGTCCAGCCAGGGCAGTGGCATGTCAATGCAAGGTCAGTTGTCGAGGAACTTCTCTGCGTCCAGTGCAGCCATACAGCCAAACCCTGCGCTGGTGACCGCCTGGCGATAGACCTGGTCCGCGATGTCACCTGCGGCGAAGACACCGGGCACGCTGGTCTGGGTAGCATTGCCATCGAGGCCGCTGTGGATCTTGATGTAGCCACCCTTCATGTCCAGTTGTCCCTGGAATAGTTCCGAGTTAGGCACATGGCCGATGGCGATGAACACACCATCTACCTCCAGCTTGCTTGCCTCTCCGGTCTGGGCGTGCCTGATGTTGATGCCGGTTACCCCGGATTCGTCACCCACAACCTCATCCAGCACATGATCCCATCGAATGGATACCTTGCCTTCTTCCACCTTGTCGAACAGCTTCTGCTGCAGGATCTTTTCCGCCCGCAGGGAATCCCGACGGTGTACCAGGGTGACATGGGAACAGATGTTGGAGAGATAGAGCGCTTCCTCTACGGCGGTATTACCGCCACCGATAACGGCAACCGGCTTGTTGCGGTAGAAGAAGCCATCGCAGGTGGCACAGGCCGAAACTCCCTTGCCCATGAAGGCCTCTTCGGAGGGCAGACCGAGATACTGGGCCGAGGCTCCGGTAGCAATGATCAGCGCATCGCAGCTGTATTCCCCGGCATCGCCGCTGAGGCGAAACGGTCGCTCGCTCAGATCGACCTTGTTAATGTGATCAAAAACCACATTGGTATCAAAGCGTTCTGCATGGTTTTTCATACGCTCCATCAGGGCTGGGCCCTGCAGACCTTCCACATCACCGGGCCAGTTGTCCACGTCCGTAGTCGTGGTGAGCTGGCCTCCGGCCACCATGCCGGTAATAACTACCGGATCCAGGTTCGCCCTGGCAGCATAGACCGCTGCGGTATAGCCCGCGGGGCCGGATCCCATTATGATGAGTTTGTGGTGTTGAACGTCTGACATTGGCTATTCCTTACCTTTGTTGCATACCACTGGCAGGGGCCCTTGCTGAGCGGCCGTGGTGATCGGATTGGGTTAACTTGTTATGTGTAGCCTGCACGGTCGTTTTTAAAGATCCGGCGGGAGGTGTATTTAAGCACTTTCTGGCGGCCGGTGGGCAGCCCATTCTGCACAGCCGCCTGCAATAGATGCCTTAATACTCGGGCGTTCTGCCCGATAACAAGGGGATAGGTTCGACGTTTAAGAAAGCGGGTGGTGACGTCTATTGGCTGATTGCCGCGACTCCACCGCTGCATGGCCCACCTTCAATTGACTCGCAGTCTTGCAGACCAGCCCTCACTTTTCTAGAACTGATCATATAAACTACGTGCAGGTCTCTGAATAAATTGAAAAATGTAGCAGTGTCAAAAAACGATCCCAACACCGAAGTAAGTTCCATGGTGCAGCGCGTTCTACGCGAGGGCACCCTGATCGTGTATTTCCTGCTGGCGCTGTACCTGCTGATCGCCTTGTTCAGCTATTCCCCCGCAGACCCCGGTTTCACCACCACCGGCGATGGCGGTGAAGTCTCCAATGCGGTCGGAGTTTATGGCGCCTGGATCGCTGACATTCTGCTGCACCTGTTTGGCTATCTCGCCTTTGGTTTCCCCGGCCTGCTGGCCTACAAGGTGTACACCTCGTTCCGGGAAGAGGAACTGGAAGCAGAATTCTCCTGGCCCATGTTTGGTATTAAGACCATGGGTTTCATCCTGTTGATGATCGCCGCCTGCGCCCTGGCAACCCTGCACTTCGAGGTCTCTGAACAGACACCGTATATCGCAGGAGGCGTACTGGGTTCCATCGTAGTGGATATCAGCGTGCCCATGCTCGCCACCTTGGGTAGTACCTTACTTTATCTCGCTATCTTCTTGTTTGGCCTCACCATCACGGCCACGATCTCCTGGCTGGACGTGATCGACCGGGTAGGGAGTATGACCCTGAACATGGTAAACACGGTGATGACCAGGAGCCGCAAGTGGCTGGAAGAACGCAAACAGGAACTGGCGACCCGGGAGCGCCTGGAATCGCGCAAGAAGGTGCTGGATATCCACATCGAGAAGGAGCGGAAGCGGGTGCCGCCAACGATCACCGCGCCAGCCCCGAAGAAGCCAGCCCCCAGTCCACGGGTACAAAAAGAGAAGCAGGGCACCCTGTTCGAGAGTGCTTCCGTCAAGGAGCTGCCTGCCATCGGCCTGCTGGATGCCTGGCAGGAAACCAATGATTCCGGCTTCTCCAAGGAATCCCTGGAAGCCATGTCCAAGCTACTGGAACTGAAGCTCAAGGATTTCGGCATTGAGATCGAGGTGACCGCCGTCAATCCCGGCCCGGTGATTACCCGATTCGAGGTTCAGCCCGCACCCGGCATCAAGGTCAGCCGCATCACCAACCTGGCCAAAGACCTGGCCCGTTCACTGGCCGTCGTTTCCGTGCGTGTTGTTGAGGTGATACCTGGCAAAACTGTCATAGGTATCGAAATTCCAAATGAAACCCGGGAAGTCATCCAGCTCAGCCAGGTGCTGTCCTCTACCGAGTTCGACCGTGCTGGCTCGTCCCTGAGCATGGCACTGGGACACGACATCGTCGGTAAACCGGTGATTGTGGATCTGGCCAAGATGCCCCACCTGCTGGTGGCCGGTACCACCGGTTCCGGTAAATCGGTGGGCATTAACGCCATGATTCTCAGCCTGTTGTTCAAGTCCACACCGGAGCAGGTGCGAGTCATCATGATCGACCCCAAGATGCTGGAGCTGTCGGTGTACGATGGCATCCCCCATCTGCTGACTCCGGTGATCACCGACATGAAAGACGCCGCCAACGGTCTGCGCTGGTGTGTGGCGGAAATGGAGAGACGCTACAAGCTGATGTCGGCGCTGGGCGTGCGCAACCTGGCTGGCTATAACAAGAAGGTGACCGACGCCAGGAAGGCGGGTAAACCCATCGTTGATCCCACCTGGCGCATGGACCCCATGTTGCTGGAAGAAGAGCAATCTGCGCCGGAACTGGAGGCGCTGCCCAGTATCGTGGTCATTGTGGACGAACTGGCCGACATGATGATGGTGGTGGGCAAGAAGGTCGAGGAACTCATCGCCCGTATCGCCCAGAAAGCCCGTGCCGCCGGTATTCATCTGATTCTTGCCACCCAGCGCCCCTCGGTGGATGTATTGACAGGCCTGATCAAGGCCAACGTACCCACCAGGCTGTCCTTCATGGTGCAGTCCAAGGTGGATTCTCGCACAATCCTCGGCGAAGGCGGGGCAGAGCAGCTACTGGGGCATGGTGACATGCTGTTCCTGCCGCCCGGTGGCGGCGTGCCTACCCGTGTGCACGGCGCCTTCGTCAGTGATGAGGAAGTGCATCGGGTGGTCGCGGACTGGAAGCGACGTGGCGAGCCTGTCTACATCGATGCCATTACCCGCAGCTCCGATGACGGTGACATGCTGGGCGGTGGAGGCATGGGCGACGGGGACGGGGATGAAGAGGGCGATGCCCTGTATGACGAAGCCGTCCGTTTCGTGACCGAATCCCGCAAGGCCTCTATTTCCGCGGTACAGCGCAAACTCCGGATCGGCTACAACCGTGCCGCCCGCATGATTGAATCCATGGAAGCCGCCGGGGTAGTATCGGAGATGAACAGCAACGGTTCCCGCGAGGTCATCGCGCCTCCACCGCCTCGGGACTGATTCTTTCCAGAGACTTCTAACATGCAACGACTGCCTGTTGCCCTGGCAACCCTGTCTACCTTCTTTGCATTGGGGCACTCGCTATCGAGTTCGGCCCAGGAACAGGACACGGCACGACTGGAATCCCTGCTCACCGACATCAGCTCATTGAGCGCGGAGGTCACCCAACTCATTATCGAGTCCGACGGTGGCGTGCTGGAAGAGAGTCTCATCCAGATGCATCTGCTGAGACCGAACGGCTTCTACTGGGAAACGCTGGACCCATTCCCCGAACTGGTGGTGACCAATGGCGAGACCCTGTGGAATTACCAGCCCGACCTCGAGCAGGTAGTAATCGAAGATTTCAACAGCGATGAGTCAGAACTGGCAGCACAGTTGCTCAGCGGCAAGACCGACGCACTAGGAGAGGACTACGAGATCCGGGCCGTCACCGAAGACGATGACTTCGTCAGTTTCCAGTTGCTGCCCGTGGCGGCAGACAGCGTCTATGCCCGTATCACCATCAGCTTCTTAGGCGCAGAGATCGAGTCGATACACGTAGCCAGCAAGAATGGTGAGCAGACCGTGTGGCAATTCACCAAGGTGGAACGCAACAAGGGCCTGGCCATGGAGCAATTCGAATTCCAGGTGCCGGAAGGAATCGAAGTCATCGACAACAGCAGTGACGCCTGAGTATGGGCACCTATCTGGCAATTGCCCTGGGAGGTGCGCTGGGAGCCGTTTCACGCTTCTGGCTGGGGCTGCATTTTGAGAAGTTCAACAGCACGAATTTTCCCTGGGGTATCTTTACGGTCAACGTGCTCGGCAGCCTGCTGATCGGGATCCTCTTTGTCGCCTTTACCGAACGGCCAGCCCTGGAAGTCTATCGGCCTTTGCTCACCGTGGGTTTCCTGGGTAGCCTGACCACCTTCTCAACATTCTCCCTGGATGCCCTTTTGTTGTTTCAGCAAGGCCTCTACAATACCGCCTTTTTCTATGTCCTGAGCAGCGTAGTGCTGTGTCTGGGCGCAGCCTATGCCGGAATGCTCCTGGCGCGGGGCCTGCTTTAAACCAAGTCAGACTACCTGGATCAAACGATGTTAGACCCCAAATGGATTCGCAGTGAGCCGGAGCGGCTCGCAGAACTTCTGAAGAAGAAGAAATTTGTGCTGGATGTCAGCCGTATTGCCGAACTCGACAGCCAGCGCAAGGCGCTGCAACTGGAGACCGAAGCGCTGCAGAATGAGCGTAATTCACGCTCCAGGGAGATCGGCAAGGCCAAGGCTGCCGGAGAGGATATCTCCGCAATCCTGTCGTCCATGGAGTCAATGAAGTCAGAACTGGAAGCGAAGAAAGAGCAGCTCAACCTGCTGCAGAGCGAACTCAATGATTATCTGCTCGGCGTACCCAACGTCCCCGATGAATCCGTGCCGGAGGGTGCCGAAGAGAGTGACAACCAATTAGTCGCAAGCTGGGGCGAAGTTCCCGAATTCGATTTCGAGGCGAAGGATCATGTTGAGATTGGTGAGGCACTGGCCAATGGCCTCGATTTTGCTGCCGCCACCAAGCTCACGGGTTCCCGCTTCGTCGTGATGCAGGGCATGGTCGCGAGGCTTCACCGGGCCCTCGTGCAATTGATGCTCGACACCCATACCCGGGAGCACGGCTATACCGAGTTGAACGTACCCTATATCGTCAACCAGGATTCACTGCAGGGCACCGGCCAGTTACCAAAATTCGGCGAAGACCTATTTCGCCTGGAGGGAGAGCATAATTATTTCCTGATCCCAACGGCTGAGGTTCCGGTGACCAACCTGGTGCGCGATGAAATTCTGGACAAGGATTCATTGCCACTGAAATTTGCCTGTCACACGCCATGCTTCCGCTCTGAAGCGGGTAGCTACGGCAAGGACACGAGGGGCATGATTCGACAGCACCAGTTCGAAAAGGTTGAGCTGGTTCAAATTGTGACACCGGATACCTCGGAACAGGCACTGGAGGAGCTCACCACCCACGCAGAGAAGATTCTGCAATTACTCGAGCTACCTTACCGCAAGGTAATTCTGTGTGGTGGCGATCTCGGCTTCTCCGCTGCCAAGACCTACGACCTGGAGGTATGGTTGCCTTCACAAGGCTGCTACCGGGAAATTTCATCCTGTAGTAATTTCACCGACTTCCAGGCACGTCGCATGCAGGCACGCTGGCGCAATCCGGAAACCAGTAAACCGGAACTGGCCCATACCATCAATGGTTCGGGTCTCGCTGTTGGTCGCACCCTGGTGGCCATTCTCGAAAACTATCAGAATGCTTCCGGCCAGGTGCGAGTGCCAGTCGCGCTACAACCCTATATGAACGGCCTCGAGATCATCGGCTAATGGACTTCCTCCCCATCTTCCTGAACATCAAGGACAGGAAGTGTTTGCTGGTAGGGGGCGGGGAGGTCGCGGCGCGTAAGGCGGCTCTGCTCACCAGGGCAGGCGCGAGACTGTGCGTGGTAGCGCCATCTGTATCCGAACTGCTCAAGTCGGCCTGTGATCCAATCTCTACCGAATACCTGGAATCGGAATTTCATAACTCTCATCTTGAAGGCGCCGTGCTGGCGATCGCCGCGACCGACGAAGAATCGGTCAATCGTCAGGTTAGCGAAGCCGCGAGAGAGAAGGGAATACCGGTCAATGTAGTCGACCAGCCACAGCTCTGTTCCTTCATCGTTCCCGCAATCGTGGACCGTTCACCGCTGGTAGTCGCCATCTCGAGTAGCGGTTCCTCACCCGTGTTGTCCCGCAAGATCAAGGAAATTGTGGAGACTCACGTGCCGGCCAGGGCCGGCGAACTGGCCGCCATCCTGGACAGTTATCGCAATCGGGTAAAGTCCACGATCAGCGAATTCGATAAACGCCTGCGCTTCTGGGAATCCGTTCTTGATAGCGCGGTTCCTGAACTCGTCTACGGCGGACAGGAAGAAACAGCCCGTGGCCTGCTCGAAGACATGCTGCAGCATGCCAGCAATGATTCGGAAGCTGTGCAAGGCGAGGTCTACCTCGTGGGTGCCGGCCCCGGCGATCCTGACCTGCTTACGTTGAAGGCACTGCGTCTGATGCACAAGGCAGACATCGTGCTGTACGACCGGCTCGTATCCCCGGAGATTATGGCGAGACTACGACCCGATGCAGAAAAGGTTCATGTCGGCAAGCAACGCCAGAATCACCCGGTACCCCAGGAAGAGATCAACGAACTGTTGATCAAGTATGCCAGGGCTGGCAAGAAAGTATTGCGACTCAAGGGTGGCGATCCCTTCATCTTCGGAAGGGGTGGGGAGGAACTTGCAAGGCTCGCCGAGGCCAACATCCCTTTCCAGATAGTGCCCGGTATCACCGCCGCCTCAGGTTGCGCCTCCTATGCCGGTATTCCGCTCACCCATCGCGATCATGCGCAATCGGTTCAATTTGTAACAGGCCATATCAAGAACGGCGAGTATGCGCTGGAGTGGGATCAACTGATCGCCCCGCAACAGACTATCGTGTTCTATATGGCGCTGGTGAGTCTCGAGGCGATCTGTGAACAACTCATTCAGCGCGGCAAGAACCGGGAAACGCCAGTCGCGGTGGTCCAGCAGGGCACAACGAGTAATCAGAGAGTGGTGGAGGGGACCCTCGCCAATATCGCCGCGCGGGTCGCAGCCAGTGAATTAAAGGCGCCAACTATCACAATAATTGGTGACGTGGTCAGACTGCGGGACAAGTTGAAATGGTTCATGGGTGATGAAGAGCCCAAAGCAGCAGGCTAGACAATCCCGCGATAGGTCGCTTCCCGCTGCTTGAACATGTATTACAGGCAATTGTCGGGCTTCGGCAAACCTGCCAGCTTGGCGGCGGTCTTCGCGGCACTGCCACCGAACAGTCTCATCAGGTAGGCACTGCGTGCCTTATCCTGATCCAGTTCTCTCTTTATATAATTGCTCAGGGCCCGGGAAGCCGGAGAGGATTGGTAGCGGCGATAAAACTCACGAAGCAGCCGCAGGATCTCCCAATGCGCTGCGGTGAGTTCGATCCCCTCATTGCTGGCCAGTACTGCTGCCGCGTCCTCATTCCAATCATCGAGGTTGCGCAGGAAGCCTTCCTTGTCCAGGTCGAGTTTCACGGCTCTAGAACCAGCTAACTATTTTGTCGTGCTCCACACATAATTCGACGAAGCTACGATATCCCACCACTTCTATTGATTCCTCGCACTTGTCTGCCAGACCGCGGGCACTGATGTCTTCGCGTAAGCCGTAGACGCCAACCTTGGGAGGTATGGACTCAAGCAGAGCAGCCTCAAGAACATGGTAGACACCATCCTCGATAAAGATGATCGCGTCACCTTTCTGCAAGGTCTTGATGCAACTGGCAAGCAGCTGGGCCGAAGGCGCCTTGTTGAGGGTATGCAGGGTACTCATAGATTGATCACATAATCAGATGAATCAATGAGGGACTGCAGGTCTGAGTTCTGCAACAGTTGCACGGGGAACAGCAGGTCTTCACTGCCGATGTGGCGACTGGACAGCGATTCCTCCAGCACCAATACCTGGTCGATGCCATACAGCTCGAGCGTCTCCAGTGCGTTACCGAGGGTCTTGCTGGCGATACCATCGGCATTCTGGTTAGCCAGCAACTGAAACACTCCGTCATCCATAAACAGGTAGTTAACCTTCTGCTCGAACACCGCCGTCGCCAGAGCTGCATCCAGACAGAGGCGGGGGCGATTATTGCCGTAGGGTGCCGAACGGCTGATGAAGGTGAATGTTTTGGGCTTCTTGGTCGTTGACATCGTGCTAACCAAAATGGACTACACGGTCGGAATTGATCATGGCATCTACCATCTGACCGAGGCCAGCTATCTCGGAGCTGTCCAGCAGGGTACTCGAATCCAGCTCATGCCTTTTCGCCTCCTGCTCATTGATGATGCCACGCTTGATAGCCGAACTCACACAGGCCACAGAATCGATTTCATAATTATTGATAAGCCGATGCCACTCCTGCGGCAGGTTCATCTCATCCTGGGGAGCGACCACCAAACGATTGGTGTTATGCACACCATCGGAGAAGAAAAACAGCCGATAAATATCATGCCCCTCGTGCAGCAGAGTCTTGACGAATTGCAGAGCCGTGCTGGCGGCCTGCGAGGAGGCGGGAGCGGCGTAGACAATGATTGAGAATTTCACGATTGCTTACAGTGGACGCTGGGAAATGACTGTGGTGTTGATCATCTGGCAAAAAGAAAAAGCCCCAGACAAGCTGGGGCTTTTGTTCGATCTAGTTCGTTCCCTTAATCGTCACCTGAGAAAGCCATTAACAGATGGATAAGACTCATGAAGATGTTGTACAGGGAAACGTACAGAGTGATGGTGGCGAGGATGTAGTTTCGCTCACCGCCGTGAATGATCTCACTGGTCTGGTACAGGATGATGGCGCTGGAGAAAAACATGAACGCCACCGACATCGCCAGTTGCAGAGCTGGCATCGGCCAGATCAGGCTGATGATGATCGCAGCGATCAATACCAGACAGCCCGCAGCAATAAATCCACGCAGGAAGGAAAAATCCTTGCGCGAGGCCAGGGCCCATCCAGACAGACCAAAGAAAATAAAGGCAGTGCCACCCAGCGCCGTCATCAAAACCTCACTGCCGGACTGGCTGGACATCAGGTAACCGAGCAGGGGACCGATGCCGAATCCAATAAAGCCCGTGAAACCGAAAGTGGTAACGAGGCCCCATGGGCTGCGCGCCAGGGCGTGGGTTGCAAACAGGAAGCCGTAGGCGCCAATGAGAAACACCCAGGGATTCAGTACTGGGGCGTTAAAGCTCAGAGCAGCGGTGACCGCGCTGAAGGCCAGAGTCATGGCCAGCAACAAATAGGTATTCTTGAGAACTTTATTGACAGCCAGGGTCGAGGTTTGACTCTGGGAAATTGCCAAATCTACTTCGTTCATCTCTATCTCCGTAAGTAAGCAGGATACTAAGTTTAGCGACCGTGCGCCGGGGTACTTAATTTTCCTATCAGGATCTATATTGGGATTGATCCGGGTATTTCAATATCTCGGTATTTCAATATCTTAGACCGGGTCCAGCCCACAATAGTTCCACCTTTTCCCGGATGATGATACCGGGAGGCGGGGCAAAATCAATGGATTTCGACCTGGTTGGAAGCGATTCGATCTTGGGTTGGGAGTCGGAGAGAAGGGAAAAAATTGGCGGAGGAGGAGAGATTCGAACTCTCGGAGGACTTTCACCCTCGCTGGTTTTCAAGACCAGTGCATTCAACCGCTCTGCCACCCCTCCGCGGGAGCGCGAATCTTGCAACATCTGGTATCGGTGGGAAAGCCGTAAGAGACAGGGAGAGTAGGGATTGTCACAGGGAAATCGAATGACTGGCCAGCCTGGAAGCGGACTTCGCCAAGACCGATCATTTTATTGCCACAATTAACCTGCAGATGGCCCTTGTTGGCCACTGGTATGGTCATATTCAACTGGTTTAATAGAGACTCAATCAAATCAAATTGATTGAGTCCTCCTAAGAGCTCGACCCCGCTCTGTTATGGCCCTCCACCCGGAGGGCCATTTTTTTAGGTCGAAAAGGGACTAGCGAGGGGTAGGGAGTCGGTCTACGGCGCTGAGACGATTCTCGCTTAGAGCGATGAAGTCAGCCAGAATGCGGCCGCTTTCCAGCAGCAGGGGATCGTCTTCTTCGATTTCCTCTTGCGGCTCGGATTCATCGGTTTCCGGAGTCGTAGTATCGTCATTCGCTGCTACCTCGACTGCATCTTCTTCAGCGTCTTCATCCACCCATTCACGCAATGGCAGGCCTTTTAGCAAGCGCCGCATATTCTCGGCATCGAACTCTTCGCGACGAGTGCGTTCACGTTCGGCTTTTACCGCTTCCTGATTGAGGGACAACTGCTCCCTCTCACGGTATTGCCTGGTGCGCTCGATCTGGTCGAGCAGGTATATAAAGTCAGGTGATTCTTCTGCGCGTGCTTCAAAGCGCGCGCGAAGCTCTGGCAACATAGCCTTCACTGAATGATAGGGTCGGTATTCAACCGGACGCACGGTGTCCCAGGGGAGGGCGCCGTCGAGGCTGCTCTCGCCGATATCTTCATAAGCGTCATAGAGGTCCGGAAATTCGATATCCGGTATCACGCCACGGTGTTGGGTGCTGGCACCGGAAATACGATAGAACTTGGAGCGGGTAACCTTCACCTGACCATAGTCCATGGGAATAATTTCCTGCACCGTGCCCTTGCCGAAGGTTTGCCCACCCAACACGATTCCGCGCTGGTAATCCTGGATTGCACCGGCAAAAATTTCCGAAGCCGAAGCACTGGTTCTATTAACCAGCACCGCCAGCGGACCCGTGTAGGCAACTTCGGGATCATTATCGCCGAATGATCGGGTAAAGCCGTTACGGATGCCTGAGTAACGTATCTGCACCGTGGCTCCGGTTTCGATGAACAGGCCTACAAGCTGATTGGCTTCGCTGAGACTGCCTCCGCCGTTGTTACGCAGGTCCATGACCACGGCGTCTACTTCCTGTTCTTTCAATTCTTCCAGCAGTGCGCGCACATCACGAGTAGAACTCTTGTAATCTTCCTCGCCACGGGAGGCTGCCTCGAAATCGAAGTAGAAAGTGGGGAGGTGGATTACCCCGATCTTGTAGTCGCGATTGTTGTAGCCTAACTCGAGCACTTCGCTCTTCGCAGACTGGTCTTCCAGCTTCACCGTATCACGAGTGAGGCTCACTATCGTAGCACTGGTTTCACTGATGGCATCTGCTGGAATGATGTTGAGGCGCACAACGGTGTCTTTCTCGCCGCGAATCTGCGCTACCACGTCATCGAGTCGCATGCCAACGACATCCTGAATATCTCCGTCCACACCCTGACCAATACCAATAATGCGATCACCTTCCTGCAGGTTGCCGCTGCGCTCGGCGGGTCCACCCTTGATCAGTTCAACGATCTTGGTGTACTCGTCTTCTGTGGTGAGTTGCGCACCGATACCCTGCAGTGACAGGGAAAGCTGCATGTTGAAGTTTTCCGAGTCGCGAGGGGAGTAGTAATCGGTGTGGGGGTCGACCGCCTTGGCTACCGTGGAAAGATATATCTGGAATATGTCCCGGTCGTTGGTCTTCAGCACCTGGCTGAGCTGGTTTCGGTAGCGATCACTGAGCTTCTCCTGGATCTGTGCCTCATCATCTCCGGCCAGCTTCAGGCTGAGCACGCTGTTCTTGATGCGCTTGCGCCAGATCTCATCCAGTTCATCCACGCTGGCCGCGTAGGGATCATCCTCGCGATCGATATCGATATATTCCTCAATGGTGAAATCCATGTTGGGGATATCATTTTCTACTCTGTTGATGGCGTAGATAAGGCGCTCGAGCACGCGCTTGTAGTAAGTGTTGTAGATCTCGAATCCAGGTTCCACGCTGCCTTGCTTGAGCGTGTCATCCAGGGTGTAGCGATAAGCGCTGAGGGCATCCACGTCTTCCTTCAGGAAGTAATAGTGGGAACCGTCCAGGGCATCTAGATAGTTGTCGAAGACGATGGAGGAAAAGTTGTCATCGATTTCGATGGAGGAATAATGCTTGGTTTGCAGCTCGCGGAGCAGCTCGATGGCAGTCTCACCATGCACCGGTTGCGAGGCCACCGGCTGGTAGAGTGCCTCGATGTCGAGAACGATGTTGAGTTGAGAGGGGTCTTCCTGCGCAACTACGCCGAAGGAAGTAGCCAACAGGCCAGCCAATGCAGTGTGTCGAATTCGCTGGAGGAGAGTGCTTCCGATTCTACTGTTTCCCATTTTCCACCATTCAGAATGTGCTATTTGAATCTGCTGCTCGTAAGCGTGCTTCACGAAGAATGTACGTCAATCGCAGAGACTATGCCATATCCAGAGTCAGGACTAGTCACATTCTGCAACTTTCCACGAGCTAAAATATCCGGTTTATGTCCTGTTTCTTCAAGTCTAGCGGATTCGCTTGTTACGGGCGCTGGCGTGACGTTCGGCGCGCTCCACGTCGATATAGCGGTCGGTAATGGCACTGGAACCATGACCGGCATCATCCCGCACATGTTCCCGCGGCCTGTGCTTCACATCCTCAGAGATTCCGGTATGCCGCAACCAGTGCACGGTGGCGTCGGCCAGGCGTTCTGCCTCTTCCACGAAGCCCTCACGGCGCATGGCATCGGCAGCCTTGTCGAAACAGGTCTGCACGATGCCACGAATCTGGCGAGTACTGCTTATCCCGCCCTTACCACGGGTCTTGTGGATGAGGGGCGAGGCCTCTCCGGGACTGGGCAGGGCCGGTAGTTCCCGGGACTTCCTATAACGCTTGAGGGACTCAAGCATGGCGTCGCTGACAGAGATTTCCCGCTCCTTGTTGCCTTTACCTACGGTCTGGAACCACCAGTTGCCTTCCTGGTCCAGTTGAAAGTGGCCCATCTGTGGCTGCCAGCGGGGGGTTTCCACCAGTTCAGAGATTCGCAGGTACATGGCGAACAGGGCATTGATGATAAACAGGGTGCGCTCATGGACCTGGGGCTGCTCCCGGGCCAGGTTTTCTGCCGCATCCACCACGAATTCCCATTGCAGGGGCGAGAGGCGGCGGATCTTGTTCTGGGCCTGGTGTTTGCGGATGAACTTGCTCTTCTGCCGCATCTGGGCCACCGGATTCGCCGACAGCTGGTTTTCCTGGATGAGAAAGTTGAAGAAGCTGCTGAGCACGCTGAACAGGGACTGTATAGCGGCCTGGGAAGCCACGAATTCCCCTTCGCCGCCGATATATGGGCGCCACTCGGGGTTAGGGCTGCGCTCGCCGCTGCGATCGAGATAGCGAGGTACGTTCTTGCGACCGATCCACTGGGCCGGTGGCTGCCGGGTGAACTCGACATACTCTTCAATGTCTTCCCTAACAATCTGTTTTAGCGACTTTTTCGCTACTAGCCAACACCAGTGGAGGAAGTGCTCGATCTCCCGCCGGTAGGTACTGAAGGTGTCCGGGCTGCCACGGTAGCTGTAAATGAATTCGCTGGCATGTTGGTAGTCGGAGAGGGCATCGTCCGGAGCATCGGACAGCAGGTGCGCCAAATCCGTAACCGGATTCTTGAAGGGATTCGGCATCTCTTCGAGGGTATCGAAAAAGGGGACTGGAGATTTAAGAGCTGACATCACTTATTGAATATATGGCTATGTTATCACTGTATATTATTTCTGAGAGAACTGAGCTTACAAGGCGATTTCATAGCCCTTGGCAGCCCCATAAAGGCAGGTAGAATCGGATTACGGTACTAGATTTGTCGGTTGTGCGCGGCCAAGCTTTAAGAGTGCTGAGCGCGACCATCGAAGCCTGGTCATCGATTCAGTGGGAGAGGGCTAGGCTGAAAAGGGAATTACATTGTTATGGACGCCTTGATCTGGATTCAGCAGCACAGCTTCCACTCGATCCCGGCCTGACTCCTTGCCCCGGTACAGGGCCTGGTCGGCCTCTCCCAGCAGTTGATCGCCACTAACCACCTGACCACCACCTACGGTCGCGACGCCAAGGGTGAGGGTAACCGTGTGGCGGCCGCCGGGAGCATAGGGCAGTGCCCGCTGCTTCAGAAGCTGCCGGATTGACTGTGCGACCTTGCAGGCGCCATTGCGGTCTGTATCTGGTAGCAGCAGCACGAACTCTTCCCCTCCGAATCGACTCACCACATCGGAGGGGCGCCTGACAGCCTCCCGAAACACCTCCGCGACTTCCACCAGGCAGCGATCACCGGCCTGGTGACCATTACTGTCGTTTTAGCGCTTGAAATAGTCAACGTCGGCGATGATTAAGGACAACCAGCTCTCGCTACGCTGGGCTCGAGCCAGCTCCCGTCGCAGGGCGGCCTCGAAATAGCGCCGGTTATGCAGCCCCGTGAGATGATCTGTGACTGCCTGCATTTGATTGATTCGCAACATCTCCCGCTTCATGCGAGAAAACTCCCAGACCACTAATGAACTCACAAGTACAATTCATAAAATAGCTAAATATCTTACAGTTAGAAGTGATTCTTCAGATTAAATATTAGTATTGACCAGGTCATTGGCCTGGGCCACGTAGAGCACGGACAGCAGGAAGGCCGTGAGAGCCGCCACCAGCCAGCCCGCGCTGGAGCCGATCAGAAGGGTGGCCAGGATCGGCAGCAGGGGGCTCATCAACACCGTTGGCCCGGAATAGGCCCCATTATTCCAACCGGAAAGGCCCAGTCCCAGCAACAGGATCAGGATAGACATCCAGGCGCAGCGATTGGGAGGACCACCGAGACGCACATAGGCCAGGTTCGCCCCGGTGAGCAAGAGTGCAAGGATGGCGGGCCAGGGCGGTTGCGCCAACCCCAGAGTAGTCTGTCTTTGAATGATAAAGACACTGATCATCAGGAATAACGCAGCATTGGTGATCTTGAGCAGGCTTTTAAGCCTGCCGTCGTTGGCATTAGCCAGACTGGAAACATCTGTCAAATCGCGCATAGGCCTGGGCCGTCTAGGGTGATCGTGGTGTGCTGAAGGTTGCCAAGGGCTTCCCTGATAACAAGTATAGAAGCGCTAGAAATCAAGGCATTGGACTGTTTCGCTATATACGGTATCCGGGGAGCGCACCAGTCCCGATTGCACGTCCTGACTGTGCTCACCAGCCATATTCGGGGATTTCGTATGTATGATTGCTTGCTTATTTATTAATATATTGAATTAGGATAGACAGATATCCTCTTGTTATAAAACAAGATTAATTGCAGTCGATACTCAAATGTGAAGGCATGGGCAGCCTGGCTCGAGCAGGCAGGGGCTACTGGTCTTTCTGGACATTGAAGTCTGCTCCGGGATAAGTGCTATGGATGTGATCGATTTCCTCGCAGGCGATGGAAATCCTCGCACCACAATAGCTTGGGAAATCTCTGGCCACAAACTGCTGCGAACAGCGTCCAACACTGACCCGCTAGAAATTGCCTTAAACTACTTGAAGAACAAGGTGCACCACCCATTGCTCACCAAGGGCGAAGAGGTCGTGACTATCGTATCGTCGCTGGACCTGTGCCGCTTCCTGCTGGAATACTATGGCCATATATTATTTCCGGTAATCTTTATTACCGGAAATAGTGGTATATCTGATGTCATGGCGCTTTGCAGCTATTTATTGCCAATTCAATCAGTTAATCTAACTTTGTGAGAATGGTTCACGCCTAAGGCTACGGTCATTCATGGCTCTTGCGTTTCTCGCGCATGGTCACAAACTCTTCAGCCAGGGTCGGATGAATGCCAATTGTGGAATCGAAGTCAGCCTTGGTGGCACCTGCGTTCATGGCCACGGCGATGCCTTGCATCAATTCACCAGCATCTGGCGCCACCAGGTGTGCGCCTAGCACCCTGTCTGTAGCCTTGTCCACGACGAGCTTGATGAAGCTGAATTCGTCACGGCCGCTCAAGGTATGCTTGAGCTGCTTCACCCTGGCGCTGTAGATATCTACCTCCAGGCCTTCAGCCAGGGCCTCGTCCTCGCTGATGCCACAGGTCGCGATGTTGGGATGACAGAACACTGCAGTGGGAATATTCTTGTAATTCATAGCCTTGGAAGCATTATCGAAGAGCTTTCTGGCAACGATCTGGGCCTCGGCCAGGGCTACCGGGGTCAAGGCGACCCGGTCGATCACATCGCCAACCGCATAGATACCGGGCTCCGTGGTCTGAAACTCATCGTCAACCACGATGGCACCATTGTCAGAGAGCGCGACATTGACGTTCTCCAGGCCCAGATCGGCCGTAAGCGGGCGCCTGCCTGTGGCGGACAGGAGTTTACTGCATTCAATCTCACTACCGCTCTTAAGAATTACCTTTAAGCCATTGTTATTACGCTTTAATTCCACTACATCGTCGCGCAATACCAGGCGCATATGCTTGCCAATCTCGGTGCCGATGAACTGCCTGACATCGGAATCGAAGCCTCGGAGTAGCTGCTCACCGCGATACACCAGGGTGGTTTCGGTGCCGAGACGGGCGAAAATACTGGCGAATTCCACTGCGATATAGCCGCCACCGACCACGACGATGGACTGTGGAAGCTCCTCCATCTCGAAGACATCGTTGGAATCCATGGCCAGTTCACTACCCGGATAGTCCGGGATCCAGGGCCAGCCACCCACGGCGAGCAGGATGTAGCGTGCCGTGTAGGTATTCCCGCCAACTGCCACCGTATGGGCATCCACCAGCCTGGCCCGATCCTCGAACACAGTCACCCTGTTATTATCAAGTATCGATTTATAAATACCCTTTAATCTATTGATCTCTTTATCTTTATTGTCTTTTAATATCTTCCAGTTGAACTGCCTTACAGCGGTGTCGGCGGCTAGTGACCAGCCGTAGCCCGCGCTGTCCTCGATGTCATCGCGATAATGCGCAGCATAGCTGTAGAGCTTCTTGGGCACGCAGCCCACATTGACGCAGGTACCGCCGAAATAACGCTCCTCAGCCACAGCCACTCTTGCGCCCAGGGACGCCGCGATACGGCATGCCCGCACCCCGCCTGATCCTGCTCCTATCACGAACAGGTCGTACTGATATTCACTCAACCTAAGGTATCCTTCTACTGACTGCTATTGTCCAAATGCAGGGGCATTATGCCCTAGCCCCACGGCCTGACCCAGTTTCCGATTATAAGTTGACGATGCAAGCACCACTTTTTCAGGACAATCCTCACGAGCTGGAGACCATTCATCTAGGCGCAGGCCAATTGCGTCTGCAACCCCAGGCGTTTAACCCGACGGAAGCCACAGATCTCATGCGAACCTTGCTTGCGGAAATACCGTGGCGCCAGGACAGCCTGTGGATCGCCGGCCGCGAGATCCCGGTTCCGCGCCTGCAGTGCTGGATGGGAGACGCCGGCTCCCTGTACGGCTACTCCGGCATGCGCCTGGAGCCTGAGCCCTGGATCGATCCGGTGCAGCGTATCCGGGACCGGGTGCAGGCACTCTCGGGACTGCAGTTCAATTCCGTGCTACTCAACCTGTACCGGGATGGCCAGGATAGCGTGGCATGGCACGCCGACGATGAAGCCGAGCTGGGCCGGGACCCGGTGATCGCCTCCGTCAGCCTGGGCGCTGTTCGCAGTTTTCAGATGAAACACAGGCACGACAAGACCATCGAAAAATGCCGCATCGAGCTTCCCCACGGCAGCTTGTTAATTATGGATAAAGGTATACAGAACAAATGGTTGCATCAGATACCTAAGCAAAAATCCATAACTGGGCCCCGGATCAACCTCACTTTCCGCAACATCGTCGGCAGCCGGTGACCAGGGAAATCACGCTGCATCCCGGGCGCACTCCAGTCTTACCGGGAAGCCTGGAAATACCCTATTTATTTCAGAGGCTTATATACCACAGTGCAGATCGATAGCGGGCACGGACCTGGCCGGGATACGGTTAGTTATGCGACAGGAGCGAGCATTGGACAGATTTGAAGTTACCATCGCCGGCGCCGGGGTTATTGGGCTCGCCATCGCCCACGCCTTCACCAGCAGTGGCCGTTTCAAGCCAGAACACATCCTGCTTGTGGAACAGGAGAACCGCATCGGGCAGCACATCAGCAGCCGCCACAGCGAGGTCATCCATGCCGGCATCTACTACCGGCCCGGCAGTCTCAAGGCGCACTGCTGCGTCCGCGGCAAGGCCCTGCTCTACGAATTCTGTGACACCTACGACATTACCTACAAAAAACCAGGCAAGTTGATAATTTCAAATGATTTAGGTGTTGAAGAACTCGAGAAACTTGCGGCAAATGCCACTGCCAATGGCGTCACCGACCTGCAATGGTGGGATGAACAGAAACTGCTGAGGGAAGAGCCCGCCCTGCGAGCCCGCCACGCCCTGCTCTCTCCCTCAACTGGCATCCTGGACAGCCATGCTTATATGGAACGATTGCTGCAATTATCCCAGGATCGGGGCATGGTGTTTGCACCAAATACCCGTATAACGTCTGTCCACGCCTCAGCACAGGGCCTCGAGGTAGTCAGCGAAGCGAACGGGCTGGCGCAGGGATCGAGCAAATTTCACTTTAGCAGCGACCTTTTCATCAATGCCTGTGGACTACAGGCACAGGACATGGCCAGCCGCTGCCCGGATCTGGAGCCGTGCCATATTCCAGCGCTGTATCCCTGCAAGGGGGACTACTTCAGCTACAGTGGCCACAACCCCTTCAAGCATCTCATCTATCCCACGCCGGAGCCCAATCTGCGGGGCCTGGGTATTCACAGCACCCAGGACCTGGCTGGTCAGCTTCGATTCGGGCCGGATTCCCGGTACGTGGAGACCCTGGATTACGGCGTGGATGCCAGCAAGGCTGCCGGGTATGCGACGGCTATACGCAGCTATTTCCCTGCTATAGAGGAGTCCCGCCTGCAACCCGCCTACGCCGGCATCCGGCCCAAGTTGTCGGGTCCCGGGCAGTCGGCTGCAGATTTCGAGATTGCCGGCCCTACTCAGCACGGGCAGCCCGGCATGTATCACCTGTTCGGCATCGAGTCCCCTGGATTGACCTCCAGCCTGGCGCTGGCCGAGAAGGTTTTGAATTCAGTTTGATTACTATCTAATTGTTTTAGCTATTAATTATTTCTTAAGGATTTACTAATGATCCAGAATATACAGGCTCTTTGTAAAAATACTGGCATTCCCCAAAATCTGTACTTTACTTAGATTACTGAGGCAATCCTTTGAACCCGTCTTAGAAATTGCTTCATAGAGACCTCCGGGTTTCGAATATTCCTTTATGTGTTACTCCTAATGGTATTTGCCTGAAGTCTGCCCCGACTTCAGGCATTTTTTTTGGCCGGGAGAAAGCCAGGCTAATCGGAGCAGCGCTTGGATGGGTGGTAGCGGCTATTCGGCTGTTTTCGAAACCCGAAGCAGATCCGGGCTTACATGGTGTGGTTGGCTTTGCCGGAGCCCAGTTGCCCGGCCAGCAGATTCTCGATGCGCGCCTTCATGGCGCCTTCGGGGTCATTGAACTGGATTCCTACCCCTCGCACCCGGGTTCCCTGGGCACGGGGCGGAGTCACCCACACCACCTTGCCGGCCACTGGCAGTTTTTCCGGGTCCTCGAGCAACCTCAGCAACATGAAGACTTCACTGCCGATCTCATAGATCTTATTAGTAGGAATGAACAGGCCGCCGCTCTTCAAATAGGGCATATAGGCGGCGTAGAGTACCGCTTCATCCTTGATTGTCAGCGACAATACGCCGTGACCAGCCATAGAGCCTCCATGCCCTGCTTCGCCCGAGAATCGCCTGCAGAAAGTTGCTAGGGTGCCAATCCCAGGGGGAGCTGGCGCCAGCGCCACAACAGGGACTCAATGATCAGCTGGGCATTCGGATTACTGCTGCTACCAAGCTGTTGCTGCGCTTGCTGGGCCAACTCGTAGAATTCCAGCAGGCTCGCCAGCTTCGCCTTCAACGAATCACCCTGCGGCCCGGTGGCAGACTGGAGCTGTTGGGCCAGCGCAACCACGGCGCTGTTGCCCTCCGCTATCGGTCTTTCTTCCAACAGGTATTTAATTAATATAGTAGATATCTGGGACAAATACCCAACGGCGGCTTTCTCTCCGAGCTTGCCCGCCAGGCTTACGAGGGCAGGAATGGACTCCTTGCCCAGCAGCAAATGACAGACCTTGCGCTGGAATTCTTGCTGCACTTCAAGATTTCCACTATGGGCTAACTCCAGCGCATACAGGGGACGGTTCCCGGCTGCGGCCAGCAGGCTCACCTCATCTTCTTCGGTTCCGCTAACCAGTTGTTGCCTTAACCATACTGCAGCGTCTTCCAGTGCCGGTGTTATGAATTGTACTCGTTGGCAGCGACTGCGAATCGTCGGCAACAGGGTGCCAGGTGCATCGCTAATCAAAAAAAGGTAGGTCTGGGCGGTGGGCTCTTCCAGCGACTTGAGCAAGGCGTTAGCAGAGCTGCTATTCATGGCGTGGGCGTGATCCACGATGACAGTGCGGGCACCGCCGGCATGACTGGTGAGCCGAATGAATTCTGCCAGCTCCCTGATCTGGGCAATCTTCACATCCCGCGACCCTTCCTGGGGGCCGATCATCAACAGGTCTGGATGACCCTGTTTGGCGAGCGAGCAATTTTGACAGGAACCACAGGGCTGCCCCTTCTGCTTGTCTGAACACAACAGATAGCGGGCGAATCGCCTTGCGAAAATGAGCTTGCCCAGACCTGGCGGTCCAGCCAGCAAGTAGGCATGAGCCAGCTTGCCAGCCTGCTCCTGCCCGAGCAGGCGTTGCCACTGGTTTTCCTGCCAGGGAAGCGGTACCGATTGTTCCAGCACGGCGCTATCCGTCATGGCAAGAATCTCTTCAGTCTCTCTTTCAGGATTGTTTGCAGCGATGCACTGACATCTTCCACGCTCCGTGATGCATCGATGACTGCGCAGCGTTGCGGCTCTCTTTCCGCGATCTCCAGGTAGCTCGCGCGCACTCTCTGGAAAAAAGCCAACTGTTCCTGCTCGAAGCGATCCAGTTCGCCACGTTGTCGGGCACGCTCGATACCAGCCGCAGGATCCAGGTCAAGAATGATCGTCAGGTCTGGTCGGAGGTCATGTTGAACCAGGGTTTCCAGTTGCGCGATGAGCTTCGTATCCAGCTGCCGGCCGCCACCCTGGTAGGCGTAGGTTGCATCGGTAAAGCGATCACAAAGAATCCAGGTGCCACGATCGAGTGCAGGTTTGATGAGCGTATTCAGGTGTTGCGCCCTGGCGGCAAACATAAGCAGCAATTCAGCTGTGGTATCGAAGTCTTCGCCATGATCCTCCAGCAACAAGGCTCTCACCTTCTCTGCTAAAAGAGTGCCACCTGGCTCTCTTGTCTGGATAAAGTCGATCCGGTTCTCTTGCAGGAAAGATCTTGCCGCGTCTATGTTCGTGCTCTTGCCTACGCCTTCACCGCCTTCAATTGTTATAAAAATTCCCTTTTGCATTATTGGGTCCCGGTGGTTTGGCTTGGTTGAATCTGAAAACGCTCGACGGCCGCGTTATGCTCTTCCAGGGTTGAGGAAAAATAATGCCCACCGTCACCGGTAGCTACAAAATACAGCGCGTCAGATTGCCTGGGATTGAGTGCTGCAATCAAAGATGCTTCTCCTGGCAAGGCGATGGGCGTTGGCGGCAAACCATTGATGCGATAGGTATTGTATTGAGTAGTTGTGTTGAGGTGCTCACGGGTGAGATTACCATTGTATTCATTCCCAAGCCCGTAGATTACCGTGGGGTCCGACTGCAAACGCATTCCACGCTCCAGGCGGCGCACGAAGACCCCGGCAATCTCTCCACGCTCACTGGCCACACCGGATTCCTTCTCGATGATTGACGCCATGATCAATGCTTCATAGGGAGTTTCATAGGGCAAGGCACCCAGCCGATTGCCCCATGCCTGCTGCAGCAACGTTTCCTGGCGCTGCCTGGCCCGGCGCAATATTTCTATATCCGGTGTATTTCGGGTAAAGAAGTAGGTATCGGGATGCAGCATTCCCTCCGGATCGGTATTCGGGACAGAGAGAGCCGCCGCAATTTCCGCCCGCCCCAGGCTGTCCAGGGTATGCCTGACGGTATCCAGCGAACGTATCTCGGCCAGCGCCTGGGCGAAGGTCCAGCCTTCTACCAGAGTTACCCGGTACTGAATACTTTCACCGGAGACCAGCAGTTCCAGGATATCAACTGCGCTCATTTCCGGCTCTATGGAATATTCACCACTACGGATGGCATTAGCCTGGCCCCGGTACTGCGCATAGAGTCTTAGCAGCAGGCCGTTGCCTATATAACCTAACTCTTCCAGTTCATTGCTGACCCGGGTCAGGGAACTGCCCGCCCTGACCTCATAGACAACCGGGCTCTCCAGATTCTCGTTAGGGCCAAACAGCGCCGCCCTTAAAACCAGAAGCAAGGCTATAGCCAGCAGCAACGCGACAGCGACAAACAGCGCTATTCGGCGTCGCCAATTTGTGAGCAGAAGTCGCCCGAAATTCATAAAGACCTGACCGGCAGATTGTCGAAGCCGGAAGTCTAGCATGATAGGCGGTCGTGGGTGCCGAAGCGCACCCACACCGAAGGAGTCTATGGATTTCCGGTGAGAACCGGGAGGGAGTTATTAACTGTAGCGACGGAAGATCAGGCTGCCGTTGGTACCGCCGAATCCAAATGAATTGCTGAGCACAGCATTCACTTCCTGCTCACGTGCCGTATTAGGTACGTAATCAAGATCACATTCCTCGTCTGGATTGTCCAGGTTGATGGTTGGCGGAATTATCTGATCGCGCAGGGTCAGGACGGAAATTATCGCCTCAGCTGCGCCAGACGCACCCAGAAGATGCCCGATCATGGACTTGCTGGAGCTAACACACAGTTCATGGGCGTGGTCGCCAAAGACTGACTTGATGGCCTGAGTTTCAGCAACATCCCCGGCAATGGTCGACGTACCGTGGGCATTGATGTAATCGATATCCCTGATATCCATCTGCGCATGCTTGAGGGCATTACGCATACAGGATGCCGCACCTTCTCCACCGACTGACGGTGAGGTCATGTGGTAGGCATCCCCGCTCATGCCAAAGCCACAGAGCTCGGCATAGATAGTGGCGCCCCGCTTCTTCGCGTGTTCCAATTCTTCCAGCACCATGACTCCGGCACCATCACTGAGCACAAAGCCATCACGGTCCCTGTCCCAGGGTCGACTGGCGCGTTCCGGGTCGTCATTGCGGGTGGAAAGTGCACGAGCCGCACAGAAACCACCCAGACCTACCGGCGAGGTCGCCATCTCGGCTCCTCCCACCAGCATGATATCGGCCTGATCATTGCTGATCATATTAGCCGCGAGACCTATGTTGTGGGTGCCCGTGGTGCAGGCAGTGACTACGGCGATGTTTGGGCCCTTGAGGCCAAACCGAATCGAAAGGTTACCGGCTATCATGTTGATGATGGAACCGGGAACGAAGAAGGGAGAAATCTTGCGCGGACCGGATTCTCGTACCAGCACCGCATTGTCCTCGATGGATGTTATGCCACCGATGCCGGAGCCGATTGCAACACCGAAGCGCTCAGGTACGAAACCTGAATCTGCCAGGCCTGAATCATCGAAAGCCTGCACACCGGCTGCGATACCGTAGTGCATGAACACGTCCATGCGCCTGGCATCCTTCTTTTCAATGTACTGGTCGCAATCGAAGTCTTTCAGGAATCCACCGAAACGGGTGGAAAACTCACTGACATCAATATTGCTTATAGGTCTGATCCCGCTCCTGCCATTGCAGACAGCATCCCAGGAAGTAATGACATCATTGCCAACCGGGGTCAACATCCCCAGCCCTGTTACGACTATCCTTCTTTCACTCACTGCGATCTCTCCAACACTGGATTAAAAACCCCCAATAGACGAAAGCTACTCCAGAGTACTCCAGAGTAGCTTTACGGGAATTCATTGGGGATGTCTTACAGGTTTGAATTGATGTAGTCGATAGCGAGCTGGACGGTGGTAATCTTTTCGGCTTCTTCGTCAGGGATTTCGGTTTCGAATTCCTCTTCCAGAGCCATTACCAATTCGACAGTATCTAGTGAATCAGCGCCTAAATCTTCTACAAATGAAGCAGAAGGTTTTACCTCCTCTTCCTTCACGCCAAGTTGTTCGCAGACAATTTTCTTAACGCGCTCTTCAATGCTACTCATAATCTAATTAGCTCCTAACTCTTTGTATCTAAAGGCTTTATCGCTTAGCCTCTCTGTGATTGCTGCGATTTTAAGGCGCAAGCATGCAAATCAGGACGCGATTTTACCTCTATTTGCTGTGGATGTAATGCCTAAAATAAAATTTCCTCATTGAGCAAAAATTGAACAGTGACAAGGGTTTATTGCAAATTCCACTGGTCACGAGCCTTGCCCAATGCTGTTGAATGCTGATCTGACTTGCCAGATCTAGCCCATATACATGCCGCCGTTAACATGCAGGGTTTCACCCGTGATGTAGGCGCCCTGCTCGGATGCAAGGAAACCCACGGCGGCAGCAATCTCTTCCGGTTGCCCCAGACGACCGAGTGGAATCTGGGACAGCAGTGCAGCGGTCTGTTGCTCGGTAAGATCCCGGGTCATGTCTGTCTCAATGAAGCCCGGCGCCACGGCGTTAACCGTGATGCCGCGGGAACCAATTTCCTTGGCGAGCGACCGAGTGAAGCCTTCGATGCCGGCCTTGGAAGCTGAATAATTGGTCTGGCCTCCGTTTCCGGAGGACCCGACAACTGAACTGATATTGATGATGCGTCCCCGCCGCGCCTTGGTCATGCCTTTAACGCAGGCCTTGCACAGGCGGTAAATCGAAGTCAGGTTGGTGTTGATTACGTCATTCCACTCATCGGGCTTCATGCGCATCAACAGGTTGTCACGGGTAATGCCGGCATTGTTTACCAGCACCGTGGGGGCGCCATACTCGGCCTCGATGGCCGCAAGCAATTCTGCCACGGACGAGTCTTCGGCGACGTTTGCAGCATAGCCTTTTCCCGACAGGTTTTGATCTTTCAGATACTGGCTAATAGCTTCGGCACCCGCTTCGGTTGTAGCCGTTCCCAGGACGGTCATGCCTTGCCGGGCCAGTTCCTCTGCGATGGCTCGGCCGATCCCACGGCTGGCACCGGTCACCAGGGCGATTGTCGCCTCTTCATTCATTATTTATTCCTTGTAAAGTTCCAGCGCCGTTGACGCCTAGTTATGCATTTCCGCGCTTGCGCTTTCGAGGCTGGCGGGGTCTTCCGATCCGAAGCACACGATCTCGGGTTCGATGCGTTTTATGAGCCCGCACAGCACCTTGCCTGGACCGCATTCAACCAGCCGATTGACGCCGGACTTATGGATCACCTTGACGCAATCTACCCAGAGCACGGGTGCATAGAGCTGTTTGATCAGGTTTTTCTTTATTTGTTCCGGGTCGGAAGTGATTTCGGCGTTAACATTTTGCACTACCGGAATAGCGGGCTTATTGATAGTCATACCGTCCAGTACTTCAAGCAATCGGTCTGCAGCGGGGCGCATCAGGGCACAGTGGGATGGCACACTGACATTCAAGGGCAAGGCGCGCTTGGCACCGGCCTCCTTGCAGAGCTCGATAGCGCGATCCACAGCCTTCGCCTCGCCAGCGATCACGACCTGTCCTGGGGAATTGATGTTGGCGGCAGAGACGATTCCCACAGACTCGGCTTCATCACAAATCTCATCGATCTGGTAATTCTCCAGTCCCACGATGGCTGCCATCTTGCCTGCCCCTTCCTGCACAGCCGCCTGCATGAAATTGCCACGCTGGTTGACTGCCTTGACTGCGTCGCTGAAATCCATGGCACCGGCACACACCAGGGCCGAGTACTCCCCGAGGCTGTGCCCGGCGACGATCGCCGGTGCGCTGCCCCCGAGTTCCTGCCAAACCCTGGTGATAGCGGTGGATGCGGTAAGCAGCACCGGCTGGGTTACAGCGGTCTGGTCCAGGGTATTGCCAACGTCATGTTGGGTGACTTCCCACAGATCCATTCCCAACGCATCGGATGCTTCCTGGAAGGTTTTCTCTACTATGGCATGGGAGGCTGCCAGCTCTGACAACATGCCGAGTTTTTGTGAACCCTGCCCGGGGAACACGAAACCAAATTTTTGCATGACCTGAGTTTCTCTCTCTGTTCTCTCAGCGCTTAACTGGCTTGCTTTTTGTCCTGTCCTACCCTGTCCGCCTGACGCTGACAATGTGGATGTTCCCTGCAATGAGATCGCGCAAGCCAGTGCGCTTGTTAGTTATTCGCCGCCATGATCGCCGCAACCCGTTCTGCGATCAATTGAGGCACTGCATGCTCCACTTCACGCACCGCCTGCTGAATGGCGTAAAAGAAGCCCTCTGTGGTGGCATTGCCATGGCTTTTTACCATGGATCCCTGCAATCCCAGAAGACTGGCTCCGTTAAAGCGCTGGGGGTTGATCTGTTCCGTCAGGCGCGACAGGATCGATGTGGAAGAAAGCCCCGATAAGCGGGTCAACAGACTCTCCTCTACCTGGGCCGCGAGCAGGTTCTTAATCACGTTAGCTACCCCGGCGCTGGACTTGATAGTGACATTGCCCACGAAGCCATCGCACACCACCACATCAGCCAACCCTTCGAACAGGGCGTTCGCTTCGACGAAACCGATGTAATGCAGTTCCTCGCAGGCCTCAAGCATATCGGCCGCGGCCCGCACTTCTTCTGTGCCCTTGTACTGTTCCTCGCCGATATTCAGCAGCCCCACGGTACAACTGTGCCCGGCCAGGCTTTCCGCCAGCACCGAGCCCATCACCGCAAATTCAAACAATTGCTGGGCATCGCACTGGAGATTGGCACCCACGTCCAGCAGGTAGCTCTGCTGCCGCGCCCCGGGAATTGTGGCCACGATGGCCGGCTTCTGGATACCCGGAATGGTCTTGAGTAAGTGGCGACCCGCCATCAACATGGCACCTGTGTTTCCGGCACTCACCATCGCCTCTACCTCTCCCTTCTGCACCAGCTCGGTTGCCAGGAACAGGGATGAATCGCGACTGCTACGCAGCACGTCCCTTGGATTATCGAGGTCGGTAATGGTTTTGGCACTGTGCACAACGCTGAACCGCGAGCGTAGCTCGACGGCAGCCGAGTGCAGGCAGGGTTGGAGCCGCTGCTCGTCCCCTACCAGAATAAGGTGTAAATCCGGGTTTTGCTGAAGCGCCTGCAGAGATGCAGGGACGGTGGTTTCAACCCCGCCTTCGCCGCCCATAGCATCAATAGCTATGCGCTTGAGGGCAGCCAATTAGTCGTCGCCGCGATCGAGTACTTTCTTGCCTTTGTAGAAGCCATCAGCGGTTACGTGATGACGACGATGCACTTCGCCAGTGGTCTTGTCGGTAGACAAGGTTGGACCCGACAGCGAGTCGTGGGCACGACGCATGTTTCGCTTGGATCGCGTCACTTTGCTTTTTTGCACAGCCATGGGATTTCTCCGGGGTAAATCTAATAAGTATTAAATAAAATCAATCGTTTGAGTCGTTCTTCTTTAGTGCTTTCAGCACCGCGAACGGGCTCTCTTTCTGCGCTTTTGGCGCTTCGCTGCCGGTATCGGCGGCGGGAACGTAACCCAGCTTATCGGCACATTCCTGGTCAGTGTGATAGCTGACCACTGGCATTGAAAGCAATAACTGCTCTTCTACCAGTTCTGCCAGCATGAGCTTCGGCTCCGTCCACACCCAGGGATCCCATTCAGGCTCCAGGCGGGTTGCCAGGGACTCATCTTCAAGCAGCACCAGGGCGATATCATCTTCCCATGCCACCGGCATCGGCTCCAGGCAGCGCTGACAGCTCACTTCCGTGGCGACCCGCAAGTGGCCGCTTATGGTCCGTTGTCCGTTATCTGCCTTGGCAAAGCGGAGACTGACCGCGACATCTGCTTCGTCGCTGGCCAGAGTTGCGGCAAATCTGGGTAATCGCTCAAGGTCTACTGCGCCCTGAAGCTCGGTTTCCTGCACAAATGCCTTTCTGGCATCTACATAGGCTGGTATCTGGCCCCCGGACATAGGCGCGCAATTCTAGGGCCCTGAGCCGTTCCTGTCAAAGCCAAAATACCCCGGAAAAGGATTATTTCCGTCCACATAGGCTGCTGTTTTTTAATCGTTTTTTCGCAATTGCAACAGCAGGTTTTGCAGGTTCTCCGGTGGATCGGCCTGTGCATGCACGAGACCACCGCCGCCCTGCCGTGAAAAACTGATTTTCCAGGCATGCAGGCACAGCTTATTAACCCCAGGATAGCTGCCCAGGCCTGACTTGCTGCGATCGTCACCGTATTTCGGATCGCCGACTATGGGGTGCCCGGCATACTCACAATGCACTCGAATCTGGTGGGTGCGGCCGGTTGCGGGCATTGCCTCAACCAGGCTCACGCCTGGCAGATGCTCCAGCACCCTGAAGCTGGTGCGGGAAGCCTTGCCGGCAGGGTCTACCCTGACCATGCGCTCGCCTGAGCTGAGGGTGTTTTTCTGCAGGGGTGCATCGATTTCCCGCAGGTGTTTTGGCCAGTGTCCATGCACCAGGGCGAGGTAGTGCTTGTGCACAGTTTTCGCCTTAAGTTGCTGCTGTATTTCCTTTAAATAACTCATATTTTTGCAGAGTACGATACAGCCAGAAGTATCCCTGTCCAGGCGATGTGCCAGCTCTGCCCTGGCCCACTCATCGGAGACCTGGCGCACAGCCTCAATCAGGCCCAGACGAATCCCGGAACCGCCGTGTACGGCAATCCCCGCCGGTTTATTGATGATGAGTAACTGCTCATCCTCGAACAGCACACTGTCCCTCAGCAGTTGCGCCAGACCGGGACTGGGTCTGGGAATCTGTGTCTGGTCGCTACCAATAAAGGGCGGTACCCGCACCAGGTCGCCAATCTCCAGCCGGGTCTCCGGCTTGCAGCGCTTCTTGTTCACCCGCACCTCGCCCCGGCGAATAACCCGGTATACGTGGGATCTTGGCACGCCTTTCAGGACTCGCATGAGGAAGTTGTCGACCCGTTGCCCCTTCTGGGCGGCTTCGATACGAATGAGTTGAACCTGGTGTTGAGTACTCAAGGGGTCTGACTGCTGTGGCTTATTAATAGATTCTCTGGCCTGCCCCCGGGGCGAGGCCGGCGGCGCTATTCTACCTCAATACGGGGCCTTCGAATGGTGTACAATCCCATCCTTTTTCAGG
This sequence comes from Pseudomonadota bacterium, assembly GCA_027621405.1. Classification (GTDB taxonomy): domain Bacteria; phylum Pseudomonadota; class Gammaproteobacteria; order Pseudomonadales; family Pseudohongiellaceae; genus UBA9145. The sequence goes on along the minus strand of JAQCBT010000005.1, from coordinate 44,730 downwards.
CGCCAGCCTCACCTAATCGACCGGACAAAGCACCCAGAATGAGTTCCATCAAACAGCACCTCAGCAATGTTGTCGCCGCGGCGATTAACCAGGCCACGGGCCTCGAAGACAGCAATGCCAATGTCATCACCGCGTCCAAGCCTGAATTCGGTGACTACCAGGCCAATGGCGTGATGGCCATTGCCAAGCAACAAAAAGCCAATCCGAGGGAGTTGGCAGGTCGTGTCATTGAGCATATCGATTGTGAGGGGGATGCGCTCATCGACAAGATAGAAATTGCCGGTCCGGGATTCATCAATATCCACCTCTCCCCGTCTGCCCTGCTGGATGCCGCCAACGCCGCCATCAGTGATCCCGAGTTACTGGTTGCAAAGACGATGTCCCCCGAGAAGATCGTCGTGGACTATTCTTCTCCAAACCTTGCCAAAGAGATGCACGTAGGGCACCTGCGGGGCACCATCATCGGTGATAGCCTTGTACGTATTCTCGAGAGACTCGGCCACCAGGTTGTGCGACAGAATCACGTCGGCGACTGGGGAACGCAGTTCGGCATGCTGATCGCCTATATGCAGGAGCTGTCGGCTGACGAATCCGCATTAAACGCAGGCCTCTCCGACCTGGAAGATTTTTATCGTGCGGCGAAAGACCGATTCGATAGCGATCCGGCTTTTGCCGATACGGCACGCAAGTGCGTAGTCAAGCTGCAGAGTGGAGACCCGGAATTTTTGGCCGCCTGGGAGCGTTTCATCGATGAATCTCTCAAGCATTGCGAAGCCCTGTATGACAAGCTGGGGGTATCCTTGAGCAGAGATGACCTCGATGCCGAAAGCCGGTACAACGACGACCTGCCCAGGGTAATCGCGGAACTGGAGGCGAAGAACCTGCTCACCGAGTCCGAAGGTGCCAGGTGTGTTTTCCTGGATGAATTCAAAGGCAAAGAAGGTGACCCGCTGCCTTTAATAGTAGAAAAATCCGATGGCGGGTTTCTCTACTCAACAACCGATCTGGCGGCAGTCCGTCTGCGAGTAAAAGACAAGGTTGATAGATCTCTCTATGTGGTTGACGCAAGACAGTCCTTGCACTTCCAGCAGGTGTTTGCAGTTGCTCGTGCCGCCGGTTTTGCTGACAACGGTATTTCGCTCGAACACATCGCTTATGGCACGATGATGGGAAAAGATGGTCGACCGTTCAAGACTCGCTCGGGAGACATCGTCAAGCTCATTGACCTGCTGGATGAAGGTGTACGCCGGGCGCACGCCATCGTATCGGAGAAGAATCCGGCACTCAGCGAGGAAGAACGCCAGTTAGTTGCACAACGAGTCGGTATTGCGGCGGTCAAATATGCAGACCTCTCCAAGAACCGCACCAGCGACTATGTATTTGACTGGTCGACGATGCTGTCTTTCGAAGGCAACACGGCGCCCTATCTCCTCTACGCCTACGCCCGCATACGCAGCATACTCCGCAAGGCACCGGACAATGCGACAATTAATCACATCGTACAGATCGGCGCCGAAGAAGAGCGTGCGCTCATGCTCAAGACCCTGCAATTGCCGGAAGTACTGGAAGCAGTTGCCCGTGACTGTTATCCAAACCAGCTGTGCAATTATCTCTATGAACTGTCTGGCCTGTTCATGCGCTTCTACGAGGCCTGCCCGATTCTCAAGGCAGATGAAGAGACCATGAATTCTCGATTGGCGCTGTGCAACTTGACCGCCGAAACCCTGCATACTGGCCTGGGTCTATTAGGTATCGAAACCCTGGAACAGATGTAAGAAAGCCCAGCAAGAAAATAGGGACAGATTTATTTTTTAAAAAAATCTGTCCCTATTTTCTGTCAAGGACAAAAAGAAAAGCCCGGCATTTCCGGGCTTTCTGGTGCTGCTTATAACTAGCATTCACTGCCGCCAGCTACATACTTAAACGAGTATTTCAGACTGCCCTATCCTACCTGCAATAAAACCTTGTTCAGGCGGGCGGAGAATCCACCGGGATCGTCCAGCTGGCCACTGTCGGCGAGGCTCGCCTGGCCGAACAGTATTTCCACCAGGTCTTCGAACATCTCTTCGTTCTGCTCCTTGTCCATGCGCTCGATGAGCGGATGCAAGGGGTTGATCTCGAAATGCGGCTTCACCTCGGGTACTGCCTGGCCTGACGCCTGCATGATCTTGCGCATCTGCGCTCCCATGGCATGTTCATCGATGGCAAGACAGGCAGGTGAATCAGTAAGACGGTGGGTTATGCGAACCTCATTCACCCGCTCGCCCAGAGTCTTCTTGATGCGCTCGGCCAGGCCTTCAAGGGCCTTCTCGGATTCTTCCTGCTGCTTCTTCTCGTCCTGGTCTTCCAGCTTGCCAAGATCGAGTTCTCCACGGGAAATATCCTGAAACTGTTTACCCTCGTATTCATTAAGATGGCCCATGAGCCACTCATCGATCCGATCCACCATCAGAATGACTTCGATGCCCTTCTTCTTGAAGATCTCCAGATGCGGATTGTTGCGCGCTGCCTTCAAGGACTCCGCTACGAGATAGTAAATTTTTTCCTGCTCGGGCTGCATACGAGCGATGTAGTCATCCAGCCCCTGGTCCTGGGCATCGACTTCTGATTTCGTAGTCGCGAATTGCAACAGCTGAGCGATCTTTTCCCTGTTGGCGTAGTCTTCTGCCGGTCCTTCCTTCAATACCTGTCCAAACTGGTTCCAGAACTCCTGGTACTTCTCCTTGTCTTTCTTCCGCAGCTTGGCAAGCATATCCAGTGCGCGCTTGGTCAGGGCGCTACGCATAGAGTCGACCGCAGGATCTTTCTGCAAGATCTCACGAGACACATTCAGGGAGATATCATTGGAGTCCACTACACCCTTCATGAAGCGAAGATAGAGTGGCAGGAATTGCTCGGCGTCATCCATGATGAACACGCGCTGCACGTAAAGCTTCAGCCCTCTGGCCGCATCGCGATTCCACAGGTCGAAGGGTGCCCTGCCCGGGATATACAACAGGCTGGTGTACTCCAGTTTGCCCTCCACCTTGTTATGACTCCAGTCCATTGGATCGTCGAAGTCATGGCTAATGTGCTTGTAGAATTCCTTGTATTCATCATCGGTGACATCGCTGCGGCTGCGGGTCCATAGTGCCTTTGCCGCATTGACTGCCTCGTACTCTGGTGCCTTTGCTTCGGCAGATTCATCCTCCCCTTCACCATCCTTCGGTGATCCGAAGTCATGCTTCTCCATCAGAACCGGAATCGAGAGATGGTCGGCATAGCGCTTGACGATGCTGCGCAGGCGAAAACCATCGGCAAAGTCGGCTTCATCCTGCTTCAGGTGCAGGGTTACTGTGGTGCCCCGATCCGCTTTCTCTGCGGCTTCAACTGTGTATTCAGACTCACCTTTTGACTTCCAGAGAGTCGCCTCGGTCGGTCCCGTGCCCGCCTTGCGGGTCAGCACCTCAACCTCATCGGCAACAATAAATGCGGAATAGAATCCGACCCCAAATTGGCCGATCAGCTGCGAGTCTTTCTTCTGGTCCCCGGTCAGGGATTCCAGGAACTGGGCAGTACCCGATTTTGCAATCGTGCCCAGGTTCGAAATGACCTCTTCCCGGGTCATGCCTATGCCGTTATCGGATATGGATATCGTCTTGTTATCGCTATCGAAATCCACCCGCACCTGCAGTTCAGCGTCATCCGCCAGCAGATCGCCATTAGAAAGGGCTTCGAATCTCAGCTTATCGGCGGCGTCGGATGCGTTGGATATCAGCTCGCGCAGGAATATCTCCTTGTTGGAGTACAGCGAGTGGATCATCAGGTGAAGCAGTTGCTTTGCTTCCGTCTGAAACCCCAGGGTTTCGGCTTGTGTATCGGTGGTCATTCCCCAATCCTCGATGTTTCAATGGTGTTCGTTGCAAGCCCTGGTCATAGGACCAGCGGGCCCGGGCATGCTTGTTGAGTGCCCATAAAAAAACCCGAGTACTTTTCAGTACTCGGGTTTCTAGATGGGGATTTCTCCCCGAATTTCAAGCGCTTCAGGGACAACAGCCCTGCACGGCGCCCGGTATGTCTTGCTAGTCGATCAGCGAAGGATAGGGCTCATAGAAGTCTATCGCTTCCTGCTTGCGTTGCTCGATGACGTTATAGCGCTGCTCCGTGCTGTTTACCAGAGTCAGGTATTGCTGCGCTGAAGAGCGACCCCGCTCATCACCCGCATCTGCGGCCTGGGTCGCAGCCTGGCGAGCGCCATCGAAGTCATCCAGTTCCAGCAGTGCTCGAGCGAGGAACAGCAGAGTATCTGAACGATTGCTCAGGTTACCCTTGTCGAGGGCATTGCGAAATGCCTCGGCTGCCTCTTCATAATTGGTGGATACGTAATGAATATAGCCCACTGTATCCCAGCCATCGCCGCTGTCGGATAGCTCCGCAACGCGTAGCGCGTGGCCCAGGGCGTCCTGATAGGCTGACCCAAGTAGATAGGCCTGTGCAGCGATAGTGAGGTTGTCTTCATTCGGCTCGATAATCTCGGACTGAAGTCCTTCCTCGAGAATTTTCACACCGGTGAGAGGAATCTCCATACCTGCCAGAGATTGACCCAGGTTCAGGTAGCGATTCTCATCATCTACATGACCACCGATATAGGCGAGGTTCAGCGACTGTACTCGCCGGGACTCGTTATCGAGGCTGGCGTAGACTGCATTCAGGTTAAGCCAGTCGGTCTTGTTGTTGAACTTGACGATCATGGTCTTGGTCAACTCAAGCGCACTCTCGAAATCTTCAAGTACAAAATAGACGCCATTGAGGAACTGGTAATCGTCCCTGCCCAGTTCTTCACCTGTCTCAAGTGACAGATTCATGTAGTCCAGCCAAAATGGCAGGGCCTGATCGAATTGCTCCAATTGGTAATAGGCGTAAGCCATGCTCTTGTAGACGATAGTGTCTTCAGTCTCCGACAGGTTTCGCCACTCCTGGAAATTGTCCAGGGAACGTTGCCAATCTTCCTCTGCTGCATACAACTGTCCCAGTGATCGCAGAGTACGCAGTCGCTGATCCATTCGCAGCTCTTCGATGGAAAGGATTTCCTCGAAAGTACGGATGGCTCCAGCGAAGTCCTCATTCACGAGATAGTAATTGGTGTAGAAATTGAGCGTGCTCGACTTCTCGAAGTCATTCATTCTCTCCCAGCGACGCTCACGCAGCTCGTCCAATTCAATCTTGGCCGCTTCGTAATCAGGTTCTTCTGACTCATCTTCCGGCGCCATCAACTCCTGCACCTCACTCAGCACGCGCATGACCTGCTCACTGAGTGTGCCTGCTGTACGCGCCTCTGGTGGTGCTCTCTGGTCTTCTCCAGCGTAGACAATCTGGAGCGGCAGGATTGGACTCGCAATCAAACCGATCAAAAAAGCCAGTGACAGTTTGTTAAGTTTTTTCATAATTCTATTCAGACCCCTAGATAATCCTTACTCTTCCAGCTGATAGCGGAACAGGTATTGAACGCCTGGAACGTCTACACCCTGGCCATCAACCACCCGAGGTTGAAATTTGAATCGTGCTGCTGCGTTGATGGATGAACGGTCGAAAATATTCTGGGGTTCTGCATCGACAACAACGATCGTGTCCTCGACCACATTGCCCATGCCGTCCACCGTAAATGACACAAGGCACCACCCCTGGATTCCGCGTTGGGCGGCCCGGGTTGGGTACTGGGGTGCAATAGCCACCAGTGGCAGATAGTCACCGTCGGTTGCGGAAATTCCCGCATTGCTGATGTCCAGGCTTGTGTCCACTTCAATGCTGGCGCGCTCGATGTTCAGCGCAGGCCCGGAATCCAGGTTGATCTGTCGATCCGGGGTGTCAGGCGTGTCCTGAACCACTTCCTCGATCATCTCTGGCTTGTCGATCTCCTCGATAACCTCGAGTTCGATCTCCGGCATGGTGGCGTCAACGATGCGTACAACGTTGACCCGCTGGTCGAAGCGTTCACCCGTAGCAATCAGTGCCTGCATGAAATAGAACAGCCCTAGTGTAATAACTACGGCCATCGTCATTGATACTGCCCATCTGACTACGATCATGTTAACCCTCCGCAGATATTCTCACGTCTTCTATGTTGGCTTCCCTTGCCGCAGCAAGGATCATCATCACCTGCTCGTTATTCGCATTCTGGTCAGCCTGGATAATCACCGCAGAATTGGGCGCATCGGCGAGACGCAGTTCGAATCGAGAACGAATAAAGCGTGGATCGATCTGATCGCCATCGATCCAGATGTCACCACCTGGACCTACCGCGATCAGGATCAAGTCGCCGGAAGTATCACTGGCAGTGGATGCCTCCGGCTTGCTGACATCGATACCGGCTTCAGTCACAAAGACCGAAGTTACGATAAAGAAGATAAGCAGAATAAAGACCACATCAAGCATCGGTGTGAGGTCAATCTCACCGGCTTCTTCCTGGTCTCTTTGTTTCATTAAACCTGATTTCATAAATTAACCTTGAATCCGAATCTGACTTACTGGTTGATGGGAAGGTGATCTTCCAGTAGTTCCAGATCCCGATCGATATTGGCTTTCAGATAATTGAACGCGAAGATGCCGGAAATAGCCCCCACCATGCCTGCCATGGTAGGAATCGTGGCTTTAGATACACCACCGGCCATGGATTTCGCATCACCGCCGCCACTGAATGACATGACGAAGAACACCTCGATCATTCCGGTTACCGTCCCGATCAGGCCCAGTAGCGGGCAGATCGTGACCAGTACCTCAATGATCGGCATGGTGTTCTTAACATCCAGTGAAATCTTGGAAATCATCATGGTGCGGATCTGGTGCGCGCTCCAGGATGACTTGTCTGTGCGCGCATTCCATTCCGCCAGTGTGTTCTTGACGTTCTTTCTGTGGGTGGTATTGATATACCAGACCCGCTCGAAGACCAGTGACCACTTGATCAAGAGCAGCCCCATGATGATTGTCAACACGGGTCCACCTCGATTCATGAAGGCCTCGATGGCATCGAGAATGTCTAAAAGAAACAGAGGCATCTTATCTCTCCCTACTTAGGCTCGACTGCCTGCGGAACGTTCCGCTTTCTGTGCAATCATGCCAGTAGCCTGCTCTTCCAGGATATGGATGATATTGTCGCTGCGGCTCTTCACCACGGTGTGCATAAAGATGGTAGGAATCGCCACCACAATACCCAGTACCGTAGTCATAAGTGCCTGTGAGATACCGCCGGCCATGATGGTCGGGTCACCAGCACCGTAAACCGTGATCTGCTGGAACACCTGGATCATACCAGTCACCGTACCCAACAGACCGCCCAGCGGTGCGATGGTGGCGATCATCTTGATCAGTGTCAGCATGCTTTCCAGGGACGGCGTTTCCTTCAGGATCGCCTCGCCCAGTTTCAACTCCAGGGTTTCTGTATCCGCGGATGGGTTGGATTCGGCTACCAGCAATACACGACCCAGTGGGTTGTTCTTGGCTGGCTTGTCGCTCTTGAGCTGCGAACGTACCTTGATGGAAACCAGGGTCAGCATCAGCAAGCGGTAGAAGCCAAGCAGAATACCTACCACACCGACGCCGATGATGATGAAACCAATCACGCCAGCGTTCGCTTCAACCTGCTCCTGGGCACTGGGGAAGTTCACCAGGTTAGCCATTACCTGTCCACCTACACCACCGGTGGGGTCGATACCCACTCGTACCAGGCCGGATGAGGCTGATTGCAGTTCACGAGCCGAACCAAGCACATCGGCAGATGGCTGGCGAGGCAGAACCTGCAGATGACCAACGGCGCCAGTGTAGCTGAGGTATTCGCCATCGGAAATCGCATTGAAGGCTCCGATTCGGGTGATGGTGCGGTTAGCAGTATCACCGCTGGGCAGTGCGATATCACCGTTATAAGTGACAACGCGGCCAGACTCGGTTACTTCCTGGTGCATGAAGTACCAGAAGCGCTCCATCTCGGAGATGTTGAGCTGCTCGATGGTGCTGCCCGCACGGTCGATGATTCTTTCCAACTCGGCACTTCGGCCCGGGTACTGGGCGCTGATCAGTGAATCCTGGAAATTACTCAGGAAATCACCGGCCACCCCCTGCAGGGTTCCGAAGAGTTCGTTCAGGTCACCACGTCGGTTACGCAAAACCTCGCGCTTGTCAGCGATGATCAATTCATTTGCTTCGAACTGGTCACTCAACTGCACCTGCAGATCTTCCTGCTCGGTGATGCGATTGTTGGTTGTATCCAGAATTTGTTGCTGGCGGGCGGCGTTCTGTTCGAACTCCTGCAGGCGTTCCCTGTAATCGGCAGACTCCCGCACCCGGTCGTTTTCAACGGCATCCAGCAAGTCAGCCAGGGATGTCGCCTGTGCTGAAAGCTGGGAAGAACAAATAAGGAATAAAGAGGCTGCGGAAAGTCCGCCAAGTATCTTTAGAGCTTTCATTATCGTGCTGCCTCCGGAGCGTGAACTGGCAAGAAGAGAATATCGGGCGCATCCAGGCTCTGTACGACCCGGTTAGCTTGTTGTACTTCCTGGCGGTATTCTGACGCAGGTAACTCAACCCACTGGCGCGCGTTGTTATCCCATGCACCGGTGACCTGGCGATCTGTGGTCTGGTACATCAGGGCCACACGACCAATACGTACAACGTTCACATCACGCTCTACACCACCTATCTCGATGGTGTCAGGATAACTCTCGTTAGTGCGGCCAAAGGCGGCTTCGGTCTGGTACATCACCAGTACCTGGCGGAATTTTTCAGCGATGGACACATCGGGGTTATCGATCGCGTCGCGAGCGAACTGCAGTCGCGCCTGACGCTCTTCATTACGGAATGGGAAATCCAGAGCCACAAACTGCTCCAGGCCACTCAGCATTTTTTCCATCAATAAGGGAATCTCACGTGTCACTTCCTCAACGGAAGCAATCGATTCGTCCAGGGTAGCTATCTGCTCTTCCTGGGCTGCGATCTGACGACGGTAGCCGGCGTTAAGTACCAGCAGGGATTCCAGGTTGTCATTTGCGCGTTTGAATTCTTCGAATGTAGAACTCGCTTCACTTGCGAGGCGGGTAATTTCCACCTGCACTTCACGAGACTCCGAATATTTCTCACCGAGGACATCCATTGCCTTGTCCAGAATGCTGCTGTCGACCAGTATGTCCTGCGCCTGCGCAGTACCGAAGAGGCCGGACATCAGAATCACCAGAGCAGGCATGCTCAATCGGTTAATGCGACGGTTTTTCATGTGCCATCCTATTTTATTTAGTTGAATGCGGGTCTAATTCGCGGGGTTTATTATCAGGTTTCCCTTTATCAAGTCAGATAACAAATTAGACTCGGAAAACTTCTATATTATTCTTCCTTCCTTCCCTATCAAACTGTCTGAGGATTCCATGAGTATTCTACTCCCTCAATAAGGACAGTTTTCCCTGAAATATTGCCGAACAAGGGTTACCAAACTACTCAATTTGGAAATATTTGAGAAGCTTGGTAACCCCAGATTCGACCTGACTGTGTATCACTTGCATCAAGTAAAAACATAGCCAAATACTCCCTGAAATTCAGCGCGTTAAGCTGAATTCGCGGCTAAGCGTATCACAACATATCGCGTAGATAGAACCTTTTGTCTGATAAATTCAGATAGACAAAAGGTTCTTTAGAAGTGCAAGTAAAGGAAAGGAAAAAGAAGAAAAAAGTGGCTGGTAGCGAAGGCTACCAGCCGGTTATTTCACTCAGCCCGGCGCCAATATCTGCAAGGCTGCGAACGGTCTTGACCCCCGCATCATTGAGGGCCGCAAATTTCTCGTCTGCCGTACCCTTGCCACCGGAGATGATCGCGCCGGCATGCCCCATGCGCTTGCCCGGTGGCGCGGTAACTCCCGCGATGTATGCCACAACAGGCTTGCTCACGTTGGCCTTGATGAATGCTGCGGCTTCTTCTTCAGCGGTACCACCAATTTCGCCAATCATGACGATGGCTTCAGTGGCCGGGTCTTTCTCAAACATGCCCAGGATGTCGATGAAGTTGGAGCCAGGAATAGGATCGCCACCTATGCCGACACAGGACGATTGACCGAAACCATGATCGGTCGATTGCTTCACGGCCTCATAGGTCAGGGTACCAGAACGGGACACGATACCTACCTTGCCCGGCAGGTGAATATGCCCTGGCATGATGCCGATCTTGCATTCGCCCGGGGTGATAACTCCGGGACAGTTAGGACCGATGAGGCGCACACCGGCCTGGTCGCATTTTTCCTTGGCGACCAGCATGTCCAGGGTGGGAATGCCTTCGGTGATACAGACCACCAGCTTGACTCCGGCATCTACCGCCTCGAGGATCGAGTCCTTGCAGAATGGTGCGGGCACATAAATAACAGAAGCATCCGCTTCTGTCTTCTCCATCGCTTCGGCGACGGTATTGAATACAGGCAGGCCCAGATGCACCTGGCCACCCTTGCCCGGTGTCACGCCACCCACCATCCTGGTGCCGTATTCGATAGCCTGCTCGGTGTGGAAAGTACCCTGTGAGCCAGTGAGACCCTGGCAAATGACTTTGGTGTTCTTGTCGATAAGAATACTCATTTGCTACCTCCCGCTGCAGCAACTACTTTTTCTGCCGCATCTGACAGGGAGTCAGCCGCAATAATATTCAGGCCGCTCTTGCTCAGCACTTCGCGGCCGAGTTCGGCATTGTTTCCTTCCAACCTGACTACCACAGGTACTTCGACCCCCACTTCTTCCACCGCACCGATCACTCCTTCGGCAATCAGGTCACAACGCACGATTCCGCCAAAGATGTTGACCAGAACCGCCTTCACGTTTTCGTCAGAGAGGATTATCTTGAAGGCTTCGCTGACCCGCTCCTTGGTTGCGCCGCCTCCCACGTCGAGGAAGTTGGCTGGAGAACCTCCGAACAGCTGCACGATGTCCATGGTACCCATGGCCAGGCCTGCGCCATTCACCATGCATCCGATATTGCCATCTAGCGCCACGTAGTTCAGTTCCCACTGTGCGGCCTGGGCCTCTCGCTCATCATCCTGACTGGGATCATGCATGGCCTGCAGCCTGGGCTGACGATAGAGTGCATTACCGTCGATATTGATCTTGCCATCCAGGCAATGCAGGTTGCCTGCTTCCGTAATCACCAGCGGGTTGATCTCGAGCAGGGACAGGTCCAGATCCTCAAACAGTTTAGCCAGACCCAGGAACAGTTTCGTGAACTGCTTGATCTGGTCTCCTTCGAGACCGAGACGGAATGCCAGATCCCTGCCCTGGTAAGGCTGCGGACCAGTCAATGGATCGATCGTTGCCTTGAGAATTTTTTCCGGCGTTTCGGCGGCAACCTTCTCGATCTCCACACCGCCTTCAACGGAGGCCATGAAGACGATGCGTCGGGTGGCTCGATCTACTACGGCGCCGAGATAAAGCTCTTGCGCGATATCCGTGCAGGATTCCACGAGAATCTTGCTCACCGGTTGACCGTTGGCGTCGGTCTGGTAGGTCACCAGGTTCTTGCCCAGCCACTGGCGGGCAAACTCTTCCGCCTCGGCAGCCGAGTCAACGAGTTTCACGCCACCGGCCTTGCCCCTGCCCCCGGCATGTACCTGGGCTTTCACCACCCATTTATTGCCACCTATCTCAGTGGTAGCGGCCGCGGCAGCTTCCGGCGTGTCGACGGCCATGCCCTTTGACACTGGCAGGCCATACTCGGCAAACAACTGCTTTGCCTGGTATTCGTGTAAATTCATGAATGCTCCGTTTGGGTAGAACTTTTTATTGTTTGATTCTCAGCGCCAGTTATTGCGTGTTATTTCTTGCGCCGGCGGTTACCGATGTGAATCGCGTGGCCATTCGCTGCCAGGGCCGCTTCATGCAGCGCCTCCGACAAGGTCGGGTGCGAGAACATGGTGATGCCCAGGTCTTCGGCGCTGCCGCTGAATTCCATGGCGATGGCCGCCTGCTGCAACAGGTCTGCGGCACTGGGGCCGATGATGTGGCAGCCGAGGATGCGATCGGTCCTGGCGTCGGCGATGAGCTTAACCATGCCCTCGGCATCATTGGCAGCCAGGGCACGACCACTGGCCACGAAGGGGAAGACGCCGACGTTGTAGTCCACACCTTCTTCTTTTAATTGCTCCTCATTCTTGCCCACCCAGGCGATTTCAGGATGGGTATAGATGACTGAAGGAACCAGGGCGTAGTTGACCTGCGCCTTCTGCTCGGCCAGCCTTTCCGCCACCATGATGCCCTCTTCCATGCCCTTGTGTGCCAGCATGGGGCCGCGCACCAGGTCACCGACCGCATAAACGTTCGGTACACTGGTTTCACAGTAGTCGTTAACCTTGATGAAGCCACGCTCATCCTGTTCGATGCCGACCGCTGGATCCAGCAGGTCAACTGTGTAGGGTTTCCTGCCTACGGCCACTATCAATTTGTCGAAGGTAGCTTTCTGCTCACCATTCTTGTCCGTGTACTCCACCGTAACGCTCTTCTTCGCACCCTTGCCGACCTTGCTGCCTGTTACCCGGGCACCAAGCTTGATCTCGAGTCCCTGTGCGGTAAGGATCTTGCTTGCTTCCTTGGCGATCTGCCGATCCACCATGGGCAGGAATTCATCCAGCGCTTCGAGGATAACAACCTCGGCGCCAAGACGAGACCACACACTGCCAAGCTCGAGACCTATCACCCCGGCTCCGATCACACCGAGACGCTTGGGCACAGCCTGGAACTCCAGCGCACCCGTGGAATCGACGATGGTATCCTGATCCACAGGTGCCGGCGGAATATCGATTGGCACAGAGCCCGCCGCTATGATGATGTACTTGGTGAGCAGTTCTTCCTGCTTGCCATCGTGACCGGTAACCAACACCTTGTCTTTGGCAATAACCTTACCAGTACCGCTGATACCTTCTACCTTGTTGGCAGTAAACAGGCCGGCGACACCACCAGTGAGTTGCTTGACCACATTATCCTTGCGCTGGATCATGGCGGGCACATCGATGCCGACCTTGCCCACCTTGATGCCGTGGGTTTCGAAGTCGTGCTGTGCTTCTACATATTTATGCGAAGTATCAAGCAGGGCCTTGGACGGAATGCAGCCAACATTGAGGCAAGTACCACCATAGACAGTCTTGTCGTCCTTGTTTAGCCACTTTTCTATGCAGGCTGTCTTGAACCCAAGCTGGGCTGCGCGAATCGCGGCATGGTAGCCAGCCGGGCCGGAACCAATCACTACTACCTCAAATTCTTTACTCATAACCTTTTAAGTCGCCTTTGCTGTGGAAATATCAGATTTCCAGAATGAGTCGCGTGGGATCTTCCAATAACTCCTTGATTGTTACCAGGAATTGCACGGCTTCCTTGCCATCGATCATGCGATGGTCGTATGACAGAGCAAGGTACATCATGGGCAGCACCTTGACCTCGCCATCCACCGCCATGGGGCGATCCTGAATCTTGTGCATTCCCAGAATCGCTGTCTGAGGTGGATTGAGAATAGGAGTTGAAAGCAGAGATCCGAAGACTCCGCCATTCGAGATAGTAAAGGTGCCACCTGTCATTTCTTCAATCGCGAGCTTGCCGTCTCTGGCTTTTTCTCCGAATCCACGAATTTCTTTCTCGATCTGGGCCAGTCCCATATTGTCTGCATTGCGTAGCACAGGAACCACAAGCCCACGGGGAGAAGATACCGCAACGCCGATATCCTGGTATCCGTGGTAGACGATGTCACCACCGTCGATAGATGCATTGACCGCAGGGAAACGTTTCAACGCCTCGATGGATGCGCGCACGAAGAAAGACATGAAGCCGAGTCGAACCCCATCGTGAGCCTTCTCAAACTCATCTTTATACCGATTACGAATAGTCATGACCGGTTCCATGTTCACCTCGTTGAAGGTAGTCAGCATGGCTGTGGTCTGGGTCGCTTCAAGCAGTCGTTCGGCAACCTTGGCTCGCAGTCGACTCATGGGAACCCGCTCTTCGATGCGACCACTCGCACTGGCTGTCAGGCTCAATTCGGGCGCCGCCACCGGTGCCGGGCTCACAGCCGGGGTTTCCAGATGCTTGATGATATCTTCCTTGGTTATACGTCCATCCTTGCCGGAACCGTGCACGGAGTCGATATCCACATTGTTCTCTTCCGCAAGCTTGCGGGCGGCCGGGCTGAGCATTGCCGCTTCCTCGCTCGCTGACTGGGAAGCCGAGCTGGTGGCAGGTGCCGCAGCAGCCGTTGCCTCGGCGGCGGGCTCTGGTGCCGGTGCCGAGGCGCCGGCTTCGATGACGCCAATCGATTCATTGCTGACAATGGTATCGCCGGAGTCCTTGAGTATTTCCTTTAATACACCATCGTTAGGTGAAACCACTTCGATGACCACCTTGTCGGTCTCGATATCCACCAGTAATTCATCTCGGGAAACGCTCTCACCTACTTTCTTGTACCAGGTAGCGATCGTGCCATCCGGGACTGACTCTGGTAGCGTTGGCGCCTTGATTTCAATTGTCATGACTGATCCTACTTGATTAGCGCAAGCGGGCTCGTTGCCCTCTTATTTTTTTAAGTTATCTTTCTCAATTTTCCCGACGAGCTAGCTCAATGCCTCATCGATAAATTGCCGCTGTTGGCTGATGTGCAGGGCTGGATAACCAGCCGCTGCTGCAGCAGAAGCTTCCCTTCCTGCATAACCAAGCCAGATATTCGGGAAGTGTTCAGCAATAGTCCTTCGCATATGGTGCTGGCTCGAGTACCAGGCGCCCTGGTTCATCGGCTCTTCCTGGCACCAGATAATTTCTTCCACGTTCTTGTACTGCAGCATGCACTGCTCGAAATCATCCTGCGGGAACGGATACAACTGCTCCAGGCGGATGATTGCAATATCGTTCAGGCCACGTGTGCGTCGTTCACTGCGCAGGTCGTAGTAAACCTTCCCGGCACAGATGATTACCTTGCGCACCTTCTCCTTGTCGATCTCATCTGTTTCATCGATGACCACACGGAAAGAGCCTTCGGCGAGTTCCTCAAGGCTGGAAACTGTCTCCTTGTGTCGCAGCAGACTCTTCGGCGACATGACCACCAGCGGTTTACGCAGCGGGCACAACACCTGTTTGCGCAGCATGTGGAACACCTGAGCCGAGGTCGTAGGCAGGCACACCTGGATATTGTGCTCGGCACACAGCTGCAGGAAACGTTCGAGTCGGGCGGACGAATGTTCCGGACCCTGCCCTTCGTAACCATGGGGCAGGAGCAAGGTCAGGCCACACAGCCGCTGCCACTTGTGCTCACCACTGGTGATGAACTGATCGATTACCACCTGGGCAGAATTGGCAAAATCGCCGAACTGCGCTTCCCAGATGACCAATGCGTTAGGGGTCGTGGTGGCATAGCCATATTCAAAGGCCAATACGGCTTCTTCTGACAACAGCGAGTCGTAGATCGAGAACTTGCTCTGATCCGGAGCGATCTTCTGCAGTGGAATATAATCCTCGTTCGTCCTCTGGTCATAGATGACAGCGTGACGATGAGAAAAGGTGCCACGTCCAACATCCTGGCCGGTAATACGAACGGAATTGCCACTGGTGATAACACTGGCGTAGGCCAGTGTCTCGGCAAAACCCCAGTCAACCGGTGATTCGCCCGCGGCCATTGCAGCACGGTCGCTGTATACCTTCTGTACCTGGCGCTGTACGCTCAGGTCCTTCGGCAGATCTACCAGCTTCTTCGCCAGCGCCTGCAGATTCTTCAGAGGAATCGATGTGTTGTAATGGGGACTCCAGTCGTGACCCAGATAGGGACTCCAATCGACGAACAACTCGATCGAAGGCTCTTTCACTAGGCTCTTAACCACGTGATTACCCTTGTCCAGGGCATTCCTGTAACCGGCATTCATCTGTTCGGCGTAGGCCATTGTTACCAGGCCTTCTGCCGCCAGCTTCTCTGCATACAGTGCACGGGTGGAAGGATGCTGCTTTATCTTGGCATACATCAGCGGCTGGGTTGCTGAAGGTTCGTCCGTCTCGTTGTGACCCCGGCGTCGATAGCAGACCAGGTCAATCACCACGTCTTTCTTGAATTCATAGCGGAAATCCAGGGCCAATTGTGTCACAAACAGCACGGCTTCCGGGTCATCCGCATTTACATGGAAGATTGGCGCCTGCACCATACGTGCGACATCAGTGCAGTATTCCGTGGAACGGGCGTCGTCCTGACGGGAAGTTGTGAAGCCAACCTGGTTGTTCACGATTATGTGCACGGTGCCACCAGTCTTGAAAGCCCTGGTCTGGGACATCTGGAACGTTTCCATGACAACGCCCTGGCCAGCGAAGGCGGCATCGCCATGACAGATAATCGGGACTACCAGATTACCGTCCAGATCCTTGCGTCGCGATTGGCGAGCGCGCACCGAGCCCTCAACTACTGGAGCAACAATCTCCAGGTGAGACGGATTAAACGCCATCGCCATGTGCAATTCCCCACCGGCGGTCATGATATTGGACGAGAAACCCTGGTGATATTTAACGTCACCGGAGCTGCGGTATACCGCCTTGCCTTCAAACTCATCGAACAGGTCGGCCGGGTTCTTACCAAGGATATTGACCAACACGTTGAGGCGGCCCCGGTGAGCCATCCCCAGGACTATTTCCTTGGCGCCATACTTGCCTGAGCGTTGCACGAGCTCATCCAGGGCAGGAATAAGGCTTTCACCACCCTCCAGGCCGAAACGCTTGGTGCCGGGGTACTTGGAATCCAGGTGCTTTTCCAGACCCTCGGCAGCCGTCAAGCGCTCCAGCAGGTGGCGCTTCACGTCATCGCCATAGGTTGGGAAGCCATCGGTGCTCTCGATACGCTTCTGAATCCACTGCTTCTCTTCCAGGTTAACGATGTGCATGAATTCGTAACCCACGGAACTGCAGTAGATGCGCTCCAGGGTATCCGTTATCTCACGCAGGGTGGCCTTGTCCTTGCTGATGAACAGCGAGCCAGTCTGGAAGATCGTCGAATAATCGATTGGGGAAAGATCATGGAATTCCAGCTCCAGATCGGGTACTCGCTCACGGTGCATAATACCGAGAGGATCGAGCTGGGCCTTCTGGTGTCCGCGGACCCGATAGGAACTGATTAGCTGCAGGACTTGCACCTGCTTGCTTTCGTGCTCAGAGTTTACGACTGCCTCGTTACTGAGAACGGGCGCAAAGCGACTGACCTTGCTTAAAGTCTTGAAGTCTCTCCTGATGGCTGCATGAGAAACATCTCCGCCCTTATTGCCATTGGCAGAAGGAAGTGTGTCGAAAAAATTTCGCCACTGCAGAGGAACAGAATCTGGATCCGCCAGATAGCTTTCATATAACTCTTCGACATATTCGGCATTGCTTCCGGATAGGTGGCCGGTACTCCACATTGCCTCCATCATACTGTCGTGCATAGCATTATCCTTTGCGAGCTACCGCTACTATGTGCGGTTGCCAAACGCACTAATGAATTTATGTACCCTGGGAAATAAGCATGCTTCGGATGTGACCGATAGCCCTGGTTGGATTAAGGCCTTTGGGGCAGACGGCAACACAGTTCATGATGCCGCGACAACGAAAAACGCTGAATGGATCGTCCAGGTTGCCAAGCCTCTCGGCGGTCGCTGTATCGCGACTGTCAGCCAGAAAGCGATAAGCCTGCAACAAGCCTGCTGGACCGATGAACTTGTCTGGATTCCACCAGAATGAGGGGCAGCTGGTACTACAGCAGGCGCAGAGGATGCATTCGTAGAGCCCGTCCAGCTTCGCTCGATCCTCCGGAGACTGCAGCCTCTCGATTGCCGGTGGCGGTTCGTTGTTGATCAGGTATGGCTGAACTTTCTCGAACTGCTTGTAAAAAATTGACATGTCGACGACCAGGTCGCGGATCACGGGCAAACCTGGCAATGGTCGCAATACCAGTTTCTTCGCCGGGCCGCCAACCTCGGAGATGGCCGTAATACAGGCCAGCCCATTGGTACCGTTCATGTTCATCCCATCCGAACCACAGACCCCCTCTCGACATGAACGTCGATAGGCCACTGTGGCGTCCTGCTCTTTCACAAGAGCGAGCACATCAAGGACCATTATGTCCTTACCCTCAGGAATCTTGACCTCAAAATCCTGCATGTGAGGCTTGTCATCAGTTTCCGGGTTATATCGATAAATACTTACTAACACTTGTCACCTGGCACAATCTTGAATCAAAATCGTTTCTATAAATCCAATCGGCTCTGCATATAATGCGCTGCCGAACAGACTAATAAGTCCTCACCTTGGGCTCGAAGGTGTCTACAGTCTTCGGTTTGAAGTTCACACCGCGCTTGCCAACTCGCTTGTCCTTCGGGAAGTACAATGAGTGGCAAAGCCAGTTGTCATCATCACGTTCGCGAAAATCGTCACGGGCATGCGCGCCTCGACTCTCGTTGCGCGCTTCAGCAGCGATCGCAGTTGCCTCAGCCACTTCAAACAGGTTTTCCAGTTCCAGCGCTTCAATGCGCGCCGTATTAAAGGTGTTGCTCTTGTCCTCGAGATGCAGGTTCTGTAACCGCTCGCGTATCCCTTGCAGTTTGACAATGCCTTCCTGCATGAATTCACCCTTGCGGAATACGCCGAAGTGGTTCTGCATGATCTCTTGCAACTCCGCACGCAGTTGCGGCACGCTTTCGCCACTGCTGGATTCATTCAGTCGATTCAGGCGTTGGGTAGCCTCATCGATGTCGGTATCGCTGGCGTGACGCTGCTCGATGCCCTGGCCCAGCATCTCCTCGATGTGTTTGCCGGCCGAGCGACCGAATACCACCAGGTCGAGCAGGCTGTTGCCGCCGAGTCGATTCGCACCGTGGACGGATACGCAAGCCACTTCGCCCACAGCAAACAGGCCTGGAATGATCTCGTCTTCACCGGCGCCGTTCTGCATCAGGGCCTGACCATGAATATTGGTTGGAATACCGCCCATCATGTAGTGACAGGTCGGTACTACAGGAATCGGCTCCTTGATCGGATCCACATGGGCGAAGGTTCGCGACAGCTCCAGTATTCCCGGCAGCTTGGCGTTGAGCACATCAGCCCCCAGGTGATCCAGCTTCAGCATGACGTGATCACCCTTTTCGCCACAGCCGCGACCTTCAAGGATTTCCAGAACCATGGACCTGGCTACCACATCCCGGCCAGCAAGGTCTTTGGCATTGGGCGCGTAACGCTCCATGAAACGTTCACCATCCTTGTTAATCAGGTATCCACCCTCGCCCCGACAACCTTCGGTCACCAGGGTTCCGGCACCATAGATGCCGGTTGGATGGAATTGCCACATTTCCATGTCCTGCATGGGATACCCGGCACGTAGAGCCATACCAACACCGTCACCGGTATTGATCAGGGCGTTGGTGGTTGAGGCGTAGATGCGACCCGCGCCACCGGTGGCGAACACGGTAGCCTTGGATTCGATAAACACCACTTCGCCGGTTTCGATACAAATCGATATAACTCCGACGATGGCCCCGTCCTGATTACGCACCAGGTCCACGGCATACCATTCATTGAAGAATACGGTGTTGTTTTTCAGGTTACCCTGATAGAGGGCATGCAGCAGCGCGTGGCCGGTGCGGTCTGCTGCGGCACAGGTGCGTGCCGCCTGACCGCCTTTGCCGAAGTCCTTGGACTGCCCACCAAAAGGTCTTTGATAGATGCGACCATTCTCGGTGCGGGAAAAAGGCAAACCCATGTGCTCCAGTTCGAACACAGTCTGGGGTCCCTCACTGCACATGTATTCGATAGCGTCCTGGTCACCGATATAATCCGAGCCCTTCACGGTGTCATACATGTGCCAACGCCAATCATCGTTGGGATCGGCACTGGCGATCGCGCAGGTGATACCACCCTGGGCGGAGACCGTGTGGGAGCGTGTTGGAAATACTTTGGATACAACCGCAGTCTTGTATCCGGACTGTGCGAGTTGCAGAGCCGCTCGCATACCGGCGCCACCGCCACCCACGATCACTGCGTCGAATGAAATGGTCCTGAATCCTGACATCTAGCTACCCCAAAAAATTTCGATACCCCAGAGCAGGTAAACTGCAATGAGTAGTACACACGCTGCCTGGTAGCCCAGGCGGATAATAGTGGCTCCCTTGCCCAGGTGGCTGGCTGTCAGATAGTCAGTACCCACAGTCCACATGCCGATCCAGGCATGCCCACAGAGGGCGATCAGGGTGATCATGCTGAACATACCCATGGCCGTGGAATCGAATAATTCGCGCCACTGCTCGTAAGTCATAGCGGGTGTGGTCAGCAGGCTGCCCATGATGCAGAGCGTATAAGCACCCAGTACGATGGCGCTGAAGCGCTGGATTATCCAGTCGGTGAGACCGGAACGGCTGAAACTCGTCGCGTTAGTTACCATAACCACACCCCCGCCAGAACCGCGCTGATGGCAAACAACACCAGGGTCACGATGGCACCGGTCTTTGCCCCCTCCCTGGTTTCTCCGATTCCCATGTCCATCAGCAAGTGTTTGGCACCGGCGATCAGGTGATAGGCCAGAGCCGCAACGATCAGCCAGAGGATGATCTTGCCCACCGTGGAGGCCACTATTTCCAGGGCCAGATCAAAACCGGCCTGGGATTCGAGAGATAATTGTAATAAATACAACAGTACAGCCGTGCCGAAGAATAGCGCTACTCCAGAAATGCGGTGCAGGATGGAGGTAAGCGCGGGCAACGGCCACTTGAAGAGAATCAGGTTGAGATTTACAGGTCTGGTGTCTTTCACGTGGCGCTCTTTCCGTTAGCTAGCATGCAAGCGATCAAGGCCGTTCCCGTAGTTCCCTGAGAATTCGCAAACTGCTTGAATTAATTACACAAATTGGGGCTATAACGGGCGCAAAGTATATGACTTTCGCCTGCTCAAAACCAACAAATCCGGAGATTCGACGCTCTAAAATGACAATACATTGTCGTCTATTGAAGAATAGGTCGGGAATTTCGCAAAACCCCTCTATTTGGTTTAGCACAAACTGCTGAAAATGCGCCCGGCTAGTTAAGCCAGGCATCGTGCAGACACAGAATTAAGACAGCTTTATGACCGTCATTACCCGCTTCAAACAGGGCGCAAAGATTTGACAAAACACGGACTTACTCCCTATTCTCTCCACCCCGATTCGGACCGGACAAAGAGCCTGCTGTACAGGACATCAGCGCCAACAGGGAACAGACCCGGCGCGTCCGCCCTCCCAATTAGCTACTAATCAATTTGCGCAGGAGCCACCTATGAGTGAGAAGAAGGCCCAGTTAAGTATTGATGGGAAAGACAGCCCTATTGAGTTGCCCGTCTATTCAGGAAGTACTGGACCTGACGTCATCGATGTTAGAGGACTGGTCGCACAAGGCGTATTTACCTATGACCCGGGTTTCGTCTCCACCGCTGCCTGCGAATCCGACATAACTTACATCGATGGTGGCGCCGGCGTATTGCTGCATCGCGGTTACCCGATCGAACAATTAGCTGAAAAATCCAATTTCCTGGAAACTTGCTATCTCCTGCTTCACGGTGAACTTCCCAGCAAGCAGGAAGCCGATAAATTTGAAAACACGATTCGTTACCACACCATGGTCGACGAGGCGATTCACCAGTTCTTCCGGGGCTTCCCCCGCGATGCCCACCCAATGGCCATGCTGTGTGCGGTAGTCGGCGGTCTGTCTGCCTTCTACCACGACGACCTGGACATCGATAATGCTGATCATCGCCTGCTGGCCGCCCACCGTGTCATCGCCAAGATGCCGACACTGGCGGCGATGTGCTTCAAACACGGCATGGGCCAGCCTTTCATGTACCCACAGAACAAAATGGGTTTCGCGGAAAACTTCCTGCACATGATGTTTGGCACCCCCTGCGAGGAACCCAACGTCAGCCCGATCCTGGCCAAGGCGATGGATACACTGTTCCTGCTACATGCCGATCATGAACAGAATGCTTCGACCTCGACTGTTCGTCTCGCCGGCTCCACCGGTACTAATCCTTATGCCTGTATCGCTTCCGGAATCGCCGCATTGTGGGGACCTGCCCACGGTGGCGCCAACGAGGCCGTGCTGGACATGTTGAATGAGATTGGCGACGAATCCCGCATCGAAGAATACATCGGTCGCGCCAAGGACAAGAATGATCCCTTCCGGCTGATGGGTTTTGGTCACCGCGTCTACAAGAACTATGACCCAAGGGCGACTGTTATACGCGGCATCTGTGATGAGGTTCTCGACGAGCTGGGTGCTGAGAACGACCCACTTCTGCGCATGGCGAAGAAGCTGGAGAAGATCGCGCTGGAAGATGAATACTTCATCGAGCGCAAGCTGTTCCCGAACGTGGATTTCTATTCAGGGATCATTCTTAAGGCGATTGGCATTCCTACCGAGATGTTCACAGTGATCTTTGCGACTGGACGTACGCCTGGGTGGATTGCTCATTGGCATGAGATGTTGAGCAACCCCTATAAGATTGGTAGACCGCGGCAGCTATACAAAGGTCATACCAAGAGAGATTATCCAGGTTAGTTTGCTTTTTCAGGGCGTTTTCTTCGCTATGACATAGCAACAGATTCTTGATGGCTTTTGAGTCTGACTCGCACCCATCTTCGACGCGAGTTAGCGGCGGGAATTAGTCTTCGATAGATTCGCTGCCTGACGATCAGAACGCGAGCCATGAGTCTGGGAAATCCTGCCGTCCTTCAGTCTAGTGTTAGCAGGCTTGCTGGAAATCAGAAGGTCTATTCGACCCAGCTAGAGTTCTTCTTGTACAGGGGGATTGATTAACGAACATTCTTAATGCGCCATGAGTCTGCTGAATACTGCTGTCCTTTAGACTAGCGTTAGCGGGGACACTGGGAATCAGAAGGTCTATTCGACCCAGCTAGAGTTCTTTCAACACAGGGGAGTTGATCAACGAACTAAACTTAGCGAGCGTAAGCGAGCTAAGTTGGTGGAGCCTACCGGGATCGAACCGGTGACCTCAACACTGCCAGTGTTGCGCTCTCCCAGCTGAGCTAAGGCCCCACATGCGCTGAGCGAAGGACTGCGCATTCTAAGCACACTCCCCGGCACTGTCAATTTCAAAACCCGCTTATCCCAGCTTCTGGAATTCGCTCTCCAGCCGCTTTGCGGCCTTGTTGGAGACACCCCCGAGCACTTCGATGCCGTGGCGGATTCGGGCACGGGAGATGTCGAGACCGAGGATGGCTACAGACTCGATCACCGATGTTGATACAGCCTTGCCGCTGATGACTATGAACAGCGGGAACAGGAAATCCCGAATCTTGAGTTCCAACTGGCTCGCCAGCTCCTGAAAGCAGGACTCGATGGCGTCCCTGTCCCAGCTCTGCAGAGCCTCGAGGCGCCACAGTGTGTATTGCAGTATCTTCACCATAGTCTCGTCATTCAGTTGCTTGTGCTTAAAATTCTCAGCCTGTAGCTGGATAACCCCGTCTATAAACAGGCTGCCCAGGCCTACTACATCGGTAAATCTTTCCACTCGTTCCTTGAGTAACGGCACTACCCGTTCCAGCCGACCTCCGGCGGTGGCCCACTGCAGGAAGCGCGCCGCGAATTCCCCATCGCTGAGGTTTTCCCGAAGATAACGACCGTTCAGCCAACTCAGCTTCTCCACGTCGAAGATCGGGCCGCCCAGGGAGACTCGGCTGATGTCAAAACTCGATTCCATTTCCGCCAGGGAAAACTTCTCTTCCCCGGACGGCATTGACCAACCCATCATTCCCAGGTAATTCACCACGGCTTCAGGCAGATACCCCATGTCTCGATAATAGTTGATACTGGTAGGATTCTTGCGTTTGCTTAGCTTGCTCTTGTCAGGGTTCCTCAGCAGAGGCATATGGCAGAACACAGGTTCCCGCCAGCCAAATGAGCGATACAGCTGCACATGCTTCGGCACCGAGTTAATCCATTCTTCACCGCGAATAACGTGGCTGATACCCATCAGGTGATCATCCACGACATTGGCAAAATGATAGGTTGGCAGGCCATCTGACTTGATCAGTACCTGCATATCGACCTGTGACCAGGCGATGCTGACCGTGCCACGCAACAGGTCCTCGAATTCACACTCTCCATGTTCAGGGATCTTCATGCGAATGACATGTGGGATACCTGACGCCAGTTTATTACTGACTTCTTCCTGGGTAAGCCCAAGGCAGTGACCGTCATAACCAAGCTGCTGCTTGTCGACCATCTGCTGCTTACGCAATTCATCCAGACGCTCAGATGTGCAGAAACAATGGAAGGCATGGCCGGCCTCAAGCAGGGCCTCAATATGCTGCCGATAGATGTGGGTACGATCGCTCTGCCGGTAGGGTCCACAGTCCCCTTCCCGACCCGGCCCTTCATCCCAATCCAGTCCCAACCAGCGCAGGGATTCCAGGATGTCCTGCTCCGATTTGCCTGTGCTGCGCTGCTGATCTGTGTCCTCGATCCTGAGAATAAATTTTCCACCCTGGCTATGGGCGAAGCAACGGTTGAACAGGGCGATATAGGCTGTTCCTACATGGGGATCACCCGTTGGGGACGGAGCGATTCGGGTTCTAACTTCAGTCATACTTCTTGTCTTTACCGGACGCTGGATATTGAAGGCGCAGATTATACGCGAATGCCTGGTAATTCCCATTGGTCAGCGGCGCAGCCAGGTGCCTGAGCGGGGCAATGGGCCCGTTATTTGACACGCCTGTTGGCTTCCGCTAAAAACACACACCCTCTAAAAGAGACGACCCTGACTAACAGCCCAACATTGCATGCCTCATACTTCATTACACAACCAGCTGGCCAGGACTGCTACTCCAGAGCATCTTTTCTGCGTCGCCCCCATGATGGACTGGACTGATCGTCATGATCGGATGTTCCTGCGGCTGTTTACACGTCGTGCCCTGCTGTACACAGAGATGGTCACCAGCTCTGCATTGAAGCACGGGGACGCAGATTACCTGCTGCACTACGACCCGGCCGAGCACCCGGTGGCGCTGCAACTGGGGGGCAGTAATCCTGAAGAACTGGCCGCTGCCACCGAAATGGGCAACAAGGCAGGCTATGCCGAGATCAATCTCAATGTCGGCTGCCCCAGCCCGCGCGTGCAGTCCGGGGCGTTTGGTGCCTGCCTGATGACTGACCCAACGCTGGTAGCCCGGTGCATAGAAGCCATGGGCGCCGTGTCTGAAGTACCTGTTACTGTCAAATGCCGAATCGGCGTTGATGACCTGGACTCGGAGCAGCATCTGATGAGATTCGTGGATACGGTGGCCAATGCTGGTTGCGACCTGTTTGTCATTCATGCCCGGATAGCGATCCTTGAAGGACTCAGCCCCAAGGAAAACCGGGAGATCCCACCCCTAAACTACGAACGGGTATTCAGGGTAAAAGAACGCTTTCCCGACCTGAAAATCGTCATCAATGGTGGCATCTCTACCTTGCAGCAAACCAGGGCCATGTTGCAGCATGTCGATGGCATCATGATGGGGCGGGAAGCCTATCAGAACCCCTATATCCTGCATAATATAGACAGTGAACTGTTCGGCGAACAAGCCTGCAGCAAGACCCGGATCGAATACCTGCTCGACTATATTCCGTATATGGAAAGAGAATTGGCACAGGGCTCTCCCTTGCACCACATGACCCGACACGTGCTGGGCCTGTTCAAGGGGCAAAAAGGCGGCAAGCAGTTTCGGCGCCACTTGAGCATGCACGCCCACCGCAAAGATGCTGGTATCAATGTCCTCTGCGATGCGATAAATTTTGTCAGCTAAGGAACCTGAAATTTATTAACCGGATATCCCTATGTTGAATTCCATAAAGTCCTATTTCGAAGCGAAGCTGAAATCGAACGAGGGCTCTAAAGGGGAAATCTGCGCCTCCAGCTCCAACCTGGCCAGCGCGGCCCTCCTGATTGAAGTCATGAAATCTGATCACGAACTCGATCAAAGGGAAACCGATGAATTCCTGGACCTGCTCCAGACCAGCCTCAACATTCCAGAAACAGAACTGGATGCCATGCACCAATTGGCGGAACAACAGGCCAGCCAGGCTACCTCATTGTTTGAGTTCACCCGATTGATCAACGACGAATATGACTATGATGAAAAACTTCGCCTGATCGAGAACATGTGGCGAGTGGCGTATTCCGATGATGAACTCGACAAGTACGAAGAGCACTTGATCCGCAAGGTGTCAGAGCTGATCTATGTCTCGCACAGTGACTTCATTCGCATGAAGCTGAAAGTACGGAATCAGTAGCAGTGGCGTTCAGGATGTTCGACGCTGCACGGTGAGCAGCGCGATATCGTCCGGGGCGTTGGAAATATTCTCCAGGTTGAGTCGTGACTTTATCGTCTCGAAATCCCCATCGGCCTCCGCGATCAACTCCAGCAGGGCAATCTCCTTTTCTACCAGGGAAGCATGATCCATCAATTCCAATACCCCATCGGAGAACAGGTTCATCCTGAAGTCTTCCCTGATCTGAATCCGCGTAATCTCGTAGTCTGTCTGCCCCCTCACGCCCAGAGGTAGACTGCTGCACTGCAGGAATCTGTGTTCACCGCCCATGCTCAGAACGGGCATCGGGTAGTGCCCCGCTGCCGCATATTCGAGCTCCTTGCCTTCAGGATCGAGTATGCCCAGGAATGCAGTTGCGTGTTTCTGCAGGTTTGCCTGGTGCAGTTCACTGTTCATTGTATTGAGCAGCCATTTTGCAGAGAGGCTGCCATATTTTCGGCGCTGTTGCCTGGCGGTGTTCCTGCCAACATATTTCAACAATACTGTCACGAACGCCGATGATGCCCCATGCCCGGATACGTCTGCCACGTAGAATACAAGACTGCCGTCCTCTGTTTCCCAGTAATCAGTTGAATCACCGCTTAGATAGAGTGAAGGAACTATACGATGCTGGCAGCAGAAGTGATCTGTGACAAATGGAGTTTCAGGAAGCAGTTGGGTCTGCACAGAGCGGCCCGCCTGCTGGTCGACACGGAGGAGATCCAGGGAATGACGCAACTGGAAATTCGTATTCTCCAATTGTTCGGCATAGGACTTGTTCTGGGCGATCAACTCAGCCTGGTTCAGACTGCGGCGAATCGAGTGCTCCAGTACTTCCAGATCCTTGATGGGTTTGGTCAGGTAATCTGCCGCACCGAGTCGTAGCGCCTGTACGACATCGTGCACCTCGCCCAGGCCCGAGATAACGATGACAGGAATATTGATGTGTGTTGACGTGACACTGCGTATCACTTCCAGTCCATCCAGGTCCGGGAGGCGCAAATCGCAGAGCACCAGGTCAGGATGCTGTTCGGCGCAGATTGAAACCCCCTGCTTCCCGCTGTCGGCCTCCAGCACGGTGAAACCACTGTCTTCGAGGAAGCCGCGAATACTCAGGCGAACGGCAGGATCGTCATCGATGACGAGCAGGCGCGCAGCTTGAACAGAGGCTGGTTCAGCCAGATTGGAGGAAATCATCACGGTGGCGCTGCTTGATTATTGAGCAGCCCTGTCTATGCCAACTTCAAAGTACCCACTTCCAGGCTTCCTTGCCGGGCACTCACCAAACCCCTGCATTTTTCGGGGGTATTGCAATCCCTAGTTTAGTGCAATTTTGGCGAATTGGCTTCTCGAACGAACTTAGAATGCTCCGAATTCGTCATCGACTTCCCCGTCATTTACGAGATATTGCCGGCGTTGAATATAAGCCTCGCGCACGAACAGGTAGCGGTCACCGGTCACCAGTTCATCCAGTGCCAGCAGGGACGCCCTGGTGTCGATCTCCTGCAGCAGTATCAGTGGCAGACGCACCGAGGGCTCGTCGTGATACTGGATAGGGTTGAAGAGAGTGTCCAGGGTCAGGCCGAAGGCATCCCTGACATTGCTGGCGCCGAAAACCGGTAGCATCACATAGGGGCCGGTTCCAACTCCCCAGAAGCCAAGCGTCTGGCCGAAGTCTTCCTCGTTCTTGTGCAGACCTAGGTCACTGGCCACATCGAGAAATCCACCAATACCAATGGTGCTGTTGACGAGGAAGCGCCCGGAATCGGTAACCGCGTCATCGAACTTCAGCTGTAACACGTCGTTCACAAATACATTGATGTCGTTAATGTTACTGAAGAAGTTTCCGATTCCCTGGCGCGCAAAACGGGGCACGAACGTGGTGTACGTCGTGGCTATGGGGCGAACGAGTATGCGGTCGAAGAAATCATTGAAGGCGAAAACCCGTTTATTCCCCTGCATCCATGGATCAGGTGTCTGGGCATGGCTGGCGAGAGGCAGCATCAGCAACAGCAGACAGCTTACATGCCAAAGACTGCGACTGAGCTTACTGATCAATATATTAAATTTGTGTTTCATAACACCGATAATGCGATTCGTGCTGGTTTAGACCCTAAATCCCTTGCTTTGTTACAGGAGAACAAACAGGAACCGTCTAACCACGTAACTGCTCCCAATGCTTATGGAGGCGTTTGGCAGAAACCGGGATGTGGGTGCCGAGAGATTGGGCAAACAACGATACCCTGTATTCTTCAATCATCCACCTGAGCAAGTCAATTTCCTCTCTGGCACTTATGTGCCCTCGATCACACAGATCGAGATAGCGTTGCCAGAAGCGCTGTAGTTCTTCCGTATGCGCCTGATCCCTGGGGCCGAGATGCGGAGCCAGCTCCAGGCGCTTGCGAATAGCTTGCAGGTAACGCGGATATTGTTGTAGCCACATACGGGGGGTGTGCTGCAAGAAGCCGTCCCTGAACAGCTCCTGCAATTGCCCTTCTATGTCATCACAGGCATAGTGCAGACCTGCTCTCCTCAATTCTGCCAGGGTCTTGATTACCTCGTACCTGTGCTTCAACACCTGGCTTAGCAGTGACTCCAGCCTTGATGCTTCTTCAAACAGCTCCTGCCTGCCCCTATTCAGGCAATGCTCGAACTGCTCCTTATTCCAGGGCTGCTCTGCGTCGACATTGAATGCACCACGGTAACAACTCACCACAGCTTCATCGGCCAACTGGGTCAAAGCTGGTGGCAGTATCAGCACATTCTTTTTCTCGAACGACGCCATCTGCTTTTGCAGCATACGTCTCTGCTGTGCTGTTCGTAACATATATAAGCGGGTGAGCCCCTGCGCGTGCGAAGCCTTCGCGTCATCAGCGTCGGCAAACAGGCTGACACTCACCGAATCGTCACAGTCCACCAACGCCGGGTAGCGTATCAGGATCAGCTCATCACCAATTTCCAGCTGCTGCGGCAAGTCACCGATACTCCAGTCTGTAAGTCCCGTGGCCTCGATCTCATGCAGGCCGCTTGCAGGAGTCACCTCCTCATAGGCTGCCCTGTCCAGCTCTCCTGCCAACTGTTTCTTCAGGCTATCGATATCGTCTCCGAGCGCAACCTCATGACCGGCCTCATCGAGTATAGAGAGCTTGATTCGCAGGTGTTGCGGCAACTCCACATCGAGGAACATCTGTCTTTCGATCTGTAAACGTTTGATGAGCTTGATCTGAGCGAGCAATGTGGAAATGAGATCGCCTTCTCCCGGAATCATCTGCGGCAGGATCTGATCCACAAATCCGCTCACCGGTATAAAATTCTTACGCAGGGATTTGGGCAGCCCCTTGAGCAAGGCAATGCATTTCTCTTTTACGATTCCTGGCACCGCCCAGTCCACATCGGACTGGGTCATCTGCGGCAAGATAGCTAGTGGAATCTGCACGGTTGCACCATCTCGTTGATGTCCGGGTTCAAATTTATAGTCGATCGAAAGCCTGTTTTGTCTCAGCGGCGCATGATCTGGAAACGATTGGCTATGATCCGCGGCACGATCTGCATCCAGCAGATTCTCCACAGACATCTGTAGCGACTGCTGTGCCTGCTCACCGGACTTCTGCAGCCATTTTTTCAGGGAGTTCGTAGAATTAACATGCTCCGGGATGCGCTCTTCATAAAAGCGCACCAGGTCGCGTTCACTGACAAAATACTCCGGGCGCCTGATCTTCTCTTCCTGCTTTTCAAGTTCTTCCAGAAGCGCCCTGTTATGCACCAAAAACGGTGGATTGTAGGACAGTTCCTCAGGAATCAGCGCCTCACGAATGAATAACTCCCGCGCCGTCTTGTTGTCGATATTATTGAGTCCAACTTCCCTGCTCTCGATAATCGCCAGACCATAGAGGCTTACCTTCTCATTCACCATGGCCTGTTGACGCTTCTTGCTCCAGTGCGGATTAAAGTGTTCTCGCTTGACCAGATGCAGAGCCTTCTCTTCGATCCATTCCGGCTGAATCTTCGCGGCCATCGTGGCGAAGGTCTGTGAAGTCTCTATCAGATCACCGGTAACGATCCATTTGACGGCCTTGCCTGCCAGCGCGGAAGTGGGAAAGAGGGTAAATTTCTTGTTGCGATTCCCCTGGAACAGCTTTCCTTCGTAGCGCATGGCAACCTGGTTCAGAGAACCGCTGATAATCGCTTTATGTACCGCAGCATAATCCGCCTTTTCCCTGTTAAGACGCAGGCCCAGCTGCTGGCAACTCAGTAGTAACTGGCGATGGACTTCACGCCATTCCCGCATTCTTGTGAAGGACAGATGGTAACGCTTACAGTATTTGCGTAACTGGCCCTGGGTCAGGTTTTGTCGTTGCGACTCGAACGCTTGCCATAAGTTAACAAGCGTGAGGAAGTCTGAATCCGGGTGCTGAAATTCCTCCTGTCGTTCCTTCGCCTGCTGCCTGTTTTCTGCACCGGATTCGCGAGGGTCCTGGATGCTGAGTGCGCTAACGATTATCAGGATTTCATTAAGGCAGCGTTCGGCATCGGCGGTAACCAGCATCCGCCCTAACCGCGGATCGACTGGCAGCACTGCCATCTGGCGCCCTGCCCGGGTCAACTCACGCTTGTTACTGAGGGCATTGAGCTCGATGAGAAGATTGAAGCCTTCATTGATTGCACGATTCTCCGGCGCCTCGAGGAATGGAAATTCCGCAACATCACCCAGCTTCAGGTGCTGCATCCGGAGAATGACCGATGCCAGGTTTGTGCGCAGGATCTCCGGATCGGTGTAGAGCGGCCTGCTCTCGAAATCCTGTTCAGAATAAAGCCGGATGCAGATGCCATCGGCTAATCTCCCGCAACGTCCCTTGCGTTGATTCGCAGAAGCCTGGGATACGGCCTCGATGGGAAGGCGCTGAACCTTGTTCTGCAGGCTGTAGCGACTGATGCGCGCAAGGCCAGTATCAATCACGTAATTGATGCCGGGCACGGTGATCGAGGTTTCCGCCACATTGGTCGCCAACACGATGCGGCGCCCCCGATGAGACTGGAAGATTTTCACCTGCTCGGAATGCCGTAGTCGCGCATACAACGGCAGTATCTCTGTGTCCTGCAGGCGCTCCTTGCGCAACACCTGAGCAGTATCCCTGATGTCGCGCTCGGTCGGCAGGAAAACCAGGATATCACCGGACAGTTTTCCCCGTTGCCTGTCCGTAGACTGGATACTCTTGACCGCATCAACGATGGCATCGGCGAAGGGATCTGCGCTATCCCTGTTCTCCATTCGGGTATCCAATGGCAGGTAACGCACTTCTACCGGATAGGTTCGGCCCGACACCGTGACGATTGGCGCATCGTCAAAGTGCGCCGCAAACTTCTCTACATCGATCGTGGCCGACGTAATTACCAGCTTCAGCTCTCTACGACGATCCAGTAGATGCTTGAGATAGCCTAGCAGGAAATCAATATTCAAAGAGCGCTCATGCGCTTCGTCGATAATGAGCACTTCATACTTGTTGAGAAAGCGATCCTGCTGGATCTCTGCCAACAGGATGCCATCTGTCATTACCTTCAGGAACGAAGAAGGTGACAATTTTTCTGTGAAACGAACCTGATAACCCACCCCCTCACCAAGATTAACACCGAGTTCTTCAGCCACACGGTTGGCAACGGAACTGGCCGCCAGTCGCCGGGGCTGGGTATGCCCGATCAGCCCTCTGCGGCCAAAGCCGGCCTGTAGGCAGATCTTGGGCAATTGGGTTGTTTTTCCGGAACCCGTATCGCCAGCCACAACCAGCACCTGGTGCTGCTGCAGCAGAGATACAATCTCGTCAGCCTTGGCTGAGAAAGGCAGGTTTTCGGGGTAATGGATCTGCTGCGGTATCGCCGCCGCACGCGCGGCGCAGGCCTGCCTGGAAATCTCAATATCCTTTTCCAGGGCAAGGAGCCTGGACTGCTGGCTCTGCGTGTTTCCTGCGCTGCGTGCCTGGTCCAGGCGTCGCCTGAATCGGTGCAGGTCGGCGACCTGGCACTCGGCCAATGCAGACTCCAATTGATCCAACACGGTCGTCTGGTATTCCGAAGGGGTAGAAAAATTTCAGCGAGAAGAGTTAGTCGCGCAGTTTCCTGCGAATAACCTTGCCGATAATGGATTTCGGCAATTCATCTACGTATACAATGCTGCGCGGTACCTTGTAGGGAGTTAATCCCTCCCGACAATGAGCAATGATAGCATCCTGGTCGGGTGCAGGCTCTGAGCAGACCAAAAAGAGTTTGACCGCCTCTCCGGTGCGCTCATCGGGCACCCCAATGGCCGCCGATTCATCGACCCCGGGCATCTGGTTAACCCAGTCTTCAATCTCGTTGGGAAATACATTGAACCCGGACACCAGGATCATGTCCTTTTTACGGTCGACGATCGAGACAAATCCATCTTCGCTGAGCTCTACATAATCACCCGTCTTGAACCACCCGTCTTCAGTGACACCCCTGCCCTGGACATCGTCTACTCCCCAATAACCGAGCATGACCTGTGGGCCCCGAATCCAGGCCTCGCCATGCTCACCAATGGGAACTTCTTCGCTTTCCTCGTTCACTACCTTGATCTCTGTCTCCGGCACCAGGCGACCCACGGTGCCATAACGTACCTCTCCCGGAAAGTTTACCGATACGACCGGCGAACACTCCGTAAGACCATAGCCTTCGAAGATTTCGCAGCCCGTGACTTCCCGCCACTCTTTCGCCACCGAGGTAGAGAGCGCCATTCCTCCAGCGCCACAGAATTTCATACCGGAGAAATCCACACCAGCAAATTTCTTGTTGCGCAACAATGCCAGGAACAGGGTGTTGATTCCGACGAAACCGCTCACCCGGAACTTCCTGAACAAGCCGATAACACTGTCCAGGTCTCTTGGATTGGGCATCAACAGATTAAGATTGCCCGCATAGGGCATCGCCAGGCAGTGCAGCAGGAATGCATAGCTGTGATACAGCGGCAAGGGAGCACCGATCACCTCAGTCCTGTCGTTGATAATCAACAGGCAACGTGAGCGCAACTGCATCATGTTGGCGATCAGGTTGCTGTGACTTAGCATTGCCCCTTTCGACACACCAGTAGTGCCACCGGTGTAGAGTATGACCGCCACATCGTTTCCGCCCCTTGTCCGACCTGCCGAATCATCGAATTCGAGCTGATTGTCCAGGCAATCCTGCAAGCGCTTGCTGGCTGGCAAATGATAATTCGGTACAGCCTTCTTGATATAGCGTGCCGCAAAATTCAGGAATGCTCGCTTTAGCGGAGACTGGAGGTCGCCTAACTCGGTGACTATCACGGTCTCTATTTCTGTCTGCGGTAGGATCTGCTGCAGTTTGTCGCAGAACGCAGAGAGGATCACGATGGCCTTGGCACCGGAGTCGGTAAATTGGTGAACCATCTCATGCGCCGTATAGAGCGGATTAGTGTTCACTATGATGAGGCCAGCCTTGACCGCCCCCATCAACACCACGGGAAACTGCAGCAGGTTGGGAAGCTGGATCGCGATTCGGTCACCAGGCTGGAGCCTGGTTTCATGCTGCAGGTATGCTGCAAAGCGGGTAGCAAGCTTGTCGACTTCAGCGTACTTGAGTGTCTTGCCGAGACAATAATAAGCATCTCGATCGCCATGTTCGCGAGCGATATAGTCATAGACGTCGGTGAGTGAATGGTACTTCTCGGGTCTTAATTCTTCGGGCAGTCGTTCTATCATGCAGTATTCTTCACTTGCTAAGCAGGCTCATGGCGTCTTCCAGGCCCTTCACTGTCAAAGGAAACATGCGGTCTTCGACAAGCTCCTTGACGATCTCTATGGAATAGCTGTGTTGCCAGTAGTCCTTGGGCGTAGGGTTGATCCAGACAAAATTTTCGAAGGCATCAGTCAGGCGCCTGATCCACACTGCACCCGCCTCTTCATTATAGTGTTCAATACTCCCACCCACGTGGGTGATTTCATAGGGAGCCATGGTGGCATCTCCGACGAAGATGATTTTGTAGTCCTTACTGTAGCGGTGCAGGATGTCGTAGGTAGAAGTTGTTTCCGCGTGGCGGCGCCTGCTCTTGGTCCACACCGACTCATAAAGAAAGTTATGAAAATAATAGTACTTCAGGTGCTTGAATTCTGTGCGCGCAGCGGAAAAAAGCTCCTCACACAATTTTACATGGGGGTCCATAGAGCCCCCGACATCGAAGAACAGCAGCACCTTTACCGCATTGTGGCGTTCCGGGACCATTTTGATATTCAGTAAGCCTGCATTACGGGCCGTTGAAGATATAGTGTCATCCATGTCCAACTCTTCTTCTGCGCCAGTTCTGGCAAATTTCCTGAGTCTGCGCAGGGCCATCTTGATATTGCGGGTCCCGATCTCCACCGAGTCATCCAGGTCTCGGTAATTACGCTTGTCCCAAACCTTGACGGCGCGCTGGTTGCGGCTCTCGTCCTGACCTATGCGTATACCTTCGGGGTTATAGCCGTAGGCACCGAAGGGCGAAGTGCCTCCAGTTCCTATCCACTTGTTACCACCCTGATGACGCTTCTCCTGCTCGTCCATGCGCTTGCGAAACTCTTCCATCAGCTTCTCGAGGCCACCGAGCGCCTCGATTTTTGCCTTCTCTTCATCGCTCAGCATGGACTCGAACTGTTTGCGCAACCACTCCTGGGGAATCTGATAAAGAGACAGATCATCTATGAAATCGATATTTTCGAAATAGCGAGCGAATGCCAGGTCGAACTTATCGAAATTCTTTTCATCTTTCACGAGGCAGGCGCGAGAGAGGAAGTAGAAATCGTCTACATTTCCAAATATGACATTCTGCTTCAGGCATTCGAGCAGGGTGAACAACTCGGTGAATGAAACCGGCAGCCGTTCCTGCCTCAAGGTCATGAAGAAATTGATGAGCATTAACGCTTGGCTCTATGCATGAATGCTAGTTTTTCCAGCAATTGTACGTCCTGCTCATTTTTAAGAAGCGCACCATAGAGCGGCGGAATCGCATTCTTGTTGTCGTGATCTTTCAGAATTTCGGCTGGAATATCATCAGCCATCAGCAATTTGAGCCAGTCGATCAATTCAGAAGTCGAGGGTTTCTTTTTCAAGCCCGGAATCTTTCGCACATCGAAGAACACATCCATGGCCTGGCTTACGAGCTGCTTTTTGATGTTCGGGTAGTGCACCTGCACGATCTTTTCCATGGTCTGGGCATCGGGAAAATCAATGTAGTGAAAGAAACAGCGTCTGAGAAAAGCGTCAGGTAACTCCTTTTCATTGTTGCTGGTGATAACAACGATTGGACGAGTAGTGGCCTTGATCTGCTGCTTGGTCTCGTAGACATAGAACTCCATCTTGTCCAACTCCAGGAGCAGGTCGTTGGGGAATTCGATATCGGCCTTGTCGATTTCATCGATTAGCAACACGGTCTGGGTATCAGACTCGAAGGCTTGCCAGATCTTGCCCTTCAGGATGTAGTTGGAAATGTCATGCACCTTGTCATCACCAAGCTGGGAGTCACGCAGTCGCGACACGGCATCGTACTCGTACAGACCCTGCTGGGCCTTGGTGGTTGACTTGATGTGCCATTGAATCAGGGGCACATCCAGGGCGCTGGCTATCTGTTCCGCCAGCATGGTCTTGCCCGTGCCGGGCTCCCCCTTGATGAGGAGCGGTTTCTGCAACTTGATTGCGGCATTAACCGCGAGCTGCAATTCAGGGGTGACTACGTATTCCTCGGTACCTGTAAAATTCATCTGGCGCCCAATCTGCTGGTTCAAGTGTGGTAAACAGCATTAATTTTAATAGGCAGGCCGCCATTAATACAGCCGCATGAGCAGCGGGAAGAACGATACGGGCAGCCTGTTGCTGCCCATATTCATTGGAGGTGTGCGGGATCAGGCCTTAAAAGGCTTGCTTTGCACTGGTTGTGGCCCGACCAGGAGCTGGAATCAGGCCCCAATCTCGATCAGTCGGCGACCGCGCTCAGTGATGTACCAGCGCACTCCCTTGCGCCCTCCTACCTTGCCGGCCAGCGATTTAAGGGTGAGGAAACCCAGGGTCTTCACCATAGTGGACTCATCGGTATCGGCTTCCCGGCACAGCCCGGACAGGGAACGATAGATGAAGCGGCCGCAGCCGAGGGTCTTCAGCACCTTGGATGAGGTGTTATCCAGTTCTTCCGGGGCCGCATCTGCCACCGGAATCGCCTCGGCCAGGGCATCATCTTCCGTTTCCGTGTCGATCAGGGGGAGCAATTCCTCCTGCAACTGACGCAACTGGTACTGCAGCAGGTCCACCTTGTCGCTGGTCAGGCGCGCCTCGGCCATCACATCATCAGACATATTGCTCATGAAGAATCGGGGAGAAATGGCCACAGCCAGACAGATTGCGACATAGTTCAGCAGATTGGCAGGATCGCCCTCCGAGTCCACGATCAAGGTGCTTCCGAACACACTCAGGACGAATGGCACCAGGAATGTCACAAAGATCCCCAGCATCACGAAGCGAATCAACAGGTTGAAATCAGAAGCGCGCTTGGTAGACAGGGTGTAATAGTTAATAACGCCGCCCGCGGCTCCGACCAGTATCATGATAAAAACTAGCGAACTGAAATGGCCCATGACAAACCTCTACTATCTAAGCTATTGTTTTACAAAGAATTAATAAAATACTTCCCGAGCGCCACGCACGCAAAGGCTGGCAGTCGCCCGGAGTTTTCCAAGGGAGAGAAAGTCTACTTTATTGGTGAGGGACTTTAAATTACTAAATTAACTTTCTGTTTTTACAGTCTTTTTACTTTTTCTTTGCAGAAAATAATAACCGGTGGCCAGGGCCTCCGCCAACAGGAGAGAAAACAGCAAGGGTACCAGCGCCCTGGCGGCAGCGCCGGTGCCGATGGTTATTATGTCGAGAGCGAGGACCATCAAGGCAGGCGCCAGCGTACTGCCCTCAATATTTGCATACCAGGGAGTCAGCATCAGGGACAGCATGAACGCCCGCAGGCTGTAACTCAACCATGGAGATCGTGGCATCCGGGTCATTTTCCAGAAGACCCAGTAGAAGGCCCCGCAGGCCAGGCAATAGATCAGCCAAATGAGCCAGTAATTGGTTTCCGCATCCATCCTCGTTTATCCAGCCGCGATCTGTCTGTCCTGATACTCAATGCACCTCGCCCCCGGTTCGGGCCTCCGCGCAATCATGATTTCACCCATCGAATGATGTGTTCATCATACCCCAGCGGATGCACATGATCTTCTGCTATCACCTTGCCTTTAATAGTGATACCTGCCTCCTCCATGGCGTCACGGGAACCACTCAGCAATGGATGCCAGGCGAAGAGCGGCTTGCCTTCCATTCGTAGACGATAGGCGCAGGTATCTGGCATCCAGTGCAGGGTCTCCATCCCCATGTCTGCAACATTCATGCATTCCGGCACTTTTGCACTGCGTTCGGCATAGCAGCTACAGGCAGCCTTGCCGTTATCGTGATACTTGCAGACGATACGGGTCCAGTACAGCTCTCCGCTATCTTCGTCTTCCAGCTTCTTCAGGCAACAGCGCCCGCAGTGGTCGCAC
This sequence comes from Pseudomonadota bacterium, assembly GCA_027621405.1. GTDB lineage: Bacteria > Pseudomonadota > Gammaproteobacteria > Pseudomonadales > Pseudohongiellaceae > UBA9145. Next base: position 6,851 of record JAQCBT010000005.1, on the reverse strand, counting down.
AGGTTTTCCCACTCCTTGCGGTTGAGTTCGGCCAGTGGCAACTCCCAAAACTTCCCGCGCAGATTACCTTCATTTGACTCAGCCATTGCTTGAGAGCTCATTCAGTACTGCACTGAAATCCGGCTCCAGTATCTGCTGGCGCCAGCCACGCAGGGATTCAGGCCAGGTATTTTCTGTTCCGGCCAGGAAGTTTTGCAGCAAGTCCGTGATCCAGCGTTTTCGTGCCAGCAATTCTGGTGCTATGCCCAACTCCTTGGCTCTCGCTACAACAAGTTCACGCAGTTTCTTCAGCATGTTACGCTGATTTGGGGGCAAGGGTGGTGGCAGGCTCGTATTACTGGCAGTACTGGTCGTGATCGGCTGCCGAAAGATTGCAATGAGGCGTTCGCCATTGTGTTTTATGAATCCCTGATTCACCGCTTTTACCAATCGCCAGTTTTCGTAGGCAAGATCCTGATCCGCGGCAAATACCTGGGCGATCTCGAATAAATCGGCATCCTTCGCGATCCAGTTACGTGGTTTATTACGCCGTCGCGCTTCCAGTTCGCGCCAGTAACAAAGCTGCTGCAATAACTCCAATTCGCGCTGGTTGAGGCGCCAGGCATTGCTAATCTTCTCGTAATAGTGCTCCCAGTTTGACTTTTCTTCTTGGGCAATCGCTGTGGTGAGAACCTGTTGGCTGTCCTCCTCGAACCACTGGTACATGCTCTGCGAATGCAGGGCTTGGCTCAAACGCTCCCTGATTTCAAGCAAGTACTCTACATCCAGCGCGGCATAGCGTTGCTGTGATTCGCTCAAAGGTCGTTGCAGCCAATCCGACCGGGTTTCATCCTTGGGAATCTCAACCCCCATGATCTCCTTTACCAGCGCCTGGTAACTAAGGCTGAACCCCTTATCGAGATAAGCGGCGGCAATCTGTGTATCGAACAGGTTTCTGGGTAATTCATCAAAGGTGGTCTGGAATACCGTGAGGTCTTCCCCAGCCGAATGCATAACAATAATTCGATTGGGATCGGTAAGCAGGTATTTAAACGGGGTCCAGTCTTCGATTCCTAGCGGATCCACGAGGTATACCGCGTTACCATCAGCCACCTGCAGCAAGCCCAAGCGGGGATAGAAGGTGTTGGTTCGCATGAATTCGGTGTCCACCGCCAACGCCGAAACGCTTTCCCAGCGCTCGCAACAGGACTCGAAAGCCTGCTGGGAATCGACACTAATCCAGGTGTTCTCGGTATGATCTGTCATGGAATCAGTTGTTTCCCATGACCTTGCGCCCCATGAACGCGTGGCTCAGAGTGCCGCCGTCTACGAATTCCAGCTCACCACCAACTGGCACTCCGTGAGCAATTCGCGACACAATCACAGGTGAGTCCTTGAACTGCTCTGCGATATAGTAGGCAGTGGCATCCCCTTCAACCGTTGGATTGCAGGCTATTATCAACTCTTCGATTTCCTGCTCACTTACCTTGTTCAGTAGCGCATTAATTCCCAGTTGCTCCGGACCAATCCCGTCTATGGGAGACAGGTGCCCCATAAGCACGAAATAGATTCCACGAAAAGTCCCGGATTGCTCGATGGCGAAGATATCGGCTGGCGACTCCACCACGCAACAGATCTTGCGATCCCGCGACTTGCTGGCGCATATCCTGCAAAACTCTTCTTCGGTAAAGGTACGACAGTCTTTGCAGTTACCGACGTGTTCTATGGCCGCTTGCAGGGCCTCGCTCAGCCTGCCCCCGCCTTCGCGGTTTCGCTCAAGCAGGTGCAGTGCCATACGTTGCGCCGATTTCGGACCCACACCGGGGAGACAGCGAAAGGCTTCTATAAGTTGGTCAATTAGCGGGCTGGAGTTCATCTTGAATAATTCTTGGTGGCAGACGCCGCTCTAGAAAGGAAACTTGAAACCTTCTGGCAGGTTAAAACCGCCAGTCATGGCACCGAAGGCTTCCTTGTTCTTGTCCTCCAGTTTTCTGGCGGCATCGTTAAACGCTGCAGCTATCAGGTCTTCCACCACCTCTTTGTCTTCCTCCAGCAGCACCGGATCCAGGTTTACCCGGGTAACATCGTGCCTGCCATTCATGCTGATCCTGACCAGTCCTGCGCCTGATTCACCCTCTACGATCTGTTCGGCGAGGTCCTTCTGAGCCTTCTGCATCTGCTCCTGCATCTGCCTGGCCTGTTTCATTAACTCGTTAAAATCTGTCATCAAATGCCTCAGTTCTCTAACGGGGTGATACTGTCCTTTGCGATGGTCGCGGAAAATGTGTCGAGCAACTGGCGCACATTGTCATCCTGCTCGAAGTCCTCGATCATTCTTTCATGCTCTGCCTTCTTCAAACGTTGCGCCATTTGGGCCGGGGTTTCAGTCTCTACCCTGGCGATCGTCACCTGCACCGAAACCGCCTGCTGGAAATAATCTGACAGGGCCAGTTCCAGTCTGGGGACAATCTCTTCGCTGAACACGGCACTCTGCTCGTTATCCAGTGTCAGCTTAATACTTGATCCCGCCACTCCGGACACCGTGCTGTTGGCGAGTATGTTGGCGGCAATACCGGAAAGGCTGAGTGCTGGCGTCACTCGCAACCATGATCTGTGATCCAGCTCTCTCAAGGCTACAGTCGCCGACTTGCTCTCACCAACTTCATTACTGCTATGGCTTGCAACCAGTTCTTCCGGGGCGGAATTTGTTCCTGTGAGTTCAGTCGGCTCACTCTCTTCGGGAGTCAATTCGTGGGTGTTGGCCAGTGGGGATTGTGTCGACTCGGAATTCTGCTTAGCCCCGTGAACCTGTTTTCCATTTCCGCTGGCGTTGTTTTTCTCGGCCGCTACTGAAGCATCCTGCTCATTCGGCGTCTCAGTCGCAGCTTGGTTTAATTCAGGCTTTTTTTTTACCTGTTCATCGGCATGCCCATCCGGCTTCTGCGCTTCATCGCCCAGAGGGCTTAGATCATCACCGACGATAGAGGGTGAGAATAGCATCATGCGTATCAGCAGCATCTCGAATGCCGCCTTCATATCGGAAGCCATTCTCAGCTCGGCGCGACCGCGGCTTCCGAGCTGATAGAAAAGCTGAATATCCTCTGCTGTAAAGCGGCCGGCCAGTTCCTCGATCGATTGCTTGTCGCCGAAGCTGTTATCGATACTACCCGGAACCACCTGGGAGATGGCAATGCGATGCAGGGTGCCTAGCAGACTGTCCAGGGTGTGACCATAGTCTGGTGTGTGCTCCGCCATGGCAGCAACCAGAGATAATACTTCCTTGATTCGCCCAGCCACCATGGCAGACAACAGGGCATGAACCTGGCGCTGCTCGGGTACACCGAGCATCTCCACAACCCCCTTGTGGTTGATTTCACCCTGGCAATAGGAGATCGCCTGATCCACTAGAGTCAGGGCATCGCGCATGCTGCCGCTGGCAGCGCCGGCGATCTGCCACAGGCTTTCTTCGTCGAACTCGATGCCCTCTGCCGTCAATACCTGCTGCAGATAGTCAGCGATGACCTGTGGGCTGAGGTTCTTGAGGTTGAATTGCAGGCAACGGGACAGGATCGTGATTGGCAACTTCTGCGGATCCGTGGTGGCCAGCAGGAATTTCACATGGGGTGGTGGCTCCTCCAGGGTCTTCAACAGCGCGTTGAAGCTGTGGTTAGAGAGCATATGCACCTCGTCTATAAGGTACACCTTAAAGCGGCCACGGGATGGTGTGTATTGCACATTGTCGAGCAACTCCCGGGTATCCTCTACCTTGGTGCGAGATGCTGCATCGACCTCGATCAGGTCGATGAATCGGCCCTCGTTGATCTCCTTGCAGGCAGAACATTCTTCGCAGGGTACTGACTTGATACCGGTCTCACAATTCAGGCACTTGGCGAGAATGCGGGCCAGGGTTGTCTTACCCACTCCCCGGGTGCCAGTGAACAGATAGGCGTGATGCAAGCGCTCATTGTCGAGAGCATTGATCAAGGATTTCAGGACATGAGCTTGACCGGCTACCTGGGCGAAATTGGAAGGTCGCCACTTGCGGGCGAGTACTTGATAGCTCATGTCAACATTGCTTAGTGAAGTCTACGGCAAGGGCTGCCGGCCTGGCTAAATCCGGAAGCCAGGCCTCGGGATTTCCAGTAGGGTTGTTCTGCGCCCTGGCGCATATTGTAAGTGGTAGCCCTTGCCAGCCACACCACGGCACATGAGTCAGTTACTACCGTTGCTCCCTTCCGGGCCTGGCGGGGTTTATAACCTATCATTGCGCGGGGACCGACAAAAGCTACCGGTGCTAATGATAACACGAGACCGGCCTGCTCTGGCACGGTCTCTGCTTATCGACTCTTCAATTGGCCCTGATCGGGATCAAGGCTCGAGGCCCGGCAGCATCAGGGCAATGCCAGGGCCACCAGGCGAGAGTCCGCACCCCCGCCCACGGCTATACAGATGTATTGCTTGCCATCCGCCATATAGGTCATGGGAGTACCTCCGGGAGGCAATGGCAGCTCAATCTCGGCGATGATTTCGCCATTAGCCTTGTCGAAGGCACGTATCAGGTTTCTATCGCCGTCTCGCTGCGCCATGAACAACAAGGTGCGGGTAAGAACCGGGCCGGTGCGACTTGTGCTGCCGACAGGTCCGGGATCCAGGATACCCAGGTCGATGATCTGCTGCCTCGGCCCTTCGCCATGGGGCACCATCCACTCGTGCTCGCCGGTATTGAGATTGATGGCAGTGATTCGGCTGTAGGGTGGCTTCGTCAACGGCAAGCCCTGGGGACCGCCCACGTTCATGGGGCCACCGCGGACATAGCCCATTTCTTCGCGTTCGCGGCGCGCTTCCCGCAGCTGCACCACGATTGGCTGGGAAGCTGAGGGTATGTAATACAGGCCAGTCTCCGGATCGAAGGCCGCGCCATGCCACTCCCCGCCCCCGGCCCAACCGGGGAACTGGATAGTTCCCCGCAGGGACGGCGGTGTGAACAGGGGCCCATAGTCATATTGCTCGATGATCTGCAGCGCTTCCTGACGCAGCTCGGGGGTAAAATCGATCAAGGTTTCGTCGGTGATTCCCTGAGGCTCGAAGGCCGCCGGTTTGGTCGGAAATGGCTGAGTGACGGAAGCTACCTCGCCGGGAACCGAGCTGGGAGGAACCTCACGCTCCTCAATTGGCCATACAGGCTCGCCAGTAACCCGGTCAAACACATAGGTGAATCCCTGCTTTGATATCGCTGCCACGGCCTGGATGGGGCGGCCCTCAACAGTGATATCCAGGATAGTTGGTGCCGCCGGAAAATCGTAATCCCATAGCCCATGGTGCACCGCCTGGAAATGCCAGAGTCGTTCCCCGGTGCTTGCGCGCAGGGCCACAAGGCTTTCCGCAAACAGGTTGTCGCCGAGGCGCCTGCCACCATACCAATCGTTGGTTGGCGTACCTATCGGTATATACACGATTCCAAGTTCATCGTCGGCGCTCATGATAGTCCAGGAATTGGTGTTACCCGTGTATTCCCAGGATCCATCTTCCCAGGTCTCATTACCGAATTCCCCTGCCTGAGGTATGGTATGGAATATCCACTCCATCTCGCCTGAATCCGGATTAAATGCTCGCACATGGCCGGGTGGCATTTCGATTGAACCGGGGGCGTCGTGTACCGTGGAATTCACCACAACCACCCCGTTCGTCACGAGAGGCGGAGAGACCACGCCATACAGGCTTCTCTCAAACGTTCTCCCAAGACCGAGTGTTAGATCAACTCTGCCAGCATCACCGAAAGACGAATCCGGCTGGCCAGTCTCGGCATCGAGCGACCAGAGATAGGAATCGTAGGTCGCGTAAAAGATTCTCTGTTTTCCTCCGCGCTCAAAGTAGGCCACTCCCCTGGTGTTAAAGCCCAGATTATTGGGACGCCCCTCCATTTCCCATGCGCGTGTGTCAAAAGCCCATAACTGTTCACCGCTTGCTGCATCGAGTGCGACAACTCGGCCGAAAGATGTGGAAACATACATCTTGCCGTCGACGACGATTGGCGTCGCCTTGTAGTCTGCGGGAACCGTCCTGGCATTGCCGGCGGCAATATTAGCCGCGACGGTTTCGTTGTCGACACTGTCCCAACTCCACGCCTGTCGTAGCTGGGCCACGTTGCCGGCGTCGATCTGATCGAGTGGCGAGTATTTGCTGGAGCCATTGTCCCCACCATAGCTGGGCCAATCCTGGGCCAGGGCTATTGGTGCTGCCAGACAGGCTAAGGTGATGAGGATTGTTTGATAGCTTGTTGTTTTCATCTTTCCCCCGGAATGCTTCTTGGAGCTCCTGGTGAGGATACTATTTAGTGATGGCGGTTGGCACCAGCTTGTTTTGTGCTGCGGTAGATGGATGGGATTTGGGGGTGGAATTCCCGCCGCTAATTCGCGCTAAAGCTGCCTGCTGGCTGGCACTCAGGGTTCGAGAATCTGTTGCTAGATTGTGCAAGAAGGCCGGTCGGGATTGATTCAGAATTTGCGTTGACGCAAGTTCTTCACCCTCGCCTACACGGATGTAGGCGTGCAAAGAATCGCCGGGAGCGATTCCGGCCCGGGCAGCGCCCTGCGCTGTCTGCACTCGCCTACAAGGAAGTAGGCGTGCAGAGAATCGCCGGGAGCGATTCCGGCCCGCGCCTTTCGAACCGCAGGGTTCTCATCTCGTTCCCGTCACCGATAAATGAAAAAGGGCCCCGTTGGGGCCCTTTTTCATTTATTGGCGGTGAGGGAGGGATTCGAACCCTCGATGCCTTTCGACATACACACTTTCCAGGCGTGCTCCTTCGGCCTCTCGGACACCTCACCGTATTCTCAAGTTCTTTTCGACTCATTGCGAGCCGTTTATATAGG
>JAQCBT010000004.1 GCA_027621405.1 Pseudomonadota bacterium | reverse complement strand
GTCTTGCTTGCCAATGGCAGATTGTCAGAGAAGTCTGCCACCGGCTACGGAAAGGTCTCAGGCCTCACCCGGCGCATGCTGCAGCAGATAGACCATATTGCCGCGCAGGCAGACGCCGATGCACAACGTTTCAAGGCACTGGGAGCGTTGCCCGAGAACATGACTGTCACCGGCAGCCTGAAGTTTCATTTGGAGGACGCTGCTGACAAACCATCTCTGCCGCCGCTCTTCGAGTCCATAAAAGGAGCAGGTCGCCCAGTTATCATGGCGGCAAGCACCCGGGATGGCGAAGAAGAGAAAGTGCTCTCCGGAATAGTGCCGCTTCTACAATACGCACCGGCACCACTGCTGTTGCTGGTACCACGCCACCCGGAACGCTTCGACAAGGTAGAACAACTCTGTCTCGACAAGGGGCTGAAAGTGCAGCGGCGCAGCAGTGCTGAAACCCTGAACCCGGATACCCAGGTACTGCTCGGCGACAGTATGGGTGAAATGCTGGCCTACTACTCGCTTGCTGATATCGCCTTTGTCGGCGGTAGTCTCGTGGACACTGGCTGCCAGAATGTACTGGAGCCGGCGGCACTGGCTCTTCCCGTGGTGGTCGGCCCGTCCCAATACAATTTCGCAACTATCTGTAGTCAACTGCAGGCAGCGGGTGCGCTAAAGACTGTCCCGGACAGCGCAGCCTTGACCCAGGCTGTGGGCGAGTTGCTGGAGAACGAGGAAGCTCGCATTGCCATGGGGCGTGCGGGGCGAGCAGTGGTGGAACAGAACCAGCAAGCTTTGCCACTGCTGATAGAGAGGATAGCGGCCCTGCTAGCCAACTAGTCAGTACATTTTCGTCGAATGTGTCACAGACTATTCAAATTGACGTGTAAGGTTCTCTGCAGCGTCCGCACCCACCCGCACATTGTCTTCAACCCGGATACCTCCATGGGAATACAACTGCTCCACGGATTGCCAATTGATGAGCTTGCCCCGTTTCTGTGTCCTTTCCGGCTCCAGAAGCATAGGAATGAAATAGCAGCCGGGTTCGATGGTAAACACCATGTCCTCGGTCATGGTGCGGGTGTTGCGTAGCATGGGCGAGTGAGCGGGTGGTGCAAGCGTAGTTCCCGTTTCATCCTGCATGCGACCACCGACATCGTGCACATTGATACCCAGCAAGTGGCCTACACCGTGGGGCATGAATAACTGCGGAAGCTGGGCATCCCACAGGGCCTCTTTACTGCCCGAGCAGATTTCTAGTTCCAACAACAAGTCAGCGACGCCGCGCAGCGCGGCCAGGTGTATGTCTACATAGGATTTGCCCGGCACTAACTGTGCAATCAGGTCCAGCTCCAGTGCTTCCATGCCAGCAAGCAGAGCCCTGAACAAGGGGTGTGCGGAGTCACTGGCGGTCGTGCGTGTGATATCGGATCCATAGCCTCGCACCCGATACCCGGCATCGATAAGCAAGACCCGGTTATCCTCACTGTTACGACGCTTGTTCTGATAGTGCAGGATGGCTGACTTCTCGTTCAGGGCAACGATATTGGTATAAGGCGTTTCATCTTCCAGGATCTTGCAGGCACCGAGATAGGCCAGGTGGATGTCATATTCACTGCCGCCAGCGAGAAAACACTCACGAGCCGCCTCATGACCAATCAGTGCCAGGCGGTTCGCTTCTTTTAGCTGTTCGATTTCGAATTCGCTCTTCCAGGCGCGATGGTAGTCGAGAAAATGCAGCAACTGTTGCGGATTACACAGTGTTGCATCGATGCCGAGGGATTTGGCGACATCTGGCTTGTCTCCCAGGTACACCAGGGGCTGGTCTGCTAACTGCCCGCTAATCTGAGCCACGGATTCCAGCCTGACGATCTCGAAGGCCTCCAGCCACATGGGGTCGTCCTGGATCTCCTGCTCGTACCAGAAATCCGAAGGCACGATCTGATAATAGACAGGCTTCTGTCCCGGCCTGATCAGCAGGAACTGATCGGGCCGATTGACTGCGATCCAGTGCAGGAAATGGCCATAGGCCTGGAAGCTGATTTCCCTGTCATCCGCGTAGTAGTGGGCCGCTGAGCCGCTATGCAGCAGGATTCCCGCTGCGTCGGTAGCCGACAGGCTCTCGGTGTAGAGGCCCGCCAGGCGCTGGATGTGACGTGCATACAACTCTTGCAGCATAATAGAATGGCACCCCGGTTAGCGAATACGTCGACAATTGCAAGAATCATCGACGAGGTAGATCAATGAAAGGCGAGGCAGTGCTGTTGTCAGCTCGCGGCGGGAATTATACTGCTGACAACTCCACAGGGCATGCATTTCCAGGTTCTGCGCTTTTCACCTAGAGGAAGTGCCCAAAAGAGCAGCTAGAGAGGAGAGTACCTATGCTTTACCCAATGTTCATCATGGTCATCCTGACCTTCGTAATACTCTTGTTCACTCTCAGGGTCAGAATATCCTCTATACGAAAGGGTGATGTCTCGTTGAGCTACTACTCCCTGTTCGAGGGGCAGGAAGTACCTGAAATGGTTACCAAGACCAGGCACCATTTCGCCAACCTGTTTGAAGTGCCGGTGCTTTTCTATTCTGCGGGAATTCTCTATGTGGCACTGGAATTGACCGATCCCTTCCCGGTGTACTGCGCCTGGGTCTTCGTCGGCGCGCGTCTCATCCATACCTCTATCCATCTCGGCTACAACAACGTGCTACATCGACTGGTGGCTTTCGGCATCGGCAACCTGGCAGTACTGGCCATGTGGTTAGCGATCGTCTCAGCAGCCACCTGATTCAATGAGTATCAAGGCGATAGACGATTTCCTGGGCAGAAGCTTCTCACAGGGTGGTCGACTGGTGCTTGGAGAAGCCGAACTAGGGCACGATTTCTTTGACCTCAGCTCAGGCTTTGCCGGAGAGTTGATGCAGAAATTTGTAAACTATGACCAGAGGCTGGCGATCATCGTTGAAGACGCCAGTCAGTACAGCGCCTCGTTTCAGGACCTGGCACGGGAACACAGAGACCATCCCAATATCCGTTTCTTCACGAACGAGGCTGCGGCGCAGCAATTTCTGGCCTCTGCCTGAACAATACATCAGAACAACTTTGATAAGGGAGCAATGATCATGATCAGAGCCACCACTCACACTCTGCAAGGCATGGAAATTGAGGAGTATCTGGGGGTCGTAGTCGGTGAAGCTATTCTGGGCGCCAACATATTCAAGGACTTGTTTGGTGCCGTACGCGATATCGTCGGTGGTCGGGCGGCTGCCTATGAAGACGAACTGGGCCGGGCCCGGGACATTGCCTTCAAGGAAATTGAAGAAGAGGCCCGTGCCATGGGAGCCAATGCCGTCATCGGAATCGATATCGACTACGAGGTTATCGGAGACCGGGGCAGCATGATGATGGTGAGTGTGAGTGGTACAGCTGTACGTGTAAAAAGATAGATTGCTGATCGAGTGGCGAGAACTGGGATTGTGAACTAGACTGTATTCTCCTTTTGCGGGAACCTGAAAGTTCTCGCTGATGTATTGCTGTAATGTTAAGGATGACACCCAGCGATGCCGCACCTCGAAACTTGTCCCGGTCTTGCCGGTACCAGCGCATTCAACCTGAATAATTTTCTGTCGCAGCCGGGCTCCGGCCTCACTGCCTTGTCGACTGGCTCGCGCAAATTTTTTCATCTGGCAGTCGCAAGGAGAAATGAGAAAAGGGCCGCGCTCAAGCAGGAGGCCCAGCTACGCTACAGCATTTCTTCCCTGCTGCACGAGCCGGAACAACAGGTTCAACAATGGCTTCAAAAGAACCGCTGCTATCTCGCCAGAGTTGAGCGATTTCGCAACAAGACCCAGTCCCGCGCACGTCTTCAGGCCCACAAGGCCTCCTTCCGATTTCAGCAGCGGCAGGAATTCGAGGAGTTGATACGCCTCGATAGTCGCAGCCGAATCCTGCTGGGCTTTCACTTCGGTGATTTCATTTACGGCAATAATGTAGTCGCAGACTCTGAACCCGCGTCGCGGCGCCAGTGCTTCCTGACTCAACTACCACCTACAGATCACTTTCTTAAAAACATGCGTAGTTGCTTCGGCGAAGTGAGCTTCAATAATCGCCAGCAACTCATTGCAGATAACACGACACCCGCAGAACTTGCAGCACACTTGCGTCGGCCTCAATGCAGTCTGCTCAGTTTCGTAGACCTTCCAGTGGGCTTCGGCGAACGAGTGCAAGTCAACTTTCTTGGGAGACGGGCATGGTTTCCGAAAGGCCCGGCTACACTGGCGCTGGTGTGCAAGATTCCTCTGCTACCGGTGATGAACTGGTGGGATGGCAGACTCAATCGCGTACAACTCTTCGAACAAATTGAACCCAGGGTTGTCGCAGGTGAATCCCTGCTACAGGCAACGACGAGGATCACGCAAACCCTGGTTGATATATTGGAAACGGTGCTTCTACAGCATCCCTGGCAGTGGCGCTTCCTGACCGCCTTGCCCGCCTTTTTCATCGAGTCCGATCGTGGCTCTCGTACAGACCAATTTCACTCAGACAAGGAGCTCAGCAATGACAGTGGACGTCAAGCGCACCGTGGTGAAGATACTCAATGACTATAGCGAGGTTCAGTACTCGGTAGACTCCCTGAATCCATCACTAACTCTGGAGCAGTTAAAGCTGGATTCCCTGGACGTACTGGAGCTGATCTATGCGCTGGAAGAGGAATTTGGGACCGAACTCGAGGCGAGTGAGCTGAAACACCTGAATACGGTGGCAGAGCTCGTCACAACATTTGAACAGCATCTGGGTCGCGCTGCCTGAATATCCCGATGATTGCCCAGTTACCCCCCGATTTGTTCCGACAGGAGGCCGTGCAACATCGGCTGCAGCGTAAACAGGCCCAGACCCTGTTGCAACAGTCGAGCTGGATATTTCCTCTGTCATGCGGGTTGGGGGTACTGCTACTGGCCGTCGTCATGGCCCTGGCCCTCATCGAATACAAGGAAACCGAGACAGCCCGCGGTACCTTGATGGCGCAACAGCCCCCATTGAAGCTGGTGGCACCGCAGGCAGGAGTCGTGGATTTGTTACGGGTCGAACTGGGTCAGTTCGTGCGCCCGGGAGAGGTGCTGGCGAGCATATCCATGGTGAAATTTGACGAGTCAGGCATCCCTGTCAGCAAGACAGATCTGGACATGGTCGAGGCAGAACAGCAGGCGCTACTAGAGCAGGCGCGTCTCAATGAGGATCGATTCCTTCAACAACAGAGAGCACTGGAAAATCAGATGGCAGACCTGGAGTCCCAGCTTAGCCTCGCCGGTGCCGCTGTACAGACTTTGGAGGAGCAGCTACGAATTAGTGAGTCGCTGTTAGCGGCGACGGCAATCCTGCTCGAGAATGGTTCGATCTCCAAAGCCCATTATGAGCAGCAAAGGCTTGCGTATCTGCAACTGGAAACTGAACAGCAATCCAGCCTGGCAGGCAGACTGGCACTTCAGCGCGAACTCAATCTTATTCGTGCTCAGGGAGACGAACTAGAGCTGCAATGGAGCACAGAGCAATTGCAGTTGGACCAATCCCTTCGCCTGCTGGAACTAAAAGAACAAAGAACGAAGAACCTCGATACCATTGCAATCGTGGCGCAGCGTGAAGGCTATGTGGCGTCGATAAATGTCGCTGCGGGAGATGCGGTGGGATCCGGCCAACCGCTACTCTACGTGCAGCCCGCCAGGGAGTCTCTGCGGGGTGAGGTCTACGTTCCCTCCAGTATCGTAGGCAAGTTGGCACCGGGTCAGGAGCTGTTGCTGCGTTACGATGGATTTGCAGTAGAAAGCTATGGACGCTATGGGGCGACGATCTCCGAGATCAGTCGCGCCAGTGTCGACCCACGGGAACACCTGCTCCCGGTCGGTATCCGCGGTGAGCCTGTCTTCAGGGTAGTGATACAACCTGCCCAGCACTACGTCGAGGGAGATGACATCTATCCCCTGCAACCTGGTCTCCACTTCTCTGCAGACTTCGTCATCGCCGAGATGTCCCTGATGGAGTTTATTTTCAGACCGGTGTTGAAATTGCAAGGTAAGGTGGCATGAGTGGATTCCTGCCTATTTTCAACCGCTTGCCAATGGTGTTCCAGGCGGAAACCAGTGAGTGCGGATTGGCATGCCTGGCGATGGTAAGCGGCTTTCATGGAAAGGCGATTGAGCTTGGTACCTTGCGAAGCCAATTTGGAATCGCTGCACTCGGTGCCTCCGCGAAGCAGCTCCTAGATTTTTCCAGCTCACTTCAGTTATTGGGCAGGGCCGTGAAGGTAGAAACCAGTGACCTGTCAGCCCTCAACCTGCCAGCGATCCTGCATTGGGACATGGATCATTTCGTCGTACTGAAAGCAGTTGGCAGGAACTCTGTTGTGATTCACGATCCAGCGGTTGGAGTGCGTCGCTATGGGATGAATGAGCTCGGTGCGCACCTCACAGGGGTCGCCCTGGAATTGAGACCAAGCCAGGAATACGGCATCGAGAAAGCCGCGAATCCGCTTCGGCTAAGCCAACTGTTATCTGGTTTGTCACTGGGGCCCGGTGCCCTGGGACAGGTGTTTCTGCTTACCCTGTTGATACAGCTGCTGGCACTGCTGAATCCCCTCTACCTGCAACTCGTCATAGATCAGGGCCTGGGGAAAGGGGATATGGACCTGATAGTGATGCTGGCGGTGCTGTTTGTGCTGTTGGTGTTCATGAAGACAGCGCTGGCCCACATTCGGGGATTGCATCTTCTGCAACTTGGAAATCGCATCAGTTTCCAATTGGTAGGTAATGTCGCCTGGCACATGCTCAGACTGCCCCTGTCCTATTTCGAACGGCGGGAAATGGGAGACATCGTATCCCGCTTCGGATCCCTGGAAACCATCAGGCGCCTGGTAACCCAGGAGATGATCACTATCCTCGTAGATGGCATATTCTCATTGGTGACGTTGGTTCTGCTCTATATCTACCATCCATTACTTGCCTCTATCGTACTCGGATTCGTCCTGTTCAATGTGGGCGTGAGACTGGCTACTCTCAATCGGGAGAGGGAACTACGCAAAGAAGCCATCATCGTGGGTGCGCGCCAGCAGACACGCCTCATGGAAAATGTACGTAGCGTGCTGACGGCCAAGGTAAACGGGGTTGAAGACAGCCGGCACAAGCTGTGGGAGACAAGCTATGCCGACAATGTGAATGCGGGCTACAGGCTGGAGTCCTTCCAGTTGAATCTTTCATCATTGCAGTCACTCGTCTTCGGTATTGAGAATATCCTTATTATTCTGATCGGCTCTTCTGCCGTGGTGGCAGGAAATGTGAGTCTCGGTCAACTCATGAGTTACATTTTCCTCAAGCAGCATTTTGCCAGCTCCGTGTTAGCCATGCTTCCCAAGTACGCCGAGATCAAGATGATCAATCTGGAGCTCGAGCGGGTAGCCGATATCACACAGCAGAAGGCGCAGGGGGATTGGGGTAAACCATCTCTGCTTCAGCAATCGCTGGGGAACGATATCACCTTGAAAGAAGTCTGCTTTGCCTATCCGGGTAACTCCGTTGCACTTTTGCAGAAACTGAATTTTACATTCCCCCGCGGACAGTGTGTCGCCATTACGGGTCCATCGGGTTGTGGAAAGTCGACCCTGCTGAAACTCATACTGGGCCTGGAGTCCCCCCAGTCTGGCACCATTGCGATTGGAGCGACCGAGCTCGAAAAGATCCCGAGGAGATGCTTACGGCAAAGATGTTCGGCACTCCTGCATGGAGATGGCTTGCTGGCAGGAGATCTCGCTTACAACATCCACCTCGAGCAACGGCCGAATGACTGGGGCGCCATGGAAGAAGTGTGCGAACTCGTTGGTATCAATGAATTGGTTCACGCGCTTCCCCTCGGCTTCGCTACCGAAATTGGAGAGATGGGGAATATTTTCTCTGCTGGCCAGCGGCAGAGGATCCTGCTTGCCAGAGCCCTGTACAGGCAACCGGATATCCTGGTACTGGATGAATCCCTGTCACACCTGGATACGAAGGCTGCTTTAAAAATCCTGGGGGCGATCAAGGCATTGGGAACAAGTACTCTTCTGGTGACCCATAACACCGAATTAATCGCATATTGCGACGCGGAGTTTGCAATGCAGTAGCAGCATCATTGCTGACAAATACCATTAAATGCAACGTGATAATCCAGGGAGGGAAATCATCATGCATATGCAGTCATGCCATCTGGCCGGTCAAACCTACGTCATCTATCAGCGGGCAATAAATTGCGGTGACGCTTTCTATGACAATGCCTGTTTTCGATTCTATCTGGTGCGGTTATTGAACAGTCTTCGGCAGTGCCAGGTAAGGCTCCATGCTTACTGCCTGCTTGCCAATGAAATTACATTGCTGCTGACTCCCGACACACCCTTTGGTATTTCCAGTCTCCTGCATTCAGTCAATTCCCAGTATCGTCGGTACTATCAACAACGCTTTGAGAGAAAGTTCGATGCATGGGCGGGACCGAGGAAAAGCAGCCTGGTGCAAGGCCATGCCCTGATTGTGGACTGCCAGAAATATATAGAGCGTCTACCTCTGGACCTCAACATAGAACAGCACCCGGGAGCACATGAATGGTCGAGCTACTGTGCCAATGCATTTGGCATTCGCTATCCCCATATGACCCGTCATCCGGGGCTGCAGGAATTTCTGGATCTACCCGATCAACCATTTCGTGCCTATCGCGACTTCATCGCACGGCCATTCAGCAAAGCCTACCGAGACTACCTGAATAGCAGGCTACAATCCGGGCAAGCTCCCGCCATTCACAGGCAGAAATTGGTCAGACCAGTAGCGGCGAAAAAACTCCGAGGCCTGTAATTTTCTTCTCGCTTCGCCGTTCTCATCGGTAGTGGATCGGACTGCTGAGTTTAAATTCATGGCCAGAACTACCGATAAATCCCTAAACACCTTATTTAACTGATGAAATCGGTGGCCTGGAAAAACCAGCTTGGGGGAAAATCGATGGATATCGCCCATTTGTCGAGACCATTGCGCTAGAATAGCCAACCGGATCAGCACTGACAGCGTATCTGTCAGACATAAAAGAACAAGACTCGTGACAACAGCAATAACAATGGACTCCTGGAAACCCGAATTCTATCCGTTCTACGATCCTTATCGTGAAGGCAACATGTTACCCATGATTGCCAAGGTAGGTATCGCACTCGGTTTCGGCCTGGGCTATATGCTGCTGCAGTTTGCCGTGATGGCGGACAAGAGCGCCTACTTCCAGCAATCCCTGTGGATTCTCGGGGCGATCATATCCACATCCATCATGGCCATCTATGCGGCTACCATGGCTTTTCGCAAGGTACTCATCACCATTAGTCATATCGAAGGCAACCGGCGTACCTGCGAGAACATCACCAGGAACTGGCTCTCCGATAGCAGGCTATTACTTGCTGGTGCAGCCTTCGCCACTCTCAACACCCTGGTAGGTCACTTGCTAGGGGTGCCCGTAGAATTCCATGATTCGGTGCTCACCCTGGCGATGATGTATGTGGGCTTCTTCATGGGTGGCTTTTTCTCTGGCATGGGACTGCAATCCATCATCGCAGTTCTGGTTATGCACTTGCAGTTTGCGCCCAACTTGCAGCACGGTCTTGATCCCGACGACCCGGACGGCTCCGGTGGTATTGGAACTATCGGCGACGCCCTGTGGTTCTTCGCCCTGTTGATCGGTTCCGTGGGAGCCCTGGTTTCGGTGTATATGGTGAGCGTTCGCTGGAGTTACATGTACAGGGACTATGTCCAGATGATCTACATGTTCTGGATATCGCTTCCCTATGTGCTGGCTGTATCCATAGTCTTGATACCTGGCCTCGCCGTGCGCAAGCAGGTCAGCAGCTACAAGGATTACCGCACCCAGCAGCTAAAGCAGGAGCAGGCCAGGCTGTACTCTTCCTACAAAAAGTTTTCGGATGCTGAGGATGATGAAATCATCACTTCCAAGAAGGAGCTGGAAGAACGCATGGAGAACATTCAGACCCAAATGCAGAAGTTACGCGAGATGCGTAACTCCCACATCGATGGCAAGAGTTAGGCCTGTCTCAGTCTAAACTGAAATCCTGAAGGGAAGAAGTTCCTTACCTTTTAGACACTGTCGGCATAGTCAGCAATGGCCGGACAAGCGCAGAACAGGTTTCTGTCCCCATATACATTGTCGATTCGGTTCACCGGTGGCCAGTACTTGGAATCACGGTCGCCCGGCAGTGGAAACGCCGCCTGCTCTTTCGTGTAAGGGCGATCCCAAGCTTCGTCGAGCATATCTTCCAGTGTATGGGGTGCGTTACGCAGCGGGTTGTTTTCGGCGTCAATCTCTCCCGCCTCCACAGCAGCGATTTCTCTGCGGATCTGGATCATGGCATCGATGAACTTGTCCAATTCGTACTTGGATTCACTCTCTGTCGGCTCGATCATGAGTGTGCCCGCTACCGGGAATGACATGGTGGGCGCATGGAAACCAAAATCCATGAGGCGCTTGGCCACGTCTTCTTCGGTGATACCACAAGCCTGCTTCAGCGGTCGCATGTCGATGATGCACTCATGCGCAACCATGCCGGCACGACCGGTATAGAGCACCGGGTAATGAGGAGCGAGTCGCGCAGCGATATAGTTGGCGTTGAGTATGGCCACCTGGGTTGCCTTCAACAGGCCCGACAGACCCATCATGGTAATGTACATCCAGGAAATGGGGAGGATGCCACAGCTACCCCAGGGCGCCGCTGAAACGGCAGAGTTGCCTGGCTGCGGTCCATTCAACTCAATGACCGAGTGATTGGCGAGGTAGGGCGCAAGATGGGCTTTCACACCGATCGGACCCATGCCTGGCCCGCCCCCGCCGTGGGGAATACAGAAGGTCTTGTGCAGATTAACGTGGGACACATCGGCACCGATTTCCGCCGGCTTGGCTACACCTACCTGGGCATTCAGGTTGGCACCATCCATGTACACCTGGCCGCCATGCTCATGCACGGTCTTGCAGATTTCCTTCACTGCTTCTTCATACACGCCGTGGGTCGACGGATAAGTGATCATGAGCGCTGCAAGTGTCTCGCTGTGTGCCTCGGCCTTGGCCTTGAGGTCGGCGAGATCGATATTGCCATCGTCATCGCAGGCCACCAGTACCACCTTCATGCCGATCATCTGGGCACTGGCGGGATTGGTGCCATGGGCGGACGTGGGGATCAGGCACACGTTACGAGCTGTTTGTCCCTGGCTATCCAGGTATTTGCGAATGGCCAGTAAGCCGGCGTATTCGCCCTGCGCTCCAGAGTTGGGCTGCATGCTAATGGCGTCGAAACCAAGAATGTCTTCCAGCATGGTTTCCAGTTGGCCAATCATCTGCTGGTAGCCCTGCATCTGGTCTAATGGTGTGAAAGGGTGGGGCTTGCTGAATTCCGGCCAGGAGATAGGAATCATCTCGGCCGCTGCATTCAGTTTCATGGTACAGGAACCCAGGGGGATCATGGCATGCGTCAAGGATATATCCTTGTTCTCCAGACGCTTCACATATCGCATCATCTCAGTTTCGCTATGGAAACGATTGAATACCGGATGTTGCAAGTACTTCGAAGTACGATGCAGATTATTAGGGATAACTGGCGCTATATTTCCTGACCGAATTTCTTCGTCGATTGCTGAAGCAGACAGCGACCCGGCCTTATTACCGAGGATGACTTGCCAAAGGTCTACCACGTCCTGCTCAGTGCTGCACTCGTCCAGGCTGACACCGATAGTCTGGTGGGTGACGATGCGATCCATGCGCAGGTTAATGCCCGCAGCAGCAGCGCGCTCGGCGATTTCCATGGCGGAGTCTTCAGTAACTTCCAGGGTTAAGGTGTCGAAATAAGTTTGGTTACTGAGCTTGATACCCTGGCTTGATAGTCCGGTAGCCAGCACCTGAGTCAGGCGATGAATTCGTTGCGCGATACGACGGATACCCTCCGGTCCATGGTACATGGCATAAAGTGCAGAGATATTAGCCAGTAGGACCTGGGCCGTGCAGATATTGCTGTTGGCTTTCTCGCGGCGGATATGTTGTTCGCGGGTCTGCAATGCCATGCGGTAGGCCTGCCTGTTGCGCTTGTCAACGGAGACACCAATGATGCGCCCGGGCACCGCACGCTTGTACTCATCCTTCGTCGCAAAGAAAGCCGCATGAGGACCACCGTAGCCCATGGGCACTCCGAAACGTTGGCTGCTGCCGAGCACGACATCGGCACCCATCTCGC
The DNA here is from genome assembly GCA_027621405.1 of Pseudomonadota bacterium. GTDB lineage: Bacteria > Pseudomonadota > Gammaproteobacteria > Pseudomonadales > Pseudohongiellaceae > UBA9145. The sequence continues at coordinate 204,346 of JAQCBT010000004.1, read as the reverse complement.
CCGGTGGCTTGAGCAGTGCGAGGCTCATCAGGTCCGCTGCCACGATAGCGATGGCGTTGTTCGCGTGCAGTTTTTCGACTAGCTGGGAAAAATCCATGGTGTCGCCCAGCATCGAGGGGTACTGGAACAGGGCGCCGAATAATTCGTTGCTGTCTAGCTGCTCGATATCACCAATGACCAGTTCAAAGCCGAAACTCTCGGCCCGGGTCTTCACCACGTCTATAGTCTGGGGGAAACAGTTGGCATCCACAAAAAACTTGTTGGCGCCGCGGTTCTTGCTGACCCGTTTGGCCAGCGCCATGGCTTCTGCCGCAGCGGTCGCTTCATCCAGCAGGGACGCATTGGCCAGTTCCATGCCGGTAAGGTCCAGGATCATCTGCTGGAAGTTGAGCAGGCATTCCAGTCGGCCCTGGGAGATCTCCGGTTGATAGGGTGTATAGGCGGTGTACCAGCCGGGATTTTCCAGCACATTGCGCAGGATGACGTTTGGCGTATGGGTGTCGTAGTAGCCGAGACCAATGAACGAACGATTGAGCTTGTTCTGTGAGGCAATTGCTTTCAACTTCTCCAGAGCATCGTTCTCCGTCATAGGCTCCCCAAGAGTGAGGGCTTTCTCGAGAGCGATGGTGGCAGGTACGGTTTTCTCGATCAGTCTCTCCAAGGATTCGAGACCGAGCACCTCCAGCATCTCCTGCACCTGTTGCTGGTCCGGGCCGATGTGGCGATCGATAAATTCTTCCTGGTATTGCAGGGACTTGAGGGATGGGTTTGATTCAGTAGTCACAGACAAGGGCTTTTTGGTTTCCATTGAGGGTCTCTAAAAATTTTTTGTCGCCGATAGCATTCTGCCCTTTGCATTCGCATTCGCAGAAAGTGTACCGCCCATCCTGATCCATCCCTAAATCAGAACTGACTGTCACTGGATCGGGCAAACTCAATCCAGTTGATTAACCAGGCTTACGCCTTGCTTGCTGGAGGTGAAAGGTTCCCTAATCGTTTTCGCAATGATCGGAATAGGCTTCGGCGTCCATCAGCTCATCCAGTTCCGCTTCATCACTGATCTTGATCTTGTAGAACCAACCGTTGTCGTAGGGGCTGCTGTTAACGGTTTCCGGTGCTTCCAGAAGATCCTCGTTGACGGCAACAATCTCCCCTGAGACCGGACTATAGATATCAGACGCGGCCTTGACCGATTCCACCACCGAGACTTCATCCCTGGCATTGACGTTTGTGCCGGGTTCGGGAAGTTCGACGAACACGATGTCACCCAGGGCATCCTGGGCATGGTCGCTGATGCCAACCGTTGCCACGCCGTCTTCATCCACGCGCACCCACTCGTGGGAAGCAGCGTATTTTAAATCATCAGGAAACTTGCTCAAGGATTGGCCTCTCTATCTATAGCTTTAGCTTAATAGCTCTGTCGCTCAATGGCTGAAAAGCTGGCAGGAACTGGTCACTACCGGCCCCGCCTGCAGCGCTGATTCCGCCGCGGATTACTCGAAAACCTTCTTGCCGAAACGCACGAAATTGGGCTTCACTTTCCTGACATCAGTCAGGGTTCCACGCATCTCGACCTGGCAGGATTCGCTGTTGACCGGGATTCTAGCTAAAGCGATTGAATGCTTCAATGTAGGAGAAAAGCTGCCACTGGTGATGATCCCCTCACCCCTGTCGGTGACCACTTTCTGGCCTTCACGCAGTACACCGCGGCCTTCCAGGACCAGCCCGGTAAGTTCCGGAAGTTCGCCCCGGGCTTGCTTCTCCAGGTCAGTGGTAATGGCAGCCCGGCCGATGAAACCACGGTCAGTTGGCTCCCAGGCGATGCTGAAATTCATATTGGCGGCGATAGGCGATACGGTCTCGTCCATATCATGGCCATACAGGTTCATGCCGGCCTCCAGGCGCAGGGTATCCCGGGCCCCGAGACCAATGGGCTTCACTCCCGCTGCCAGCAGCCTGTCCCAGAAGGGCCCTGCTTGTTCATTGGGCAGAATAATCTCCAGACCCTTCTCGCCGGTATAGCCGGTACGGGCCACGAACCAGTCACCCAGCTCCACACCACGGAAATTACCCAGTGCTTCCACGGCTTCACCTTGATCCTCATTCAACAGGCCAGTCACCGCCGCAATGGATTCGGGGCCATGCACGGCGAGAATGGCCAACTCCGGCCGCTCTACCAACTCTGCATCGAAACCCGCTATCTGTTGCCGCATCCACGCCAGGTCCTTCTCCCTGGTCGCACAGTTGCTGACCACCCGGTAGCCGAAGCTCATGCGGTACACGATCAGGTCATCCAGCACCCCGCCGTCCTCCTTGAGCATGGCGCTGTACAGGGCACGGCCGTCGACATCGAGCCGCGCCACATCATTGGCCAACAGGTATTGGAGGAAGGCTTTCGCGTCGGCACCACTGACATCGGAGATGGTCATATGGGACACATCGAACACGCCTGCGGCAGTGCGTACCTGATTATGTTCTTCGATCTGGGAACCGTAGTTGATCGGCATATCCCAACCGGCGAAATCCACCATCTTGCCGCCAGCGGCCAGGTGTTGGTCGTAAAGAGGAGTTCTGTTGCCCAAGGTCTCGTTGCTCGAAAAAGGTCGTTAAGCCGTAAACACTATGAAAGCGGCATTCTACCTTTGGGCACAACACAAAGACAGTTCACGGCAACAAACTCGCAGTGACAGATGGGATTTGGGTGCGTTAGGAGAGTGTCGACAGGGCACGGGCCAGCCGTTCCCTGTCGGTCGAACTCAGAGCAGCAGGTCTTCCAGCTCATCCATGGCTTCACGGCGGGTGTGGGAACTGGGATGGTTTCGCGCGAGCTCCAGCAGCAAGCCATTCACGCTGGCATTACCCAGTTCAGCCAGGGCCCTGACAGCATTTTCCCTCACGTCTTCGTCGCTGTCGCTCCAGGCCAGGCGATTGAGGTCATCCATCACCAGGCTGGCGTCGAAGCTGGACAGTGAGTCTACGGCCTCTTCACGGAAATCACTCTCGTAGCGATCAGCACCGTTCGCGATGGAAAGAAGGAAAGGGACAGCCAACTCGGCAGGCGCCTCATCCAATGCCTGCAAGGCTTCTTCGCGCAGGTCGCTACTGGGGTCGCTCTCGAAGATTCGTCGCAGCAGCGGGAATGCCTGCTCACCATCCATGCGGGCAGCGAGTGTCAGGGCGGTCTCGCGAACATCGCTATCCCGGTGTGATTCGGCAGTCTCCGCGATCACATCGAAGTAGGCGAGGTAACGAGACAGACCACGGAGCCCTGCCCTCAGCACCGCTCGGTTGTCGTCGTCGGCAATGAGGTCGGCAACTACTTCCAGACCGTCAGCATTCAGGGCCAGGCTCTCCACAGCTTCCTCGCGCACCGCCTGGGGATTGTGTGGGTCGCTAAGACGGGTCAGTAGCTCGAGAGTTTCCGCGTCCTGGTAGCGACTCAGGCCCGAGATGGCGATACGCCTGGCGACCAGCTCGGCATTCTCATCACTGGCGAAAGCCGCCAGGGTGTCCCGCACGAGGGAGGATTCCTGCATCGCCAGGGCTTCCAGCACAGCGTACTGCAAAGACTGCCTGGAATCGTCATTGAGTATGGCAAGCAGATTTCTGTCACGGTCCGCGACACTGTGGAGTCCGAGGCTGCGAATCAGGGTGCGTTGCAGGCGAGGCTCCTCGATAGTGCCAAACAATTGCAGCTGGTGGCGAAAACTCTCGTCGGCAACGTAATTGCCCAGCCAGTAGATTGGGGAGTTTCGCCAGTCCACAGTAGCATCCGCCTGCAGCAATCTTATCTCGCGCAATATGCCATCCTCGAAGTGAGCGAGGAACAACAACTCGCGTGGTACCAGGTAGTCCTCCTGCGGGGAACTGACTCCTGCCTGTAATGCCGCCAGCGACTGACTATTATGCCAGCCGACACTGTTATTGTAGTACCAGTTCCCATTCCAGCGGCCGTTACCGGCGCGGTTCCACTCGATGTAGTCCTGATGGAACGAGGTAAAGTTGGTGCTGAGTTTTTCATCGAGACGGGCCGTGAATCCGAATACGATCCAGGCTTGCCCACTACCGTCCAGTTCATCCTGGGCCCAATCCCATGCGTCCTGCAAATCCTGTTGGGCATCGGGCTTGTCAATGACTGGTTGGGCGATAACACTTGCCGCAACGAGTGGTAGTAATGTGGTGATCAGCAACTGAAGCAAGCTCTTCATCAGACGTCACCGTTGCCGGTCTCGTTGAGCCGGTCCTCCAGGATTTCCAGCATGGCCTCGATAGCTGCGGGATGGTCTTCCAGCCTTCGCAATGCACGTACCGCACTATTGCGCACAGTTACATCCTGGTAGTCACGATAGGCCTGGATTGCCGGAGCAACCGCGCTCTCCTGCTCGGTGTCTCCAAGGGCACGTACTGCAGCGGCTACCAGCACTGGTTCACTCTCGCGATCCAGAATCTGGATCAGCACGTCCACAGCCTGCTGGGTTTCCGTATCGCCTATGCCTTCGAGAGCAGCCAGCCTGCGTTGCTGCTTATCGGTACTGGCATAGATGTTTTCCAGCGCAGACACGGCGAAGCTGTCCTCCCTATCGGCGATGCCTTCAATGGCGGTAGCCGCGGTATCGTCATCGACATCCGAAAGGGCCACTTCGCTGAGAAAGGGAAGCACGCCATTGAGGTCCATGTCGGCGATCTCATCCAGAATCTCCCGGCGCAGCTCCGGTTGTTCGATGTCTTCGAAGCTCTCTATCAACACGGCCAGAGATGCTTCCGATTCCATGTCGGACAGGGCATCGGCAGCCTCGGCAATTAGACTGATATCATCTTCGTTACGCAGGATGGCAGCGAGTGTGTCCAGGGCAACGTCCTCATCCCAATTATCCATCTCGCCCAGGATTTCGGCGCGCACAGAACGCGGGTAGTCGGCATCCGTGGCGATGGCCAGCAGCCGCTCCCTGGAAGCGGGATCGTCCCGATCCAGCAACACCAGAATGGCGCTGGTCCGCACCTGTTCCGACGCATCGTTGTCCACTACATCCAGCAGGGCATTGGTAATGGATTCCCCGGGCAGGTCTTCCAGCAACATGACGATGCGGGAACGCAGGGTCGGATTGTCACTGCTCTCCAGGCGCTGAATAAGAATGTCCGAAGCCCGCTCGTCTTCCCGCAGGGCGCCGATGATGGTAAGCAATTCCTCATCGGCTGAGCTGCGGCGACGGGTCATTGCCAGTGCCCTGGCTCGTTCCGCGGCATCCCTGGCCATCGCCCGGTACTCATCCATCTGTTCCGCAGAGATGTTCGGAAAATCTGGCAGGTCAGGTAGCTCGGGTAGCTCAGGTAAATCAGGCAGATCCAGATTGTTGACCCGAATGCGTACCCGTTCCATTTCCCGTTCGGCCCGGGCCATGGCTCGCTCGACTTGCCGGGATATCTCGTCGACATCGATATCCACATCGGAATCATCAAAGTCAAAATCAAAGTCGAAATCAAAATCCCAGTCGCGATCCACCCGGGAGAGAAACTCCGGATAACCGAGTTCGCCCAGCTCTGAACCCAGCACCGCCATCTTGGTGCGGGCATCGGCAACCCAGCTGCTGTTGGCATAGCTATTCACGAATTGCTGGTAGCAGGTGAAATTGCTTTCCGGATCGGATTGTTCCTGCTCGGCAGAATAGCAAGTCCAGAATGCGGCATCGTCTGCCCAGGGGCTGTCGGCCCAATCGTTGAGGAATTTGTCGAAGTACTCTCGCGCGCTGCTCCATTGCTGTTCCAGCACCAGGTTGTAGCCTTCACGGTAATCCACGGTTGCCTGGTCCTGGGAAAAAACTTGGGCACTGACGGTGAGTGTAGCGCCGAGTGCAAAAGAGGCCAGTGCTTTACTGTTCATTTTGTATCTCCTGTAGAGGCCTAGATAACGAGATCCTGGTCTCTCATCTCCAGTAGTCTGATTCTGAACAGAATGCCATTTTCTTGGAGGAACTGTTGCAGAAGGGCAACGCCTTCTTCCATGTTCGACTCATCGAGATTGGCAATCTGCATTAGCATAAATTCAATGTCCCGTAATAATTTCTTTTCACTGGAGCCAAATGAATTACTGTCCACTGCTGTTAATACATTGGCTTCTAACGCCATGTTTCTAGCCGTGTTGCTCTGAACTGGGAGAACTGACCCGTATTCAGACTCAGCATTAGCGACTTGCATTAACATCACCTGCGCTCTGCTCAGGTAATTCATTAACTCAGTATTGCTCACGGCAGGGTTTGTAACTTCACTGAATGCTGCTTCCATTGGTAATTCTGCCGGAGTTAATTCCTTAGACGAGAGAACGATGTAACCCGTCACGAAAATAAGCAGTGATGCGGCGAGAGCTCCCACGGCAACACTCCAGGGAGCCAGGCCTCTGCGTGATTGCGCGTGGTAGCGCTGTGCGTCAATACGATCCAGCTCATTGCTAAGCCTGTCATACATCCCGTCCAGGGAGGCGCGTTCGGGGATATCATCAAAGTTGTCGTGTTTCATGCCGACAGATTCCAGCAACAGACGTGCCTGTCGCAGTTCCGCAAACTCCTCCCGACAGCTAGCGCAATTCTCCAGATGTCGAGCCAGGCGTGCCGGCAGTTGTTCGCTGTCAGGCAGATACAAGGCATCCACCATCAGGGAGTGGACAGAATCACAACTCAACATTGTTCAAACTCCTGCAGACTGATGTGCTCAGCTGCTAATTGATCTCGCATCTTGCGAATCGCTCGAAACAGGATGTTCTTCACAGTGCCCTCGGAGCGATCGACTACCAGGGCTATTTCCCGCAAGCGAAAGTTCTGCATGTGGCGAAGGGTAAAAACGGTTTGCTCGAAACTGCTCAGGCACCCGAGGGCTTTCTCGATGTGTCCCTGCAAGCGTTGGCGTTCTGCCGATGATTCACTGCGGGACTGCACGCTGTCGTCCGCACCGATATCCTCATCGTATTCGGCGTCTGCCAGTCGCAGGTGGCGTTGGCGTTGGCGCTGCATGTCGATGGCAGTGAGGTAGGTAATGCGGTGCAGCCAGGTAGACAGCCTGGACTGGCCCTTGAAGTCACCCAGGGCACGATAGGCTTTGATGAATGACTCCTGCACGGCATCTTCCGCCAGTTCCATATCGCGCAGCACGCTACGGGCAACGGTAAACATGCGCTGCTTGTTGCTGTCGACGATGGTGCGGAATGCTTCCCGGTCACCGGCGGCGGCCAGGGTTGCCAGTGCCTGGTCAGCCTTCAGTGCCAGCTGTGACGCCCGCTCTTCTGCATCGATGGCTACGATGACGGTTTTCCCCATGACTCGTTGGTTGCCGATCTGGTGTTTCGATTCTGGCTGTGCGCCTTATATTCCGCGGGCTGGCGGTATCCAGAGGGGATATCGACCCGGCTTGCACAGAACCCTCACAAGTTGGACGAAGCCAGATGCAAAAGGTTTACAAATAAATCGGGGAAAAGTAAGGTTCTTCGCGGATTTCAGGAGAAGTCGATTGCTCGATACAGATTTTCTTTGTCAGTGGCCTCGAGCGCGACTGCGGGGCGGCAAAAAATAGGGACAGATTTATATTCCTACAAAAATAAATCTGTCCCTATTTTTTTCCGACACGACCACACCCTGCAAGGATGAATTGGCGATACTACAACCAGCCCCCACGAGCAGAGTTTGATCACAATTCCCGGAAATCCGCGATGGACCAAAAGTAAGGGGTATCAGGGCTGCCAGGCGTAGCTGAACTTGGCAAAAAAAGCCCGGTCGGTCTGCTCCAGAGAGTTGAATTCGTCATCCCGGAAAGATTCGTCGGAATAACCGATGAAGAAGCGGGTGGCGGCGTTCAGGCGATAACTATAGAGGAGCTGGGTCGTCAGATCGGTACTTTGACGATCCACAGGGCGTATGTACAGGTCCGGGTTGCGCTCATTGTCCGTGTACTGGGCGGTGAAGCGCAGGAAGCTGCGATTATTGAATTGATAGATGATGGAGGCATCCATCAGTTCGGCCGTGAACAGCTGGCCGCCCTCCACGTCGAACTCCTGATGGTTGTATTCCAGGTCTATCTCCAGGTGTCGGCCCCATCGGTAGTTGATGTTAGGCCCCAGCCGCAGCGACTTGCCCAGTCGGGTATTGGCAAAGTCCACGACATCTTCCCAGCGCACAAACATGCCCAGTCGCAAATTGGCGTTAGGCCTGATGCTGAAGTCGATATTGTTGAACTGCTCGTCGAAGTACTGCCCGTTCCAGTATGTCTCACTGCCGCCAAACAAGCCGAAGAAACTCGTTTGAAATGGACCATCGGCGTTTATAAACATCTCCACTTCTTCTTCCAGTTTGAATCCTGTCTGGTCCAGGGTTTGGTCGTAATCCAGCGCTATCCGAAAGCGACTCAGGAAACCATCATCCCAGCGCCAGGTATGGCCAACCCGGGTCACGAAAAGTTCATAGTCCACACGATTGATGAAACCCAGGTCTGCACGGAAATCGGTACCAGCATTGGTATAGGCGGACCAGATATCCCAGTTGGCATCGTTGTGTCGATACTCAAGGAAGTGATAGCTATCAGAGAGCTCAGCTGCCTGATCATAGCGGTTCTGAATTTGCAGCGGGTATTCACTGGAAGAATGCATGGTCTGGATTGTTATAGTGTCCTGGTCTGTAGGTCGCAAAACGGCATCAATACTGGTGACTGTATTTGAATAGCCATCACCACTGCGATCGGTTACCAGGGCCCCGACTGTGGAATTGCTGAAAATGTCAAAGCGATAACGGGCAATGGCGACATCGCTTTCCTCGCCAGCAAGATTCGCGACACTGGAGCCCAGATTGCCGGGCATGAGAAAGCTGGTGCTCGCGTCATTGGCGGCCAACATGCCAAACGTATGGCGGCCGGTTTTTCCGGTGATCTTGGCACCGAAATCCGGATCCGCGATATTGCGTGTATGAACCAGATTCTGCGAGGTATCGAAATAGTCGGCTCCATCGAGGAAGAAGGTACGACGTTCCGGGAAGAACAGGCTGAACGTGTTATTGACGTTCAGTTGTGCGCTGTCCGCTTCCACCTGGGAAAAGTCCGGGTTGAGCGTGGCATTGAGATAGATGTCCTGGGTGATACCCCAGCGCACGTCCAGTCCAGCCTCCGGGTCAACCTCTTCGCTTACCCAGTCACCCCCGGCGGCTGGATTCCTGCTCTCCACATGGGATGCGGTCAGGGTAGGGATCAATTGCAAGTTGCGACTGCGATCCAGGTCCTCGAAGCCGTCTACCTTGGAGATCTGGCACAGGTAGCAGGACACATCCCTGTCATAGAGCTGACTCTTGATACGCACGCGGAAATCGCGCGGGTAGTGACGCGAGATGTCGATTCCCCAGGTCTGTGGCGACTCGCTGGGAGAAAAGCGTAGCTGCTTGAACGGTACAGCAATCTCGACCACGTAGCCGAACTCCGTGATCTGCCCGAAACTGTCCCAGATCGCATTCCAGGAATCGTCTTCGTTCTGGATGGTGTCATCCCAGATGGCATCTATCTGTACACCTAGCGGATTGACGAAGAACTCGAAGGCCCTTCGCTCGTCATTAAAGGTATCGAGGGTAATGCCCATCCAGTCGTCGTTCCAGGCCTCATCCCGGTCCTGGTAGAAAGCGCGGATCAATTCCGGTTCGGGATCTTCCGCAACGAAGGCCACGTACAGATTGACCCCGTCTTCCATGATGAGGGCATAGCCTCCAACATCGGCCACCAGGTTATCGCCCGGGTTGATCTCCACACTGACATCGATGCGGGTGGCTCGGTCCCACTCGCCATTGGCCAGCTCGCCATCGATTTCCGGCGCCTGGCTGGTGCGCGGGATCGTGTACTGTGGGCGCTCAGACTGGGCAAGCACGGTCTCGACCATGCCGGTCACTAGCAGGCAGGCGATAAGGAATAGTTTACTGGGGGCAGGGATCATAAACAGGCTATTCGCTTCTTGTTGTTTGTTTTCTTTTGTTCTTTTTGGACGTTGGCCACAAAAAATAGTTATCGGCCAGCGCCATATTCGCCTGCAAGCAAAAAAAAACAGGCAGCACAGGCTACCTGTTTTTTTGCCAGGAAGTTGTAACGAAATTTATCAGTCCTGCATGGTTTCCGCTGCTTCCACCACGTAGGCGAAGTCGGGCCGGTCCTGATATCGCTCTTCCGCAAACTTGAACTGGATGATGCCATCCGCATCGAGCAGGAAAATCCCGGGGTGCGGTACGCCATAAGCGCGGCTATCAGGTTCATAGTCCTCGTTGAGTATGCCGAGGGCATTCACATGGGTGATGCCTTCGTCATGGAGCAGGGTAAACTCAATACCCTCATCCTCTTCTACAGACTTCAGCAACTCGACTGAATCGTAGGTCATTGCTACCACGGACAAACCCATGGCTTCGAACTGGTCACTGATTTCTATCAGCTGCACGAGCTGAGCTTTACAGTAGGGTCACCAGTCGAAGGAACGGCTAAGCATAAACAGCATGCCGTTCTCACCTACCAGGTCGTCAAACGTACGCAGCTTACCGTTCTGGTCCTCGGCCGAAATTTCGGGTATCGAGGAACCTACCGGAAAATCCGGTGCCCAGACATAGTCATCCTGAGCCCGTGACAGCGAACTCACCAGCATCAACGCAGCCGCGAACGGCAGGAAGAACATGCTGGCCAATCGCCTGTATGGATAATGCATCATTCCTGATCCTTCCCCTGAGGGGACAGTTATAGGGGTTTAGCAGGCGCAACAAGCGCCTATTTATAATACCCGATAAAGTCGGGTTTTATTGCAGACACAGAGAGATATTCAATTGGGAGAGCTGTGCCCTGAGGCAGGCTTACTCGATACCTTCGAGGAATCGCTCACCACGGGGCAGGTAGTTATTGTGGCTGTCGAGAGAAAACACGACTGAAGAAGAGCGACCGATGAGCTCTTCACGCGGTACAAAGCTGTAGACTCGGCTGTCAGCGCTGTTATCGCGATTATCACCTAACACAAAGTACTGGTCGTCAGGCACCACGGTCGGACCGTAGCTGCGAGTAGAACGGTTCACGAAACGACTGGAAAGGCGAGCCTGATGCTCCATGTTGGGGAGCGCTTCAGAGATGATAATCGAGTTGGCATCACGTGATACCACCTCATAGTCTGCGGGCACGCCATTTATTACCAATGTGTTGTTCTGCATATAGATGGTGTCACCGGGAAGGCCCACGATGCGCTTCACCAGCCTCTTGTTGGCGCGCTTGGAATCGATGATGACGATATCCCCGCGCTCGGGATCATCCACCTGGGCAAGGGAGATCTCGGTAAACGGAATCTTCACATCGTAGGCCAGTTTGTTGACCCATACCTTGTCGCCATCCAGCAAGGTCGGCTGCATGGAAGCTCCGGAGATGGAACTCAGGTCTGCAATCGCACTCTTGAAAAACACGATGCAGCAGAGCAGGGCAAAGAACTGACGGTTCTCTACCCAAAAGACACGCAAATAGCGACGAATCCGCGTAAACAGGGGCTCCGGTGCAGGCCGCAGGGCCTCTTCAACCGAAGGCAATTTCTCGATGTGTTCCAGATCATCCATAGGCTTACTACTTTCCTGTCCCTGAATAATTAGCCAGAAGCGGGACCATGTCAATTCCAGAAAACCCCCGGATTACGCAATCTTTGATCCAGTTGGCCTCTAAAAATCACTGCCTATTTTCTCGCGACGAGCAGGGCTTGATCACAACTACCGCTACCTCACCCTGGACAATGCACTGACACAACAAGAAACAGAACGAGGAATCGATGTATATTGCAAAATCACCCACCCTCTCTTACCCTGTATTTTTGTACAGTAAACCCTAGCCATGCCACTGGAAAGCTTCCATCCCGCCTGCCAGAACTGGTTCCGCGCCAGCTTCGGTGAACCAACTCCCGCCCAGGCCCAGGCCTGGCCGGCGATACAGGCTGGCCGGCATACCCTGATTTCAGCGCCAACAGGCAGCGGCAAGACCCTGGCAGCCTTCTATGCCGCCATCGATGAAATGCTGCAGAAAGGCATACGGAACCAGCTGGAAGACGGGGTCCATATTCTCTATGTGTCACCCCTGAAGGCCCTCAGCAACGATATACACCGTAATCTGGAGATGCCCCTGGATGGTATAGCCGAGCACATGCACCTGCTGGGTCAGGCCCCGGTGGATATCCGGGTGGCAGTGCGCACCGGAGATACGCCAGCCAATGAACGGCAGAAGATGGCGAAGAATCCACCCCACATCCTGGTGACCACGCCGGAATCGCTCTATCTATTGCTCACCAGTGCGAGCGGCCGCGCCATGCTGGCTAATGTCTCTACCCTCATCGTGGACGAGATCCACGCCATGCTGGGAGACAAGCGGGGCGCACATCTGGCGCTGTCCATCGAGCGCCTGGAACACCTGGTACGCAGCAACAGCGGCCAGCATCTACGCCGGGTGGGCCTGTCGGCTACCCAGAAGCCCATCGACATGGTGGCGCGCTACCTGGTGAGCCATGGCAACACGGATGGCGACAGGGTCGACTGCGAGATTGTCGATTCAGGATTCCGTCGCAAGCTGCAGCTTCACCTCGAAGTCCCGGGCTCACCACTCACAGCCCTGATGAGCAATGAGGTGTGGGAGGAGCTCTATGAGCGTTTGCTGCAGCTCATTCAGCAACACGAAACCACTTTGATCTTCGTGAACACGCGCCGACTCTCCGAACGCCTGGCCCTGGCCCTGACCGATCGCCTCGGCGACGGCTCGGTATGTTCCCATCATGGCAGCATGAGTAAGGATCATCGCCATAATGCTGAACAACGCTTAAAGGCAGGACAATTAAAAGTACTGGTAGCCACCGCCTCCATGGAGCTGGGCATCGATGTCGGCTCTGTTGACCTTGTCGTGCAGATTTCCTCACCCAAGAGCATCGCTACCTTCCTGCAGAGAGTGGGTCGCAGTGGCCACTCGGTGAAGGGCACTCCCAAGGGCATCCTGTTTCCATTGACCCGTGATGACCTGATCGAGTCCGCGGCCCTGTTGCATAGCATCCACAATGGTGAGCTTGATCGCATCATCATGCCGGAGAAACCACTGGATATCCTGGCTCAGCAGATTGTGGCAGAAGTGTCCTCATTATCACTTGGCAAGGGCGAGCTCGATGACGGTGAAGGCTGGGACCTGGATGCACTCTATGCTTTGTTCTCCAATGCCTGGCCCTACCGTAATCTCAGCAGGGCAGAATTCGACCGCATCATCAAGATGCTGTCTGAAGGTTACACCAGTCGAAGAGGGAGACGTGGCACCCATCTTCATCTGGACCTGATCAATAACAAGGTACGCAGCCGTCGCGGTGCCAACCTCGTCTCTCTCACCAACGGTGGAGCAATTCCGGACATGTTCGACTACCAGGTGGTACTGGATCCGGAGGACGTGGTTGTCGGAACATTAAACGAAGATTTTGCCCTGGAAGCCTTGCCCGGCGATGTGTTCACACTGGGTACCCACGCCTGGCAGATGCTGCGAGTGGACGGGCTGAAGGTGCGGGTAAGAGATGCCGAGGGCATGTCACCCACCATACCGTTCTGGTTCGGAGAAGGGCCCGGGCGTACCCAGGAATTATCCCAGTCAGTTTCGAGACTACGGGAAACAATCGGCGAATTGCTGATCAATGAATCAGCGGGCGCCGCCATGAACTGGTTGATAGATACACTTGGGCTACCATCCAGCGCAGCGCAGCAGATGGTAGAGTACCTGCAGGCAGGGATGAGTGCCCTGGGGGTCATGCCTACCCGCGAAACCCTGGTGATGGAACGCTTCTTCGATGAAGTAGGGGACATGCACGTGGTGATCCATTCCCCCTATGGCAGCCGCCTGAACCGGGCCTGGGGATTGGCCCTGCGCAAACGCTTCTGCAAGTCATTCAATTTCGAATTACAGGCGGCGGCCAATGAGGATAGCATTGTCATCTCCCTCGGTTCGGTGCACAGCTTCGCCCTCGACGAGGTCTATCGTTACCTGCAAACCAGTACAGTGCGGGACACCCTGATCCAGGCCATGCTGGATGCACCCATGTTCGAGGTACGCTGGCGCTGGAACGCAACCCGCTCCCTCGCAATCCAGCGTAATCGCAACGGTAAGCGGGTGCCACCGCAGTTCCAGCGCATGGATGCGGAAGACCTCGTGGCACATGTGTTCCCGGACCAGATAGCCTGTCAGGAAAACATCACCGGCCGCCGCGAGGTGCCGGACCACCCGCTGGTGAATCAAACTGTGGACGACTGCCTCACCGAGGCCATGGACATCGATGAGCTTGAGTCCCTGATCAGCAACATCGAAAACGATCGGCTCACACTCATTGCCAAGGACCTGCGCGAGCCTTCCCCCTTCGCCCAGGAAATAATCAATGCCCGGCCCTATGCCTTTCTCGATGACGCTCCGTTCGAGGAACGTCGCACCAACGCCATTCGTAACCGCAGCTGGGCCGATCCTGCCGATGCCAGGGATTATAGCCAGCTCGATGCCGAGGCCATCGCCCGGGTAAAGGAAGAGGCCTGGCCCTTTATCAGCAACCCTGAAGAGCTGCATGATGCCTTGCTGAGTGCCACTTATATTACTGATCAGGAATATACAGAGCGTGAGTTGTCCCGATTCTCCGAGAATCTGCTAAGCAGTAATCGCATCACTCAGATAGCGGTGCACGAACGAACCCTTTGGGTGGCTACAGAAAACCTTCCGCGGTTCATCGGAGTGTTCAAGGAACAACTGGGCACTATTCAACTGCCAGCGTTTTTGCAGAATGAAGCCTGGCAGCCTGAAGAGGCAATGCGGGAGATTGTGCGTGGCCGACTGCAGTGCCTGGGCCCGATAACGGCGGGAAGGTTGTCGCAGGAGCTGGGTCTTGAAAAATCCAGGATCGATCAGGCACTGATTGCGCTGGAAGTGGAAGGCTTCGCCTTCCAGGGACACTTCACACCCATGCAACACGGTGCACCTGAAAAAGTACCGGAGCTGGAATGGTGTGAACGCACGCTGTTGCAGCGAATCCATCGCTACACCATCGACCAGCACCGCAAGGCCATCAAGCCTGTCTCCCTGGAGACCTATACAGAGTTCCTGTTTGATCGGCATCAGCTTGTTCCCTTGCGTGACCCACAGTTAGGCATTGCCAGAGAGGAGCAACTCCCGGCGCTTGATGGGCAGACACAGTTACAGAACTGCCTGCAGATGCTCGATGGCATTTCGGCACCGGCAGTTAGCTGGGAAGCCGACATCTATCCCACCCGCATCGCCGATTACGACCCGAACTGGCTCGATGTCATGTGCATCAGTGGCAAGCTGGCCTGGGGGCGTTATTCACAACCCCAGAAATCCATTCGCAAGATGAACCCCAAGCGCAATGCCGGTCCGGTGAAGAGCACGCCGATTACACTCTTGCGGCGCAGCAATCTCGATATCTGGAAGGCATTGGCCCGATCCCAGGTGCCAGAGGAACAGCAAGTCGACCTGAGTGGCAGCGCAAGCAAGATAGCGGATGACCTGCAGAACAATGGCGCCAGTTTCTATGATGAGATACAACGCCGCACCGGTTTATTGCGCACACAGATGGAAGAGGGCCTGGCAGAGTTGGTGGCGCAGGGCCAGTTGAGCAGTGATAGTTTCACGGGGCTGCGAGCCTTGCTCACTCCCAACCACAAGAAGCCCGGCAGTCATCGGCGGCGTGGCAGGAGTTCCATGTTCGGTGTAGAGGATGCCGGGCGCTGGAGCCTGCTGGATACTTTCCAGGCCAGTGCGGTTGCGCCAACGGCGGCGAGTCGCCACTGGCAGGTGCTGGATGAAGAACAACTGGAACGGCTTATTACCGTCTATCTGCATCGCTGGGGCGTATTATTCCGCGGCATACTGGATAAAGAAATGGCAGCCCCCCCCTGGCGAATCCTGTTAGCCAGACTGCGGCGCATGGAACTACAGGGAATTCTGCGTGGCGGGCGCTTCATTGCCGGTGTAGGCGGCGAGCAATTCGCTTTCGCCGAAACCGTCGATGAGTTAAGGAAGTTCAAACGTGGCAAGGAAGCTGGTGCCGGGCAAAGCCGAAGTGAATACTTCTGTGTCGCTGCCACCGATCCAGTAAACCTCATCAACTTCATTCTTCCGGGTCGCAAGCTGCCGAGACTAAGCAGAAATCGCGTGCTCTATCGCGGAGGTGTACCCATCGCCGTTATGGAGAGCGGTGAGGTGCACTATCTGAAGCAGGCTACCGCCGAGGAACAGTGGCAATGGCAGCAGATGCTGATGAAGAGAGTCTATCCCCCACGCTTGCGCAATTACCTGGGAACTCACTAGCAGACACACATTTCGACACGACCCCTGTCAGTCGGGTATAAGTCGCAGGACCTGCTCCGATCCCATTGCTTTCAGTGTAAGAAGATCCAGCTGCTACTGATCGTCTCGCATCGCCACAATGGATGGCGAGACCTGTACGAGGGAGTGATCACAGAATGCGTTGCACAAAAAATCCCGCTGCCCCAGTTTAAAATGAGACAGCGGGATCGTTCGGTTGCAGTTTAACGGAAACACGAAGTTTCTATCACACTGCATCTACGTATGGGAGCGAAGAAAGTTCAAATGATACTTTCTCTCCAGTTACCTCAAAACTATCCGTACAACAAACTCGGGCAGCTTATTTGCAGTAACCGGAGGCTCCCTTAATAGATTGACTATTGATGGGATCACCTCCTTTGCGAGCCAGGGTAGCAGAGAATGCTAGGAGGTCCCCCCTGTTGGAACCACTAACAAAAGTCCACGGTTTTTATATAACAGCAATCGTCATGAGTAAAGTCTTTGATGACATCAGGTTATTAGCTGTAGCAATTCACGGTTTCAGGAAATTTTCCTATGCCATTGTTCAATTTGTGCAGCTCCTCACAGTCTACAGTTAACAAGCTGTGAGTAAATCGAAGTCAATCAAGGCACTGGATTCTCAAGATTCATGTTGAAAAGGCGCAAACCAAGCCAAGCAGGTTAGTGATGGAAAGAAGACAGCATCGTCGGGTTGAGGTGGACTACTGGGCCAGCCTTAAACATCCCCTCGTCGGTAGCGTAACAGCTGAAATTCAGGACATGTCGGTGAGCGGTCTGTCGCTGACCCTGGATAAGGAAATGAAGTTCTTCGTGATGATGGAACTGGATGTACGCATTCACGGTGCCGGCTGGGACGAGACCATGCCCTCGCTACCCGTTCAGGTCGTGCGCGTACAGGACAGGGAGATCGCGCTGGCCTTCATGGACAACTGTGATGATTTCTGGGCTCCTCCTTTTGAAGATGAGCTGGATCTTCCTGTGGAAGACAACTACCTGCGCGACGACGGTGAAGACCTGAACCTGCGTATCTGAGTATTCTATTGCTCAGAGAGTCAGGATCAGAGTGTAAGGTCAGAGTGTTAGAAAGAAACGCAGTGAAAAATACAACACCAGCCCGATCCCTATCATAATGGCTGTAAACCGAAACGGGTCTTCCACAAAGCTGTGCCACATGGTGCGAGCCTCGCCTCGTGCCCGCTGGGATTCGTACTCCGACTTGATTCGTTGAGCACGTTCCGCCTGATACTCATCAAGCAAGCGTCTGGCCTCGCCGAACTGTTGCTCCTGCTTGACCCAGAGCGCAGGCATGGACATGCCCCAATTGCCAGCGAAGGTCTCGAAATACTCTATCTCATTGGCTTCCAGAAGCTCGCGTACCTCCAGGGCTTCATCGTCCGGGACATTGCGCATTTTGAAGAGTAGTTTGGCCATGATCGAAGAATTTTCGGGACTCTTTTCCCTCTATAACCGTCCATGCTACTTTGTACTCAATGCAACGGCTATAGTTCTTTGAACTAGCCAGTGAATTTGGCCCGCGGTATCACAGGCCGCTCACGAGTCTCCCAGGAGATAAGTATGTTAATCAGAACACCCATTTCTTCCTTTGCGAGCAGATTGAACCAGGTCCTTGCCGGCCCCATGCTTGGCAAGACTACGAACAAAGCAATCATCGTCTTAAGCACCATAATAGGATTGCTGTTCAGCGCGGGTACCCAGGCAGACACCTCGGTGTGGCGGGTCAGTTCAGGCAGTAATGTAATCTACCTGGGAGGCACAGTGCACCTTCTGCGCCCGAGTGACTACCCACTGCCGGACGAGTACGAAGACGCCTATCAGGATTCTGATGAACTGTATTTTGAAACTGATATCACGGCGATGACGACCGACCTGAACATTCAGGTCCAGATGTTGCAGCGGCTTACCTACCAGGATGAACGCACGTTACGAACTGTACTCTCCACAGAAGCCTACGATGCACTAAATGAATACGCAATGAGCACCGGCCTGCCCCTGATGATGCTGGAGAAGATGAAGCCCGGTCTGCTCATCAGTACCCTGCAGGTGCTGGAATTTCAAAAGCTTGGATTCACGCCGCAGGGAGTAGATGCCTTCTACAATTCCAGGGCAATGGGAGATGGCAAGAACACCGGTGCCCTGGAGACTATCGAAGAACAGATTGGCTTCATCGCAGCCATGGGGGAAGGCAATGAGAGTGAGTTTGTGCTCCTGTCGATCGCCGACCTCGAAGATACCGAACAGATGATGGCGCAGATGATCTCCGCCTGGCGTAGCGGTAATGCACGGCAGCTTCAGGAGCTGTTCGTGGACGATATGCGCAATCAGGCTCCC
This sequence comes from Pseudomonadota bacterium, assembly GCA_027621405.1. Lineage (GTDB taxonomy): Bacteria > Pseudomonadota > Gammaproteobacteria > Pseudomonadales > Pseudohongiellaceae > UBA9145. Next base: position 185,638 of record JAQCBT010000004.1, on the reverse strand, counting down.
GAAGTCTACGACTCGCTGTTACGCCAGAGAAACCTGAAATGGATGCCCCAGATCGAAGCGATGCTGCGCGACAATGATAAAGAGTTCGTGCTGGTAGGCGCCGCTCATCTCGTTGGCGAAGACGGGCTGCTGGAGATGTTGCAGGCCAGAGGCTACGACGTCACCCAACTCTGACAGCCTCGATCGAGTGCTGCTCTCGGAATATACCCAGGGACTCGCCGGTATTTCATCTCGCTATTTCGAAAAATCCAAACCCAGACCAAAAAATACCCAGACCAAAATGCAAAGGGGCCTTTATGTGAATAAAGACCCCTTTCATTGTAATGTTCGCTGAAGTAGCTAGCTGATTACCGGGCTCCCCTTGCTGGGGATACAGGCGGAATCAAGAACTGGTTTTGTGGCTCAGAACGATCTGTCTTGGCCCGCTGGTAGATGTTTGACCGCTCACGCCGGAAGGAATTTGTTGGACCTTGCCGCCCGCCTTCAGGAATGCTGCGATATGCTCCTCCAGATCTTCCCGGGAACTTACTGCTGCTTCTTTTTTTGCTTTACTAGCCATGAACACTTTCTCGTTGCGTCAAAAAGACCGCAGATTATACACGAAATGGGGACCCACTGCTAATTCGGCGGGAATCGAGGCCTCAGAGGCGGATGCCTGGAGGCCTTGGTAGAGGATAAAGCGATTGCTGTTATCTGGACTTCGAGCCCAGGCGTTTGCGGGGACGCATGTAGTAGTCTGAATAGTAGTCTTCGGGAAGATCTCCTACCAGTTCATCGAGAGAGGTCTTGTAAATAACTTTCATCTTGGCCAGTAGCTCGAGGTCAAGGTGGCAGCCATAGTTGCGCACAGTCTCAATATCTTCCAGTTGTTTGCGAGACACGCCCAGCAGTCGTGCGCCCTCGTTCATCGAGTAACCCGCATTCAATCGCAAGCGCCGGATGTTTTTCTTCACGGCCACAGTGATTGGTGAGAATTTGGAAAATTGGGGTTGATTCATACGGTTTGGTCCAGGTTTTAGCTATTTTCTGACCCTTGGGAGGTACTATCCTCAACTCTTCGGGGTCGCATATCCAAGTTTAGCAGCCGGGCGTTCCTGCACTGGCGATTATCGAAAGATCCCTAAATTCAGGGGTCAAAATTAAGCTATCACAGTCTTTTACTTTGACAATCTTTTCTTGAAATTACCGGGAAATGAATCAAAAATTTCAATTATTAGTGCATCGCAAGTGCAAATTTCAGAATAGAAATTCACTTATCGGACAATAACTTGGACTTAAACTTGTCCCAGGTGTTCAAAAACCAGCGCTGGGTTGCGGTTTCGCGATTGAGATCGAAATGAGATCGCGCGTTTTCAAGAAACGGCGTCATGTGACTGGAGAGATAATTCCCAGCGCCGTGCTCGGCTATTCCCTGCAGGGTTTGCTTGTAATCCGACAGAATCATCTCATCCAGGATTCCATAGCCAGTACGACCGAGGGCACCCGCCGTGTTGATTCCCGCACTGGACAAACTGGAGGCATGCACAGAAAGCATGCCCAGCAGTTCAGGCACGCTGAGCTTTTCTTTCCTGGCTACCAGCAGGATCTGGTTCCAAAGCTTTTCAAAACTGGGCAGTAACTCACTGTAGTTTGCGCTAAGTCTGGACGTACTCTGGCGCAGTTCGTCTGCCAGAATTCTGATCTCCTCGCTACTGAGCGGAGGCGTGTCGATGGCTGTTGCACCACGATGGGACATATCCTGAATCGACTTGAGAATCTGCTCGAGCGTCTCGGGATTGCTCTCCCTGGCAATGACGCCATTCTCTTTCAGGTGTTGTACCAGGCGCTGCAGAAAGACCTGACCGCCGCGGGCCGCATCCGCAGCAATGGCGAACACCCACACCGGTGAAAGATGCATGGTCAGCAGACCCGCTGCTTCCAGGGATGTGCCTACCAGCTTTCGATGGATAAATCGGTCCTGCAAGCGGGTATCGTTCTTGATGTCCTGCATGCCGGCCACATTCTGAACCAGGAACGCCTGGAACATACCCACCGTGAAGTGATAGCTGGAGGAATTCTTGATGGCAGCCGGTACCAGCGTCTGGGTCAGCAGCATGGTACTGCCGCCAACGATTGCACCCATCGCTCTGGCCGTTCTCTCGGGAATGGAAAGGGTGAGAGAAAAATAGTGAGTCAGTCTGCTGATCGCCCTGGGGGGGTCTACGGGTACAGGCAGCAGGGGATCGGTGTGATCGCTCTCGACTGGCATGAGGGCTAGTCGGTAGTGATGGTTTGCGTACTCTTCATCGAGTCTGCAATAAGCGTGAGAACCTTGCGATTAACCACCACCTCATAGTAACTATCCTCGCTATCGGGATCATCATGTATTTCCTGATCCTTCCACAAACCAATCTTGCCTTCCCTGATTACCAGCTCCTTCTTGCGACCATTCACGTCGGGGTACTGACCAGTGTGGAACAGGTATTCCTTGCCATTGAGCTTCATCTTCAAGCTGCGCATTGAGATTTCAGTCTTGAGCTTGGAAAAAGCCTTGTCGTCCAGATTGATACCATTCACGTTGTAACGGAGTAATACCTGCCCTTTCTCTCCCTTTCCGGTTTCTCCATCGGCTATACGAAGAACATCGACGTTGAACAGGCTCTTCTGGATGGCAGCGCGCAGATTCCACGAGCAACCAGACATGCGATCGGCCAGACCGATGGCGCCGGAAATCATGATCGGATGGTCGCCATCGTAGAGGAAGCGAGGCGCCTCATCGGAATAGCAGATACCGATTCCCAATTCCAGCAAGGGCAGACCCATCTGGGTGGAATAGCGGTTGTTGGAACTGGTGATCTTCAGCATGTCCCTGGCATTACCACATGCACGCGCGACAGCGAACCACTGCTGGGGCGTGTGCTCATACTCGAGGAAACTGAGAATGATTGCGTCGCCTTCTATGAAGACCTTGTTTGCGCCATAGCTCTCCAGAATCTTGTTGATTGGATTGAAAAATCGCACGCTGAAATAGGAAGCGGGATTAAGCCCCTTGGCCTGCAATTCGTCGGTTACCGTCGTGGAACCTCGTACATCGGCCTTGAGGATGGCGTGATGACAGATCCGTTCCTCGTCTTCTTCAATCTCGGAAGAAGTAGGTAGCAGGTATAGGGTACCGGCAGACTTGGAAAGCTTGATATCGTCTTCCGCAGTGAGAATCTGGAAGCGATTGAAGGCGCGATGGGCAAATCGATAAAACTTTAATTTCTGCCGATACTGGCTGATGTCCAGAAGCAAACGCAATGAATCGTTGAAGTCTGCCTTCTTGATCTGCTCTTCGAGACTTGCCCGCACCTCTTCCAGTGATTTCAATTGCTCTTCACTGAGCTTGTTTGAGCCCGGAATGCTTTCCTGCAGTTTCTCCAGTGTTATCTTGCCGCAGAGATACTGGCAGATAGTCTTCAGATCGACGTGTTCCCTGATCGTGGGATTGATCGAGCGTCGCATGAAGGGTGAAGCCAGCAGTTGCGGCAATAGTTTCTTTTTCCTCAACAGGCGAGTGAACGCATTCAGCGTTCGGTTTAAATGAGCTACTTCCCCCCGCGCTTTCCACCAGGCACCGAAGCCTTCGCGTTTTCGAATCTCCTTCAGACGATCCGCATTACTCCTGGCATTGAACAGAAGTGAAAGGTTTTCCGGAATTTCGAACCAGCAAAATTCTTCTGCGATTGTGCTCTTGGTGTCCTGGGCCTTGCCCATGAAGTCCTGGGTCTGGAATAGTCCCTTCAGCGCATCATGAATCTCGGCGTGGGCACTGTCCACCGATGCATCATGCTTGAGAGAGGTGATCTCAAGTCCCTTGAGGCGCTTGTTAAGCAGGTTCTCCACTTCATCATTAAGATCAATGAAGCCGCTATTCTCCGCGTTCAAAGTCCACAGGCTGAATTCATTGAGCAGCAGGGTCAGGGAACTGAGATCCGACGTGTAGAGCAGGGGGTTCATCAAGATATCCACGACAAAGCGATACTGCTCACCCAGGTACTGTTCGCGTACACCCGCTAGCTGTCTTTCCTCAGCTCTCTGTAATTGAGCAAACAATTGCTTGTTCACGGCATACAGAATGGCGTCATAGTTTTTCTTGAGCCAGAACAGTCGCTGTTGGGTTGCCAGCGCCTCTGAAGAACCCTTGTTGCGATTCTCGGCAAGTTTTGCATTAACCCGGCGAATGTCGTCATCCAGGGTGCTGCGGGTAAACCTGAGTGTGTATTTGATGGCGGCGAACTGCAGCAGGCAAATCTCATCAGCACTAAGATCGGTCTTCACCCGGTGGATGAGAACCGTCATCAGGTCGACGTACTTGTCCCGCAGCTTTTCGAAGAGTTTGGAATTGTCCCAGTTCTTGGGCTTGGGGACTGCGAGCTGGGATGTCAGCAGGGCGATCAGCTTTTTCACATCTGAAGCGAAGCGACGACTAATGCGAACATCGATGTGATAGTTGTCTATGCCCTTGGACATACTATCGATCGATATCTGCAGCGACCTTTGTGTTTCCACCTGTTCCAGCAAGGTGGTAGCGACTTCAGAATTCATGGCGGCTAATTATTTTTATGGACCAAATTTGATCAGCATCGCAGTATTGCCTTTTGAGAGGAACAATCCAGCACTAGTGCCAGTATCTGTGAACTCAGACACATTACACAGAATCTACTTAAAAATCAGCTATTTGTATGATCTGGCCAAGCAGTTTCGTGGTAGCTGCCTGGACAAACTAGTTATAGTAGTGGGAGCGCACTCTACCTACTAAATATAGTAGCCGGATGGCGCTAGATCTGGGCATGCAGGCTTGAGAGGCCCGCTAGTAGCTGCTGCAACCAGCTGTGTGCCCGCTTGCTCTCAATGGCGGTGAACAGGGGGCCGAGGAAACTCCAGAATCCTTCATACTCGACCTGGGAATACACGACGAGGCGGTAGTAACCGGGATCACCGGATTCTTCGATGGCTATTCGATAGGCACGGCGACCCGTCGCACCCTTGCGCAGCAGATCCAACTGCTGACCCGGGTGCCAGTGGCTGACAACCCAGAGTTGGGTTGAACCCGGCCATTGCAGTCGTAAAGTCGTTCCACGCCCCGGCGCTCCCTCATCGAGTTGCTCAACCGCTTGCAGATTAGTGACTATCTCCGGCCAATTGCGGAAGCTGCACAGCCAGTGCCAGATCTGCATACGGCCACCGGTGGCCGGGCCATATTCCACGCTGAGCATCTTCTTAACCGGGCCTGTCATCTTGCGGATTCCGTATCAGTTGCTGGCGCACAAAAATACTTGCGAGGGCGGATTTGCCAACCGGCGCGTGCACGAATAATAGACATAATTGGTAGATACCGGTGACATACGGCGTCCATAGGGTTCACAATAGCAGCTTCAACCGGGCGTCGCTATTCGCTAGTCCGGCAGCAATAAACGGCCAGAGGTAGCCCATGACCGAAGAATTAGTGCCTGTGCTAATAGTCGCCATTGTCTTTGGCTTTGTCGCCTTCAGCACTTATATGAGCCACAAGACCAAGCAGCTACGGCTCCTCAACGAACGCCAGGGCTCCCACTTCGAAGTTGAGAATGAGGAATTGCGGACCATTATCGAGAAACTCGAGAAACGGGTTCAGACACTGGAGTCCATCGTTACTTCCAGGGATTTTCGCCTGTCTGAGGAGATCGATTCCCTGTCCTGAGCTACGCGCATTCTTGCCCTGCCTAATACCGAAAGGACTGTGGTAAGGTACTGGGATTCGCAAGCCACGCGGTGCGGTTACTAACTACAAGAACCATTAACTGACAGAATAGATAAAGAAGCGAGAGAGAAGACCATGAATCCTGAAGATACAAGTCGACGCAAGGTTTTGAAGGGAGGCATTCTGGCCGCAGGTGTTGCCACTGTGCCTGGACTCGTTATGCCCACCCTGGCCCAGGGAGAGCGCATAGTCCCATTCACAGATGTCCCCGATACATTCCAGGTAAACCCGGTGCGACCCAATAGCACTCACTGGCAGGACACTCGACAGATATCAGAATTCCTGACGGACAACGACGACTTTTACCTGGTACAGCACTACGGCCAGCCAGAGATCGACAACGATGCCTGGCGGCTTCGGGTAACCGGCATGGTGGACAATGAGCTGGAATTCTCCCTGCGTGATCTGATGAATGAGCAGATCATGGAGCAGCAGGTCGGCTTCGAGTGTGGCGGCAACAGCCAGCGCCTGTTCCACGGTCTGATTGGTAATGCCATCTGGCGTGGAGTTTCCCTGAAGCGCATTCTCGAGCGCGCCGGTATCCAGGATGGTGCGAAGGAGATCGTGTTCTTTGGTTCAGATATCGCCACAGAAGAGATCAGGGGCCGCGAAGTAGAGAAAGCATTCGCCCGCTCCCTGTCCATTCCCGATGCCATGCGAGATGAGAACATGCTGGCATTCGAGATGAATGGTGAACCGTTGCCACACTATCACGGCAAGCCACTCCGTCTTGTAGTTCCGGGCTGGTACGGCGTTGCCAACGTCAAGTGGCTCAACCAGATTCACGTACAAAACACACGTTACATGGGTCGTTTCATGGGCCGTGACTACGTGACCTTGAAACGCGAGGAAGTAGGTGGTGTGGAGCGCTGGGTTGAAAACTCCGTTACTACCATGAACCTCAAGTCTGCTATCACTCGTGTGACCGAGCTCGGTGGAAACTACAGGGTTCATGGCTTCGTTCTGAACGATGGCACTCCACTGCGCAGCGTCGAAGTGAAGATCGATGACGGACCCTGGCAGCAAGCGGATATGAATCCAAACAATACCCAATACTCGTGGAAGCTGTTCAGCCTGAACTGGAACAATCCTTCGCCGGGTGAACATCGACTCGTTTCCCGGGTTACCGACATCAACGGTAATGTGCAGGCAACCCCTGATCAATTACCCGAGAAGGTCAGTTACTGGGAAGACTTTGGTCAGTTCCAGAGAACGGTTCGTATCTAGGAACTGCCTGTCTCGTTAAATTTCGGCTCTGCGGAGCCTGTCTCAACTTGCCGCAAGGCGCCGTGCGCAGAGTGTGATTAGCGCTCGTGTCAGATGAAAAACCTGCTGCCACTGTCGAGGGATTCATACTCACTCGACAGTGGGCAGAAACATCCTCCGGAATTCTACTCACCTTCTGGCTAGCGACTGAGGGCAAGCCGCTGTGCGTGCGAGTCAGTCGCCAGGAAGCGGTATGTTTCCTGCCGAGTAAATATACGGCTGAGCTGCAGACTAGCCTGCGTGGATTGACTGCTTGGCGAGTCGCTGAAACAGAATTAAAGAACTTTTCCGGCGAGCCTGTGTCGGCAATCTACTTTAGCAGCCAGCGAACCCTGTTCGCAGCCCGTGATCGATTGGCCAGGCAGCAGACTTATTTACTGGAAGCAGATATCAAGCCCACCGACCGCTTCCTGATGGAACGCTTCGTCACCGGTGCTACCCGGCTCAATGGCACGATCGTTGATGAAGGTGGAAACAATGGCAGCTACAAGCTGATGCTGAACGGCCGCTTCAGGCCGGGAGATTTTCACCCCGCACTGCAAGCCATCTCCCTCGATATCGAGACCGACTATCAGGCGCAACAGCTCTATTCCATCGCTCTCTACTCCGAGTCATTGTCCCGAGTGATGATGGTTGGTGAGGAGGATGCAACGGCGAAGCAACTACTGCAATCCGAGGACATCGAACTACGCTACTACGCAGGTGAGAAAGAATTGCTGGTGGCATTCGTAGCCGCGATGCGAGAACTGGACCCGGACGTGCTGATAGGCTGGACCATAGTGAACTTCGATTTTCGCTGCCTGCAGAATTTTGCCGATCGTTATGCCCTCGATCTCAACATAGGTCGTGACGGTTCGGCCATAAGCTGGCGGCAGGCGCGCGACAATCAGGACAGGTACTACGCCCTGATTCCCGGTCGGGTAATACTCGATGGTATCGAACTGATGCGTTCAGCCACCTACGTGTTTGAAAACTTCTCCCTGGAATATGTGGCTCAGGCCTTGTTAGGCCGGGGGAAACTGGTGGATGACGTGGATCAGCGCGGTGAGGAAATCAGCATGCTGTTCAGGGAGGATAAACCAGCACTCGCTCGCTACAACCTGGAAGACTGTCGCCTGGTATGGGATATCTTCGCGCAGGAAAATCTGCTGGGCTTTGCTATCGAGCGCAGCAAGCTCACCGGGCTGGAGTTTGATCGCTATGGTGGTTCGGTCGCCGCCCTGGACTTCCTCTACTTGCCCAGGCTGCATCGGCACGGCTATGTGGCCCCGGCACTGGAACAACTGCAGGCCAGCAACGTCAGTCCCGGCGGCTATGTGATGCAATCGATACCCGGAATACACGACAACGTGATCGTGCTGGACTTCAAGAGTCTGTACCCAAGCATCATTCGTACATTCAACGTGGACCCACTGGCCCTGGTTGTCGGGCTCGAAGAGGAAAATGCGATCCCCGGCTATGAGGGCGGCAAGTTTTCCCGCCATGAGGTCATTCTTCCGGAACTGATCGAAACCCTGTGGCGGGCGCGTGACAGGGCCAAGGCCGACAGGAACAAGGTATTGTCCCAGGCCATCAAGATCATCATGAATTCTTTCTATGGTGTGCTGGGCACCTCGGGATGTCGCTTTCTCGATTCGCGTCTGGTGAGTTCCATCACCCGTCGCGGTCACGACATCATTATTCGCAGCAAGGATTTCATCGAGGAACAGGGCTACCAGGTAATCTACGGCGATACGGATTCAGTATTCGTGCTGCTGGGAGAATCAAACACCGATGCGGCGCAAGCCATCGGTAACAGACTGGCGGTAGACATCAATGCCTGGTTGAAAGATTCACTGCAAGCGCAATACGGAGTAGAGAGTTTCCTGGAAATGGAATTCGAAACCCATTTCACCAAATTCCTGATGCCCACAGTCCGAGGTGCCGATACCGGCAGCAAGAAACGCTACGCCGGTATGCTCGCCGACGGCAGCATGATGTTCAAGGGACTGGAGACAGTGCGCAGTGACTGGTCGCCGTTGGCGCGGGAATTCCAGCAGGTGTTGTATCGCAAGGTGTTCGAGGGACAGCCCTACAAGGACTACATCAAGGATCTGGTACTGAATATTCAGGACAAGCGATACGAAGCCGAGCTGGTCTTACGCAAACGCCTGCGCCGCAAGCTGGCAGACTACGTGAAGAACGTACCTCCCCACGTGCAGGCCGCCCGCAAGGCCGAGGAAATTCGGCGGGAAAGGAATCTCCCAAGCCTGTATGATTCCGGTGGCTGGGTTGAATACATCATGACCACGGCGGGGCCGGAACCGCGGCAGTATCGGACATCGCCAATCGATTACGATTTCTATATCGATAAACAACTGGCGCCCATAGCCGATTCAATACTTGTCTTCCATGCAACTTCCATGGACAAGTTGCTGGATCGGCAGATCGGATTATTTTAGTGAGGAGCAAAGGAGCATTATGCAGACTAACCTGGTACTGACAGTAATAGGCGACGACAAGCCTGGACTGGTTGAATCCCTGTCCCGGGTAATCGCCGACAACGGCGGCAACTGGGAAGAAAGCAGCATGTCTCAGCTAGCCGGCAAGTTTGCCGGTATCCTTAGGGTGAGTGTGGCAAGTGAACAGAGCAACGCACTGGTCGCGGAACTGCAGAAACTGTCGGACGATTTGCGTCTGGTCATCGAGCAGGCCAACACTCTGGAGTCGTCTGAACCGCCCCGTACCGTACGCCTGAATCTGGTCGGTAACGACCGACCCGGCATCGTGCGCGAGATCTCCCACGCCCTGGCGCTGCTGTCGGTGAACGTGGAACAACTCAATACCGAATGCTCTCCCGCGCCCATGTCCAGCGACCTGCTGTTTCGCACCCGGGCTACCTTGAAAGTACCGAGGGATCTGGCGCTGGATGTGTTGCAGGAAGAATTGGAAAGACTGGCAGATGACCTGATTGTCGAGATCAGGATCGAGGAAGCTACGCAATAGCGCCTAACTTGAGGATGAGATCACGTTTGATCTGCTCGAGATAGTCAATCATGTTGGTGAGTAAATTGATGCATTCCACAACCTTGAACTCCAGGTCCGCCGACTGCTGTGCCGTCTGTGGCGCCTGCTCCGTGGCATACAAGACCACCAGGCACTCCTTGCTGGCGTCGAAGTTCTGGTAAAAGAATTCCTCGAAATCTTCAGACAGGGCAGACAGCACGGTATCCAGATTCACGCCGTCCTCTCTCGCCGGCTCCTGCAGCAGGTTCTCGAGTCCCGCCAGTTGTGCCGATACCGTGGCCGGAGAACTGTCACTGTAAATCGCTGGCAGACTCTCATCGAACTCGCCGTTGAGCATGGGATAAAGTGTTCGCACCATCAACTCATCGGAGAACATACCGGTAATGGCGTTCAGCAAATCCATGAGTAGCTGTTCTGCACGCGTCGTGTCGATCCTGGCGCGGTAATTCACGCTGTTAGCAGACCACGCGTTAACCAGGGCCTGAAAATCATCTTCCAGAAGAGCAGCATTGAGCGTCAGGAAATCGCGACGGCGGTTGGGGGAAAGCTCGAACAATTGCAGACCGTCCGCTCTTTGTTGTGCGCTCAGCGTGGTGGCAGCCAAGTAATCCGAGTACGGGCGTAATCCGGAACCGTCTCCATTCTCCCCCCACAACATGAATTCCAGAACATGAAAGCCGGTACTGGCTTCGCTTATATCAAACTCACCATGCTTCTCGCGCAGTACTACCGTTTCCAGGGGTACGGTCATGTCATTGACGATGCCACTCTCTGGATAGTCGCCCACATAGTCGATATAACCTGGCAAGATGGGCCAGTGATCCAGTTGATACTGCAAATCGAACAGGATCAGCGCCTGCTGCTCATCCAGCACTTCGTCGGCGAAGAATCGGTGTATCGCCGTTGCCTCGTAACTGTTGTGAACCTCCAGCCAGGAGTCGCGCAGGGCATTGAGCCGCTCTTCCGACGGTTCTTGCAGGAAAGTCTCAACCTCCGCACTGAATAACTGGAAATTATTGCTGGCATCGGCCAGATCGACATCGATGCGGTTGAGATAGACACCCATCAACTCCCGGATAGCGATTTCCAATTCCGCTGCCAGGGGTTCAATTTCTTCAACCATGACCTCGTCTAAGGTGGTCGCTACCTGTGGCGCAGGGGAGTCGTCACAGGCGGCGAGGCTGAGCAGGAGGATGAATGAAATCAAGAGCCGGCTTTTCATGATCGCAGACTTATACAGGGCCAGTTTCGTTCCCTGGCCACTTCCGCCAGTCGTTCGTCGGGATCTACGGCCACCGGATCAGCCACTCGTTCCAGCAGCGGCAGATCATTAATGGAGTCACTATAGAAGCAGGCATCGCTCATGGAGAAACCCGTCTCCTGGGCGGCAATCCATTCCTGTAGCCTCGATACCTTGCCTTCCTGGTAACAGGGCGTGCCGGCAATCTTGCCAGTTAGCCTGCCATCGAGGGTTTCCAACTCGGTAGCCAGCAATGTGTCGACTCCGAGGAAGTGCGCGATAGGGGTGGTAATGAAGGCATTGGTGGCAGTGATGATCAGGCAACGATCCCCCTGTCGCTGATGCTTGCCTAGCAGCGCCTTCGCCTTCTCCTGCATCATAGGTAAAACCGAGAGCTGCATGAATTTATCGTGCAGGCGTTTTCGCTCTGTGGCCGTGCAGGCAAGTATGGGATCGAGGGTAAATTTCACGTAGGCGTGGATATCAAGCTCGCCCTTCTCATAGTCAGCATAGAACTGATCGTTGCGTGCGCGATGAGCCTCTCCGTCTACCAGTTTCTCGGCGATGAGGAATTCCCCCCAGGCATGATCGCTATCCCCGGCCAGCAGGGTATTGTCGAGGTCAAACAGGGCGAGTCTTGCAGGCATGGGTCAGCGGTTCTGGTGTTATGGACGGATCGCCATTATACCCCCAGCATCCCGGGCTTTGATGATGTTTCGCTCGATTTTCACCCCGGGCCTTGCCTTACTGCTCGATATAAGCTATTGAAACTATTGAATTTGTTGATGTGAATCAGCCAGTTTTTCATTGATCGAGGCCGAAAGGGTGTGAAACAATAAGCCGGAACATGTGTCTAAGACCCGTGGTAGAAGAGAAGCAGTAATGATCGACGCCGAAGGCTTTCGCCCCAATGTGGGAATTGTAATCTGCAATAAGCTTGGCCAGTTGCTATGGGCCAAGCGTATTGGCCAGAGTGCGTGGCAGTTTCCCCAGGGCGGCATCAAGGAGGAAGAATCTCTTGAACAGGCTCTCTACCGGGAACTGGATGAGGAAGTTGGGCTCTCGGAGAGTGATGTCAGGATACTGCACAGAACAGATGACTGGTTGCACTACCGCTTGCCGAAGAACTTCATTCGTTTCAAACAGGATCCGCTGTGTATCGGCCAAAAACAAAAATGGTTCCTGTTGAGCCTCGAGTCTGCAGAGGAGCAAATCCAGTTGGACAAATCCGGAGAACCGGAATTTGATGACTGGCGCTGGGTAAACTACTGGTACCCTCTGGAACAGGTCATAGAATTCAAACGGGATGTCTATCGGCGTGCTCTGGAAGAGTTGCAGGACCCGCTGAATAAATACCTGAACGCGCGATAGACCAGGAGCAAGCGTAGCAACGCGTCGGAAGAATTATATAAAAAGAAGTAAATTAGAATAAAAGTAGCGAATAACCAGTAGCAACTGGTTCATTCATCCGCCAATCACCGAGACTTCAAGCAAGAAATACATAACATTGCTGCTATGTATCGGTTTTGGTCTGCATGATAAGACTATCAGGGCATGATTGAACAACTTCGTAGAATAGTTCAGGAAGTAAATTCAGCGCAGGATCTGCAGAATGCGCTGGATATCATCGTGCGTCGTGTTCGTGAAGCTCTCAACACCCATGTCTGTTCCGTATTCCTCCTCGATAACGACCTCAACAGTCATGTATTGATGGCATCCGAAGGACTCAAGCGGGAGTCTGTAGGCCACGTCAGCCTGGAAGTCGGCGAGGGACTGGTAGGCCTGGTAGCAAAACATGCCGAACCCATCAACCTTGAAGATGCTTCCCTCCACCCCAGTTTCCACTATCTGCAGGAAACGGGTGAGGAAGAATTCCATGCCTTCCTCGGCGTACCGATTATTCACCACCGCGTCGTGTTGGGGGTACTGGTCGTTCAGAACAAGGAATGCCGACGCTTCGACGAGAGCGAAGAAGCCTTTCTCATAACGCTCTCGGCTCAGCTTGCCGGTGTGATCGCGTCTGCCGAGGCGACCGATGCCGCCGCGGGTGTAAGCCCATCAGGCCACAAGATTTCTGACACTGTATTTGCCGGCGTTTCCGGTGCACCCGGCGTGGCAATCGGCAGGGTGGTCGTAAAGTTTCCCAAGGCAGACCTGCGCCAGGTACCGATGCGTCCGGCCAGGGATGTGGAGGCCGAGATTGAACTATTCAGGCAGAGCCTTGAGAAAGTACGGAACGACATGCGCTCACTGCACGAGAAACTGGCGGGCCATGTTGCTGAAGAGGAACGAAAAATCTTCGACGTCTATCTGCACATGCTGGACGATGATGCCCTTGGTAATGAAGTTGTAGCAAGAATCAGGAACGGTCTGTGGGCACAGGGTGCGCTTGCCGCAGTAGGCAGAGAACACGTCCGCAGCTTTGAGTTGATGCAGGATGAATATCTCAGTGAGCGTTCCGCCGACATCAAGGACCTGTGTAGCCGTGTGCTGTTCTACCTGCAAGAGGGCGAGCAGGAAGAGACCGAATATTACGACGATACGATACTGCTCGGTGAAGAGCTGACCCCATCAATGCTGGCGGAGGTGCCTAAAGACAAGCTGAAGGGCATCATCTCAATCAAGGGTTCAGGAAACTCACACGTCGCGATTCTCGCCCGCACCATGGGCATTCCAACCGTTATGGGTGCGGTGGATCTGCCCATCAGCCAATTGGATGGCAAGGACGTAATTCTCGATGGCTATAAGGGCGAACTCATCGGCAACCCCTCCGAGGCCGTGCTGGAACGCTATCAATCCACCATCAAGGAACAGGATGCGTTCATAGCGGGACTGCAGGAACTCATCAGTCTGCCCTGCGAAACTACCGACAATCATCGCGTTCATCTCTGGGTAAACACCGGCCTGATAACGGATGTGGCCCAGTCATTGGAACACGGTGCCGAAGGCGTTGGTCTGTTTCGTACCGAGGTACCTTTCCTGTTGAGTGAACGTTTCCCGAGCGAGCAGGAACAGACCAATATTTATCGAGAGCAACTGGAAGCGTTTTCGCCTGCCATGGTCACCATGCGCACTCTCGATGTGGGCGGGGACAAGGCGCTGTCTTATTTCCCCATCGAGGAAGAAAATCCCTTCCTCGGTTGGCGTGGCATTCGGGTTACCCTGGACCACCCGGAAATTTTCATGGCCCAGATTCGCGCCATGATGCGAGCCAGCATTGACCTGGAGAATCTGCAGATCATGTTGCCCATGATCAGCAACGTGAACGAAGTGAATTCTGCGATGCAGTTGATCAAGCGTGCCCACCGGGAGCTGTTACAGGAAGGCATGAATGTGCGCTTTCCTCCAGTGGGAGTGATGATCGAGCTACCCGCCGCCGTTTACCAGACTCGTGCCCTGGTCAGGCTGGTGGACTTCGTGTCCGTGGGCAGCAACGACCTGACCCAATACCTGTTGGCCGTAGACCGCAACAATCCCCGGGTCGCCAACCTGTACAGCGCCTTCCATCCTGCGGTGCTGCAGGCCCTCTTTCACGTGGTGCAGGAAGCGCAGGATGAAGGCAAGCAGGTCTGTATCTGTGGCGAGATGGCCGGTGATCCTGGCGCGGCCGTGTTGCTCATGGCCATGGGCTTCGACATCCTGTCCATGAACGCCGCGAACCTGTTGAAGGTAAAGTCGGTTATCCGTAGCGTTAGCCTGGAAGCGGCGCAGGATCTGTTGGACCAGGTGCTGCAGATGGACGATGCGCAGATGATCCGCAGTGCCGTGGACCTGACGCTCTACAATGCCGGTGTGGATCGCCTGCTGCGTTCTTCACGCACCAACTGACCCCTTTTCTAAAATCTCCGCAAAATCTCGCGCCGTGATTTCATACAGCACGTGTTCCCGCAGCGGGCTGTCCTCTGCCACCTTGGGGTGATCGAAGTTCTCATGGGTGTTCTTCATGCCGAGTCGTTCCATTACGCCACGGGAGCGCAGATTGTTCAGAGTGGTGAAGGCAACGACTGAATCGAGAGCTAATTCGGTAAAGGCAAAATGTAAGGCGGCCCGCGCCGCTTCCGTGGCATAGCCTTTTCCCCATGCATCCCTGCCGAGGCGCCAGCCGATCTCTACATTTTCTCCGCGGGGTGTAACCTGATTCGTATTGAGGCCAACGAAGCCGACGAACTGTTGCGATGCTTTTACTTCGACCGCCCACATGCCCCAACCATTGGCATCCATGCGTCGGCGAATCTCCGCGGCCAGTGCATCGCTCTGCTCGCGCTCGAGAGCCTCGGGAAAGAACTCCATCACCGCTGAATCGGTATTGAGTCTGGCAAAGGGGAGGAGGTCTTGGTCTGTCCAGTGCCTGAGCAGCAGGCGCTCGGTTTGCAGCTGAAATCGTTCGACCATGGGTGTTACTGATCGAAAAAAGTCACGACACCGGTTTCCAGACAATACTCGGCGCCGACTACATGCAGTTTCTTCTCGCTCACCAGGTTTTCCAGAATCTCCGAGCCATGCAGCAGGTTCTCTACCGATGCCCTGATATTGGTTTTTACCGCCATGGACAGCAAGGCCTCCTCATTTTCAGCCGTGCCTGCCTCGAGCAGGGTCGCCACCGCAGGACTGATGCGACTGACAATTGAATGCAGGTTCGGGGATCGCTGTTCGCTGGGTTGGCGCAGCTCATTCAGGGTGGCACTCACCGCGCCACAGTGGGAGTGCCCCATTACCACAACGAGTTGTGTGCCAAAGGTGGCAGCGGCAAATTCGATACTGCCAATCTGTGAGGGGGCGACGATATTGCCGGCTACGCGAATGACAAACAGGTCACCGACGCCTTGATTGAACACCAGCTCGGCGGGTACCCGGGAATCGGAGCAGCCGAGAATGATCGCGAAGGGCTTTTGCTCTTTCACAAGCTCCCGCCGTTCCTGCTCGCCGATTTCAATCGTCGCCAGCTGGTTATTGAAGTAGAAGGCATTACCCTCTTTCAGTCGTTCGAGGGCTTGCTGGGCAGTGATCATGATCGAACACTAATCATGGGTGATTGGCTTGTCGGTGAACAGGAATTCCTTGAGCTGCTTGTCCAGGAAGGAATCGCGACGTCGAATCCATTCCAGCACCATGGCGGCATGCTCTTTCTCCTCATCCCGATTGTGCGCGAGTATGGCTTTCAGTTCGGGATCCTTGCAGGCATCCACCCGTTGGTTGTACCAGTCCACCGCTTCCAGCTCCTCCATGAGTGAGGTGATGGCTCTGTGCATGTCGCGGGTTTCATCGGAGAGTTCTTCAATGGGTTCGTGATAGCCTTCGTTTGCCATGGTCTACTTCCTGATGCTGAGTGATAGTTGCCGAATGATTAGATAATCATTGTAAGCCAATGTGTTATGTCTTGGGCAGGGTGATGGGGAATTTTGTTGTCGGCTAGCTGCCAGCCAGCGATTTTCTCATCTGCTCAGCCAGAGTAGTCTCTCCCTGTTCTTCAAGCTGCTCGATAACATTACGCTGATCCTGCTCCGACTTGTTCTGGCTCAGCTTGTACTTGCCCTGTATGTCTTCTATGGTGATTTCGATACCGACGATCGCCTGCAACATGCGGGAATCGAATTCCCCGCTCCAGGGCGAATCGCTGCTACTCTCGTGCAGGCTGCTCAGGGTCCGCACCAGTTCACCAAGCCGTGCTTCATCGTGGAAACAAGTGGCACGACCGTAAACATGCACGGCCTGGTAGTTCCAGGTAGGCACACCGGGACCTGCATACCATGTTGGGCTGACATAGGCGTGTGAACCGGGAAAGATAACCAGTACACGCTGACCCTCCAGGTCCTGCCACTGGGGATTCGCCTTCGCCACATGACAAAGCAGGGTGTTGTCTTTGTAGTGAAAGGGCAGGTGGCTGGCCACGGGTGCATCATTCTCCGTGGATACTAACAGGCCGAAGCTGTTCTCAACTATGAACTGGTCCATTAGCTCGCGATCATCGACCCTGAAATGACTGGGTATATACATGGCCTACACCTTCTCTGCAGCCTCAGCAGTGCGAGTGAAATTGAAATAGCAATTCTTGGTGGCAGCGCCGGTCGCCGCGTAGTTCTGTTCACTGAACCTGATGTATCCAGCCTTGTCCTGGATGATGGCAGTGGAGCAGAGCGTGCCGTAGCCTCGATTGTCGTCTGTGATAAACGCGGACGACAGGCGTCTCTCCAACTCCTGCGGCAAGCCTGTATCAGGGAGTTCACTATCTGCCGCCTGTTCACGGTTCGCCATCAGGGCGATGAGTTGCTCGGGCTTCAGATCAGGCTCGCCATCGAGTAGCTTCTTCAGCCCCTGTTGACCTCGTACCACCTTGGGCCAGTTGTTGTTGAGAAGGCCATTGGATAAGCCATAGATACCGGGGGAGAGTTTCTGGCTCAGCGACTGGAAGTTATTCACGTAGTAAAACTCACAGCCGTCACTGAGAAGCAGGTTGTAGCCCGCGTACTCGGAATAGCTGTGCTTCAGCTCTTCGGCGTAATCCGCCGCCGTTCTGTTGCCGAGCAGGAAATCCACAGTCAACTCACCCCGCGAACGAGGCTTGCGTTCAGTCTGGGAGGGATCCCTGATATTGGTGACTGCCGCGAAGCGTCCGGAGCGGGTGATGCCCAGCCAGGTGCCACCAGCCTGCAGGTCCTTGCCAGCGAGAAGATCGCCCTCCATCCCGTCGCCAGTCCAGAATTGTGCCGTGCGCGTGGGCCGGGCAAAGAATTCATCGCGATTCGCCGCGACCACCAACGGCAGGTCCGGATTCGCCTGATAGGCGAAGATGATCAAACACATGGAAATTTTCTCGAATTAATCAGCGGTTCCTTAACCTGCTGGAGGGGCAATCTTGCTATACTGGGCCCTGTCCTGATTCGACCCCGGTTCGCCTGCATAAGGGCAGACAAGAAATGCGGCAAGTCAGATCAAAATCATTACTGGTGCCTGATGCTCACCTATCCTCAATTTGACCCGGTTGCCATCGCCATTGGACCACTAAGCATCCACTGGTACGGCATCATGTACATCATAGCCTTCGGTGGCGCCTGGGCTCTCGCCAGCTATCGAGCCCGTAAACTAGCAGACCAGTGGACAGCTGAACAGATTTCAGACCTGGTTTTCTATGGCGCCCTCGGCGCCGTGCTGGGTGGTCGCGTGGGGTCGGTGTTCTTCTACAATTTCGACCGCTTCATAGAGGACCCTATCTGGTTGTTCCGGGTCTGGGAGGGCGGCATGTCCTTCCACGGCGGTTTCCTCGGTGTATTAATTGCCTTCTATTTCTATACCCGCAGCATCAGGAAAGACTACTGGGAGACCATCGACTTCATCGCGCCCTTCGTTCCTTTCGGCCTCGGAGCAGGACGCATTGGCAACTTTATCGGTGGTGAGCTTTGGGGCCAGCCCACCGATGTCCCCTGGGGCATGGTGTTTCCCCATGTGGACAATCTCGCGCGCCACCCATCGCAACTGTATGAGTTTGCCCTGGAAGGTGTCGCCCTGTTTACGATCGTCTGGTGGTTCTCCTCCAAGCCACGGCCACGACTCGCCGTCTCCGGTGTGTTCGCCCTGGGCTACGGAGTGTTTCGCTTCTTCATCGAGTTCTTCCGGGAGCCCGATGCCCACATTGGCTATCTCGCATCGAACTGGCTGACCATGGGTCATGTGCTGACCCTGCCCCTGATCCTGGCAGGACTTCTGTTTCTTTACCTGGCCTACTTTCGCCAGGGGCGATTCGTACTCAATGGCAGCACCTAGGTCCATGGCTAACGCCCCATCAGTAAACAACGGCAACAAGGAATAACACCGCCTCATGCAACAGTACTTGGCCTTATGCCAACGCATAGTCGACGAAGGCGTCTGGATAGAGAACCAGCGCACCGGCAAGCGCTGCCTGACCGTGATCAATGCAGATCTCAGCTACGACGTCGGCAATAACCAGTTCCCCATCATCACCACCCGCAAGAGTTACTGGAGGGCGGCTATCGCTGAGCTGCTCGGTTACCTGCGGGGCTACGATAATGCCGCGGACTTCCGCGAATTGGGTACCAAGTCCTGGGATGCTAACGCCAACGACAACGAAGCCTGGCTCAACAACCCGGTGCGCAAGGGTGAGGATGACATGGGCCGGGTCTATGGGGTACAGGGCAGGAGTTGGCAGAAGCCCGACGGCAGCACCCTCGATCAACTCGCCAAGATCGTTAACAACCTGCAGCAGGGACTGGATGATCGCGGCGAGATACTGACCTTCTATAACCCTGGCGAATTCGACCTCGGTTGCCTGCGTCCCTGCATGCACACCCACAATTTTTCCTTGCTGGGTGACACACTTCATCTCACCAGCTATCAGCGTTCCTGCGATGTGCCCCTG
Source organism: Pseudomonadota bacterium (assembly GCA_027621405.1). Classification (GTDB taxonomy): domain Bacteria; phylum Pseudomonadota; class Gammaproteobacteria; order Pseudomonadales; family Pseudohongiellaceae; genus UBA9145. The sequence goes on along the minus strand of JAQCBT010000004.1, from coordinate 165,994 downwards.
GGATTGAACTTTAACCAGATCCAGGTGTTTACCCTGCTGGCATTAATGGCCCAGATCACCGGCCACAAGGCTGGCATGGCCTATCACAAGATCGTCAATGCCCACATCTACGAAGACCAATTACAACTCATGCGGGATGTGCAGTTGAAACGCAAGCCCTTCGATCCGCCGCAGCTAAACATCAATCCCGATATCAAGAGCCTGCAAGACATCGAGACATGGGTGACCCTCGATGACTTCGAAGTCGTGGGTTATCAGCATCACGATCCCATCGCCTATCCATTTTCTGTATAGCCATTCCCCGTGTAGACAACATGAAGTTATCCCTGATCTGTGCCATGGCCAGCAATCGCACCATCGGCATCAATAACAGTTTGCCCTGGCACCTTTCCGAGGACCTCAAGTATTTCAAGCGGACCACCATGGGCCACTGCATCATCATGGGCCGCAAGACCTGGGAATCCATTGGCCGTCCCTTGCCCGGCCGCACGTCCATCGTGGTAACGACCAATCCGGACTACGTGGCGGAAGGCGCAAGAGTAGTGGGATCAATCGAGCAAGCCTGCAGGCTGGCGGAGAGTATCTCCCTGATCGACGGCACCGAAGAAGCCTTCATCATCGGCGGCGCCGGACTCTACGCCGCCGCCCTGCCAAGAGCCGATCGCTTCCATCTCACTCGCGTGCATGCTGATGTGAAAGGGGATACGGCACTGGCAGAGTTCGATGAGGATGAATGGGACGAGGTGTGGCGTGAGGACTTCTCCCACGATGAGGCTAACCCCTACGACTACAGCATCTGCCTGCTGGAGCGAAAGTAGCTCTCCAGTTTCGGACCCAAGCGCCGGATTCTAGGACAGGATCTTTCGAAACACCTTGGAGCGGCGCTGGTAGTTGTACAACTGCTGCCGCTGTTCGGGCAGGTCTTCCACGCCGACCTCGGTAAAACCCCGTTCGATGAAGAAATGGGAAGCCACCGTGGTCAACACGAACAACGATTGTATGCCGGCGCTCTTCGCGGTCTTCTCCAGGCTCACAAGCAGGCGGTCGCCCAGTCCGTTCTTCTGAAACTGGGGATGAATGGCAATACAGGCGACTTCACCATGATGCTCACCGATCGGATACAGTGCCGCGCAGGCGATGATTGTCTCCTCCAGCTCGATGACCTTGAAGTTGGAGATCTCGGTTTCCAGTAACTCCCGGGAGCGCTCCACCAGGGTGCCGGCCTCTTCCAGGGGTTTGATGAGACTGAGGATGCCGCCCACATCGTCGATGGTCGCGTTGCGTAACTGATCGATACTGTCCTTGCTCATCAGGCTGCCGTGGCCCTGGCGGGTAAACAACTCCCGCAGCATGGCGCCGTTTTCCTTGAAGCTGATGAGATGGCAACGATGCACATTCCTGGCATAGGCGGTGAGTGAAGCCTCCAGCGCCTGGGCTACACAGACTGATTCTTCATCGCCCCTGGCTCGCAGGGTCTGCACGTATTCCCTGGCCTGTTGTTCCTGCAGTGAGGCTACCAGGTTTCCTTCATCATCCATGACGCCGGCAGAAGGAATCAACAGGATCAGCTTCTCGGCCTGCAGCGCAGCAGCCACCTCCGTGGCAATCTCTTCTGCGGAGAGATTGAACAACTCGCCAGTGACGGAATTACCCAGGTTGGAGATGAGGACAATGTTGCCTGCATCCAGTTGCTGGTTGATACGATTGCTGTGAACCTTGCGCACCTTACCGGTGTATTGAAAGTCCACGCCGTCCACCACACCAACCGGTTTGCTGGTGACAAAATTGCCTCGGCAGTAATTGATATTGGCGCCATGCATGGGTGAGCCGCTGATGCCCATGGCAAACATGGATTCCAGTTCCAGACTTAGCCCCCCGACAGTTGCCTTGATTGTCTGCATGCAGTCGGCTTCGGTGACCCGCAGATTCCTGTGATAACTGGATTGCCTGCCGTTCTTCGCCAGCGCTGCCGAGATCTGCGGACGCGCACCATGCACCAGCACCAGCTTGACTCCCAGGCTGTTCAGCAGGCTGAGATCATAGACGATGTTATGCAGGTTCGGGTCTGCCAGCGCCTCACCACTGACAAACACCACAAAGGTCTTACCCCTGTGGGCATTGATATAAGTGGTGGAGGCGCGAAACCAGTCAATGATGTCGATATTGTCGTTCATTTCATTTACTGCCATTAGCAGGTTCTATGCAGTGTTGCACAATCAATTCTTTCAGGACACTGACGGCTGGATTAATCATATCCAGCGACATGTACTCGTCGGGCTGATGAGCCTGTTCTATATGGCCCGGACCCATGATTATCGTATCCATGCCCAGCTCCTGCAGGTAAGGTCCCTCAGTGCCAAATGCCACACTTATACCGCTGTGGCCCGTCAGTTTCTCAGCCGCCTTCAAAAGCGCACTATTCTCCCAGGTCTGGAAGGCAGGCACGCCGCTGAACTTGCTGACCAGTTCAAACTCCAGTCCCAGGGGCTCGGCAACCTGTTTGACCTGTGCCGCAATCTCGGCCCTGACAGTGTCCAGGTTCATGCCCGGCATCAGGCGAACGTCGAATTGTAATTCGCAATGGCCGCAGATGCGATTCGGATTGTCTCCACCATGGATGCTGCCCAGGTTCAAGGTGGGATAGGGCACATCGAACAGCGGGTTCTCGTATCGCTTCTTCAGGCCTTCCCGATACACCAGCAGGCTGCTAATGACCTGGTGCATGCCATCCAGTGCATTGCGGCCCAGGCTGGGGTCCGAGGAATGCCCGCTCTGGCCCGCCAGCCGGATCGCATCCATCAGGATACCCTTGTGGGTGCTCACCGGTTTCAATCCGGTGGGCTCACCAATCACCGCGGACCTGGCCCTTGGTTTTCCCATGGCCGCCAGGGTCTTGGCACCCTCCATGGATGTCTCTTCGTCGGCGGTAGCCAGCACAATCAAGGGCTCTTTGAAATTCACGTCACCCAGTTGCAGTATCGCTTCCATGGCAATGGGGAAGAATCCCTTCATGTCGGTGATACCGAGACCATAGAGCTTGCCATCGCGCTCCGCCAGTTTGAACGGGTCGGAGGTCCATAACTCACCGTCATAGGGAACCGTATCGGTGTGACCGGCCAATACCAGCCCGCCCGGTCCGCTGCCTAGGCTTGCGATCAGGTTGACCTTGCCCGGGGTTTCACATTCCACGATCTCGTTAGTGAATCCCAGCGCCTCAAGGTAATCCGCCAGGCACTCCACGATGGGCCGATTGCTGAGATCCAGCTCGGGGTTCGTGGCGCTGACGCTGGGGATACGGGTCACGTGATCCAGCCGGGTCAGAAGATCTGGCAGTACTCTAGGCATTTTTGAATGATTAGCTTGTTAAATTTGAAAGCCAAATGATTGGCTAGCTGCGACTGGATAGTCAGGATGGTGCAGACAGTTTGGCAATCATATCGGTTTTTGCCGCCATAATGAAATCGTTGACGTGCAGGCCGTTGATCCTGTGCGTCCACCAGTAGACCGTCACCTTGCCCCATTCGGTCACGAGGGTGGGGTGATGATTCTCACGTTCAGCCAGGGTCGCGATCTTGTAAGTGAAATTGAAAGCGTCGCTGAACTCCACGAAAAAGAATTCCCGCCACAGTTTGTCGACACCCTCGTGGAACCCACGCTTCCAGGCAGGTACGCTCAATACCAGTTGATTGGCCTGTTCCTCGCTTACCACCGGTGCCCCCAATCCACAGGGTTCACACTTTCTTTTATAGAGTTCTTCCACAATGAGTCTCTGCTTAGCCGTTAGTCGAGAAATTCTTCCAGGATGCTGTTCAGCACCCTATAGCCACGCTCTGTGGTGCTTAGCCGGCCTGACTCCAGAACTAACAGGCCTTGCGAGACCATCAAGTCTACCTTTTTTTCAATTTCGCTAAAAGTGACACCGGTCCGCTTCTCGAACAACGAAACTTCGAAGCCATGCCTTAGTCGCAAGGCATTGAGCAGGAACTCGAAGGGTCTCTCTGGCATTGTCACCTCGACTCGCTCCGCATCCCTATTGAGTGTGGCGGCGAGGTAGTGATCGGGCTGCTTCTTCTTGCGTGTTCGCACAATCCGATTCGCCGCAACGTGAGAGACTTTGCCATGGGCTCCGGCACCGATGCCGATATAGTCGCCGAACTCCCAGTAGTTCATGTTGTGTGCCGCACGCTTGCCTTGCTGTGCAAAGGCCGAGACTTCATAGCGATCGAAGCCCAAGTCTGCCAGTAGTGCAATGCCTTCATCCTGCAACTCGACGATCGCCGGCTCCGGTGGCAGTTTCGGAGGTCGACTGTGAAACTCTGTATTCGCCTCGATGGTAAGCTGATACCAACTGATATGGGTCGGTTCAAAACCGATGGCGGTCTGCAGATCTCTAATTGCCTGGCTCACCTTCTGCTCAGGCAGACCGAACATCAGGTCGAGGTTGAAGTTCTCGAAGCCGGCGCCTCGGGCAATGTCGATCGCTCTCTTCGCCTCGTCGCCACCGTGGATCCTGCCCAGCGATTTCAACTTGTCATCGTCGAAGCTCTGTATACCGAGTGACAGGCGATTGATTCCCGCATCACGAAATGCGCGAAAGTTCTCTGCGTCCACGGTGCCGGGATTGGCTTCCAGTGTGATCTCGCAATCGGCGTTGATACCTAGCAGTTGATCTACGGCATAGAACAGCTTTCCATAGGACTTGCCCTTGAACAGGCTGGGAGTGCCACCGCCGATGAAAATGGAAGTGAGCGGCGCCTTCGTCTCCAGCCGCTCTACCTCGTAGGCGAGGTCGCCACACAGCGCAGCAACATAGTCCGCTTCCGGCATGTTGTCTCTTAACTGGTGCGAATTGAAGTCGCAGTAGGGACATTTACGTACACACCAGGGGATGTGCACGTAAAGACTCAGGGGAGGGGTTTCCAGCATTCCAGTAGTGCCCGCAGGGCCTGGCCGCGATGACTCAGGCCGTTCTTGATCTCGGGACTGAGTTCGGCAGAGGCGCAGCCATATTCTGGTACATAGAACAGGTGGTCATAGCCGAAGCCGTTCTCACCCTGCTCCTCGAACAGGATCCTGCCTTCCCAGGTGCCCTGGCAGATCAGCGGCATGGGATCCTTGTCGTGTCGCATGTAGACAATCACACACTGGAAGCGGGCCGTGCGTTCTGCCTCCGGCACCTGTTCCAGCTCCGCCAGTAACTTCGCATTGTTTGCCGCATCGGCCAGGTCACCCTCGACACCGGCGTAGCGGGCCGAGTAGATGCCAGGCTCGCCATTGAGGGCATCCACCTCGATGCCTGAATCGTCGGCGAGGGCGGGCAGGCCTGTTTCCTTCGCTGCGTGGCGGGCCTTGATCAGGGCATTCTCAACGAAGCTGAGCCCCGTCTCCGGCACCGACCCTACCCCCAGCTCCGATTGCGGGACCAGCTCCACGTCCTTCTCTGCAAGGATAGTCTGCAATTCCACCAGCTTGCCCTTGTTGCCGCTGGCCAATACGACTCTGCTCACGTGCTCATTTCCTGGAGATGTGATAGATGGCGATCTCGCCGAGGAAATTCGGCCAGGCCTTCATGGCCCAGTTGCCCTGATGTCTGGAATCCACCACCGTGCGTTCCAGCACCCGGATTTTCTTCTCCCGGCACAGGGCATCGAAATCCTTCACCGTACAGAAATGGATGTTCGGAGTGTCATACCACTGGTGAGGCATGAACTTGCTTACCGGCATGCGGCCGCGCAGGGACAAATACATGCGGCTCTTCCAGTTACCAAAATTGGGAAAGGTAACGATACCCCGATTGGCGATGCGCAGCATCTCATCGATCAGCAAGTGCGGGTTGCTCAAGGCCTGTAGTGTCTGCGCCAGCAGGGCCGTATCGAAACTGTTGGACTGGAAATTGGACAGGCCGTGATCGATGTTCTGTTCGATCACATTCACACCATTGCGAATACACTTCTCGATGTTGACCTCGTCAATCTCCAGGCCAATGGACGAGACATTGCGGGTGCTGTTGAGAAAGTGCAACAGGCTGCCGTCTCCACAACCGAGGTCCAGCACCTTGCTGCCGGGTTCAATCCACTGGGCAATTATTTCCTGGTCAGGACGCATGGCTGCACACCTCCTCGTGCACCTTGCCCAGAAATGCCGACAGCGCATTCAGGTAGCGGGGCACCGGTAACAGGAAGGCATCGTGACCCTCGTCGGCATCGATCTCCAGATAGCTCACGTCCTTGCCCGCCTTGAGCAGGGAGTTCACCAGTTCCTTCGAACGCTCCGGCGGGAAACGCCAGTCCGTGCTGAAGGACATGACCAGGAACCTGCAATCACTGTTCGCGAAGGCCTTGCTCAGGTCGCCGTCGTAGTCCACCGAGGGATCGAAATAATCCAGCGCCTTGGTCATCAACAGGTAGGTGTTGGCGTCGAAATTTTCCGAGAAACGCTCACCCTGGTAATGCAGGTAGGATTCCACCTGGAAATCCACGTTGAATCCGAAGCTGAGTTTACCGGTTCGCAGGTCACGACCGAAGTTCGTGCCCTGGGCCTCGAACTCCGCAATGGACTTGCCAAACTTGGCACGCATGGCGCTGTCGGACAGGTAGGTGATATGCCCAACCATGCGCGCCAGCATCAGCCCCTGTTTGGGCAGGGTATTGTGCTCCAGGTAGCGACCCTGGTGAAAATTCGGATCACTGGTAATAGAGTGCCGCGCCACCTCATTGAAGGCGATGTTCTGTGCCGAGAGCTTCGGTGCCGCCGCGATCACGATCGCGTTGTGCAGGCACTGGGGATAGCTGATGGCCCAGCGCAATACCTGCATGCCACCGAGGCTACCGCCGGCCACGGCCGCCCATTTCTCGATACCGAGTCTCTCCATCAGCATCTTCTGGCTCTTCACCCAGTCCCGCACCGTCACTACGGGAAAGTCCGGGCCATAGGGCTTGCCAGTGTCGGGATTGGTGGACACGGGACCGGTGCTGCCGGCACAACCGCCGAGGTTATTCAGCGACACCACATAGAAACGATTGGTGTCGATGGGTTTGCCCGGGCCGATGCAGGTATCCCACCAACCCGCCTTTTGGTCATCCGCGCTGTGGTAGCCTGCCGCATGATGATCGCCGCTCAGGGCATGGCAGATGAGGATGGCATTGCTACGCTCGGCATTCAGCTCACCGTAGGTCTCCACCATCAGCTCGAAGCGCTTGAGCACCTTGCCGCTGCGCAGCTCCAGCTCCTCATCGAACTTGTATAGTGTCGGTGAGACCAGGCCAACGGAATCTTGTGGGAACGATTTAGGCATTGTGCAGGCGGTGCTTCATGTTTCTCTTCAGGTTTGTGGAATTGTCGGTTCTTTAACAGGTTCTTCTATACAGAGTCTTTTCTTGCGGCTGCTGGCTCCGGAGATCAGGGTCACTGCGCTTTGCTTCACGCCGAACTCGCTGGCCAGCAGCTTCAGTAGCTGTTTGTTGGCCTTGCCATCGGTAGCGGCTGCACTGAGTCTGATCTTGAGTGAATCTCCCAGTACGCCAATGATCGCAGTCTCCCTGGCGCCCGGCTGCACCGTGCAGTTCAGGTAGAGGCGGGAGCCCTGGCGCTGATAGATCATCAGATGCCGATAACGACGGCGGCTAGTTGTTCACTGATGCCAAAGGTCCGGACTAACAGGTTCTGGATCAGGCCGATTGCGATGAAGATAAAAATGGGTGAGAAGTCCAGCCCGCCCATGGGTGGCAATATCTTGCGAATGGGAGCCATCACCGGTTCTGTAAGTTGCCATACCAGTCTTAACAGAGGATGCGGATTCATGTTGCCGGAGAACAACATCACAAAGGACATAATAATAGAAGCAATAATGGCGTAGTAGTAAATGTTGATGATGAAGTAGATCACACCAACGAATGACCAGGTGATGATGAAGCCAACAGAGGGAATGCTGCCACCATATAGCAGGATGAGTATGCAGATGAAAATCGCCTCCACCACCATGGCGAGCACCAGCGAGGAGAAGTCGATACCCCGGTAACCGGGGATGAAACTACGGAACAGGCGCACCGCCGGGTCGGTGATTCGCACCACGGCCTGGGATACCGGATTATAGAAATCTGCACGGGCAAGCTGCAGCAGGAAACGCAACAGCACCGCCAGCAGGTATAGACCGCCGAGGGCATTCACAATAAGCGCGGCTGAACTACCCAATACACCCATTCTCTGTTCCTTTACTTATCTTTGTACAACGACCCTACAAAAACACTACAACGACCCTGCAACGATCGGACTCGAATTGCGGTGCGGCTATTTCGCACCAAACTCTGCAGCCAGTTCCTGTGATCGGTCACGGGCTGCCTTCAGGGATTGCTTGACCAACTCGCGCAGGCCGCCTGCTTCAAAATTCTGTAGCGCGCGCTCTGTGGTACCACCGGGTGAAGTCACCTTGCGGCGCAGCTCGGCGATATCGTCTTCGCTCTTGTTGGCCAGTATGGCCGCACCCAATGCGGTTTGAATGGCGAACTCGCGCACCAGTTTCTCATCCAGGCCCAACTCCAGCCCCGCTTCCTGCATCGCTTCCATGAACAGGAAGTAGTAAGCCGGGCCGCTGCCGGAGAGCGCGGTCACGGCGTCGATTTCGGCCTCGCTGTTTACCCAGGCGCTGATACCCACCGCATCGAGCATCTCCTGGGCAATCTGCTTCTGCTCAGCACTGGTGTGGCCATTGGCAAAGAGCCCCGTGGCTCCCTGGCCAACCAGCGCTGGCGTGTTGGGCATGCAGCGCACGATCGCCGTGTCCTCACCCAACCAGTCCTGCATGTGGGAGAGGGTTATACCGGCGGCCACCGAGATCACCAGTGCATCGCGACCATTGAGCGGCAGTGCCTTGCAGACATCGGCCATCACCTGGGGCTTCACCGCCAGCACGATCACATCGGCACTGGAGGAGATGGCATCATTGCTGCTGCCAACCACACCCAACTCAGCTACCAGTTGATCGATCTTGGTGCTATCCAGATCCGCGACAGAGATAGTGTCTGCGGGGGTTCCCCTGGCAATCATTCCCCGGATCAGGCTGCCGGCCATATTGCCTGCACCGATGAAGCCTATGCTGACCTTGCTCAAATCGAATCCCTGAACCGTAAGTTGTTCTGAAGCGCGCTTGCCTGAAGTCTGCCGGATCGGCGCGAAGCGGCTATTCTAGCGCATTCGCGGGGGGTGCGTGAAACCGATAGCGGGGTCTTTTGCCGGTGCTGACAGCTATAGACAGCTCAGTTCCGGGCACCGAATATCGCCGTGCCAACCCGCACCATGGTGCTGCCTTCGGCAATGGCCGCGGCAAAATCGTTACTCATGCCCATGGACAGGGTATCCATGCCCGGGTGCCGTTCCCGCAGTGAGTGGTACAGGGCAGCCAGCTGCCTGAAGCTGGCTCGCTGCTCGTCATAGTCTTGCACCGCGGCGGGAATCGCCATCAGTCCCCGCAGGCGGAGTTTGGGCAATCCATCTATCTGCGCGCACAGCAGCGCCACTTCCTGATCAGAGACGCCAGACTTGCTGGCCTCGTCGGATACGTTCACCTGTACGCAGATATTCAACGGCTCCGCATCTTGCGGCCGTTGCTCACTGAGCCGCTGAGCGATCTTGAGACGATCCACACTGTGCACCCAGTCGAACAGGGCGGCGATGCCCCGGGTCTTGTTGGACTGGATGGGACCAATGAAGTGCCACACCAGGGCCAGGTCCGCGAGCTCGGCGATCTTCGATTCGGCCTCCTGCAGGTAGTTCTCCCCGAAGTGAACCTGGCCGGCTGCAGCCGCCTCGCGGATCATTGCACTACTGTGGCGCTTGCTCACCGCCAGCAGGGTAACGCAGCCCTCGGGACGCTGCGAATCGCGCTCCAGAGCCCGAATTTCCTGGCTCAGGGCGGCAATGTTTTCTGCTATCTTGGTCACGGTTTTTACTGGGAGAAAGCCGGTCTGGGTCTGTGATATTCCTGAAAGGAGGGATACTATAGGCTACAGTGTAAACATTGGCTAGACGTCTGGGCCGAATGCTGGGACTGAATACAAAAGTCTTAAAAGTAATTCTTAAAACTCAAAATAAGAACATTAAATAGAACATACAAGAATTGTTGTTATAGGTAAGGCTCATGGATATTACAGAACTTCTTGGTTTTAGCGTGAAGCAGGGTGCATCTGACTTGCACATCACTGCTGGCATGCCACCCCTGATTCGTGTGGACGGGGACATTCGCCGCATCAACGTGCCCGAGATGGATCACAAGGAAGTACACGCGCTCATTTATGAAATCATGAATGACAAGCAGCGCAAGGACTATGAAGAATTCCTGGAGACTGACTTCTCCTTCGAAGTCCCCAACCTGGCCCGTTTCCGTGTCAACGCCTTCATCCAGAACCGTGGCGCCGCCGCAGTGTTTCGTACCATTCCCTCCAAGGTACTCTCCATGGAGCAACTGGGCATGGGCGAGGTGTTCCGCAAGATTGCCCAGGTACCCCGCGGCCTCGTTGCTGTAACCGGCCCAACGGGTTCCGGCAAGTCCACCACCCTGGCGGCGATGATCGACTACATCAACGACAACAAGTACGAGCACATCCTCACCATCGAGGACCCGATCGAATTCGTGCACCAGTCGAAGAAGTGCCTGGTGAACCAGCGTGAGGTGCATCGCGACACACACGGCTTCAACGAGGCCCTGCGCTCGGCCCTGCGTGAAGACCCCGACATCATCCTCGTGGGTGAGCTGCGTGACCTGGAAACCATCCGCCTGGCATTGACCGCGGCAGAAACCGGTCACCTCGTGTTCGGCACCCTGCATACTACCTCCGCGGCCAAGACCATCGACCGTGTGATCGACGTGTTCCCCGCCGCAGAGAAAGACATGGTGCGATCCATGTTGTCGGAATCACTGCAGGCAGTAATCTCCCAGACCCTGCTGAAGAAACCCGGCGGCGGTCGAGTGGCGGCACACGAGATCATGATCGGTACTCCTGCAATTCGTAACCTGATCCGAGAGGACAAGGTGGCGCAGATGTACTCGGCCATTCAGACTGGAGCTTCGGTAGGCATGCAGACCCTGGACCAGTGTCTTAAAGAGCTGCTGGCGAAAGGCATGGTGACTCGCGAAGACGCGCGTTCCAAGGCGAAGATGCCGGAGTCATTCTAGGCAATCATCTACAGCGAGTAGTTTTAAAAAGGCCAGAGCGATCTGGCCTTTTTCGTTTTGGGACAAACGAAAACTGACAGACAGGCTGCTTCGCTACACCAGTCTTTTCTTGTGGCTGACCATTCTGGATACAAGATCCATTGGGATAGCCTTGTGCAGGGGAAACTGTACGGAACCCTTTGCACGTTTGAACCCTGCCAGATCACACGAAAAATGAGCAATGGTTTCTGGACCCGGATAGAAGCCAATGTGCTTGTCGTAACCCGCAACCATGATCTGGGCATCCCGCTTGCCGCCGGGCACCAGTGCGAAGGCGAGGATTCCGTAGTTAATCAATTCCTCTGATTCCGGAACCCGGGCTTTGACACAGTGGCGGATTAATTCGATGGCGTTTCTGGCCTCGTTAGACAGGCTATCCAGGTATTGTTTTACGCTACTAGCCATTCAATCTCGCGAACTGGCTCTTTAGAAAAAGGCATAACGCCCTTGTTAATGGGCAAATTGCATAGCAATTTGTCCTTTATTGAATTGATTGTTAAATAGCTATTGCAGGATACAGCCCATGCATGGCTCTAGAAACTACTATACAGAGCAATCCCAAACCGAATCCATACTTACCTAATGCATATCTAATGCTGTTTTTTGACTGAATACCTTTCAACTGGTCCTCAAGCTGTTTTTTGTTCTCGCCAGAAGAGTTCTCTATGGCATCAATATGCCGATAGACGACGGGCGTAAACTCCAAATATGAGAGACCTGCGAGACCTGAAGCGAGTAAGGAAACCCATCCAAACAACTCAATGATTGCGTTAATACCTCGCATTTCTGACAAACCCGCAGTTTGAATACTAGCAGCCAAAAGCGTAAAGGTGAGACCTACGAAGTAGAACCTAAATTTACTTTGATATTCGCCAGCAATCTCAATATGTGTGCTCATGGTTTGCACTTCATCCGAAGAAGCTATTTAACATTTAAATATGAAGACCCCCTAGCAATCTGACGGGAATCGACTTCCAGTCTATCCCCCAAGATTGTGAAATGGAACAATTATTCCCGGTAGACAGCGAAAAGTTGTAAGCAGAAAGCGAATGGTCTCGCTTGTAAGTGGGAACATTGCGGCAACTAACTGAAATAGTTCGAAGATTTATAGAGGAAAAGGAGAAAGCGGGCCGGGGTGCTGGATAGATCGCCAGAGTGGTTGTGAATCCGACGCCAGATTCAGTCTCTCGCCTGTGCTTTCAATTCGTTAAACCAGTTCTCAAGAATGATCTGTGCCGCGATGTCATCGACAGCCGAACTCTTCCGTTTCAGCCCTGCCTCATTCTCTTCCGCAATCTGCTCGATAGCTGCTTTAGAGGACAGGCGTTCGTCCATCCCATAACAGGGTTTGTTGAATCGGCCATTCAGCCGATTGGCAAACTTGATGGCCCTGGGTAGCAGGTCACTGTCTGTTCCATCGAGGTTATAGGGCAGGCCAACGACGAAGGCGCTTGGCTTCCACTCATCGATTAGCGCCTGGATCTCATTCCAGTCCGGGATACCGTCTCTTGCCTTCAGCACTGCCACCGCTTGTGCCGTGCCGGACACCGATTGTCCGTAGGCCACACCGATGCGTTGGGTGCCGTAGTCGAAGGCGAGGACGGCGATGGCTTGGCCCGGGTCGGCGGGGAGTGAGTCTATGCTCATGGTCTGTTGCTTTACTCCGCGGCTGTGCGGCAGGTCAGGAATGGCCGGCTTCGGGGGAGAGCTGTTGCAGGTCGATGCCCAGCAGCGCTGCGGCGGACCGGGCCTTGCTGGCGTAGTCGTCGGAGAACAACAGGTCGCTGGTGGCGGGGGTGGTGAGCCAGGCGTTCTCGTAGATCTCGCGCTCCAGTTGGCCCGCGTCCCAGCCCGCGCAGCCCAGGGCGATCAGGTAGTTGTTGGGGCCCATGCCGGTGGCGATGTCCTGCAGGATGGTCTTCGAGGTGCAGACGCTGATGTTGGAAGTTACCTGGATGGAGGACTCCCAGTGGCCGCCGGCGTCATGAATGATGAAGCCCTTGTCCCGTTCCACCGGACCACCTGCCAGCACGTGTTGCTCGGTGAAGCGCCTGTCGTTCAGAGAGCATTCGATGTTGAGCTCACCGAAGATGTCTGCCACGCAGGCCTGCAGGGGTTTGTTGATGACGATGCCCAGTGCTCCCTCTTCGTTGTGTCGCCACAGGTAGGTGACCGTATTGGCGAAATAGGGATCCATCATCTGCGGCATGGCGATGAGGAACTGGTTCTGCAAGGTACCAGGAAAATCTGAATGGGAGTTGTCGTCAGCCATTGGGTGAGCGCTACCTCAGTAGCTGCTTAAGGCATTACCTTCGTGGAAACGGAACGTGCGAATGATTTCCAGTATATCAGCTTCGGCCCGCAATTCCTCCGGAAAAGGCTGGAAGGGTGCGGCGAGATTGACGATTTCCACGGCAGCCTGATCGAGGACGAGCTCGCCGGAGGATTGCAGGATGCGAATCTCCTGTACTTCACCGGTGGGACGCAGTGCCACCATCATGCGCACACTGCCGTAAATCTGCTGGCGTCGCGCCTCGTTGGGATAATTGATATTGCCCACCGCCTCGATGCGCCGTCGCCAGTTGTCCAGATACTGTGCGTCCTGGCTCCTTCTTGTTGAGGCGGAAGAGATGGTGTATTTGCGTGGGCGCCGTGCATATTCCTGACGTTGCCTGTCCAGTTGCGCCTGCAGGCTGGCGATGGCGAGGCTGAGTTCTTCCTGGGAGACTTCCTCGGCTACCGGTTGCTCTTCCTCGGGCTCCACTTCTTCCAGTCTCTGGTTTACCTGGTCATCGTCTTCGATGCTGGCGATGACGGCCACATCCTGTTGCTGCACCTCGTTAACGATCTGTGGCGCCTGCGGGACGGGCACCACTTCCTGGATCTGGTCGGCGTTGAAGTCGGACTCGAAGGGGGTGCTGGGGGCTGCGGCCTCGTCCAGGGTGCCGCTGCCGATCTGGTTCTCCTGGGCGATGAAGTCGGCATCGTCCGGTGCCACCTCGCTACGGTACTGGGCCATGGTGACTTCCAGCGCCGGTTCGCTGTTCAATTCGCCAAGGTAGCTGAAGCCCACACCAAACACGATGATGGCGTGGAAACAGGCCGAGAGGAACACGGTGAAACCGAATCGTTCCCTGGATAGTTCTTCGTCTTCTACAGCCACCTGCTCACCATCGTGGGTTAATGTTAGCCAATATGCCTGGCCTGCAGTTTCTCGTGTATGCAGTCCATCAGGTCACCGGCGATGTCGAGGCCCTGGGCCCTGTCGATCTCCCTGACACAGGTAGGGCTGGTGACATTGATCTCGGTGAGATAGTCACCGATCACGTCCAGGCCCACAAAGACTAATCCCTTTTCTTTCAGGGTTGGGCCGACCTGTTCACAGATCCAGCGATCCCGGTCCGTGATGGGCTGGGTGACACCGCTGCCACCGGCCGCCAGGTTGCCCCGCAACTCGCCGGAGGCGGGAATACGTGCCAGGCAGTACTCCACCGGCTTGCCGTCGATCATCAGGATGCGCTTGTCGCCCTTGGCGATATCCGGCAGGTAGTTCTGCGCCATGATCTGGCGCTTGCCTTCCAGGGTCAGGGTCTCGATCACCACGCTGAGATTGGGATCGTCCTTCTTTACCCGGAAGATGGAAGAGCCACCCATGCCATCCAGTGGCTTATATATAGCGTCTTCGTGCAATTCATGGAAAGCCTTTAGCTTTTCCTTGTTGGCGGAGACCAGGAATTCGGGGCAGCACTGGGGAAACTGGGTGGCGAACAGCTTCTCGTTACAGTCCCGCAGGCTCTGCGGCTTGTTCAGTACCAGGGTGCCCTGTTGTTCGGCCTGCTCCAGCAGGTAGGTAGAATAGATGTAGTCGATGTTGAAGGGCGGATCCTTACGCATGAGGATTACATCCAACTCGCCCAGGGCCTGGTCGCTGCATTCACCGTATTCGAACCAGTCATCCGGGTCGTCGCGTACATTGATCAGGGTCATCAGGGCGCGACTGACGCCCTGGTCTGAATACAGATTGCTCTGCAGCATGTAGAAGACCTGCCAGCCGCGGCGCTGTGCCGCCAGCATCATGGCCAGGGTTGTGTCTTTCTTCACGGTGATGGTCTCGATAGGGTCCATCACGACACCCAGTTTTACTGTCATAGTCGGTCTCGTATCGGGTTCGGTGCTGAATCGGGCACTCTGCGAAAGGGCGGGGGCTGCTGCCCCGGAAATGCAGCGAAATCATAGCCTAACTGGCGTTTCAAGGCGACGCCAGTACCTCGGCGCTCGGTGATTGCGGCCATTCCGGTTTATAATAGCGGGTTTCTACTGTAGTGGTGTTGTAACTTGCGGGCTTTAGGCTATTCATGGGGAATCGGCGGCGTGATTCTGCTGCTGTCTTTCGCCATCTACCGGTTGGCGCCCATGGCGCTGGAATTGCGCGAGATCACCCTCACCACCGCGCAGCTTGCTGCACTCCTGTTCAGTGTTGTGTACATGGCCTATGCAGAAGGATACAAGGGTTTCCATCTTGGCTTCGCGCCACGGGTGGTAGCGCGTGCCCACTACCTGCACCAGAATCCCCGACCCAGCCACATCGTCCTGGCCCCGCTGTTCTGCATGGGCTATATCCACGCCACCCGCAAGCGCCAGTTGCTTTCCGTTGGACTGACCCTGATGGTGGTGTGCTTCGTGATCGTGGCGCGCATGTTGCCCCAGCCCTGGCGCGGCATCGTGGATGCGGGAGTGGTGGTTGGCCTGACCATCGGCATCGGATCGATCGCCTACTTCATGGTCGCGCTGGGCCAGGGCAAGCCCGGCCTGAATGTGCCTCTCGAAGTGCCCGGGGAAGCGTGATCGCTCATGGCTAAACAGCGCCCCAATGCAAAGAGCTACGCCATCGTCGTCACCTACAAACCAGAACTGACCGCACTGCTGAAGTTGTTGGGTCAGCTCAACAAGGAGACCGACTTCATCGTCATAGACAATGGCTCGCCGCAGATCGAGAAGCTGGAGAAATCCATCACCGTGTATGAGCGCTGCCAGCAACTGCTGCGACTGGAGAACAATGAGGGCCTGGCCAGGGCGCTGAACATCGGCATCAGGCTGGGCCGTGAAGCCGGTTACGAATACATCTTCCTGTTCGACCAGGACAGCAGCCTGTGCGACCTGTTCATTGAACGTATGATTGCGTCCTATAAAGACGCCGTGCAATACAGCGAGAATGGCATCGCCGCGGTGGGGCCGAGGATCATCAATCCCCAGACCATGCGGCAGACGCCCTTCAAGCTGTTCAACAGACTCATGTTGCGCTCCGATCGCCACTTCGCCCATACCACCAAACATTTTCTCGCCGACTTCCTGATCACCTCCGGCACCCTGGTCATCGCCAAACATCTCGATGCTATCGGCGACATGAAGGAGAGCTACTTCATCGACAACGTGGACCTGGAGTGGTGCTTCCGCGCCAAGTCACTGGGCTTCGACCTCGTCGGCACCGACGGTGCCGTGCTCTACCATGCCATCGGTGAGCGCAGCCTGAATCCCCTGGTGCGGGCCGGTATCATGGCGCAGCACAATCCATCCCGTACCTACTACTCCAGCCGCAATCGTACCCATCTGTATGGAATGAAGTACTCACCCCTGGGCTGGAAGATAAGGGATCGGGTACGCTTCTTTATTAAAGCCAGCTGGCTTATTCTCTCTTCCCACGACCGCAAGCAGTACTGGCATAACATTCGCTCCGGGATCCGGGACGCGAAGTCACTGACCTGATCGCCCATGACGGTAAAGCCACGACTCGCCATCCTGCTCTCCACCTGGAACGGAGCCAACTTCCTCGCCGAGCAACTGGATTCCCTGTTCACCCAGACCTATGAAGATTTTGTCGTGGTGGTGCGGGACGATGGTTCCAGCGACAACACGCTGGCCGTTCTAGGTGATTACAAATCTCGAGAACCGGATAGGCTACAGCTTGTCGAATCGGAGTCCGGCAACCTCGGCGCCCGCGACAGTTTCGCATTTCTTGTGAACCATGTGCTGCAACACAAGGCGGAGCTGGGACTCGAGTCCGCCTATATGCTGTTCTGTGACCAGGATGATGTGTGGTATCCGCAGAAGGTGGAGACCGAATGGCAGGCAATGCTCGAGGCCGAGCAGGGAAACCACGCTATACCGGTCCTCGTGCACAGCGACCTGCAGGTGGTGTCGGACACACTGCAACCGGTAGCGCCCTCGCTGGCCCGCTACCAGGGACTGGAAACCACCCGCAATGGTTTCAACCAGATGGTGATCAGCAATCTGGTTACCGGTTGTACCGCGTTGATCAACGAGGCACTGGCGCGCAAGAGTCTGCCGGTATCTGCCAATGCCATCATGCATGACTGGTGGCTGGCACTGGTGGCCGCGGCCTTCGGCAAGGTGGTGTACCTGGACCAGGCACTCATTCACTACCGCCAGCATGGCCGCAATACCATCGGCGCCAAGGAGCACAAACAGGCGGTCGCAACGCAGCCAGGATTCTGGACCCGGCTGCTGCATCTGCAACCCAACAAGCATCTATGGGAAGTGGCACGACAAGCCCGGGATTTCATGGCCCGGTATGGCGATGAGTTGACGCCGCACCAACGGCGTGGACTGCGACTGGCGGCAAAAATGGACGTGCAAATGGGGACCCTGCAACGCATCTATTATCGCCGGGCCCGACGCTACTGATACGCCGCAGGCATGCAGGTCGTTCAGGCCTGTGCTTCCACGTCCAGTTGCAGCGCATGGGCCAGGCTGCGCCGGAAATTCTCATCGGAACAATCCCGGCCGACCGCCTGCAGACCTCCTTGCTGGATTTGCTTCCACAGGGTTTCATCGCCAAGCAGTTGCAAACATTGGCTGGCGAAGAGTTCGGCGCTATCGGCTACCAACAATTCCTTGCCATCATTCCATCCAAGCTGTCTCGCCAGCAGTGACGTGGCAACCGAAGGTATGCCATTGCCCGCGGCTTCGTGAATCTTGTGTGGAATACCTGCGGCAAAGCGGGTAGGCGCGATGAAGACGCGACACTGCTCGTAGATTTCTGCGATGGAATCCAGCCGTCCGGTGAAGACCACGTTGTCCTTCACCACCGTGGCCAGTGAGGGTGCGGTGTTGTCGCCGACTACATAGAGGCGGGTGTCGGGCAGGGCCTGCTCTATACGGGGCAGGCAATTCACCAGGAACCACAGCAGCGAATCTACATTGGGCGAACCCTCGTCACGCAGTGCGCCCACAAACAGCAGCCCATGCCGCTGCGCAAACGAACTGGCCGACGCGCGCACCGCCATGGTGTGGCCGAGCACGGCGGTATTGTCGATGCCCTGTTGCCGATACAGTTCGGACTCCTGTTCGGAAACCGCCAGCACGCAGTCGGCATCCTTCGCCTGCTGTAGTTCGGTTTCAATCAAGCGCTGTTCTTCTTCGCTGCTGACCTGTTCGCCCCACAACCGACGGCGCAGGACTTCTCGGGGGGCGGTAACGGCCTCGGCGTCATAGACAATGCGGCAGCCATCCACGACCGCGGGTGTTTCCTTAATTACCGCGTTGAAGATCTCCATGTTGTGCACACGGCTGATCATGATGGTGTGATAGAAGCCCTGCCGCTCCTCAAGGAACTTGCCCAGGCCCGCCTGGCCTCTCTCCAGGATCACCTCGGTTTCAGCAGGAAGAATTTCATGGATGTCCTGCCAGCGGTCATTGGGATACAACAAGGGATAGAAAGTCACGTTGACCGGCATGTCGGCCAGGGTGTTGAGGATGTGGCAGCAGCGTGGATAGCCCGCGCCGAGGCTGGGATAGGGCACCCGGTCGTCGATGATCAACACATTGGGATAGTGATTGGCCGTGCGTGCATACAGGGCACGTGTACTGTCGTTCGCTTTTTGCTTCGCCAGAAAATCAGCATGCTTGTCGCAGAGTATCTGGCGGTGTTCCTGCTGCAATTTCGAGGCCCCGCTGATACCTCCGCTGCTGGCAAACTCATAATGGGTGATAACCGCCCTGGGCTCATACACTACCCGCAGTCCACGCTCCCACAGTCGCACACAGAAATCAGATTCCTCGTAGTAGGCAGGCGCATAGGCTTCATCGAAACCGCCCATCTCATTGAACAGCGAAGTGCTGAACAACAGGAACGCGCCGGAACAGTAGTCCACATCGCGGCGGAAATTGTATTCACCGGCATCGGGGTCACCGTGGCGGCCGTAGCCGAGGCAGGCGCCGTCAGCCCAGATAATGCTGCCTGCTTCCTGCAGGCTGCCATCGAGCAAGTTGATCTTGCCTCCTACCGCGCCGATGTCATCTGCCGAGTCCAGGGTACTGAGCGCCGCCGACAGGCACTGGGCCTCCAGCTCGGCATCGTTGTTCAACAGCAGCAGTGTTCTGCCCCTGGCCTGCTTCGCCCCCTGGTTCACCGCCTTGACGAAACCCAGGTTGTCCTCGTTGCGAAGTACCGTTGCATTCTCCAGCCTGTCCAGCAGCGCGTTGGTATCATCGCTGGAGTGATTGTCGACGATGATCACCTCGTAGCTGACATCGCCATGTTCGAGTATGGACTGCAGGCACAGCAGGCTCAGTGGTGCGTTGTTGTAAAACACCAGCAGTATGGATATCTCGGGATTTTCTACTGCGGGGAAACGAATCTTCTTGTCACTTGCCAGGAACTTGTCCAGCAGGTGCCTGGCTTCGGCATCATGTTCGGCTTTGCGATCGCCAGGCCTGCTGTCGATGTCTGTCGCATTTAGCTCGCCGCCGGCAGGCGCAGTACTCCTCACTAGCGGTTGCCCTGTCGCCTGCTTGCCCTGTTTCCTGCCGCGTCCGGACAACAAGTCCCTCAGTGCACGCAGTGGCGCCGTCATGCGCCAGAAGATGGAATTCTCAATCAGGCGATGGGCTTCTTCCAGGCGTTGCGTATGGGCTTGCAACTCATTGTATTTCACTTCCAGCTGGTGAAAGGTATCGCCCGCGGTGTTGCGTACCGCAACCGACCGGATGTGACCACCCTGCAGGTCTTCCAACCGCGTTTGCTCCGCGCCCGACAGAGTCTGTGTGATAACACGATCGAGGTCATCCGAGATTGCCGCCTGCACCTGCATCCCGGCAGGCAGCCCCGCCGCGTAGTTGTGTCCTGCGAGACGGTGCGCCCAGTTGCCTTTCATGTAGTTGAACTCGGCAAGTGCACGCGGGCGGTTGCTGTCCAGTTCATCACTCTGGCGCGACACGGACTCGTGATGGATATGCGCGACTCCCGGATGCATCAGGACCGGCAGGCCGAGTTCGGTAATACGCAGGCACAGATCCACATCATTGTAGGACACAGCCAGATTGTCCTCGTCAAACCCACCGAGCCGCTGAAAGACTTCGCGCCGCATCATCATGCACGCTGCGGTGACAGCGTCGACGGCCACCGGCCCAAGCAGACCCTGCTGCTGTAAATAGTCAGCCGCTTCCCCCAGAGCGATGTGGCGGGCTACCGACTCTTCGTCCAGGGCCACTCCGGCGTGCTGGATTCTGTTGTCGGGATACAGCAGGCGACAACCCACGGCACCCACGTCGTCTCGCGCTGCGATCTCTGCGAGCTCATTCAGCCAGTGTGTGTCAATGATCTCGATGTCGTTATTCAGGAAGCACAGCAACTCGCTGCTGCAATGCTCCACAGCGAAGTTGTTGATCGCGGAGAAATTGAACTCCTGTTGCCACGCCAGCACCCGCACCCGCTCGTGCTGTCGAATCGACTGCAGGTAATCCAGGGTTGCCTGCTGTTCGCTGCCGTTGTCGACGATGACAAGCTCAAACGGGAATTCCGCCGTACTGGCAAGCACGCCATCCACACAGGTCTTCAGGAACTGGAGCTGGTCGCGGGTAGGAATGATGATTGTGCAGTAAGGAGCCGAATCACCGGATGTCGCTGGCGCTGCTTGGCTCATCACTCGCTGCTGTTGCCCTGCTTTGTATCGGAGTTGACGAATAATCTTCGAAGATATCGGAGTGGAGCGGTAATCTTCCAGGAGAATGAATTCCGCAATTGCTCAAGATGTTGCTGCAACAGCTGCTTATCCCGTTCGAGATGCGTGGCGTGCTGCTCCAGCTCCCCGATTCTTCCTTCGCGATCGGTCAGCTTGATCTGCAGATCTTCTACCGTGCCCTTCGCCACGTTGTATTCATGCTGCAGTGTTTCCTGCGCTGCTGCCTGTTGCTGGATCTGCTGCTGATGCCGTAGGTTGGTGTCATGCTCGGCATTGAGTCTGGCATCGAGCTCCTTTAATTGTGCGTGCAATCCGGGCACGACGCTGCCCTGATCGAGGGAAGCCAGCATGCTGTTGACCTGTTCCCCGGTCCACTTGCCGAGCCACTTGTTGAAGACCTTTATGCGCGCCTTGCCCATGACCGAGTCGTTGTCATAACGCACATTGACATCATCGGCACTGGTCTCGGAATCGCCACCACCACGGTAGAAGGCAGTGACCTCATGAATGTGTCTGAAAGGGGTCAGTTGGCTTACTTGAATCCAGAAGTCCCAGTCTTCGAAAATATCGAAGCGATTGTCGAAGCGGCATCCCTCGTCGAACAGGGAACGCTCGAACAACATGGCGTGAATCGGCACATAGTTGTCGCGCAGCAGCATGATGGGATCATAGTCCTGCTCGAACACGTAGTCGGGGTTGCTGCCGTCCGGATCTGTACGCTGGGTGTTACTGTAGGCGGCTCGTGCACTGGTATCGGATTGCAGTGCATCCATCAGTCCGGCGATGTGTTTCGGCGCGATCCAGTCATCATCGTCGAGGAACATGAAGTAGTCGCCGCTGGCGGCCTTCATGCCGGCATTGGCGGCATCAGCGCGTGGCAGGGCGGTGCCGGTATTCACGATCTTCAGGGAAAGCTGCCCGGAATTACCCGGCACGGAATCCATGCCGCTGTTGGCGGCGTCCACTACAACCAGCTCTATGGGCAAGTAGGTTTGCGCAGCCACGGAGTTTACCGCCTGCTCCAGCTCGGAACGGCCTATGGTGCGGCAAATAACAGAAACCAGGGACGGTTGGCCTGGTGCGGTATCAGTGGGCATGGACGGCGCTTTAGACTAAGCCTTGGAGAGGGCAGTATAACCGCTTTCTCCAGGAGGCGCAGTGCAGGACTCCTGCTGGGACTAGGCGTCCTGCGCGACCGGAGCGGCGTCTGTGGAATCGGTCAATAGCTGCCGCTCCAGCACGGCGCCTACCACATGCCCGATGAAATCCAGGAACAGGGTATCCAGGTGGATATTGAAGTAATTCTCCTGCTGGTTGCCCAGGGCCAGTAACGCCAGTACTTCGCTGTTGTTGATTACCGGGCACAGTGCAGTGGATTTGATCTTGCAGTTGCCGGGAAACAGGGCGTTTATCTGCGCGCTATCGAGACTGCCGCAATGGGTACGCTTGAGGCGAATCACGTCGGCGTATTCCTGCTTCATCTTGCTCAAGGGCTCCACCCGAATCGAAGGTGCCACGTTCAGTTCGGGCTGATCCAGCAATATGATTTCGCAGGCATCGATGTTGGCGTGGTTGGACAGTTGGTCCATGGCCACTTCAACGATCTCGGTGACGTCGCGGGCACGCAACAGTGCCAACACGAGGTTGCGGGTTGTATCGAACAGCTGGTCGTTGTTGCGGGCGTTCTCCAGCAGGTTGTTGAGTTTCTGGCGGGCTTCGATGCCGCGCTCGCGAAGGATAGTGACCTGTCGCTCCAGCAGCGAGATCGCCTTGCCTGACTCGTGGGGCAGCAGCAGGTCAGCGAGCAGGTCTTCCTGTTCCAGGAAGAAGTCCGGGTTTTCCCGCAGATAGGCCACAACATCCTCAGCAGCCAACGTCGAAGTTGCTTCGCTTGCTGTTGGCTTGGCGGTACTCACTTGCTTGCTCATATCTCTACTGTCCCTTCAAATACCGATGCGGTTGGGCCGGTCATCATCACCGGCTGGTCATCTCCATCCCAATGTATGGAGAGAGAGCCACCCCTGAGTTGTACCTCTGCTTCATTGTCCAGCAGCCCGGCCCGGCGGGCCGATACCACGGCGGCGCAGGCCCCCGTGCCGCAGGCCAGGGTTTCCCCGGTGCCGCGTTCGAATACCCGTAGCTTGAGGTGTTGGCGGTCAATGATCTCCATGAATCCGACATTGACGCCTTCAGGGAAGTCCGGGTGTTTTCCCAGGGCCTCTCCAATATCTTTTACGGCCGTCTTGTCCAGGTCTTCAACCTTTATTACTGCGTGGGGGTTGCCCATGGACAGTGCGCTGAACTCCACATCGATGGATTCGCCAGCCACTTGCAGGGTCCGTCGGTAGTTCAAGGCCTGTTCCTTGGCGAGCAGGGGAATCTTGGCGGGTACGAATACCGGCAGCCCCATGTCCACGGCCACATTGCCCTGTTCATCCATATCCAGCACCAGGATGCGATTGCTGGTCTTTACCCGCACAGGATTCTTGTCGGTGAGTCCCTTGTCACGCACGAAGCGTGCGAAGCAGCGCGCACCATTACCGCAGTGCTCAACTTCTCCGCCGTCCACATTGAAGATGCGGTAATTGAAGTCCACATCGTCCTGGGACGGGGGTTCGACCAGTAGTAGCTGATCGAAGCCGATGCCGAAGCGGCGATGGGCCAACTCCCGAATGCGTTCGGGAGAGATGCTGATGTCGCGGGATACACCGTCGATCACGATGAAGTCGTTGCCGAGCCCGTGCATCTTGGTAAAAGGAATGTTCATTGGGTTTCCGCTTGTAACTGCCTATCCTTCGGGCAGGCAGGATTCCAGCGCCAGCAGTTGTTCAACGGTTTCCCGCTGGCGAACCACGTAGTGCTTGTCCCCGTCTACCATGATCTCGGGTGATCGTGGCCGGGTGTTGTAATTGGAACTCATCACGAAGCCGTAGGCACCGGCCGATCGCACGGCCAGCAGGTCACCGGCTTCAACGATCAGTTCCCGTTCCTTGCCGAGGAAATCGCCGGACTCACACACCGGCCCGACCACATCGTAGGTCTTCTTGCTGCCAATCTTCTTCACCACGGGAACGATTTCCTGCCAGGCTCCATAGAGAGCAGGGCGTATCAGGTCATTCATGGCACCGTCCACGATGGCA
Source organism: Pseudomonadota bacterium (assembly GCA_027621405.1). Lineage (GTDB taxonomy): Bacteria > Pseudomonadota > Gammaproteobacteria > Pseudomonadales > Pseudohongiellaceae > UBA9145. The sequence continues at coordinate 141,668 of JAQCBT010000004.1, read as the reverse complement.
AAATTCTTGTGCTCGTTGCACTTGAGGTATTCGACCCGGGTCAGGAATATGCCGGCATTGGCGGCGATGGAACGCCCGGGCTCCATCAACAGGGTCATGTCTCTCTCATTGAACCGGCCCTTCACCGCGGCGATCAGGTCAGACGGATGCGGGGGCTGCTCCTGGCCATAGGTGACTCCCAGTCCGCCTCCCATATCGAAATGGCTGATCGTAATACCTTCGCCGGCAAGCGTATCCGCCATCACCAGCAGGCGGTCGATGGCGTCGAGGAACGGCGCCGTGCTGGTGAGCTGGGAGCCGATATGGCAATCGATACCCAGCACTTCGATGCCTTCCATCCTGGCGGCGCGGCGATACACGTCCAGTGCCTCATCGCTGGCGATACCGAACTTGTTTTCCTTCAGGCCGGTGGAAATATAGGGGTGGGTGCCGGCATCTACATCGGGATTTACCCGTAAGGAGATCGGTGCTCTCACACCTCTTGCCCTGGCGATGTCATTGAGTCGGTCCAGTTCGGCAGGGGATTCAATATTGAAACAATGAATGCCCGCATCCAGCGCCTGTTCGATCTCGCTCGTGGTCTTGCCCAGTCCGGAAAAGATCACCTTGCCGGCATCGCCGCCGGCGGCCAGCACCCTCTGCAGTTCCCCACCAGACACGATATCGAAGCCAGCGCCCTTGCGGGCCAGCAGATTCAGCACGGCCAGGTTGGAATTGGCCTTCACGGCATAGCAGATCAGGTGTGGCAGCTCGCCCATGGCTTCTTCATAGACCCGGAAATGCCGCTCGAGAGTGGCCCGGGAATACACGAAACAGGGGGTGCCATAGTGCGCGGCGATCTCGGCCAGTGGCACATCCTCGGCATATAGCGAGTCGCCCAGGTAATTAAAATGATCCATGGAGGGGAATTCCTGCTACAGCCCGAATCAGGCCTGATGTTGGAAACTGGCGGTCTGTGCCTGTTGCGGCCGGGTGAGGCCACCCTTCTGACCGCAGCTGGCCAGGGACAGGAGAAAACACAGCAGTAGTACAGATCTGATCACAGGATAATCCAGCGGCTGCGGCATCAGCACGATTTATGGGGGCCGCCGTCAGCGCTTGCCATTGATGATTGCCACGACAGACGAGCGGCAGATTATACCCGCCCAGACCCTATAAACACAGGTGTCGACCCCAGCCAACCCGGTTCCCTTCATGCCTGCGTCAGCATCGCCTCCCAATATCCTGATGAACCTTGAAAAAGCGGGTCGCCATCTCTATATTCACCGTCTCTTCGCGTCCCCCGTTGCGCCTGCTTTTTTGCAGCGTTGCGGACGACAAAACAAACAATACAGACACAAGAAGACAGAGAGTTTAGAGAGTAGCAATGATTGAAATTGAGAATCTCGTAAAGAAATTCGATCAATTTGTCGCCGTCGATAATCTGAGCTTTCAGGTTGCTGAGGGAGAGGTACTTGGGTTCCTCGGCCCCAACGGCGCTGGCAAATCCACCACCATGAAGGTTATCACCGGATTCCTGGCACCCACCAGTGGTAGGGTATCCATCGATGGTCATGACATCACCGAAGACGCCATTGCCGCCAAGTCGCTGATTGGCTACCTGCCCGAGGGTGCACCTTCCTATGGCGACATGACCACGGAAGAATTCCTGCGCTTCATCGCCCAGGTGCGTGGCTACCGTGGTGAGGAAATCGATCGCCGGGTGCAGCATGTAATAAAGGAAGTAGAACTGGAGTCGGTGCGGCGCCAGACTATCGAGACCCTGTCCAAGGGTTTCAAGCGCCGGGTTGGACTGGCCCAGGCCATCATGCATGACCCCAAGGTGCTGATTCTCGACGAGCCCACCGACGGCCTCGACCCGAACCAGAAGCATCATGTGCGGGAGCTGATCAAGAACCTGGCCCGGGACAAGATCGTGATCATCTCCACCCATATTCTCGAAGAAGTGACGGCGGTGTGCACCAGGGCAATCATCATTGCCGAGGGCAGGATCGTGGCCGATGGCACCCCCGCCCAACTGGAGTCCCGTTCCCGTTACCACCAGGCGGTGAGTGTACGTCTCAACGACAGCTATGACCTGGGTGCTGACCTCGGCGGCATCGATGGCATCGCGACCATCGAGGAAGACGCCGAGCAGGCGCTTACCTACACCATACTCGCCAAAGACGGCCAATCCATATTCTCCCAGGTGTCAGCAATCGCCCAGGAGAAGCAATGGCCGGTGACTGAGTTTCATGTTCAGCGTGGCCAGCTGGAAGACGTCTTCCGCACGGTCACGCAAAAGGCAAAGGAGGCTTAGGCATGGGAAACCTCGGAATCATTTTCTGGCGTGAGTTGATGAGCTACTTCGCCACGCCACTGGCCTATATCTTCATCGTGATCTTCCTGATCACCAACGGCATATTCACCTTCGAACTGGGCGGCTTTTATCTGCGCGGCCAGGCCGACCTGTTGCCGTTCTTCAGTTTTCATCCCTGGCTCTACCTGTTCATGGTGCCAGCGATTGCCATGACCCTGTGGGCCGACGAACGCAAGACGGGAACTATCGAGTTACTCCTGACCCTTCCGGTGAAGCTCCGTGACGCCGTGCTGGGTAAGTTCCTCGCCGCCTGGGCGTTGACCGGTCTGGCCCTGGCGCTGACCTTCCCGATCTGGATTACGGTGAACTATCTCGGTGACCCCGATAACGGCGTGATCTTCGCCGCCTACCTGGGAAGCTGGTTCATGGCGGGTAGCTATCTTGCTATCGGTTCCTGCATGTCGGCCAGCACCAAGAATTCGGTAATTGCCTTCATCCTGACAGTGTCCATCTGCTTCCTGTTCGTGCTCATGGGTTCGCCGATATTACTGAACGCCTTCCCGGACTTTGTGCCGCAGTTCTTGGTGGATGCCATCTCGGCCATGGGATTCCTCACCCACTTCGATTCCATCGCCAAGGGCGTACTGGATATCCGCGACATCCTGTTCTTTGCCGTGTTCATTGGTGCCTGGCTGCTGGCCAGTGCCATCGTCATTGAAATGAAGAAAGCCAACTAGGAGGAGCCCGGAATGAATTTGAAAGCTTTATTTTCCTCTGCGGGCCTGGCGGCAATTGCCGTTGCCCTGGTTATCGCGGTGGCTGTGATCAGCCTGCTGCCCAGCCTGCGCATCGATCTCACGGAAGACAGCCTGTACACCTTGTCGGATGGGACGCGCAATATCGTCAGCAACCTGACCACACCGCAAGAGCTGACCTTCTTCTATTCCGAGAGCGCGACCGAAGACCAGCCGCAGATTCGTGCCTATGGCAACCGGGTGCAGGAACTGCTGCGGGAAATCGTAATCGCCAGTAACGGCAACCTGACCCTGTCCGTGGTTGATCCGGAACCCTTCTCCGAAGACGAGGACCTGGCAACCCAATACGGTATCCGGGCGGTGCCTGTTTCCCAGGGCGGTATCGAGATCTACTTCGGCCTGGTCGTCACCCAGGACATTCCGCCCGAGGACATCAACCCGCTGGCCCCACCCCCGGTAGAAACCATGCCGCTGATCCGTCCGGACCAGGAGCAGTTCCTCGAGTATGAGTTCATGAAACTCATCACCAATGTGGAGAATCCGGATCGCACGGTCATCGGCCTGATTACCCAACTGGATATCGACGGTGGATTCAATCCGGCAACCGGGCAGGCCACGCCCTCCTGGTTCGTCATGGATATGCTGCGTCAGCTCTACGAGGTGCGTCGCCTGGATGCCGATGCAGAAACCATCGACGAAGACATCGATATCCTGATGCTGGTGCATCCCAACGATCTGTCCGACCAGATGCTGTATGCCATAGACCAGCACGTGCTGGCCGGTGGCGAGGCCATGGTCTTCCTGGATCCCAATGCCGATTCCATGGTGACCCTGTCGCAACAGGGCGCGCTGATTCCCGCGGGCATGAATTCCAATCTGCCGGGATTGCTGGAGGCCTGGGGTATTGAGTACCAGGACGACAAGGTCCTCACCGACAGCGACCTCGCCCTGCGGGTGCGCATGAGCCAGACCGAACGACCCGTGCCACACCTGGGCATGCTAGGCGCGAAGCGGGACAATCTGGCCCGCGGCGACATCATCACCAACCGCCTGGAATCGGTGAACTTCTCCACCCCGGGTGTGCTGAGCCCTATCGAAGGCGCAGGCACTACATTCGAGCCGCTTATTACCTCATCCACCAACTCCATGTTGATGGACAGGATTCTGCTCGAGAGCGTGACCGATCCTTCCATCCTCTTCGATGAATTCGAATCATCCAATGAGAGCCATGTCATCGCCGCCCGCATCAGCGGATTGGTAGAGACTGCGTTCCCCGATGGCCGTCCTGTGGTGCCGGTGGAAGAAGCGGAGGAAGAGACTGAAGAGCAGGCGGCCGATGAAGATGCGACTGCAGATGCGGCGGCAGACAGCGACAACCCTGCCCAGCCCGACGAGGCCAATGCAGATGTTGCTGAAGAATCCGAAGAGACTGTGCCTCATCTGCAACGTTCCCAGGCGCCGGTAAACCTTATCGTGTTTGCCGATACCGACCTGCTGACCGACAGGCTATGGGTCCAGGTGGCACAGTTTCTTGGCCAGCGTATTCCCCAGCCCTTTGCCAATAACGGTGACCTGATCATCAATGCCTTCGATAACCTCAGCGGTGGTGCCGACCTGGTAAGCATCCGCAGTCGCGGTACCTATTCACGACCCTTTACCCGGGTAGTGGACCTGCAGCGCCAGGCCGACGACCGACTGCGTCTCGAGGAGGCAGAACTACTCGATCGCATGACCGAGACCGAGGAAGCCCTGGCGCAGTTAAACCAGGACGAGAACGGCAATCCGATCGGTCAGATCACGCCGGAGATCCAGGCCGAGGTGGACAGGTTTAACCAGGAGCTGCTGGATACCCGTCGTCGCTTGCGGGACGTGCAGTTCCAGCTGACGGAAGACATCGATCGCCTGGGGACCAACCTGACCATGGCCAATACGATTTTGGTGCCAGCCCTGCTCACCATCATTGCCTTGATGATGCACTTCGCTCGGGTTCGGCGGCGCCGGGCAACGGCTTGAGTCGATTAGTCGAGTTGCCTCGCTAACCGTGATGCGGCGGGTGGGGAGGCAACTTGACCGTAATGTGGGTGCCCTGGCCCAGTTCACTCTCGATAGCCAGGTCGCCGCCGTGTGCCTGCACGATGAGGCGGCATAGATAGAGGCCGAGGCCGAAGCCACCGGTATTGCGTTGTCGGGCGCTGTCGGCCCGGTAGAAAGGTTCGCTCAGTTTGGGCAGGTGTTCTTCGGCGATGCCTTCGCCATTGTCTATTACCTCCAGGACCGCCTGTTCATCCTCGAAGCTCAGCTTCACGGTAATAGGATTGGATTCTCCGTGACGGCAGGCGTTGTTGAGCAGGTTGGTTATCAACAGCCGTATGCGTAGCTTGTCGATGACAAACTCACGGTCATCTTCTTCGATCTGCAGTTCCAGGCCGCCCTCGTATTCGGAGAATTGCGAGGCGACGCCTTCTACGAACTCGGACAACACGACGGGCTCTTCCACCAGCACGGCGTGTTCATCGTTCAATCGTTCCGCTTCGATGAGATCGGAAATCAATAGTTCAATCTCCTCGATGTCTTCACGTAGCTGTTCCCGTTCCTTGCTGGGGGGCATGAACTCCATGCGCAGCTTGGCCTTGGTGATGGGGGTGCGCAATTCGTGACTGATTGCCAGCAATAGCTGGCGCTTCGCTTCCAGCATGGACTGCAGGGAGTCAGCCATATGATTGATGCTGTCGGTCAGCTCGCCCAACTCATCCTGGCTAGTGTTCTCCACCCGATAGCCAAGGTCTCCCTTCTGGATGCGATCCGCACCCTGGCGCAACATGCGCACCGGTTGCAACAAGCGGTTAACCATGAGGTAGTTGAGAAACAGCACCAGCACCGCGAGGGCGACACCGACATACACGACGAACAGATTGATACGTTCCTCGTCGCGAGCGCGTGGGTAGAGGAAGAATTCGTAGCCCCTGCGATTTACATGGATGATGCCCTCATCATTGACTGTGCGCACCTCCGCATCGGACGACAGCGAACGATCGAATTGCGACTCATCCACGTTGAGCCGGTTGTCCGGGTCTGAACTCCAGCGCATGATGGGATTGCGAATATTGATGGTCCAGTCCAGCTCATCGGCCAGGCGCATGGCATTGCTCAGGTTGGGTGGCGTACCGATGTCTTCGATAATGGACTCGACGTTGCGGGTAAAGAAGTCAGGAATACTATCGATGGTGTTGGATTCCTGGTTGATGTTCTGCAGCAACACCGACACGATAATGAAGAAACTGACCACGGTGAATCCGAAGATCAGGAACAGGCGCAGGAACAGAGATTTTTTTACCTGGCTGACAAGAGTGGTCATGCAGGAAGGTTCACAGTGTAACTGTTAAAGTTGTTCGCCGACGAATGTATAGCCGCGGCCCCACACCGTCTTGATGAAGCGCGGCGTCTTGGACGTGTCTTTCAGCTTGTGCCGCAGCCGGCTGACCAGGGTGTCAACGGCACGGGAGAAGAGTTCCGCATCGATGCCGCGCAGTCGATTCATCAGCTCGTCGCGGGTAAAGGTCTTGTTGGGGAACTGCATGAACAGAATCAGCAGTTCGTATTCCATGGTGGTCAGTTCCAGCACCTCGCCATCGAGTTTCACCTCGCGACGTGAGACATCCACTTCCAGGCCGTTGATGGGCTTGATGTCGCGTACTGAATTGTCATCGCTGCTGCGACGCAGGATGTTGTGTATGCGTGCAACCAGTTCCCGTGGTTCGAATGGCTTGGGCAGATAATCATCCGCTCCCAGTTCCAGGCCCACGATGCGGTCGGTGACCTCGGCATGGGCGGTCAGCATGAGTATGGGAAGCTGGCCGTAGATCGATGACTTGGCGCGAATCTCCCGGCAGATCTCGAAGCCGTCCTTTTCCGGCAGCATCACATCCAGGATCAGCAGGTCTGGCTTCACCTTCTTGATGAGTTCAAATCCTTTACTCGGGGTCAGTGCCACATGCACAGTCATGTCATAACGCTCGAGGTACTGGGTCAGCAGTTCGCCCAGCTTCTCGTCGTCGTCGATAATCAGGATTTGTTTCATGGGATAGGGGCCAAATTTGCTACAGCCCAGCAATAGTACGAATTAGCCCTGCCGAAATCAATCGACACAGGCACATGGAAAACCCGGAGATTTGGCCGAGATTGGACCTTTTAGGCGCTTGAAACAGGGCAGAATGCACCTATTTATGAAAATATAATCAAGCGAACTATTTGCCGCTGTTGAGTCGTCCAACTCTAATTCAGGCCAGAAACCAACGAGGTCAGTTCACGATGAAAGTTTTCCAGTCCCTGCTGATTGGGCTTGCCCTGCTGTCGGCCCCCGTGCTGTCCCTCGGGCAAGCGCAGGACTATTCCACTTTCAGCACCAACGATGAGTCCAACAACATCCAGGTATTCAAGAGTACCAGCCCCTCGGTGGTGAACATCACCAATGCCCGGCTGGTGCGCTCCTTCTATTCCCTGAACCCGCAGGAAGTGCCCCAGGGTACTGGCACCGGCTTCATCTGGGACAAGGAAGGCCATATCGTCACCAACTACCATGTCGTGCAGCAGGCGGATCGGGTCCTGGTCACCTTGCAGGACGGCACTACCTACGATGCCCAGCCGGTCGGGCTGGACCCCAGCCGTGACCTGTCGGTATTGAAGATCGATGCGCCGGGGGTGGACCTGACACCCATCGTGCCCGGTGACTCCGATCTGTTGGAGGTGGGCCGCAAGGTGATCGCCATCGGCAACCCATTCGGACTCGATACGACCATGACCGTGGGTGTGGTCAGCGCCCTGGGCCGGGAAATCGACTCTGTAAACCGGCGCAAGATTCGCGACGTGATACAGACCGACGCAGCCATCAATCCGGGTAACTCCGGTGGCCCATTATTAAACAGCCTGGGTCAACTCGTCGGTGTTAACACCGCCATCTATAGCCCCAGCGGCGCAAGTTCCGGAATCGGCTTCGCCATCCCGGTCAACACCGTGAAAGATGTCGTTCCCGAACTCATTCAATTCGGCCGCGTACAGACACCGATCCTGGGTATCACCCGGGTTCCGCAGCCCGAGTACTACAGGAAGCTGTGGGGCATCGAAGGTGTGATCGTGCTGGATACCGTGGAAGGCAGTGACCCGGACCGGCTCGGCATGCGCGGACTGAGTCGTGCCACCGGTGGCCGCATACTGCTGGGAGATGTGATCGTGGAAATCGACGGCGAGGCTGTGCGCAACGAAGATGACCTGGCGTCAATCATCGAGCAGCACCAGCCCGGCGAAACGGTGTTGGTGCGCACGGTGCGCGACAATCGCCTGCTGGAATACGAAGTAGAGTTACTGGCGCCGCCGCTTCAGTAGCGATCGGCCAGGTTTGTCCTGGCCACCGCAATAGCTGCCCTGACCTGCGCGGGTGCCGTCCCGCCGAGGTGGTCCCGCGCCGCCAATGAACCTTCGAGTGTGAGCACGTCGTATACGTCATCGCCAATCAGCGCGCTGAATTCACCAAGCTGCTCGAGGCTCAGCTCCGCCAGGTCTTTCTTCTCCTGCACCGCCAGTGCCACCGCGTTGCCAACCACCTCATGGGCATCGCGGAACGGCAGGCCCTTCTTCACCAGGTAGTCGGCGAGATCCGTGGCCGTGGCAAAACCCTTCATGGTGGCTGCGCGCATATTCTCTGCCTTGCACTGGATGGCGGGCATCATGCCGACATAGGCAATCAGGCAATTGGAAACCGTATCGATCAAATCGAACAGCGGCTCCTTGTCTTCCTGGTTGTCCTTGTTGTATGCCAGGGGCTGTGACTTCATCAGGGTCAGAAGCGAAACCAGGTGGCCATTGACTCGTCCGGTCTTGCCTCTTACCAGCTCCGGCACATCGGGATTTTTTTTCTGCGGCATGATGGAGGAGCCGGTGCAGAAGCGATCCGGCAGATCGATAAAATCAAACTGCGCCGAAGTCCACAACACCAGCTCTTCCGAGAAGCGCGAGAGGTGAGTCATGATGAGGCTCGATGCCGCCGCCAGTTCGATAGCGAAGTCCCTGTCACTCACGGAATCCAGCGAGTTGCGGGTCGGCCCGGAAAAGTTCAGCAGGCTTGCACTGTATTCCCGATCGATCGGATAAGTCGTACCGGCGAGCGCCGCTGCACCAAGAGGTGACAGGTTTACTCTTTTACGACAATCCTGCAGTCGCGCATAATCACGATCCAGCATTTCATACCAGGCCATCATGTGATGGCCAAAGGTAACCGGCTGCGCCGTCTGCAAATGCGTGAAGCCAGGCATAACGGTTTCCGCCTCTCGCTCAGCCAGATCAACCAGCGCCTTCTGTAAGTCTGTAATCAACTTGCACAGGCCATCAATCTCACTGCGCACATACAGACGAATATCCGTCGCCACCTGGTCATTCCTGGAACGACCCGTGTGCAGCTTCTTGCCTACATCGCCGATGCGCTGGGTCAGCGCAGCCTCGATGTTCATATGCACATCTTCCAGACCCACCGACCAGGTAAAGTTCCCGGCCTCGATATCCTGCAAAATCCCCTGCAAGCCATCCTTGATCTGCTGCAGCTCATCGTCTGTCAGCACACCCACCTTGTTCAACATGGAGGCATGGGCGATCGATCCTTCGATGTCATAGCGAAAGAGTCGTTGGTCAAATTCTACGGAGGCGGTGAATTCCTCGACAAAGCTGTCCGTGGCTTCACTGAACCTGCCACCCCACAGCTTGGCGCCTTTATCGTCTTTGCTCATGCCTGATGTTTCCGTGCTAATCGCCTAACCCCCGAATCCCGGAGCCCGGCCTGAAATAGGGCGGCGATTATAGCAGGAAGCTTCCCGGTCCATAAGTTGGGTTCAAAGTCTGAAAATTTCGTTTTGAAAGTTTCACCATAGTTGAAGGGATTGAGCCACAGGTGGGTACAAATTAGACCGTGAGCGGCATGGAGCCGCTCCCGAGCCCCCAGGGGTGAGACCGAGTGCCTTGCAAGCGATAGCTTGCAGCGAGAATCGAACGACATCGATCTATGATCGGTGGCTGGGCCCAGGTTCACGGCGTGTCTAATTAGTACCCACCTGTGGCTCAACCCCATTGGCACGAAAGTCCTAAGCAATGAGCTTGAGGTTTGTCGATCCTGATGAATTCAAAGTGCTCAGACAAAACTACCTAATTACCGTAAAATGTCCGCTCGTTCGAACAAAAGGCAAGGACCCCGCCAGCAGATGGAAATAATCAGGATAGCCACCAGGGAAAGCCCACTGGCATTGTGGCAGGCAGAGTATGTGAGCAGCGCGCTGCGTACCCATCACCCGCACCTCAGGGTCGAACTGGTACCCATGACCACAAAGGGCGACCAGATCCTGGATTCGCCCCTGGCCAAGGTCGGCGGCAAGGGCCTTTTCGTCAAGGAACTGGAGCGCGCGATGCTGGCAGACAAGGCAGACATCGCCGTGCATTCCATGAAGGATGTACCCATGGAATTCCCCGAGGGACTCGGCCTCGCCGTCATCTGTGAACGGGAAGACCCATCCGATGCCTTCGTGTCCAACCACTATGCCAATCTCGATTCATTGCCCGAGGGATCCATAGTCGGTACCTCCAGTTTCCGGCGCCAGTGCCAGCTCAAGCAGGTCCGGCCCGATCTCGAGATTCGTGATCTGCGGGGCAACGTGGGCACCCGCCTGGGCAAGCTCGATGCAGGGGACTATGACGCCATCATCCTCGCCTCGGCTGGCCTCATCCGGCTCGAGCTTCCGCAACGTATTCGCGAGCGCCTGTCATTCGAAGTCTCCTTGCCCGCTGGCGGGCAGGGAGCGGTAGGCATCGAGTCCCGCAGCGAAGACCTGGAAACCCTTAAACTCCTGCATTGCCTGCATCACACCGAAACTGCCGCGCGAGTGACCGCAGAGCGTGCGGTTGTCAATCGCCTGCAGGGCGGTTGCCAGGTACCTATCGCCGCCTTTGCCGAACTCAACGGTGAAACCCTGAGTCTGTCGGCGCTGGTAGGATCACTGGATGGCAAGACTATTTACCGAAGTGAACGTTCTGCCCCCATGCAGGAAGCGGAACATCTGGGGGTGTCCGTGGCAGATGACCTGTTGCAACAGGGAGCCGCGGCCATTCTCGAGGCATTACGTGATTAATTCATTGCCTGCGCGTGTCGTGCATTCTCTTACTTGGCGATCACAGGAGTGGTACCGGTGAATTCAGATGGGCTGAAACCTGATAAGGCAGAAGCGCTCGCTGGACTCTCCGTGCTCGTTACCAGGCCGATTCATCAGCAGAGCTCCCTGCTGGAGAGCATTGAGATGGATGGTGCGCGCACGGTGAGTTTGCCGGTGATGCGAATCGATCCGGTAAGAAGTGCCAGGGCGGTACAGAAAGCCAGGAGCCTGGTACAGAATCTGGATCAATTCCAGTGGCTGATTTTCATCAGTACCAATGCGGCCAGCCTGGGTGCCGACCTGATCGAAGACTTCTGGCCGCAATTCCCGGCGGGAGTAAAGGTGGCGGCGATCGGTCGTAGCACAGCCGCGGTTCTCATCGATCGGCTCTACCTGCCCATCGTCACACCACTGCAGGGCTGGGACAGTGAGAAACTGCTGTCATTGCCTGAATTTCAGGACTTGGAGGGAAGCCGAATCGCGATCTTTCGGGGTGTAGGCGGCAGGGAGTTGCTGGCCTCGACGCTTGAAGAGCGCGGAGCGCAGGTTCAGTATGTGGAGTTATACAAGCGCGCGCCTGTTCGCTATTCCGTGGCCGAAATCAACGCGAGGTTGAAGGCAGGGGCAGTAAACGCGGTGGTCGTGCATAGTGGTGAATCCCTGGCGCTTCTCGTGGAATTGCTGCAGCGATCGAACAAGCTGGAACACTACCAGGCCCTGCCGCTGGTAGTTCCATCCAATCGGGTCGCCACCGAGGCACGTGCACTGGGATTCGAACAGGTTTACGACGCCCAGGGTGCGGACGATAGTTCTATAAAATCGGCGCTGCGGGAAATCAGGCAGAACGCCGACATAAACAGTTAGCTGGTTAACAATAAGTTTTGTGCAGTGAAGTACAGCGTATACTGCATGTCAGTTCAGGCAATTTGGAATAGATGATGGCCGAGCAGCCGGAAACCCCAAAAATTCTCGACGAGATTTCCAAGAAGACAAACGCGAAATCCGGTGCCGGGTCACGCAAGCAACAGACGGCCCGCCGCCGTATTATGCTGATACTCATCCTTCTGCTGCCGATTCTCTGCGGATTGCTCTATGTGGCCTACCTGCAGTTTGCGATGCAGCAGGAACTGGCCAGCCTGCGCTCTGAAAACAGTCAACTGACAGCGGCTCTGAACAGTCAGGACAGCCGACTGGAGAATCTGCGGCAAGAGATCAGCGCCGTGCCGGAACAGGTAGAAGTCGACGACACCGCGGCGCGCGAGATGACACAGCAGGTCTCCGAGGAACTGCAAGCGCAATTGCAACAGGAAGTCAGCCGTCTCACCGCCCAACTGAACAGGCTGGCCAGCCGCCAGGCGGAGAGCACGGACAACAACGAACAGCAGTGGAAGATCCTTGAGGCGGAATACCTGGCCGGCCTCGCCCTGCGCAAGGTGCAGATAGAACGGGACATCGACTCGGCGATCGCCTTGTTACAACAGGCCGACCGCGCCCTGCTGGACTCACGCAGTCCCGCGGTGCTGTCCGCCCGCGAGGCATTGGCAGCGGATATAACTGCATTGCAGGCCGTCGAGGTGCTGGACCGGGAGGGGATTTACCTGCGCCTGCAGACTCTGGCAAGCCAGATTGCCCAGGTGGACATGGTGGGTTCCATGCGGGAAAACTTCGAGGCGCGACGCAATCGCGAATCCACAGAAATCGAGACGACCGGGCAGAGCGGCGGCCTGCTGGATAGCAGCCTGCAGTTTCTTGGCTCAATCTTCGTCTGGCGGCATTGGGAAGAAGATCCAGCAGCCATGTTGGCACCGGGCAACGAGACCGCCATTCTGCAGCGCCTGCAACTGACTATCGAACAGGCCAAGCTTGCTCTGTTGAGTGCCAACAACGAACTCTACCAGGGCAGTCTCGCAGACTGCCTGGCATGGCTGGAACGCTACGCCGTTGTAGAATCGGAACTGGGCCAGACCGTCATTGCTGAAGTCTCTGTCCTGCAGCAGATCGACGTCGATCCGGAACTGCCAGCACCTACTGGCAGTCTGGCCTCCATGCAGCAGCTAACGGCCGAGCTCCGCTGATGATTCGACTCTTTGTCTTTAGTCTGCTGGCCATAGTCATAGCCTTGTGGGTGACCTTGTACCTGGGATTTCCGGGCGACCCCGGTTATCTGCTCATCGCCTTCGGCAACTACACCTTTGAAACCAGTCTGTTCGCCCTGTTGGTTGCCATGGCAGTCATTTACCTGCTCGTGCGTCTGTTGATGCTGGTGTTGCAGTGGATAAATCCAATGAAGCTGTTAGACGCTGGCAGGGTGCTCAGCAAGAACCGCAAGGCGAAGAGGCGTAGCCACACCATAGAAGGCTTGTTGTCTTTCACCCGCGGCAACTGGAGCTCAAGCCTGAACCAGCTCAGGAAAGGCATGCGGGACAATGATGCCAGTGTGATCAACTATCTGGCCGCGGCCTACGCGGCGTTCCAGGTGGGCGACAAGGAGGGTTGGGTCAGTTTGCTGGAACAGGCAGGCAAGAAATACCCGACAGCACATTCCACCATAGATTCATTGAAGGCGCAGCTCTATCACCGCAGCGGTCAGCTTGAACAATCACTGGCCGTGCTGCAGGAGATGAAAAAGAATTCGGTCAACGATGTGGCCATGCTGACGCTGCTGAAAGAAGTCTATGTGCAATTGGCAGACTGGACGAGTCTCAGCGAATTATTGCCGGTGCTGGAAAGAAACAAGGTACTGGATGACGAGGAGCTGCTAAAGATCCGCAAGCGGCTCTTCATGGAGGAGCTTTACGCGACCTTCGAGAAGGTGAAGGCAGGATCTGCAGACATGGCTGCCCTGCGCAAACAATGGAAGAAAGGTGCCGCCTTCGCCGATGATGAGAAGGTTGTCAGGCACTACGCCGATCTGTTGTTGCAGGTAGATGAGGGCGACGAGGCCGCCAAGGTAATCGAAACCGCGCTGAACAAGCGCTGGAATCAGCACCTGGTTCGATTCTATGGTGAAAAGATCCTGGGTAACACTAACAAGCAACTGCTGGTTGCTGAAAACTGGGTGCAATCGCGACCGGCCGATGGCGAGTTGCTGCTGAGCCTGGGCAGGCTTTCCATGCGCAACCAGCTGTGGGGCAAGGCACGGGAATACTACGAAGCCAGTATCAAGATCACACCCTCGGCCGAGGCCTATGGTGAACTGGGACGTCTACTCAAACAGTTGGGTGATGAAGAGGCGGGTGAGGCTTGCCTGGAAAGCTACAGCAACCTGCTAGGCGCGACCCTGCCGGGACTGCCGATGCCAGTGCCAGAAAAGAGAACGCACTGAATCGAAATCGATCCTAATCGATTCCCAGATCATCCCATAGTGCATCGATGCGCTGCTTGACCTCATCGCTCATGGTGATGGTCGCGCCCCATTCCCGGCTGGTCTCTTCCGGCCACTTGTTCGTGGCATCCAGACCCATCTTCGAGCCCAGTCCGGCAACCGGTGAGGCGAAATCCAGGTAGTCGATAGGGGTGTTGTCGATCAGCACGGTGTCCCGAGTTGGATCCATGCGGGTAGTGATCGCCCAGATCACGTCTTCCCATTTGCGGATATCCACATCATCGTCGACGACGACAACAAACTTCGTGTACATGAACTGGCGCAGGAAAGACCAGATGCCCATCATGACTCGTTTGGCATGTCCCGCATATTGCTTCTTCATGCTCACCAGCGCCATGCGGTAGGAACAGCCTTCCGGGGGCAGGTAGAAGTCCACAATCTCCGGGAACTGCTTCTGCAACAAGGGTACGAAGACCTCGTTCAGCGCCACTCCCAACATCGCCGGTTCATCCGGTGGGCGTCCGGTGTAGGTGCTGTGGTAGATCGGGTCGCGGCGATGGGTGAGATGGGTAACGGTGAATACCGGGAATCGTTCTACATTGTTGTAGTAGCCGGTGTGATCTCCAAAGGGGCCTTCATCGGCCATCTCCTGCGGATCGATATGGCCTTCAAGTACAAACTCGGCACTGGCCGGCACCTGCAGGTCGTTGCTCAATGACTTCACGACTTCGGTCTTGGCATTGCGCAGCAGTCCGGCGAAAGCGTACTCGGAAAGTGTATCGGGAACCGGGGTCACCGTAGCCAGGATTGTGGCCGGATCGGCACCAATGGCAATCGAGATGGGGAAGGGTTCGCCAGGGTGTTTAATCTTCCATTCCCGAAAATCCAGAGCCCCACCTCGATGGGATAACCAGCGCATGATGAGCTTGTTCCTGCCCAACAGTTGCATGCGATAGATACCCAGGTTCTGTCTCTCTTTCTCGGGACCGCGGGTGATAACCAGAGGCCAGGTCACAAGAGGACCTACATCGCCGGGCCAACAGGTCTGGATGGGCAGGGCCGTGAGGTCAACGGCATCGCCTTCAAGCACAATCTCCTGACAAGGCGCTGATTTTTTCACGGTCGGCGCGATATTCAACACGCTCTTGTAACTGGGAAGACTCTGCCACAGATCCTTGAAGCCGCTTGGCGGGGTCGGTTCCTTGAGAAATGCGAGCAACTTGCCCACATCGCGCAAACCTTCAATATCTTCCTGGCCCATGGCCAAGGCGATGCGGCGCGTGTTGCCGAACAGGTTTGCCAGCACAGGTATTGTCGAGCCTTTGGGGTTCTCGAACAGCAGGGCGGGACCGCCGGCTCGCAAGGTGCGATCGGAGATCTCCGTAATTTCCAGATAGGGATCGACCTCGGCGCTGATGCGCTTGAGCTCACCTTCCTTTTCCAACAGGCCGATGAAATCTCTGAGGTCTTTGAATGACATGCTTGGTGTCGTATCGGAAGCGTTGAGGATTACCTGCTGTGCTTCGTCATGCAGGGTCTATTTGCGCTTCATGGAATTGAAGAATTCATCATTGGTCTTGGTGTCTTTCAACTTATCAAGAATGAATTCGGTTGCCTGCACATCTTCCATGGAACTGAGCAACTTGCGCAGGATCCACATGCGTTGCAATTCTTCTTCCGTGGTCAGCAGATCTTCGCGACGGGTACCGGAACGGCGAACATTAATCGCGGGATAGACACGCTTCTCGGCAATCTTGCGATCCAGGTGCAATTCCATATTACCGGTGCCCTTGAATTCTTCGTAGATCACTTCATCCATCTTCGAGCCGGTTTCGATCAACGCCGTGGCGATGATCGTCAGGCTGCCACCTTCTTCCAGATTACGGGCAGCACCAAAGAAACGCTTCGGACGCTCCAGGGCGTGGGCGTCCACACCACCGGTGAGTACCTTGCCTGAGGAAGGCACGATAGTGTTGTAGGCGCGGGCCAGTCGAGTGATGGAGTCCAGCAGGATCACCACGTCTTCCTTGTGTTCAACCAGTCGCTTCGCCTTCTCGATAACCATCTCGGCAACCTGTACGTGGCGTGAGGGTGGTTCGTCGAAGGTACTGGCAACTACCTCGCCGCGCACCGAACGCTGCATCTCCGTCACCTCTTCCGGTCGTTCGTCGATCAGCAATACGATCAGCCGACACTCTGGATTATTACGGGTGATGGACTGGGCAATGTTCTGCAGGATGAGTGTCTTACCCGCTTTCGGTGGCGATACGATCAGGCCACGCTGTCCCTTCCCGATAGGTGCAGTGAGATCGATAACACGGGCACTGAGATCCTCGGTGCTGCCGTTACCAACCTGGAGCTGAAGTCGTTCCTGCGGGAAGAGTGGAGTAAGGTTTTCGAAGAGAATCTTGTTCTTGGAGTTTTCTGGCTTGCTGAAATTGATCTCGCTGATCTTCAGCAGTGCGAAATATCTTTCGCCATCTTTCGGGGGCCTGATCTTGCCCGCTACGGTATCACCGGTACGCAGATTAAAGCGGCGAATCTGGCTGGGCGAGACGTAGATGTCATCCGGTCCTGCCAGGTAGGAAGAGTCTGCCGATCGAAGAAAGCCGAAGCCATCCTGCAATATTTCCAGTACGCCATCACCGTAGATGTCTTCGCCATTCTTGGCGTGCTTCTTCAGGATAACGAAAATGATGTCTTGTTTACGGGTGCGGGAAACATTGTCGAGACCCATTTCATGAGCTGTTTCGATAAGCTCGGCTATGGGCTTCTGCTTGAGTTCGGTGAGATTCATAGTTGTGATACTTCAGGAATGTTATTGGTACGACTTGTTCGAACGAGCATCGCGTTCACCGCGATTACGTTCACACTTGTGCCATTCGATTTAGGTTTAAGGAGTAATTAAAAAGGGAGTTCTAAAGAAACTGTTTTTGGATTAAGGGGAGCGAATTAAAAATTCTGATCTGATGTTAATTTCCGCTATCGGCGAAATGGCTGACTTTCTTTATATTCCGGTTCGTTCTTTTTTGATTGGCTAATGTTCTAACTAACATCCAGATACACTGCAGATTGTGTTTGTCCTGGACTGTCACGCTTTGATTTGACCCGGTACTTTCCCTGGCATCGAGCAATCGCGTTTTGGAATATGTGTTGAAAGCTGCGTGTTTTCTGAAGACGGGTTTGTCGATAGTGCGCTTCTGTTCTTGCGCTAATGTTCTTCCGGCATTCTATCTGCGTCTCACAAAACTATAGTCCCACTCCTGCCCAGAATCCACTCTGTCTGGTTTAGTTCACTTGGTTTACGCCTGCGCGAAACGGACTCGTCTCGAGTTTTTTTCGTGAGGCCTGGGTAATCTTGTTTCGGGTTGAGGTGGAAGTTCGGAGAAAAAGTGTTGAAGTTTCAGGTACTTCCACGTCTATCGGTGCCTCGCAGAAGGCGAGACACCGCAATTAAACGCGTTTTAGATAATGCTGTCAATAAAAGCTGAGAGCTGGGATTTGGAGAGAGCGCCGACTTTTTCACCGACTTTTTCGCCATTGTTGAAGACGATTAGGGTCGGAATACCGCGAATACCGTACTTCGGTGCGGTTTCTGCATTGGCGTCCACGTCCATTTTTACGACCTTCAGCTTGCCGTTGTATTCGTTGGCAACTTCTTCCAGCACCGGCGCTATCATCTTGCAGGGACCACACCATTCAGCCCAGAAATCAACCAATACAGGCCCGTCTGCCTGCAATACGTCTTGCTCGAAACTACTGTCTGAAGTGTGAACGATGTTGTCGCTCATGGGCATATTCCTTGTCTACATGTTGATACTAAAGGGGTTAAGGGAGCGTCTGTGCTGTACGCAGACTTGTTGGGCTGGGGGTCACCGGCTCAAAAAGACCAAGCGAAAGACTACAGTATATGGGCGTAATAATAAGGCCAAAAACCGAGGATTCAAGGTTTATAAATTGATCGGCCCAGAATCGCCTGTCGACAGCCAGTAAGGCTCATCTGGGCCCGGCTTTTGTCTCGATTGCTTCCCGTTTCACTGCTGCAGCAATCGCGCAGCCTTCTTGGCGAAATAGGTGAGGATTGCGTCCGCACCCGCTCTTTTGATAGCGATCAGTGATTCCATGGCCACGGCGTCCTCATTGAGCCAACCGTTGGCGGCTGCCGCCATGTGCATGGCATATTCGCCACTCACCTGGTAGACAAAGGTGGGCACACCGAATTCGGTTTTAACCCGGTGCACGATGTCCAGATAGGGCATGCCAGGTTTGACCATGACCATATCGGCGCCTTCTGCCAGGTCCATGGCCACTTCCTGCAGGGCCTCGTCGCTATTGGCAACATCCATCTGGTAGTTGTACTTGTTGCCGCTACCGAGGTTGCCGCTGGAGCCCACGGCATCCCTGAACGGACCGTAGTAACTGGAGGCATACTTTGCCGAGTAGGCGAGGATACGGGTGTGTATGTGCTTGCTCTCTTCCAGTCCCAGGCGAATGGCGCCGACCCGGCCATCCATCATGTCGGAAGGGGCCACGATATCGGCCCCTGCCTCGGCGTGGGACAGGGCTTGCTTGACCAGCACTTCCACGGTGGCGTCGTTGAGCACGTAACCATCGTTATCTATGATGCCGTCCTGGCCATGGGTGGTGTAGGGATCGAGGGCGACATCGGTGATGATGCCCAATTGCGGGAACCTGTCCTTGAGCGCGCGAATGGCCCGTTGCACCAGGCCGTCGGGATTATAGGCTTCCTGCCCACCCTCGCTCTTGGTGTTGGCATCTGGCGAGGGGAAAAGCGCGATCGCCGGTATGCGTAACGCCACCAGTTCGGCTGCTTCTTCCAGCAGGGTATCGATGCTGAAGCGAAATTGTCCGGGCATGGATTCGATGGGCTGCCTCTGTTGCGTACCCTCGACAATAAAAAGCGGAAATATCAGGTCATCTGTGCTCAGTACGGTCTCGCGCATGAGCCGGCGACTGAAATCATCTTTGCGCATACGCCGCATGCGGGTGACCGGGAACTCACGACTGAAATCAAAATTGGACAAGGTCTACACTCCTGCTGCCGGGTGGTTTCGAGGCCGGTAAATACAGGCTTCGGACAGCAAACGGTTTATAGCATAATAGAACGACGATGTGACAGCCGGCCAAGCGGAAGTAGTTACCCCTGCCGGGACGACCAGCAGTCAGCCTTCAATATCTGACACCTTAATAAACAAGCAAGCATGAACAATCAAGAGAGCAGCTAATTGAACAAAGCCAGACTACTGATCGTCGCCTTACTCGCCGCCGCCATCCTCAGCTACTTCCTGTTCGATCTTGGCCAATATTTAACCCTGCAATATATGCAGTCGCAAATCGCCACCTTCCAGGAATTCCGCGATGAAAATTTCGTCATGGCGGCCCTGGTCTACTTCCTTGTCTATGTACTCATCTCTGCCGCGTCGCTGCCGGGTGCGATGATCTTTACCTTGCTGGGCGGGGCAATCTTCGGCCTGTTGTG
Organism: Pseudomonadota bacterium; assembly: GCA_027621405.1. Taxonomy (GTDB): domain Bacteria; phylum Pseudomonadota; class Gammaproteobacteria; order Pseudomonadales; family Pseudohongiellaceae; genus UBA9145. Next base: position 121,606 of record JAQCBT010000004.1, on the reverse strand, counting down.
GGGAACACTTCTGGTGTCCTTTGCCAGCTCCATCGGCGCAACCTTCTCCTTCCTGATTTCCAGGACACTGCTAAGGGATTACGTGCAGTCCCGTTTTGGGGACTACCTGGCACCTATCAACCGCGGCATCGAAAAAGACGGCAGCTTCTACCTGTTCAGTATCCGCATGGTGCCCCTGTTTCCCTTCTTCATGGTAAACCTGGTCATGGGGCTGACCCCTATCAACGTGGTGTCGTTCTATTTCGTCAGCCAGATCGGCATGCTGCTGGGTACGGCTGTCTACGTGAACGCGGGCTCGGAGCTTGCCCAGATTACTTCACTGTCAGGGCTGGTTAGCGCACCGGTCCTGTTCTCTCTGGTGCTACTCGGTATTTTCCCGCTGCTGGGCAAGCTGATCGTTAACAGTATCCGCAAAAACAAGATCATGAGGGGTTACAAGCGCCCCAGTAAATTCGATGCCAATGTGGTCGTGATCGGGGGCGGTTCGGCGGGCCTGGTCTCCGCGATCATTGCCGTGGGTGCGAAAGCGAAAACCATCCTGATCGAGAAAGACCGCATGGGAGGCGACTGCCTCAATACCGGCTGTGTGCCCAGCAAGTCCCTGCTGCGCAGTGGTCGCATCATGTCCTATATCCGCCGGGCAGGCGAATATGGCATCGAGGGTGCAGCGGCAACAGTCAACTTCGCCAGGGTGATGGAACGGGTGCAGGAGATCATCAAGACCATTGAGCCCCACGACTCCATGGAGCGCTTTACCTCCCTCGGTGTGGAGTGCATCGCCGGCGATGCAAGGATCACGTCTCCCTATAGCGTGGAAGTGAATGGGCGCACCATCAACACGCGCTCGATCATTATTGCTACGGGTGCTCGCCCCATGGTGCCACCTGTCCCCGGTCTCAACGAGGTGGGCTACCTGACCTCCGACACGATCTGGACCCTGCGCGAATTACCGAGGCGACTGCTGGTAGTGGGGGGCGGCCCAATTGGGTGTGAACTGGCCCAGGCTTTCAACAATCTGGGATCCGAAGTAACCCAGGTCGATATGGCCAGTCGCGTCATGCCGCGGGAAGACGTGGAAGTGTCCGAGGCAGTGATGGAGCAATTCAGGAAGCAGGGCATACAGCTACTCACTTCCCATAAGCTCACCCGCTTTGGTAAGGCAGGCGAAACCAAATTCATGGAAGCCGAGCATGAAGGGGAAACCGTGCGGGTAGAGTTCGACCAGGTGTTGCTGGCCATTGGTCGCAAGGCCAACGTGGAGGGCTTCGGTCTCGAAGAATTGAACATGCCGCTCACGGCGCAGGGTACGGTGGAAGTGAACAGCGCCATGCAGACGGCGTTTCCTAACATCTTTGCCTGTGGCGATGTCGCAGGGCCATACCAGTTTACCCACATGGCATCTTTCCAGGCCTTCTTCGCCGCGATTAATTCCCTGCTGGGGGGCTGGTGGCGACTACGAGCAAAATACAACGTGGTGCCATGGGCCACATTTACCGACCCTGAGGTTGCCCGGGTCGGTCTCAGTGAAGCCGAAGCGAAGTCCAGGGGCATCAAGTATGAGGTCACTCGCTACGACATGGATCACCACGACCGTTCACTGGCCGATGGCGAGGCTCATGGCTTCATCAAGGTGCTCACCGTTCCTAACAAGGACAAGATACTGGGTGTAACGATCGTGGGCTATCACGCGGGTGAACTGATCGGTGAATTCGTGTTTGCCATGACCCATGGCATGGGATTGAAGAAGATCGCCGCGGTCACCCACATCTATCCCACCCTGCTGGAAGGCAACAAGTTTGCCGCCAATGCCTGGCGCAACAAACGGCTGCCGGAAAAATATTTTCCGTGGCTGGAGAAATTCTTTCGCTGGCAGCGTGGTGCTTAGGGCTGTGCAGGAAAGCGGTATGTTGTGCCATCCGAAGTCATGGCCAATACCTGCTGAGAACGGTCTGCCTTTGCCACCGCGACAACCGAGAAATTGGTCGGCCCAAAGCTGGCGCTCTTTGGCGTAATCCAGCGCTGCAGGCGCTGGCCTGTTCCCGTATCCCATAACTCCATGGCACCGGTCGTGTTACCGGTAAGCAACTGGCGTCCATCGCTATAGAAACGAGCGGTGAGAAAGGTGGAGAAACTGGGGAAAAACTTGTTGTTGTATTTTAGATTGCTGACCACGTCGCCACTGTCCAGATCGATGATGCTGGCATCACGATGCTGCACGGAGGTAAATCCGAATCGGCCATCGGCGGAGATGGCCAGGGTGTTGACCCGGCCCAGGGTTTCCAGTTGCCGGTCGACGGTGGCGCTTGTCAGGTTCCAGCGCTGCAGTTGACGGTTATCCAGTGACAACAGGGCGTAGCGTCCATCGCCACTGATCGCCTGGCTGAGTATGGAGGCTTCTAGTGCAATCTGGTGCACGATGCCACCGTGCTGGATGTCGAACAGGATGGCCCGGTTGTCTGCCATGGAGAGCAGGGCCTTCTCGGCACCCGGTGTCAGTGCGATATAGAGGATCTCTCCGGGCGCGTCAAAGTAACGCAGCGCCGAGCCTTTGTGGGCATCCCACAACACGATGGAGTTGATGTCTGCCGTGACCACGAAGTTATCGTCCGGGGAAAAGGCGAGGGCAGTAATCGCGGTTCGGGAATCTGCCTTGTGGTTCCAGTTATAGAGGCGCTCCGCATCTTCGGTGCGCCACAGGCTGCCACCATGTTGGATAGAACCCACCACGGCAAGATCTCCCTGCTGCGAGAATTCGGCGCTATAGACACCCTGCACGGCCGTGGAAAAACTCTGATCGGCTTCCTGCCTGAAGCAGCCGCCGAGCAGTAGCATAACCACTATCAATGCGGAGACATGAGAACCGGAATTCCGGTAATGATGATAAAGAGAATTTTTCACGGCACAGCACCCGGGATCACAGGACAGAGCGGCGACCACAAGATGTTGAAGGAATGGAAATCAGGTCACTCAAGCTATCCTTACTCAAGCCCCTTACTCAGGCCACCATGGGGCGATGGCATTCGTGAACCGCTGAGATGAGGTGGTCTTCCAGCTCAAACCGCAGGTTCAGTACATTGCCGAGTTCCACCATGTCCCTGGGCAGGGTAGCGAGCGCCTTCTGGCAAAGCTCGTCGCTGAGATACTTGTCGTTAAACTCCAGCGCCATGTCGGTGGAATCATCGATAGCACTGCACAGATCGATCCCTGTCAGTACACTGCCATCGTTGAATTCCCGGGCTTCGCTAATCAGTTCGTTGTAGACCTCGAAGTGTCCGGCAGATACATAATCCACCAGGGTTTGGCAGAAGGTACTGACCCGGCCACTTAACCGGGACGCAGGTTCCTCGCTATCGCGGGGAGTCACGATTCCCTCGAAGTCCTGGGTAAGTTGAATCCGCTGCTGCATCCAGCGTCGCACCATGTCGTCGACCAAAAACCAACCTTCCCTGGTTCGCTTGCTACACTTGATCATCTGACTATCTCCATCTGCTAAGACATACAACAGCGTTTCAATTCAAACCTCGATGGTTTCAACCCGTTCCATGGAAGGAATTTGCAAGGAGGTTTTAATAACTATGGTAAGGAATCCGGAATCGCGCAAGGTGAATTCCTAATCAAGATGAATATTTTTTTGAGATACATCCATTAAGGCGCGACAGGCTGCAGATGTCCCCGGATTCCGGGAAATGGCGCATTGCACATTGGACTAAAATCAGCCTGAAAAAATTGAATTCCCTGCTAGGCTTAGATTAACAGCGGTCTCGCAGCCATTCGGGACTTCTTGAATCAGGGAATCTTGGCCATGGATCGGCTACTTACTATTACTCTTGGCGTATTGGGCTGTGCCCTGTTGCAGCCAGACACTGCTCTTGCGCAGGAACTACCGGCATCAGTCTATGTCGACATCTCGCCGGATTTTGTCACCAACTTCGACGAGGGCGCACGCCTGAAATACCTGAAGGCCTCGGTGTCGCTGAAAGTGGATACCGAGAGTGAGCCCCAGGTGCGCTACCACCTGCCGTCTATCAAGAACAACCTCATCATCCTGTTCTCAGCCCAGGCCGAGGAGAACCTGACCTCAACGGTTGGCAGGGAAACCCTGCGCCGGGAGGCGCTGGAAGAGGTGAAGCAAGTATTCGGAATGCTGGAGCGGAATGGCGCAGACAAGGTGCAGGATCTGTATTTTACGAACTTCATTGTCCAGCAATAAAAAGCTCAGCAATAGAAAGTTCAGCAATAGAAAGTTCAGCAATAGAAAGTTCAGCTATAGAAAGCTCAGCAATAGTCAGCCCGGCAAAAGACAGCCAGGCAATACCTTAGCTCTTGTTCCACTCCCGGAGAAACTCATCGAAAGACTGGGTGTCCGCCGCCTCGATTTCCTTCTGCTTCGCCAATGACACGACACTGGCTGCCTCAAAGGCACTGCGAGTCTCGGCACTCAGGCCATCGTTCTTCAGGAAATCCCGCGTTGCCATAGACCGCCCCATGGCGAACCTGAAGAATGAGAGTTCGTTCTCTTTCATGTCGATCAACATGCGCCCCGATGGGGTGAGGTCACTGTTCTCTACCTTCGCCTGTTGCGCGCGCAGGGCATCACCGTAGGCACTGCCACCGGCGTTGCTGTCCAGCAGGGTGCTGGCATACTCGACCTTGTCGAGAATATCGCTGGCCCAATCCCGCAGACTGATGGCTTGTGATTCCACGGTCAGTTGCAGCTCAGGATTGCGACCATTTTCTACCGTGGCAGCAAGATTGCTGGCGACCTCGAAGTATTCACGCTGGTCACACTCCGGACTGTCGGCCAGCAGGCAGTGCAGCAGGAAGCTGTCCAGGAACCGGACTTCTTCTTCATCGATGCCAAGGGGCAGGTAGGGATTTAGATCCAGGGCGCGCACCTCAACATACTCGATGCCCCGGTTGATCAGCGCGGTAAGTGGTCGCTCGCCGGCGGCCACCGTGCGCTTGGGGCGTATGGTGCTATAGAACTCGTTCTCCAACTGCAGCAGGTTCGGGTTGATCTGGCGATAGCTGCCATCGGGATCCGTGCCGATCTGCTCGTACTCGGGATAGGGCGTGTGCATGGCCTTGTACAGGCAGTCCACGTAGGACTCGAGTTCGTTGTAACAGACGAACAGGGACTTCTGCGCCTCACTCTTGTACCCGAGATTGCCCATTCGCAGACAGGTGGCATAGGGCAGGTACAGACTTCCCTTGTCCAGCTCCTGCAGGCTGTGTTCCCGCCCCTGCACGAAACACTTGCAGGCGGCAGGTGACGCGCCGAACAGATAGATCAGCAACCATGAATAGCGATGGAAGTTTCGAATCAGGTGCAGGTATTTGTCGGTACGAAAATCCTGCAGCGACTGTTGGTCCCCGCAGATCTTCTGGTACGGCTCCCAGAATGAATCCGGCATGGAAAAGTTGTAATGCAAGCCGGAGATGGTCTGCATGAGGCTGCCGTAGCGGTGGTGTAGTCCGCGCCGGTAAAGGTTTTTCATTGTGCCTATATTGGAGCTGCCGTACTCGGCGATGCGAATCACCGCCTCATTGCTCAGGGGGCAGGGCATACTGGATACCCAGAGCAACTCGTCGTTCTCCAGGTTCTGCAGGGAGAAGCGATGAATGTTTTCCAGCATTCCCAGGCATTCATCGATGTCGGCATAGGTCGGGGTAATGAATTCCAGCAGGGCCTCGGCGAAGTCCGTGGTGATATAGGGGTTGGTCAGGGCCGAGCCCAGTGCAGCAGGATGCGGGTTACGAGAGATGGCGCCTTCTGGGGTAACCCGTAGACATTCTTTTTCGATGCCTCGCCGAATATGACCCCAGTCGGTGGCAAATTCGGGCAGCTTGTAATGCTGCAGGCTCTCGTTAAATTGCTTCGTCAAAACCACTCCTGATATCAGAGCCTGCTTGTTGTTCAGGCCCGGGTCGACTCGCACGGGCGGGCATTATGGCAAATATCCCGAATTGGCGCTATCGAGTGATGGACCTGCCAGCGCCGGGTTTCATTACATTGGTGATGTGGCTTTCCAGGACTCTTTTATTGTTGCAGTGATTCGGGCGAGAGGGTGGGAGTTGTCACTATTCGAAATCGCCGCCCTGTTTAAAGCGGTGGATCTGGCGGCGCTGCTTCTTGGTGGGGCGGCCCGGGGTTGGCCAGTGGCTGGGCTGGGACTTGCGTTGCAGCGCCAGGTCTTCGCGCTTCTTTATACTCTCTTCGGTCTCTTCATAGAGCAGCTGGGCTTCCGGTGCGCCGCGGCGCTGGTCGCTGATGGCTTTGACGATGACGATCTTCTCGTCGAAGCCCTGGCGCAGGGTGATCACCGTGCCGACTTCGATTTCCTTGCTGGGTTTGGCGCGGCTGCCCTGGCAGTGAACCTTTCCGCCCTCGATGGCTTGCTTGGCAACGGCCCGGGTCTTGAAGAAGCGGGCGGCCCATAGCCATTTGTCGAGGCGAACCCGGGACTGGTCGGTCGATGAGGACATGGTCAGGCGCAGCCTTCGCGGACCGGGATGATGTGGTCGAAGTCTACTACCTGGGGGAACTCACCGGCTTCGACGGCGGGTAGCTGGCTGTCTGGTTGCTGGATGGCATAGAGGTGTTTGATGCCTTCTCTCTGTGCCTGCCGCAGTACGTTCAGGTTGTCGTCGAACAGGACGGTGCGTTCTGGTTCATAGGGGGCCAGTCGTTGCAGGTTTTCCCAGAAGCCGTGATTCTCTTTGGCCAGTTGCAGGGAATGGGAGCTGATGCATTGGTGAAACAGGTCGCCGATTCCGGTGTGGGACATCTTCAGGTCGAGGCTGATCGGGTGGGCGTTGGTGATCAGCAGGACTCTCTTGTCCATGGCGTGCAAGGCGTTCAGCAGGCGCTCGGCGTTGGGGCGAATGGCGATCTTGTGGGTGATGCTCTGCTTCATCTGGGGGATATCCAGTTTCAACTCGTCAACCCAGTAGTCGATGCAGTACCAGTCCAGGGTGCCGTGGACTTCGGAGTATTTCAGTTTCATGTGTCGCAGCGCTTCTTCGTGGCTGACGCCATGCTTCTCGCCGTAGTGTTTGGGCACCAGGTGTAGCCAGAAGTAATTGTCGAAATGCAGGTCGAGCACGGTGCCGTCCATGTCGAACATTACCGTGTCTATGTTTGACCAGGGTGGCATTTGCTTGCGTAGTCTCTTTGGTTTTTACTTGCAGCTTGTAAGCCGCATTATAAAGGATCTGATGGAAACCACTATGACCGACCAGGAATTGCTGCAGGGAATTGCACGCATTGCCCAGGACGCTGGCGAGGAGATTCTCGCCGTGTACAACGATGACGCACCGCTGGACATTTCCCTGAAGGAAGATGACTCGCCGCTCACGCTCGCTGACAGCAGGGCCAATGCAGTCATCGTCGCTGGTCTGAAACGGCTGGATGAATTCATGCCGGTCATTTCCGAGGAGGCGGAGATGCCGTCCTTCGAGGAACGCAGTCAGTGGCATCGCTACTGGCTCGTGGATCCCCTCGATGGCACCAAGGAGTTCATCAGTCGCAATGGTGAATTCACAGTTAACATTGCGCTGGTGGAGCAGGGTGTGCCTGTGCTTGGGGTTGTGCATGTGCCGGTAAGCAACGTGACCTACTATGGCGGAACCGCGGTGCATGGCGCCTGGCGGGAGGAGGCAGGCAAGGCCGCGGCGGCGCTACAACCCACCCATATAGAAGAAGCAACAAGCCTCCTTCGCTTCGTGGCCAGTCGCAGTCACCGGGGGGTGCAGGTGGATCAATTGATCCAGCAGGCGGCGACCCGCTTCGATGCGATCGAGGTGGTGAGTATGGGCAGTTCCCTCAAGATGTGCCTGCTGGCCGAGGGCAAGGCGGATTGCTATCCGCGCCTGGCGCCCACTTCGGAGTGGGACACGGCGGCGGCCCATGCTGTGTTAAGCGCCGTGGGTGGGGAAATCGTGAAGACCGATTTTCAGCCCCTGCGTTACAACGAGAAGTCGGACATTCTCAATCCACACTTCATCGCCTTCGCCGATCCTGAATTTGCCTGGGAAGAACTCCTGAAACCCGCGCTGTAGCGGGTCTTGCCTGATTTCGCCCTGTCGCTTTCTGGATTCTTGTCTATTCTTTAAGAGTGCCCTGGCAATGGCCGGGATTGCCCCCAATGGAACGTTTCCTGGACAGGATGTTAGCCAATGCTCCGCAATGTACGCCGCCCCCGCGCCCACCTGAAACCCAACTATCAGGACAGCCATGCCGTCCGCGACAAGCTGATGCAGGAAATCTCTGACTTGCAGGCGCAACTGGGTCGGGTTGAAGGCAGCCCCAACCCCGAGAACCTGGCCAGGGTGCAAACCTTCAAGGAAATGATCTACAGTCGCAGCGAGATGTTGCACAACATCGACCGCCAGCAAGATGAGCGCTCGCGCTTCGGCCTGGACAAGCCTTTTAACTGAACCTCATCCGGGGACCAATTGCTGAGTCCCGCCTGGACCCTTCATCGCAGCGCGGTTTCTTTCGCCGCAACGCGCCGCTGTCGGCTGGACAGTGGCTGGCAAACACGCTAGCGTCACCCTCTTGTACAGTCACTAATCGCCCTGCCTGGCCATAGTAATTGACTGTGATCCCAATACATTGGACTGTCCACGGTGGCAGTTCACCCCGGAGAAATTTATGCGTCTGCTAGCCGGCTTCCTGCTGCTATTCCTTGTTGCCTGTGGCGACAATTCGACTTCCACCACTTCCACACCAGCGCCTGTACCATCACCACAGGCTGTGCCGGAGCTTTCGGAGTCGGAGCGGCTGAATGCCTGGCTGGATGAACAATATGAAGAACAGCTGGATTTCAGCCCCCAGACCCGTTCGGTGCTGGGCGATCGCACCGATTATGACCGGCTCAACGACCAGACCCTGGCGGCAGCGGAACGCAACCTGCAGTGGCTGCGGGAAAGCGTTGCCACCATGGAGGCTGACTTCGACTATGCTGCCCTGACCGATGATGGCAAGCTTTCCTACGACATGTGGGCCTACTCCCTGCAACAGGCCGAGCGTGCCGCACCGTACCAGAACTACGGTTATATCTTCGGCCGCGGTGGTCCGCAGTCTTCCTTGCCCAGTTTCATGATCAGCTTCCATCGGGTAGAAACCGTGGCGGACCTGGATGCCTACGTGTCGCGTCTGCGGGAGTTCGATCGGGTTCTGGGTGAATTGATGGAACGCACTCGCTTGCAGGTGGAGGCAGGTATTCGCCAGCCACGCTTCGGCTATGAGTTCGCGTTAGCCGAGATCGATCGGGTTACGTCAGGTGTCCCATTTAACACCGATGATGACAGTCCCAATTCTCCGGTGTGGGTTGATCTACAGGGCAAAGTCGAAGGCCTGGTCGACAACAATCTTCTGGATGACGACAGGGCGCAGGAGTACCTGGCCGAGGCGCGGGAGATACTCGCTGGTGAAGTGTTGGCAGCCTATGAGGAGGTGCGTCTGTGGCTGGAACAGGACATGGACAACGCGGCAGCAGAATCCCAGGGAGTCTGGTCATTGCCTGACGGAGAGAACTACTACAACCAGCGCCTGGCGCTGATGACGACACTGGACCTCAGCGCCGACGAGATTCACAACATCGGCCTGTCCGAGGTGGCGCGGCTGCAGGCCGAGATGGAGGCAGTCAAAAACCAGACCGGTTTCGATGGCACTCTACAGGAATTCTTCGTATTCGTGCGGGAAGATGAGCAGTTCTACTACCCTAACACCGATGAGGGCCGGCAGGAGTACCTGGACATCAACAACGAGTACCTGGATGCGATACATGCCAGGCTGCCGGAGTTCTTCGGTCGCCTGCCCAAGGCACCGCTGGTAGTAAGACGGGTCGAGTCATTCCGTGAGCAGCCGGGTGCCGCCCAACACTATCGGCAGGGTGCTCCCGATGGGTCACGGCCCGGAGTGTTCTATTCCCATATGTCGGACATGTCGACCCTGGCCAGGTGGCAGATTGAAGACATCGCCTACCATGAGGGCAACCCCGGGCATCATATGCAGATCTCTATCCAGCAAGAGCTAACCGACGTGCCTCGCTTTCGTACCCAGTACCGAACCACGGCCTACACCGAGGGCTGGGGACTCTACGCCGAGTGGCTGGCTAAGGAAATGGGTGGTTTCCAGGATCCCTATTCAGAATTCGGCCGCCTGTCTGGTGAAATCTGGCGTGCGATTCGTCTCGTCGTGGATACCGGCATTCATTCCAAGCGCTGGACTGAGGAGCAGGCGGTGCAGTATTTTCTGGATAATTCGGCGATCCCCGAGGGGGCGGTGCGTTCGGAGGTTAAGCGTTATTTCGCCAATCCCGGACAGGCCACTGCCTACAAGATCGGCATGATGAATTTCCAGCAAGCCCGGGCCAATGCCGAAGAAGCCCTGGGCGATGCCTTCGATGTGCGCGCCTTTCACGATGTGGTGCTGGGTGCCGGTGCGGTGCCCATGCCCATGATGCATGCCCGGGTGGAGCGCTGGATCAACGATACGCTCGCAGCCAACTAGGCGCAGCAAGCCGGGAATTGTGATTGGCATTCAGTTTCAAAATGATGAGAACAACTATGAACCAGAAATCCTTTGTTATTTCCTTCGCCATGTCACTGGCCTGCGTGATGAGTAACCTTGCCAGCGGCCAGGGACTCGGCTTCGCATCACCGGAATCGGTGGGGCTGTCTGCCAGCAAGCTGGATGAGGCAACCGCCAGCCTGCAGCAGCATATCGATGCAGGGGATATAGCGGGCGTGGTAGCCGCAGTGGCGCGTGATGGCAAGATCGTCTATTTCGAATCTCTCGGCATGATGAACATCGAGCAGCTTAAGCCCATGCAGGAGGATGCCCTGTTCCGCATCTATTCCATGACCCGGGAGATAACCTCCCTGGCGGTCCTGCAACTGTATGAGCAGGGCAAGTTCCAGATGGATGACCCCATCAAGATGTACTTGCCGGATTTCGAAGCACAAAGAGTGCTACTTGACCCTGAAAGCACGGATATCACCCAGACCAGGCCACGCAACGGCGACATCACGGTTGCACACCTGCTTACCCATACCTCGGGTCTCGGTAGCCGGTCTTCCAGACTGTACCGGGAGCAAAAGGTGCGTGATAAGAACATCACCCTGGACCAGATGACCGAGAATGCCGCTCGCGTTCCCCTGTTCCATGATCCGGGTAGCGCGTTCCTGTACGGGATTCATGCCACGATCCTGGGCAAGCTGGTGGAGGTGTGGTCCGGTCAACCCTTCGAAGTCTACATGGAACAGCAGGTATTCCAGCCCCTGGAAATGGACAGCACCATGTTCTGGGCAGAGGGTGCCGATGCCGAGCGCCTGGCGGAGCTGTATCGCCCAACGGACGGACGCCTGCTGCCTTACCAGATCGAAACAGTGCCCTGGACCATGCGCCCGCGCCTGATGGAAGGCGGGGTCGGCCTGCTGTCCTCGGTGAAGGATTTCCTGAATTTCTCCCAGATGGTACTCAATCGCGGCGAGTTCAACGGCCGTCGCATCCTGCAGGAAGAAACCGCGGCCCTCATGTATGAGAACGCGGTGCCCGAGGCAGCCATGCCAATCGGCAGCAGCGGCTACTGGCTGGGTTCCGGCTGGACCCTGGGCGGCTTCAACCTGGTGATGGATCCCGCGGCCTATTCCTGGCCGGTGTCAAAGGGCACGATCTGGTGGGATGGTTCCGCGGGAACCCGCTATTTCATTGATCCGGTGCAGGACATGATCATTGTCATCATGGCCCAGATCTCGCCGTCCAGTGGCGGTGGATTCCGCGAGGACTTCACTACCCTGGTGGATGCCGCCATCGTCGATCGCCGCTAGTATTCGTGCATTAGAAGCCATGTGAATTATTCTGAAAATAGTCGTAACCAAGTTGCCGGTATTGCGTCTAATAAGCCAATAAACACTTGAAATACGACTATTGAGAGACTGGTAAACGCCTGGCGTTATACTGTTTGCTATGGCAATGGATAAACCCATAGAAAAGAAGTCGATGCCCCTGTGGAAGCTGGGCATCATTGGCGTCGTTGTACTGACAGTTGCCGGCGTGCTGTATCAATTATTGGCAGACGCCTCTATACGCACCTATCGCGTGCCCGCCAACCAGTTAATTGTATCGACCGTTCAACAAGGCGCCTTCGAGGACCTGATTCCAATACGCGGCACTATTCAGCCCCTTGAGAGTGTTTTTCTCGACGCGGTGATCGGTGGTTCGGTAGAGGAAGTATTCGTGGAGCAGGGTGACTTCGTGGTGGCGGGCCAACCCCTGGTGCAGTTGTCGAATAGCCAGACTCGACTCAGTGCCGCTCAGGCCGACGCGGGCACTACAGAACAACTCAACTTCCTCAACAACATCACCACCAATTTCGAATACCAGAAGCTGGCGACAGAACGCCAGATCATCGATACCGAGTTTCGCATCACAACCCTCAACAGGCAGAAGCGCCGCTTCGAACGACTCGTTGATGACAGCCTGATCTCCGAGGAAGAATATGAGGCCATCATTGATGAGCTGGAATATCAGCAACAGGTGCTAGGCAATCTCAAGGCACGGCAACAGGTCGAAAACGAAGAGCGAACTCGTCGTCAGGAACAGATTAAAGACCAGATCGATATGCTCACCAACAACCTGGAGATCTCCCAGGCCAGCTTCGAGAGCCTGTTGGTGAAGGCGCCCATCTCCGGGCAGCTCACTTCTCTAGATGTGGAAATCGGCCAGAGCAAGCAGACTGGCCAGCGCCTGGGCCAGATCGATGTGGTCGACCAGTACAAGATCGTGGCCCAGATCGATGAGTTCTATGTCTCCCGCGTGGCGCCGGACCAGACCGCAACATTCTCCCTGGCGGGACAGGAATTCCAGGCCCGGGTCGATATCGTGTATCCCGAGATCACCGCTGGCACCTTCGAGGTGGACATGATCTTCGAAGGCCTGCCGCCGGCCAACATACGGCGCGGCCAGACCCTGCAGATGGAACTCACCCTGGGTAATCCCGTAGAGTCCCTGCTGCTGCCAGTCGGTGGTTTCATTCAGGACACCGGCGGCAACTGGGTCTTCGTGCTGGACGAGAGTGGCAGCTCTGCCCTGCGTCGCGATATTCGAGTGGGCCGGCGCAATAACCGCTTCGTTGAAGTACGGGAAGGTCTCCGCGCCGGTGAGCGGGTCATCACCTCAGGTTACAGCCAGATGCAGGACATGGAGCGGGTAGAACTGCTGCCCTGACCGGTTCCTTCTTCTATTATTTCCCCGGAGCGACGTTTACACTTCCTCTCTCGAGTCGTTGCTTCCGTGTATCGTCGTGTCCCTGCGCTTTGACTATCTGTTGCATCATCCCCACCTAGTACCGCTGGTCATCCGCTGGTGGCACGGCGTGTGGGCGGATCGCATGGGAGACGATTTTCCGGCACTGGAAAATCAGCTGACGGAATCGCTTTCCAGCACAGGCTTTCCCACCCACGTCATTGCCTTTGAGAACGAGGAGCCGATAGCAGTCGCCGCCCTGAAACTGCAGGAGCTGGCTGATCTGTTTCCGGACAGGCAGTATTGGCTGGGTAGTGTGTACGTGGACGAAGCACAGCGCGGCAGGAACGTGGCCTCGCAGATCACCCGGCACATCATCGATCTCGCCGTCGCCAGGGGCTTGCCTCATCTTTATCTGCAGACGCAAAATACCAGTGGCGGACTCTATGCTCGCCTGGGCTGGACAGCCCTGCAGGAATTAAACGTGCGTGGCGAGCAGACCCTGCTGATGATCAAGCACCTTCAAGGAAATGGCTGAGCAGTTTTGTCGAAACCCGGTCTGAAAATAATTCGCGCTGACATCGGCCATGAAATCATCATGGCCAACTACTTCGCAGTGAACGAATCTCACCTGCAGCCCTGGAGTCCGCTGGTGCCCCGGGAACATCACTCCATCGATATGTGGAAGCGCCGTCTCGAGGAGCGGAAGATCGAGTTCGAGGCCGGCTTGTCCGTGCATTTCATCGGCACCGATGCGGCGGAGTCCCATGTCATCGGTAGCTGTTCACTGAGCAACATCGTACGCGGCGTGTTCCAGGCCTGTCACCTGGGTTACTCGGTGGCGGAGCGATACCAGGGGCAGGGCTATATGAAAGCCATCGTCTCCCACGCCATCGCCTATGCCTTCGATGAATTGAAACTGCACCGGGTGATCGCAAATCACATGCCAGCGAACCAGCGATCAGAGGCACTGCTCGGTAGTCTGGGTTTTCAGCGAGAAGGTTATGCGAAGGAATATATTCTTATTAACGGCAAGTGGGAGGATCATGTACTGAACTCCCTCATCAATCCACGCCATGGAAGATAGCCATGGCGTCCACTATCAATGACACCGAGAAAAAGATAAGCGCCTACCTGAAGAAACATGAACAGTGGCGGGATTTTCTGGAACCCGCACGGGAAGTGCTGCGTGGTACGGAAATGGATGAGACGGTGAAGTGGGGGATGCCGACCTACACCCTCAATGGCAAGAACATCATCGGGCTGACAGGATTCAAGAATCACTGCGCGATCTGGTTTCACAACGGGGTCTTCCTGAAAGACAAAGACCGGCATCTGGTAAACGCCGGGGAAGGAACCACCAAGGCCCAGCGCCAATGGCGCTTCGAAGCCGGCGACAGGTTTCCCAAGCGCCTGGTGAAGTCCTACGTACTCGAAGCCATAAATAATGCGCGTAGCGGCAAGACCATCAAGCCCGAGAAGAAGGCCTTGCTGATTCCGGGCGAACTACAGCTGGCATTGGACAGGAACAAGCGGCTGCAGAAGGCGTTTGCCGCGCTCACTCCCGGCAGGCAGAAGGAGTACGCCGAGCATATCGGGTCAGCCAAGCAGGAGAAGACCCGTCTGTCCCGCCTGGAGAAGGCCGCCCCGCAGATATTGCAGGGGCTGGGTCTCTACGACAAATACAAGAACTGTTAGCCAGGCTTGTCTTCGGTCGAGTTCACTTGGCCCGATTTGTCCCCGTCCAGTTTCGCCTCGCTGATAACAGTATACCTGGCGCCTTCTGGCAAGGTGTTTGAGCGGTAGAGACAGATCTGGTCTACTGCGATCGTTCCCCACTTGTGATCGGCAAACTTCTGAATCACAGATGAGAGTTTCAATTTCGCATCCTTGCCGAAGCGTGCCACGGTAACGTGGGGCAGGTAGGACTTGTCCTCCTTGAGGGCGCCGACCGCCATGCAGGCCGTATCCAGCTCCTGCGCGAGCCTGGTCAGTGCGGCATCTTCATCGATACCGACCCAGCAGGAATTCTTGAACACACCGGCACCACTGGCCTGCAATTGCATGGGTCCGTGTCGCAGTGCGACTTCCTTGAGTATGGATTCCAGTATGCTCAGGTTTGACTCTTCCACGGAGCCGAGGAATTTAAGGGTGATGTGCAGATTGTCATCGGGTGCGAGACGGACTGCCTCCGGCGCGTCAGCGCTCAATGCGCTGAGTTCCTCGCGCATGGCCGCGATCTCATTCGCCAGGGTAAACCGGATGCCGAAGAAGCAGCGCAGGCGTGGTGGCTTCTGTGGTCGATAGCGCAGCGGTTTACGCTTTCCGGGCGTGCTGCTTTCAGTGGGGGCCTTGCCTTGCCTGGTCTGGGGTCGCTTGTTCCCGGTGGCAGGACTGCTCTTGCGGGTGCCGGGTTTCTTGCCTGGGGGATTACTCATCGTTTGCCTCGTGTCGAGGCGGCATTCTAGCAGGATTACCACGTGGGTATCGCATCGCAATTGCGGGCCCATTCCCGTAGAATCGGCGCTTCCTTTTGCTCCCGGTTTCTCGACAATCCGTGCCCGAATTCAGACTCGTCAGCAGCCCCGATTCCTCAGTGCTTCTCGAGCAGGCAGGGTCTGTGCTCGCTGAAGCGCAGGCAGTAGTAGACAAGAGCATTGCCAGCATCCGCAGCAATGTGGTCACCGACGGCAAGATTGACGAGAAGAAGTTCAATCGCTTCCAGCAGCAATGTTTCGAGATCGCCGTTGCCAGTGCGGAACTGCAAGCAGCGCGGGCGATGCTGGCCTACGACACTGCGCACAGCGACGGAGTAGAAAAACCTCACCCACTGGTTAGAGACATCGCGATTCGCTTCTGTGCCGACACCTGCAAGGATATCCTCGGCCGATTCGCCGCCGCCGGCTCCGCGCTTGGCGTAGCTCGTCGCGATGTCGCCGCCTTGCTCAGTCGCGAAGACATCAACACCTGGCTCGACACTACGACCGAGGGCAGCGGCGGCTATGGCCTCGCCGAGTACTGTTGTGAATTCAACTTCATGCGCCTGCCATCAATCCTCGCAGATGAAAAAGAAATGGTGCGGGAAACTTTCATGCGCTTCAGTGACGAAGTAGTGGCGCCCTTGGCCGAGAACATACATCGGCAAGATACCGATATTCCGGAAGAGATCATCAGCAAGGCTGCTGCACTGGGTTGCTTCGGTACTTCTATTCCCGAGCGCTTCGGTGGCCTGCAGCCCGACGATGCACCGGACAGCCTGGGCATGATCGTGGTGACTGAGGAATTGTCGAGAGGATCGCTCGGCGCGGCGGGCAGCCTGATCACACGCCCCGAGATTGCAGCGCGGGCCCTGTTGGCCGGAGGCACCGAACAACAGCAGCAGCACTGGTTGCCGCAGCTGGCCAGCGGCGAAAAGCTCTGCGCCATCTCCATTACCGAGCCCGATACCGGTTCCGATGTGGCAGCAGTGTCCCTGCGCGCAACCCCAACCGAGGGAGGCTGGCTGCTCAACGGTGCCAAGACCTGGTGTACCTTCGCCGGACGCTCGGAGATCCTGGTAGTCCTGGCACGGACCAATCCCGATGCGGCGATAGGCTACAGGGGACTCAGCCTGTTCATGGTGGAGAAGCCGGCGTTTCCCGGCCACGAGTTTCATCATCGGCAGGAAGCGGGCGGCTGCCTGTCAGGCAAGGCAATCGCGACCCTGGGCTATCGTGGCATGCATTCCTTTCAATTATTCTTCGATGACTACTTCGTGCCCACCGCCAATCTTGTCGGCGGCGAAGCGGGAGAGGGCAAGGGCTTCTACTACACCATGGCGGGTTTCGCCGGTGGGCGTTTACAGACGGCGGCCCGGGCCACGGGTGTGATGCAGGCAGCCTTCGAACAGGCCGTGCGTTACGCCTGGGATCGCAAGGTCTTCGGCCAACCCATCGCGAACTTCCAGCTCACGGAGCGCAAGCTCGCCCGCATGCTGGCCACCATCACCGCAGCCCGCCAGTTCAGTTACGCGGTGGCGGAGAAAATGGACCAGGCCGTGGCGAACCTGCAGGACAGTGACACCGGCCAGATGGAAGCCAGTCTTGTTAAACTGTTCGCCTGCCGGGCAGCGGAGTGGGTGTGCCGGGAGGCCATGCAGATTCATGGCGGCATGGGTTATGCCGAAGAGTCTCCCGTCAGTCGCTATTTCGTGGACGCGCGGGTGCTTTCCATTTTCGAAGGTGCAGAAGAAGTGCTGGCAATACGGGTGATTGCACGGGAGCTCCTTCTACGCGAAGCGAAGGAATAGAACCTGTACCCGCGACAGATAACACAGAACAGAATTAACACTGATAATAAGCTGACAAGATGGCCATAGATCCCGACTACCTCACCAGTCGCCAGTTTCCTACGATCACCGAGACCTATAACGAGAAGGATTGCATGCTCTATGCGCTCGGGGTGGGGATGGGACAGGACCCGCTGGACCGCAACTGCCTGCCCTTCGTCTATGAGAAGTCGCTCAAGGTCATGCCAAGCCAACCGGTGGTGATGGCACATCCCGGCTTCTGGGCCGCCGAACGCGACATCGACCTGGATTGGGTGCAGCTCCTGCAAACCGAACAGGAATTGATTATTCACCAGCCGTTTCCGAGTGCCGGAACGGTGGAAGCGACGACCCGTCTCACCGAGGTTATCGACAAGGGCGAGCGTATCGGCGCCCTCATCAAGTCAGAGCGCACCATCCGCAATGTGGAGTCCGGCGCCGATCTCTGCACTGTCCGTACCACGGTACTGGCACGGGGCGATGGCGGCTTCGGTGGGGAACGCAAACCCACACCGAAGACAGACCCCATACCGTCACGAGAGCCGGATAAAGTGTGCGACCTGCCCACTTTGCCGCAGCAGGCGCTCATCTATCGATTGACTGGCGATCTCAATCCCCTGCATTCAGACCCTGAAGTCGCGGCCAGTGCGGGCTTCAAGGCGCCCATCCTGCATGGTCTGTGTACCATGGGGGTGATGACCCACGCCCTGCTCAAGCTGTGTGCAGACTATGAGCCAGAGCGCTTCCGCCATTTGCGGTTGCGATTCTCGGCACCAGTCTATCCCGGCGAGACGATCCGAACCGAGGTGTGGCAGGATGGCAAGGAGTACAGGTTTCGCTGCAAATCTGTGGAGCAGGACAAGATCGTCATCAACAATGGCTATTTACTGATCGACTGATTTTTCAATCACATTCAAAAATCGAATAGAGAAGAAACAGGAATCGTGCAGAACATATTACAGGGCCTCCGCATCGTAGAAGGCAGCGCATTTATCGCAGCACCGTCAGGCGGCATGACTCTGGCCCAGCTCGGTGCCGATGTCATTCGCTTCGACCAGATTGGTGGCGGTATCGATTACCGACGCTGGCCCGTCACGGAAAACGGGGTAAGCCTGTACTGGCACAGCCTGAACAAGGGCAAGCGCTCAATAGCCGTGGACTTTCGCAAGTCCGCAGGCCGTGAAATTCTGACTCGCCTGGTGACTGCAGACGGTGAGAACGCTGGCATCTTCTCCACCAACTTCCCGGCCAAGGGTTGGCTGGCAGAAAAGGAACTGCGTGCCCGCCGGGAAGACCTGATCTATCTGAACCTGGTAGGCGATCGTCACGGCGGCAGCGCACTCGACTACACGGTGAACAGCCGGGTGGGTCTGCCTTTCCTCACCGGGGACGGCGAGGAACCCGTCAACAATCCCTTTCCCGCCTGGGATGTGATCGCCGGACAACAGATCGCTCTGGGAATCCTGGCGGCGGAGCGTCATCGCCGACTCACCGGCAAGGGCCAGTTCATTCGCCTGGCCCTGGCCGATGTGGCCATGGCCACCATGGGCCATCTCGGCTACATCGCCGAGGCGACAATCAACAACGAGGCCCGGGCACCTATGGGCAATCATATCTTCGGCACCTTCGGCCATGACTTCGCCTGCCGCGATGGCTTCCGGGTCATGGTGGTGGGTGTGAGTCCCAACCAGTGGCAGGCGCTGGTCGATGTGACTGGTTCTGAGCTGGGGATCATCTCCCTGGAGCAGGAACTGAAACTGGACTTCCGCCGCGAAGGAGATCGCTTCCAGGCGCGCGAGCGAATACGCGCACTGTTCGCGCCCTGGTTCGCCGAACGTGATTCCACTGACGTGGCCAGGGAACTGGACAAAGTGGGTGCCTGCTGGGGACCGTATCAAACCATCGAGGAGATGGTGAGCAACGATCCCGACTGTTCCGATGACAACCCCTTGTTTGAACGCATGGAGCAGCCCGGTATAGGGGAAGTTCTCACGCCGGGGCAGCCCCTGACATTCTCAGCCACGGAGCGTGAGTCATTGCGCCCGGCACCGCTGCTTGGGCAGCATACGGACGAGATCCTGGCGGATATACTCGGGCTGAGCAGCGAAGCCATCGGCAAGTTGCACGACAAACAAGTGGTAGCCGGCCCGCCCAGATAACATCCAGCCTCCGGCAATCCCGCAGCCAGCGGCGCGACTCACTAGATCCCGGAAAATTTCCAAAATCTTCCTGCCCAGCAGGAAAGCCTGTCTATACTTAGGTCACTGCGGCCGGATTGCCGTGGCAAGGGAATGACAGGGGATGCAATTGGAACGCGATCAATTTCTTGAACAGGTAAGCCAGCCTGAAGTATTCAGCCGGGCCAGCCTGCTCATGACTTTCGATCTGTTGCGCAAGAAGAAGCCGCAGCTCGCGCTGGATGTGCGTAATGTCGTAGGCGGCGAACCCGTCTATCACGGAGACGATGGTGACAGAAACTCAGAGTGCTACCGGGTGGAACTCAGCTCACAGCAGCTCAGGGAAATCGTGCAGGGCCTGATGGAGTTCACCTATCCCAATGCCGTCGATCTGAGAACTCCCGAGATCAACATCATGGCTCGCGCCCTGATGCAGGACTGGTTACTGCTGGCCCACCGCAGTGTCGCCAATGATCCCATTGAAGCCATCGGTGACAAAGACGGCGAACAGCACTGAGTTAGCTGAATTAGCGATTGCCAATCCCGATTCCGAATCAAGTGGCCCAACCACCCGCCAGTGGAATGATCTGGCCCACCATGTGATTACACTGCTCGCTGGCCAGATAGGCTGCCAGTTCTGCTGTCTCCTCGGCAGCACCCACCCTGTTAGTCGGCACATTGCGCTTCACATGATCGAGAAACTTCTCATTATCCAGAATGTCATCCGGGTAATAGGTGTCGTTGTTGATGTAGTTCTGGGCGATGGCATTGACCTGGATATTGGCACGCGCCAACTCCAGGCCCACCGCCTTGATGAAACTGTTCTGCGCGCCTCGGGCTGCACAGTAGGCCGCGTTATTGGCAATGCCCTTTAACGGCGCCGCGCTGGTCACGGCGATGATCTTGCCAGACTTTCTCTCGAGCATCTGCGGAGTCACCGCGCGCACCAGGTACATCAGTGGGTGTACCAGAGCATCGAAGAGCCTGTTCCAGTCATTGTTGTCGATGTTCTGCACAGGCCCGGTCATGGGTGGCTCGGCCAGGTTAGCCACCAGAACGTCGATATCACCCGCCGAGGAGACCAGCGCCTCGCAGTCCTGCTGTGAGGTCATCGGGTGCCCGCCGGTGATTACCTTGAATCCGAGTGCTTCGAATTTTTTCCTGATAGCCGGACCCATGTAGCGGTCGGCACAGGTGATTAGGGCTGTTCTTTGGGTCATGTTGTTTGAATTTAGGCGGCAGTAAATAGGCAGTAAATAGGGACAGATTTATTTTTTTCTTAAAAAAATAAATCTGTCCCTATTTACTGCCGTCCCCATTCTCTACCTATTTCCTGCTAACCAATAAATGCTTAACAAATCTTTCCAGCACATCATAAGGCTGGCAACCCACGACCACCAGCTCGTTGCTATAGAAGGTAGGTACGCCGCTTATGCCCATCTCCCAGGCACGCTGCCAGTCCGCATCCACCGCTTCCTTGAATAAACGCTGCTCCAGCACGGCGCGGGCGGCGGAAGCATCGAGCCCAACACCTTCCGCGATTCCGACCAACATGTCGATATCGTACAGATTAACCTTGTCCACGAAATAGGCGCGGTACAGCGCATCGTGTATGGTCTCGCTACCCTCCTGGGTATCGGCCCACTTGCCCAGCTCCTGGGCCAGCCGGCTATTGTAGGTATGGGTTCGATCGCCATATTCCAGCCCGGCCTCTGCCATCAGCATCTTCATGCGCTGACGCATGTGCTCGATGTCGCGTCCGGCAAACAACTCTGCAAGCGACTTGCCTTCCACCGGTGTGTCGGGATGCAGGGGGAAGGGAATCCAGCGAAACGTCACCGGGTAGTTGGCCTTCAGCTTTTCAATACTCACGGTACTGAGATAACACCAGGGTCAGATGTAGTCGGTGAAGACGTCGATCTCGACGGGATCTGTGTCAGTCATCTATGCGCTCCCAGTAAATAGGGACAGATTTATTTTTTTACGAAAAAATAAATCTGTCCCTATTTACTCAGGTTAGAGGTAATGGCAGCTTGACGCAACGCCTGGAGCGCGGCGGCGGTAGCACGTGTCTACTCTAGCTCATGGCTAGAGGGTATACTGCCTCTTAGTCATCCAGATCGAATGAAGGTTCAACGCGGGACGGTCAGTTCTTCGGAGCCAGTGTCATTCCATTGCAGTGACACACTACAATCGACTGAAGTCTGATTACCCGTCAGAAAAATAGGAGAGATACATGCGCAAGTTGCTAGTTGCGAGTGCAGCAACGCTGTTTCTGGGAGTTTCGCTCTCGACACAAGCCCAGGATGAGCCACTGGCCATCATGATTCCAGGTGGCGGAACCTACAGTTACCCCACCTCCATAGACAATGAAGAAGCCCAGGCTTTCTTCGACCAGGGCCTGCGAATGGCCTGGAGTTTCTACTTCCCCGAGTCCATCGCCTCCTACCAGGAAGCATCCCGGCTGGCACCGGAACACCCCATGCCTTACTGGGGTATGGCCCACGCCATCGGACCCAATCCCAACAGCCGCTACCAGGGCCTGCCGGATGACCCACAGGGCACCGGCCTGCAAGCTATTCGCACGGCTCTGGAGCTGGCCAACAACGGCACCCAGAAAGAGCGCGACATGATCAATGCCATGTTCGTTCTTTATAACAAGGACGCGATCCCCGATAGCCGCGAGCGCGACTTCGCCTACCTGGACGCCATGCGTGACCTGACCGTCAAGTATCCCGACGATGCCGATATCCATTCCGTGTTCGCCGAAGCCTACATGAACACCACCCGCTGGGATTACTGGAACCTGGATGGCTCCGCCAAGCCCGGCACGGCGGAAGCCAAGGCGGCACTGGAAACGGCGATGACCTTGGAGCACGATCACCCCGGCGCCAACCATCTGTACATCCACCTGATGGAGATGTCATCCGAACCCGAACTGGCCATGCCCGCCGCCCAGAAGCTGGAGGCGACTGTGCCTATCAGTGGTCATATGGTGCACATGCCCGGCCACATCTACCTGCGAGTCGGCGAATACGAGAAGGCCATCGACATCAACGAGCGTTCACAGATCGTGGACGACCAGTTCGCCGAAATCTGGGGCGACACCAACTTCCCCATGATCGGCACCTACCCGCTGTCGCACAAGATTCACAAGCCTCACGCACTGGACTTCGTGCGCTACGCCAACATGCTGCAGGGCAACTACGCGGCTTCCTATGAAGCGGCGGCGCGCAATGTCGCCAATGGCAGTCGTGGCGCCAAGACCATCGCCCATGAATGGGTAACCGACAAGGTCTTCGGCAAGTGGGACAAGATCCATGCCGACAACGCCGCCAACCGGGCCAAAGCCACCAACCCTTACCTGTCCGGCATGTGGAGTTACGTGATGGGTAGCGCCCACGTGGCCAAGGGCCACATGGATCCGGCCCGTGCGGAACTGCAAAACATCCGCGACCAGATCGCTGCCGCCGACGTCAACGAATCAGGGGTTGGCCCAACACCGGCTGCCCACGTACTCAACCTGGCCATGCATGCCCTCATGGGTGAGATCGAGGAAGCAGACGGCAACCTCGACGCCGCGATCATGCACTACGGCCACGCCGTGGAATTCCAGGACAACCTCAACTACACCGAGCCACCGGACTGGAACCAGTCCATGCGTCTCTACCAGGGCGCCGCCCTGCTGGATGCAGGCCGCCCCGAGGAAGCGGAAGAGGTTTACCTGAAGGACCTGCAATGGAACCAGCAGAACGGCTGGTCAACCTTCGGCCTGTACCAGGCCCAGGAAGCCCAGGGCAAGGAACAGGAAGCCATCATCACCAAGCGCCAGTTCGACTCACTGTGGCGCAATGCGGATGTGCAGCTGACCCGTTCGCGGATCTAGGTAGTAGTAACAGGAAATAAAAAATGGCTTGCTCTCAAATGAGGGCAAGCCATATGCTCTGCAACCTTCAGATTCTATCCGCACCACAAATTCCAGTCAGTCGGAGTGTAGCTCAGCCTGGTAGAGCACTGCCTTCGGGAGGCAGGGGCCGGAGGTTCAAATCCTCTCACTCCGACCATTTCACCAACCCCCCCAAACACCCAGAGCAAATCGCATTTCGTGCAGGCTCGCTTTCTCCAATTTGGTTTCGACTAAAACTGGCCATATCAAGCACTTAGCACCCTGCTCATCGCAAACAGGGGAAACCCCATAATTCACAATCGGGAAAACCCGATATTAAAGCAATTCGAGAACGCTCGGTTTGCAGATGGGATCTATTGGTGATTTAAGGTCAAAAACTGTTTCCAATTCAAAATACTGGGGGATAGACTCGATACAGAGTCCCGCCAAATTACTAGGGCGGCTTCATATTTAAATGTTATGTGTGCATATTCAGTGAGGTAGACATGAAAGTACTTCTTCTCGGGCTCTCACTACTAATAGCTCTACCATCAATTGGCCAGGAGTTAGTCCTCGAAGGCACACCATCGAAAGTAGTTGAAATCGATCAGTTTGGAGACAGAGCCACATACTCGGAATTCTTAAGTATCGATCTAAGAATCACTCGCGATGGCGACAATTATTTCTGGGCTAGCAGAGGTAATATTCAATTAGCTGTAACTCATTCCGGCATCTACACAACCTACATAGCTGTGGATGGATCTGGATACATCAGAACAGTTAACGATACTGCAAGAGAGCGATTTATAGAGCAGTCTCCCAGCAATGTCCTCGGGCGCTATACCTATGTAGAACACATTTCCGAGGACTTAACTTCAATATCGATTTATGGGCGGTAAGCGACACATAACCATCAGCTCAATCGAGGACTCGGCTGGCGCCGAGCCCATTAGCCAGGGCGTTGTTGAGCTTTATTGACGCCAGTGTAATAAAGGTATATTTTTTATACCATGTTTTCGTTCGAATATGATGCCAGAAAGAGCTCATCTAACCTCAAAAAGCATGGTATCGACTTCGTTGAAGCCCAGCTTTTGTGGCTCGACCCAGACTTGATCGTGGTTCCGGCCAAGACTGAAGACGAGCCTAGATTCCTGGCAGTTGGCCGGATATCCAAGAAGCACTGGTCTGCGGTCCTTACATATCGAGGCGAGAACATAAGACTTATTTCAGTACGTCGATCTCGCGACGAGGAAGTGAAGATTTATGAAAGCTAGAAAATTTGATTCAGACTTCGATTCTGGCAAAGATATTTCGAGTTCTCTTGATCTATCCAAGATTAGGAAACCGAATCAGGAACAGAAACGAGTTAATGTCGATTTTCCAACTTGGATGATCGATTCTCTCGATAAAGAAGCGGCACGCCTTGGAGTTACCAGACAATCGATCATCAAAGTCTGGCTGGCTGAAAGGCTTGAGGAGACCGCTCAATAACAATCAAATCAATTAGGACGGGCCGCTATGCGGCCCGCTCTATTATTTAGGGCGTTTTGTGTCTCGTTCTATTAGGCAACCAAGAATTGGGAAATTTAAAACTCATTAGGTAGTTAAGTACGATAACAACTAAAACTTAAGGAGTTATAGTCTTGGACAGCATCTATTCGAAATCCATTGTTTTTGGTTTCATCTTGGGTACGATCTTGTTTGCGATCGCTCCTCTTGGTTTAGGTATCTCGCTCGTTGAATTATTGAAACCCGTCCTTGCGCCTGGGGCAATAATTACACAGCAGATTTTGGGAAGTAGTGCTGGTGTATCCGCAATAGCGCTCGCGCTTACAATCAACGGAGCGATATTTTCCTTACTGTTCATTTGCTATTTTTTGGTTCGGAAGAACGCGAATTAGCAAATTCACAGAGTACCTAATTGCTTTTGGGAGTCGATCGACACATAAGCAACAATCAATCAAGGATCGGCTGCGCCGAGACCATTATTCAACAGCGTGATGCAGCACTTCGAACACCAATCCAGGCCTAAACACTCATGAGACTAATAGGCAATCTACTCTGGTTCCTCCTCGGCGGCATCTTCCTCGGAATAGGCTGGTGGATCGCCGGCTTTGTCGCCTTCATCTCTATAGTCGGCATCCCCTGGGCCAGGGCCTGCTTCGTCCTCGCCGACATGTCCTTCTTCCCCTTTGGTAATGAAGCCATTGATCGCTATGAGCTCACCCTGCGCCGTGATATCGGCACCAGTAGCCTGGGACTGCTTGGCAACGTCTTCTGGTTCATCGTCGCAGGCTGGTGGCTGGCGCTGGGTCATCTGTGCTGTGCGCTGTTCTGGTGTCTGACCATCATCGGCATACCGTTTGGCATCCAGCATCTAAAACTGGCAGCAATATCCATCGCGCCCATTGGTAAAACTGTGGTCTCCCGGGAAATTGCATCGGCCGCCAGGGAGGCCAATGCCAGGGTGGCGCTCGTGAACCTCAGACGAGCCGTATAGGTATCGGATGAATCGGGAATGGAGCTGGTGCTCCACCTCTCATTCGGTTCGGTCTATATGCCTGCGCACTTTCTCTGCATACAATGCTCCATAGTCGAACCGACCCATTCAGCATCAAGGAGTAGCCATGAACTGGGCAATTCTAATCCTCGCCGGAATCTTCGAGATCGGTTGGGCCGTGGGGCTCAAGTACACGGACGGGTTTACCCGCCTCTGGCCAACCCTCGGCACGGTAGGCGCCATGGTGATAAGCATTGCGCTGCTTGGCATCGCCATGAAGTCGCTGCCCATGGGAACGGCCTACGCGGTATGGGTAGGGGTCGGCGCCGTGGGCACCGCGATTCTGGGTATTGTCTTGTTAGGCGAGCCTGCGAATGCCGGTCGCATTATCAGTCTCGGCGTCATCATTGTGGGTATCATAGGGTTGAAGCTCGCGACACCGGTCTGACAATCCATTCAATGCAGGACCCGGAGCTCACGAGTCCTATCAACAAGAGCACTCTCCACACATGGATCTACTGTTCGGCAATTACCTACTGACCATCAATGCCTGGGCGGCACTGGCTGTGCTTCTCCTGTTGCAGGTGCTGGTAGTAGACGTCAGCGCACTGCGCGCAAAGCACGTTCCGGGCACCCCCGTGGAGGCGAACCACGACAACTTCCTGTTCCGCGCCACTCGCGCGGTGGCGAATATCAACGAAACCATCGCGATCTATATCGTTGTTGTTCTGTTTTGTGTGTTCTCTGGTGCCAATGCTGACTACACAGGCTACCTGTCCTGGGCTTATGTGGGTGCGCGGGCGGCCTATGCCTGCTGTTACTATTTCGATCTCAGGCTATGGCGGTCTGTGTGTTTTGGCGTCTCGCTGCTGTCCTTGTCAGCGTTGCTGGTGGTCGGCCTGCTCGCCTGAGGTGTGCGTAACAAACAGACCCTTTGGGGGAGAGGCCATGCCATTTACAATTAACAGATCGATATCAGCGCTGCTTCTGGCTGCGGTGATTCTTGCGGCCTGCTCCTCGGAAGATTCTGCACCGAGGGTTGTCGAGTCCGAGGACGCCAGAACCTGTCGGCGGGCCGCGGAGGAGATGATCGATATTGCGCGGGAGGCGGTGAACGATTCGTCCAGCCGCCCGGATCGGCAGGAAGCGCGGCGGGTACTCATGGAAGGCTGGATCGCGGCGCTGGATGGGGGGGAAGATCCCTGCGTGGTGTATGGTGATATCGGCAGGGCTTCCACCACGTTCTAGGCAATGATGCCTGCAGGAAGTCATTTTGTGACTTTCTACACTATGAAGCGTGCAGTTGTGGCAGCACACTGGGGCGCATTCTGTTAACGTGTCTCCATCAACGGAGGGTGTTATGCCTGTTCGATCCTTGCTCTTGTTCCTCGTCACCAGCTTGGTCTCGCCCCTGCTGCTGGCGCAGTCGACAACCGATTACACGGTTCCCCGCACAGAACACGGACAGCCTGACTTTCAGGGTGTCTGGACCACGGTGACCCACACCATGCTGGAACGGCCTCCCGGCCTGCCCCTGGTCCTGCCGCCGCAAGAGGCGGCTGGTTTCGCGCAGGCGGTGCGTGCGGGATCGCCGGAGAACACCGACCCCGATATCGAACGCTTTGGTCCACCTTCCCTGTTTCAAGTGAAAGGTGAGTACCGCAGTTCAGTCATCGTTTACCCGGAAGACGGGCGCATGCCATTCAACGAACGAGGACTGGAAGAGGCTGCCCATCACTACTTCAAGGATGACGTCGGTTTCGATCACCCGGAACAGCGACCCGGGGTGGAGCGTTGCCTGGAGAGCTGGGGATCGCCGCCCATGCGCGCCTTTATGTACCAACTGTTCCACGCCTTCGTGCAGATGCCGGACCAGGTAGCCATCATCAGTGAAGACATGGGCCTGGCCCGGGTGATTCATCTCGATGGCCAGCAGAAGCCCGACGCCTGGCGTTCACTGGAAGGCCACTCCGTGGGCTACTGGGAGGGAGATACCCTGGTCGCCACCACCACTCACTTTCGCGGCGACATGCCCGACCGTGCCACCATCGACCGGCCCATGCTGATCAGCGCCGATGCCACCGTCACGGAACGCTTCACCCGGGTCGGGCACGATGAATTGTTCTATGAATACACTGTAGATGACCCGACCTATTACACCGAGCCCTGGCGGGGCGAGTTGTCGTTCACCCTGGATGAGGGCGGCCACATCTATGAGTACTCCTGTCACGAGGGTAACTACTCCATGGTGGGTGGCCTGCGTGGCGAGCGGGTCGTGGAAGTCAGGGCAGAGCTGGGCATAACCGACTAGCGAGACGCCCTGTAGCGCGCAATCAGTATCAGATTGCTGCACGCGGGTAAATTCTGGTCGTTGCGGCGCGGTCTGCTTGTATCCATCCGCTGGCTTGCCCATGCCCGGAATTGGGCAGCCTGCATCGTTCTTCCATCCTGCTGTGAAACAGCCCGAGTAATCCTTGTCGGCAAACATGCGCGATAAGAAACAGATGTCCTGCGAGGCGAAATCCTTATTACCGACGTAAGTATTCAGCTATGTAGTTCTCGCTCCTCATTACAAGCGCTTCGCCTGCTAGCAGGCTGAGCTAACTCCTGTCACTCTGGTCGGTCTTCGCCCTGACCTGAATCCAGCGTTTTATTTGAATAATAAGTCATTAATCGCTTTTGTTGTGAATGTTGCAAGCGTTTGCTATCGGTATTCGTCGTGTTTAAGCGCTGGTACCCGGACGACAGAAACAAAAAGCGCGTTATATCGTTAAATCTGGTCAATAAACTGGCGATAGCGAAATTAGATACCCTATACTGCGTGGCTTTCTTAACCGAGCGCCAATTACAACGTCGAAGCTCGATAAAGGCCAATGAGCCTCGTCAGTGAAACGCAGGTTCAGGAACCTACACACCATGTTGCATGTAATACAATTATTTTGGAGATCGCATCGTTTAATGCGCAATAACCCCTGCAACACAGAGATTGCCAAGGCATGTTAAGCAAGCAACGCACACTGGAAATTCTGGACAAGAGCAGCAACGGTGACCGCATAGGTATCTACTGCGACCGCTTTCTGTCGACGCTGATCCTGCTGAATCTTATAGCGGTATCACTGGAGTCCATCGCTGCGCTGGGGCAGCGCTTCGAAACGCAGTTTCTGTGGTTCGAGTTGTTCTCTGTCACCATCTTTGGGGTCGAATACCTGTTGCGCATCTGGGCCAGCTCGGCGCGTGAGGACAGCCGCTTCCAGACGGCGACGGGCAGGCGGCTTGGTTATATATTCAGCTTCACGGGCATTATCGACCTGGTTGCAATCTTGCCCTCACTGCTGCCGCTGCTCCTGTCACATGTCGATCTGCGCTGGTTGCGCGTTTTGCGCCTGTTCCGCCTGTTGAAGATTTCCCATTATTCGACCGCCCTGGAAGACCTGGTGTCTGCCGTGCGCGAGGAGGCCAACTCCTTCGGCGCGACGGTCTATCTATTCTGCGTGGCTTTGTTTACCTCGTCGGCGCTTATGTACGTCGTAGAAAACAGGGTACAACCGGAGCACTTTGCCTCTATTCCGGAGACCATGTGGTGGTCATTGATCACGCTGACCACAGTCGGCTACGGGGATGTCGCGCCGATTACAGGTCTGGGCAAGATCATCGGTGCGTTTACCGCGCTGATGGGCGTGTGCGTCGTGGCCTTGCTCACCGGTATTGTCGCAACCGCCTTCGCCAACCAGATAGACCGTCGCAAGCTCATGTTGGAGGCCGAGATCGCCACTTCACTGGAGGACGGCATTATCACAGACAAGGAACTTGCCAGGATTCGCCAGATGCAGAAACAGATGCATCTGACCGACGAGCATATACAGGCGATCATTGAGTTGATGCGCAATCGCGAACTGCCAAGGGAATAGCGGTCTCAAGGTCATGCAGGACACTGGATGACATCCTGCTACAGACCCGGGTCATCCTTGCTGAAGTCATCTCTGCCCCGGCCATGCCGATATCAGGCTTAACAACTACGTCACCGGGTGTGCACATGCCTGATCACAGCGTGCGCTGCCCTTAACACTGGCTCATTGAGAAGATGAGGTGCCCCGAATGTATCTGGCTGTATTGGTTATCCCCGTGCCCGAGACGAAACTGGAGACCTACAAGGCCTGGGCAAAGAATAGCGAAGCAATCTTCAAACGCTATGGTTGCCTCCATATCATGGACGGTTGGCAAGACTTCGTGCCTCGCGGCAGGCAAACAGATTTCTACAAGGCGGTGGATGCGCAGGAAGGGGAAAAAGTGGTGGTGTCGATTCAGGTCTGGCCAGACAAGGCCACGATGTTTGCCTCGGAACAAAGAATGCACGAGGACAATGCCCTGGACGTGGAGGGGGAGATTCCCTTCGATGCCTCGCGCCTGATTACCGGGTGCTTTGAATCGCTATCGAACCTCTAAAAAAAACGGCGGCCATCTGGCCGCCGTTTCCTTTATTGCGGGTGACTGTTCCCGTTTCAGGAATCGAGATCGAATCGATCCAGGGTCATCACCTTGGTCCAGGCTGCAACGAAGTCGTTGACGAACTGCTCTTCGCCGCCATTGGCCGCATACACTTCCGCAATGGAGCGCAGTTCGGATTGTGAACCGAACACCAGGTCAACCGGAGTCGCGGTGTACTTCACGGCGCCCGTGCCGCGATCACGACCTTCGTAGATACCATCCATGGAACCGGACTGTACCCACTCGGTGGACATATCCAGCAGGTTCACGAAGAAGTCATTGCTGAGCACGCCAGTCTCGTCGGTGAACACACCGTGAGAGCTGCCACCGGTATTACCACCCAGTACCCGCATACCACCCACCAGGGCGGTCATCTCAGGCACGGTCAGGTTCAACTGATTGGCCTTGTCGATCAACGCCATGGTTGGAGACAGGTAGCTGTCGCTGGAGTAGTAGTTACGGAAGCCATCGGCCTTGGGCTCGAGGACACCGAAGGAGCGCACGTCGGTCTGCTCCTGAGAGGCATCCATACGACCAGGCACGAAGGGTACTTCCACCTCATAACCAGCTTCCTCGGCAGCGGCTTCAATCGCTGCCGCACCGGCCAGTACGATCACGTCTGCCAGTGAGACACGCTTGTTACCACGTGCAGAGTCATTGAAGTCCTGCTGGATGCCTTCCAGTACGCCAAGAACACGGGTAAGTTCAGCCGGATTGTTGGCTGCCCAGTTGTTCTGGGGAGCCAAGCGAACGCGGGCACCGTTGGCACCACCGCGCATGTCGCTACCACGGAAAGAGGCGGCAGACGCCCAGGCGGTACGGATGAGTTCCTGAACAGTCAGTCCTGAATCCATGATGTCGGACTTCAGGCCGCGGATATCACGGGCGTTAACCAGGTTGTGATCCACTTCAGGAATCGGATCCTGCCAGATCAGCACTTCTTCCGGCACATCGCTGCCCACGTAGCGGGCGCGCGGACCCATGTCACGGTGAGTCAGCTTGAACCAGGCGCGGGCGAAGGCATCTTCGAACTGCTCCGGGTTCTCCAGCCAGCGGCTGGTGATCTCGCGGTAGATGGGATCTTCACGCAGGGCCAGGTCAGTGGTGAACATCATGGGCGCATGACGAACCGAAGGGTCGTGCGCGTCAGGCACCAGGCCGGCACCTGCACCACCGGCGGGGGTCCACTGCTGGGCACCGGCCGGGCTGCGGGTCAGTTCCCACTCGTAGCCGTACAGGTTCTGCAGGTAGTTATGAGTCCACTGGGCAGGACTTACTGTCCAGGCGCCTTCCAGGCCGCTGGTGATAGTGTCCGCACCCTTGCCGGAACCACAACTATTGTCCCAACCGAAGCCCTGGGCTTCGATGCTATTGGCAGCAGGCTCGGGTCCGACACAGTTCTGCGGTGAACGGGCACCGTGTGCCTTACCAAAGGTGTGACCACCCGCGATCAGGGCAGCAGTCTCTTCGTCGTTCATGGCCATGCGGCCGAAGGTTTCACGAATGCGTTGGGCGGCCGCCAATGGATCGGGATTGCCACCGGGTCCTTCCGGGTTCACATAGATCAGGCCCATCTGCACGGCAGCCAGCGGATTTTCAAGCATGTCGCCGTCGAAGCGCTCGCTATCCAGCCACTCGCCTTCGGGACCCCAGTACACCTCGTCTGCTTCCCAGTCATCTTCACGACCACCGGCGAAACCGAAGGTGTCGAAGCCCATGGATTCCAGCGCGACGTTACCGGCCAGCACCATCAGGTCGGCCCAGGACAGATCGCGTCCGTACTTCTGCTTGATCGGCCACAACAGGCGTCGGGCCTTGTCCAGGTTGGCGTTATCGGGCCAGCTGTTGAGCGGCTCGAAGCGCTGCTGACCACCACCGGCGCCACCGCGGCCATCGGCTTCACGGTAGGTACCGGCACTGTGCCAGGCCATACGAATGAAGAAGGGACCGTAGTGACCATAGTCGGCGGGCCACCAGTCCTGGGATGTAGTCATGATCTCGGTAATCTCGGCCTTGAGAGTGTCGAGATCGATTGAGGCGAAGGCTTCCGCGTAATCAAAGTCAGCGCCGTAGGGATTGGATTCCTCAGCATGCTGACGCAGCGGGCTGAGATTCACATTGTCCGGCCACCAGAACTGGTTGTCCGGACCGCCAGTCTGCGCATGGGCTGCGCTGATTGGAACCAGCGCCATGGCCACCGCAGTGACGAGGGGAAGAGAGCGTTTAATCATGGGGCAACTCCTTGAGTCGAGAAACCTGTGGTAATAGCTACCACCTTGTTTTTAAAGGGTAAAAAGCACCGGCCCTGCTTTCGCGATGAAGCAAAGATCGGGCAGATGCTGTAACAATAGGCCTCAGAAGTTAATCAGTAAAACGAGTAATTTCGATGATCTTGATCGGAAAAAGCGAACACACTTTATAGGACACCCATTTAAACTTCATAGGACACCCATTTTTGTTGAGACCAATTTTTTTCGCTTAAACAGAGAGTTAGAGAAATCCTCGCTGCAAGGAATGAGCAATGCTGTGATTCCCTGGGAGAATGGGGGACAGCAAAGGGGCATCCCGTTACACTGCCAGTCGAACCCAGCAGCCAACGAAGAACGGAAGCCCCCGACGCCATGAGCGAAGACGATGCCTACGATTACATTCCCGACGCCCGGGACGGTCTTACGAAGAAGGAACGCATCATCCTGTATTGCCTGCACGAGGCGCAGAAGGAGTTTGGCGATCGTTCTGTTCCCACCTTCACTCTTTATGGTCGGGTAGTAGAGAAGATCGACATCAGCCAGGAAGAGTTCCAGCACATTCTCAGCCGTCTCGTCGGGCTTACCCGCAACTCGGACGGTTCCATGTCCTACAGCTAGCGTTTCCCTGGCGGCTCCAACAACACAGCAACAAAAAAGGGACGCCTCAGCGTCCCATTAAGGTACTTCTCTCCCCTGGAGTCTCGTTCGGCACTCGCTATTCGTAGCGCAACACCATCGCCGGCCGTACCCGCGCGCTCTTGAGGCTCTGGGAGAACACGGCGGCGAAGGCAATCGCGGCGGATAATCCCAGGCTCACAAGGAAGGGCAGGAAGTTCACATTCACCTGCGCCGCGAAGAATGAGGTATAGCCCTGCCCGATGAAGTAGCCCAGTGGCCAGGCCAGTGCATTGGCGATGAGGATAGGCTTGGCGAAATCCAGCAACAACATCCGCAACAGGGTTCCGGAACTGGCCCCCATCACCTTGCGAATACCCACTTCCCGCTTGCGAATATTGGTGATGAAGGTGGCATTACCCAACAGGCCAATGCTGGCGACGAAGAAGCCGAACAGGGACAGGATACCGATCGATGCGCCGATGCCGAGGAACATGCCGAACGTCTGGTAGAAAATGTCATCCACGAACTCCCGCTTCAAGGGTATATCCGGCATCAGACGATTCCAGGTGTAATCGATATGTTGCAGGCCCTGGTTGAGCAGGTCGCGGTCAACTTTCACCACAAGATAGTCTGCAGTTTCCGGTTGCAGGAAATAAATCTCACCATCGGAACCAAACGCAGAGAAATCGATGAACTCGTACTTTCGATCACTCATCGCGCCTACCACGATCATCTCAACCAGAATGTCGCCACGATTATTATTGGCATCATACTCGCGATAAAAAGACTGCCCGATTGCCTCGGTCGCATTCTCCCAACCCAGCGCCCTTGCCGCCTTGTCATCAATGATGACGTTGAAGGGGCCACTGGAGGAATTCAACTCACCGGAGTCTGGTAACAGATCACTGCTACGCTCTCTGGAGAAGTCGCGTCCCGCCACCAGGGGCTGGTCCATGGTGGTGGTGTAGTTGTAACCAACATAGTGCCGCGACAGTTCGGCTTCCTGCGAATTGATGTCCCGTTCCCGCCGGAAAGAGGAAGAGGAATTGCTAATGGACCAGGGCAATACATCGACCCGGGACACCGACACAATGGACGGATCCTGCTCCAGTTGTGTAATCAGCAAGTCAGGATCCACATCAAAGGTGCCAGCTTGCACATTTATGGCAATCTTTGGATCCAGTACCGAGCCATCAAGCTGCTGTGTCATGGCATTGTTCTGCATGAACATCACCGTGGCCAGAATCATCAGGGTGCCGGAGATAAAGAACTGCACGCCGACCATGAGGTTCCGCATGCGCGCCGAGTAGCCACTTGAACCCTTGGGGCGCATAAGGAAGACCAGTGGGACCAGAGCCGTTCGCAGGGCAGGATAGCCTCCGGCAATCGCCACGATGACCAGCATCATCAGCAACAAGACACTCCACAAGGCCGGGTCGAAAAGCAGCAGCGGTGAGATCCCAGGGAAACCCGCTGATTGCAGGCTGGCCAGGGCAACTCCGAGAATCACC
Source organism: Pseudomonadota bacterium (assembly GCA_027621405.1). Classification (GTDB taxonomy): domain Bacteria; phylum Pseudomonadota; class Gammaproteobacteria; order Pseudomonadales; family Pseudohongiellaceae; genus UBA9145. The sequence continues at coordinate 86,619 of JAQCBT010000004.1, read as the reverse complement.
AGGGTGATAAGCAGAGCGATCAGCAGAAACAGAAAAGTCTCGTAACAGTACTGGATGAGCAGAGTAGAGCGCTTGGCGCCAAGAATCTTCTGCACGCCGATCTCCTGGCTGCGCAGGGAAAGCTGTGCAACCACCAGGTTGGAATAGTTGAGACAGCCAATCAACAGCACCAGCGCGCCGGCCGCAATCAGTATATTGGGCAAGTCGAAGCCGCCGGTAATGAAGGCAAGCTGGGTAGGCACCAGGTCCTTGACCGGAAGCAACTCGAAGGTCTGGATCGCTACCCGCTCTTCCGGCATGGTTGCCTTCACGAAGTCATCCAACTGTTGATTGAACTCATCGAGATCGAACGGCATGTCTTCCGGTATTTCGATATAGACGAAATCAGACTGGTTGCCCCAGCGATCCTGGTCCGGATCGCCGCCGCTGGCGGCGATGGATTCGCGGATCAACTGATCGGGCATGGCGATTGGAATGAACAGGTCGGTATTAAAGAAGGCGATGCCAGCAGACAGATGTGAGGGGAAATCCGGCTTGCGGGCTACACCGGCCACCACCACATCGTGTTTGTTCTCCACCAGGATACGTTCGCCCACCACATCGGTGCGGCCAAAGATCAGCATCGCGCCTTCTTCGGTGAGCATTGCAGAATTCGGTGGCAGTTGTTCACCGGTGCCGAGGCCGTGAATGGTTTCCAGCGGGAAGATGTCGAAGAAGCGATCTTCGATGTACTTCGTGTCCAGGGTGCTGGATTGACCCTCATAGGTGATCGCCTGCGGGAAACCACTGCTGGCGCGAACGATGTTGGGGATTTCCGGGAACGTCGTGCGCAGGTAACGCGCGGCTGGTTCATTCACGATGGGAAAGCGATCCGGTAATGGACCATCGCCGATGGAGCGAATCATCAGGTTATAGATGCGGTCCGAGTTTTCGAATCCCTGGTCGAAGCTGTCGGAGTAGTTGGACAGCATGACCGCTGAAATGAAACAGGTGAAACCAACAACGAGGCTTAGCAGGCTGATGGTGGAATGCAGCTTGAATCGCAGCAAGGCCTTGACGGCCATCTTGGTGTAATGGGCGAACATGAATGGGCTCCGTGATCAGGCTGGCACGTCGGCCTTGCGATTGTCTGCAACGACCGAGAGGGTAGCGCCATCGCCATCGACGACTTCGCCATCCAGCATGTGGATGATACGGTCGGCCCTCTCGCCGTGTTCGGGAGAGTGGGTCACCATCAGGATCGTCACGCCTTTCTGCTTGAGGCGATCCAGCATAGCCATGACTTCATCACCGTTCCTGGTGTCCAGGTTACCTGTGGGCTCGTCCGCCAGAATCAGTTTGGGATCACCCACTACCGAGCGCGCTACCGCAACCCGCTGCTGCTGACCACCGGACAGTTCCTGCGGCTTGTGCCGCGAACGCGCTTCCAGGCCGACCAGCTCCAGTGCTTCCTGGACCCGCGCCTTGCGCTCCTTCTTCGCCATGCCCAGGTACAACAGGGGCAGATCGACATTCTCGGCCACGGTAAGATCATCGATCAGGTTGAAGTTCTGGAAGATAAATCCGATGTTTCGCTTACGCACATCAACCAGTTCATTCTCGGAGCAGTGACCTACCTCTACGCCATCGAAGTAGTACTCGCCACTGCTGGGGCTGTCAATCATGCCAACCACGTTCAGCAGGGTGGACTTGCCACAGCCAGAGGGCCCCATGACGGCGACGAACTCGCCCTTGCCGATATGAATATTGATGTTGTTCAGAGCGGTGGTTTCCATGTAAGCGGTGCGGTAAACCTTGCTCAAGTCTTTTAGTTTGATCACGTGTCTGATTCCTTGTTCGCTGTGTGCGTTTGCCACGAGGAATGGCCTTATTGTTTCTTTTAGACGAAACCGGGCCGAATTGGTTACCGCCAATTTCGGAGGAGGTCCGGCCTGTGTTAACGAGGAAACGAAGCGATTTCCATGCCAGAATTATTCTATTTAGTTTTCAACAAGATAAGAGTGCAAGCGTGGTTACAGCGCTGATCTGAATGGCGAAGCACGAAGGGAATTGGTAGATTTCGCCAACTCAAGCGGCTTCTGCAGCACCCGGGCATGGAGCCTTGGGGCTGCATGTCACATAATCCCTGATACGCGGCACTTTCTGATTGATAGGGCCCCACTTGATTCGGGCCTGCTTCATCCTGTGATGCACCGGCCACATGCTGAGCGCTATGTCTGAAGAATTTTTTCAACAGTTTCTGATCATCCTCACCTGCTCACTGCTCGGCGCCGTCGTGTTGCGCCGCCTGCGCATGGCCAATATCGTTGCCTACGTGGTGGTGGGCGCGATTCTTGGACCGTCGGCCATTGGCCTGGTGGATGACCCGGAGCGTTTTCGCTTCCTCGCCGAGTTCGGAGTTGTATTCCTGCTCTTCACCCTGGGACTGGAATTCAATTTCCGCAAGATGCTGACCATGCGCTTCGCCGTCTTCGGGGTGGGTGGTGTGCAGGTGGTTGTGTGTTCCCTGGTGTTTGCCATCTCTGCCTATCTCTGGGGTTCTTCTCTGGCAACCGCCGTGATGATCGCTGGCTCCCTGGCCCTGTCTTCCACCGCCATCGTCACCCGGGAACTGCAGAACAATCAGCAACTGCATCACCAGCACGGCCAACTCTCGGTGGGGGTTCTGTTATTCCAGGACATCGTGGCGGTGATCTTCCTCGTGCTGGTGCCAGTACTCGCCTCCGGTGAATCTTCTGCCTTGCTGGGAAACCTGTTGACGGCGGGATTCAACACACTGGTGTTGGTCGGTATTCTCCTCGCTGCCGGTAAATGGATTCTTCCGTCTATCTACAAGGAAGTGGCCAGGAGCCGGTCCGAAGAAATCTTCCTGCTCTCCACACTGGTGATCGTGCTACTGGCGGCGTGGCTCACCCACAGCTTTCACCTGTCCATGGCATTGGGTGGATTCGTGACTGGCATGATGCTGGGAGAGGGGCACTACCGCTATCAGATCCAGAGTGATATCCGACCTTTCCGGGACATATTGCTGGGCCTGTTCTTCGTTACGATCGGCATGAACCTCGACCTCAACCTGCTGTTTGAATTCTGGCCACGCATCCTGCTGTTCACCGCCTGCCTGATCCTGGTCAAGGCAGTGGTTGTCGCGTTGTCGGTTCGGGTGCTGGGTTTCACCAGCCAGGATGCGCTGGCGGTGGGTTTGAACCTGGCGCAGGCCGGCGAATTCGGACTGGCTTTGATGGCGCTGGCCTTGCTCAACGGTGTGGTGCCGGTGGACCAGGCCTCCTTCATCACCATCATCGCCATCTTCAGTATGCTGGCGAGCCCCTTCCTGATTCGACGCGCCAATGAACTGAGTGGCGCCCTGTTGCGCGGCAAGGAAGGGGGTCGCAAAGTCGCGGTGCAACTGCATCTGCAGGACCATGTCATCATTGGCGGCTTCGGACGCCTCGGAACGACTCTCGCGGAGTTCCTCGAGGAAAACAACATCCCCTATATCGCCATGGATCACGACATCGAGGTGGTGGAGAAGTACCGCAAGCAGGGCAAGAACATCGTCTACGGCGACAGCAACAACATCGAGATCCTGTCGCTGTGCAACCTGGCCCATGCACGCCTGGTGGTCCTGACCTTTAAATCCATGGAGCGGGGCAAGGAAGCGATCGAGGGAATCCGGCAACGCAACGAAGATGTACCCGTGATCGTCCGTTGCCAGGAACACAGGGGCTGGGATGAACTGGTTTCACTCGGCGCCAATCACGTCTTCCCCGAGCTGCTGGAATCCAGCCTGCTGATCAGCCGCCAGGTACTGGAGCTGCTCGATGTGGATCAGCAGCAGATCGAGCGCCAGTTGGCGAACTACCGTGAGCCATTCGATCCCCTGGGTTCGAAACCGAAAAAACCTGCCATTTAAAGGATGCCATTTAAAGGACACCCATTTAATTATTAAAGGACACCCACTTTTCATGGAAGTAAAAAAACCAGGGAATACAGTATGTTAGCTACCTTTAAAATTTTCAGAGACCTGTCTCCTGCTGCACTGGGCGCGATCCTGGGACTCGTATTAAGTAGCTCCACCCTTTTCGCACAGGAGCACTTCAATCCCAGGGGCAATGCAGCCAGCACTGCGACGGTGGCGCTACAGGAAGCCCTGCGCGAGTCGCTGCCCTTCGAAGACGAAAGGGATTTCCAGGAGGCGCGCCGCGGCTTCATCGCGGAACCTGCCTCGCGCCAGATTCTCGGTGCCAGTGGTAACGTGGTGTGGGACCTGACTCGCTATGACTTCCTGCTGAGCGGGGAACAATGGAATACGATCCACCCCTCCCTGCAACGCCAGGCAACCCTGAACATGAACTTCGGGCTCTATGAAGTTGTACCCGATTTCATCTACCAGGTGCGGGGCTTCGACCTCGCTAACATGACTCTCGTAAGAGGTGATACCGGCTGGATCATTTTCGATGTCCTGCTCACCAGTGAAACTGCGGCAGCAGCACTCGCCCTGGCCACCGAACAGCTCGGAGAGTTTCCGGTGCGAGCGATTGTCTATTCACACTCCCATATCGACCATTTCGGCGGCGTACTGGGTGTTGTAAGCGAAAGCGACGTTGATGCAGGTCTGGTACAGGTCATCGCGCCGTCTGGTTTCATGGAAGAAGCGATCGCGGAAAATGTCTACGCCGGCAATGCGATGTCTCGCCGCGCGGGTCTGCAGTATGGCCGCGTTATGCCGTCGAGCCCGTTCGGTCAGGTTGATTCGGCGATAGGCAAAGGCCTGTCCGCAGGTACCACGGGCCTGATCGCGCCAACCCTGGTGATTGAAGACGACTATGAAGAGCACATAATAGATGGTGTTACCATGGTCTTTCAAAATACACCTGGCACCGAAGCTCCGGCAGAGATGAACACCTGGTTCCCTGACCAGAAAGTTTTCTGGGCAGCAGAAAACATCACTGCCACGATTCACAATATCTATACCCTGCGCGGCGCATTGGTCAGGGACGCACTGGCCTGGTCGAAGCAGATCAATGAGGCACTCTACCGCTATGGTCGCGAGGCCGAGGTGCTCGTTTCATCACACAACTGGCCGCGCTGGGGCAACCAGCGCATCCAACAGGTGATGCGGGCGCAACGTGACGCCTATGCGAATCTCAATAACCAGGTCCTGAACCTCGCCAATCAGGGCGTGACAATCAACGAGATTCATAACGAATACAGGGTGCCGGAAAGCCTGCAGCAGCAATGGTCGGTTCGGCAGTACCACGGGTCTGAATTTCACAACTCACGCGCAGTATTGAATCGCTACCTGGGATACTGGGATGGTAATCCTGCAACCCTGGCACCGCTCTCGCCAGCGGACTCGGCTCCGCTTTATGTTGAGATGATGGGCGGTGCAGACGCTATCCTGGCCAGGGCGTCTGAACTCTATGAGGCAGGCGATTACCGCCTGGCTATGGAAATACTCAACAAGCTGGTCTATGCGGAACCGGATAACCAGCCCGCAAAAGATGAACTCGCTGCTGTCTTCGAACAACTCGGGTACCAATATGAGAGCGCCAGTATGCGCAATGTATTCCTGTCGGCAGCCCAGGAATTGCGCAATGGTGCGCCGCCAATCGCTGCTCCTCGAGGTACCAGCCCGAGCCTCGCCAGAGCGATGACAACAAGTCAGTGGTGGGATGCTGTCGGCACCCGGGTCGACAGTGACAGGGCAGATGGCGTTAATTTTGTGATCAATTTCGATACCCCCGACACCGGCCAGCGCTTTGTCATCGAACTCAGTGGTGGCACCCTGAGTAATATCGAGGGCTATAGCGCAGAAAATCCTGATGCCACAATCAGTATCAACCGCAGTGAACTGGACAGGGTGATCATGGGAGAGGCGACGCTACCCGGACTCCTGCAAAGCGGTGCAGGGCAGGTCAGTGGGGACCAGGTGGTTTTGTTACAGTTAGCTTCCGTTCTGGTAACTTTTGATCCGGGTTTTGAAGTATTGCCGGGTACACTGAGATCCACGAACTAGCAAATACGATCCCTGTTATGCGGTCTTGTCGCAATTGTTAAATCAGGCACTGCTATAAACGATAAAGCAAGTAACTCAGGCATTCACCTGTGTACAGGTATCCAGGCATGAATCTGCGGGCAGTTCCCTACAGTCAGCGCGAATGCGCAAGCTCGGAATCGGCGCCACTGGTCGATGTGCAGGCCCTGCAGCAATTCGTCGCGGAACATCCCCGGCTGTTTGTTATCACTGGCGCGGGCATCAGCCATGCATCGGGTATTCCCACCTACCGCGATGAGATCGGTAACTGGAAGAGCAACACCCCGATTCAGCACGGCGAATTTCTCAAGCATGTCGCCGTGCGTCGGCGCTACTGGGCGCGCAGCTTCGTTGGCTGGCCCAATGTTGGCAATGCCCAGCCCAACAAGGCGCACCGGGGACTGGTAGTGTTGGAGAACGGCGGCTACATCAAGTCACTGGTGACCCAGAATATCGATCGCCTGCACCAGAAGGCCGGGCAGAAGCGTGTCATCGATCTCCACGGGCGCCTGGACCAGGTGGTGTGCATGGATTGCGGAGCCCTGACCCCGCGGGAACAGATTCAACAGTGGTTGTGGCAGCACAACCCACATCTGGAACACCTCAAGGCAGAACTCGCCCCCGATGGCGACGCCGACGTGCGGGAGGATCTGATACGGCAGGTGGCAATTCCCGATTGCCAGCATTGCGGCGGGCTGCTGAAACCCAATGTCGTGTTTTACGGTGGCTCGGTGGGCCGTGAGAAGGTGAACTACCTGTACGACAAATTATCCGCAGCCGATGCCATGCTCGTGATCGGTTCGTCGCTCATGGTTTATTCCAGCTTCCGCTTCTGCAAGTTCGCCGCGGAGCGGCAAATACCGATTGCCTGTATCAACCAGGGCATGACCCGCGCCGACGGGCTGCTGGTTCTCAAGGTCTCCGCCGATTGCGGCGAGGTATTGAGCGAACTGGCCAGTGCACTGTCGCGCTAGTTCGCACTGGCTGCGGCGACCGTCCTGTTGAAGTCGATCTGCATTTCCCACACATTGGGGCAAGCAGAGGCGCTGAAACATTCCACCTCGACCCGCAGGCTGGCTCCGGCCAGGATGCCATCACGATTAACCACGACACCTACTCCCCGCGTGGGGCTGAGGGTGGAGCTGGCCATGATGCGCAGCTCGTTCTCGGTCAGGATCGGGAAATTCGAATTCTCGATGGCCCAGGCCCGGGCCGCCCGCCACTTCACCTGGCAATCCTGTTCCGAACTGCACACTGGTACTGTGCGTTCATATTCGTCCATCAAGGCCTGGATCTCCGGCGATACGGCGCAGCCAGCCGCAGCCAGTGCCATGGTGAGCATGCCTATCGTTCGCATAATTTTCATAGGTGATCCTGTCTGTATTCATTACCCATAAGGTAATTGTATTGCCCCGCCAGACCCGCACAATAGCGTCTGTCACAATTAATCAGGATGGCAGTCCACCACAGGCCTGTAATCAAGGGAGAGTCCAGATCATGAAGAACGTTTACCTGACGTTGGCAATTGCCGGAGCCATCGTGCCCTACATCTTCTTTATTCAATTCTTCGCGGCACAGGGCCTGGACCTGTTTGCCTTCATTGCCGCGCTGTTCGCCAATGGCGCCGCGGGCGGTTTCACCGCCGACCTGCTGATCAGTTCTTTTGTGTTCTGGCTGTTTATGTTCGGCAGGCAGGCAAGCGGACCACGGCCGTGGCCGTTCATTGTGCTGAATCTGACGATAGGTTTGTCCTGCGCGCTACCGGCCTACCTGTGGGCCAGCGCGCGAGACGGGGAAAGCTGAATCAGGCGAATTCTTCGGGGAAGATCTTGCGCCACTTGATGGACATGCGTGCCATGCCGATGATCGAATCGGTGAAGGCGCGCAGCGGCAAAGGCATATTGGCGCGGTAGACATCGAGCAGCAGTGCGATGCGCCAGCGGTCGGTATCGTTGCTGACACTGTGGGGATAGGTGTCATCCCACAGCAGGGCTTCGCCGTTACCGAGGCGATAGGACTTGTTGTCGATAGTCAGGGTCACACCCGGTTGACCCTGTTCGTCTGTCGGTACTTCCAGACCCATGTAGAAACGGGTAATGCCGCGGAAGGGTCCGGTGTGAGTAGGTACCTGCTTGCCCGGCGCAAGAAAGGACAGGGATGCCGACTTGATGGAGTCGTTCGCCTGCACCAGATCGCGCAGGGTAGGGCAGCGATTCATGTTCTCCTTAATATCCAGCCCATAGGCTCGTAGCACGAACATGCGCCACTCTTTCTCGCCATGGGCTGACAGCTTGTATTGTTCAGGCATCAGTTCATGAAAGCGCGGTACGGTTTCCAGGGAATCTACCAGACCCAGCGCTTCCTGCCGCAATACTTCCCAGTTCTGCCTGAATTCATTGGCGCCTGGAAAATAGGTTTCCGGATCCAAAACGGATGGTGTCTTGACGAAGGTGTTGTACACCCCGGTCATTCCGGCTCTGGCGATGCTGTAGGCGACTGACATGGTAACGATAAATCTGGAGTTGAAAGGCGTAGTTTAAACTATTGCACTGAATGACACATTAACAGAGCTATGAGTTTTGGGGGTGTGCCTGATCACACCCACAGCCTTTGTTTACAGAGCCTGGACGAAATCGCTTGCACGGTGCTTGCTTGCTGCCGCCTTATTGATCCAGTGCTTTCCAGTAGGTGCTGCGGTAACGCAGGGGATCGGCGAGGATATGGCTGCGGGCCTCGCTGACTTCATCAGCTTTGTACGGCCGAAAATCGGCTGGCAGGGTGTCGCTGTTCCACTGCAGCAGAACCCAGTTAATGACGGCGGTAAGTTCTTCGTCATTGATAGGCGCCTGGGCTGCGCCGGGAATCTGCACGAGATAGCTGCGCATTTCCGGAACCGACAGCATACGCCCGAGTTCGCTGTGCAGGGTGGGCACATTGGGGTGCTTGCCTTCCCCGCTTACGAGGTGACACCCACTACAGTACAACAGGTAGTGGGTACGCGGGCTCGCCGCCTGCACAGGCAAGGCGAACAGCAGAGCCAGCAATAAGGCAGTGAGTCTGGCCATTACTCGTCGTCGGTACCCAGCACCAGAGAGACGGTGCAGTGATAACTCGTGTCTTCTGTACCGAAACACCACAGTACGGTGTTGCTATTGCTGTTAAAGTAAACAGGCTTGTCGCCCTCGGTATTGTGGCATCCACAGCGAGAGCACACAGCCTTGCCACAGCAGTCATTGTAGGACATCAGGTAGTTGCGGCCATCGACCGGATTACGACAGGTGCCGACCCAGGTGATCGGCGATGGCTGTGAACCCGGCGGACAGGATGTGTAGGAACCGCCGCAGCAACTGCACAGGGTGCCGCTCATGGCGCAGTAGCGCCAGTAGTCACAGCTTTGGGGATCGCCCACTTCCTGAATTGAATCCTGGGCAAACGACCGCGAAACCGGCAGTAGCGGAAAGGATGCCGCACCGGCGATGAACATGCCGAGTCGGGACAGGAAATTGCGGCGCGACAGTTTTCGTGCCAGCGCGAGACTCGTGTTGCGAGCCTTTTCATCGATCCAGTAATAGGTTCGATCTACCAATCTGTCGATATTCATGAGGTTTGTTCCATCGCATTGTCAGCTTGCAGTGAGCCCACGTACTCCTGCACGGTGTTAACGCCACTGTCCATGGCTTCGATGAGGCTCTCCATGTGCTCCCGGGTGTTGACCAGTCCCTTGCTCTTCAGGGTGCCGTCGGCGGCAATCAGCAGGGCGAAAGGCAATTTGCTAACCTGGTAGCTCATGCCCAGCGCCTGGGAAATCAGGTAAGGGTATTTCTCGATCTTCAGGGATTTCACGTAATCCCGGTGCTGTTGCAGGTCGGCCTCGGTCTCTGCGCCGTCGCTGGCAAACACCAGGCGCATGCGCTTGCTCTCGGATTTGACCAGGGACTGTGCGGTGGGCACCAGCGACTTGCACACGGGGCAGGTGGGCGAGATAAACAACACAAAGCTCGCCAGCCCATCTGCGGACTCACCGCCAATGACTACCCGGGATCCATCGAGTGCCGTGATTTCCATAGGCTTGCTGAGTTCGCCAACCCTGGGGCCGTTGTTTGGTTGCAGGGCACCGGCGGGTGCGACTCTTTCATAGAGAATGCCAACCTGTCGGGTGAGGGCGAATACCAGCAAGGCCAGCACCACGACCACGATCCACAGGATGACATTGGAAATGATAAGGGCTTCAACCATGATTAGTGCCTCCTTGGAAATGTCCGCGGATGATCTGCCGGTTGGCAATGAGCTGGTTATAGGCGGCATAGGTCAGGGTTAAAGCGCAGCAGGCCAATGCCAGCAGCCCATAGTCGAGCACGCCCAACTCGCGACCATTGCCTGGCAGGAGTGCGGTCAGGGACAGCAGTGCAAGTAGCAGGTTTCTGGAGACCAGGCCGCTGGACAGCCGTTGCCCCGACTTGTCCTGGCCGCTGCTAAAGCTGCAACCGCAATCGATGTTGGTATTGCCCCTGGAAATGTTGATGGCCATCGCCACAGCATACAGGGCAAGCAAGCTCGCCGTACCGGCAGCCACTATGCCGTGTTCGAGTCCACTTAACCAGGCCAGACCCAGGCTCAACTCCACCAACGGTATGATCTTCGCAGCAAGGCCAAGCAGCGTCGGCGGCAAGAGCCTGTAAGCCGCCAGGATTCCGCGAAACTGCAATGGCCTGGATATCTTGTGCAGGGAAGCCAGTAGCAGCAACAGCCCGAATAACAGGCTCAGCAGTAGTTGCATTGCGGTATCGATGATCACCTAAAAATCCTCGAAATGAGAGGCACCTGGCGCGTTTATGGTGCGCTCGAAGGCAAAGCTGATCGCATCATAGACATGCATGCCACCTTCTTCGTCGGATACCAGCAACTTGGGTTCTGCTTCCTGGGTCACCATGATGCTGTCGGCTGGAACATCCAGCTCCAGGCGGTGCACGCGGTTACGGGTGGCCATGTCGAATACCCAGATTTCATCACCGGGCACGTGGTGGGTGTCTACTTCTCCCTCGTGCATGGCCACATACAACAGGCCATAGTCTTTGTGGGCGGTAATGAATTCATTGCCGCCGGGACGCCAGTCGGACTCGTCTTCAGCGCCCAGGCGCCAACCGTCTTCGATATTGATTTCATCATCGTCGGTGCTTACTTCGAAGATAACGCCGGCGTGGGTAACGAGAATCCAGCCATCGGCACTGGGCGTGGCACGGTCGAAGACGGCATCATCGATCACATTGAAGAACACGTCGCTGCGCACACGGTTTTCCTCATAGCCGCTCAGGTCCAGCTGTATCAGTTGCAGGGTGCCATCGCCGCACACCTGCAGGAAGTCGCTCGTGGCCACGGGCATGATCACGGCGCAACCCGGAGTAGATATTTCGTAGATGAACACCCGGTCTTCCACGTCCACGATGGACACGGAATGACCCGGATTCATATTGAGTACCGCCAGGTGACGCCCATCATTCATCAGGCCAAGATGCCGACGGACCTGCAGGCGGGCCATGTGATTGGGTATGATTATCTCGGCAATCGGGCTCAGGTTCTCGAAATCATATACAGCCACCAGGTCGGTACGTTCACCGCGTACCCCGCGGCTCATGTAGGATTCGGCGGCATAGAACTCCTGTCGAGGGTGGTAGGGAGTTACCGCGGGTGTATTACGCGAGAGCGACAGCAAGCCCTGCATCTCACCGCTCTCGGCATCAAAGACATAGGCACCATTGCCGGTCTTGGAGATAAACCAGTTACTGCCAGGCTCTGGCAGGGTTTCGACCGAGATCTCCTCGGGAGAGATCTGGCCCATTGCGAGTGGGGCGGCAACGGTGAGGACTAGTGACAACAGCAAGCGCATTGTTTTTCTCCCATGCTGGACGCGGCTCAACGGGTGAGCTGGCTTGTCTGAATGCTGGCGCCTGACATTCCAGACAACCATAGATCAAAAAGCAATAGCCTACAGAATGCCAGAAAGCGGCCTGTCAGTGTAGGGAAATTGTGTGCCAGCCCGTCATGCGCAGGCACAGGAAAGGCTAGCGGATACGACGCACACCGATGGCGCGGTCTTCAGCGACTACTTCCATCTCCCAGGCGCCGAGGAAATTCTGGTACAGGCGTACTTCCGGGCTCTGCAGGCTGACTTTCCAGCGACTACTCCGGCGCTGCTCCCAGACCTGCCCGTTTTCCAGGGTGAAGCGGGTGCGGCCTTCCCAGCCATTGAACTCCCCGGCGATACGGGAAAGGATCTCCTGGCTTTCGCGGGGTGGGGGATAGACATCCTCCGGTTCCGTGCGGATCACCCTGGCCCCGGTATCTGTGCTAACTGGCGCTTCGGCCACGGCCTCCTCGATGGCTGCGCTGATCTCGCCATCTCGAAATCGCTGCAGCCAGGCGTTGAGCGCGCGTTTCTCAGCGTTCGACAGACCATCCACGCCCGTTGCCCTGAGTTCCTCGGCAGTCATCAACTCTTCGATGTCTGGAATATCCTGCGCCAGCAGGGAGGAGCCGAAGAAGATTGGAGAAAGCAGGAAACAAGCAAATAGGGAGGATTTAGTCATGACACCATGCCGGTTCGAATCAGGGAAACTCAAGCTTAGAGAAAATAATACAGCGAAATTATGGCATGAATCCCGGCGCCGCGGTATTGCGGGTCGGCGCCGTTAAGCTACTGTGTTTGCGCCAGGGGGACGAGGCGGGGGTTGGGATCCTGCCGGGAAACCAGTATGTCGGCATAACCGTATAACTCGGGCTGTGGCACGCGGACGATCAGGTCATCTGCCGTCTCACGAATCACTAATGGTTGCAGGGCATTGGGACAACTGATTCCGGGCGCGGGTCGTTCGCCGGCGGCCAGGGTCTGGCCTATTTCCTGCAGCATGGCCAGGCACTCCGCCATCCTGGTTACACGTTGAATCTGGGCCTGTGCTTCCACCGACAGCTGCTGGTTGGGGTCGGGAGCTGAGCCAATCGGTCCGCCAAAGAATACGAGGCGTGTTATCACGATCACCGCACAGATACCGATTACTCCCAGCTGCAGTTTGACGCCGTTGTCATCCCGGCGCTTGGCCTTCTCCAACAGGTCTTCATCATATTCGGTAATCACCGCACTGGGTTCGGGGCGCTCCAGGCGTTGCGACTTGGCGGCGACCGCCTTCTGGGTTTCGTGAATCTCCAGGCAGGATTCGCAGAAGACGCCGTCCGGTGTGAAGCTGGCGCACATACCGCACAACGGGACCTTACAGCGATTACAGCTGTCTACCGCGGGGGCGCTGGGGTGGTTCTGGCATTTCATGCTTCTATCTATTAACTATAAGGTTCTATCTATGACCGTTTGCGCTGCTTGCCCGTTGCGATGACAGCCAGGCACCTGATCACTGCCCATGACTCGCCTGCAAGGCAGGCCTGGTCTGTGATTCAGGGCGCCTGCAGAATAGAAGCAGTTCTGGTTCAAGTCTAGCCGGGGAGTGGTATTTCTTCCCTGATCCCGGACAGTTTTTTCCCGGCTTTGCCAAACCTTTGAGTCCGGAGTCCATTTTACCTGCATCTGGAAACCGGCCGCCTCAGGCCAGGACCCTAGGCTCGCTCATGCATATTTATTACACTGGCCTGCCGCTACCCGACAGACCAGGAAGCCTATGAATGCCATCCAGCCCAATCCTGCCGCCATCCAGGACGTGATCATTGTTGGTGCAGGCATATCGGGAATCAGCGCCGCATGTCACCTGCATAAGGACTGCCCGGACCAGCGTTACACCATACTGGAGGCGCGCCAGTCCATCGGTGGCACGTGGGACCTGTTCCGCTATCCCGGCATTCGCTCTGACAGCGACATGCACACCTTTGGATTCAGCTTCAAACCCTGGACCAATGCCAAGGCCATTTCCGACGGTCCTTCGATACTGGCCTATCTGCAGGAAGCAGTGGCGGAGTACGAGGTGGAGAAGCACATTCGTTTCGGCGTGCGGGTCACGTCCGCCGCCTGGAGCAGCGAATCCTCGACCTGGACGGTGACCACCCTGAGTGAGCGCGGTGAGGTTGGCCAGGTCGTCGGCCGCATGCTGTACATGTGCAGTGGCTACTATAACTACGAAAAGGGATACACGCCGGATATTCCGGGTCTGGAAGACTTCAGCGGTACCGTGGTGCATCCCCAACACTGGCCGCAGGACCTGGATTACAGCAACAAGCGTGTGGCAGTAATCGGCAGCGGCGCCACCGCGGTTACCCTCGTGCCATCCATGGCGGACACGGCGGCTCACGTGACGATGATCCAGCGTTCGCCAGGCTACATCGTGTCTTTACCAGCCAAAGACAAGTTCGCGAATCTCATGCGCGTACTGCTACCCAAGCGATGGGCCTATGCCATCACCCGTTGGCGCAACATCCATTTCCAGAATTACATCTACAAGCGTGCGATCAAGAATCCACAGAAGATGCGGGACTACCTGATGAAGCGCCTGCGCAAGGCACTGCGTAGTGATATCGACATCGACAAGCACTTCACACCCAGTTATGACCCCTGGACCCAGCGGCTGTGCCTGGTACCGGACTCCGACCTGTTCAATGCATTGAATTCCGGCAAGGCCAGTGTGGTGACCGGCCAGATCGAAGCGATCAAGGAAGATGCAGTGCAGATGAAAGACGGCAGCTCCGTGGCCTGCGATATCCTGGTGACCGCCACCGGACTGAATGTTCAGGTCATGGGAGGCGTCGAGTTCTTTCTCGACGGCGAGCGCATCGACTTCTCGAAACACTTCATGTACCACGGCCTGATGTTTTCCGGCATTCCAAACCTCGTCCTGACCTTCGGCTATACCAACGCGTCCTGGACCCTGCGTGCCGATCTTAATGCCAGGTTTGTGTGTGGACTGCTAAAGGAAATGGCGCGTCGCGGTGCCGAGCAAGCCGTTCCACTGCTGCGGGAATGGGAGCAGGACATGCCGGACCGCGACTGGTTGACGGATTTTAATCCCGGGTATTTTCAGCGTGCGATGCACCTGATGCCGCGCCAGGGTGACCATGCGCCCTGGCATAACACCCAGGACTATCTGCTAGACCGAAAACTCCTGCGCAACGGGCCGCAAGACGATGGGGTGCTAAGGTTTCGGGGCAGCAGAGAATCAGGAAGCGATGGGTCCGGTAGCACAACCACTGTGACCACAAGCTCAGGCCACCCTTCAGGGCACACAGCAAGCTAGTTACAGCAGCGGCCATCGCTTTTTTCTCCACTGCGGTCCGCAGCCGGTATCGTTTCCGCACTCGGTTGCGTGTCGTCGCCAAACACAGGTATCTGGCCCAGTGTATGAAAATTCTCCCAGGGAATATTGGCTGGGTCCCTGGTCCAGTACTTGTTGGATTTCGCGTAGCAGCAGTTAGCCTCGGACTCGGCATAGCCGGAAAACTCCGCGCGCTTGAGGCGATCAGTGATCTCTGCCAGTGACTCGTCGTCATCAACCTGGAAGCCCAGATGGTTGAGCCCTGTGGTCTTGCCCCGGGTCGAGATAGCAAAGTTAATGGCGGGATCGTCCAGTAACCACTTGGCGTAGTCAGCTTTCTCCACGGCAGGGCTCTGGTTAAACAAGATGTTGTAAAAACTCACCGCCTTTTCGATTTCAGGAACGGTGATGTGCAGGTGCAGGCGTTTCATTGACATTCTCCTTGCTGGCAACTGCCGGGTTCGAAGTCTCCCTGGCAACAGTCCTCCACCAGGAAGGACAGGACAGCATTAATTTTTTCAAAGTTTGGTGAATAGAAGAGCGAGCGGCCGTCCCGACGTACCAGGATCAGCCCCGCCTGTTTCAGGTTTTTCAGATGGAAAGAAAGCGTGGCGTTTGGCAGTTCGAAGCGCTCCGCCAGGCTTCCCACCGCGACCCCTTGGGGTCCCTGGCGTACTAGGTGACGGAAGATCTCCAACCGGGTCTCGTGGGCCAGGGCCGCCAAGGCATCTGAGGCTTCATATATTTCCATGTTTCCAATATATTAGAAATATAAGAGCGCGGCAAGCTTTTTCTTAGCTTTTCCCACGGCCTCGCTATCCCAGAAAATAGGGACAGATTTATTTTTTTAAAAAATAAATCTGTCCCTATTTTCTAAGAATGGTATCCAGTGCCGCGGTAAGCTTGTCCACTTCTTCGACGGTGTTGTAATGAGCCATGGAGCAGCGCAGCACACCATTCTGCAAATCTGCAATGCCGATACTCTCGAGCAGGCGTTTTGCGTAGAAGTGACCGAAGCCCACTGCAACACCCTGCTCGGCAGCCTGCTTTGCCGCGTCCGCCGATTGCACGCCGTCCAGGAGCAGGGAGAACGTCGGTACCCGTACGTCTCTAGTACCGGTCGCGGGCCCGATTAGCTTCACTCTCTCCCTGTCGGTAGCCCAGTCTACAAAGCGCCTGGCCAACAGTTCTTCATGTTCGACAAAGAGCTGGTAGAGCTGGCGGGT
Source organism: Pseudomonadota bacterium (assembly GCA_027621405.1). GTDB lineage: Bacteria > Pseudomonadota > Gammaproteobacteria > Pseudomonadales > Pseudohongiellaceae > UBA9145. The sequence goes on along the minus strand of JAQCBT010000004.1, from coordinate 70,114 downwards.
GCGCTCAAACTTATCGGTAATCTCCAAACCGTGATGCAGCGCCAGGGTGTCGAAGTAGTCACTGATGCCCACCAGCGCGGCAATGGATTCATGATTCGGGCCAGCGGGATTGAGTTTGTGCAGCAGGTCATCTTCTGGAAAGAAATAGTGGTACTGACCCCGAGCTTTTAGCAGATGTTCGCGCTTGCCATAGAGGCAGCCCAGGTGTGGCCCGAATACCTTGTAGAAGCTGAACAGGTAGAAATCCACATCCCACTTTCTTGCTTCAACTGCGCGGTGTGGTGCGGCGGCCACGCCGTCAACGCAAACCAGGGCTCCTTTGTCATGGGCCATTTGCGTGATACCTGGCACGTCGTTGATCTCGCCGGTGATATTGGACACGTGGGGAAAAGCCAGCAGCCTGGTGCGCTCATTCAGCAGCGCGGGCAATGCTGCCATGTCCAGTCCGGCATCGGCAGTTACTGGCCAATCCACGATCTTCAATCCAAATTCCTGCAACCTGCGCCAGGGGCCGGAATTCGCCTCATGATTAAGATTGCTGACCAGGATTTCGTCACCGGCCTGCCACAGTGGTCTCAGCGCCTGCGCAAGTACATAGGCATTGATCGAGGTGGACGCGGAGACGGTGACTTCTTCTGGCGCGGCACCGATCATCTCCGCCATCAGGTGATGGCCGGCATCCATGCGCTGCTTCGCCTGGGTAGAGGGCCCTGCCGGATACCCGGGCTGCACCTGGTTCTCGGTCATATACTCGGTCATGCGCTGTATTACCGAGTAGGGGACGAAGGCGCCGCCCGCATTCTCGAAGAAGGCCCACCGCCAGTGGTTCTGTGGAAACTGGGCGCGAACGAAATTGGTATCGAGTTGCATGGGACTCCCTGAAGATTGGACAGCCTAGTTGGCGAAGACGAAGAGGAAACCGAGGATGAGGGATTCAAACAGCTGTGCCACACCAGGGATAAGCAGGATTGAAACCACGGTGGCCAGGGATATGCCGGCACACAGGAACAGGTAGTTCTTCAATGACATTGTGTTAACTCCTCGGCGCCAGTTCAAATATCCAGGTAGAGCCTGACTCGATCTGGGCCCGGACTGCCGCGATGCCTTGTGGTGTCACCGTGCCTCCCGCGTACTTGCGCAGAATGCTGGCCGCGACACCATCCAGTTCATCACCCTCGTGGATACGGATGAGTTGCCGTTCATAGCGGGTGTCCCCGATGCGCAGTACCGCGAGCCCCGATCCCTGGTCGGCCTCCACAGCCCAGTGTTTCCACAGGCGGCCGAAGAAAGACTGCATGTAGCCCGAGGCGATATAGGCCTTGCCGTTCGCATCCTGAATCCAGATCAGGCGCGATGAGCCGGAGTCCACCAGTTCGAGTTCCACGGTATCGATATCGGAGGTAAAGCTCCAATCGGGCTCGGGGCCAGTGTGTAGCTCACCCGACACCAGAGACCCCCCTGGAAAGGCAATGGACGGGCCATCATTATTGGCGTTCTCGATGCGCAGGGTGGCCATGGCGACTGCGGGTATAAGCACCACTATGCCCAGGATCTGTAGAACAATGCGTAAAGCCTTCATGGTGAGTTTCTCTTGTTGAGTTCGCCTGTTAGGGAAAGCGTAGCTAGTGCCGCAGCGTAACAGCGTAGAACTACATTGAAAACGGTGCTCTGTGCTTAAGCACTATAAAAATACTCACAGGCGGAATCTGCCAATATGAATCGCCTGTGAGTGCAATCACACAAGCATTGTATTCGATGAAGGGTGAAAGAAGTCGGGGAGTATAATGATCATGTCTATAGTCTGGAAAACATTCAGACAAGTACTTGCCAGACTGCCTTGCCACGGGAGAGGAGAAACACCATGTCCGGTACTTTGTCAGTATTCTTCCCACAGGCATTTTGCCTGCGCCTTGTTCTTCTGGCTGTCCTGCTGTGCACAAACCTGACTTCCCAGGCCAGCGAGTCTGGCAAGGTCAGTCTCAATCTCGATGCCTCAACCCCTCATAGCTTCGCCGAAGTGTACCTGGACAGCGATTCCCTTTCCGGCAGCTTCGACCTGACCGTGGATCCTGCTGACGTGGGCAAGCAAGCCCTACTCTATATGGCGGCACTGGTGGAAGACCGCTGGTACCTGCGCGGTTTCTTTGGCTGGGAGCCCTGGGACGGCAATCCCGCGGAGTTGCGACCCTTCGCCTCGGTCACCCTGGCAAGCGAAATAAACTACTGGCTGTTCACGGACGAGCAATTGGCGGCCGGCAACTACCGTGTATGGGGTGCATACCGTGCGGCTAACGAGGAACTGACTATTGCCAATTCACCGGTAAGTTTTACCGTGAGCTCCCCAGACAGGGATAGCCTGCATCCGTTTCGTTCCGATGCGGCCATGGAAGCCTACCTGAAGCAGGGAATGAACAGGGGTGCCAGCGATAGCAGCAACCTTGTTCGTCTCGAAGCCTTCGCCACCACCGACAGCAGTACCAGTGCTGGAGGTGCCACCAGTCGCGTTTCTGCAACCAATATCCAGGAAGCCGGTGTGGATGAGGCCGATACCATCAAGACCGATGGAGAATTTCTCTACTCTCTGCGTTCCTGCGGCAGCGATTCCTGCGTCGCTACGTTCCGGCTGGATGCAGTCGCGCCGACGGCAACGGACATCGGGGTGTACCAACCGGAAAATGATGAGAACTTTACCTCCGCCAGTTCCCTGTACCTGATCGAAGATTCCCCCACAGGCAGTGACATGTTGGTCACCCTGTCCGGCCAGAACCGGCACGTCGCCTGGCTGGACTACTGGGGATGGCAGAACAATGAACTGGAGATCGAATTTCTCGACGCCGCCAATCCAGCGAGTCTCAGGCCGATCGAGAAGGTGACAATCGATGGCAGCCTCATTTCCAGCCGCCGCATCGGCGACCAGCTCCACGTAGTAACTCGCTACACACCCGGCCTGCCCGGGTTTGTGCCCTATGCCTTTGACGAGGCGACCCATGTTGCCAATGCCGAGGTGCTGGAATCGGCGAGCCTGACTACCCTGATACCACGGGTCGAGAGCCCGGGAGTGGATCCTCGCGACCTGATCGAAAGCCGCAACTGCTACATCACCACCGACTCTGTGGATGAGAATCGTAACCCCGGCATCATTACTGTAACGACTATTCCATTAGCTGACCCTTCCGCGTTCGAGAGTACCTGTTTCCTGGGTAACACCGAAACCGTCTACATGACTAAAGAGGCACTGTACCTGGCGACGACCCGGTATGAATACCAGCTACTGGCGACAGATGCCCTGATCTACGATCCGGAACACACGACTTCCATACACAAGTTCGATCTAACCGGTGGCAGTGTCAGTTACACTGGCTCAGGTTCGGTACAAGGCCACCTGGGCTGGAGTGAAGACAAGCGTTCCTTCCGCATGGGCACCGGCGGCGAGAATGGCGAATACCTCAATGTAGTCACCTCTGTCGGCTCGACGTGGGGTGATTCTTCCAGTACCCGGTTCAACGTGTTGAAAGATTCCGGGAGCGGGCTGCAACTGGTCAATGCTATCGATGGCATCGGCAAGCCTGGCGAACAACTCTACGCCGCGCGCTTCGTTGGCGATCGGGCTTACCTGGTGACGTTCCGGGTCATCGATCCTTTGTACGTCATTGACCTCTCCAACCAGGACAATCCGCAGATAGTGGGCGAGCTGGAAATAGAGGGCTATTCTGACTACCTGCATCCGGTGGGTGAGAACCTGCTGTTGGGTTTTGGCAAGGACGCGGTACCGGACGATGGAGCGTCCGACTTTGGTTTCACCCGCGGCGCCTGGTACCAGGGAGTGAAGGTATCCCTGTTCGATGTGGCAGACCCGGCCAATCCTGCGGAGATCAATTCCCTGGTGTATGGCCGACGCGGATCGGAGTCAGAGGTGCTGGCGGATCACCATGGCATCAGTTTCCTGCCGGCCACCGACAGTGAACCGTTCCGCTTCGCCATACCCATTCAGGTCAATGACACGCCCTACGATTCGAAATCCTTTGATCCGGACTCACCCAGTAGCTTCTATGCCTTTACCAGCAAGGGTCTGTACAGCTTTGAAGTAACGGCTGCAGGAGTCGTGGAGACTGGCTATCTGCAAGGGACTTCGTCAGGGCAGTTTCCGACATTCGCGCCGGTGAGCAGTTTCGCGGATCGCTCCGTGCTCACCAATAGCGCGGTGTTCTATGTGAACGAAGGCCGGGTGCTGGCTGCACCTGTGCAATAGACTGTGAGGGAAGTGCCTGCGCGCATTTCGCGCAGGCACAGACTATGCCGCGATGCTTAGTCGGAGTGACTGACTAGAACGTGCCCGTCACAGTGAAGGAAGGCTGCACGCCGCCGTGGGTGCAGCGATACTCCAGTTCTTCCAGGATGCCATCGGACAGTCGTCCGTCGAAGCGCCAGCGTTCCCGGCACTGTGCACCATCGCTGGTCTGGCGTACATCCAGACGATAGGTGATACCGCGTCGATCACGAATCTCGGCGAACACACCATGGAAGGGGTCACCCACGGTCCATTCGAAATCCTGCAGGTCGTACATGAACATGCCACCATCGATGCGATCGAAGTACTGGATGCCCCAGTTGAATCGCCACTGTGGAATATCGTGGCGGGTAGTCAGGGTGAAACGACCACGCTGGTAGAAGCGGAAGCGGCGCTCAATACCCAGGAATGGGTCCATGACATCGGAGTCCTGTACATTTAGCGTCGAGTTCACCAGCAGGTTGGGCAGACCAATCATGCCCATGCGAATGCTGGCGTTGAGGTTGGCGCCGTACTCCACGCCGTCACCGATATTGCCGTTCACCGAAACAAGATTGGTCTCCGATGTGGACACGTCCAGCCAGTCGATCACGTCCTCGTGGTCAGCGTAGAAGAACTCCGCACTTAACACACCCACATCATTGGGCAAGCGATACTCGCTGTTGAGTGAATAGCGCCACTGGGTTTGCTGGCGCAGGTTCGCGTTACCCGCGAGGGTATTGGAGTCATTGTCCTGATCGTCGTTGGCGGCAACGAAGTCCGCGAAGCTGAGCTGGTTGACGATGCGCTCGATGGTGCCGCGCACCTGGAATGTCGGGGTGATGTCATAGCGCAGGTCAAATTTGGGCTTGATGAAATCGAAATCACGCTGGTTGCTGACATCACCACTCTGGGTAATCTCCGATGTCTCATAAAGCAGGGAAGACTCCAGGGTCAGCTGTGGATTAATCCGCCAGTTGTGAATGGCGAATGGCTCAACTCGAATCTCTTCCACGACTGAGTTGGCGTTAGATACCCTGACGTTAGGCAGTCCGCCCACGGCCGGGTTGGGTGCACCGGTACCAAACAGGGAACCCAGCTGCAGCTTGGAGTCCAGGGTAGTCTGTGCGCGCTCCATACCCAGTTCCACGCTCTGGGATTCGAACAGGTCGAAGGTATAGGAGCCGCGCACGATGCGTTCTTCCGTGATGGCCTTGGTGTCCAGGAACAGGTTCAACTCTTCGCTGTTATCTGCAAAGCGCTGGAAACGCTGGCGCTGGCTGGCGTTGTCATCGTGATTGGCGATGCCCAATAGTTTGAAGCGGGCTCCGTTAGCGAAGGTATATTCGTAGTCGCCGCCAAACTCCCAGTTATCCCTCTCATTCGGCAGTGCTTCCCGCTCTACCAGCAGGCCCACCGGGTTCGTGCGCAGATCGGTGGTGACCCGCTCGACATCGGTGGGTGCATCACGCTGTGCAAACAGTCCATTCACCTGCAGGCGGCTGTTGTCGGTGAAGGCATAGCCGAGATTAAAACTCAGTTCGTTGTTCTCACCATCCCGGGTGCGCTCCTCGATCACCGTATCGTTGGGAGAGAAATCACCGAGGATACTGCTCTCGTTATTAAGTTCATTAGAGTAGCGGGGCTGGCTGCGGAGGGTCAGCAGGTAGTCGAAGCTGCCACGCTGACCATTGAGTGCCACCGTGCCACCGGGGTTGATGGTGTCATCTTGCGCATAGTTCACCGCCGCCTCGTAGGAGATGCTGCTGGAGGAAAGCTCTTCAAGCAGGATGACATTGATGACCTGGCTGCTTCCCCGCACATCCAGTTCACCGGAAGTGCCACGAATAATCTGGATCTCCTGCACCTGCGAGGCGGCGATCCGGCCCAGCAGGCTGCTGGCAGACTGGTTCTTGCCGGCAGTGCGCTTGCCATTAATCATGATCTCGGTGCCGCTGCTGCCTGCACCCAGACCTCGTCCACCGCGGGTAGGATTACCGGTAAATCCGCCCGGCGGGCCACCACCACCACGGCCGGGTCCGCTGGCGTCCTGCCCCGGTATCCGGGCCAGCATGTCCTGGGCAGTGATGGGTTGCCACTCGGTGAAGTATTCCGCAGGATAGATCACGGTTGAGCCATCGTCCGCGGTGTCCTGCGCGAGGGCTGTAAACGGCATGACACACAGTACTGCCACCATGGCGCGCTGAGCATAGGAAAGGCGTGATCCGGGCTGCAATGAGCTCGAAAAATAAGCAAACAGGGTCATGAATTAATCCAGGTTCGGGAATGCACCAAATTGCGTTCATTCGAAGGGGAAGCATTTTACTCGCAACCCCGCGAAATTCCTCGCGGCTCTTACAAACTGACAAGAAATAATGGGCGCAGTGACGGCGCAGATATCCGACCACAGGGCAGCCTGCCGAGCCGATCTGGTTCAAGCCTGTCGTAGCGAATTGGCAGTGTGATGGCGAGGCAGTTGTCGATGAAGTCCGGATCAAGGCTCTGGACATTATCTGGAGAAGTCCGGACTTAACTTACACAGATCGCATCCGCAGACTTGGCAGTACTTTTTCAGTGAAAGCCTGGCACCAGAACAGGCGCTGAATGCGGAAGATGCTTAAATACTGGGGGCTCCGGCCAACCAGGGGGAGGGAAAGGGAGCATGCAGAGCAATGACTGATGAAGCGCGGAATGAACAGGCAGTACCTCACAGTGCTGACCATGAGCCGATGAGTACACCTGCTATCCGGGTGCGGATTGCCGATGATCGCGATCTCGATCCAATCAGGGAGCTTTACGCCGAATGGGGAAAGGCCTTCGGCAATTCACGCAATGACCAATACTTTGTCGCCGAACTGGATGACCAGATCGTCGCTGCCATCAATCTCGCATTCGAAGACCCGGTACTGGTGGTACGCAGTCTCTATGTGAAAGAGGCCTGCCGACATCGAGGCATCGCCAGAGCCTTGCTTTCGGCAGTGGACGCGGAGCTGGGGCTCGCGGAAGCCTATAGCGTGTGCTTCCAGGAGCAGGAACAGCTGGGGGTCCGACTGGGCATGCAGAAGATCGGTGGTCTCACTGCGCCAGCTTTCCTCAGGCAGAGACTGGCGGATCTGCAGGAAAACTATCCCAACGTGATCCTGATGAAGCGCTCCCTCGGCATCGAGGTGAAACCCGTGCATGTTGATGACCTGCGCCAGGTCATGGGACTGATTGCCGAGTTCCAGCTGGCCGAGGTGCGCAAGCTCAGTGAGAACGACATCCGCAGTATCTACAGCAAGATTATCAGCGCAGGTGGTGTCGTGTTCGGTGCCTTTCGTGGCACCCGCTTGCTCGGCACCTGCACACTCAATGTGTGTGCAAACCTGAGTTGGTCAGGAAGGCCCTATGGCATGGTGGGGAACATCATTGTCACCGAGAGCGAGCGCAATCACGGCATCGGCAGATACCTGTTGCTCATGGCAAGCCGCTCGGCAATCAGCAAGGACTGCTACAAGCTGGCGCTCATGACCCAGCAACGCACCGAGGCGACCTCGGCCTTCTACAGGTCCGCCGGTTTTTCCGCCGACAAGGTGGGGTACCAGATTCGTTTCGACGCGCCACTCACTATCTGAGAGGTGTTCGCGATCTACAGATCGACCGTAGACAGGGTAATACGACTCCTGACCGGCTGCCCGTCGACTATGCGGGGCCGATAGGAAGACTGTTGCAGCATCATGGCGATCGCCCCCATGTTTTCCCGTGACAAGGCCTCGGTAGCACCCTCGATATCGATGTTCTCAATATCGCCCATCTCATTCACTTCAAATGAAATAGTGCCAAGTGCCACATTACTCGGCAGCAGGCTGTCGAAAGGCAATTCGCCGACTATGCCGCTGAGTGCCTTGACGGGTTTGTCCATCAGCTCATTGCGCAGGCTGACCAGTTCCGGATTCGTGCTGAGCAGTTCATAGGCGCGTCGGTACTGGAGTCTCGCGCGCGTGTAGTCCTGGGCCAGCAAGTTGGCATCGGCATAGTTGAGGATGGCGACCGCCTGTTGCCGGAGACTGGCATCCGGATCGGCCTCGGTAGCCTCGATCGCTTCCAGGAAACTCTGCCGCATGTTCCCCAGGTGGCGGCGTACGGTATTGTTCTTCTCCCGCTGCTGGGAGGCGAAGATTTCCGGATCGCCGATCGGGTTTACCTGGCAGGCACCGCTTGACGGGGTAGCGCCCTGGTCGACAGAGAGCACCACTGGCACACAGTTCTGGAATGCGCCGTGCACAGGTGACGCCCTGAATTCTTCCACCGGAGTCTGGGCCACATGGCTGGCGGAATAAAAATGCGCCAGTCCCCGCGCCGAGAGGTAGTTCGCCAGCTTGCGGTTGTAGCCTTCTTCCTCGGGAGAAAGCTGCTCGGCCAGGCGGCGATAGATGATGGCGGCTTCCTCGATCGATCGATTGCCACGTGGGCGGTAGAGCCCGGTCTGGTAGGCGCGAATCTTCCAGCTGGCCAGGGAGTTGGCGGCGCGCTGGTAACGCAGGTCGTCAGCGCCATACAGGCGCAGTGCGATGTCACTGGCGAGATGGAAATTCATGTCCAGCTCTTCCCACACTTGTGCCTCGAACAGCAGGCCATTGAAGTCATTGATGACCTGTAGCTGGCTCTCCGAAGCCAGGCCTTCGCTGATGCGCAGGGATTGCAAGGCTTCCCGGTAGGCGGTAATTGATTCTTCCACCTCGCCCAGGTCATGGTAGAGCCCGCCCAGGGTCAGGTAGAGTTCTGTGCTGGACTGGCTGTAGCTGCCATCCAGCGCCGCCAGCTCCTGCTCATACCGGGACAATTGCTCTCGCAGGCGGCGAATCTGTGTGGCTGCATCTCCAGTGTCCCGCTGTGCCTGCACGGGGATGCACACCAGGGCGGCCAGAAGGAGGCTGGTGAATTGACCGGCACTGCTGCGTATGTTGGATAGGCGGTTCATGGGCTGTGGCCGCGCTGCCTGTGTTGGGCACGGGGTAGTGAATTCAGGTTATGCCCATTCCCGCTGTCGGTCAATGTTGGAAGGTGCCGTCACCACCACTGAAAACGGCGTCTTTACGGACTTTCCAGTGCAGGAGGCAGGGCGCGCGAAATGCCGCTTTTTCCGTAGAATTTCCTGATTTCGAGCGCTATGATGGGTGCAACGCGTCCAATTCCTGCCACCCTTCATAAACCCTCGGTTACAGAGGCCGAGGTTCAGGAGAATTATAATGAAAATAACCCGTCGCGGATTCGTTAAGTCAGCCGGTTTCGGAACAGCCGCAGGCCTCATTGGCGGTACCGGTATCATCACCAGTCCCGTCTTCGCCCAGTCTCGAGTCGACCACATGGCCGGCGTGTATGATGGTGGCGAGATTCACCTGAACCAGAATGAAAGCGGTCGCGGTCCAGGCCCTAAGACCCTGGAAGCCATCAAGAAATACACGAATATGCGGGTCGGGCGCGGTTATGCGCCGGACTTTGTGCCAGAACTGCAGGAAGCGCTGGCCTCCCGTTATAACGTGAACCGAAACAACGTGTTGCTGGCCTCCGGTTCCACCTGGTTGCTGCAAGGCGCGGTGCGAGCCTACTGCAACGCGGACAAGCCACTGGTTACGGCGGGTCCCACGTTCTCAACCAGCGAGGGCACCGCTCGCCAGATCGGCGCGCCGATCAAGCAGATCCCGCTGGATAAAGACGCCAAGCTGGACCTGGACGGCATGGTCGCCGTGTCGCAGGGAGCCGGCCTGGTTTATATCTGTAATCCGAACAATCCTTCTGGCACCGTGCATAGCCCGCAAGCCATCGAGAAGGCAGTTCGCGCTATTCTGGCCGCATCTCCAGACACCCATATTCACCTGGATGAGGCCTACATCGATTACGCCGACCCGAGCAAGATGCAGACAGCCCTGCCGCTGGTGAAAGAGTTCAAGAATGTGTTCATCACTCGTTCCTTCTCCAAGGCCCACGCCCTGGCCGGAATGCGAATCGGCTACGGACTTGGTCATGCAGATACCATGCGGGAGATCAATTCCGCCTGGGGTATGGGCGATGTGAGCATGCTCGCTGCCGTTGCGGCACTGACGGCGTTTGAAGACATCGCCCACCTCGAGTGGGAGCGGGAAGAAAACGCCCGCGTGCGTAACTTCACCGTGTCAGCCCTGGCCGACCTTGGCTTCGATACACCGGAATCCCATACCAACCATATTTTCCCCAATATGAAGCAACCTGCCAGTGCCGTGCGGGCAGCCTGTACTCCACACAAGATCATCGTGGGCAGGGACTTCCCGCCAATGGAGCACACACATTGCCGAATCTCGCTGGGTAGCATGGAAGAAATGGAAGCGGCCGTGGCCGTGTTCCGCAAGGTCTTCGCCTGATCTGATCCAAACGGGTCATTCGCAAGAATGACCCGTTCACGTTTGATTTCTCGTAAGGAATCGAACAGCAGGAAACTACAAGAAAGCAATAATAAAAAAGAGAGACATGACCCTGATGAGAAGATTTGCCGCCCGTTCGCTGGCCTTGCTGACGCTGTTGCCATCATTCAATGCCGTGGCACAGGATTTCGACAGCATCGAAATCACGGCACAGCAGGTAGCCGGCAATATCTATATGCTGCAGGGTAGTGGCGGCAACATCGGAGTCTCCATTGGCGATGATGGTACCTTCATCGTAGACGACCAGTTTGCGCCGCTCACGGACAAGATCGTCGCAGCGATCGCCCAACTCACGAGTAACCCGGTAGACTTTGTAGTGAACACGCACTTTCACTACGACCACACCGACGGCAATGAAAACTTCGGGCGTGCTGGGGCTTACATCGTGGCCCAGGACAACAGCCGCAAGCGCATGGAGACCGACCAGGTGCTGGCCAGTGGTCGCCCGCAGGAAGCCTACGACGAGGTAGGCTTGCCCAAGATCACCTTCTTCGACGCCATGCGCTTCTATTTCAATGGCAGCACCATCGATATCGTCAACACTGGCGCCGGCCACACGGATGGGGATGCGCAAGTGTATTTCCGCGAACCCAACGTCATCCACACCGGTGATATGTTCGTGCGCTATGGCCTGCCTTTTATCGATCGCAACAACGGTGGCACCCTCGACGGCATGATCGATGCCACCTGGAATATCGCCTCTCTCATTGATGATGAGACACGCATCATTCCCGGCCACGGCCAGATCTCGTCACGCTCCGACCTGCTGGCCTATCGCGATATGCTGTCGGTGATACGCCAGCGACTACGTGACGCCAAAGCCGAGGGGCTTTCCTTCGCTGCCTTCATGGAATCTGAACCCGCTCGCGGCTATGCGCCCAACAATGACAACACGGAAGGCTGGATGCGCATGGCGTGGGACGAATATGAGTAGTTTTTACGAGTAGACACAACAATGTTTGAGAAAAAGAAAATAGCGGTTTCCTTTTTGATAGTGCTGGGCGCGCCAATTGCCGCATTTGCCCAGGATGATTACCGGGCTCCCCGCACCGAGTGGGGCCAACCCGACCTGCAGGGGGTATGGAATTTTTCCTCCGACATTCCAATGCAACGCCCGGCACAATATGGCACGCGGCAGTTTCTCACCGCCGCCGAGATTGAGGAGATCAAGGCGCGGCAGGCTGCATCCGATGCGGCATCAGATTCGGCGCTGAATATTGAAGGGGTGGACGAGTCCTACAATGACTTCTGGGTCGAAAATGCCGGTATAGGTGATTCGGTGCGTACTTCACACATCATTTTTCCCGAAGATGGGCAGATGCCCGCCCTGGTGGAAGGTGCGGTTGGCCGGCAGGGAATGTACGGTGGTGAGACCACCGGCGAGTCACGCCCGGTACGCATCGCCGCTGGCGGCATCGGTACCGACGGGCCCGAAGACAGGGGGCTCTCCGAGCGCTGCATCATAGGCTTTAATGCGGGGCCACCGTTTACACCATCGTTGTACAACAACAACGTGCAGATCTTCCAGAGTCGCGACACCGCAGTGATCATGACCGAGATGATTCACGATGCCCGCATCGTGCCACTGTTCGAATCGGCGGATGCCATGGCCGAACTGGATGAGGACGTACGCCTCTACACCGGCGACTCCAAGGGTTACTGGGATGGCGACACCCTCGTGGTAGTGACGAAGAATTTCAATGGCCTGTCCAACAGCTTCAGCGGCGTGGGCACTTCCCTGGAGAAAACACTCACCGAACGCTTCACCCGGGTCGATGACATTACTGTGGACTATGAATTTACCATCGAGGATCCGGGTACATTCTCGAATACGATCACGGCCATCGTGCCCATGACCAAGGTGGCAGGGCAAATCTACGAATACGCATGCCATGAAGGCAACTATGGCATGGTAAATATATTGCGTGGCGCCAGGGTACAGGAACGCCTGGAGGCCGAAGGACAATAAGGGACGCAGTAATTTACAGCATCATCAGCAACAGAATTTAAGGAAATCAAGGAAACCCGAATACCCGTCGCATCAGGACTTTGCTGGGATCATTTTCAAGAAACTAAAAAACAGAAACGAACAAAAGGTCAAAATAGAGGTACCGCGATGACACAATCAAACAGTTCAAACGCAGGTCTTAACAGAAGAGCCTTCATGAAGAGTGCTGGTGTGACGGCCCTGGCGGGAGCGGCAGCATCGCTTGCCACGACCCAGGCTTCTGCCCAGGAGTCAGTTTCCGAATCCTATCCACGCAAGGCCAATGGCCGCTATGATTTCGACAAGGTCTACAACCGGGTCGGTAGCAATTGTTCCCGCTGGGACTCTCCACCGCGCCGCTACCCGGGCGGTGAATTCAAATACGGTATGGGCGTGGCGTCCATGGATTTCGAGTGCGCGCCCTGCATCACCGAAGCGTTGCAGGAGAGAGTCGCCCATCACAGCTGGGGATACCTGAGCACTACTGAACCACTGCGCGAGGAAATCGTGAAATGGACCGGCGAGCATCATGGTGTCGACCTGGGACCCAACGAGCTCACACTGTCCGACGGCGTATACCCCGGCGTCATTGCAGCCCTGCGGGCCTTCGTGCCCATCGGCAGCAAGGCCGTGATTCCTTCTCCCGCCTACAGCGGCTTCTACTCCATGGCTCGCGCGGCCAATATTGAGACCGTCGATAGCCAGATGAAGCGAGTGAATGGTCGCTACGAATTTGACTTCGACGACCTGGAAGCGAAGATGACTCCGGATGTGCGTGCGCTCATCCTGTGTAACCCGCAGAACCCGACCGGTAATGTGTGGCAGGAAGACGAGCTGTTACGCCTGGGTCGACTGGCGCTGGAGAAGAACGTGGTCGTGATCTCCGATGAGATTCACTGCGACGTGATACGCTCCGGTCAGAAGATGGTTCCCTTTGCTTCCCTGCCGGATCGCGATGTGGTGAACAACAGCATCACCGCAACCGCCATCAGCAAGACATTCAATCTTGCCGGTATGAAGTGCGCCCATTATTACTCAAAGAATGCCACTCTGCTGTCCCGGGTAAACCAGTTTCACCGGGCCGAGATCAGCACCCTGGGTTTGGCAGCGACCGAGGCGGCCTACAAGCACGGTCGTGAGTGGTTTGAGCAGGCCAATGCCTACATGGATAACACTCACACCATGATCGAGAACTTCATCAAGCAGAAGATGCCTGCCGTGGGATACACCCGCAATGAAGGTACCTACATGACCTTCCTGGATTTCTCGAAGGTGATGGCGGCGATCGATGCGAAGGAACAGGCCATGGCCCACAATGCGCGCTCTCCTGAGCACTACTTCCAGGATTGGCTGGTTCACCAGTCTGGCGTGTACCTGAATCCGGGTGCCGACTACGGTGCCGGTGGCGAAGGACATATGCGCATGAATATCGCGTCATCGCAGCAGGTCATCTCGGATGTGCTGGAAGCCATGGCCGCCGCGGTGAACAAGGTAGTCTAGCTGCAGGAGACCAGGCACAAGAACAAACCGTAATTGAGAGGGCAGGATGGCAGCATCCTGCCCTTTTTAGTTGGGTGAAACCCGCAATCAACAATGCAGAATTGAGTGGAGAGGTGACTATGAAAATTTCCTGCAACATGAAACCAGCGATTCTTCTAACACTGCTAGCTGCCCTGGGTACTGCGCAGTCAGCATTTGCCGCCGATGGCCCCCTGCTGAATTTTCCGCTGGGTGCACTGGGCAGCGACAAGGAAATACTGGTACTGGAGATCAACCTTGAACCGGGACAGGCGTCCCAGCCCCACCGTCACAACGGCCATGTGTTTGTCTATGTATTGGAAGGAAGGGTCAACATGCAGGTTGCAGGCGGAGAGTTGCAGACCCTGGGTCCGGGTGAAATGTTCTATGAGAATCCCCAGGATATCCACGCGGTGTCGGCCAACGCCAGCGACACTGAGCCAGCAAGGTTCCTGGTGCATATCATCAAGACGGTCGGTGCGCCTGTCAGTGCGCCAGCTTCTCTCTAGCGCGACAGGCCCGGCAACAAGCGGGTACAACTATTGGGCCAGCGCTTCTAACTCCGTCTTTAGCGCGGCCAGCATTTCCTCCTCGAAGCCAATCACATGCTCATCATCGATGGACAGCTCCAGCAAGGAGGAGCTGCCCAGGAACTCCTGAACCTCCAATCTTTCCTCCAGCGCCTTTACCAGATTGGGTAGATACTTAGATACGATCTCCTTGGCATCCTCTCGCTCGAGTAGCTGCATGATTGGTGTATTGATACTCACCAGCATCTCTCGCTCATCCTGGGAGCCAGATTGGGCCAGCGCGGGGTACTGGAGCACTGCCATGCTGACAAAAATGGATAACAAGCACTGTAGGCCTGATGTCATGGCGCAACCGGTATATCTGGAATCATTCATCGAAGCAGCTCCTGGGTGGCAGTTCGCGTCGGATATGGATTGAGCCTGAGCGACCATCAATCTGTCTCAGAGTCTGACTGGGCAGTCAGTTTGCTGCATAGGCAAACACCAGGTCCTGTCCAGAAATGATTTCCGGACATTGATGAACGCTACCCACAAGCATGTGGCCGGCGTACTTAAGTGTTACCTGGGAATCGCTTCAGAACGATAGGGAATCAGATTCAAGTGCTCGCCGGATCCACCGCCAGAATCTGCGCCCGGGTATTCTCCTTGAGTTGCTTGAGGCGGTAGGCAAAGTAGCCGGTGATGATTCCGACAAAGCTTATACCTACCCAGTAGGCGTTGCGCACGATCTCTATCTCTTCCCTGTCCATCCAGTCAGTCAACAGACCCTGGGCGGAGAGGATAATCAGTGTGAATGGTGAACCGCTGGCGACGTAGAGCACATCTTCCTCCATGTCGAACACGACCGCGATAAAGATCGCCAGCAACACCGGTACGATCCATACCATCAGGAACAGCAGGGCGAAACGGGTAAACTGTAAATACTCGAATGATACTGCGAAATATATGGTAACCAGCAAGGCCACTAGCGGTAATCGCAATAAGCCCAAGGTGTCGGGACTGACTTCACCGAGGGGACCCATTCGGGTCATCACCAACTCTACGGTGAGCAAAAACAGGAACGTGGCAAGAGCGAGTGCTGCCGTAGTGAGACTGCTGCCCGCATTGTCATCGAAGCGTGACAGTGGCGCCTGTCCCATATGTCTCAGTTTCTGCGAGCGCAACAAACCGCTGCGATATTCCTCATGGCTGGGAGTGATGATGTACACCAGCCAACAGGCGATGGCGATTGAAAATGCCCCATAGATCATCGGAATGAGAAAGGCATATCCTTCGATGGGGGAGTCGTCCAGATTCATGCCGATGGCGATGAGGTTGTCGGTATTGAAAGTCAGATTGGGCCACATGGTGCCTATGCAGAATAGCTGCAGGGCGATGTAAAAGAACAGCGCGTAGAGCTTGCTCAGTGCGTGGCCGAAGTCGTTTTCCCACTTACGGTAAACCATTAATGCCAGGGTGAAGATCAAAAGGCCCTGCAGGATAAGAGAGAAAGCAGTAGTGGACACTTCCCAGGTATAGAAATCCACACCCGCCGTGAGTTCGGTAATTAATGCAGGAGCGCCTTCAATGCTGGGTACCGAATTCGCCGGCAGCAAGGGAATGACCTTCTCAGCGAATACCGGCCTCACGGTCAGGTACTGCAGGATCGGAAAACCCAGGTAGGAGAAGAAGGGCAGAATCCAGTTGATGGCGATCACCAGGGCAACGGTGAACACGACAGACAGGCGCCATTCCTTCAGCACAAGCCCCAGTACCATGCCGACCATATGGAACAGAATCGCTGAACTGAAAAACACCAGGTAAACGGGGACCACCACCGAGAGTGGAATCTCCCCCGCTATCAGCAGGAAGATCATGAAGGGCATGGTGCAGAAGAACACCAGGTACTCACGTACCGGTAGACCGAACAAGTATCCCAACACTTTATCTATGGGGCTGAGAGGGGTCAGGCGGGTGTACTCGATTGTTCCGGTTACCCGTTCGTGGATGATTCCGGAGGTGATACGACCGGTGGCTGCCAGCATGAGGATGAACCACTGTATCAGGGCCATGGGCACGATGGCGGCCCTGGCGCCTTCCACGGTGCTGGCAGCAAAACGCTCAGCGCCCCCATAGATGGTAAAAGTGGTGAAAGACGAGATGATCAGCACGAACAGGAAACTGAAGAGCGCCTGTACCCGCATGCGACTATGATAGTTCTTCCACAGAATGGGGTTGCGCCAGATGGCAAGATGTTCGACCCATTTTGCCAGCAGATTGCCAGGGCCTGAGTGTTGATATGCTGCTACCTGTTCAGTCATGGGCTTGCTCCTCTGCTATGTCCTGTAGGGAGACCACATCTACATCCTCCAGGGGCGACACGAGTTTGATGAGCACATCTTCCATGCTGGCCGATTCGCGACTGAATGACGTGACCTTGATTTCCGCCAGGATCAATTCCTTGAGGAGGTCGGCTTCAGCCTCTTCATCGCCAGAGAAACTGAGCACAAACACCATGTCTTGCCTTGCCACATCGGCTACGTGCTCACTGCTGTTGAGAATGGAGACCACGGTCTCGGCATCCTTATCCGAGTGCCTGGAGAGGATGGACAGGGTTCGGGTGTGAACCGGGTGATCGATGAGCAGGCTGGCCTTGTCGCCGGATCGTACCAGCGCACCCTTGTGCATGATGCCAAGGGAAGTACACATGTCGCCCAGTTCCGTGAGGATGTGCGAGGAGACGATGGAGGTGATGCCCTCCCTGCCCAACTCCACCAGGATACGTTTCAGGTTGATGCGTGCCAGAGGGTCCATGCCGCTCGCGGGCTCGTCGAGAATCAGGATGCGTGGGTGGGGGATCAGGGTCTTGGCCAGCACCACCCGCTGCATCATGCCCCGTGACAAACCCTTGCCGAAGGCCTCGCGGTGCTCCGTCATCTTCACCTGTTCGAGGCATTCCGCGACCCGTTGCTTGCGCTCAGTGCGGGGTATGCCATACGCCGCCGCGAAGAACTCCAGGAATTCCCAGACCTTAAGTTCCGGCGCCACCGGGGACAGGTCCGGCATATAGCCCACTTCCCGATGCACCTTCCAGGGGTCTTCCGCGAGATCTGTTCCGTTGATGAATATCTCGCCGTAGGTGGGTCGTATCAGGTTGGAGAGCATCTTCAGCAGGCTGGTCTTGCCGGCACCGTTGGGGCCAACCAGGCCATAGATCTCGCCGGCGGTGATGCGCAGGTTAACGTTGTCGACCGCAGTCAGTTCGCCATAATCGAGGCGCACGTCACGGGTTTCGACGGTGAAGTCTGTGGCGGTATTGGCTTTCTGCAACATAATGGATTCTTGTTGTGTTATTCCCGGTGCCGAGCATGAGATGCAGAGGGCCTTCCTGCCATCTCGCGATCACTCGCCAAATTGCTTGAACAATTATCAGTGCAATCCATGGGCCAACTCTGGAGGGCCCGTAATTACTGGGCCTGGCGGCGATCTGGCAATGGAAATGCCCGGGTTCTGTAACTATATGACTACTAGTTGGCGAATAATGTTACTGCAATTGGATAATTGGCAACCGGCAGCTTTATGGCCACCTGCTATCGAATTCCAATCGGGATACGAAAAAGGGCGAAGGAGATAGCTCTCCTTCGCCCTTTGACAATGAATCGGGGAAATTATTCCTCGGTATTCATCTTGAAGTCCGGACCCAGCGCCGGATTGATGTAGTCATCTGGTAATACTCTGTCAGGGTCAGGGCGCACACTTAGATAATCTACATGCACGGGGACCTCCAGCCAGCCATGGGGCGTGCCGGCCGGAATAATGATGATGTCACCTTCCTTCACATGCTTCGCTACCCAGTCGCCGACGATGAGTCCGCTGCAGGAAGGGCCGTTGAGGGTCGTTGTCACGATGCTGTCGGGGCCTGACAAAGCACCGTTGTAAATTTCACCCCCGGTCACCAGGGTCCCGGAGCCAGAGGCGATGTAATAGGACTCTGTCTGGTGAATGTGCATGATGCCACGGGCACCACTGGGACGATTATTGGTCATGGTGCCACAGGGGTTTTCCACGTTCTCGTTGTCGCGGGCGGAGCCGCGCTCAACCGCGCCGCGGTGAATGATGCCCACCGACAGGTTCATTGGACCAATGTCGCGGCTTATGATCTGCCGGTCAACACCAGGCAGTTCATTCACCATCTGCCATTGTTCTTCGGTGATGTAGGTGGCATAGGTCTGGTCGTTATCCTGGGCGCTGGATATTGCTGCCACAGCGAGGGGTAGGGCGGCCAGCATACATTTGAGGCTTGTTCGCATAGTGATCTCCTGCTTGTTGTTATGGATTTGCCCGTAGGAGTGGGTTTATTGGACTGTAGCGCTGGAGGTTGATGGTGTCCAGCGAAGCCGCATGTAGTATTCGATTCGTAAAGTCATTCTTGCAGGGATTGGTCGTGCCGGGCAACCGGGGCTCTGAGCGCTGGTGAGTGTTACGCTGTTTAATGGCTTGGGTTCCCTTCGCTCGCAATTGCGACCGAGCGGAGTTGGAAAGAAGACTTCAATGTCCCGGTTGTCACTGAGCAAGCGGCTGTGGGGCGGCAGGGTTCCAGAAAATAGGGACAGATTTATTTTTTAAAAAAATAAATCTGTCCCTATTTTCTGGCGGGTCGGGAACCCTGCCGCCCCACAGCCGCGTTCGAGGTCACTGACTAATAAAATCTGTAGCAAACAATCTACTTCCCCGGAAATCTGCGAAGAACCAAATGGCGACAATTTCATTTCACTGAAGCCTGGCGGCTTGCGCCTGCTCGAATGGAAAATATGAACTGCAGGCGAAAATCTTTCGGAACTAGATTTCTGTATCAGCGCGAGAATCGGAATCTGCGTCGAGGTCATCACCAACATCTTCCCCGACTTCTGAATCGTCGACTTCCACCCTTGGATCCATCTGGAAGGAAGCCTGGGCGGCGGCGGTGGTGGCGAGCTTGAAGTCGCCCTGGTTGAGTGAGGCTTCCTTGGTGCGAATCATGAACAGGATCAGCACACTTCCCAGCAGCAGGACCACCATGTGATAGCCGAAGAATAGTTGTGGTCCGAAGCGAGACATCAGTTGCGAAGCGATCATGGGGCCGACGATGGAGCCCATGGCGTTGAGCATCAACAGGCCGGTACCCAGCTCGATGAATTTGCCCTCTTTGGCATTATCATTTGCCAGCGCCAGGCTCACCGCATAGATGGGCAGGGCGCAGGCACCGAATATGAACATGAGCATCGGGACCAGGCTGGCGGGCAGGATGAGGGCAAGGAAGGCGATGCCAGAGCCGGATACCATGCAGATCATGATTACGTAGCGGCGGTCCAGTTTGTCGGATATGCGACCCAGGGGAAACTGGGACAAGGCACCGCCCGCGATGGTGAGCGACATCATGAAACTGATGGTGAGTACTTCGAGTCCACTCTGCAGACCATAGACGGGGCCGAGGCCGTAGACAGAGCCTGCTACCATGCCAGAGATGATGGAACCGGTGGTGGCGGCGCGGGATGTGCGCACCACCAGCATGGGTGAAAACTTTGCTGCCGGAATAGGCTTCGGATGGGCAGAGCGGGTCAGGCACACTGGCAGACCGGCTAGCACGATCAGGATGCCGGACAACATGAACAGCCTGTCGCCATCCAGTTCGGCGACATTGATCAGCAATTGACCCGAGGCCAGTCCCACCAGCACGATCACGGTATAGGACGCCAGCACACTACCCCTCGACTCCGGGCTGGCCTGTTCGTTGAGCCAACTCTCTATGACCAGGTAGGAGCCAGCAATGGCGATACCGGTGAGGAAGCGCAGTACCATCCATGCCGCATAGAAGTCAGCAATCGGCAAAGTGAGAATCGCGGCCGTGAGAGTTATAACCAGGCAGGCGAAAGTACGAATATGCCCGATTCGGCTGACCAGTCCGGGAATGGTGAAACAGCCGGCAATAAAGCCACAGAAGTACAGGGAACTGAGGAAACCAATCTGGGTGGGTGACCAGCCCATGAGTTCCGAACGCAGGGGCACCAGGGCCAGCTGCAGTCCATGACCCGTCAGTAGCAGGGCGACACCCACCAGCAGGTTGGACAGTTTGAACAGCGATGCGATCATTGCCTTGCTTCTGCGTCGTCCGAGTCTGTTTCACTCGGACTTTCCTCAAAAAAGTTTAGTTCAGTACGTTCCAAAACACCGAGGACAGCTATCAAAAATAATTTGCCGGTGTATTGTGTTCTATAAAATTAGGCATAACATATTCCTCGCATCACAACGGGTGATGTAACCTGGAGTATGACCTAATGAAGAAAACAACTAGTGCCAAACCCGCTACGACCAAGGTAAGCCCAAAAGCCAAGCCAGCCAGCAAGCCTGCTGCCAAAGCGAAGGCTCCCAAGAAGTAAGTAGCTAACCAGTTCCAGTTGTTTCGAGAACGAGCCGGCCCCAGGGCCGGCTTTTTTTCGTTCAGGCTCAATGCGTCGATTGAGTCGTTAGCCTAAAAGTCCTGATCGCTAAAATCGAACAGGGTCTTGCCGCCATTCAGCATCACTTCCTTGTGCAGTTTGGCGCGGGGTAGCAGCTTCTTGTAGTAGAAGCGTGCCGTCTTGATCTTGCCCTGGTAATAGTCCGGGTCTTCGGTGCCCTGGTCCAGGCTCGTATAAGCGGCATCCGCAATCTTGGCCCAGAAGTAGGCCAGGCTGACGTAACCCGCATACATCAGGTAATCGTAAGCCGCCGCGCCTACCTCATCCCGGTTCTTCATGGCCTTCATCCCGACCTTGCGGGTGAAGCTTCCCCATTCGCGGTAGTGAGAACGCAGCGGGCGAATGAACTCCTGCATCTTCTTGTTCTCATTATCACGGCAGAAGCGGTGAATGATGCGTGTCCAGAAGCGTAACATGGTGCCACGGTCTGCCAACACCTTGCGACCGATCAGGTCCAGGGCCTGGATGCCCGTGGTTCCCTCGTAAAGTGTGGAAATTCGCGTGTCGCGAACGATCTGTTCCATGCCCCACTCCTGGATATAACCGTGACCACCGAACACCTGGACGCCGTGATTGGCAGCCTCGAGTCCGGTCTCCGTGAGGAAGGCCTTGGCGATAGGGGTGAGCACACTCATGATGGCTTCAGCTTCTTCCTTGTCTTCCTCGGTGGAATTCGCCGCGTGCAGCACATCACCCATCTGGGCGCAGTAATAGATCATGGCGCGGCCGCCTTCTGCGATGACCCGCTGGGTCAGCAACATGCGGCGCACGTCGGGGTGCACGATGATCGGGTCCGCCGGTTTCTCGGGGGCGACAGGTCCGGATAGTGCGCGCATGGCGAGACGGTCGCGGGCATAGGCCAGCGCTCCCTGGTAGCTGAGTTCGGCTGCCGCCTGCCCCTGCAGGGCGGTACCCAGGCGCGCGAAGTTCATGAAGGTAAACATACAGCGCAGACCTTCGTTCTCCGGACCGATTAGAAAGCCCCGCGCCTCGTCGAAGTTGAGCACGGCGGTGGCGTTACCGTGAATACCCATCTTGTGTTCTATGGAGCCGCAGTTCACGTTGTTGGGCTCCATGGACTCTGCGTCCAGCTTGGGCACTACGAACAGGCTGATACCCTTGGTGCCGCCGGGTGCATCGGGCAAGCGCGCCAGTACGATGTGCACGATATTCGGTGCCATGTCGTGTTCGCCGGCAGAAATAAAAATCTTGGTGCCGCTGATTCGATAACTACCGTCGGCCTGGGGCTCGGCCTTGGTCTTTAGCAGGCCAAGATCGGTGCCGCAGTGAGGCTCGGTCAGGCACATGGTACCAGTCCATTCACCGCTTACGAGTTTGCTCAGGTAAGTCTGCTTCTGCTCTTCGGTGCCGTAGGCTTCCAGGGTCAACTTTGCGCCGTGGCTCAAGCCGGGGTACATGCCCCAGGCCCAGTTGGCGGTGCTCACCATCTCGTTGAGTGCGACCGACAGCGACTCGGGCAGGCCCTGGCCTCCGTAGTCCGGATTACCAGCCAGGGAGGGCCAGCCTCCTTCCACATACTGCTGATACGCTTCCTTGAATCCGGGTGGGGTGGTGACCACACCATTGTCGAACTTGCAGCCAATCTGGTCGCCGGACTGGTTTAGTGGCGAGAGCACTTCCTGGGCGAACTTGCCACCTTCGCTGATGATGGCATCGATCAGGTCGCGGCTGGCCTCACTGGCCCCAATGCGTGCGTAGTGCTGCTCCGCATCGAGCACATCATAGAGGGCAAACTGGATATCGCGCACCGGCGCTCGGTATTCGGCCATGGAGTGTCTCCTGCTGCTTCAACTACTACTATTACTATTACTACTCTTCAATTCTGGCAGCAGATCAGCTTTCACGCAAAAGCAATTCGGGTAACGGGAATAGCCCGCTTATCCCTGTGCGGTGGGAGTCACAGGCACGGAGGAGAAGGCGCGCAGGCAGGCGTCCAGCGAGCGTTCCACCTCTTGCAGGGTAGATTCGTCATGCGGGGCAAAGCGGCTATCACTGTAGCGCAGCAGGAACTGAACCGCCGCCGCCCGCCACTCCTGCGGCCAACTCTCGGGCAGGTTGCTGGCATAGGTCTCCGCGGTCCACGACGCCTGTACAGGCAGGTTGGTCTTGTGCAGGAACCGTTGCCAGAGTCTCTGCCAGCGCCGGGCCCGGGAATCCAAACGCCGCCGCTCGCCCTGGATACGTCGATACTCGCGCATGAACAGGAACAACAGGATCGCCAGGCCACCCCAGCGAATCAGGTTGGCCATCACTTCATCTTCCAGAATGCGGTCGATCATGAGTTGCCATTGGCCGGCAAGATAGTGATACCAGCGGCTGGCAGTGGATGACTGGTAGCCACCGAAGAACGACTCGATGCTGGGCGGTGTTGGATCAATGGTGTGCCAGTAACCGGCTTCATCCTGCCACTCCACCCAGCTATGGGCATCCCGGTCCCGCACCAGCCATAGCTCGGGTGACAGTTGCTCGTTGATGGCATATCCACTCACCAGGCGACTGGGAATGCCATTGGCGCGCAGTGCCAGGGTTGTGGCCGTTGCGAACCAGAAGCAATAGCCCTCACGGTCATTCAGGTAAAAATCGTGGAAGGGTTGCTCGGGATCGAAATCCACCTGCAGTGAATAGCGACGGGTAACGAAGTGATTCACGATGTTGTCTACCGTGGTGATGCGTCGATCGGAGGCGAAGCCTTCACTCTTTGCCTGCAGGCTCTCATCCCAGAACCGCGGCAGTCGTAACAGAGCCTCGTCAAATTCGTCCGGTTCTGGCTGTCCACCCATCTCCACCTGCCAGCGCCGGTCGGCGCCACGGTCATAGCTGGCCGTCCAGACATTGGCGCCATCCTTGCGCATGCTGCCGAAGGTGCCACGCACATGGGTCGCACCCGGCGCCAGGAACAGGTAGCTGTCACTGCCGAGATAGTTAACCTGGTAACTGGCCGCCGGCTGCGCCGCATACTGATTGTTCTCCAGTGCATAGCGCCATTCACCTTCAGGGGTCAGCTCGGCATCGAAATTGGTGACGACCTGCACCGCATCTTCAGTCCCGCGCCAGATATAGTCTTCATCGAGCGCGGTGAGACGGTTGCCAACCAGGTAACGTCCCGGGTTTTGTTCGCTGTGGATACGCAACACGGCACGACTGGACGGGCGCACGAAGTTGGAGGCGTTGAGTTGCTGGTTGGGTGAGAAGCCCGAGGCGCTGAAGCTGCGCGGGGATGGCATGATATTGCCGATAGCCGCAATGACCGGGCGCTGGCCCAGCTCCAGCGCTGCATTCATGACCGGTACGGTGAGAGCGAGGGGTGCCAGCAACAGGATTCTCTGCAACAGGAATCCCCGGCTGCGATCGGCAACCAGCGCAGCACAAGCGAGCAGGATGCCGGCCGCGATGAACAGGCCCAATCGCTCACCCATTATTTCTACGATGCTTGATTCGGGTGCCTCCATCATTACCAGCAGCAACAGCCCGGTTACCAGGATCGATTGGGTGTCGCGGTCGATGGCCGTGTCGCCAGCATCCGACTCTGCATCGCTGTGTGCGGCGAATATCCAGATCAGGTAGAGCAACAGACTAAGAATGAGACCTGCCCCCAGTCCGTTCTCCTGGGGCCAGCTGCCTTCCAGAGCCCAGTCCTCGAGTACCTGGTTGCCCATGAATGCGCCGCTGGTAAGGAGCACGAACACAAGACCCCAGGTAGGGCGCTCCACCTTCAAAACGCGGATGCCTGCGAGGAAACTCAAGCCAATGCCTGCGAAGGTGACCGCAGGAATCTCCATGGATAGCCCCAGGTGCCAGCACAGTACGCTGAGGAACAGGGTCAGGCAGAGGGTGCTGGGTGACATCATCGCTTTGTCGCTCCATCGGATTCGACACCCAGCTGTACTTCAATGAACTGCTGTCCTGCCGGCAGGCTGTCCCGGTGCTCGTCGTCCTCTGCGATGAGAAATACCAGCACCAGGATGCCCTGCTTCTGCCATCGCTCTACCTTTGCCTGAGCCTCCGGGCTCCAGCGACCGGTGACCAGTATATGTAATCCGTTCTCATCGCCGACCTTATCCGGCAATGCACTGTTTGTGTGAGTGACTGCGCGCTGCGCCTCGCAGGTAGCGATAGTCCGGTAGAACTGGTTTATCGAGTCGATACTGTGCCACTCATTACCGGTCGCGAGTCCAACCAGGTTGAAGCCTTCATTTTGAGCGGAGAGGCCCAGTTCCACCGCCACCGCCAGGCGTTCATCCAGCGCATAAATCGACGTAGGTCGGCGTTGCCAGCGTTGAAAGTGCTCCAGGGTAAGATCCAGCATCAGGTAGACCTGGTCGCGCCGAATCTCCTCGGCACCTTCGAATACCTTGCTCATGGGTTCGCCGTAACGGCTGCTGGCGCGATGGTCCAGGCGTCGTAGTGAATCGCCAGTCTGGTATTGGCGTGAATAGGCGTACTCGAGCGCGGGTCCCGCGCGCATGTTCTGGTTACCGATGGTCAGGCGCTTGCTCGCCTGATCCGCCAGTTTGCGCAGGGAAGGGAGCACCAGATGTAGTGCAGGTGGCAGCACATACAGCTCATGTTCGCTGGGTACACGCTGGGTAAATCGGGTGAGGAAAAAGGGAAAGTAGCTTTGCACGGCGACACCTGAAAGTTTCAACAGTCCACGCTTGCGGGGAATGAAGGAAACCGGTACCGCTGCCTGCTGCCCGGTTGGAAGCCTGGCAACCTGGGGACGCTGCCATTCCCGCGGCCACTGTGCATCGGGCACCACCATCTCACGCACGGTGAAATTGTAGAGACTTCGTGGCCCGTTGTTGGTAATGAGCATGCGGGAATTCACAGGCTGCCCAGCCACCGCGACTTCCGGCGTTTGCCTGCCAAGACTTACCCGCGGACGAAACAGGTATCCCAACGCAAGACTCCAGGCGATCAAGGTCATGCTGAGAGCCGCTGTCATCAGCAGCAAGTCGCTGTTGATACGATAGCTGAACAGGAAGATTAGTGCGGAGCAGATCAGCAACACCTTGCTGACCCGGGTGAGTCCGTCGTAGAAGCACATGCGATACAAACGCATCAGTGGTCGGGCTGCGTGTTCCCGCAAGCGGGGTACGAGTCGTAGATTGGAAAACCACCGCGCCGTGCGCAGGCAATGAAGGAGAATACTCTCTTCAGGGACGCGCAGTGGGCGATCTGCCATTTCGCTCATGTGAAATTTCCCTTAGCGGGGGACGGCTACCTGCTCGACGATGTCCTGCAGGATTTCATGGGCATGCAGGCTGTCGTTGTCGCGCCCGTGTCGGGGCAGGATTCGATGATCCCAGACCGGGGGTATGAGTTTCTGGATGTCTTCGGGTAACACCTGCTGGCGTCCCTTCACCAGGGCGTAGGCCTTGCTGGCGGTAGCAAGGTGCATGGAACCCCGCGGCGAGATGCCCAGCTTTATGCGCTGGTCACTGCGGGTCTTGCGCGCGATCTCGACGATGTAACGCATCAGGTCTTCGTGCAGGAATACTGCCTCGCAGGCGCGGCGCAGGCGCGCAACCGAATCCTTGTTCAGAATGGCCGGAGGGATAGCGCGAGTTTCCTCGCCATAGGCTCCCAGCAGATGCAGTTCGGCCTCTTCACTCGGATAGCCAAGACTCACGGAGGTGAGGAAGCGATCGAGTTGTGCTTCCGGCAAGGGGTTGGTGCTATCGAAGTCGATCGGGTTCTGGGTAGCGATGACGGTAAACAACTCAGACAGCGGGTAGTTGACACCCTCGGCGGCGACATAGCCTTCTTCCATGGCCTGCAGGAAAGCAGACTGGCTTCTTGTCGGTCCCCGATTGATTTCGTCTGCCAGCAGGAAGTCGGTGAAGATGGGGCCAGGCGCAAAGTTGAACTTGCCATCGCTGGGATTGTAGATGCTGCCGCCAAGAATGTCGGCGGGCAGAATGTCGTTGGTGAACTGGATGCGGTTGAAGTCGAGCCCCAGCACCTGGGCCATGCTCTTGGCCAGAGTGGTCTTGCCCACGCCGGGCACATCAACCAATAACACGTGTCCCTTGGCGATGATGCTGGTCAGCATGACCTCGATAACGAATGGATCGCCCAGCCACTGCCTGGCCAGGGCCTGGTGCGCCTGCTCCAGTAGCGTGACCAGTTCACGGTCATCATCTTTGATTTGCTGCAACATGGATTCCGGGGACTCTATAACAATGCGGCGAGGAACTTATTCTAACAGGACGAAGCAGATAAGAAAGGCGCACTCTGTCCCATAATTCGATGCTTGCGCCCTCCGAATGTCGCCAATATTCGTCGCCAAACTACTGCGGCGGCGGGACGATGGTAACTGGTTCACCCGCCAGCCTGGCCATATCCAGACTTGCGGTAGACGCAGGGTATCCATTGTGTTGCAGGAGGAAGGCGAGAAGATCCAGATAGGTGTCAGTCGGCAACGAACCAGGACGATCAGTGGGCATGTCAGTGCTCAGGCGGGTAAAGAGTTCTGCCAGGTCTCTTCCCTCCCATAGGAACAGAAAACTGAGTCCAGTAAGCGCTGGGCTATTGCTGTTTCCACGCAGATCGTTGGCATGGCAGCTAGCGCAGTTTTCACCGTAGGCGAGTGCGCCACGGGCTGCCTGTGCTTCTGAATATAGTCCTTGCAGAAGAGGATTTCCGTCCTGTGCGGCAGCGAGGCTCCCGACTATCAGCAGGAGTATGCCCAGTAGTCGCCCTCGGCTTACAGAATAAATGGGATACGTGTATTTTTTCATTGGGCCTGTTTGTCGGTAGGACCTAGTCAGGCAAGGCAAATACATGCAATGAGTTGCCTCCGCGGGGTCGACGCAATTCAGGTGACAGGTCCCTGGGCAGCATTGATGCCCAACTCGCTCCCGAACTTGCGGCCGGTAAAGCAATGTATTGTTTGCCGTCTACACTGTAGCTTATCGGGAAGCCCTGTGCTGACGTGCTCACACGTGACTGCCACAGTTTCTCGCCAGTCTCTGCATCCAGCGCATACACATAGCGATCCCAGTCACCTGCAAATACCAGCCCACCTGCTGTGGCCAGGGTAGCAGTATTGATAGTGGGACGTGAGCGGTAGCGCCAGGCCACATTACCACCGGGAATTCTGACAGCAAGTATCTCACCGAGATCGTCACCGGCATCGGGATGTGGCGTATTGATACGCCGCACCGGGCCAGTACCACCGCCCCCTAACACTTGTTCCACGGGGCCAAAGGTCGCCAGCTCGCAATTTAGTGTCATGGGAATGTAGAGCAGGTTGAACTGCGGGGTGTAGGCCATGGCACGCCAACTCTTGAAACCCGATGTGCTAGGGCACATATCCAGCTCCACACCGATGCGGGGGAGCATTCCGTCCCGGTAACGAACGGTGCCTGTGACCGGGTCCAGATTGACTATATTCTGGTAGCCAAGATCAACGGCCTGAATATAACCACCTGTCTCGCGATCCAGTTGCCAGAGTATGCCGAGCTTGCCAATCTTGAACAGCGAGCGTCGCCCACCGATATCGATCAGCAGGTTCTCGAATGCCTCATCCATGTCATGGCTTTCGCCAGGTAGATGCTGGTAGTACCAGACCATGTCACCGGTGAGCGGATCCAGGGCCAGAGTCGAGTTTGTATACAGGGCTGCCCCATCCGTGCCTCGCGCGACCCTGGCCCAGGGCTTGGCCTGGGCAGTGCCCCAGTACACCAGGTTGGTTTCAGGATCGTAGCTGCCTGCGATCCAGGCATCGCTTCCCGCTCGGAACTGCAGGGGTAGATCTCCCCAGCTATCGCCCCCTGCTTCGCCAGGTCGGGCAACTGTAGATGTGCGCCACAATTCGGCACCGGTGTCAGGGTCATGGCCCGTAATAAAACACACATCCTCTTTATAGCGTGTGCAGCCGGTAATACCAGTTACCAGGACACCATTGGCCACAATGGGGCCAGCTGTATAGTGATACCCCAGGGCCGGATCTGCCACTCGCTGTTCCCAGAGCAGGGTGCCAGTGCTGGCATCCAGCGCCACTATCGAAGCGTTCTCCGTGGCCGCGTACACGGCTGTGCCATAGAGGGCAATGTTCTTCTGCACCCCTCGACCAACACCTGCATAGGCCGTAGGCGACATGGCAGCATCACCCAACTCGGCGGCTGTTATGGGGTTCGCACCCGCAGCGGCAGGTGTTCGTCCGGGCCGGTATTCCCAGAGCAGATCACCCGATGCGGCGTCCAGTGCCTGGATTACCCCACGAGGATTTGGCAGGAAGAGAACTCCGTCGTGCACCAGGGGAGCTGCTTCTCCTGCGCCAGTATCGTCCATGGCCCAGGACCAGACGAGCCGTAATTGCGCAACATTGTCGCGGTTGATTTGATCGAGGCTGGAATAGCCCCAGGCGTTCGCGCCGCCACGCCAGTGCAACCAGGAACCCGCCGGAGGTGCCTGCAATAATGCATCAGTGACGGGAGCCAGGGGAGGTGTCTGGCCATAGCTCTCGATCGTCAGCAGCAGTAGAAGCAATGGAAAGACGGTGCGGTTCATGGTTTTTCAGGATTTCCAGTCGGAACCATCGTAGTAACGTGTGCCACGGTGGCCCTTGCGCGGAATGGGTTTCTTGAGCCGTTCGCCGGGACAGGCCACCATGATCAGGGTGCGAGCCCTGCCGGATTTGGGATTACTGGCGCCGCCTATGAATTCGATGATCTTGCAGCGCCCGACCAACTGGTCCTGAAAGATCGTGTAGACATAGTCACCGACCTT
This sequence comes from Pseudomonadota bacterium, assembly GCA_027621405.1. Lineage (GTDB taxonomy): Bacteria > Pseudomonadota > Gammaproteobacteria > Pseudomonadales > Pseudohongiellaceae > UBA9145. Next base: position 40,142 of record JAQCBT010000004.1, on the reverse strand, counting down.
CAGCTTGGACGGCGTGCCCGCCATGTGAAACTCGAAGTCGCTGCGTGAGCCATCGTAGAGACAATCGATGCCTTCCTGGCCGCGAGAGGCGGGTATGGTCTTGCTTATGCCGAAGCTCATCGCGGTGTATTCCTCATCCGTGATTCCTCATTCATCAGGGCAGGGCCAGTGCTACCCATTGACCCGGATCGCCCAGGCTGCCCACAGCGACAACGATGTATTGCTTGCCCTCGTGCACATAACTCATGGGGGAACTGGTTGTGGCCGAGGGTAATTCGGTGCGCCACAATAATTCGCCCGTCGCCTTGTCATAGGCCATGAAACCCGTTCCCCACATATTGGGCTGGGTGCCGCCGTGGTTGTTGCTGCCCTCACCGATGAACAACAAGGCTCCGGTCACCAGCGCCGCTGGGCGACTGGCGATACCCAGGTCACTCAGGTTCAGGTTGGCGAGATCGGGATGATCGGACAGTGAGTCGCCATTCGCGACCTGCCACACATGCTCGCCCCGATTCATGTCGATGGCCGTGATGCGACCCCAGGGTGGCTTGGTCAATGGAATGCCGTCGAGGTAGGGCGCTTCCCGGTTTGGGCTCCAGTATTCCATCTCGGCCTCCGGATCGTCCATTGCCTCCAGCCGATACACCCGCGGAATATCATTGGTGAAGCCGTAGTAGTAACCGGTTTCCGGATCGAAGGCGCCGGTGTTCCAGTTCGCAGATCCCCAGGAACCCGGCAGGGTAAGCGTGCCCTGGTTGCCGCCGGGCTCGTCGCTGATGACCGTCGGTGGCGTGAAGATCGGGCCGATCACGAAATTGGCCACTGTGGCGCGAGCGATCTGGCCGATCTCCGGATAGTCGATGATGTTCTCCAGGGTAATGCCCTGTGTGGCAATGGGTGCTGGCTTGGTAGGGAAGGGCTGTGTAGCCGAAAGTTGCTCACCGGGCACATCCGATTGCGGCACGGGTAACTCTTCTATGGGCCAGACCGATTCGCCGGTGACCCGATCAAACACGTAGACCCATCCGGTCTTGTTGGTTTGCATAACAGCCTTTATGGGGCGGCCGTCTACAACGATGTCACCGAGTACCGGTGGGCCGACGTTGTCGTACTCCCAGACATCGTGATGCACCATCTGGAAATGCCAGACTCTCTCACCGTTGCTGACATCGATTGCCACGAGGCTGTTGGAGAACAGGTTGTCGCCGGGGCGGTGACCGCCGTAGTAAGCAGCAGTTGGTGCGGTGAAGGGAACGTAGACATAACCCAGTTCCTCGTCTGCGCTCAGGCAACACCAGGAGCCAAGGTCGCCGGAATCGCGCCAGCTGTCATTGCCCCAGGTCTCGGTACCAAACTCGCCTTCCCTGGGCACGGCATGGAAAGTCCACAGTAACTCGCCGCTGTTCACGTCGAAACCGCGCACGTCTTCCGAGGCCACACCACGCCAGGTAGTACCGCTGTCACCCGCACCATCCACAGTGCCGGTAATCACGATGACATCGTTCACGACCAGCGGACCACTGGAAACCAGGCTGAAGGTTTCGGCGCCTTCAGGAACGAGGTTGAGCCGGCCGTTGTCGGCGAAATCGGTTTGCAACGCGCCGGTGTCGGGATCCAGTGCGTAGAGCGTGCCGCCCCGTACTGCCAGCAATCGAGACTGGCTGCCATCCTGCCAGAGTTCCACGCCACGCGTGCCATTGCCGCGTGCGGCCTGTAATGTGTTTTCCTCAAGACTCTGAACCCACAGAGTCTCACCGCTGGCAGGGTCGAAAGCCTCCACAAGCCCGATGCCATTGGAGACATAGAGCACGCCGTCGTGATAGATCGGTGTGCCGCGCAGATCGCCGGAGATTCTCAGTTGCGGGAACTGGCGGGTGATGGACCGATCAACGGCCGGTCGTGACCACGCGATGCGCAGGTCCTCGACGTTATTCGCATTGATCTGGTCGGCGGGGGAATAGCGATTGAAGGCCTTGCTGCCACCCCAATAGGACCAGTCCGGTGTTTGCGCAGAAGCGACATCGCCAAGCGATGCCAGTGTCGCGATGAGTGCGATTGACGAGAGAGCAGGGCTGATCTTCATAGTAGGTGCCATGTCACATTGATTAATTTAGTCCGGCAAGGCAAATACCCACACGACACCACCCTGTGGCACGAAGGTGCGGGTTCCTCGCTGCTGATCGATGCGTGCCGTCTTCGCGGCCGCATCAACACCCCAGCCCGATTGAATGGCCACGTACTGCTTGCCATCGACGGCGAAGGTTGTGGGTACACCGATGATTCCCGAGTTGGTACGGAAGCGCCATAACTCCTCGCCGGTGCTTGCGTTGTGGGCCCGGAAGAAGCGGTCCGGCGTGCCGCCGCTGAAGATCAGGTTGCCGGCGGTGGTGACAATGCCGCCCCAGTTGTGATCGGCGAACTCGCGGGTCCAGACTTCCTCGCCGGTGTCCATATTCCAGGCCTGGATCTCGCCGATGGTGTCGCTGCCTTCACGCAGGGTGAACTGGGTGCGGGCGCCGGTGTAGGAACTGCCGGGCATATAGGTGACTTCGCGACCTTCTATGACACCGCAGTGATTGTCATTGGCCGGAATATAGACGAGTCCCGTCACCGGGTTATAGGCGGCCGGTGGCCAGTCTTTCCCGCCCCACAGCGATGGGCAGAAGTCGGTTGTCGAACCGGTTGTTGGTTTATGGGCCGGGTCGTAAGTGGGTCGACCGGTTTCGGGATCGATACTGGCGAAGGCATTCTGGTAGACGTAGGGCTCGGCATCGATGAAACCGATGCGATCATCGTGTCGCTCCAGGGTCCACAGGTAACCGTTACGGCCCGCATGCACCAGCGCATCGAAGATGCGACCGTTGCGTTCTACCGGCATCAGGATCGGGGTGGAGACCTCATCCCAGTCCCAGCTGCCATTCCAGTGGAACTGGTGATGGGCGCGGATTGCTCCGCTCTGAACATCCAGCGCGATGACCGAGTTGGTATAGAGGTTGTCGCCCGGGCGCTGATCGCCAATCCACGGACCCGGATTGCCTGTTCCAAAATAGGCCAGGCCCCGCTGTGCATCGTAGTGACCCGGCACCCAAACCGCCGCGCCCCCGGTGCGCCAGGATTCACCGGGCCAGGTCTCGTTTCCCGGCTCACCCGGCGCGGGTACGGTGTAGGTTCGCCACAGCTCCTCGCCGGTGTCGGCGTCCAGCGCCACGACGAATCCACGAATACCCAGCTCGCCACCGGACGTGCCCACCATGACCTTGCCATCGATAGCCAGTGGCGCCATGGTGATGTAGTAGCCGAAATTGTTGTCTTGCAGCGGGGTGTCCCAGAGCTTCTCGCCGGTTGCCGCATCCAGGGCAATCATCCTGGCGTCGAGGGTGGCCGTGAAGACCTTGTCCTCGTACAGGGCAACACCGCGGTTGGTCCGGTGAAAGGCGATATAGGTCTGCGGAAGGTCATGCTGGTAACGCCACAGCATCTCGCCACTGACCGCATCCAGGGCATACACCAGGTTTTCCGGTGTAGTGATAAACATGACACCGTCATTCACGATCGGCGGTGCCTCGTGGCCGCCAGTGACGCCGGTGGAGAATGACCAGACCGGTTCCAGCTCCGCCACATTGTCGGTATTGATCTGGTCCAGGGCACTGTAGCCCCAGCCTTCCAGATTGCCGCGATAGGACAACCAGTTGTGATCCTCGGGATTGATCAGGCGGGCATCGGTAACCGGGTTGTAGTTCTGGATCGCAGTCTGGGCGGCTAACTGCGTGGTGACTGGCAGCAAAAGTGCCAACAGCACCAGCGGGCGTGACATTCTTCCCATGGGAACCTCGTAGTCATTCTTCTTATATAGACGTAGATAGAGGCCCTACGTTATTTCCTGATTCACCGCTTGTCCAGTAGAGTTGAACTCACATGCTCTGGGTATTGTGCTCGTGCGGCTCCAAAGGAAGCCCGCTGGCCAGTTTGCCGCGAGAATCTGCCTGCCGCTGGACGATGTGCCCCGGGTACTGATTGTTCAATCCTGCATTCTGCCTTCGCAGGAAGATTTAGCCGCTTCGGTTTCGATGCTACTATGACGGGCGATCTTGCGGGCAGTCCAGAAGTTCCCTGTTCTGGGAAGCCGGGTCCGATAAACTCTATGTTGCGCGCCAGGGTGCTGTAGCGGCATCAGCCCACCATGTAGTTTGCTGGCGGCCCGGTCTCATCACCAATTACACAGAGTGGCTAGCTGGCGACCAGCACAAGTCCCTGGCCACAACACGAAATAACGGTAACACGCAGTTGAGCTCCAGCAATCTTCCATTGACCATAGTCAGCTGTCTGTTCTTCATGGCGCTGGTTGCCTTCATTTCCTGGCGTAAGACCCGGGGTGAGGTGAGTACCCAGGACGGCTACTTTCTGGCAGGCAGGGGGCTCAGTGCAGTCTTCATCGCGGGCTCGCTGCTACTCACCAATCTTTCCGCAGAACAGCTCATCGGTCTCAATGGCAGCGCGTACGGATTCAATCTTTCCAGCATGGCCTGGGAAGTGACGGCGGCATTCGCGACAGTCTGCATGGCCTTTATCTTCCTGCCGCGTTATCTCGCAGGCGCGTTCACTACCTTACCGCAGTTTCTCTGTGATCGCTTTGACGATAGCGTACGGCGCATGACAGTCATCCTGTTCATGGTGGGCTACGGACTCGTCACTATTCCCGGTGTGCTCTACTCGGGGTCAATTGCTGTCCTGCAGCTGTTCGACGTTCCCACATTGCTCAATGTCAGTTACAGCTCGGGCCTGCTCATTACCATTATCGCAGTGGGAAGCATCGGTGCCATGTATGCAGTGTTTGGTGGGCTCAAGGCCGTGGCGGTGTCAGACACGATCAATGGCATCGGGTTGCTGATCGTTGGCATTGCCGTGCCGTTGCTGGGCCTCTCTGCCCTGGGTGAAGGCAATATCGGTGAGGGTCTGCGGATCATCACCACAACTGAAACTGAAAAGCTCAATGCCATCGGTGGGCCGACGGACCCAACGCCCTTCGCCACCTTGTTTACCGGTATGATATTCGCAAACCTGTTTTACTGGTGCACGAATCAATATGTCATTCAGCGCACGCTTGCTGCCCATGATCTGAAAGAAGGGCAGAAGGGTGTGCTGTTCTCCGGGTTCTTCAAGGTGTTAGTGCCGTTCTTCATGATGATACCGGGTGTCATCGCCTTTCATCTCTATGGGGAGGGGCTGGATACGATCGACCTGGCCTACCCAACATTGATTCGCGATGTACTGCCAGTGTGGGCCACGGGATTTTTCCTTGCGGTTCTGCTGGGGGCTGTGTTCAGTTCCTTCAATTCCCTGCTCAATAGCGCGGCAACACTGTTTTGCCTGGACGTTTGGGCTCCCCTGAGTAACAGGTCGCTCAGCGATGAACAGATGGTACGCTTGGCGAAGAGAGTGAGTGTGGTGATTGCATTGTTCTCTTTTACAGTGGCGCCACTGCTGCAATATGCGCCAGAGGGACTATGGCAAGTTATCCGAATCTTTACCGGCTTCTATAATATTCCCGTGATAGCAATCGTGCTCGTTGGCCTGTTTACTACCCATGTCCCCTCCCTTGCGCCAAAACTCGTAGTCAGTTTCCATGTTCTGGCCTATGGCTTGTTCCAGTTTGTGTTGAACGATGTTGTGTCGATTCACTTTCTGCATCTCTACGCAGTGCTTTTTGTGATCGAGGTTGCGATGATGCTGCTGGTAGGTCGCCTGTACCCAAGGCAGGACAACTGGGTGATACACCAACACAGAATGGTGGACATGACACCCTGGCGTTTCGCTATTCCCTGTGCGGGCAGTTTGTTGTCTTGCGTGGTGGGCCTCTATCTGCTCTTCTCCCCGGTGGGGCTCGTGGGTGGATTGAGCAGCTTATTTTTTCCCCTGATTGGCAGCCTGTTGCTCGCCAATATGGTGCTCTGGGCCTGGTTTGTATTTGGTAAGGGCTTTGACTTGCCCATTATTACGGAAGTAAAAACGCCGCAATGAAATTCTACCTGGAAAGTGCAGCTCAACGGTCGGCCCGTGTTGAAGAAATGGCATTGCCGGGCACCCACCCCGAATTTCGCTTCTTGATTATTGGCGTGGGCATGATCGGTCGCGAGCATATCCAGGTAACTCGCCTGCTTGGCCAAGCCAGGATCGCCGGGCTCTACGATCCCGACGAGGGAAGTATCGCGGCGGCACTGGCGCTGTTTAATGGCGAAGTGGAAGCGAATCCAATTGTTTACAACTCTCTGGAAAAGGCCCTGACCGACTGTGATGCGGATGCGATCCTGATTTGCACGCCTAATTACACGCACTATTCAATCATCGAGCAGGCCAGGAAAACGAATTTGCCGCTGTTCGTGGAAAAGCCCATGGCCACGAAACTGGATGAAGCGGCTGAACTCGTACAACTTGGGCGAAGTTATGCAGGATTCATTCAGCTCGGCATGCAGTATCGGTTCAAGTCCCAGTACACCGAGGCATTTCGGGAAGTGAAATTGCTCAGGTCTCTGGGAGACGTAAAAACGGTAAGTATGAGTGAGTACCGCCCACCGTTCCTGGACAAGGTAAATCAGTGGAATAAATTCAATGAGTATTCGGGCGGCACATTGGTTGAGAAGTGTTGCCACTATTTCGACCTCATCAATCTTATGGCAGAGTCGAGGCCGGTGTCAGTCTATGGTAGCGGCGGACAGGCGGTGAACTTCCTGGACTTCAGCTATGAGGGGCGCAAGTCGGATATTCATGATCATGGCTTTGTAATAATCAACTACGAGAATGGAGTCCGTGCCAGTTTTACCCTCAATATGTTTAGCCAGGAACTGTACGAGGAGCTCATCATCGGTGGTCCGCAGGGGCGTGTATTGGCTGCAGAGTATTCCAGTTTCAGGCACGCCGGCTCCAGAGGGCTTATTAAGGTAGAAGTCGAAGGGCACGCAGACTATGATTTTCGCGATGTAAGCTACCCAAAGATTGTCGAACGTAGCGGGCATCATGGCGCGACGTTCTTCGAGCATGAGGCACTGATTGCCCAGTTGCGAGGGCAAGAGACCGATAGCGCGACCCTCGAACAAGGGCTATGGGCCATTATCGTGGCCAGTGCGGCACAGGAATCTATCGAGTCCCAACGACTCATCGACATCGAAAGTTACCTTGCCGATCGAGGCCTGGCCTGGGTCTGGAATGAGTTGAAGAATTAGTCGCCAGTCACCGCAAGATAAGAAGCATTAAGGGAAGATCATGGACGCCATCGCTGTATCAGACAGAAAAATGCCCTGTGTTGGTTTGGGGCTTTGGAAAATTCCAGACACACAAGTGCCCGATCTTGTTGTAGAAGCGGTGAGATGTGGGTATCGCCACCTCGACAGTGCAGCCGATTACGGCAATGAGGAAGCGGTTGGTGTTGGCATCAAGAAGGTGTTGGATGCCGGGCTCTGCAAGCGGGAAGACTTGTGGGTGACGTCAAAACTGTGGAACACATTCCACCGACCCGAACATGTACGGCCCGCCTGCGAAAAAACCTTGAGTGACCTGGGGCTGGACGCCCTCGACCTCTACCTGGTTCACTTCCCCATTTCCCTGAAGTATGTGGATTTCGAGACCCGCTACCCACCAGAATGGTTGCATGATCCTGAGGCCGAAAACCCGGCGATGCAGATAGACCCCGTGCCCCTGCAGGATACATGGCGGGCGATGGAAGAACTGGTGGAAGCGGGACTCGTCAAGCAGATTGGTGTGTGCAACTACAACAGCGGACTGTTGAACGACCTGCAGGCCTACGCTCGTATCAAGCCAGCCATGCTGCAGATTGAGTCCCATCCGCAGCTTACCCAGGAACGCCTGATCAGGCTGGCCCATCATTATGGTATGGCGGTCACCGCGTTCTCACCCCTGGGATCGCTCTCTTATGTTTCCCTTGGCATGGCAGGAGAAGATGACTCACTGCTCAATGCCGCCGTCGTAAAGTCTGCTGCCAGCCGGCACGGAAAGACGCCCGCTCAGGTTTTATTGCGCTGGGGTGTACAGCGGGGAACCGCCATTATTCCCAAGACAAGTAGCCCGTCCCGCCTTGCCGAGAACATTGCACTCTTTGACTTCCATCTCAGTGATGAGGAGATGGATGGGATATCTGCCCTGAACCAGAACAGACGCTACAACGATCCAGCGGTCTTCTGCGAGGCCGCTTTCAACACTTTCTACCCGATCTACGATTAAGATGACTCTGTATTCCAGCTTCGCCGAGTTCCCGGCCGTGATCCAGGCGGCGGACAAGACACAGGATCCTTGTGCCTGGTTATCGCAGCATCGTCAGGAAGTCCTGAGCCAGCTTGAACGGCATGGTGCTGTGCTACTGCGCGGATTCAGGCTTGTTAGCGATACGGATTTCGATAGGGCTATCAGTGCCTTCGAATTGCCAGCCTTTACCTATGAAGAATCGCTGTCGAATGCGGTGCGCAAGAATCGAACAGACAAGGTGTTTACTGCGAATGAGGCGCCGCCCGAGATCGAAATATTTCTGCATCATGAGATGGCCCAGACCCCGCGCTATCCCAGCAAGCTGTTCTTCTTCTGTGAATTGGCTTCCCGGGAGGGCGGTGCCACGCCTCTGTGTCGCTCAGATCTGCTGTTGCAAGCCATGCGGGAACAGATGCCTGCGTTCGTTTCAAAGTGTGAGGAAGAAGGCCTGCTTTATACCAACATCATGCCCCTATTTGCCGATTTACAATCCGGACAAGGGCGCAGCTGGCAGAGCACCCTGAACTGCGAAGACCGGGCTGGCGCGGAGAGCAGGCTGCAGGCGTTGGGCTATAGCTGGCAGTGGCTCGATGATGGTAGCCTGAAGGCGACGACTCCGGTTTTGCCCGCTATCAGAACCCTTGAGTCCGGTACGCAAGTCTTCTTTAACCAGCTTATCGCCGCGTTCATGGGTTGGAAAGATAGCCGTAACCGACACGAAAAGGTTGTCCGTTTTGGCGATGAAGCCGCGATAGCTGATGAAGATATGCAACAGGTAGTCAGTCTTGCTCAACGGTTTACCCATGATCTGCAATGGCAGACTGGCGATATGGCCATCGTTGACAATTTTCTCGTGATGCACGGACGCAGGCCGTTTAAGGGAGAGCGCCGGGTTTTGGCGTCACTCGTAGCCTGAAACTCATGACGGAGGCACACGCGGCATACACGCGCTTGCCTACTAAAATAGTCCGGGCCCTGTTGTGGAATCACATTGAATGGGAGAGAAGCTATGAATGGCAGGAAGGTTGTGAAATGGGGCGGTATCGGTATCGCCGGTTTATTTCTGATCTATCTAGGCTCCATCATCTGGTTTGAAACCCAGCTTGGAGTGAACCAACCCCAGGGGTCCACCTCCCTGGTGCTGGCCACTTTCAGTTCAGATAATGAACGACACGAACGGGTGCTGCGTCTCGAGCAGATTGATGGCAACAACTATATCGCCGTGAATCACTGGCCACGTCGTTGGTATGGCTACGCTCTGGATAATCCCAATGTAGAGGTGAAGATGCCCGGCACAGACACATTCAGACCCTATGTGGCGGTACCACTCGCAGGTGCCGAGCTGGAACGGATCAGCGAGGAATACAGCTTCGGTTTCGAGTTCAGGTTTCGCACCGGATTTCCTCCGCGGCGCTTCCTGCGCCTTGAGCCCCGCTCTTGATGCATTGTATGCGGCAAGTATCTGGTTTAACTGTAAAGGAGTTGAGTCATGAATGAAGCTTATACGCGTGGACAGAAAGTCCTGCACTGGTTGCTGGCGGTTTTGTTGTTGTTCTGGTTGTTTGTGAGCGGCGAACTCGTGGAAGAGGCGCAGGGAGATGACAAGGGATTTATCCTGATGTTTCATTCCGGTGGGGCGATCGTAATCGGAATGTTGATGGCGTTCCGTTTCTATTTGCGCCGCAAGCATCCCGTGGTGGTGATGGGTAGTCTGAAGGATTGGGAGAAAGTCTGGAGCCAACGAATCCATGTGGCATTCTATGTGTTCGTTGCCTTGATGGTGTTGAGCGGCATCGTACAGGGGATGTTCTTTGAACAGGATGTCCGCGTGTTCGGCCTGATCAATATCACCCTCGGTCATAACGAGAGCCTGATGGGAATCTTCCACCTTGTACATGGCGCATCTGCCAATGTGCTGAAGGTGCTGATCCTGTTGCACATACTCGCCGCCCTCAAACACCAGTTCATAGACAAGCAGGCCATGCTGAAGCGCATGGCCTAGGTTATCCGATTCCATAACTCATAAAAGGAAGAAAGAAATGTTTAGTCACGTCATGTTGGGAAGCAACGACATGGAAGCGTCGAAAAAATTCTACGATGCTACCCTGTCGGTGCTGGGTATCCCCGAAGCGGTGCAGGATCCCAAGGGGAGAGTGTTCTATCGTTCAGCAACCGGTACCTTCGGCCTGTCGATCCCCATCAACGGCGAGCCTGCCTGCCACGGCAATGGCAGCACCCTGGGCTTCGCAGCCACCAGTCCCGAACAGGTCGATGCCTGGCACGCGGCTGGCCTCGAGAACGGCGGCGTTGCCATCGAAGACCCACCGGGGGTCCGCGAAAGCGCCACAATGAAGCTCTACATCGCCTACCTCCGCGATCCCACAGGCAACAAAGTCTGCGCCCTCTACCGCTATCCAATGGACTAACTTCTTAGGACACCCACTTTTTCCCCCACTTTTTCCAACCCCCATAAGCCGTTGTTTTTCATACTGAAACAGCGCTTTTAGACTGATCAGGGGAGACAGAATTTAAGTGGGTGTCCTATAAATTCAGCCGATAAAATCAGCTGTTCGATTTGGGGCTGGGCGCCGCCTGCTCGGGCGGCGTCGATAAACGCCTTATTTGAGGGCGTTGGGAGTTTTTATTGCACCTGCATGGTGCGTCATTATCTTTGTCAATTCCGTGCAATTTTTCAAAATTCGTCTACAACCCCCGGAAATTGGGGCTTTTTGGGAATTGGCCCGGTAATTGCTCTTGACTGTTTCAGGCGGCAAGCACTGCCTTTAAACATGAACCAATCAAGGGACAAGACAAATTATGAAAACTCGAATTGCGTCACTCGTGGCCGCAGGTTTACTACTCTCCACTAGCGCTGTTCAAGCTCAGGAATGGACTGCCAATTTCACCGCGACCAACAACTACATCTGGCGCGGACTCACTCAGACTATTAACGAAGGTGCTATTCAGGGCGGTATCGACTACGCATCAGAAAGCGGTTTCTACATCGGTACCTGGGCATCTAACGTGTCTTACGATTCCGATGATGCGTATTCCTACGAACACGATATTTACTTCGGCCTTGCCGGTGAGACTGATTCTTTCTCCTGGGATGTGGGCTACCTCTACTACAACTACGATTCCAATGCCGGTTATGACTTCAGCGAGGTCTATGGCTCCCTGGGTATCGGTAACTTCAGCGCTACTCTGTCACTGCTGGTGCACGCCGAGCCTGATGAAGGCCCGACTGAAGACTTCGGTTTCGCCAAGGCTTCTTACTGGTCATTCGACTATGCGATCCCACTGGAAAGCGGCGCGGAAATTGGCCTGCACGCAGGATTCCACGAAGGTGACTTCATGTACTCCTTCAACGGTGCAACTGACGACTACTGGGATTTCAATATCAGCATCGCCAAGGATGGTTTCTACGGCATGATCACAACCACTACACTGGGTGATGATGACAACGGTGACGGTATTGAAGACTATGCCAGCATGTCCCAACGTGATAACGACAGCGTGAAATTCGTTATCGGTTACGGTATGGACTTCGAACTGTAAGTCAGTAATACAGTAACGCAATAACCAAAAGCCGGCTTCGTTAGAAGCCGGCTTTTTTGTTGCCTGTGCATCCCTCGAGAACTCCCTTGTAGAGAATAGTGGCAGTCAGGGAAGGGTGCTTTTACTGCCCCACTTAGTGAGTTGTGCGCTTCGTGAAGCTCCAGAGAAATAGCGCGCAGCACTTATCGAGCAAATCCTGACTTAAAACAAACCAGAGTCCTGAATCAGGCTGGAGTGGGCGCGACTGGTCGTAGCCATGTCTGCAATTCCTGTCTTGATGCACTCTCAACCTGACCACTATCACCACCACCACCATCAATTTATCGAGAGAGTAGCTACCCCTGTAGTGATCGCAGCCCAAGCATCTCTAGTTAGGCCGCAGCAACACACCCAGATCAACGATTGCTGAGTCAAACCGCACTGCCACCCTTCCTCGTTCCTAACGGTTCAACGAGTAATCAATCCAGGCAGTACACACAGCTCTCGCTGGTCGTTCCCACACTGAATTGCCCAATCACTTTCCACTGAATAAAAAAAGGGCAGATACCGTGTTGGTATCTGCCCAGACTTCTAAAGGGAAGGGATAGAAGTGTCTAAGGGAAGTACAATTTGATCCCTGGGTCAGGCCAGCGCCGGTTCGGCATTGACCTGTTCAGGCTTTTTTGCCTCGGTAGATTCAACAAACTCCACGGCAGCGGCGATGGCGTCTCTGCGCTTGTCGAAGTAGTGATTCTTCGGAATCACCTCGCCCATCAGGCCTTCGAGTACATCGCGGGTTTGTTCATTCATTCCAGAGATGTAGACCAGCTTGTTCGACATCTTGCCATCATTGGCAATGGTCTCCACCGCACGAGCAGCGGATACGTCAATGAAGGGCACCTGGGAGAAGTCCAGGATCGTTACCTGGCTGAACTTGGCAGACTTTTCTCGAACCTGGTGACCAAGATCGGCAGCTGCACCGAAGCTCAGCGGTCCACCGAAGTCGAAGATGTTAATGCGCTCATGGGAATGAGTCATCATCTCGGCTTCTTCCTGAGTGAAATGCACAGAGAGGCCTTCACGAGTGATGTCCTTCAGTTCCTTCAATTGCTGGTCGGCAATCTGCTTCACGAAAGCCAGGGATGCCATCACCACACCGGCCATCACCGCGGTAATCAGGTCAACGAACACAGTCAATACCAGTACCAGCATCATCAGCGCCAGATCCCAACGAGGACCACGGTGCGCCTTGAGAATGTAGGCACGGTCGATAATGTCCCAGCCAGTCTTGATCAGGATCGCAGCCAGCACCGTGTGCGGAATGTTGGACGCCAGCGGCGCCAGTGCCACCACAATAGCCAGCAGCAATACGCTGTGCAACATGCCGGAGATCTTGGTCTTACCACCGGTACGGATGTTGATCACCGTACGCATGGTGGCACCCGCACTCGCAATACCACCGAACAGGCCAGCAATCGCATTACCCACGCCCTGACCGATCAACTCCTGGTTGGAGTTGTGTCGGGTACGGGTCATGTTGTCGGCCACCAGTGACGTCAGCAAGCTGTCGATCGAACCCAGCAGCGCGAGAATAAACGCGGCTTCCAGCACTACCAGCAAGGAGTCCTGGCTGAGTGCAGGCATGATAAAGCTTGGCAGGCCTGTTGGAATATCACCCAGAATCGGCGCACCAACAATCATGGTGCTGGTGACCGTACCGATGATCAGGCCGGCAAGTGCTCCGGGCACGATCTTGCCCCAGGCAGCGGGCCAGTTGAATACGATCAGCAGGGTCATCGCACCGATACCCAGGGCAACAAAATTGGGATCCATCACCGCGCCCGGTATTTCAACCAGCGCAGGAATGGTTCCGCTGCCTTCCGGCTCGTGACCAAACAGTCGTGAGGTTTGTAGCGCGATGATGATACAGCCGATGCCGCTCATGAAACCCGAGATTACCGGGTAGGGCACGAGTCGAATGTACTGACCGAGCTTTAGTACACCAAATACAATCTGGAATACGCCAGCCAGCACCACTGTGGTAAATACCAGTGAAGGGTTACCACCGAGTGCCGCATAGACGCCGGCAAATACCACCACCATGGGGCCAGTCGGTCCAGTCACCTGGGCATCAGTACCACCAAACAGTGAAGCGAAGAAGCCAACGATAATGGCGCCATAAAGACCCGCAATGGGTCCCGCGCCCGAGGCTTCGCCAAAGGCCAGGGCCAATGGCAGGGCCACTACGCCGGCAGTGATGCCGCCGTAGATATCGCCCTTTAAATTATCTGTCCGAAATCCAAACATGATTAACTCCCATTAATCCTTTAAAGAAGCAGGTCTTAGGCCGTCTTCAATGCACGTTTATCTGCATCCATGAATTCAGCATAGTGCTCTTCAACTGGCACGAACGCACCCTTATCAGCATCGTAAGAACTGATGGAGCCGTGCTTGATGTCATAGATCCAGCCATGCAGTTCGATACTGCCAGTAGCCAGCTTGGCCAACACGGCAGGGTGAGTGCGCAGGTGTTGCAGCTGCTGCAGCACATTTTCCTCTGTCACCTGGTTGAGGATGTTGCTGTCGTCGCCGCCATTGCGGGCGCGAACCGCTTCTACTGCGCCGCGGGAATGCTCAAGCCAATCCTTCACGTGAGGCAGATCATTCAATGCGCCAAGATTGAGGGCGCCCTTCATGGCACCGCAGTCACTGTGACCACAGACAACGATATGCTGGACACCCAGCGCGGCTACTGCGAATTCGATAGAGGCTGTCACCCCTCCGGCGTTTCGCTGGTTCGGGGGCACGATGTTGCCCGCGTTGCGAATAATGAACAGATCACCAGGCTCAGTCTGGGTAACCAGGTTCGGATCGATCCTGGAATCAGAGCAGGTAATAAACAACACTTCCGGGCTCTGGCCATTGGCCAGCTCGGAGAACAGTTTCTTCCTTTCTTCGTAGGAAGAGCTCTTGAACTTGGCGATGCCTGAAATCAGTTTTTCCATTTTTCCTTGCTCCTGAATTAAGTTAAGCGATATTTAAATGATCCGGTGGCAGCGGGAATACGGAATACTCACTCCGCTACCAGGGAACTAATTAATCAACGGGTCGCAGTATTAAGGATTAATTTTGATAAGAAAATTGCGAAAAACCGTATTTCGTTATAGATTTTGCCTATCACACAATTTTTCGGGGTTTTTATAGCCTTGAGTTATAAGGAGAAATAGGCAGTGGACACGACGGAAGGCCTGTCACTTAAACAGATTCAGTATTTCTCCGCCGTGGCGGAATACGGCAGTTTCCGGCAGGCCTCCGCGCGCCTGAACATCACCCAGCCCACCCTCAGCAATCAGGTGGCGGCCATGGAAAAAACCCTCGGTGTCCAGCTCTTTGAGCGCAGCCGTAAGGGTATCAACCCCACACCGGAGGGGCGGGAACTGCTGGTCAGCGCTCGCCGGGTATTGGAAGAGGCCCAGGGATTCACCAACAAGGCGGCACTGCTGTCCGGTGGCGGGATAGGTACTTACCGGCTTGGCGTAACTCCTACCCTGGGGCCGTACCTGCTGCCGCACCTGCTGGGCCCCATTCACGCCCGCTATACCGACTTGAAGCTCTATGTGCGTGAAGATGCCCCCAGCGACTTAGAGTCGGGGCTGATTAACGGCCAGCACGACCTGATCCTGACCACCCAACCAGTCATGTCCACCGACCTCGTGGTATCACCCCTGATGCGCGAACCGCTGAAACTGGCGCTGGCCCAGGATCACCGGCTCGGCAATAAACCCCGCATCAATCGTATGGATCTGCTGGGGGAGCCTGTGCTGACTATCTCCGAGCACCACCTGTTCCACCGCCAGATCACGGAACTGTGTGAGAAGGTCGGCGCGGTGGTGCGTCGGGACTACGAGGGTACGAGTCTGGATACACTGCGGCAGATGGTGGTGATGGGCATGGGTATCGCCTTCCTGCCGGCGCTCTATGCGAAATCAGAGATTCGGGACAGCAAGGAACTCAGGGTAACCGACGTGGAAGGTATCAACGTGGTGCGCAACCACGCGCTGGTGTGGAGGAATACGTCTCCCGCGCGCAACTTCTATCGGGAATTGTCTGACCAGATTCGTGAAACAGTGGAAGAGACCTTGAGCGATGTTGTCATGTCCGTTAACTGGACACCGGCTAAACCCAAAAAGCCGCGCGCGCGGTGAATCTCCTAGTCCGGACGGTTCATGGTAAACATGGAATCGGCATCGACACGGGTGTAGTCATTGTAGCCGAGGCGACCGATGGGCATTATTTTAGCGATGTCCAGCAGGCCTTCATCGGTGATCATCGCATCATCAATGTGAATGCCGACGACTTCCCCGAAAACCACCTTGTATTCGTCGCCTTCACCCCAACCGGGAATGTCCGTGGTCTTGATGAGCCTGCATTCCAGGTGCACGGGTGCCTCGGCGATGCGCGGCGCCCTGACGAGTCTTGATTCCACCGGGGTCAGACCCGTAAGGGCAATCTCATCCACATCAGAGGCTACAGAAGCCGAGCTCTCATTCATCTGCGAACGAGTGTCCCAGGTAGCGAGGTTGCAGACAAACTCACCGGTTGCCAGGATATTCCGTACCGAGTCCTTGTTGCGATCCGACGAACTCCCCGCACCCCCGGCAAACATGACCGTAGGCGGACGGTAACACACCGCATTAAAGAAGCTATAAGGTGCCAGGTTAAACACTCCAGCCTCCGATACCGAACTGATCCAGCCAATAGGGCGGGGAATGACCAGGCTGTTAAACGGATTCTTGGCGAGACCATGGTCATGGTTCTTTGGCTCATAAAACATAATCTTTTTTCCCGGGTGAATATCAGCTCATTCGATGAACAGGTACAAAGACGCTAGCCTATCACTAAATCAACAGCAATAGCTGAAAGACCTGCCAGCATTGCCATGCCCTCCATACGGCCGAACAAACGTCCCTCCAGCACAGTACTCACTGGATATATTTACATGGATTCCACAATCCATAGTGAAGTGTCTTGTTCGGGAGTAGCTTGCGAAATCAAGGCAGCAGGACTTTACCCAGAAGTGTGTTGTTATGAGGGGTATGTCCCGCTATCGAAATGCCTGGTTGGCGAAGCCGTACCAACTCGGGCCAATAACAAAGCGAAGGAGAAGAATATGTTTAGAAGAATCGCATTGAAGTCTGCTACAGCTTTATGTTTCGGCATGGCAGTGCTTGCAGGCAGTGTCCAGGCGCAACAACCCCTCGGCTATGTGGTAACCCAGGTAGAGGTGGAGCCCGGTGCCGCCGGGCAGTTTGAAACCTTCGTCAGAAACTACAAGGCGGCAGCAGAAGCCATCGATTGGCCGACTGCTTGGACAGCATCGCAGATAGCTGTAGGCAATACCAACAGCTATACGTTCGTCTCTGCTTTCACCAGTCACTCGCAGCTTTCGGTTCCGAGTGCTGCGCTGTTGAGCCAGGCTCACTCGGCAGATGAGGTTGTCGAGATTGTGCAAGACTTGCGTGAGTCGGTGAAATCCCTGGTAACGGGCACATACTATCTGCGGGAAGATCTGAGCAACCCGTTTCCGCAAGCGATGAGCAATCCGGAAGTATTCGTCACTATTGGCGTCAATATCGAGCCAGGTACGAACCTGGATTTCGAATACTGGATTCAGCGGGTGGCAGATGCATCTGATTCCAACTTCTGGAATGGCCTGGTCAAGGGCTACGGCGAAGGATTCAACTACGTGTTCCGCACCCCCACAAGCTGGGCTGCCCTGGATCAGGCACCGACTTCACCGCAGCAGCGGGTGCTGGATCAATATGGGCCGATAGCCGGTACCGCGATCACCGACCTGGCGGCGGGTTCCGCGGTAGAAGCCGTTTACAATCTTGTTGTAAATAGACCGGAGCTTTCCTACACGCCGTAAGCAGCCCAACAGAACCAGGCTTCGATCCACTAGTTGGGTCGAAGTTTGGTTCATTTACTTCCTGCCCACGAACGATATCGACTACCTGTCCCTGCCATGCTTGCCGCACCTGCTATATCACAGGACCCCGGGATGATGGGCGACCAGCGATCTTGCAATTGCTGCTATGGTGATGGACTGATTGTTGGTAAATTGCTTGCGGACTACTCAAGCAATTTCTTCTTCACGGTGCTCTTGCAATGCTAGCTTCAAAACCGCTCGCGGGCTATAAGGTAATCGATTTCTCTGCTGTCTATGCGGGACCCATCAGCACCCGCATGTTGCTGGATTGCGGGGCCGATGTGATCAAGATCGAGCCACCGGGTATGGGCGACCTTACCCGAGGCGTGGCGGGCATATCCCCGGTGTTCGCTCATTTCAATGCGGGCAAGAAGAGTGTCGCCATTGATCTCAAGCAGACACGCGGCATAGAACTGGCGCGCGAATTAATTCGGGGTGCGGACATCGTGGTGGAGAACTTCCGACCCGGTATCATGGAGCGCTTCGGACTCGACTACAAGACCTTGTCTATCGAGCAACCGGAACTAGTGTATTGCTCGATTTCGGGTTTCGGGCAATCCGGACCCTGGGTCAATCGTGCCGCCTTCGCTCCCATTGTGCATGCCGCCAGCGGCTTCGATAGCGTGTTTGCAAGGGCGCAGGGCGACAAAGCCGACATAGCGAAGGCAGGTGGCAATCGGCAGTCCACCGATGGAAAACCCAGGCCGCCGAACTGGGAAATCATGGTGGCGGATATTCTCACCGGTGCCTATGCCTTCGGTAGTATTCAGTCTGCCTTGTTGGGCCGGATAAAGAACGGCAGGGGAGAGCACATCGACGTCAGTATGATGGATGCCATGATGACCCTGATACCGGCACAACTGCAGGCGGCACAGAACACGACGAACGTGCCTATCGGCTGCTTCTACCCTATCCATACCAGTGATGGTTACATCATGGTCACCGGTATTACCGACAAGAATCTGCAGAGCCTGAGCAAGGTGTTGAATCGGCCTGACCTGTTGCAGGATCCTCGTTTCGTTTTCGGTCCTCGCACGGATAATCATCATCTGCTGGCGCTGGAGATAGAGAAGTGGTCTGCAAACCACACGACCGCCGAATGCGAAGAGATACTGAACGGGGCAGGTGTCCCGTGTGCAACCTATCCCGAGCTGGAAGACATGTTCTCTCATCCCCAGGTGGTAGAGAGAGGGTCATTCAAGACGGTACACAATGATGTGCTGGGCGAATTCCTGATCCAGAACATGCCGGTGAAGTTTTCCGAAACGGGAAACGAGGCAGCTGCCTGGGTGGCCGGTCTGGGCGAGCATAGCGAGGAGATTCTGAGCGCAGAGCTCGGCCTGCAGCCTGAAGAAATTGAGCGACTGTTCGCAGAAAAGATTGTCTGCTAAGAACATTTCATTGGGAATCCCGCCTGATTTGGGGTATTTTGAAGTCTCGCTTCAGCAGTCAGGTTCGCCGATGACGGTCTCGTTCAGTTTGAATGATGGCGTAGGAGTCTTCACCACAGTCGGTGACGTCGACTACGAGGAAGGGCTCAGGGTCCTGGAAGAGGGCTTGCAGGATATCCGCATTTCCGGCTCGCCGCCGGTCCTGCTCTTCGATCTTACCCAGAGCACTGAGAACCGCAGCAGGGAAGAACTGCAGATGATGGCCGTATTCATCCATGAACGACTGCCGCGGGCGAAGCTGGCCATGGTCGTACATGGCGACCTCTACTATGGAATCAGCCGCATGTTCGGTTCATTTGCCGAGAGCTATGATCTGGAAACCTGTGTGTTCAGGGAAATGGACGAAGCCGTCGCCTGGTGTCTGGCCAGGGCGCGGGTGACTCACTAGCGCGTCTATTGCATTTCCCGCTTCTACCGTCCGGTCCATCAACCCAGGCGTATAACTGAACGCCGCAGTCTTCCTCGGAGAAGATGCAAGCAGCGATTGCTCCCCTAGTGTCCCCGATTCACCCGGCAGCAGTTCCTGCCGCTGTTCTTCGCCTGTAGCAGGGCATGCTCCACCCGGGTAAACGCCGTGTCGATCGTGTCGCCCTGGCCAAACTCGGTGATGCCGAATGACACGGTGATGTTCAGCGCCGAGTCCTTGAGATTGAACTTGCAGCGATCGATGTGTTGGCGAATATTTTCCATGGCATCCAGCGCCATATCGGCAGACGTGGCGGGCAAGATCATCACAAACTGCTCACCCCCATAGCGTGCAAGAAAGTCACTCTTGCGCAGATGCGAGCCGATCTCCTGGGCGATGAGCTGAATGGCCCGGTCTCCCACACTGTGGCCGTGACTCTCGTTAAGCTTGTGCAGGAAATCGATATCACCGAGACACAGGCAGAGCTTGTCTGCGGTAGCCTTCCACACCTCGAACTCTTCGGCGATCTTCTCGAAGTAGGCGTTGCGATTGTGCAGCGAGGTGAGACTGTCCAGGCGCATGGCTGCCTGTTGCTTGGTGACCGATTCGTGCAGCAGGCGTGATTCCTTCTCCATGCACTCCACCTTGGCCATGAGCTGGCGGATCTCGCTGGAGTAGGCCGACTCTACTTCCTGGCGGGCATCGCGCGCATTGTCGACAGTGGTGATTACCTTCTCCAGTTGCTCCTGTATCGACAGCTTAAGCTTGTCGAGGTCCTGCGCCTTGCTTACATGATTGTTGATGGCATTGAGATCGAAGCGCAGGTCGGCATCGAGTCTGCGGTCGAGGTCGGAACGATGCTTGTTGTGATGCTGGGACTTGTTCACCAGGGTGCTGAGATCTTCCAGGGACTGGTGCACAGACTGCAGGTAGTCCTTCAGTTGTTTCTGTTCACTGGCCCGGGCCATGTTGATCACGTTCAGGGTCTTCTGCAGGAGCAGGGGCAACTCAGTGGCGCCGGCCTTCTTCAGTTCCTTCTGCAGGCCGATAGCAACAGCATTCACGGCGTCCACTGGCGACAGGCTATCCAGCACCTGGCTAATGAATTCATTCACCTGCTGCACGACTTCAGAATGTTCCGGCAAGGACTGGGTGGGCTGCGCCAGCACCGCAGCCGAGGCAATGCTTTCTTCCGGTTGTGGTGGCGTCGCAGCGGAAGCAGGCTGGGAATTCGGCAGCAGACTACGGCTAAGCTTGTGCCAGAATCCCGGCTGCTGACCGCTGTGCTCGATGGGTGTGTCGGTAAGCAGCGCCGTCAGCAGTGCGGCAAAATCCTTTAGCAGGCCATGCTGGGTACGCCGGTCTTCACTGCTCTTGCGCACCTCCTTCTGCATGCGCTTGAGCGCACGGCTGTAGTCACTGCTCTTTAGTGACTTGCACTCCAGCAATCCAGAGATGGATTTCGACAGGGTGAACTTCAGTGCTGCCGCTTCCTGGTTGCGTTGGCAATCCATGCGCAGCAGGTCGGTCTCGATGGATTGCAGAAGATCGTCCAGTCCGCTGGAATTGCTGCCCAGCTTCTGCAACAGGTCCCGCAGGGTATTCAGTCGCTGATCCAGCTGCGGATCCAGACCGTCGCCCAGCAGGCTCACAGATAACAGCCCACGCCGCAACACCCGTATGAGGTCTTCCTGCCGGGTCTGTTCCTCCTCGTGAGTTTCCAGAGAATCGAGGTACTTGGTCTTCCAGTGCTGCACGCGGGAATCTGCCGCCGCGATGCTCTCCGGGTTTTTGCCTTCCATATGCTGTTCCTGTCCAAGCCTGACCGAAAGTCGCACGCCGCCACTACTCGTCCGTGATCGCGATGGGCGACCCACTAAGTATAAGCAAGGATTTGTGCCGCGGAGACCGATGGGTGAATTGCCCGGTTTGTCGCTTGGAGTCATCCTGCGACAGGTTAAAACCTGATTAGAATTTCCTCGTTAATACCCCGTGGTTGTTAGTAGAGGATAGCGCCTCGCCATGGGATGCCAGATCGACGTACCCGGCCGGTAGGTGGATTGCAGTAGTAATGAGGTAGAATTGACCCATGCCAACACTCTCCGTTCTCGATCTCGCGCCCATCACCCAGGGCAGCACTGCCAGCATCGCCCTCAATAACTCCCGTGACCTCGCCCGGCACGCCGAGCGTTGGGGTTATCGTCGTTACTGGGTGGCTGAGCATCACAATATGCGCGGCATCGCGTCGGCCGCCACCTCGGTAGTCATCGGCCACATCGCCGCAGGCACATCGACGATCCGGGTAGGCGCCGGCGGCATCATGCTGCCCAATCACGCACCCCTGGTGATCGCGGAACAATTCGGGACTCTCGCTGCGCTGTATCCGGATCGCATCGACCTCGGTCTCGGTCGCGCGCCCGGTACCGATCCACTGACCGCCCACGCCCTGCGCCGCAACCTGGAGACCCGCGCCGAGCACTTCCCCGACGATGTGGTTGAACTGCAGCATTATTTAAAAGAAGCAAGAGACGGACAGCCCGTCGTCGCCACCCCGGGCGCGGGCAGCAGGGTGCCTCTTTATATACTGGGCTCAAGTCTGTTCGGTGCACAGTTGGCCGCAGCCATGGGACTGCCCTATGCCTTTGCCTCCCACTTCGCACCCCAGGACCTGCTGGATGCCATCGCCATCTACCGCGATCGCTTCCAGCCTTCGGAACAGTTGGACGCACCTTATGTGATGGCCGGCTACAATGTATTCGCCGCCGACTCCGAAGAGGAAGCAGTGTACCTGCGCTCCTCCGCGCTGAAGGCCATGCTGGCCCTGCGTCGCGGCACGCCGATTCAGTTACCGCTACCGGTGGAAAACTTCGAGGCCCAACTGAACCTGCAGGAAAAGGCCATGCTGGACATGATCACCAGTTGTAGCGCCGTCGGTACTGTGGATTCGGTAGCCATGCAGATGGAGGGTTTCCTGCAGCGCACGGGTGCCGATGAATTGATTTGTGTAGGTTCGATCTATGACCATGGGAAACGACTGCGCTCATTTGAATTGGCGGCGCAGGCGCGGGACAAGCTGGCAACTAAATAGGGACAGATTTATTTTTCAAAGAAAAATAAATCTGTCCCTATTTAATCGCCAGCCCCTACATTACCTTACGTTGCCAAATTTTATGAGCAAAGCCGTCACCAACAACCCAATCCCCCATGCACTTACAGCTGGCGTGCTGTACGCAGTCGGCATGTTCGCTATAGGCTTCATCATGGGCGGCGTCCGCCTGTTCCTGTTGCTACCCGTATTTGGGGAATTGGTCGCGGTGGCCATCGAGTTGCCCATCATGCTGGGTTTGAGCTGGCTGTTGTGTGGGCGCGCGATCCAACGGCAAGGTCTTACTCGTGACATCGGCCCGAGGGTGGCTATGGCCATTACAGCCTTTGGCACCCTGATCCTGCTGGATTTCATGTTGGGCATGCTGCTGTTCGGCAACACTGCGATGGAACTGGTCGCCCGCTGGGGAACCCCCGCGGGCGCCCTGGGGCTTGCCGGACAACTGGTGTTTGGCCTGTTCCCGCTGGTAAGGTTAAGAACACGTTAAGCAGTATTTAAAGAAGAGCTGGCAGTATGTTGCATCGGCTGCTCGCGACCTGGAAGGATTAACCATGTATTTTGAAGATGTAGAAATCGGTTCCTCTGAAGAGTTTGGCAACTACCCTGTCACGGAAGAGGAGATCATCGAGTTCGCCAGCAAGTATGACCCGCAGCCGTTTCACCTCTCGGACGAGGCGGGCAAGGCCATGATATTCGGTGGGCTCTGCGCCTCCGGTTGGCACACGGCGGGCATGACCATGCGCATGGTGGTGGATCATATGAAAACCAAGGGCAGGACCCACTCCATGGGTTCACCGGGCCTTGATGAATTGCGCTGGACCAGGCCGGTATTCCCGGGCGATACCCTGCGGGTGAAGAGCAGCGTGATAGACAAGCGCGCGTCCCGCTCTCGTCCGGATATGGGCAGCGTGTTCCTGCACAACGAGGTGTTCAATCAGAAAGACGAACTGGTGATGTCCTTCAAGCCTATTGTGCTTTACAAACGACGCCCTTCGGCGCCGGACTAAAAAATAGGGACAGATTTATTTTTCCTGTGGAAAAATAAATCTGTCCCTATTTTTTTGCCCCTCTTTCTATCGAGCAGCCTGCCCCAGATAACGCTGAAAAGTCACTTCCACATAATCATCAACACCGGGCACAAACCAAACCGACAAAGCGGTTAGCACGATGGTTACTGCAACAAACGAATAGAAATATTTCATTCCTCACCTCCACTCGCGCTGCCACCGCGAGGCGCCGCCTCGAACATCCACACACTGCCCGACTCGATGGTCTCCCGGCTCGTGCCCGAGGGATATTTGCCGCTGATCACTTCGCTTATGCCATCCAGGGCCGGGCCCGATTGCACCCGCACCAGCTGTCGCTCATAGCGAGTGCCATTGATTCGCAGGATGGCGCGGCCGTTGGTTTCGGCCTGCACCGGCCACTGTTTCCAGATACGACCCACGGTGCTATTCATGTATCCCGACCAGACATACAGCTTGCCGTCATGGGAGGCGACCCAGATACGGCGTGAGGTGGGTGGGTCCTCGAGCTGCATCTCGATAGTGGGGATGTCGTTCACGAAGCTCCAGTCGGGCTCGGGCCCCTGGTACAGCTCACCCGCGATCAGCGGGCCACCGGAGAACACCCGGTTTGGGCCGTCCTCGAAGCGTTGCTTGAAGGCGGCAGTGGCCACGGCAGTTAACGGGATGAGCGCCAGGCCAATGATGACGATGAATATGCGCAGTACGATTTTCATGACAGTTATGCACCTCGCAGCAGAAGGAGGGGGTAGCAGGGCGGAGGAAAGTGCCTACAGCCTGAAAAAAGAGCCTACAGCCCGAAGAAAGTGCCTACAGCCCAAAGAAAGCGCCTATAGAAATTACCTGCCCTATAGAAAGAACCCACAGTATGACCCATCCACAAACACTGAACCAGAACCGGTATCGGGACGTATCTAGGGTTGAGTTTAATTCACCATGGGTGGAGCCATGAAATTACCAGTCGGAACCCTGAAAGCCAATATTTCTGCTGTATTACTGCTGATCGTCCTGTTGCTGGCGAGAAACACTTACGCCCTTGAAAAGCCGGACTACGACGTGTTGCTGGAGCTGGGCAAGATCGAGTACCGACTCTACAAGCCCTATATCGTGGCGGAAACGGTGGTGAAAGACCCCGATTACGAGAGTGCCCTGGACGCGGCCTTCGAACGGCTACTGGCCTACATATCAGGCGACAACCTGGCGAGCTCCAAGATCAGCATGACTGCCCCGGTGCAGATGGCGCGCACCGGTGTGGAGCTGGAATCCACCTCACCCATCAGCAGCAGCCAGACGCTCCAAGGCATTCGTATGGCGTTCATGCTGCCCAGTGAATACGACCTGCAGTCGGCTCCGGTACCACTGGATGACACCGTAGTCGTTAAGGAACTGCCCGAGCGAGTTGTCGCAGCCATTCGCTTTTCCGGCCGCTGGACCGAGAGAAACCTCACCAGTAATGAAGCCGAGCTGCTGGAAAACATCAGGCAAGAGAAGCTGGAGCCAGTGGGACCGTCCGTGTTCGCAGCCTACCATCCACCCTTCATGCCGCCCTGGTTCCGGCGTAATGAGATCCTGTTTGAGGTGACGGGCCTGCCCAGTTCGCTGCAAGCAATCGTGACCGGGGACTAGTTCCCGACAATATTTGGGTCACGGCTTAATCGGATGTATTTGGGTCGGAGTAAAAATAGCACACTGTATTTCTGCTATGGCTCCAATTCCTTCTCTAACTGATTGAAGCCAAACCTCTTCGCCTATAGCGCAATCAGCCGTTGTAAGTAGGGCAGTATCACCGCCGCCATGATGATGGCCTGGGTCCAGACGAACACCCGGTGATTGGAATCGATCTTCGCATCCTGCGCGGCAAAGCGCTGATCCATATAGGTCCGTTGCTCGGCAAACCGTGTATCCATGATCGCTCGTTGCTCGGCAAACCGTGTATCCATGATTGCTCGTTGCTCGGCAAACCGTGTATCCATGATTGCCTGTTGCTCAGCGAATCGGGTGTCGATGTAGGCCTGTTGCTCGGCAAAGCGCGTGTCGATATAAGCTTGCTGCTCCGCAAAGCGGGTATCCATAGTCGCCTGCTGTTCGGCAAAGCGTGTGTCCATATAGGCTTTCTGCTCTGCAAACCGGGTTTCCACATAGGCTTTCTGGCCGGCAAACTCTGCCGCCAGGAAGTCTTTGGTCACCAGTGAATCCAGGTTCACGTTGAATGCCTCGGTTAGCACTTCGGCTTGTACTTCGGCCTGGGAAGAAGGCATTCCCGCTTCTTCCAGCCTTCGCACAAACTTTAGAGTATCGAATGTGGTGATGCTCATTTACGTCCCTGTAAACTGATCAAGCCTGACCAGTATAGGGACTTCAGGAACGAAAGGGCAAGAAACGACAGAAAACTTCGGTAAACCGAATAAATCAGGCCTGGGCAGTCGCAGCAGGCACTTCGTCCATCTTCACCTTGCCATCGGTGTAGTACCAGCGCCCCTTGTGGCGCAGGAACTGCGAGAACTCGTGGTGGCACTGGGTGACACCCTTGTCGTTGGTGAAGTAGGCCTTGAATTCGATGGCTGCCCGGTCACCCACCTGCTTCGCCTCGAACACTTCCAGTTTCGTCCAGTTCTGCGACCTGTTCGCCAGCGATTTGGCAGTAAGCCCGCCGCGGTACTGGGGGTGCCAGGTATGGAACAGGTAGTCGCCATAGCCACCGAGGGCATAGGCCGTGAAACGGGCGCGCATGGTTTGCTTCACCGTCACCGGTTTCTTCGCACCGGTGACATAGGGCTCACAGCATTTGCTGAAAGGCTTTCCGGAACAGCAGGGGCAGGGCATAGTCGTCATGAGGAAATATTACATCAAGGAAACGACCTGGAAAAAGCACTGTTTCAGGCGCTGCCAGTGTATTGGGAATGTCGCAAAACTGCCTTGAATCGAGGGCTTGATCGAGGAGCAGGTATTTCTCCCATTGTGGAATGGAAATGCTCCTATCCCGTCCCAATAGGAGTAAACTGCAAACAAAAGCTCGTCTCCGAATTCCCTGCTATTCGCCGACGTGGCGCCATACTGGTGAAAACCCGGAGGTGGTCGTTGTGCAAAACATGTTGCGGCAGATCTGTGATTCGCTGCATCAGCCTGTCGTCGTTACTGACGCCGACGGCCTGGTGCTGTGGGTTAACGACGGGTTTACCCACCTGTGCGGTCACAGCTCCGAACATCTGAGAGGCAAGAGCCCTGGCAGTGTGCTGCAGGGCCCTCAGACTTCTACAGACACAGTGGATCGGATGCGCCAGACACTCAGCAGGCAGGAGCCGTTCTCCGGCAAGATCCTCAACTACCACGCCGACGGCCATGCGTACTGGGTGGAGTTATCCATCACACCGATAAAAGATGAAACCGGTGTACTGCAATACTTCATCGCCTTCGAACACGAGATCCCGTCGCCGGATATCGACATGCCCAGCATCTGTATGTATTGCAAGGCCTACAAGGACCCGGTTGCGGGGAAGTGGGTGAGTTATGAAGAGCTGCTGGTGCGGGTGCTGAGGACCCATCCCAGTCACGGGATCTGTCCGGACTGTGTAAAGCGGGTGTTCGAGGAGTAGGCTAGCTTGTTCCGGGCAGATGGGCTCACACACACTTCAATCTATCAAACATGCGATGCCCATACCCTCCCTGACCTGTCCGTTCACTATAGGCAGGGCGCTTGAGAAACGGCAGCGGGGCAGCAGCCAGCCCCCTGCAAGAACGCCTTAGACCAGAATAATGTAAAGCACAGAAAAGAACACCGCGGCGAAATACAGCGGTGTTCCTGCGAGCTTTTCTTTTCCAGTGGCTACATCGACTTCTTCACCGAATTCCTTCCATGATTTGGACATCAGCAGCTTTGGATTCTCCAGTCCGAACTGGAATACGAAAAATCCGGAAATCGACATCAACGCAAAGACCATGTCCTGTTCCACGAACGTATAGTTCAAGCCCATGAAGACAGAAACTCCCATGAAGACCAGTGATATACGTTTGGCTCGCTTTTCGGTCACCGGAATCTCCCTTCAGTTATCTCAAGAGTCCTGGTAGGAGTTATACAGGAAAGTGCCAACCATATAGCCTCCGCCATAGGCAGCACCTAGCATTGCGCCAGCAAATCCACCACGAGTGGCCCCCATTACGGTAGTGTCCGCCACGTATCCGACAACAGTGCCTACGGCACCACCTTCAGCCGCATAGTCGGCGATCAGGCTTCCACCAACCACCACATTAGCTTCAACTTCAGTCAATTCTCTCATTTCATTTCTCCTTGTTCATAAACACCCGGCCAACTGGCCTGCATAGAAATATAGAAGCGCTGAATTCGATTGCTAAATTATTCCCGAAAATAGTCAGGTCGAGTACGTGACAGAAGCGTGACCGACAAAGGGACAGGTCCTATTTTCCGCAGGAAAATGGACCTGTCCCTAATTAAGGAAAATGGACCTGTCCCCACTAAATCAGAACCTGAACTTCACCCCCAGTTGCAAGCTAAGCGGCGTGTAATCCAGCCCCCCCATCGTCCCCACCGTATTCTCGCCAGTCAGCTCAATGCCACTAAACCGCGTATAACGCACCTCCCCCAGCAGTGACCATCGCGCATCGAGCTCCCGCTCCACACCGGCGAAAATCTGGAAGCCGGTATCGCCATCACCGGCATAGGACAGCTCGGCGGCCGGCGTCTCCAGGTCGATATCAATCTCCTGGATAAAGCTCAAACCAAATCCTGCATAGGGCTGCCAGAACTGGCCTTCGGCGAACCCATAAAGCGCATTGATGAAAAAGGTGTTGGAGGCGTAGTTGCCGTCGTTGAAGCGCTGGCCATCCGCAAGGCTCACCTCACTCCCATTGCTGCGGTATTCCCAGCCCAGCTCCGCCGACCAGCGTGAGCCATAGTCATAGCCCAGCACCAGCCCCGAGGCGAAACCGCTGCTGAGCGCGGCATTGCCAGACCCATCCAGTGCACCGACTCCTGTCGTATTAACTGTCTGGTCTGACATCTGGCTCAGCGCCAGGGTGGGTTTCAGGTACCAGCCCTGCTGGTCAGTATCCTGTGCCTTGGCGCCAAGGGATGTGATCAGCACCAGGCTGGAAAGAATGGTTGTTGGAACAGATTTACTAAATTGCATCGACATAACCTCTTAATGCTATCGATAGTGAGTTCACTGCCATTACGGCAGGAAAATTCGAGGGCGATCAGGTGATTACACGAATGGGCAGGATTTTGTATGAATGGGCAGTTTGAGCTGGGTATGCTCAATCCCCTGCGTTACTTTCTGGGGATCGCGGTAACCCTGGGCCTGCTGTTCGCCCTGATCGGTGAGCCGACCCCGGGAGTTTCACTGTGGCAGACCCTCCTGCTATGGCAGTTGCAGACCCTCACCCCCATGGCACTTTTGGTGGCGAGTCACCTGTTGTTGCATCGGTGGCGCTGGTTTGAACGACTCAACCCCTGGTTGCAACTCGCCGGGTCCGGCCTGCTGGGAGTGCTGCTGTTCAGCCCCCTCGGCCTGCTGCTGGATTACCTGCTATTGCCAGAGGACACGCAGCCGCTTGTGGCCGGCAATCCCCTGTTGCCCATCTTGCTGGAAGAATTCATCAACATCGCACCGCCTGCCGTCCTGACCTGGCTGGTCATCAATGCGCCGTGGGTGGCCGGCTTTCGCCTGCAGCGACCGGGGCCTGTGCCCAACCCCGGGCAAGCCACAGCGGAACCCGCTTTCCTGCGCGAGGCATCCCCACCCCTGGCGGGGGAGGTGATCTACCTGAAAGCGGAACTGCACTACCTGCTGGTGGTAAGCACCGAAGGCCGGGCGCTGGTGCTATACAACCTGAAAGACGCCATCGCCGAATTACCACCGACGCTGGGCTTCCAGAGCCATCGATCCTACTGGGTGAATAGCAGCCATATCGCATCCCTGCAGCGCATGGGCCGGCAGGGCAAGCTGGTCATGAGCAACGGCGCAGAGATCCCGGTCAGTCGCTCCCGCCTGGGACAACTGGAGGAAGAGGGGGTGAGCTGTTCCTAATACAGTTGACTCCCCGCACCCGTAGAGGCAGCATAAGTTCACCCCCAAAACGGACGGTAAGAATAAAAAGCCATGCACCGCCGCCAATTCCTCAAATCCGGCCTCCGGGCGGCCCTCGGTGTATCCGCTGCCTCAATACCCTCCATACTCTCGCCTGTTCTTCCTCCTATATATCGCAACCCATTCTCAAGCCCCGCCCACGCCCCAAACGCCAATAACCCGGGCGGCCTTGATAGCTTGGAAATAGGGACAGGTCCTATTTTCCAGAGGAAAATGGACCTGTCCCTATTTCCATTGCTGGCTATCCACGCCCATTATTTACAGGACCCAAGAGGCGCACACATCGCCCTGGAAGACGGCATTACCGGCTTCGTCGACGCCGGCTCCGCGGGCGCCGACAACATCGATGACATCGTCGCCATGGCCCGCGCCGCACCCCAGCCCGCCCGCATCCTGATCAACATCGGCAGGCGCGGCGTCATCGGCGAAGGCGACACCTTTGAGCTCAGCCTGGCCAACGTGGAAGCCTGCAAGGCGGCCATCGCCAGCAACCTGGATTACGTGGTGGGGGTCAAGGCACGCCTCACCGCCGAAGTCACCGCCAACGACCGGGAAGTGCTGCGCCGGGCACAGGAAGCCGCAAGCTACTTCAAGCTGCCGGTGATGATTCACATGGGCCAGTCGGAAACCCCCATGGGCGAACTGGTCAAACTCCTCAAACCCGGCGACATCGTTGTGCACGATTCCCCTCCGACAACCCATGCAACAGTGCATTAGCAGGAATGGGCATATCTGATGATGAATGAAGTTCGATTGAACGGGAGTCGGTTCGACATCGCCAACGGCAGAATCGACCACCTGCGCTGGGACACATTCGACGCCATCATGACCGCCGGCTTCTGGCCCGACACCACCTCAACCGACGGCTTCGCTGCCAGCCGCAGCGTCCCGGGGGTGGTGGACCTGCCCAACATACTGTCCAAGTTGTTGAACTTCAGTGACATGAGCCTGAGCGAGGTAGTGGCCACTGCGACGGTGAATGCGGCGAAGGTGTTTCCGTTCCTGCGAGGGAAGGGGACGTTGAATGTGGGGGCGGATGTGGATTTGGCGATTCTCAAACTTCGAGAGGGGGAGTTTGAGTTTTTGGATAATTATGAGGGGGTGAGGGTAGGGAGAAAGCGACTTTTTCCATTCGAGACTATCCATGCATATGAAGAATAAACTTTTGGGTTCAACAGTTGGAATATTGGTTATCAAAGTAGTCTGGCCCTCATGAAAGATAGAATTCGCAATTAGGTAAATGAGAAATTTGTGATCACAGTAACAGCTGCAGTAATAAGAAGAGATACTCAGATCCTTGCTGCAAGGAGAGCTCAAGGCAAACACCTGGCCGGATTTTGGGAATTTCCAGGTGGGAAACTGGAGCCCAATGAAACACCAGAACAATGCTTGGCACGCGAATTGGCTGAAGAATTCGGAGTTGAAACTAGGATTGGAAAGTTTATCGGTGAGAGTATTTATGACTATGGCGAGAAGGTGATACGTCTTATCGCGTATGAGGTTTGTCATCTCAATGGCGAATTTCAACTTCATGACCACGATGAACTAAGGTGGCTATCCCCAAGTGAGCTGCATGAAATTGAGTGGGCACCCGCTGACATTCCATTGTTGGAGCCTGTAAAGAATCTATTCGCCGTTTGATAGTTGACACTAATTCTAACTATGCACCAGTCATTATCCGATCAGAACCATCTTGAGGTAGCTATTCAACGCGAACTGGATAGACTTTGTAAGTTGTGGGGCATCTCGAACATCAGAGAAGGCATCGAAATTGAATTCTCGTCTAGGCTTACTCGCTCTCTGGGGCGAACCCTACCTGCAAAAAAAACCATCAGACTAAACAGACAACTGTTAGGAAATCTAATCGAGTATCTCGAAGAAGTCTTGTGCCACGAGATTGGCCATATTGCTGCATTTCACAAATACGGCGATTCAGTCTCGCCCCATGGTGAAGAATGGCGATCGCTAGTACGCTTGGCAGGATTTGAACCAACCACGAAGCTCGATGTTTCCCTAGAGAAAACAGAACAACGATCTAAGAGACGGTTTAGTCATAGTTGCCCTAGATGCTTAACTAAGAGAATCGCGAAAGTTCGAATGACACGATGGCTCTGTAGCGTTTGTGTTGAGGAAGGTCTTGATGGGCACTTGCTTATTGAGGAAGTCCTGTGACCTGCCCTTTCTGTGATCCAGAAGAAGCGCGTATCGCCTACCGAGATGAGAACATAACTTGTATATGGGATGGTTTCCCTGTTACCGACGGTCATATGTTGGTGATACCTAACCGTCATTTCGCAAGCTGGTTTGAAGCTACACTCGAGGAGCAGATCGAGTTAATTAAGGCGATTTCACTAGCTAGAGATCTCATCCTTAGCCAGTATCGGCCAGAAGGTTTCAATATTGGTATCAATATTGGTGCGGCAGGTGGACAGACAATACCGCATCTGCATGTACATGTTATCCCTCGATACAGCGGAGATGTAGTAGACCCTCGTGGTGGCGTGAGGTACGTGATACCGAGCAAGGCCAACTACCTAAAGTATGATAAAGATGTTGAGGACAGCGGGACCGCTTACTCAGCACCCACCACCCAACCAACTGTGTTCGGAAATGAAGAACGCCCACTGCTTTCTTCATTAGCTATAGACATCGCTAGTGCAAGCCAGGTAGATATCGCGGTTGCATTCGTAACTCAATCAGGCTTGGCTCAAATCCAGTCTTACTTGATAGATCTACTTGAGCGAGATGGTCGATTGCGATTCCTGACTGGAGATTATCTCGGAGTAACGGAACCCAGAGCGTTATTGAAACTGCTCGATTGGACTCAAGAGTATGAGGAGCGTGCAGAGGTCAGGGTATTCAACACAGATAGTGAGCTTGGGTTCCACCCGAAAGCATACTTAATTCACTTTAATAGCGAAGAAAAGACAGCTTATGTGGGTAGCTCAAACCTTACCAAGCATGCGCTTACACGTGGGTTAGAGTGGAATCTTCGATTTCAAACATCTACAAGCAGTGATCAGATTTCAAATACCCAATCAGAGTTTGATCGCCTCTTTCACCATTCAAAAACAAGCGAGCTAAGCCAGCAATGGATTGATGAGTACTCAAAGAATAGAACCGTAACCACAACCGTCGCGAGTTCCGAGGGAGTAGATCTAGATACAGAGGCCCCAGAAGAAACGCCGAACCCAAATGAGATTCAGATTTCGGCTCTCGAAGCGCTAGAAAGTTGCCGGGAGCAGGGAGACAAAGCCGGTCTTGTAGTGATGGCAACAGGGCTTGGTAAAACTTGGCTGGCTGCATTTGACACAGATGGTTTCGAACGAGTTTTATTTGTTGCACATCGAGAAGAAATCCTAACGCAAGCCAGACAAACATTCCGAAGAATTAGGCCAAACGCTAGTTTTGGCTACTATGGGGGTGGGGAATACGCAAAGAATGCACAAGTGCTATTTGCTTCTATTCAGACTTTAGGCCGCCAAAGTCATTTAAATCAATTTCGCCCGGATCATTTTGACTATATCGTCATTGATGAATTTCACCATGCGGCCGCGAAAACATATCGTAGGCTAATCGACTATTTCGATCCCGACTTTCTACTCGGACTCACGGCAACGCCAGAAAGATCCGATGGTGGCGACTTGCTAGGGCTCTGTGGTGAAAATCTTGTCTATCGCTGTGATCTTTTTGAGGGCATCAACCAAGAGATATTGTGCCCATTCCACTATTTCGGTGTCCCAGACAATATAGACTTTGAGAATATTCCTTGGCGAAGTGGTCGATTTGATCCCGAAAAACTGGATTTCGCAGTAGCGACCGAAGCAAGAGCTGAAAATGCCTATGAACAGTGGCAAAAGCGAGGGCAAAAGCGCACCCTCGGATTTTGTGTCTCGAAACGCCATGCCGACTTCATGGCTGACTTTTTCCAGAAGAAAGGTGTGCGCACAGCAGCAGTTCACTCTGGGCCTAGCTCTTCGCCACGTACCCAATCATTGCAAATGCTTGAGAGTAATGAACTGGATATTGTATTTGCAGTCGACATGTTTAACGAAGGAGTCGACGTGCCAGCCATAGATACAGTCATGATGTTGCGGCCTACTGAATCCAAGATACTCTGGTTACAACAACTGGGGCGAGGGCTAAGAAAAGCAAGCAGTAAGTCACATTTAACCGTTATCGACTATATTGGAAATCATCGAACTTTCCTCCAAGTCCCCATGCTCCTATTACCAGGTGCAGGCCAAAATATTGGAGAAGTGAGCAGAGCCTTAGAAGCGCTTGAGAATGGCACATTAGAGCTGCCGACAGGGTGCTCAGTTGAATATGAGCTCGAGGCTATCAACATTCTAAAGGCGCTATCTCGACCAACCGCCGTAGCAGACCAGATTTCATTTTGGTTTAGAAGCTTTAAAGAATTGCATGGCCGTCGGCCTACCGCAAGTGAAGCATGGCACGAGGGGTACGATCCAAGAAGGTTGCGAAGGTCTTACGGCTCCTGGTTCGGATTCGTTAATGCTGAGAATGAATTAACCGAGAAAGAGCGTGAAGCCTTCAGGTCTAATCGCGTGTTCTTTGAGGCACTTGAAGTCACGCCGATGGTGAAGAGCTTTAAAATGATTACACTGCTTGCGATGATCGCTGAAGACAAGTTTCCTGGAGAAATAGCTATTTCAGAGCTAAGTAGTCAGTCGATGCGAATAGCGAGCCGCATACATACCTTAACGGAGGAGTTTGGGGAAGCGCTGAATGACCAGGAAGCAATGGCCAGTCTACTGGAGCGTAATCCTATTGACGCATGGATCAATGGGAGGGGTATGGATGATATCAAGTACTTTTCCTACTCAGGAGAGATATTTGAAAGCAATGGGCTAAAAGTAGTAAATAGCGATGAGCTTAGAATGCTCACTCAAGAAGTTTGTGATTACCGGCTTTCCCAATACCTTGACCGTCTACATGGTGAGACAAATTTCGCTAGAAAGATTATTTGTAGTGTTAGTCATTCAGGTGGTAAGCCTATACTGTTCTTGCCTGATAGGGATAAGAACCCGGGAATTCCAACTGGATGGATCCCAGTCATGGTAGGTGACGAACAGTACCAAGCAAATTTCGCGAAGATCGCAGTAAACGTCATACACAAAGGGGAAGACCAAGATAATTGTTTGCCGGACCTATTGAGAGGGTTTTTCGGTCAAGACGCGGGCCAGCCTGGGAAAGCGCAGCAAGTCAGGTTTGAGATCGTTGATGGTGCTTATAAGTTGGAACCACTAGGCGAGGCTATTAATGGCCCTGAGCTTTGGCGTGAGTACATGAGGGCTGATATTCCGCCTCTATGGGGGCTAGAATTTAATGCTTCTCGCTGGAATCAGGGTTACGTGGTGGATAGCGATCACATTTTCCTTCTAGTCACTCTAAACAAAAAGGGTATGGCTCAGGAACACCAGTATGAAGATCAATTCATTTCCAAAGAAAGGTTTCAATGGGTAAGTCAGAACAGAACTAACAGGAGTAAACCCTCGGGTAAAAGAATAGCAAACCATGAAATAGATGGCCGAAAAGTGCATCTTTTCGTGAGAAGTGAAGGGAAAACACCTCAGGGTAAGGCAGCACCATTTGTATATTGTGGGGACCTCAAGTTTGTTGATTGGGAAGGGGACGAGCCAATAACGGTCCAATGGGAACTGGCGACTCCACTTTCAAATGTGCTTTTGGAAAGATTTCACTAAATTGAAGGCAATGCTACTCTGATCGTTTTCGAATGGGCGCTCCTGGAAATGTAAAACCCCTTCTGAATTAAGATTATAAATCTATGAACAAAGCAGACACACTATTCGAAATAGCTAATGCTACTGCACTGGAGACTGATGATTTTTTTGATGTAAAGGGGTCTGGAATTGGGAATCACTCCACTAATCAATACATTCGCGAAGTTGGGAGAAGAGCAATGATGCACTTCGGGTCAGATTTAAGTGAAGTATCGCTATGTGGAGATAATTCTCTGAAGGTTGACTACTACTTCGCGGAAGAAGGGACAATTGTGGAAATTGCACTTGGGCTTCGGAATCCAAACACCGAGTATGAAAAAGACATTATGAAAGCAATAATTGCTAAGAATCTCGGAAACGAAGTGCAGAAATTGGTATTTATCTCAAAGCCTGGTGGTGAGAAGAAGTGTAAGCAACCTGGTAGGTTAGCTATGAGAAATTGGCTCAAGAACAATATTGGAATCACAATCGAAGTAAGAGATCTAGGCTGATCAGTGTCGGGATGCTTTATATGAATATCTCGCCAGAAGTTAGTCAAAAATTGGTTTCAGTCTAAGAATTAGAGGGGGTCAGAGAAATTTGATCGCTACTTCTATATTGCATCACTAACACTACTCAAATTAAACCCACCCACCTTCAACGTCGGCACCACAATCGGCGTACTAACCGAACTATTCTCACTTGCCGCCACCCGGGTAGCAGGCCCAACCATCTCCACATTCTGCAACATCTCCGCCAGCGACTGGTTAAACCGAAAATTAGTAACCGGCCGACTAATCTTGCCATCCTCAATCAGAAACGTGCCATCCCTGGTCAAACCCGTATAGGAAATGATCCGCGGATTCAGCCCTCGGATATACCAGAACCGGGTCAACAACACACCGCGTTCGGTAGAGGCAATCATGTCCTCCAGCGAATCATTACCCCCGGCCATGATCAGGTTACTGGGCCCGGCCAGTGGCGTTTCACCCAGTTGATCTGCCCAGAAGCGTGATCGCGACAGGTTTTCCAAAGTCCCGTTGTTCACCCAGGTGGTACGTTCCCGTGCTTCACCTTGCGAGGTAAACGGCGCAGTCTGCGCATCTTCATAGGCCGGGTCGCTGAATATCGTCACCCGCTCATCGAAGAGCTGCTCTCCCAATCGATTGCCGCCGCCGGTTCTGGAGAAGTAGGAGCGGCCTTCGTCGGCGGGTCGCTGGTTAAAGGCATTCATCATGCGCAGCATCAACATGCCCACGGCGGTGGGTTCCAGGATGGCGGTGTACTCGCCGGGTTCCAGGTCGGTCTTGCGCCAGTCGCGGCATTTCCTGACGGCGTCGTTGGCGATGCGCTGGCTTTCGATGTTGTTCCAGTCGTTGGCCTCGTCGCCGGCCCAGCCGGATTGCAGGCCGTCTACAGTTCTTGAGGTGAGGGTGTAGGCCACGCCGGTGCTGGCGTGGGTGGCGAACAGGCCGTTGGAGGTGGCGACGGTGTTGCTGCCGGCTTGCACGTCCATGTAGGAGGCGGCGATCTGGTCGTTGGCTTTGGCCTGGTCGATGGCCAGTGCGGCAGCTTCGGCTCTTGTCAGGGGTTCCAGCTCGCCGGTGCTTTGATAGTAGCCGCCGCTGTCGGTGTAGCTTTGCTGGGCCAGCTCGGGCATGTATTCCGGGGTTTCCGGCGCCAGCCGGGCGGCGGATTCGGCGCGGCGGACGGCGTCTCTGAGTGAGTCGTCGTCGAGGGTGTTGGTGTTGACGGAGGCGACCCGTTTGCCGAAGACGCTGGTGATGGTGATGTCGGTGGCGTCGGCGCCGCCGGCGGAGGTGATTCGGTTTGTTGCCACTCTGGTGTAGCCGCGCCAGCCGGAGGAGATGTTGACTCGGCATTGGTCGGCGGTGGACATGGTCAGGATTCGCTGGGTTAGGGATTCTAACTCGTCGCTTGAGAGGCCTTTTTGGGTTGGGTTGTTTGCCATTTTTTTAAATAGGGACAGATTTATTTTTCGGGAATCGCTAAATAGGGACAGATCTATTTTCCTGCGGAAAAAAGATCTGTCCCTATTTAGCTTGTGTTGATTATGTCTATGTCGCGGAACAGGGAGATTGGGCAGCCGTGGGAGACGGCGTTGACCTGGATGGGTTGGCCCTTGGCGTCGCCGAAGGAGGCGCCCAGGTAGTAGGTGCCGGGGCCGCCTATTGTGTCCAGGGCATTCCAGAACTCGGGGGTGCGGCCCACGTAGGCCACGTCTCTGATCATGCGGAATTTTCTGCCGTTGCGAATTTCCCAGAACACCTGGCCGCCGAACTGGATGTTGTAGCGCTGCTGGTCGATGGAATAGGAGCCTCTTCCTTCTATATAGATGCCGCGCTCGGTATCGCCGATGACATCGTCTTCGCTGAGGTCTGCCTCGCCGGGCAGCATGCTTACGTTGGGCATGCGCTGGAAGGGCATGGTCTGCCAGTTCTGTCCGCAGGAGCAGCCGTGGCTGCGGGTGATGCCGGTGTACTGGGAGATCCACGCCGCCTGCTCTCGCGTGGTCTGGTAGTCCACAAACACGCCGTCTTTAATAATGGGCCAGGCTTCGGCGGGTACGCCCTCGTCGTCCCAACCGGTGGTGGCGCAGCCGCCGAACTCGGTGCGGTTGCCTTCGAACTGCAGGTGGGGCGGGCCCATCCTGAGTTTGTTGATGACGTCTTCCGGTGGGTAGATGAATGAGGTGCCGGCGTAGTTGGCTTCGAAGCCCAAGGCGCGATCCAGTTCGGTAGGATGGCCGATGTTTTCATGGATGGTGAGCCACAGGTTGGAAGGGTGCAGCACCAGGTCCCACTTGCCCGGCTCCACGCTGGGTGCCTGCAGTTTCTCCGCCGCTTCCTCGGCCCAGCCCTGGGCAGAGGCGGCCAGCTCGAGGCCGCGCACGTATTCATAACCGCGCCCGGCGGGTTCCACCACGGCGCCTCTAGTCTGGAAGTCGCTGCCGTCTGGCGCAACGGCGGTTATGTTGATGTCCGGGTTGATGCGCATCAGGGTCTGGCGAATCACCGAGCCTTCCGAGGTGGCCAGCAGGCGTTCTTCCTTCACCGACAGGATGGAGCTTGAGGAGAAGCGCACATTGTTCACCCGCAGCGCTTCCTCATTGATGCGCAGCAGCAAGGCCGCCTTGTCCTCGATGGGCACCTCGAAAGGGTCGATGGTGTGGGGTGTAACCCAGTCGGCGTCTGGGAACACATCAACCGGGGCGAGTATGGTTTCCGACGGCGCCACCTCGTTATTGGCCGCGGCAATGGCCACCGCTTCCCGCGCCATGTTGGCCACCGCATCCCGGGAGAAATCCTGGGTGGCAGAGAAGCCCCAGCTTCCCCCCACCAGCGCGCGCAGGTTAATACCGAAGGAATCTGTACGCTGCACCTGGGTGATCATCTGCTCCCGCGCTCCGATGGCTTCGAACTGGGTGCGGATGATGCGGGCATCGCAGTAGTCGGCACCGGCGGCTCGCGCGGCGTCGATGGCCATGAGCAGCAGCTCGCGCTCGGTCGAGGTCATGGACTGGGCGGCGGCGGGTGGTGAATGCAGGAATGCGGGGAGTGCCATGCCTGCAGCGGCCGCGGCGCTGGAGAGTTTCAGGAAGTCGCGGCGTGAGAGGGTTTGGATGCTGTTGTCGGGGACGTAGATGGGGGAGCCGGTGGGGTCCAGGGAGCCTCGGTGATTGGCCGGGATGAGGGAAATAGGGACAGATTTATTTTTCGCGAAAAATAAATCTGTCCCTATTTCCGGCGTAGCTCGAGAATTTCTCATAAATAGGGACGTAATTATTTTTCCTGAAGAAATTTGGCGTTCGCTGGCTTTAGGCACTATATCGTAATTCGACTAATGCTGAACAGGGGACTGTCATGCCACGGAGGGCAAGAGTGATCGTACCGAACATGCCGCACCACATCGTGCAGCGTGGGCATAACCGTGATGAGGTGTTTGCGGGAGAAGAGGATTACCGCTATTACCTGGAGAATCTGCGCGAATGGAAGCTGGAACTGGGTATCAAAGTCTACAGCTATTGCCTGATGACCAACCACGTCCATATCGTGCTTGAGCCTGGTGACGATAAATCTTCAGTGAGTTTGTTAATGAAGCAATTGGCGGCTCGTCAGACACGGTGGGTGAACAAGCATGACGGGCGTAGCGGCTCATTGTGGGAGGGGCGATTCAAATGCAGTCCAATACAGGAAGAGAGCTATATGTTGCAGTGCTGCCGGTATGTGGAGAGGAACCCGGTGAAGGCGAATATGGTGAAGCACCCCATCCAATATCCCTGGTCCAGCTATCGTGCGCGCATCGGCAAGGAATTTACACGCTGGCTTGATTTCGAGTCGACCTATATTGCTCTCGGAGCCAGTTTCGCCGAACGGCAGGCGCGGTACCAAAAATATGTCGATGCGGAAGCGGATGAGAGTGAAACTGATCTTATACGCAATGCGCTGAATGCCAATCAACTAACTGGTGATGCGGATTTCGTTGATAAGGTTGAGCAGCTTGGTG
>JAQCBT010000034.1 GCA_027621405.1 Pseudomonadota bacterium | reverse complement strand
GCGCATGGAGCGGGACGGCATTATCCAAGGCTATACTACACTGGTAGACCCACATGCCCTGAACGCCGATCTGATCGTGTTCGTGCAGATCAAGCTGACTCGCACCTCACAGGACACCTTCGAACGCTTCAAGGCTGCCGCAGCCAAGCTGGAAGAAGTGCAGGAATGCTACCTGATCTCGGGAAACTTCGATTACCTGATCAAGGCGCGATTGTCCGACATGGATTCCTACCGCAAGTTTCTCGGCACCACGATCCTTTCCTTACCCGATGTCCTGGAGAGCACCAGTTATTTCGTGATGGAACTGGTGAAGGAAACCCTGAATATCGCCGTGCCGGAGTAACCCTGCTTAGTCCTGGTTCATTCCCAGGCTTGCCCTGACCTCTGCCATGCGTGCGCCACGCAACATGTTGGGCAATGCATAGTTGCCCTCGTGGCAGGCGAACTCGTAGATATTCCCATTCAGTTTCGAGAAATGCGTGATCGCAGTGATGCGATCGACGAAGGTAGTTGGGTCTGTGAGGGTGAACTCGTACACCATGGCATCCTCTGCCACCCGGGTGAAGCGTTCTTCCAACACCATGTTCTTCGCACTACCGTAGGCCTCAGTGCGGGTAAAAATCGCCGCCATCCTGGCATTGAAGTGGCGGGTCTCAACCACCAGGGTCTCACCCTCCCAGTGACCACGGGAACTTCCGGTCCAGGTTTCAATGCGCGGATCAAGAAAGGGCCGGTCATCCAATGGCACGATGCGCGGATCGTTTCCGAGTTCCGTGTACAGCATCACGTGATCGGCGGTTTGCACGATCTGGATATTGTTATTGTAGGAGTTGGCCTTGATGTAAGGTCCTGTAGTCTGGGGAAACAACAGGCAGCGCGAAGCCAGTCCGAAGTCTTCAGGACGATCGCAGGAAATCGCTGCAAACGAAATGCGCACGGGTCGGTCAGCGATAACCACCAATCCATCGTTGCAGGGATTGGACGGCGGTGGTGAACGCTGAGTGATGATGCCATTCAGGGTTGTAGGAATGCGTCCATTCTCTGGATAGACAATGAGTGATGTGCGGGTGTTGGGAAAAGGCTCATCGAAGTTCGACCAGAAATTATTGTAGGCCCCCGTGTCGTCTGTTGGCACCTCCAGGACCCGCTGCGCAACATCCTGCTCGCGCTGCTCACGACGTTCTGTACTCGTTTGCAGTCGCGCATACTTGGCGGCAAGTTCTTCCTCGGTCAGGAACTCACGATTGCCAATCGATTGCGCACGCTCCAGGGGAGTGGAGTCGTTAAAATTCCACACGCCCTGGAAATCAGGTTGTCCATGTTCAGTACGTGGTGCCCGATAGTCCTGGGCGTTGGCCACGACTGAACACAGGCACAGCAGCGCAACGAACCTGGGAGCGCCTGGGACAGAATCCCTAGGCACTTTGTAGCTGCGGGCGCTGTTGCAGGTGATCTGTAATCGCTTCATAGGCGAGACCGAACTCCAACACCCGCTGATCATCACCAAAGCGTCCCATGATCTGCATGCCCATGGGCCGACCCTGGGCATCGAAACCGACAGGCACGTTGATCACCGGCAGGC
The DNA here is from genome assembly GCA_027621405.1 of Pseudomonadota bacterium. Taxonomy (GTDB): domain Bacteria; phylum Pseudomonadota; class Gammaproteobacteria; order Pseudomonadales; family Pseudohongiellaceae; genus UBA9145. The sequence continues at coordinate 13,591 of JAQCBT010000034.1, read as the reverse complement.
CGCCAAGGGAACCGGGAATAACCACTTCCATCCAGCGATGGTAGGTATCCATCTCGCGCCCGTTTATCCGGGTTGGCCAGTGTTGATTCTTGTCATAGGGGAAGACCTGCGCGGTCGGCAGCACCAGGAAATCGTACTGATCGAACAACCTGTCCAGCTCCCGGTACCAGGCCTGGCGTATGCGATTGGCATTGGACTCATCTCCGTCCGTCAGCGCAAATGAATGCTCAATCTCGTAGATTAACTCAGGCTTCAACAGGGCCCTGGTTTCCGGCACATCATAGTAACGCCGCGAGCTGCGCCCCCTGCCAGCATGACGCAGGGTAGTCCAACACAGCCATAGATCACTGAGGGTGAACAAGGGCAAGGTGCTCTCGACCTGCGCCCCAGCTTCTGCGACTGCCTGCAGGCTCGATTCACACAATTCTGTGATACCTGGCTCCATCGCAAGATATCCGTCGAGATTACCAAACCAGGCCAGCTTCACCGAGCTTAGGTCGAGGGGATTCAGATCCCTGCCCAGTTGCATCGCGGCGATGGTATTCAACAGGGCAATGGTGTCGGCCGTGTTGCGCCCCATCGGGCCCGAAGTAGACAGAGCACGGGGCTGGGAGTCAGAGCCACTCATGACATTGACACTGGGCCGGAATCCAATGACGTTATTGAACGCACCCGGATTTCGCAGCGAGCCCATCATGTCGCTGCCATCTGCTACCGGCAGCATATGTGTGCCGAGGCCACTGGCCGCCCCGCCACTGCTGCCGCCGGATGTCAGTGCTGGATCCCAGGCGCTGCCGGTCGCTCCGTAGACGGGATTGTAGGACTGCGAACCGAGACCAAATTCGGGGACATTGGTTTTACCGATGAAAACTGCACCGGCGGCGCGCAGTTTCGCTGCCATGGCACTGTCCTGGGTTGCGGTTCGCTCGGCGAACATGGCCGAGCCGCTGGTGAACCTGAGTCCGGCCACAGCCTGCAGGTCTTTGACTGCGAAGGGCATGCCGTGCATCCAGCCCTTGTTGTCTCCGCTGGCGAGGGCCTCGTCCGCCGCCATCGCCTGGCGTCGCAGGAGTTCGTCTTCCGGCATGCCCACAATGGCGTTATAGACCGGGTTATGCCGGTGGATATGAGAGAGGTAGGCATCCATGACTTCGATACAGCTGAGCTGCTTATCCTGAATCGCGCGGGACAGGGCGAGCGCATCCAGATCGACGATGTCGGCGGGCATGGCGGCGGCAAAGGCACCCGAACTCAGGGAGAACGGAGTAGCCACCGCCGCTCCCAACTGTAGACTGCGCCTTAAAAAGTGTCGTCTATCCATGGTCTTCTCCGGTGCCATTTTGTGAGGACGAAATCATTATTCATCAATAGGGGTAAAAGTCCAAGAACTAGACAGCGCCTTCGCGCTTGCCTATGCTGGCCAGAAACAGGTTTTCACAATCCCAGGCAGACCAATGAAGAAGACTATTACGCTAGGCACAGCACTCATATCCGCATCAATACTGCTCACTCCTGCCCAATCCATGGCACAAACGGTGGATGAAGACACAATACGCGAACTCGTGAGTCGCCTGGAACTTGAAAGCTACAAGGCCACCATAAAAGGTCTCACCCAGTTCGGCGATCGCCGCCAGGGAACGTCACGCAACCGCGCCGCGGTGGACTGGATAGAACAACAACTGGAGTCCTATGGCTGTGCAACCGAGCGGCTCGAATACGTGTTCGACCCCGAACCCCAGCCCTCCAGACCCCGACCCCCACAATCCAATGAAGTGATTGACCTGACTACCCCCACGGGCGGCCGGGTTGGCCGCAACGGCTCTGGCCCCGGCGGCTCTTCCATCTATGGCTATCGGGTCGGCACCGGCGTCAACCGCGACCTCATGGCACAACCTGATGAACGCATACGCGAATTGAACCGGGAGGAGCCGGTAAACGGAGCCCGCTCCCAGGTGTATTGCACCAAGGTGGGTACCAGCCGCCCCCATGAGATGTACATCATCGGCGCCCACATGGATGGTCATGGCGTGAATGAGGCCGTGAACGATAACGGTTCCGGCACAGCACTGGTGATGGAACTGGCGCGCATATTCAATGCCCCCGGAGTGGAGACTGAAGTGAGCATCCGTTTCGCGCTCTGGAACAATGAGGAAACCGGACTCAATGGTGCCCGCGCCTACCATGAGCAGCGGGTCGACCTACAGGGCATCGAGAATCCCCCCGGTTCCGGCCGCTATCCCGAACCTACCTGGCTGGGCATGATCCAGCACGACATGATGCTCTGGGATCATGGTGCTCCCAGCGCCGACGGCATCGTGAGCCGTGACCAGAGGCGGGAAGCCGATGTGAATATCGAGTTTCAATCCGAATCAGACCTGGTGGATGAGTCAGCAGACCTGGCCTTCTTCTTCAAGGCCTCGGCAGATGCCTACACGACAGACTATCCAGCCACCGTCGGTCCGCACATGACCAACACAGATTCCAGCGTGTTCATGAACACGGTGCCATCCATCTCATTGCGAGAAAACGAACGCGGCGCCCACACGGGCGCGGGCTGGAACCCCACCTGGCATACACCGCTGGACGTGTGGACCACGTTTACCGATGACGATTTTCGCCTGGGGTTGAATGCGGCCCAGGTTACCCTGTCGGCCATTGCGCAACTGGCCGGGGCTAGCCTGCAGGATTAAGACTCTTGGAGTCAGGGCCTCTCTGCTGTCGCCAATTCAATCGCTTCCCAGACGGCACGGATACGCGGCGAGAAGCGCAGGTCAGGATGGGTGAGTAACCAGAGCTGGCCCACCCGGTCTGGTAGTCGGAATTGCTGCCTGACTCCCGCCTCCTGCAGATCAGCCGGCAAGAGTGAAACACCTACCCCCTCCCGGGTGAGCGCAGACATTGTCACCAGGTCATTAGCCCGGGCCACAATCTGCGACTGGTAGTTGTCCTCCAGCCACTGGAACACCGGCAGCCTGAGCATGGCAAAATCGGCACCGATGAGGGGGAGCTGATCCAGATGCTTCAGGTTTTTCGGTTTATCCGGGAAGCGGGCGCCGCAGCAAACCCACCAGGGAAGTTCCCGTAATTGCTTGCCGACCAGGTTTTCTGGCGGTGAAGTGGTGGCACGCAGGGCGATGTCCGCCTCACGGCGATTGAGGTCATAATCGCTATCACCTACGGCAATCTCCACCGCGATAGCCGGATGACTCTTGCGCAGTTTCTTCACGGCTATGGGTAAGATGGTTCGCGCCAGGTTTGGCGCAGTAGTCACACGCACCTTGCCAGCAGCCGTCAGTTCCCTGCCCGCTAACTCGAGATGGATCCTGTCGATCGCAGTCTCCGCCTCTCGAGCCAAAACCAGCGCGCGCTCGCCAGCCGTTGTCAGCACGTAACCACCAGGCAGACGCTCAAAAAGGCGAACGTTCAGACTCTTTTCCAGCTCACCCAGCCGTCGGAAAATCGTGGAGTGATTATTGCCCAGTATTCGTGCGGCACCGCTCAGGGATCCCGAATGGGCGATCGCAAGGAATACCCTTAAATCGTTCCAGTTCATGAAGTAGCCAATCGGAAGTGACATCAGGTATTTGCAATTATGCAAATAATTATTGCTTATTTTGCTAATTTATTTGCAAGTATTCAAACATTAAAGTGGCCGGTAATTTCAACCCAAGTGAGGAAATACCGCAATGAATACCACCGAAGCTTATGGAGCCACTCTCCTGCGCGTTAGCCTGGGCACAATATTTGTGGCCCACAGTGCCTATCTCAAAGTCATAGTCTTCACCGTGCCCGGCACCGTGGCATTCTTCGAGTCTCTGGGCTTGCCGGCAATTGCTGCCTACGGCGTGATAATCGCAGAGATGGTGGGAGGGGCGATGTTGATATTGGGTATCAGGGTACGGGAAACCGCCCTGGTCCTGGGCATGGTCGCCCTCGGAGCCACATGGGCGCACTGGGGCGCTGGCTGGGTCTTCAACAATGAAGGCGGCGGCTGGGAATACCCGCTGTTCCTGGCCATAAGCTGTGCCGTGCAGGCGCTACTTGGCCCGGGCGAATTGCGGGTCTCGCTGCCTGCCCTTCGCCCACAGCACGCCTGAAGCTGCGGCTCTTGACAGCAACCGCAGTGGCGAGAATAACCAAGTCACTGCGGTTATACACCGCAATGAGTCTCTTCGCTTCTAATTAATATATAGATATCAATAAGATAGCCTATGGCACGGTCCGTGCATCCTTTTAATTCATGTATTTCGACCACATATATCCCGAAGACAGGAGCTATCGATGAAACTCTATGAAGAACGCGAAGACAAGCCGGTAATTGTGAAGTTGGCAGTACTGGCTATTGTTGCCCTGTTTGCCCTGATCGGGCTGCTGGGACTTCTGTTGCCAGTAATTCCCGGGGTTCTGTTTCTGGGCCTGGCGGCACTTTTGCTGAGCAAGGTTTCACACCGATTCTCAGATTTCCTGGATCAGCAACCCCATTGGCGGAAGGTTAGAGACCAGTTGCACTCATCGCGCTTTCTCACATTGGCAGAACGAACGAAGCTCGCCCTGTTGTGGGCTGCGCGAGGTATCGTGGATGGAATAGCGAGGATTGCCAGTGCCGTTGGCCGCAGAACCCGATAACAGGAATTAAACGGTAACTTTCCCGAGATGGCTCCTTAGAACAAGGTAGCCGAGGATGCCTGAGGCGATGGAGCCGGCGATAATACCCAGGCGCTCATCGAATAGCAGATTCACACCGGACTGGTCGAAGGCCAGGGATCCGATAAACAGGCTCATGGTAAACCCCACCCCACAGAGCACCGAGGTTCCGTATAGAGCAGTGAGACTCATCTCCCTCGGTAATTTGGTCAATCCAGTCTTTACTGCCAACAGGCACATGCCGAATATCCCCAACTGCTTACCCAGGAACAGCCCTAACGCGATGCCGATTGGGACTGCATGGAACACCTGATCGGCGCTGATACCGCGCAGGTCGATGCCCGCATTCACGAACGCGAATACCGGCAGTACAAAGAAGGCAACGATACCGTGCAGATCATGCTCCAGCTCTTTCAGGGGTGAATGCTCCGGGTCTGACCCGTCCTTCAAGGGAATGAAAAACGCCATGATGACCCCAGCCAGGGTGGCGTGCACTCCCGACTTCAGCATGGCGACCCACATGATCACCCCAATCAGGATATAGGGGCTGTAATCGACCACGTTGCGCCTGTTTAACCACCAGGCCACCGGCAGGCAAGCGATTACAATGAGCAATGCCAGCATCGATAGATTCGCGGTATAGAAGATGGCGATGATCACAATCGCCCCGATGTCATCGATGATTGCCAGGGAAGTGAGAAATACTTTCAACGCCGTCGGCACCCTGGAACCAAGCAGGGCCAGGATTCCCAGGGCAAAAGCAATATCGGTTGCCGCTGGAATCGCCCAACCCTGTAAAGCAAACGCATCATCCCTGTTAAACCACACATAGATCAAAGCCGGCACTAACATCCCTCCTATGGCTCCGACCCCGGGCAGTATCAACTTACGAGGATCCGACAGCTCCCCCTCGACGATCTCGCGCTTCAGCTCCAGCCCAACGAGGAAGAAGAATATGGCCATCAGGCCATCGTTAATCCACAGCAGGAGCGGCTTCGCGATTTCCAGGTCGCTCACCCTGACCTCCACCGGCACATTCAGTAGCGCCTGGTATGTCGTTGCCAGCGGCGTATTGGCAAAGATAATGGCGAGACCGGCGGCGGCGATCAGTAATATGCCCCCGGCGGACTCCAGCCGCAGAAAATCGGCGATGAAATTGTTGTTGAGTTCGTTTCTATTCATGGCTGTCTTTTAGTGTCTCGTCCATGGAAATGAAGAAGACTCGCTCCTGCGTGGGTGTCGCCCACTCGTGGTAGACGTCCGCCAGGTAAGTCAGTAACGCCGACTCATCGATCTCGGCGGGGATTACAAGATCTCCGGCAAGTCTCTTCTTGCCTTCATTGCCGAGATAGAAGGCCAACCACTGACCATCCCTGCGCACGACTTCCAGCTCTCGACCAAACACATTCAGTTTCATTGCAGGCGCCCTGGCTATTCACTTCGCCTTATTGTTTTACTTTTCTGTTGCCGTTCAGTCACTTAGAATTCGCACTCTTAATAACTACAAAAATATACAGTCCATTAATGGGTAGCAAGCGCAAACAGTCCGGGTTCACTCTGCTGGAATTGCTCACAGTCACTGCAATTCTGGGCACTCTGGCGTCTATCGCTATTCCCGCTTACCAACAGTATAGCCAGCGAGCACGGTTTTCCGAGGCGATCCTGGCCACTACACCCTTCAAGAACGCCATCGAGGTGGCAGCCTTTCGTGGCGCCGTATCCAACCCGGGTCAGTTTAATTCCGGCCAGAATGGCATTCCCGCTATGATCTGGCCCGCTTTCGGCAGCAACCAGAACCAACTGGTAGGTGTCTTTGGCGGCATGATCCTGGTGCTCTGGTGGTTCGATGGCTCTCCCCTGCAAGGCCATACCTACACCATGCAGGCCCTGAATGTTGATCCGCCGATTCGCTGGCAGATTGCAGGCAGTTGTTTCCAGCAGGGCTGGTGTTGATGCAGGCGGCGATTGCGCTCACAACTGCCGGAAAATAGCCCGTCTGAGCAAAGCACTAGCCCCCCTGTAATTGCACGTCGTTTAAACGCAACCTCCGGCTCCATTGTCAAGGTTGGGGGGCACACAATTTCCGCTCCAGCCACACATCTCCCTGCAGTCATCATTACCGGTCCATCGCCCTGATTGGGGCAAAATCTCGCAGCAGCGAAATCAAGTGAGCGACCAACAACGATAACTGTGAGTTACCGTAATTTCGAGGATTTTAATCCTCATTTACTTGCATTTGGCGAGATTTCGCTCCAGAAAGCCAAATTGGGGCTATCTTGCCCTGCCTTGAGGTTATTTTTTTGTCCAGATTAGGTCTGAAAACCCCGTTTTCCGGGCATATCCTGTGGACTTTTACAGGATTGACTCTTATCCTAGCGCTAAGGCTTAGCGTCCAAAATTCGGGAATTTTATTTCTTGAAATCATGGATTTAAGACGTCGGGCTCTGATCAGAGCTTTTCTGAGCTCAAAAAAATCAATACTTTAAAGGGGAAGTAAATGAAACAACGACCAAATCTGGCTCGTAGGGTCCTCCCTGCTGCCATCACGTTCGGTCTGTTGGCCCCAGCAGGTTTTGCACCTGTTGCTTTTGGCCAGCAAGCTGACGGACTCGTTGAAGAAATTATCACCATTGGTTCTCGCCGTGCTGAGCGCAGCGCCACCGATTCTTCCGTACCCGTTGACGTTATCAGTGGTGATGACTTTGTCAACATGGGTTATGCGGACCTCGACGAAATGCTGCGAACTACTGTACCTTCGTACAACGTAGGTCGTTTCTCCATTTCTGACGCCGCCACCCTGGTGCGACCCGCGAACCTGCGTGGCCTGCCACCGGATAACATCCTGGTGTTGGTAAATGGCAAGCGCCGTCACCGCTCCGGTGTAATCGCCGAACTGGGTGGTTCGCTGGCCGCTGGTTCCCAGGGTGCTGACATCTCCGCAATTCCTCCCCTGGCCTTCCGCCAGACCGAGATCTTGCGCGATGGTGCCGCGGCACAATATGGTTCTGACGCCATCGCTGGTGTGATGAACTTCGTACTGAAAGACGACCCGGATGGCTTTACCTTTGAAGCCCGTACCGGCGAGTTTGCCGAAGGCGATGGCAACCTGACCCAGTTTGCTACCAACTTCGGTCTGCCACTGGGTAATGACGGCTTCGCCAACATCACCGCGCAGTGGATGGAACAGGATCCCACAAGCCGCTCCACCCAGCGTACTGATGCGGCAACCCTGATCGCCTCCGGTAATACGGCCCAGCGCAACAGCATTCGCCAGCCCTATGCCCAGATCTTCGGTGGCCCGGAATTCCGTGACAACTGGAATATATTCATCAACTCCGGAATTCGCGTCAGCGATACCCAGGAAGTTTACGCACACGGTAACTTCGGTATGCGTGAGACAGAAGGCGGGTTCTTCTATCGTAACCCCAACAGCCGTGGTGGTGTTTATACCAACGGCAATACCCGCGCCGTAGTTGATACCAACCTGCGCGGCGGTGAGTCAGGTTACACCTCCAATTGTCCTGCGTTGACCAGCCCCGGTTCCGGTGGCAGTGGCACGCCGCTGAATGCAGCCGCCGTGGCTGCCGATGAGGCCGCCCTGAATTCATTGCCCGCTAACTGCTGGGTACTGAACTCTGTAATCCCTGGCGGCTATACGCCCCAGTTTGGTGGCGGATTGAAGGATTCCAGCATCGTGATGGGTGTGCGTGGTGACATTAACCCGAACCTGACCTATGACCTGTCTGGTGGTTTTGGTCGCAACAAGGTGTCCTTCTTCCTGAACAACACCTGGAACCCCTCACTGGGTCCAGACGGTTTCGTGAATGGCGCCCTGCAGCAGGACTTCGATCTCGGCTCCTATATTCAGTCCGAGGTAAACCTGAACGCAGACTTCGTCTACACCATGCCTGTTGACGGTCTGGCCTCTGACCTGACTATCGCATTCGGTGCAGAGTGGCGCGACGAGATCTTCGAAACCCTTATCGGTGAGCAAAACAGCTGGGATGCTGGTCGTTTTGCCTTCCAGAACAACGACGGTACCAACACCTACAGCGATGGTGTTACTCCCCTGCCTAACCTGAGCATTGGGGCGCACGGTTTCGCTGGTTTCAGCCCACAACAGGCTGGCCTGTGGGGTCGCAACAACTACGCGTTGTACACCGAACTGGAAGCCGACCTGACCGACCGACTGACTGGTGGCCTGGCGGTGCGTTTCGAGGACTTCGAAACCTTCGGTACGACTACCAACTACAAGGTTGCCGGTCGCTTCCTGCTGACTGACAATGTATCCCTGCGCGCATCCTATAACACAGGCTTCCGCGCACCGACTCCTGGTCAGGAAAACGTCACCAAGGTTTCTACTACCACTATCGATGGCGAACTCCAGCAGCGTGGCCAGATTCCTCCCAACAACCCGATTGCCCGATTCCTGGGTGGACAGACTCTGAAGCCAGAGGATTCCAATAACTTCTCTGTCGGTGTTGTGTGGGACGTGACGCCTGACATCAATGTCACGGTTGACTACTTCAACATCGAACTCACAGACCGTATCGCTCAAACCGGTACCATCGAGATCGGTGGTCGTCCAGTACCCGATGGCGTCAACTGCCCACTGGCCCGCGCTAATCCAGCCGGCAACCTGGCTGTGTGCCTGCAGGAACTGGGTGTTCCCGGTGCGGCTGACCTGAACTCTGTGTCCTTCTACACCAACGACTTCGCTACCACTACTGAAGGTATCGATATCGTTGCGACTTGGGACGTGGATTGGGGTAATGCCGGTAGCGGTAGCCTTGTCGCATCCTGGAACAACACCCAGACTGAAGTGGACAACGCTGGTTCCGAAGTTAACCGTAACCGTGTAGTGGATCTGGAGAACTTCAACCCTGAAAACCGGGGTGTGTTCTCTTACAACCACTTCATCGGCGACGTGCGTCTGTTGGCTCGCGCCAGCTACTACGACGATTGGGTAGCTGCGGACTTCAGTGGCGATGCTACTCCTCGCGGTGCTGATGGTACGGGTTATACCATCTCATGTGCCAATCCGGCAGTTAACAACTACGACGATAACTGCTATGACGGCGAGTGGATCTTCGACCTGGAAGCAGCCTATACTTTCAATGATTCCTACACCTTCGTGATTGGTGCCAACAATGCATTCGACCAGGATGCACCACTGGACATCGACAACCTGGATGGAACCATTGGATCAGGCAACACTTTCACCGGCTCCAGCCCATGGGGTTTTGAAGGTGCGTTCTACTATGCGCGATTCCGCGTAGACTTCTAAGTCCCGATAGATGCTGTTTCCTGGAAGCAGCATCTTTGACTTAAGCAAATAAAAAAGGGAGCACATTGTGCTCCCTTTTTTTGACTTGAACTTTTGGGCTCGAACAAGTTCAGTTCAGGGTATGAACTCCCCCGACGCTATAGCTGCTAGTTACCGCCACTCAGGACAAAACCACCTTGTACATTAATGGTATCCAGGGCCATCAAGGCACGGTTATTGTGTTGCACCCAGTCTTCAACCGAGCGGCACCAGTTCTTGCGGATATGGGAGCCTGTGCGCTTTTCTTCAGTACAATAAATCTGCTTCAGAACTGGTTTACCTTCATTGTATGCCATCAGCTGCTCTGTACTCATGGATGCAAAATTTGTCGGCTGCGTCGCACAGGAGGCCAATAGCAATCCAGTCACCGGGACTAAAAGTAAGTGTTTCATTATGGTTACCTATTTACGAAGGAATTTCCCAGCATTCCCTGCAATTCCTGTTCCACCGATACAGGGTAGATCAATGACAGCAGGCTTGGCAAGGACGTCCAGGCGCAACTACCCAAAATAGTGCATGCCTGCCCCTACAGAGCTGGAAATGCGGGGGTTTGGCGCAAACTCCAATGAATCTCAGCAACACGATGACGAGCACTGCTGCGATTTCTTGTCAGGGCCCATGATTACCGGCTTGGCAAGCAGGCCCACCTGCATTACGCTAGGGCAAGATTTGACCACGACGCCCCAACTGCTGAGCGACAAAAGACAATAACAGGAGAACAATCATGCGCAGCCGATTCAAACTTATCAGTAGCCTGCTGGCTTTCGCCCTGACCTGCATACTGCCCTTCTACAGTCAGGCGGTAGAGCCGGACGAGTTGGGCTTTATTATCGGCACCCCTGATGTATTGGAGCCAGAGGAAGGATCGCGTAGCGTGGTGATCTACGGCGACCCTTCCAAGCCGGGACTGTATGTCATGCGCATCACCTTCCCACCCGGTGCTGGCAGTCGCCCGCACTATCACAGCACGGCTCGCTACATCACCGTGATCAAGGGAACCTGGTATACCAGTTGGGGCCCCGAATCGGATATTTATGATCCGGAGAATATGGTGGCCGTCCCTGAAGGCACGTTTATTTACCAGCCACCCGGAGGCCACCACTATGACATGGCCAAAGATGAAGCCGTGACTGTGCAGATCATGGGCATGGGCCCGGTTATCACCACCAGCATCCCACAGCCGGAGAATTAAACTCAGGCGCCAGCCTTGTCCCTCTTGCGCCTGCCCTTGAGCAGGTTCTTGAGCTTGTCGGAGAAGGTTTCGTACTTGAGGTCGGTGAGCTCGCCAGCATCCAGGAAGACCCGGTTGCACTTGGGACAGGATTCCATCCAGATATGGGTCTGCACAGGATCTTCGATCTTGTCCATGGCGACCTCACAGATCGGGCAGCTTATGTCATCGATCTTGTCGTACTTCTTGCCCAGGGAAATAGCACCCACATCGAGAAATGACTCTGCCATCCATTCGGCGAATGTCTCGTTGAGCATATGCGCCTCAAGGAACAGACCATAGCATTTATTGCACCGCTGTACGCGAATGTGCTGATGCTCTTTGGTTTCCAGATCACCCTTACATTTTGGACACTGCATGGCTCACTCCTCGCAGATCATGCCAAAAAAATAGTACCGAATCATTGCTAAATAGCAAGCGATCAGCAGCTATATCGGACGATTTGGGAGAATCACTCCTCCCGTGAAAATTGTGTAAGAGTTTTGAAGATTGGGTATAAGCTGGCAGCTTCTGCTGCGCGATCACCGGATAACCGGCCTTGCTCAGTCGACCCGTACCGAATTAACGAGTGGTTCTGTTAACAGGTTTCAGGTCAGGGAACATTCCCGGTAGGAAAATTCGATTTGCTGGAATCCCGATGCGCGTCCTTCTCTTGCATCAACCAGCGATTGGCATCAATCAGACTTTCGAACACATCGAGGTTGGACTCGGTTTCCTTTATGCGACAGTACTCCTGCAGGAAAGGCTTGAGGTCTTTCTCTTTCGGAGTCGGGAACACAAATGCCTTGCGGTCGCCTTTGCGGGAATAACGATCTGGCCGATTGAATACCTGTCGCGGCGGTTCTGGCTCGGTGCCTATCAGGTCCGCATCGCTGAAGTCGAACAACACCAGATTGCTGCGATTGCCCCTGTAGTAGTAGTCGATGCACTTGATCAGGTCCATGGCTGAGACCTGACCGTAAAACGTTATGACGGTAAGACCGAGTAACGGGTCAAAGAACGATTCAATCCTTGGCATGGTGGCGGAAAATCCGTTTCACTAAAACCGTGGATGATACCAGACATGCTACCTAGGGATTTCCCTAGTTTATTGAATTTTATGAAGTTTTTTCGCCTGAACGCCGTTCTTTTGCGACAACAGGTACAGTCAGTTCGAGCAGGATTGCCTGAACCGCAAATTAATCAGGATTTCTCGAAGGGCGCGACGATCATGAAGGTGGCGCTGGAGCGCGCCACAAGCTTCTCTGCGGAGACGATGTCGACCTCAACCCGGTAGAGTTGTTTACCGGCATGTATCACCTTCGCCCTGGCCAGCAAGTCGTTTCCCCTGGGCGGGCGAATGAAGGACATGCTGAGATCGGTAGTCGCCGTCAAGGTACCTTCTGGCCTGATAGACCGGACGGCGACGCCAGCCGCGGTATCCGCCAAAGAGCTAAGAACCCCACCGTGCACACGGCCACCGGTATTCAGGTGATGGGGCTGCACTTGAATGCAACACTCAGCGAGACCGTCGCCGTAATCAAGCATGCTGATACCGAGAAAATCACCATAGGGACTGGAGGGTAATTCCCTGCTCACTTGTCATTGCTCCCTGTTGAGTATGTGGTACTTCTGGTCTGATGCTTGAAATCGCGACTCTGTGACAGCCTCAGTATGCAGACAATAGCCATGCGACTGCCACATGAAGCCTTTACTTGCTTACTTCCCGCTGTCGATCCTTGAACTTTAGCTTTTGGCGGCGTCGATCCTCGATTGTCTGCTGCATGGTTTGACCGATATGGGACTCACCTCGTTGCCGCGCCAGCTCCATCTGCCGCTCCCGTTCCGCGTAACGCTTGACCTGCTGTGAATCGTGCTTGTCAAAACAGTGGGGACAACTCACACCCTGCTGATAGTGCTCACTGTTCTTGTCTTCCTCGGTAATCGGCATGCGACAGGCATGACATTGATCATATTGCCCCCGCTCCAACTTGTGATTCACGGTTACCCGATTATCAAAGACGAAGCATTCTCCCAGCCATTTCGTCTGCTCTTCCGGTACATCTTCCAGGTACTTCAGAATCCCACCCTTGAGATGATAGACCTCTTCGAAGCCCTGCTGCTTGAGAAAGGCGGTTGATTTCTCGCAACGAATACCGCCAGTGCAGAACATGGCGACCTTCTTGTGTTTGTCAGGGTCCAGGTTCTTCTTGACGTAGTCGGGAAACTGGCGAAACGAATCTGTTTCCGGATTGATCGCGCCTTCGAAAGTGCCAATCTCGTACTCGTATTTATTACGCGTATCCACCAGCAGCACATCCGGATCGCTGATGAGTTCATTCCATTGTTCCGGGTCAACGTAGGTGCCGACGATATGATTGGGATCGATGTCCTCGACCCCCATGGTGACG
>JAQCBT010000033.1 GCA_027621405.1 Pseudomonadota bacterium | reverse complement strand
GTCGTCACTGATGCCCACACGAGCCCTTGCATTAAACAGGTTGTGTCCGCCGTATCTGGCTGTGTTCTCTGGATTGGTGAAGTATTTACCCATATTCACCCACTCGAGTTCTGTCGAGACGTTGTCAGAGGGCTGCCAGGACAGACGCACGTTGCCAAAGACATTCGGTGCGGTGTCTACATCGTTACCGGTGATGTCGGCGGCGGCAGGATCAGGAGAGTTCTCATAGGTATGCTTCGCCAGGTTGGCAACGCCACGCAGTGAGAGCGTCTCGGTGAAATCATAACCAATTACCAATTCCAGGCCCATGTGCAGTGTGTGGCTGCCATTGAGATTGACCCTGGAGCTGTCAGTGATGATCTCGTTCTCCTTGTCCATGCGATACATGCTAAGGCCGTAGTCCCAGCCGTCTCCGGCGCCGGTCAATGCAATCTCGTAGCTGTCCAGTTCGACTGAATCCAGGTCAGCAACAGACTGGTTGTTTTGCAGGCGATAGAGTTCGGTAGCCTGCGGTGCACGGAAGCCTCGCTGAACGCGGAATTGCAGATTGTTATTTTCGTTGAGCGCATAACTCAGCCCCAGCTTGGGGGACACATTAGTGAACCCGTCTGAGCGATCTGCTGGACGATTGTAGCGACAGCCACCGAGGTTACAGGGTACGCCAAACTCGTCGGTACGTCCGTCGATCATCAGGTTGTCGTAGTGGTACTTGATGCTCTCAAGGCGCAGACCCAGCGACAGATCCCAGCCAGAGTCATAGGACTGCTCGTAGTTGATGAAACCTGCGATCTGGCGAGCATCAACCTCATAGTCGTAGTGCCTGCCCTGGGGAATGGTCGAGCGCAGGAAAAACGAACCCTGGGTTGGACCGGTCTGAAATTGCTTGAGAGCCCCATTGGTGTCTTCCAGGTCTATGCCAAGCGCCAATTCGGCACCGCTGGGCAGGGTATGGTAGCCCGCTGTCTGCACTCCGAGGCTGCGATGCTCGAAATCCTCGATGGGCAGACCCGGCAGGAAGTGCTGGATGAAATTCATATTCACCTCACGCCAGTAAGGTGTGATCACGATGTCCCAATCGTCGACTTCCCGGGTGACGGACGTCCATACACGGGTGCTGGCGCTGTCCCGATAAGCTTCCGGGTTTGGGTTTGAGCGGCGCAGGGAATCGTCCTTGTAGGAGTCCTTGCCTACTACAAAACCAGCAGTTTCCTGATTCAGGTTGCTGAAAGTGAAACCACCGTCCAGCTCCGTGCCGTCAGGCGTTGTGTAGCTGTAGAGCCAGGAGGCCTTCTGCTGATGCACATGGGAATCGGCACGAAATCCCTGCTCGTCGACACCGCTGAGGTACAGGGTCTGTTTGAAATTGCCATTGTCGGTGCCGATGGATCCTTTTGCGCGATAGGAACCACGAGGGCCAGATTCCAATCGGATATTGCCTGCTTCACCGGGATCGGGCAGCACGACATTGATCAGTCCGTGCACGGCATTGGAACCCCAGAATGCACTGCCGGGGCCACGAACGACCTCAATACGCTGCGCTACTTCTGAGTGAGCATCAAACATCTCGTTGACGTTACAGAATCCGTTTGAGCGCAGAGGTATTCCGTTCTCGGCCACCAGGAATGCGCCGCAGGCCCCAGAACCCGTAAGTACTGGAGAGCGCACGGAGATCAGACTTTCCTGGCCATTGTTGCGGTTGATATTCACGCCTGGAAGACGGTTAAGAGCCTCCTGGTAGTGCGTGTGTTGGATCAGGCCAAGCTCTTCCAGTCCTAACACTGAAACAGCCGCGTTCAGGTCCGCCAATCCTTCCGACCTGCGCGTTGTTGAAATTACTTCGATCTCTTCGATGACCTGGACACCGGCACTGGATTGCGCCACTGCACCAGCCGAAGCCGCGGCGATTCCTGCCGCAATGCTGGTAACCAGTAATTTACGAATCATGGTTATTCTCTCCAAATTGTGGGTGGTAGAGCGATCGCCGAATTTGCTTTTATTGTTGTTCTCGGCGCTATCACGACGGGCGTGAAATTTTGACCTACCGGCTTTCTATTGTTTAGGCCTGATGACAATCGTCTGTAACAGGCCCTGATTTTTAGCTGGCGGATGCTAAAAGGCCCGAAAATATAACACGAAATCACCGGAAATACCCTACCTTTGCAGGCTTCGGGGAGACCACGTACACTAGCCTCCCGGTTTCTGGATGGGTGGCTGGAGTGGCCTGTTTCTGCGGAATCGGGGCAATGACTTCGGGGGGCTTGAGCGACCGGCGAAGAGGAATGGTATTCGTATCTTCTGTCAGCGCCGGCAATGCATAGAGGAGTAAGACAGGGAATGAAGACCAGGTTAACGGAGATGTTAGGCATTCGGCACCCGATTGTGCAGGGAGGCATGCAGTGGGTAGGTGTCGCCGAGATGGCATCGGCGGTATCCAATGCGGGAGGCCTTGGAATCCTGACCGGTCTCACCCAGCCCACACCGGAGGCGTTGCAGAAGGAGATCGACCGTTGCCGCGAGATGACCGACAAACCCTTCGGCGTCAATCTCACCATTTTGCCCACCATTAAACCTGTACCCTATGAGGAATATGCCCAGGCTATCGTCGATTCCGGAATAAAGATTGTGGAAACGGCGGGCCGTAATCCCGAACCATTCCTGCCATTGTTCAAGGGCGCTGGAATAACAGTAATTCACAAGTGCACATCGATTCGCCATAGCCTGAAAGCTGAGAAAATCGGCTGCGATATGGTCAGTGTGGATGGCTTTGAGTGTGCCGGTCATCCTGGTGAAGATGATGTAACCAATCTGATCCTGCTACCGCTGGCCGCTCGCCGACTCAAGATCCCTTTTATTGCGTCTGGCGGATTTGGCGATGGCAGGGGCCTGGCTGCTGCCCTGGCAATGGGGGCAGATGGCATTAATATGGGTACGCGTTTCATGGTGACCAGGGAAGCGCCTATTCATGAGAACGTGAAGCAGGCCATGGTGGATGCCAGTGAGCTAGATACGACGTTGATATATCGCAGTCTGCGCAACACGGCTCGTGTGTTTAAGAACAGTATCGCCGAGAAGGTTGTGGAGATCGAGGCACAGCCAGGCCAGACTGATTTCGAAGACATTCGGCCACTCGTGCTAGGCGCCAAGGGCAAGGAATTGTTCGAGGATGGAGACCTGGATCGTGGAATCTGGTCGGCAGGCATGGTTGTGGGTTTGATCGACGATATACCGAGCTGCCAGGAACTGATTGAGCGCATCGTGGCAGAGGCAGAACAGATCATAAAGGAACGGCTAAACCAGATAGCTTCTGCGTGAGAAACAAGGTAGGCATATGCAGATAAAAGATAAGGTAGTAGTTGTCACCGGTGCGGCCAGCGGCATTGGCAGGGCGCTGTGTGAGCGCTTCGCGAAAGAGCAAGCGGCAGCCATTGTGGTATCCGATGTCAACGAAGTGGGAATCGCTGAAACCGTGGGTCGAATCGGGGGAGAGACAGAGGCGCTGGGTATCCCCTGCGATGTTGGCAAGGAACAGGACGTCAATAAACTCGTGCAGGAAACCCTGGCTCGCTTTGATCACATTGACCTGTTCTGCTCCAATGCCGGTATCTTCACACCGGGCGACGAAAACGTCAGCACCGAGGCGTGGCAACAAATCTGGGACATTAACGTGATGGCTCATGTGTTTGCGGCTCGCGCAGTTCTGCCCGCAATGTTGGAACGGGGAGAAGGCTATCTATTGAACACTTCTTCCGCTGCCGGTTTGCTGAGCCAGGTTGGTTCTGCACCCTATGCTGTCACCAAACACGCCGCGATCGGTTTTGCCGAGTGGTTGTCCATCACCTATGGAGACCGTGGCATCAAGGTTTCGGCTCTGTGCCCGCAGGCAGTAAGAACCGCCATGACGGCCGACAGCGAGGAAGGGGGAGTAGCCGGCCTCGATGGCATGCTCGAACCGGAACAGTTGGCGGACACCGTCATTCAGACCCTGGCCGAAGAGCGGTTTCTGGTGTTACCTCACCCAGAAGTGTTAACGTATATGCAGCGAAAAGCAGGTGACTACGACCGCTGGCTTAAAGGCATGCGTCGCTTGCAGGAACGCTTTGCTGAAAGTTATAAGGCCAGGGCGAAGAAGCAGTAACAGGCGGATCGGACAATACCCGGAAATGCGCCCTGGACGAACAAGAGAACAAGAATGAAAACAGATTGCCAGAAATATCTCCCAGGATTCGCTGCCTTGACTGTTTTCCTAATGCTAATGAATACATTCGTGGCGGCTGCTGCATCTGCCCAGGAGCGCATCGAACTGGGCGATGGCACTCAATTAACTGTCTTCATGGTGCGGCCAGCCCAGTCTTCCGGCGAACCAAGTCCCTTGCTGGTTCTTATGGGAGGTGGTCCTGGAAATGCATCCATATCCCGCGATACGTCGATCTGGCTGGGCTCGGGATTTGCCGAACGAGGCTGGATGGTGGCGGTACCCGTTTCTCCGAACAATCGCGCCTTTCGCGGTTTTGAAAACAACCAGAAAGTTGCCCAACTCATTAGCGTACTACAGCAGAGATACGATATCGCCGGTGGCAGGGTGATGCTGGCAGGAATATCCAACGGTGGCATGTCGGCTCTCGAAATCGCGCGCCGTAATCCCGATGCCTATATGGGGGTGGTGGCGGTGCCAGCACTGGCAACTTCGGCCTACGATAACCGTGCCCTGAAAGATTTCCCGGTATACTTGAGAATCGGGGGCGAAGACGAGCTGGGCTGGGAGGATCGCTTCGACGACACGGTCGCGGCACTCACCGAGGCAGGTGTGGATTTGGATGCGGCAATACTGGATAGTGCACCGCACATGTTCAGAATGAATTGGGAATCGCTTGACCCCTGGTTGGAGAAAACTAAAGCATCCCGTGGTTCAGAAGTTCCCTAGTATCAACAGGAGATAATAATGAATAGCAAAACAAGAGTCTTGGCAGCGGGTGTCGTGCTTGCGTCATTCTTTACTTCGATGGCTTTCGCGGCTGGACCTGCGGCGACAATCGATCAACTGGACTGGATGACTGGCAACTGGGCTGGACAGCTCGGTCCCAATCAACTGGAAGAGAACTGGATCGCCACCGAAGGGGGTTCCATCGCTGCCATGGTGCGTATGACAGGTGGTGGATCAACGAGTATGTTCGAGATGATCACCATAGAAGAAGTGGATGGCTCGCTGGTATTAAACATTCAGCAATGGGATCCAGGCTTCAAGCCCCGCACTACAGTGCCCCAGACGATGGAGCTGGAAGAAATCACGGCCAACAGTGTGAAATTCCGCGCGGTGACCGAGGGTGGCATGTCCTCATTGGGTTACAGCAATCCCGATGCAGAGACTTTTATCATCCATGTGGGTCGTCCCGATGGTAGCGTACTGGACCTGCCCTTGAAGGCGCGTTCTCTCTGGTAAGTTGAGGGCTGCCCATCAGCCATCAAAAAAGTCTTCGCTGATTTTCGGGAGTTCTGATGGGACTCTGAGCGATGTACCTACTTGGTCAAAGCCTTCCTTGGAGGTTTTGTCGTGCCGGGCAGGAGGGTTTCCGACCCGTCTGAAAATAGGGACAGATTTATTTTTTTAAAAAAATAAATCTGTCCCTATTTTCTCCTAGCTGTTTTCCAGCAATTCAACCCAGTTGCCATCGGGGTCAACCACCATGGCGATGGCCACACCGGGGCGGATTGTCTTCACGGGAATTGCCACCTCCACGCCAGCGGCTTCAAGTTTCGCAACCAGACCATTGATGTCGGGCACGTGAATGGTCCAGTAACGGTAGCCCGTGGCAGCCCGAATGCCACCGGGTGTCGCTTCTACTGGTGGGCGCGGTTCCGTCTCGACGATCTTCACCACACTGTCACCCACCCGATAGCGGTGCATGACACCACCCCCGGGCATGTCGATGGTAGCTTCGAAATCCAGGCCCAACTTGTCCCGGTAAAACTCCAGCATGGCATCCAGGTTATTGGTGACGATGCCGAGGTCGATTGCTGCTTTCTGAATATCCATGGTAGTTCTCTTTTCCGAGCAGAATGATACTAGGCTGCGCCCATCACTGCCTTGACTTCGAGGAATTCCTCAAAGCCCTCAATACCCCACTCACGGCCATTACCGGATTTCTTGTAGCCGCCAAACGGGGCTGAAAAATCAGGGCCAGCACCGTTCAGGTGAACGTTGCCGGTGCGCAGGCGACGCGCGATTGCCTGGGCGTGGGCTGGCTCGCCAGAAACATAACCGGACAGTCCGTATTCTGTATCGTTCGCGATGCGCACGGCGTCTTCATCGTCTTCGTAGGCAATGATGCTCAGCACCGGGCCGAAGATTTCTTCGCGGGCGATTGTCATATCATTTGTTACATTGGCGAAGACTGTTGGTTTCACGTAATAGCCTTTCTCCAGCCCTTCGGGCTTGCCGGGGCCACCAGCAATGAGCTCGGCGCCTTCTGCAATTCCCTTCTCGATAAGTCCCTGGATCTTGTTGTATTGGGCTTCACTGACCACTGGTCCGAGTCTCGTTGTTTCCGCGGCAGGATCTCCCACTGTTGCCTTTGCGGCGGCCACCCTGGCGACCTCGATAGCCTCAGCCATGCGTGATTTTGGCACCAGCATGCGGGTAGGGGCATTGCATGACTGGCCGCTGTTACCGAAACACCCGGCTACGCCTCCGGCCACAGCCTTGGCGAAGTCCGGGGCGTCGTTGAGAATAATATTCGCGGACTTGCCTCCCAGCTCCTGGGTGACGCGCTTGATGCCATCGGCAGCAGCCTTGGCAACTTCTTGGCCAGCACGAGTGGAGCCGGTAAAGGAAACCAGGTCAATCTCGGGATGTGCGGAAATGGCAGCACCCACCGTGGGGCCATCGCCGTTGACAAGATTGAAGACTCCCGCGGGCAGACCAGACTCGGCGATGATTTCCGTCAGAATATAGGCGCTTACCGGCGCCAGCTCGCTTGGCTTCAGGACGATCGTGCAGCCCGCCGCCAAGGCTGGTGCTACTTTGCAGGCGATCTGGTTTAGCGGCCAGTTCCAGGGCGTGATGAATCCGCAAACGCCTGCGGGCTCCTTGATGATCTTCGTGGTGCCGCGAATTTCTTCGAACTGGTAATTTTCCAGGATCTTCAGGGCGGTCATGAAATGTCCAAGTCCGCTACCGAACTGGGCGGTCTTCGACAGGCCCATGGGGGCACCCATCTCATTGGAGATGGCCTGCGCCATCTCATCGCTGCGCGCCTTGAGACCGGCAATGATATTGCCCAGAACTTCCTTGCGTTGTTCGATGGTGGATTCCGACCAGGCGGGGAAGGCTGCCCTGGCCGCTTTTGCGGCAGCATCCACATCTTCCGCCGTTCCCATGGCGATTGTGGCAAAAGCCTCTTCGGTGGCCGGATTAATGACGTCCAGAAGACTGCGGTCTGACTCTACCCATTCACCATTAATATAGAATTTGTTATACGCCGTGGTCATTTACTGCTCCTGTCGCTGGGATGATTGCCGGGATTCAGGATTTACCGAATCATTGATCTAACTTGAATTTTCCAATCTAAACCGAACAAACTGGTTAAATTTGTTAGCTGCCGAAGAAATCTTTGTATGGGCCGGGTAGTATACCCACAATCCAGTGGCCTAAGAAGGGCGTGGGTTAAAGCTCGGAGCGCCCGACATGGCAATCGACAATAACTGGCAAGAGAGCACTAAACAGAAAATACGATGATTTCCGCACTAAGAAGATTCTTCGGAGAAAGACTGGCGCGGTTCCTCAGCAAGTCTCTGCCAGGCTACCGACGCATAGATACCATACCGGTCGACGCAATTGCCGAGGTGTTGCGGCCGGGAGACGTGGTGTTGGTGGAAGGGAATACCCGTATCAGCATAGCGATCAAATACCTGACCCAGTCATCCTGGTCCCATTCCTGTCTCTACATAGGCAGAATGGAGGATGCCAAGGTGCAACATGGTCTGCTGGAAGCGGACCTGAGGGAGGGTGTGCGGGTTGTGCCTCTCGACCACTATCGCGACTTCAATCTTCGTATCTGCAGGCCGGTTAGCCTGAAAGAAGAAGAAATAGCGGAACTCATTGCCTTTGGAAAATCCAAGCTGGGCCATCAGTATGACCTGAAGAATGTGGTGGATCTGATTCGCTACCTGATTCAAAGACCGGCTGTGCCAACCCGTTTTCGTCGATCCATGATAGGGTTGGGAAGCGGTGAACCCACAAAGGCAATCTGCTCTACCTTGATTGCCGAGTCGTTTCAGGCGATTAATTATCCAATACTGCCCAGACTGGGTCCGGAGTCAGGCAAGGATGGTGAGGTACCCATCTACTACAGGCGCCACTTCACCCACTTTACACCCCGTGACTTCGATCTCTCCCCTTATTTTCAGGTAGTCAAACCTACGCTGGAGCATGGGTTCGACTACCATGATTTTAATTGGACGGAAGAGCCGGGTACGGATTCAGATAATTCCCATTAGTATCTGAACGGCTGTCTCGAACTGCGGGTCATCGCGACGGGACTCAGAGGCAGGAAAGGGCAGTTGAAACTCTGGTTCGTGGGCTTGAAAATCCAGTCTGGCACTCTCGCCAGCGGTTGCGTCCCCGATACTGACGATTCGCTCCAGATGGTCAAGGTCGGCAGTAAGCGACTCGCCGCCACCCCTGGTTCGTTGATTGATGAGTATCGCAAGTGGTTTGCGATAGGCGTCTGATGTCAGGCTCGCCGGGATGAAGAGTGAGCGCAGGCTCGGGTCGGCGAAGCCGTAGCTGTCTCTTAGATCCAGGATGATGCCGTCACAGTGATCCAATCCCTCTATCATCTGTTCATAGCTCAACAGATCGGCAGTGTTGCGCGATAGCCCCCACAGGCGTAGATAGCCAATGACCTTGTTGCCCCGGCTGAATTCCAGCACGCTTTGCAGGCTGGCATTGCGAAAACTGTCGAAGAGATTCTCCTGCACGGGCGACACCGTGATCTCAAGCTCCTGATCCCCGCGCTTGATTTCAAGAAGGTGCGAGTCCTGAATGCGTGGGTTGGTATTTTTGTTGAGGCTCTCCACCGGGTCGAAGGCAGCGCCATCTGCGCTCAGGATAATATCCCCTCGCCGAATGCCGGCTCGATGTGCAGGGTAGGATTCCAGCACGGCGCTGACTAGAAATCCTTCGCTAACGGCTTCTCCCTGGATGCCAATGTGGAGAATGGCTTCCCGTTCTTCGACCCGCTTGACTGCGAAGGCCTGCTCGAGGAATAGGTCAAGGCCAGTCGCTGTCTCGGCGGCTGACAGAGCCTGGCTGAACACACAGCACAGCAGTGCTATCAATCGACATTTCATATCAGCTTACAATCGCCATTGCCCTCTGCGCGGCTGGCCTCTCATAGTGCCTGTCGCGCAAGGCGCGGTAGTGATCGGGCACATCGAACTCGAAGCGAATCGCCCAGTTGAAAGTATGGGCCAACATGATGTCCACCAGTGTGAAACGCTTGCCAATGGCATATTCGCCATCACCTAATAAATGATCCAGAGTATTGACCGCCTTCTGGAACTCGAATTTCGCGGTCTCGAACATTTGTGGAATGCGGTGCTCTTCGGGCAGGGCGAACCAGTGCTTGCCTTTGCTCCACAACGGTTGTTCCAATTCGGCCAGCACGAAGCTGTTAAGTTCGTCGATGCGGGCATACGCTTTCATGCTGTCATAGGGCAGTAATCCCGATTCCGGGGCGGAGCGCGCAACATAATTGAGGATTGCCAGGGATTCGGTGAGCACGAGGTCACCATCGGTCAGGGTGGGCACCTTGCCCTGCCTGTTCAATTCGAGATAGGAGGGGTGCTTCGCGCTCTCCGGGTCTTCTGCCTCGGTTCGCAGCTTGGTGTTGACATACTCATAGGGGAGGCCAGCTTCTTCCAGTGCCCACAGGCAGCGAAACGAGCGCGATTGCCCAAAACCATACAATTTCATCTGCTTTTCTTCCTTTAGAAACAAAAATGGTGTGGTCGAATTGTCGACCACACCATTCTAATATTGATCCTTAAGGCAGGATTAAATCCCAGCGCCCTAGTCGATGGCGAAGCAATAGAAATAACCATTGCCGCCTGTGGCCACCAGATCGGATTGCGAGCAGCCACGTGAACCATGTGCGGCGTTCCAGGAGGTTGGATTCTGGCCGCCGCCGGTGCGATCAAAATGTCCCACGTTGGCAGTTCCCGAGCCATTGCTGGTCCAGTTGCTGCAGGTATGGTTGCTGCCATCTTCAACCTCGCGTCCATCCAGGGTGGAACCTGTGAGGATGTCATGCTGGTTTGGGTCGTCGCCGCGCCCATTCACGGTGGCACCATTCTCGGTGAGTGCAGTCTGTTTATTGAGATTGTTTCCGGGACTATGCAGATTGTTGATCGTGGATGCTACTTCCACGCCATTGGCGTTATACCAGGGGCCGAAGCCGATTCGATCGCGCGCATCCACCGCCGGGGTGTTACCGCTCGCGTGGGCGCTCAGGTAAGCATGCCAGGTCTTGCCCCTGGAGCCGGCCGCCTCTGCCAGTTGCTGGCAGTGAGCATCGGCACCTGCCAGGCCACCTAGGTTGGCGCCATCGCCAGAGCCCACGCTGGTGATAAAGAAACTCATTTCATTCTGTTGCGAATTCACCGTGGTGAATGTAGCTGCTGCAGCAATGACTGCCGCCGAAGTGAACAACACTGTTTTTTTCATCGATCTACTCCTCGATTGTTATTTGATTTAATCGCTATGTACTCTTGATACTAATTGGGTAATGCCATGGCAGTGAGTGTGCTACCAGTCTGTAAAATCACATACTGCTTGCCATTGTGCATCCAGGAACTCATGCCATAGCGGGTGGCGGCGGGTGCTTCAACCCGGGCCAGTTCCTCGCCAGTCATCTTGTCCAGTGCGAACAGGAATGGTGTGCCATCGCTTTCAAGGTTGCTATAGATGAGCATGGTGTCGGTGACAACCATCTGGCCCACTGCCCCCGAACCGGTATTGCCGATGTCGACGCCCTGCAGGGCAGGCAGGTTCTTGATGCGGTCAGGCGTGTAACCAGCGGGTATCCACCACAGGTGTTCTCCTGTGTTCATGTCGATGGCAGTAATGCGGCTGTAAGGCGGCTTGAACACTGGAATGCCAGCCGGGTGGCGTGGCGGGCGACTGGTGCTGGCAGCGGCATAGCGCGACAGGGTGACCCCTGTGGGCGCTTCGTAATAGGTATCAGCCTCTTCCCCGCTCACCAGGACACGGCTTCCGCAGTTGTAGCGGGACATGATGTACATGACGCCGCTTTCGGGGTCGGCCACTGGCGGATGGGTGATATTGACAGCGCCGGATGGGCACATCAGGGCCGCAGTCTTACCTGATTCGTGGCCGCGCTGGATCGGTGGATTAAATACCGGTCCCATGATGTATTCCGCAACAGCGGCCAGAGACTGCTGTTTTATCTCGGGAGTGAAATCCGCCAGCAGTTCTTCACTGGATCCGACGTATTCGAATGGAGCGGGCCTGGTGGGAATAGGCTGGGTAGCTGCCAGTCGTTCGCCAGGAACCGTGGAAGGTGGCATTGGCGTTTCCACGATGGGCCATACTGGCTCACCAGTCTGCCGATTGAACGCATAGGTATAACCCTGCTTGGTCGCCTGGGCGACGATGGGTGTTGGCCCCTGGGCTGTATTCACATCCAGCAAGATCGGCGCCGTGGGGGTGTCATAATTCCAGATATCGTGATGAACCATCTGGAAATGCCATGCTCGTTCCCCGGTGGATGCGTTCAGTGCGATCAGGCTGGTGCTATACAGGTTGTCTCCGGGGTGGTGCCCGCCATAGTAGTCAATGGTGACCCCATTGGTGGGAATGTAGACAAGGTCCAGCTCCGGATCGGCCGAGATGGGTGCCCATGACGAGATGTCGCCGGTGTATTGCCAGGCGTCATTTTCCCAGGTCTCATGACCGAACTCTCCGGGTTGTGGAATGACATTGAATTTCCATTTGAACTCGCCAGTGCGAGCGTCATACCCAAGAATGTCACCTGGCACGTTCTCGATACGCGACTGGTGATAGCCTTGCTCGGCAGAATTTCCTACAACGATTGTATCGTTGACGATTATGGGTGGCGATGAAGAAGTAATATAGCCGCGATCCAGCGGAATACCTTCGTAGGGGTCATAGGGGTGGCCAAGATCTTTCAGCAGATCCACCACTCCGGTGTCCGGGAAGCCATCGATCGGAACGGGCTCGCCAAATCCCTCCAGGGGTCGACCGGTCTCGGCATCCAGTGCGGTGAGGAAGAAGCCGGGGGAGATCGTGTAAATGATATCGCGGCCGTCGATATTGGCGTAGCCGACCCCCTTACCGTAATCGGCACGCATCGAGTATTCCCAGCGCTCGGTATCCGGCTCCCGATAAGACCAGATCGTGGTGCCAGTCTGGGGGTCGATCGCGACCACATGGCGTCTGGCACCGGCCACGGTATAGAGGCGGCCATTGATGTAACTGGGTGTAGATCTGCCGCTCTGGGCTTCGAAGCTGGCACCATCCCAGGTCCAGGCGACTTCCAGATCGGCGAAATTGTCTGGCGTTATCTGGTCGGCCGTAGTGGATCGGGTATGGGCAAAGTCATTACCCAGGGTGGTCCATTCAATATTCTGGGAGTAGGCCAGGCCCGTGTATCCACAGAAGAATGTCAGGGCGCTGAAAAGGGCGATTCGAGAACGAGGGCTCAGGATTATTGTCATTATGGGTTCCTCTCGAGCGGGCTGGATTCCGCCGCAAATCCGCGGATTTACAGCGCAGTTACCCGCCTGAGGTTAACCCAGCTGAGGGCGTTTGTCATGGACTGCGGAACCCGCCACCAGGAGAGCGGGTGCCCATAGAGTTGGCTGGAGAGCAGGACAAAGTTCAGCGCGAATGGGGCCTTTGAAGCTAAATGTGACACTGCAAAGCCAATGGGGACAGCGATTCGGTGAAAGGCGGCGATTATTCCATTTTCCCTGTGATTCCGATCACCTCGTAAACGGGTTGACAGTGGAAAGGGAGTGGCGCGTTGCACTACATTAGTGCCATCACGATTCGGGCTTGGGCAATCATCCATTTTGCCTCATGCATTCCCGGATCGGTCACTCATTACATTGCAAGATGCAATCCAGGATAAGGAAAAATCAAGTGAAGAAATTAATCGCTTTCTTTGTAGTCTCGCTTGGCATGCAACAGACACTCGCGCAACCGGCGACTTTCAATGAATCCATACTGACCATACCCCAGGCTGTCCTGATCGATGCGGACAATTCAGTGTATTACCGGAATGTACAACTCAATGACAACGGTGACGGAACGCTTTCGGTGGTCGGTGGAGAGCCTCAGAACCTGGTGTATGTAGATACAGTTCAGGTGCTGATCATGGAGTCTTTTCCGGTGCAGGTGAGTCTAAGTGTCAGTGGCAATCTTTCAGTACCCTGCGTGGAATTGTTACCCGCTGCGGTGTCCCGTAAGGACAACACATTCACAGTAGTCCTGGCGGAAACTGTGTTGGGTCCAACCGAATCCTGTATCGCTGTCCTGGAGCCATTCTCCATGACGGTGAGTCTGGACGTGCTGGGTCTGGCGGCGGGCACCTACACCGTCAATGTGAATGGTGTGGAAGCTGAATTTACCCTCGCTATGGACAACGTCGGACTTTAATAATTCGGCAATTATTCGGCGTCAGCGCACCGTTGCGCTGACGCCGTGTTCGCTCTCGACTCCTTATCACAAGAATGCGGTCTGCAACGGCTTTGAGCGTTTGCGGCATGCCTGCCTCCTACGGAGTATGTTCGAAAATCTGTCCAGTATCGAAATTCTCTGATTTCCTTCGATAAAAAAGTCCCAATATTCAACAACTTGGAATTCGTCCAAGAATGTATTCCCGGTGACCGTTGGTCTGCTATCTTATTAAGTCCTGATTCATTTCGGTCGTCCTATAAAGGAGACCTGTCTACACGGATCCGAAGGTTGTTGTGACCCTGTTCTCTGCCACTACTCGAATGATTGCTGCCTGCCTGGGGCTACTTTGCCTGGGGTCTGTGCTGAACGCGCAGACGGATGAATCCTTGCCGGTGGAAGTCCCTGTTGAAGTACAGGACGGTGAGAATGCGGAAGCAGAGGCGGAGCTGTCACCGGAAGAGCTGGCTGCGGAACTCGCGCGACAGGCGAGGATCAGAGAGCTGACAGGAGAGTTGGCGCAGCGGCAGGCGGCGATCGAAGACCAGCAGAGCGAGGTGGGGATCTATCACTCCAGCCTCATCGAGAGCTATTCGGACCTGGCGGCGGTGTACCTGGAGCTGGAAGACTTCGAGAGCGCAGCCAGCACTCTCAACGATGCGTTACAGATCGCCCGCATCAACAATGGCCTCTACAGCCAGCAGCAATTGCCGCTGCTGGATGATCTCATCGCCAGCCAGATGCGTCGGCAAGACTGGCAGAAGGTAGATGACCTGGTGCATCTGGATCACCATATTGCGTCGCGGGTCTATGAAAAAACGGATGGGGAGTACCTCGCTGCAGCGGAAGACTACGGCCAATGGAAGTTGCGCGTTTTGAGGGAAAACCTGCTGCAGCTGAGTAACAACGGACTCTACGATGAGGCAGAGGACCTGAGTGATTTCTATAGCAGGCTGTTAGCTAACGTGGAGTTTTCCGAAGAAGTAGATGCCAGGGATTTGATTCGCCTGTTGCAGGGCAAATCCCAGGCCGATATGTCACTGGCCCAGTCTATTGCCAATACTCATTACACTTACTTCCAGGGTACGGTGACCCGCTATATCACCGAGACCCGATGCCGCAATACCGCTGGACCCAACGGGCAGGTGGTCAGGCAATGCTTCAACGTGCAGGTTGAGAATCCGCGCTACCGCCAATCCCAGATCGATGCCAAACGCTTCGCTGTAAACCGCTCTATGCGGGAGATTAACTTGGTCATAGAGCGCATGGAATTTATACGCGACAACGGCGACTTGAGCGCGTCGGAGCGGCAGAATCTGGAAACCCAGATAGCCAACCTGAAGACCCAGGCCGATACTGTCTACCGCGACTCCCGCCGCCGCTCACGCTTCTGATCTGTCTTTCTCCCGTTTACGTAGAACCTGACAGGCAGGGCGATCGGCCCCAGCCACGCCGGTTCTACTGGCAATTTTCCCCGTCACGGGGTAAAAAACACGGGTCTGGTGGCAGTTTTGCCAGGCACACAATCAAATGGAGGACTTATGTCTCACATTGCCAAGCGCTTCTCTCGGCTGATATTGACCGCCATTCTGGCGACAGTAGCACTGGGAGGGCAACTTGCGGCAGCTTTGGAAGTCGGCGACAAGGCGCCGGATTTTTCATTGCCTGCTTCTGACGGTAGCACCTACTCATTGTCCCAGTACGCGGGGGACAAGCCGGTAGTGATTGCCTTCTTCCCCAAAGCCTTTACCGGCGGCTGAACTATGCAATGTAAAGCGCTGCGTGACAGTGCCAGAGAAATACAGAATTTCGACGTTGCATACTTCATGGCCAGTGTTGATACGCTGGAAGACAATACGGCGTTCGCCAATGAGCACCAGGCGGGTTTTCCCATCCTTGCTGATCCAAGCAAGGCCATGCCAGATGCTTATGGTGTACTCGGAGGATCGGGTTTCGCCAATCGCTGGACCTTCTACATAGGCTCAGACGGCACCATCCTCAAGATCGACAAGGAAACCAATCCGGCAACGGCGGGTAGGGATCTGGTTCGTACCATGGAAGAACTGGGATTCCCTAGAAACTAGATTGCAGAAGATCTGGTAAAAGCCTGGCCACTGTGTGGTCGGGCTTTTTTTTGGTTCTTCACAGATTTTTGGCGCAGAACAATTGCATGGCCATTCAGCTTAGTGGCATCGAGCGCGGCTGCGGGGAGTCAGGGTCTCCGCCCCGCCGGCTCGGCGCCCATCCTGGGTCCCTTCACTCCAGAAAAAGCCCTGCGGTCTTTTTCTTGCGTTCAGCGCCGGCCTTGACTGGCGGGTCGGAAACCCTGCCGCCCCACAGCC
>JAQCBT010000032.1 GCA_027621405.1 Pseudomonadota bacterium | reverse complement strand
GTCATGATGGGCTCCCTGGTCACCATGTTGTCCCTGTTGCTGGACAACGTCACGACCGTGGTTATCTTCGGTCCGCTGATCATCCTGATCAGCCAGTCCCTGAAAGTCAGTCCCATACCTTATCTGCTTGCGGCGGCCCTGTTGTCTGACACGGGCGGGGTGGCGACTCTGGTGGGCGATCCACCCAACCTGATGATCGGTTCAGCAGCGGGAATCGATTTCAATACCTTCGTATACCACATGGGTCTGATGGTGCTGGTCGCATGGCTCGTAATCTTGGTGGCCTTGCGCTTCCTGTTCAAGAACGAGCTCTCGGTCAAGGGAGAACCTGCTACCACGGGTGTGGACCATGTGATTGCCGATTCCCGAACCTGGTATGCAGCGCTCGCCGTGCTCTGCGTCATGGTAGTGGGCTTTATTCTCCACAGCCGCATTGGCTGGGAACCATGGCTCGTTACTGCCATGGGTCTGACTCTGCTTCTGTATATAGGCAATCGTGTCGATGTCGAAGAGAGCCTGACCCATATCGAACTGGCGCTACTGATGTTCTTTATCTCCCTGTTCATGATAATCGGTGGCGTTGAGCACAGTCAGTTCCTCGAATTCCTGGGCCAGTTCATTGTGCCGCTGGTGGAAGAAGATTTGCTGATGTCTACCCTCGTTCTGATGTGGTGTGCAGCAATTCTCTCTGCTGCGATCGACAACATACCGTTTACCGCGGCGATGATACCCATCATCCTCGGTATGGAAGCCCAGGGTATTAATGTGACTCCCCTGTGGTGGGGACTGGCTGCGGGGGTAGGGATGGGAGGCAATGGCACTCATCTGGGATCCACCGCCAACGTGTTTATCGTGACTATATCGGAGAAGTTGGCCAAAGATGCGAAAGACCCTTCATTGGCCATAACCCCGGGTCTATGGTTTCGCAAGGGCACACCCGTCATGCTGCTGACCCTGGTGACCTGCAGCATCATCATGACTCTGTTCTTTGATTTCTTCTCAGGTGGCCCAGCCTGAAGCTGGAGAAGACAGCCCGGTGCTGATTAAGTGAGTTGGGGGCAGGGAGTTCATGAAGTCAGACTTCCAATCAATCTACTTGATGATTGGAAGCTGGCTTTCTTGATTCCTTTTTTGCCTGTGTTAATTACCCAGGAACAGGGTCTGTACGATGCGGCAATTATCCAGGGAGTCCCCGAAGGCGGGACCAGGGGAATGCAGTAACCAAGGGCGGAACAGCACCAGCCTGTTGTACTTGTAGGGAATCGTCAGGGTCTTCTCCCAGCGCGACTCGTCGATGCCTTCGGTTTCGAGGAATTTCTTCAGGTCGTGGAAATCCTTCCAACCATACTCGGCAAAGCCCTCCACGGTGTTCGGGGCTACTTCCAGACCGGTTTCCAGATGTCTCCAGAAATTCGTGCCGTCAGTCTTTGGATGTTCCTTCGACAGGTAGACCACACCGGCCCATCGGGTTTGTTTCTCTACATCATAGTGGATGTGAAACTGATAAGAGTCGTTCGCACGAGTAAATCTCAGGCGACCATTGGCATTGGTTGAGGTGTTGATGGACGGCTCGAAGGTAAGTTTCTGAAAAATATCCCGGTGTTGCTCGGTAAGATACGATTCGGTGGTCATTACACCAGCATAGCCACCATCGGGAGAATCTTCCTCGCGCAGTGAGTCGCGGGCGATGCTGACCAGCTTGTCAGGATCCGTATAAAAGTTGTCAACGATGATAAATCTGTCGCGCATGGTATTTGTTACTTTCGGCTTGAATTCAGATTATTGACCTGAGAGCAGGGGTCTGCATCTCCTCACTCGGGTGATTATGTCAAGCTGTCGATTATAGACTATGCACTATGGGCTTGTGTACACAGGTTAATAGGGCGGCACAGAGACGTCCCGCCGCCGACTTCCAGTCGGCGCGAGCCCGGGAAACACCATCAGATTCGCGCATCTGTGCCAGTATCTACCGAGCGACGACTAAACAGATCAGTAGATCTGTTTAATCACCAGGCTAACAATACCGCTGGCTTCAGGATGCGGGGCAGGTACTAATGCCGAGTACCTTGTACAGCGGGCAGAATCCGACAATTCCGGTTACCAGTGCTATAACGCCCGGAATCGACAACAGGCCAACGCCTCCCAACCCGATTAATACCACGCCCAACAGCACGCGCATGATTCTGTCGTCCCTGCTTTCGTTGATGATCATTACTGTACCCTCGCGATAATCGTCTTGAACAAACAATGAAGTCCATTCTGCAATTTCGGGGCTGGGATGTGTTGATTTGGGTCAATCTTGGCCGCTGTAGCTATGCGAATGAATCAAGGCTCGCCAGCTTCAGGATGTTTGAGCATAGCCAATCTGTGGGGCTTGGGCCGCTCAGCTGCTTTCCAATTGAAGGCATTGAACATAAGATTGTGGCTCACCAGCTTCAGTCTTCGAGCTAACATGCTATCAAAATTGTCATACAAGAGTTGGTTCTGGGTATTACAGGTGGCGTTGCTATTTGCGACTATCCTCTACTTGTCCTGGTCAATCAGCTCTACTCCGCGAGGCGCATTCGCAGTTCCTTCGTTCCAGGCCGTGTTCGAACTGCTCCTGTTCTGGGCAGCGGTCACTAAACTTCCGGTGTTGCTGATCCAGTATGCCTTGATCCGAAGAACTTTCTGGCTTGAAAGTTCTGCCTTTATTCGGGTATTGCTCTTCTACTTCACTGATCTAATTGGCGGTATCCTGGCGATAGTCTTGCTCTGGCAACTGTGGGTTGCCACTTTGTTCACCGATGCAGGTTTTCCAGCATCATTAGTTGTGTTTCCCTACAGTATGGTTTCTGCGGTCGTATTGGGATTACTTGTCCCCGCCGCGAAAAAATTAGCAGGGAGAATTGTTGAGGAAGATGTGCATGATCCGCTAATAAGCCAGCTCGTACCTTTCCTTTTTGTGCTACTTGCCCTGTCTCTTTCCTTCTTACTGGCCACTACCATCGCAGAGAATTCTTTCGATCTGTTCGGCCAGGTGCTGGCGTTTTTCCCAGTCACCCTTCTGTTCGCAAGAATCTATCTGGACCCTGCGTTGGTTGCTGCACGACGCAAACCTCAGCGAGCCATCCGCGTGCTACTCTTCAATGTACTAACTGGCTGGACTGTCATAGGCTGGTTGTTCTGCCTGCTATGGGCGCGACTAAGCAAGTCGACAATTACCACAGTAAAGGAAAAGTTGAACTGGAAGCGATATATATCGCTGGTTATAACAGCCACCGGTATGATTCTCACTGGGGCAGGAATCTCATCAATGGGGGATGCGCTCGATGCTAGTCAGTCTGGAGCCGATGCGAATTTCACTGCGCAGATAGTAGTGCTGCTATTGTGTATCTTATGGATGACCGGCGGCTTGCGATTGCTTGTCAAAAGTGCCGAATAGAGGGCTCAGTCCCGATTAATCCTGGTTGCAGTGCTCCTGTTAAACGAGTTTCTTCTATCATTTATACGGCTATTTCGCCTCGCCGATGGGATTGATGCTGTTCATTGTGATTCTCACTATAGTGCCGACTCCAGTCTGGCTGGTGAATTCAATGACCCAACCCAGTCGGTCGCAGATACGTTTTACAAGGTTCAGACCCATTCCGGTGCCATCAGTCTTGGTGCTAAATGATCGATCGAACAATTTTTCCAGGTTTTCTGCTGTGATGCCTTCACCCTGATCGGCAATCGTTAGTACAGAGTTCTCATAGCTGATTTCTATATTGCCTTCCTGTGTATGTTCTATTGCATTGCGTAATAAGTTGCTCACCACGATCTTTGTCAGGCTGGGAGATGCCTTGACAACAGGGTCGGTATCGATCTTGTTAGTGATTGTTAGCCTGCGGATTTCTATCTGGGGCTCCAGTTCCTTCAATAACTCTTCTGTCAGTGAGCCCAGATGACACTCTGCAAGCTCGCTAATTCCCTGCGATTCTTCCCGTGCCAGATAGAGAGTAGTCTCGATGAAAGCCAGCATGTCTTCGCAGGCCCTCTTTATGCGGGAAAGTGCGCGTTGCGATACACCCTCGGCTCCCTGCGCCTCCATGACATCAACGGCCCCCATCACCACGGACAGGGGCGTGCGCAATTCATGGCTGGCAGCCGTGGTAAAAAATTTCTCGCGATCGACGAAGTCGTCGAGGCGGGCCAGGTAACGATCAACCTCGTTGGCGATCACGCCAATTTCACTGTCGGCAAATTCAGTCCCGATTCTCTGCTTCCTGTCATCCGGTTGGATTGATGCCAGGCGCCGGGTAAGGTCTCGTACGGGCTTTAGAGCCGGCTTCGCACTGAGTATTGCCAGTACTATGGCCAGCGCCAGAACCACGAGCAAACCCCAGGCAAGAATCGCCAGTACGGCGTGTTCCTGATTTTCCCATTCGGTAATGTCATAGAGAAGCATCAAGGGCTCGCCGTCAATGTCGCCCACCTCCACCTGGTAGTAGTTCGCGTCGACCCGAATGCTGTGGTGGGAGCCGTTGGAGAGGTCCGCCAGTTCGGCTGGGAGCAAGCCGATGTCGTCTCCATGCACGATCTCCCAACCGGCCATCATGTGCATGGCGTAATCGATGCCTTCGCTCTCCTTGATCAGTTGCAACTGCTCGCGCACCATGGATCCAAATGTTGCTTCTTCCAGGCGGTCCTTGATAGAGAGCAGGACAAATGCAAACAGGAAGCTGCTCGCAGTTACCGTAATTACCACGGCTACTATGAATCGGCTTTTAAGTGAGTTTAGTTGCATCTCGTTGTGACCGTCTGTTTAGTGAGCCTGATCCTGCCCGGTTTCAGCGAGTCGGTAGCCGCTGCCATGGATAGTGTGCAGCAAGCGTTCCGGGAATGGCTTGTCGATGATGTTGCGCAGGCTGTAGATGTGAGACCTCAGGACGTCACCATCGGGCAGGTCATCCTTCCATATCAATCGTTCGAGTTCTGACCTGAGCACGACCCTGTTGGTGTTGCGCATCAGAAATTCCAGTAACTTCCGCTGAATCGGATTCAGCTCCAGCTCTTTATCCCCGCGAACTGCCTTCAAGGTCGTGCTGTTGAAATGCAGGTCGCCGACCTGTAACTCCTGGGAATGGGAGTCGGCGCTGCCGCGTTTCCCCATCGCCTTCAGGCGTGCTTCCAGTTCTTTCACAGAAAATGGCTTAACGAGGTAGTCGTCTACTCCCGCTTCGAATCCGGCCAGCTTGTCTTCGAGCTGATCCCGCGCCGTGAGCATGATGACTGGTGTGCTGAGCTGCAGCTCTTCACGCAATTTGTGGCAGAGACTGAAACCGTCCATGCCCGGCAGCATGACATCCAGCACGATGGCGTCGAAGCTCTCTTCCTTCAACAGCCTGAAGCCTTCCAGCCCATCGGCAGCGAAATCAAGCACGAAGCCCTGTGGTTCCAGGTAGTCCGCAATGTTTGCCGCGATATCCCGGTTGTCTTCTACAACCAAAACCTTCATTTAGGGAACCTCTGGCCAGCAGTTTGCCATGGGGCAGTGTGAGTCAACAGATGTGAAAAATATGTGAACACGAAAGAATTAATCCAGATCAACAATTCCCATAAAACATCTCTTAAGCTCACTGCCTGATGTGAATTTGACAAAGTTTTCACATTCCCTTGCCTACTATTTGGGCTGTCACAAAGGGCTTCTGGAGGCCGCAAGTAGTGAAACAGAAACGATTCGCATTCGAGGTGTCTTTGCTGGTTATTCTAGCAACCTTCGTCATGTCTCCTGTAGCCGGTGCGGAGCTCGATCACGAGCCCTTGGCACGCAGCGCCAACCTGACATTCGAGCAGGTGCTGCAGAGTGCCATAGACTACGCGCCTGAAGCGCTGGCCTCGGAATCACGCAGGGCCCAGGCAGACCAGTATAGCGTCATCGCCTCCAACTGGTTTAGTGGAGCGCCCACTCTTGCAACTTCTTACTATGATGACAACTCCATGACCTCAGTCGGTCTCCGAGAACTCGAAGCCGGGCTACAGTTTTCCCTGTGGCGTCCGGGGGAAAGAGGCGATGCCAGGGGATTGGGTAATCACTACCAGCAACTCTATGGGGCGTGGCGCGAGAATCTGGAACTCGAGATCGCTGGCCGCCTGCGCAGTGTCATCGCAGATATCGAATTAGCCGAGGTACTGGTGACTCACGCGAGCGACGCCCTTGAAGCCAAGCAAGAACTGGTGGAGTTGACCCGGGTGTTGTTTGAAGCCGGTGATGTGTCGCAACTGGATGTGATCCAGGCGGAAGCCCTGATGCTGGAGCAACAGAATGACCTGTTTGCGGCCGAGGCCGCCATGGTGGATGGTGAGCGTGAGTACGAGATTCTGACCGGTTTGCATATGCGGCCTGCCAGTGCGCTGCGTGAGGAACAAAGCGAGCTGGAGGAAATCGGAGTCGACCATGCCTTGCTGAATTTTGTGCAGGCTAACATCGACGTGGCACGTTCGCGCGTGCAGCTGGTGAAACGCACGACGATTTCCAGCCCTACTTTCGGCATCGGAGTGCGCCGCGAACGAGGCACTCGCATGGATCAATATACGGACAGCCTGGGCCTTTCATTCAATATTCCAATAGGGAAATCCGCTACCGCCGATGCGGCCATCAGCGATGCACGGCGCGAAACAGCGGACCTGGAAGTCGCCCTGCGACGATCACAGTTACTGCTCGAACAGAGTCTCCATGAAGCCGAGCACGGCCTCTTCGTTACCCGGCAACAGCTTGTGGTAAGCAGGCAGCGCAGCGAGCTGGCAGAACAACGGCTACAGATGGCGCGCTCAGCCTATGAGCTGGGAGAGACTAACCTGCTTGCCGTAACCGTCGCCCTCGAGGATTCGCTCAACAGTCACAAGGAGCTTCATGAACTGGAGCTCATGGAACAACGCCTCATCAGTGAGTACAACCAGAGCCTGGGAATCATGCCATGACCAAGTTACCAGTAATCCTGTTCCTGACACTGGGAACTCTTCGCGCATTCGGACAGAGCCAGATTTTTCTTGATGAAGGCGATATCCAGTTATTGGATCTGGAGTTTGCCCCTGTAGCCGTTGCCGAGAGACAGCTAGGTGTAAGCCTGCCCGGTGTCGTGGTCTCACCACCGGATGCAAGCAGTCTGGGAATCAGTCTCTACCCGGGAGTCTTGGAGAGGTGGCATGCCGCACCCGGCGAAGCGGTAGAAGCAGGAGCAGCACTGGCAACTCTTCGCAGCGTGGAAGTGCTGGAGGTTCAACAGGACTATCAGGTGGCCAATACCGAACTCACCCTGGCACGCCAACAACACGACAGGGATAGCCAGCTCTTTGATGCGGGCATCATTTCCCGTCGGCGTTTGCTGGAGTCTGAGACCACACTCGGCGGAGCCCAGGCTGCCCTGCGCTCCCTGGAGAGTCAGCTCATGGTCCTTGGTCTGCGACAATCAGATCTGCAGGCCTTACTCGCCGGCGAATTCGATCTCGGTACCTTTACTGTTCGTGCGCCGGCCGCTGCCACACTCAGTCATCGCGCCTATGTCACCGGTGAGCATGTACCCGCGAATGCTGTAGTAGCGGAACTCAACGGCAACGATAGGCCCTGGCTGTCGGTGCGGGTGCCCGCAAGACTGAGTCCCCTGCTCGATGTCGGTGGCAGCCTGAGCACGGCGGCTAGTGGACACACGCTCACGCTAAGACAGAGAGATTTCAATATCGACGTTCTCAGCCAGTCGGTCGAAGTGCTGGCCGAATTTGATGGTCAGGTGTCTGTGGTTCCAGGTCAACTGCAGACTGTAGTTCTGCATCCCAGACCCGGTGCCATGTTGATACCAGCCGCCGCAGTCGTGCATGAAGGCGTTGAGTCACTGGTTTATGTGCGCAATCCGAATGGAGTCGAGATCCGTGCCCTGTCACTTATCCCCATGGGGGATGCCTATCTTGCCACTTCGGGAATCCGGGCAGGTGAGCAGATTCTGGTCAAGGGAGCGGCACTGGTAAAAGGGATTCAACTCGGTCTTGGAAGCGACGAATAATGTTTACTCAACTCATTCAGACGGCCCTGAGCCAGCGCCTGATGACGGCGCTTCTGGCAGTGCTGCTGGTAGGTTTCGGCACTAATGCATTGCTCAACCTGCCAATCGATGCCTTTCCTGATATTTCGCCAACCCAAGTGAAGATCATCATCAAGGCGCCCGGCATGACACCGGAAGAGGTGGAGTCTCTCATTACCCAGCCCATCGAAGTTGAGCTGTTGGGTATTCCTGACCAGGCTATCCTGCGCTCGATTTCCAAGTATGCCTTGAGTTCCATCACACTGGATTTCGACGAGGGCACGGACATCTACTGGGCGCGGCAGCAAGTCTCTGAGCGAATCGCGAATGTCTGGGATGACCTGCCCGGCGATATCAGCGGCGGACTCGCACCGATGAGTACGCCACTGGGTGACATGTTCATGTTCACGGTGGATAACGATGAGCTGGATCTGGAAGAGAAGCGCTTTCTGGTGGATTGGGTGATTCGACCGGCCTTGCGCACGGTGCCGGGAGTTGCCGATGTCAATGCGCTCGGCGGGTTCGTCAAGACCTACCAGGTAAAACCAAGGCGCGATGCCATGGTTCGTCTCGGGGTAGACAATGATGCCATCGTGATGGCGCTGAGCGAGAACAACCGCAACGACGGTGCAGGGCGACTCGACCAGGGTGAAGAGGCTCTGCTGGTGAGAGTTTCCGGCGCCATCGAAAATCTCGATGATATTCGCAATATCCTGGTTGAGACTGGGAACAATATTCGGGTTCCCATGTCGGAAGTGGCCGATGTGAGCATCGGGGCGCTGGAGCGCTACGGCTCAGTAACCGCCGATGCCGAGGGCGAAGTGGTACAGGCTTTGGTCATCGGCTTGCGGGGTGCCAATGCCCGTGAGGTTGTTAGCGGTGTGCGCAGCAAGATGGCAGACATCGAACAGACCCTGCCTGCAGGTACATCCCTGAACATTTTCTACGACCGCAGCATTCTGATCGAGGGTGCGGTGAGTACGGTAACCCGTGCCTTGCTGGAGGCGGTGGTGCTGGTACTGGTATTACTGGGTGTTTTCCTTGGTAGCTTGCGCGCCGCCCTGACCGCGGCGTTTGTCCTGCCGCTGGCAGCGCTGTTTACCTTCCTGATGATGAACTCGCTGGACATGAGCGCCAACCTGATGAGCCTGGGAGGCCTGGTTATAGCAATCGGGATGCTGGTGGATTCATCGATAGTAATCATCGAGAATATCGTCTCGGCCCTCGCTTCCCAGTCGCCGGGCAAGAAGCGCTTGCCACACCTGCACATCATCTATCGGGCGGTGAAGGAAGTCGCGGTTCCTGTCGTGTCGGGTATCGTGATCATCATCATCGTCTTTTTACCCCTGCTGACCCTGGAAGGCCTGGAAGGCAAACTGTTCCGTCCAGTCACGCTCACTATAGTATTTGCCTTGTTGGGCTCCCTGGTCTTGTCTCTCACGGTGATTCCGGCCCTGGCCAGCTATACCCTCAAGGCGGATGCTCACCGGGAGCCATGGTTGCCTCGGCAGCTGTTAAACATCTATCGCCCAGTTCTTAATGTGGCCCTGGCGAGGCCGCTACTGCCAGCCTCGATCGCTGGTGGCCTCCTGGTGCTGACGATTGTTATCTTCCCATTGGTCGGTAAGACATTCATGCCCACCATGGATGAAGGCGACATCATAATTCAGCTGGAATCCATCCCTTCTGTAAACCTCGATACGTCGACCAATATCGTAAACATGGTAGAGGAAGCCATTCTCGAGGAAGTACCGGAAGTTGTTCGCGTGGTATCCAGGACTGGCTCCGACGAGATCGGTATGGACCCGATGGGTTTGAATGAGACCGACATATTCCTGCAGTTGAAGCCCCCCGAGGAATGGACAGTGTCATCGAAGGCAGAATTAGAAGAAAGGCTAAGGACGGTGATGAACCGGTTCAGGGGATTCAACTACGGCTTCACGCAACCCATCGACATGCGAGTATCGGAGATGTTGACCGGATCCCGCGGCGATGTGGCGATCAAACTGTTTGGTGATGATCTCGATGCCCTCAATGCCAATGCCCAGCAGATCGCCGCAATGGTCGCCGGTATCGAAGGTGCGATCGATACGGTCGCTACCCTGAATGAGGGAGCGCAATACCTGCAGATCGAACTGGACCGCATGCGTGCCGGGCAACTTGGGCTGGATGCGGAAGCGCTGCAGCAGAGGCTGCGTGCAGAAGTCGAAGGCCTGCGTGTCGGAACAGTGCTGGAAGGCACGGCGCGTGTTCCCCTGATGATTCTCTATGATGATGTAAGTGGTGA
Organism: Pseudomonadota bacterium; assembly: GCA_027621405.1. Classification (GTDB taxonomy): domain Bacteria; phylum Pseudomonadota; class Gammaproteobacteria; order Pseudomonadales; family Pseudohongiellaceae; genus UBA9145. The sequence continues at coordinate 6,067 of JAQCBT010000032.1, read as the reverse complement.
TGGTGAAGAGCAGATGAGCAATAACTTCATCACCTTCGGTGAAGGAAGTGTGATGCCCCTGTCCGAACTCGCAAGCATCAACCGGGTAGAAGGGCCGGTCAGCATATCTCGAGAATCCGGAAGGCGCTTCGCCGTGGTGCGAACCAATGTCGAAGGCAGGGACCTGGTCGGCTTCGTTGAAGATGCACGGAACACTCTCGCAGAGTCCCTCGACCTGCCGGAAGGCTATTTCCTGGAATGGGGCGGCGAATTTGAGAACCAGCAAAGGGCAGCGGCTCGTCTGACGTTGGTAGTTCCCATTGCCCTGCTGCTGATTGCGCTGATTCTGTTCCTGACTTTCCGCTCTATAGTGCAGACCTTGCTGGTGCTCTCCAACATACCCTTCGCCATGACCGGCGGGCTGATCGCGCTGTGGGCAACGGGTGAATTCCTCTCGGTTCCCGCATCTGTGGGCTTCATAGCATTGCTGGGTATTGCAGTTCTCAACGGGGTTGTGCTCATGTCTCACTTCAATCATCTCAGAGACAAGGGTCTGGAGATCACCGAGGTTGTACGTCATGGAGCTCAGCGACGACTACGCCCTGTCATGATGACAGCTACTATCTGTGCTTTCGGATTGGTACCGCTACTGCTCGCCACCGGCCCCGGTTCAGAGATTCAGAAACCGCTCGCCATCGTGGTGATTGGAGGGCTTATCAGCTCAACCCTGCTGACCTTGTTCTTGTTCCCCATTACTTACCGACGTTTCGTCGGTAATCTGCCTGCCTAGAAGGCTTGCCTGTGTCAACTCTGCTAGTGATCAATCTGCCTCCTGCGTTGGAAGAAGACCTTATCGACTATTTACTGAGCCAGGATCTGGTCTCAGGCTTCACTTCCTATGAAACGATGGGGCATGGTTCACACGGACCTCTCTCCATTGCAGAGCAGGTGAGCGGCAGACGCAAGCGCCTGCAATTTGAGCTACTTCTCGACGACGAGGCTGCATTCGAATCAATCGTGTCGGGATTGGGCAGTAACGTTGGGACGGACATCAGGTACTGGGAGCAGCCAGTAAGAAACATAGGATCGACCTAATCCAGGTATTCACTTGTGGGAGCGAGAGCCATGATCATAAAAGTTATGCAAAATTTTAGTCGCCTGGTTTGTAGCCTAAGTGTATTCCTGCTTTCAGGGTTGCTGTTTGCGCCATGTTTATATGCACAGTTGAACCTTACACAGCTCGAGGAGCAAGAACTGCTCTATCTCAGAGAAGAAGAAAAACTGGCGAGAGACGTTTATACCGCGCTTTATGCGTCATCCAGTCTCCAGATATTCAGCAATATTTCACAGTCTGAGCAAAGGCACATGAACGCTGCGCTGTCTCTGCTGCAAACTTACGGACTCACGGATCCAGTTGGCAGTAATGCCGCAGGTGTGTTCACAAATAGTGAGCTACAGAGTCTGTACGATCAGTTGGTCGCACAGGGGGCGGCTTCCCAGATTGCCGCATTGCAGGTCGGTGTACTCATCGAGGAAACCGATATAGCCGATCTGGAGGCCGCGATCGGCAATACCGACAAGCCAGACGTGATTCGCGTCTACAATAACCTTCTTAAAGGTTCTCGGAATCATCTGTCGGCGTTCACCAATAACCTGGCTGCGCTCGGTGGTGAGCCCAACCCGGGCCAGGGCAATTCCAATTTGGATCCCGGCACGTCAGTCTATGAACCTATCAGCGAGACGCTCTATCTTCCGGCGTTAAATTTCCCCGATGGGCAAGGTGGCTTCGTTGTCTACGATGTGATGTTCCGCCTGGTAGAAACGTTACCACAGACTCTTGAACTCATCGCGATAAACACGACCAACAAGCTTGCATCAGATATCCACGCAAGCTATGACCCGGCCACGGAGATACTGACTGTCCCGCGCCTGCAGGTAGGTGCGCTAAGCATCGATAGTGTCGCACAGGCGCAGTATTCGGCTAACCTTAGCTTGGTCGAGAATTCTCCGGAAAGAATACTGTTTTCCCTTGTTTCTCTTGCTCAGCTATAGAATGCTATAGGCTTACCGGGGACATTCCCTGCCATCCATATCGCCTGGGTAGCCTGCGGGTGACGCGGGCAATACCTGATAGCAATTCCAGTTGGAGCTTAGGAAGTGAGCGACCATTGCGGAAAGACATGGGCAGATACTGCCGATTCCATGCAAGACCCAGTCTGCCACATGTCGGTGACTGCTGAATCGCCTCATCACTTCGAATTCGAGGGCGAGGATTACTACTTCTGTTGTGCAGGCTGCAAAAGCAAGCTTGCGGCCGACCCACACAAGTACCTGCATCCCAGCGAAGAGCCGGAACAGGAGGCGGATCCGGAAGCCTGGTATACCTGTCCTATGGATCCCGAGGTTCGCCAGCAGGGACCCGGAACCTGTCCCAAGTGTGGAATGGCGCTTGAGCCAGAGGCTCCAACCCTGAGCGACGAAGAGAACCCGGAACTCACTGATTTCCGCCGGCGCTTCCAGGTATCCCTGCCATTCACGACCCTCGTTTTCATCCTCGCCATGTTTGGCCATGGCCGCCAGTGGCTCCCCATGGGTTGGCAGCCCTGGGTGGAGTTTGTGCTGGCTACCCCTGTCGTCCTGTGGTCGGGCCGGCCGTTCTTCGAGCGTGCCGTGCAATCTGTATTCAACAAGAGCCCAAATATGTGGACCCTGATCGGCCTGGGCACCTCGTTTGCCTATCTCTATAGCGTTGTTGCAACAATAGCTCCGGGAGTGTTTCCCGCATCGTTCGTGGTGGAGGGGCAGGTGGCTGTGTACTTCGAGGCGGCGGCCGTCATTATTACTCTGACCCTGCTTGGGCAGTTAATGGAATTGAAGGCCAGGGAACAGACTTCTACGGCGATAAAGAGCCTGCTCAAGCTGGCACCCAGGACAGCCAGGCTCATTCGTGATGATGGCAGTGAGGAAGAAGTCGCCATCGATAGCATCAAGGTGGGGGATCGCCTGCGGGTCACCCCGGGCGAGAAAATACCAGTGGATGGCGTCGTGCTGGAAGGGCGTAGTTCGGTGGATGAGTCCATGCTGACCGGCGAACCCATTCCGGTCAGTAAACTACCGGGGGACAAGGTGATCGGCGCAACCCAGAATGCCAGCGGTAGCCTGTTGATCCAGTCTGAGCTGGTAGGAGAGAACACGATGCTATCGCAGATCGTGCAGATGGTTGCCAATGCCCAGCGCTCGAGAGCCCCCATGCAGAAGCTGGCGGACGTGGTCGCAGGCTATTTCGTGCTTACCGTGGTGGCCATCTCGGTAGTGACTTTCTTTGCCTGGGGAATTCTTGGCCCGCAGCCGGCCTGGGTCTATGGGCTTATCAACGCGGTAGCCGTGTTGATCATCGCCTGCCCCTGCGCCCTGGGTCTGGCGACGCCGATGTCGATCATGGTGGCCATGGGGAAGGCGGCAGGTCATGGCGTGTTGTTCAAGGATGCGGCGGCGATCGAAGCGCTCAACAAGGTCACGACTGTCGTAGTCGACAAGACCGGTACCCTGACCGAAGGCAGGCCGGCGTTTCAATGTGCGCTTCCTGCAGGTCATAAAAGCCCCGACGACATTCTTCGCCTGGCAGCCAGCCTGGACCAGGGCAGTGAACATCCCCTGGCCAAGGCGATCGTCGCGGCCGCCCGTGAAGGTCAACTCGAATTGGGCAAGGTGGAAGACTTCGATTCCGCCAGTGGCATCGGTGTTACTGGTAATGTGGATGGCCAGCCTTATGTGCTCGGCAATGCCACTCTGATGAAGCAATCGAATATAGACATTGAAGAGGCAGACGAGCTGTCACGCGAGAAGCTTGAAGAGGGAGCGAGTCTGGTCTATCTCGGGAGTGAAGGACAGTTGCTCGGAGTAATCGTGCTCGCCGATCCGGTAAAGGACAGCACTTCCGAGGCCATAGCGGCGTTGCACAAGCGGGGCCTGAAGGTGGTGATGGCGACGGGTGATGGGGATGCAGCGGCGAAGTCGGTGGCAAGGCAGTTGGCGATCGACGAGGTGTATAGCGAGGTCACGCCGGAAGACAAGATGCGCCTGGTGGAGTCACTACAACAAAAGGGTGAGGTCGTGGCCATGGCAGGTGATGGCATAAACGATGCGCCCGCCCTGGCCCAGGCCGATGTGGGCATCGCCATGGGAACAGGAACAGACGTGGCAATGAGCAGCGCGCAGCTTACCCTGGTGAAGGGCGATCTGCGCGGCATCGTGCAGGCAAGAATCATTTCCGAGCAGACTGTCGGCAATATGCGTCAGAACCTGGCCTTCGCGCTCATGTATAACAGCATCGGTGTGCCCGTTGCCGCGGGGGTGTTGTTCCCCTTCTTCGGAATTCTTCTCTCGCCGATGATTGCGGCTGTGGCCATGAGTATGAGTTCGGTGTCCGTGGTGACCAATGCGCTGAGACTGCGTACAAAGCAGCTGCAATGAGCCGCAACCCGATTCAGTTGGCAAGAGAAATAGGGACAGATTTATTTTTTGGGAAAAAATAAATCTGTCCCTATTTCTCTTGCCACTCTTGTGCTGAAATGACGGTAAGTTTTCGAAAAGAGGCAATCCGTACGCATCAGGCTTGGTTTCCAATGCGTCGTAAGTCACAAAGTAGAGCATTCACGCCATGTGTAAGAAGCTGTACGTACTGGTTCCCTTCCTGTTCGCCTGCTCCCAGGCACTGCCACAGGATCGGGCGGAAGACAATCTGGCTGCAATCGCGGAGCTGGATAGGGCCCGCGCACTCCTGGAAGAATCCGAAGCAGAACTGGGGCGCTATTCCCAGGAGTTGATCGAGCCTATTGAGCAACTTGTAAATCGCCTGATGGCGCTCAATCAGTTTGAAGACGCGGACACTATGCTGGATCGGGCAGTTCAGATTACCCGCATCAACAATGGGCTGCATACGCCTGCCCAACTGAACCTCATCAGGAAACGCATCGATAACTTTGCCAACCGGGGAGACTGGGATGAGGCCCGGGAGCAGATGGAGTATCTGTTCAACTACTATCTCAGGGTTCCAATCCTGCTGAATGAAACCCTGTTGAACGATTTTTCATCCCTGGCTGACCAGCATATTCGCGGAGCAACTGCAGACACGGAGATAGAACAGGGAAGACATCTGTCCAGGGTATACCAGCTCAACTGGGCAATGATCTCCACGGCGCGCAAGCTTTACGGCGACAAGAGCCCGGAACTGGTTCCTTACCTGTATCGCCAGGTGCAACTCCTCTATACGTTCAAGAAGGGACGGGATGATGGCGGTCGCGCCCGGACCAATGCGAACTTCTATTACACCCTGGACGGAAGAACATTCGGTTGGCCGAGAATCACTACCAAGAACCGGTTCTACCAGCAAGGCCTCCAATTGCTGGCGGAGATTCGGGATATCTATGACGAGCACGACGAGAGTGATTCAGAGCGCCTCGCTATGAGTGCACTCTATATAGGCGACTGGTTCATGCTGTTTGACCATGCCGATTTGGCAGTTGAAAGCTATGAGAGTGTGTATTCGAGCCTGCTTGGATCCGGATTAAGTCAATCCCGGATAAATGCTTTCTTCAGCGTACCACGGACCCTCCCCTTGCAGCGTTTCTATGCCAGCGTGGACGCGGCCCTTGAGGAACTGGATTTTATCGGTGAATCTGAGTTGGCAGCATCGGAAGACGAAGTCTCGATCAGCCATGCGCTGAGTCTGCACGAGTGGTCAGAAGACTATCCGACACTGAGCAGCCCCACGGGTGTACTTGGTCCATCATCCGACGAGAGAGATGTTGCCCGATTTTCCTTTGAGCTATTGTCAGAAAATGAACCCACGTTCATGTATAGCAATAGATTCAGGCAATCCGTGGGCATTCCGGTAGAAGTGGAAATGATCAGCGGATTCCGGGGCATGCTGGCGGGAGACGAGATCGCGCTGGACAGGTTTGATCAGTTGCGCTTTCGACCCAAATTGGTCGATGGCGAGGTGGTGCGGAGCAGAAATACGCTGGTTTATAGCATCAGGGGCGACGCAGAAAGCTGAGATATAGGTTGCGGAGAAATAGGCGCGAGA
>JAQCBT010000019.1 GCA_027621405.1 Pseudomonadota bacterium | reverse complement strand
GCGCTTGCTGCGCTGTTTTTGGGTTCTCGTATTGTCTATCACTAAAGCTACACGGGCTGCTGCTGTCATGCTTACCTCTCTGAGTTAACGTACTCATACATGGTAAGCCCCATCACATGTGTATCAGCGTCAAGTACGCTAAACAGTTTTACATGATACTTATGATGCGCAATAATCGCTACCGTTTGTAACTTCGCTTGTAAAAAAGCCCCAAAAACGGGGCTCTTTGTAACTTCTTTGCAACTCGCAAACCTATATAAATCAATAGTTTAGCGTCACCCTATTACTCCCACTCGATGGTCGCTGGAGGCTTGCTGGATATATCGTAGGCAACACGCGACACATCAGCAATCTCATTCATGATGCGGTTGGAAACTGTTTCCAGCAACTCTGGATCCAGCCTCGCCCACCTGGCTGTCATGAAATCGATGGTTTCCACCGCACGCAGGGTAATAACATAGGAATAGCGACGGGCATCGCCTACTACACCGACAGACTTCACCGGCAGAAACACGGCGAAGGCCTGGCTAACCTTTTTATAACAATCTGCCCTGTGCAACTCCTCGATAAAGATCGCGTCTGCCTGGCGCAGGATGTCGCAGTATTCCTTCCTGACCTCGCCCAGCACGCGCACACCGAGACCTGGGCCGGGGAATGGGTGCCGATAGACCATCTCATAGGGAAGCCCTAGCTCGAGGCCAATCTTGCGCACTTCATCCTTGAACAACTCACGCAGAGGCTCAACCAGCTTCATGGTCATGTCTTCTGGCAGGCCACCCACGTTGTGATGTGATTTGATCACATGAGCCTTGCCCGTCTTGGAGCCAGCTGACTCGATGACATCGGGATAGATTGTGCCCTGCGCCAGCCACTTGATGTTGTCGAGTTTGCGCGCCTCGGCATCGAACACTTCGATAAATGTATTGCCGATGATCTTGCGTTTCGCCTCCGGCTCTTCTATCCCTGCCAACTTGCCGAGAAAGAGGTCTTCAGCATCGGCGCGAATCACCTTGATGCCCATGTTTTTCGCGAATGTAGCCATGACCTGGTCACCCTCATGCAGGCGCAAGAGTCCGTTATCCACGAATACACAGGTAAGCTGATCACCGATCGCACGATGCAACAGGGCCGCGACTACCGAACTGTCCACACCTCCGGACAGTCCCAACAATACCGGATCACTTCCCACCTGTTCGCGCACCTTGGTGATGGCATCCTCGATAATACTGGCCGGATTCCACAGCGACTCGCAGCCACAGATATCATGGACGAAGCGTTCAATGATGCGCATACCCTGCAGGGTATGGGTCACCTCTGGATGAAACTGGATACCAAACATGGGCTTGTCGCGATGCTGCATGGCAGCGATCGGAGCACTGTCGGTGGCGGCAACCAGTTCGAAATCCGCGGGCACTTCGGTGACCTTGTCACCGTGACTCATCCATACATCGAGCTGCGCCTCCCCGGCATCGGTAAACCGGTCTTCAATGCCATCCAGCAGCGCACACTTGCCCACGACATTGACCCGGGCAAAGCCAAATTCAGACTTGGCCGAAGATTCAACCTTACCCCCGAATTCCTCGGCCATAGTCTGCATGCCGTAGCAGATACCGAGAATCGGCAAACCAGCCTCGTATAAATAAGCCGGCGGACGCGGTGACATATCGGTGTTAGCAGATTCCGGACTACCGGAAAAAATTATCCCCTGCGGTGCAAACTCGGCAAAATCCTCGGCAGCAACCTCATAGTCCCAGATCTCACAATAAACCCCCGCCTCACGCACCCGCCGCGCAATGAGCTGGGTATACTGCGACCCAAAATCAAGAATCAAAATCTTCTGGCTATGTATATTGGTAGTCATATTTTGAAAACAGCTTACCGTGATTTCTTCAGTGATTTAGAAATCAAGGCATCGAAATGATGAGTATTAATCCTGCAACAACCCTAGAAAAGATCTCATATGGGATATCGAGATGTGCCCCTGGTGAGTGCAAGACAAGGCAAAATTATTGTTCGGTGTAGGAGCTTACTTTTAGTAAGTGACTACATTGAACAATAATTTTAACGCCGTATTGTGCCACCAGAGGCGCATCGACAAATAGAAACATCCACCACTAGGAAACTCGGTAGTTGGGAGCTTCTTTGGTAATTGAGACATCGTGGACATGGGATTCCGACATACCAGCTCCCGTGATTTTCACGAACTGGGTCTTGGTCCTCATCTCATCAATATTCGCACACCCCGTATACCCCATGCTGGACCTCAGACCGCCCATCAACTGATGTACGATCGCCGACATAGATCCCTTGTAAGGCACGCGACCCTCAATACCCTCCGGCACCAGTTTCTCGGCACCTGCCTCGATATCCTGGAAATAGCGATCGCTGGAACCCTGTGCATGCGACATCGCACCCAGGCTACCCATGCCGCGATAGGACTTGTAGCTGCGCCCCTGGTAGAGCTCGACTTCACCGGGTGCCTCTTCTGAACCGGCCAGCAGGCTACCGATCATGACAACGTTGGCACCTGCTGCGATGACCTTCGCGATGTCTCCGGAGTAGCGGATACCACCATCGGAGATAACGCAGACATCGGTACCCTTTACGGCCTCGGCCACGTTGGCGACCGCAGTGATCTGGGGCACACCCACGCCGGTGACAATGCGGGTGGTGCAGATTGAACCTGGGCCGATCCCAACCTTCACAGCATCTGCACCGGCCTCAACCAGATCCCTGGCGGCGTCGGCAGTGGCGATATTGCCACCCACAACCCCAATGAACGGGAACCTGGATTTGATCTTGCGCACCTGGTCGATAACCCCCTGGGAATGACCATGGGCAGTATCTACCACGATGACATCGGCACCAGCCTCCACCAGGGCCTCTGCCCTTTCCATAGCTTCTGCACCGGTACCTACGGCTGCAGCGACGCGCAACCGGCCCAATTCGTCTTTACAGGCGTTGGGGAAGTCTTCCGACTTTCGAATATCCTTAAGAGTTATAAGGCCTTTGAGCTCAGAACCGCCACTGACCACGAGAATCTTCTCGATCCGGTGCCGGTGCAGTAATTCCTTCACCTCATCGAGGCTGAAGTCCTCCTCTACCGTGACCAGTCGTTCACGCGGTGTCATGATCGATTGCACACTGGCATCGAGGTTGACTTCGAAGCGCACATCACGACTGGTGACAATGCCTGCCAGGCCCTCACTACTCAGGACCGGCATGCCGGAGATGTTGTTCTCGTTCATGAGCGCAACGAGCTCTCGAATTGTCGCAGTATCGGGGATGGTTATGGGATCTCTAACAACGCCGCTTTCGAACTTCTTGACTGCACGCACTTCCCGGGCCTGACGTTCAACGCTCATGCTCTTGTGGATTACACCCAGACCACCTTCCTGCGCCATGGCAATAGCCAGTTTCGCCTCGGTAACAGTGTCCATAGCCGAGGAAACGAGGGGGATGTTGAGAGTGATCTCTTTCGTAATCCGCGATTGCAGAAGGACGGAACGGGGGAGAACGGTGGAGTGTGCGGGCAGAAGCAGAACATCATCGAATGTTAGAGCTTCTTCAGCAATACGTAACATAAGATTTCCACTATCCGCAAAAACCGGATTATACAGATGCACCTATATATTGTACAGATTGGGCTGAATTTCGGCCTTTAGACACTACTCGACCAGCGGTTCTTCCTCGTCCGATTACTCGCCCGGGGAACTTTTCCGCTTGAGGATGGCGACCGCGACAGGGATACTGAAGAAAAGGGAGAAGTACACGAATCCCGCCCGCGCGATTTCTTCCTGGCTGGAGATAGAGGCGACCACAATCGACAGGATGGCAGTGGCAGCCACAACCGTCCAGCTGAGTAACATCTCCTTGCAATAGAAGACCTCGAAGGTGGTGAGGCGCAGCTGGTGCCGGTAGCGCAGCGCGTTCCTGTAGAATCCAGCCAGTATCATTGACAGGGAGATTACCCCGAGGCCCACATACAGAAACAGCCCGGCCACATCGTTGTCCTGCCATCCTCGATTTTCGAATAACCCTGTATTCAATACCTGGGTATCAAAGATGTTAATAGACATATAAAGGACCGTCGCCTGCATCATCAGCTTGATCGGGTAGACGAATACGAGCACCAGCATTACCAGCCCCAGGCTGAGATAGATCGTAGTCTTGTCCTGCAAGCCAAAAGTCCGACTCCAACTGGAATGGGATAGCCAGATTGAGCCAATGATCAGGGCACTCAGAATAAATGCTGGAATGTCCTTGGAGAGTTCGAATAATTCTACGGGGGAACTGGGTATCTCATCGATGCTAATGACGAGCATGGTAAAGGCAAAGGCGAAGGCCGCATCGACAAAGGTTTCGATTCGCGTCATGTTGTCGCCACGCAGAATCCTGCCCTGCTCTTGGCGACAGCTATCTATATACTCCTGGCTAAGAGGTTCTATTTCCCGGCCCCCCGACTGGATTGAGACTCGCTTCGGGATATAAAATCCCAAGGCAGTTACCTTGGCTAGAGATTAAAGCAAAAACAAGGGCTTATAACGAGACCATCTATGCCTGAACCGACACCAAGCAGTGCGCAGCAGACTCCGTCCATGGTTCGGCTGCTCCTGCATGAACCGACCTTCCACTTCCTCGTGATAGCCCTGGCCATCTTCGCTCTCTACTGGTGGTCGGATCGAAGCAACGAGAACCTGCTGGAGATAGATCAGCGTGAGATCGATGCTCGAATATTCATGCAGGAATTGAACAGCGGCGAACCATTATCGGAGCAGCAGCGCGATTTCATTACCAGCAGTTTCGTCGAAGAGCAGATCCTCGTAAGGGAAGCCCTTGCCTTGGGGCTCGACAATGATGCGCGAATTCACGATCTACTCGCCCAGAAGATGCGGCATGTATTGAGCGGAGACATAATTCAACCAAGCGATGAGGAACTGGAGAATTACTACCTCCGATACCTGGATCGCTATCGGGTGCCCCCGATGGTGGATGTGGAGGAAATGGTGCTCGACAGGCGGGAACCCTTGCCAGCCGATGTTCTGAATATGCTGGAATCAGGATCCGGCAGTACCGATGTCCTCGCCCAACAGCGAGGAGACGCCGCGCCGCTTGCCAATATCAGTGAGCAGGATCTGCGCAATATCTTCGATGCAGATTTCGCGACCCGGGTATTCGGATCAACGGACGGGGAATGGGTCGGGCCATTCATAAGTAATCGCGGCCAGCACTGGCTACGAGTCACGAGTCGCAACCCGGAACGCCTACCCACCCTGGATGAGATTCGCGACCGGGTTCGACTGGAATGGATAACGGAGGAAGAAGAGGCGAGACTGCAGGACGCAATCGATGAGTTATGGAGCAAGTACAGCGTCAGAATCATCGAGGGCAGCAATGAAGAATAGCGGCGCTCGCGTTCACATGCTCCCCGCTGGTAACGCTCTTCTCTTGCTGCTGTTAGTAGCCTGCTCATCGGCCTGGGCCCATGACGTTGACGTCACCGGAGTTGCCAGAGTCTTCCTCGACGAGCGGCTGCCTGGGCAATACAGCCTGTCAATCGTGGACCAGCAAGTTCCACCACTGTTCAACATCGAACGCATACTACCTGAACACTGCACGGGACAGACACCCGGCAATTTCGCCTATCGCTTCAGCTGTGAGCCCGCGCTCAGCATCGAAGACCAGTTGCGCTTCCCCTGGTCCCTGGAAGGCGTGGTTGTAGTTGCCAGATGGAACGATGGAAGCAATGTATCCGCGTATTTCCCCGGTGACGGTACACAGGTTGAAGTACCACTGGCTGAACTGAAGGCGGGAGCGCGCTCCCTCTCCAGTCTCGCTTCACGCTATCTCGTGCTGGGAGCAGAACATATTCTGTTTGGCATAGATCATCTGTTGTTCATTGTGGGCTTATTGCTGCTCATCCATGGTTTCTGGAAGCTGATCCAGACCATCACGGCCTTTACCATCGCCCATAGCATCACACTGGCCTTCGCGGTGCTGGAAATCCTGCCGCTGCCCAACGCCCCCATCGAGGTATTGATCGCCCTGAGTATCTTGCTCCTGGCCCGGGAAGTGGTGATGGGACAGCGCGGTAAACCTACCCTGGTTCACAGCAAGCCCTGGATTGTGGCTTTCGTCTTCGGCCTGTTCCACGGATTCGGATTCGCAGGCGCGCTTGGAGAGTTGGGGCTCAACAATGCAGATATCCCGATGGCCCTCCTCTTCTTCAACCTGGGAGTGGAAATTGGCCAGGTGGGATTCATCTGCGTACTGGTAGCGATACACAGTCTCTATGCGAGATTTTTCAAGGACCTCGAGTTGGCCCTGCATCGTGGCCTGGCCTATGGGCTCGGCGGCATCGCCTGCTTCTGGTTTCTTGAGCGCTTACCCAACCTTTTCCTCAGCGCTTGATTCGCGCCAGCCTTTGACCAGCCTTCACAACAGCAGATCGCTGCAGCTATCGCGCCTGATATTGCTGGTGACAGGATTCACAGGGAGGGTATAGCTGGTCATTGCCTGCGGCGAACAGGGCTTCTTCGTCTCTGGCGGCGACGGCGTCAAGTACCGCGCGGGCGGCAGCGATCATCGCCTGGTTATGCTCCTGCCAGGCTTGCTCTTTGGCCGCTTGCTGAAAGCTATCATCAGCGCCACCAGAGCCAAGCAGATTGCCCGCAGCGATCACCGCCAATGCCGCATTACCTACTTCCTGCCATTCGGCGTCGGTCTGCAACTCATAGGCACCCCAAATGGTCGCTGTCGTTGGGGTAATGAGGGCATTCATGATCTCTTTCACAGTCAGTTCTGGCTCTACCTGGGCGGAGGTTGCCGCAGCCAGTATTGAAACAAGTACTGTTGCTGTCATCTTGAGGAAGTTGATCTTCATAGTTACCTGCCTGTGTTGTGTGGTTCGTCTATCAGGGAACGAGGTTTGGCAATATCATTCAAATCCATTATCTGAGGTCTGCTATAAATCCCCATGACATCGATCAAGCCCCTGATACATCGCCATTCAGTACCTGGATTCGTTCAGCTTACGATTCTCCCGCAAATCTGCTTTAATCTGAAGCCATTGCATGCTGATCACCACAGGGGGAATCGATCATGAATCCACGAGCAAGACTGGCCAATATGTGCGGCTTCCTATGCTGCTTCCTGCTATTCTCGCCCTGGCTGCGCGCTGACCCCTGGCAGGATGCCGAGCACGGCTATGCAGACAACAATGGCGTCAAGATTCACTATGCCACCATGGGATCCGGTCCACTGGTGGTGATGATCCATGGGTTTCCCGATTTCTGGTATAGCTGGCGCCACCAGATGGAAGGCCTGAGCGACTATTTCAAAGTCGTGGCCATCGACCAGCGAGGCTACAACCAGAGCGACTCACCTGAGGGTGGCAGCAATTATGCAATGCAAAATCTCGTGGCGGATGTGGCGACGGTGATTCGTCATCTCGGCGAAGACAGCGCCACCATAGTTGGTCATGATTGGGGTGGCGCGGTAGCCTGGCAATTCGCCTTCGCCCTGCCCCAGATGGTGGACAAGCTGGTCATACTGAACCTCCCCCATCCCAATGGCATGGGCCGCGAGATGGCAAGCAATGCCGAACAGCAGCAGAACAGCAATTACGCACGGGTATTCATCGAGGGCTCACCCAGTGATCCCGATATATTCTTCGGTGGCCCCATGACACCCCAGACGCTATCCAGCTGGGTCACCGATCCGGCGGCTCGCCAGCGCTACGTGGAAGCATTTGAGCAGTCTGATTTTGATGCCATGCTTGCCTACTACAAACAGAACTACCCAAGGGGTGGTGGCAGTGCTGCGGCCGCCCCCGCGGCTCCACAACTGGACGTGCCCTTGCTGGTGTTTCACGGTCTGGACGACACCGCCCTGCACTCTGATGGGCTTAACAACACCTGGGACTGGAACGACAGCAGCACCACTATAGTGGCTGTACCGGGAGCCAGCCATTTCGTGCAACAGGATGCCGCCGAGACTGTTACCAGCACTATGCGCTGGTGGCTCCTGTCGCAATAACAGATGCGGCAGCTATCTGGCCATGGAGTGGGCGAAGCATCCAGCGAAGAGAACAAAGCGCTGGTACCCCACCATGCCTGACCATATAAAACGATTGAACCCGGAGAGTGAATATTACTTTCGGGAGGGATGCCACATCATAGAAGTCTCGAATTCCGAGAGCGATGAAGCGGTATCAATCGTCAGGGCACGGGTAGAACCCGGGGTGGTTACACGGTGGCATGGTGTGCTCGATACTTTTGAACGCTATGTCATCACCCGCGGCAAGGGCGAAGTCGAGGTCGGCGAGAATCCCGCCACCGAGGTGAACAGCGGCGACGTTGTGCTTATTCCCCCGGGGACCAGGCAACGAATCCGCAATACGGGCAGCTCAGATCTGGAATTCCTGGCAATCTGCAGTCCTCGATTCAGGATTGAGAACTACCAGGAATTAGACGACTGAAAGCCGCGGTCTTTCTCTGATAGTCACCGAATGCGGTGACTAATTTGCTACAATCCCAGGCTTAAATTTCTCCAGGCAATTCATTTACATGACCCATATTCGCGCCATCATGATCCTGGCACTGCTGGTTTGCCTGAACTGGAGCCCGGGCTCCCTGGCACAACAGGAACTCACTACCCTGACCACCGCACGGGGTTATCGACTGCATATCTTCAGTGAACTGAGACCACTTGAGATCAATCGCATTCATAGCTGGCAACTGCTGCTGACCGATGCCAATGGTGTTGCGGTCAACGAGCCGGATATAGGAATCAGTGGCGGCATGCCAGATCACGACCATGGCATGCCCACCCTGCCCAGAATCACCCGGACTCTGGACAACGGACGGCTGCTGCTGCAGGGCGTGAGATTTCATATGCCGGGCAACTGGCAACTCCTGTTTGAAATCAAGACCACAGACGGCAACGACAGCGCCGAATTCAATTTCACCTTATGAAGCGATTCCTCACAGTCTTGCTGGCAACAGGCTGCCTGCTGGTGGCAGGTCATGGCATCTGGCAGCAGGTTCCAGCCCCTCTGCCAGACACATGGAGCCCGGTTGAAGTTGCACTGATCAAGTCGCTTTCGCTGAGTCAGCTACCGCCCCTACCCGCCGATCCCGGCAACGCCTTCGGAGACGACGAGGAGGCCGCGGCACTGGGACAACAGCTGTATTTCGACACCAGACTGAGTGGAAACGGTAACATTTCCTGCGCGAGCTGCCACCGACCCGACCTCATGTTTACCGATGGCCTGCCGCTGGCAGTAGGTAGTGGAAGCGGCACCCGGCACACTCCCAGCCTGGTCGGCCTCTCTTACAGCCCCTGGTTCTATTGGGACGGACGCAAAGACAGCCAGTGGTCACAGGCCCTCGCCCCGATCGAGGCCCCGCATGAACACAACATCGACCGCTTGAGTGTTGCCCGTCTGGTCACCGAGGAACAGCCTTACAAAGAGACGTACGAAGCCATCTTTGGTCCAGCACCAGTCTTGCCCAAAGAAGGCATTGCTTCGCCACTGGGGAGGGAGGCATTCATTGCCGGCTGGAACAAACTGGACAAAGATCAGAGAACGGCGATCAACCGGGTTTTTGCGAATGTGGGCAAGGCTATTGCGGCCTATCAGAGAAAACTGCAGCCGGGACCTACGCGCTTCGACAATTATGCCGATGCTATCGGCGAGGGCGATGACCGTACTGGCAATGGGCAATTAGACGCAGCCGAACTGGCGGGCCTCGATCTGTTCCTGAACAAGGGCCAGTGCGTCAATTGCCACAATGGCCCGCTGTTTACCAATAACGATTTCCATAACACCGGCGTGATGGTTCTGGCAGGCCAGCTTCCACCCATGGGCCGCTACGACGGAATCCGCATCGCTCGCCAGGATCCTTTCAATTGTCTCGGAGACTACAGTGATGCACCGAATGGTGAGTGCACAGAGCTGGAATTCGCACGGGATACCAACGAGCTTGTAGGCGCGCACAAGACACCTACCCTGCGCAACGTGTCATGGACAGCACCGTACATGCACGGCGGCCAGCTCGGCAGTCTGGAAGATGTCATTCGCCACTACAACGAGGCGCCCGTCTCCATGCTCAGCCACAACGAAGCGAAACCTCTGTCACTGCGGTCGGTAGAACAGCGTCAGCTGGTGGCTTTTCTGAAGACTCTCAGCGCCCCGTTGGCGACACCGGGCAAGTGGCTCACGCCTCCCTGACGCGGGTCGCTCTTCAACCGCAATCCCTGTTAAGCTTCTGCGAGTCAGCGCCTGCAAGACAGGCCAGTCCGATCCACAGCCAGAAGTGTCATGTCCAGCGAAAAAACTATCTTTGTCTCCATCGCCTGTCTCGCCGACCCGGATGTGATCGATACAGTAAGTAATCTATTCTCCACGGCCAGGCACCCCGAGCGCGTGCATGTCGGCCTCTGCCTGCAGATCGAACCCGACGACCCTGCATTCAAGCCACTGAGCGCATTCAACAACGTCCGAATCGATACGATCTCCTACAGCGCGTCCCTCGGGCCCATATTCGCCAGGGCCCGCTGTGAACGCTTGCTGCAGGATGAAGACTTTTATTTACAGATTGATTGCCACAGCCGCTTCTTCCCCGACTGGGATGTAGTCTTGCTGGAGGAATACCAGAAGGCCACCGGCATCAGCCGCAAGGCTGTCATCTCCCACTACCCCATCAATATCCGAAACATGGACAATCCGGAATACCTTGGCAGCATCGGTCAGGTTAACCGATATCGTCACGTGGGCACCGATGCCCTGAAAAGTCACGGCTCCCTTATAAAGTTACCTGGCGAACCCCTGCCATCAATAGGCATCAGTGCCGCCATGCTGTTCATGGAGGGAAGCACCAAGAAGAAGATCGCCTACGACCCCTATCTGCACTTCGGCCTACATGCCGCAGAACAAGTGTTATACGGATTGCGCCTGTGGACAAACGGCTATGAAATCTTCTGCCCTACACGCCACAGCCTGGCCACAGAATACGATGGCGCCAGGGACAGGATACCCGAGAGGGTAAAACAGGTCTGTGCGGCAAACCGTGGCGACTGGCCAAGGAAAACATGGAGCAAGGTCAAATACCTGTTACAGCTCGATAGTATCGGCCAGGTGGACGACGTCTACTACGACGATGTAGCCGATGAGAATTTTCCCTATGGGATGGGAAGCGAGCGCAACCTGCTGGAATACTACAAACTTGCTGGTCTGCATGAGCAGTTGAAAGAATTGTTTCCCAACTATGCCTATCGGGACTCGTAGTCCGGGGTCAGCTTGTTGATGGCAATGTTGTTGAGGTCGCGCCGTACCCGGAAGCGATAACGTTCACTGTCTTCTTTCAAGCGCGCCTCTGCCTCTGAAAAAAGAAAAGAGATGATCACGTAGCGACGCCCTACACCGATATTGTGAACCTGGTGATACAGTGAGCCCGGGAAGACCACGGCCCAGTTGCGTGGCACGGTGATGAGTTCATCGGTATATTCCGGGAAACTGATTCCTCCTCCTTCGAAATCATCATTCAACACGAGAGTCAGGGCATAGCGTCGGTGCAGATGCGGATCGATGGTATCCCTGTGTTTACCGAAGCAGCCGGCTTCAGCGGCGTCGTAGCAACAGATCTTGTAAGTCTCGCGATGACTGATATCCGAATAGAAGACTTTCTCAATTTCCGGCAGCAACGACTTGCTCAGTTTATCGTCCAGCTCTTTCTCCAAGGCCGGGTCCGGATGGATATGGGTGCGGGACTTGTAGTCGCCGCTGTTGTGAAATGCCGACTCCCGGTTAGTCTCAAGATAGGCGATCAGGCGATTCGCCAGATCATCAGAAATTACATCCGGCACCATGAGTAGCGGAGGTGGTGACCCAGTCATCAAAGACAAGTCGCTTTCTTCAAGTTGCTGCAACAAATCGATGACTCTCGCTCCTCTGCGCAGATAGCGGATCTTCAGGTTTGCATCACAAACACAGATTGTAACTGGCAATCCATCCCTGACAAAAAGGCGACTGACATTGGCATCGACAAACAGGCAATTGTCGCTCAAGGATGACTGTCCGTCGGTTATCACAAAGCGCGTGTAGGGTGCAGCTTGCGAGAGCGCATGGGATAGCTCGTCGACAGCTCCGCGCTCGACGATTATAAGCAGGATGGGGCGAGATGCCTTGACCTGGATGTCCAGCACCTTGCCCCCATCCTCTATATAGAAATAGGGAACATAGTCGCCTTCCTCCAGCGCCGAGCTGTACTCGATGGCGGGGTCTGCGCTGTGAAGTTCCAGTTTCACGAATATGCCTCAGTCACGGATGCTGGCCTGCCACGTGCTGCAGGCAGTGAGGCGCAGTTTAGCACAGGCGCTGCAGGCGCGGTCGCGGTCGCGGTCGCGGTCGCGGTCGCGGGCCAGCATCGACAGCAACCGGGCTCAAGGCCACAGGCTTGATTTAGGTCAAAATCTCCCGGTCCCGGACTTCTAAACTAGAGCCTGCTTGGATTTTTCTAAAACCGGGGGCTTTCAGGCTCCTAATACAGAATCGACAGGTGTCCTATGAAAAGATTAGCCCTCCTGAGCCCCTGCCTGCTGGCAGGCGCCCTGTTCGCGCAAGCCGCCAATGCAGAATCCCTGATCGACGGTGTGTACCGTTCGCCAGGCGATGCCAATGGTAATGGTCAATGCACCCTCGTTATCAAGAGCGTGGATGGGGAGCACAAATATGGAGATGCTGTGTTCGAACTGGAATCCACTGGTGACGGTGCCTGTGAATGGAGTGCGATTGGCATGTCCAAGAGCTATGCCATCACCGCTGGCCTGATAACCAACAGCGGTACGGCTGCCTTTGTCAGAGTGACCTTCCCCTTCGGCCCGGCCGGTAAGCGAGTGGACATCACTTCTCTCGATCTCGATGGCAGCATTCGCAATGAGGAAAGCTTCACCAAGCTCGACAGCAATATGGTTGCTGGTAACGACTAGTAAGCATTTGTCGTGGCAAGGCACAGAATGCAGCCTGCCGCTATCTGCTTCTCTCCACTGACAGCACGGTGTTCTTACAGACTCGCCGTGCTGTTTTCATGGCCGCTGGGTTACACTAGCGTCTATGCTAAATCCTGCAAGCACTCCCCGTAGCGAAGTACCGCTCTCCGTCTCCAGCCTCAACCGGCTCGCTCGCTCATTGCTGGAGAACAATTTCCCCGCGGTCGCGGTCGAGGGCGAAATTTCCAACCTGGCGCAACCGTCCTCCGGGCACTGGTACCTCACCCTGAAGGACAAGAATGCCCAGCTACGCTGCGCCATGTTCCGCAATCGCAACCAGTTGCTCAGGTTTCGCCCACGGGATGGCATGCAGGTTATCGCCAGGGGCAGACTAAGCATCTACGAAGGCAGGGGTGACTATCAGCTCATCGTGGATTCCCTGGAAGAGGCCGGCGATGGTGCATTGCGGCGTGCCTTCGAAGAATTGAAGTTCAAGCTGCAGGAGGAAGGCCTGTTCGACGCAGAGAGCAAGCAGCAGATCACTCGGGATTATCGCCACATCGGCCTCATCACCTCGAAGACCGGCGCAGCGGTTCGCGACATGATCACGGTGTTTCGCCGCCGTTTCCCAGCCATTCGCCTGACTCTATTTCCCGTTGCGGTTCAGGGCAGTGATGCCGCAGCAGAGATCGTGCGCGCCATAGCCACTGCCAATGACATTGGTAGAAAACTGGGAGTGGAAGCGCTGATCGTGGGCCGCGGAGGTGGATCGCTGGAGGACCTGCAGGCCTTCAATGACGAATCAGTGGCAAGGGCTATCTACGCCAGTGAATTACCCATCACTTCGGCAGTTGGTCATGAGGTGGATTTCACCATTGCGGATTTCGTCGCCGACCTGCGCGCACCCACTCCCTCGGCAGCGGCCGAACTGATGAGCCCGAACCAGGACGACTACTTCGACTCAATCGATGCCTATCGTCAGCAACTGGCCCAGCTGCACGACAACACCCTGAGAAACCTCAGGCAAACACTGTCCTTTCTGCAGCGGCGCCTGCAACGACCCGACCGACGCTTGCAGGACCATGCCCAGACCCTGGACAGACTGGAGACGGGATTACTGAGGGCGATGAACAAGCTATTGCAGCACCGGGCAAGTGATGTCCAACAGCAGCGGCGCACACTCTTGCTCAGTTCTCCACAGGCCAGGCTCAAGCACTATCGCCAGGAACTGTCTGCCCAGTCCCGGCGCTACCGCCAGACCATGCAGTCACTGCTCTCATCATCCCATGCCAAGCTGACGGAACTCGGTCGCGGCCTCAATGCGGTGAATCCCCTGCAGGTACTGGCGCGGGGCTATAGCATCACATTTACCGACGACGACAACATATTGCGCAGCAGTATCGAGGTCCGGGCGGGACAGAAAATTCACACGCGCCTTGCTGATGGCATGGTCGAATCAGTCGTGGAATCCGTCTCAACTGCCGCTCAAGCGCCTGCCAAAGCGGTAAAATCACAGCAGTAGTTAACCATACCCAGCTGCCGCAAATTGTCAGTTGCAGTCATTCCAAGGCTATTTACAACCAGTCTTGCCGCCCGCATACCATAAAAACCCACAATAAATTCAAGGCCTTATCCTTTCCCCCGAGGACAAGGTGGGAAAAATTCGGACGAAGCCGTGAGCAGAATGTGACCGAACTAACAGTTTGCCGAGTCCAGGACTTTATGTGGCACCGGACGTGCTTATTATCTCAGAACGAAATTCGTTTCCGGCGTTTAATCGAGGCGGAATGCAACCAGCACTGCTAACCGGAACGAGGCAGGAGATCGCAGGAATACTGAGATGTTGATGGTAGAAAATCTGTTCATGCTGTTATTCGGCCATGCCCTCGCAGACTTCGTTCTGCAACCCGAGGCCATGGGCTATGGCAAGAACCGCAATGACAAGATCCACGATAAGAAGAACAGTCTGTTTCCCGTTTGGTGGTACTGGCTCACCGCGCATGCCCTGGTTCATGGTGGCGTCGTATATCTTGTAAGTAATTCCCTGATCCTCGGCCTGGTGGAGACTGCGCTGCACTGGCTGACCGATTTCAGTAAATGCGAGAACTGGATCAGCGTGCACCAGGACCAGGGTATTCACATAGGCAGCAAGGTGGCCTACTGCTTCTTCCTGTAGGACCCTGCCACCCGCCAGACAGGCATCGCCCATGGCAATCCTGGGACCAGCTGTCTCCTGTGTTCATTATCTGGAACTCGTCGAGCTAAATTATGTATAGTTAGGTGCTTCGCGGCAGGTTCAGGCCCGCCCGGAGATCGACCAAACCAATCCAGCACAAACAGGTAAGCTCAGACCATGGGAAAGCGTGACGAACAGCGCAAGAGAAAGGAAGAAAAGCAGAAGGCCGCACAGCATCGGGAACAGACCAAAAACTTGATGGTGAAGATCGGCCTGTTCGTGGTCGCCCCCGTGCTCGGTCTGCTGGTGCTGTACACACTTCTCAGCCAGGGTCCTACCTATTCCCCCGTGGAAATCGTAGACAGCGACCATGTTCGAGGCAATTCAGGCAATCCGGTGAGCATCGTGGTCTATGCCGATTTCCAGTGCCCGGCCTGTGCGACCGAACACCAGAACATGACCCAGGTATGGCCCGAGATTCGCGACAAGGCACACCTGGTCTTCAGGCATTTCCCCATTACCACCGCTCACCCGCATTCCTGGACGGCATCGCTCTATGCAGAGGCCGCCGGCAAGCAGGGAAGATTCTGGGAGATGCATGATTTCCTGTTCGCCACCCAGACTATCTGGTCAGTTCTTCCCGATGCCGAGGATGAATTTGATGCCTATGCGCTGGAGTTAAATCTCGATCTGCAACAATTGCACAGTGACATTGAATCGGAAGAAGTCGTCGCCAAGGTCCGTAATGATCAGCGCGGTGGTAACGCCGCGGGGGTACGCGGTACCCCGGCCGTATTTATCAATGGTCGTCAGGTCGCACGACCGACAAGAGAGCGAATCAGGGAAGTTGTGGAGGAAGAATTTTCCACGATTGCTGGCGATTAGTTTCGCTCCGCTTCCCGGCGCTCGATTATCTCCATGAAGCGCAACAGGAGGCTGGCTGATTCCGGCGTCTCCTGTACCGTCTCCAGCAAGCCATCGGGGTCCAGCCCTTCTGCCGCGATATCCCCTGCCCGTTCCTTGATATATGCCCGGATTATTCTGGCATCGAATTCCGGATGGAACTGGGCACACCAGGTAAACTCACCTATTCTGAAACAGTGATTCGGATCGAAGTCATTACCACCCAGAAGCACAGCGCTATCCGGCAGTCGCAGCACTGACTGCAAATGGGAGGCCTGCACCAAAAACTCCGTGGGCAATCGCCCGAACAGTGAGTCATCCCTTGCCGGTTCTTGCAGAAGAACGGGCACGGTGCCGATTTCCCTTCCCGCCGGGTGAAACCCCACCTCACCGCCAAAGGCCCAGGCGATTAGCTGGTGCCCATAGCAGATTCCCAGTTGCGGTACGCCAGCTTCGTGTGCGAGCTTCACATAGCCTGCTACCGTATAGTTCCAGGCAGCCAGATCGGTGACGTAGGCTGGCGACCCGGTGATGATCAGGCCACTGATTTTTTCCAGCGCAGGCAAGGTCTCGCCGCGATGGGATTCCACCACCATGACCTGCGTATTCAGGTCTTTCGACTGCTTTTCATGTGCAAGACCGAGTGCAAACCAGTCTTCAAAATCTTCACCCCCGGCGAGCAGGCTGTCGATCGTATTTCCGGTCTTGATTATCAGGACTGGGCGGTCCATTGGGGTATCTCCAGAGCGGGCCTAAATACCGAATCCAGAACTTTCATCCCGCTTTATTCCGGATGAGCAAGGCCGATCTATTGGTGTAGGATCTACTACTGTGTAGAGCACGGAGCGTCACCGCGCGGCGCACTGACTATATTTAGAGCAAGCAAAACTCGAAAGCCATCAATTCGTCATCGAACAGGAGATTGTCACATGCTGGGCAGGATAAACAATACGCTGAGCCGAATGACCGAAAACGCCAGGGAGAGCTCATGGACTCTGTTTCGCATCCTGGTCGCGGCCATGTTTATTACCCACGGCTACGCCAAGTTGGTTGGTGAGAACCCACGGGCGCCGATTGGCAGTGGTATGACGGTATTACGGATCGCCGATCTCGTGTCTTATCCGGTACCGATGGACATCAATCTGTTGTTCGTAGCAGGAGTAATCGAATTGGTGGGCGGGGCCTTGATTCTTGTTGGGCTGTGGACACACATCGTCGCGTTCCTGGCCCTGGCTACCATGACCATGGCCTACCTGATCGCACACCTGGCCTGGTTCCCTACACTGAACAATGGTGAGCTGGCCGCCATGTACTGGTGCGCCTTCCTCGTGTTGTTCACCTTCGGTGCCGGCCCCGCCAGCGCGGATTCCTGGCTAGCGGAGCGCAGGCAAGAGAAGCGCAAGGAGAAGATGGAAGAGTACAGCAAGTCAGCCTGAGCTCGCCTTAAGGGTCGGGGTACAGGTCCAGACAGTCGCTATAACTGGCAGGATCCATGTTGCCACCCGACAGGATGATAGCAACCTGCTCACCGCGTATATCGATTTTATTGCTGAGTAGCGCAGCCAGGGCAACAGCGCCACCAGGCTCGACAACCAGCTTCAGGTAACGGAAGGCGAAACTGATCGCATGCTGTACCTCGGCCTCCGAGACCAACAGGTAGTCATCAACGGTATGGCTGTTGATAGACCAGGTCAATTCCCCGGGGGTAGTAGCCATCAAGGCATCGCACAGTGTTGGAGTAGTACCGTCGATCTTTACTCGATGTCCTGCCTGCCTGGAAAGGAAGTGGTCATTGAAGGCTTCTGGTTCGACACCGTAGACTACCGTGTTGGAGGACAAAGACTTCACCGCCGTGGATACTCCAGCCAGGAGACCTCCACCGCCGCATGGGCTCAGTACGCGCTGCGGCACCAAACCGCTCGCCGCGAGATCCTCCATCAGCTCCAGTCCACAGGTGCCCTGCCCGGCAATAATATGCGGGTCATCGAATGCCGGCACCAGTGTAGCGCCGGTTTCGGCCGCTATATCGGCCGCGATCTGCTCCCTCGATTCTGTATGACGCTCGTACAAGCGCACGGTGGCGCCGAGACGCTCCGTGCCCTGTAACTTGATCTGCGGCGCATCACTAGGCATGACGATCGTCGCCTGTATGCCCAACAGGGCAGCCGCATAGGCAACGCCCTGGGCATGATTACCGGAAGAGAAAGCAACGACTCCCCGGGCCCTTTCTTCCTCAGTTAGCTGACTCAACCGGTTATAAGCACCCCTGAACTTGAACGCGCCTATGTGCTGCAGGCATTCCGGTTTGACATAGACCTCGCCACCCAGCCTTTCGTTGAGTACTGCAGAGTGCAACATCGGCGTATGTACAGTTACGCCTTTCAAGCGACCTGCCGCGAGCCTGATACTTTCAATATCGATATTCATTTGGCTGGCTTCTATCTCGATCTTCTGGCCGTGGGTCTGGCGCCGCCTCGTCCTGGCTTATCGGGACGGTTTACCTTGCGATTCTTGCTGATACGTCGCTTCTGCGCCACTTGTTGCGGTGTCAGGTTTCTCTCTTTCTTGGTAAATGGGTTCTCATCGCTGCGCAACTCGATTCGAATCGGTGTGCCTTCCAACTGCAGGCTTTTGCGAAATGTTTTTTCAAGATAGCGGACGTAGTGTTCCGGAAGCTTTGCGGTCTGTTTACCATGAATCACGATAGTCGGTGGATTGTGCCCCCCGGCATGAGCATAGCGCAGCTTGATACGCCTGTTATTGATGGAAGGCGGCGCGTGGTCATGAACCGCATCTTCCAAAACCCTGGTGAGGACATTGGTAGGGAGGTCCCTGGTTGCAGCTAAATAGGCCTTGTCCACGGACTTGTATAGATCACCAACTCCTGTGCCATGCAATGCCGAGATGTAGTGAATCTGTGCGAAGTCGACGAAGGTGAAGCGGCGACGGATATCACTGCGCACGCGATCCTTCTCGTCCGGGTCCATCCCATCCCATTTGTTGATTGCGATAACCAGGGCGCGACCTGTCTCCAGTACGTAACCCAACAGGTGCAGATCCTGTTCTACCACTCCCTGTCGGGCATCGACGATCAACACCACAACATGGGCATCCTTGATGGATTGCAGTGATTTCACGACGGAGAACTTCTCCACTGTCTCCTTGGTCTTTCCGCGCCGGCGAATTCCCGCAGTGTCGATAAGCGTATAAGCCTGGCCGCGTCGCTCGAATGGCACGTAGACGCTGTCCCGCGTGGTTCCCGGCTGGTCGAAAACCACAACCCGTTCTTCACCCAGCATACGATTCACCAGGGTGGACTTGCCCACATTGGGACGACCGGCAATGGCGATCTTGATACCCCTGGCCTGTTCCCGGGACTGCGAGACATCAGAGTCGATTTCCTTACTCGGCGCCGAAGCCAGAACGTCCTCGATGAGTTGCCTGACTCCCCTGCCCTGGCTTGCAGTAATCGGGAACAAGGCGGGCGCACCCAGACTGTGAAATTCGGCACTGGCCTGATCGGGATCCATGCCATCTACCTTGTTCACTACCAGATAATATGGCTTTCCTGTACGCCGCAGGTGGTCGAGTATCCTGGTGTCGTCTGGCGCAAGGCCATGCTGCGCATCAACCAGAAACAGACAGACTGTGGATTCCTCGATGGCCAGCAGGGACTGCGCGGCCATCTCCGCGTCGATGCCTTCTTCATGCCCGGTAATTCCACCGGTATCGATAGCGATAAAACTGCGATCCCCAACCCGTCCTTCACCGTACTGACGGTCGCGGGTCAAGCCCGGCATATTCGCCACGATGGCATCACGGGATCGCGTCAGGCGATTGAAGAGGGTCGATTTTCCCACATTGGGCCGACCGACAAGAGCTATTACTGGTTGCATCGCAGAAACCTGGATACTGCGCTAGTGGGGAAGCTTATTGAATGCTATAGGCGGCGAGTGTACCGCTATTGCCATAAGCAATGAGACGTCCGTTGCTGTTTATAAGATTTGACCTGACCCCATCGTTGTCGACGCGCACTCTGCCTACGATGCGACCGTCTATCTGGGACAGCAAGTGTACATAACCTTCAAAGTCAGCTACGGCGATATAATTAGTGATTGCAGTGGGTGCAGTAATCTGGCGGAACTGCAGATCCTCATTGCGCCAAACCTCATCTTCCGAGTTGTCCCTGATCGCCACTACAATGCTTTCATCGTCGCTGTAGTAGAGATTCCCGAAACCCCGCGCCAGTCCATGATAGCTGGATGTTCCCTCGAGCCCCCAGACAATACGACCAGTCAGAATATCCAGGGCCATGAGATTGCCCTGGTAGCTGGAGGCCAGTAAACGACTGCCGTCGATGAGCAGGTCACCATCCACATCGATGACACGCTCGATATCATAGCGCCCTTCCGGCACAGCGATTCGCTCTTCCCAGCGCCAGACTCCGTCGCTGGCAGAAACGGAAACCAGAGTACCATTGCTGAAGCCGGCTATAACCGATCCCGCCGCTGTAATCACGGGTCGGCTCGTGCCTCGCAGGGTCAGTGCTGGTTGGGTTGATTCGTAGATCCAGCGCCGTTCACCATTGCTGGCTTCCAGGCCGGCAACCTTGTCATCTACGGTCTGCACCACGACGATATCGCCATTGGTGGTAGGAGCAGCAACCACTTCAGAACTCACCTGGGTAATCCAGCGCACACTGCCATCCTGCTGGTCGAGGGCGACAACTTCGGCATTGCGTGTACCAACCGCAACCAGACCACCGCCCGCTCCGACTCCCCCGGTAAGGGTCATATCATCCAGCCGTTCCCGCCATATGACATCTCCGGAAGAGAGATCGACTGCCGCAATCGTTCCGTTTTCACTGGCAGCGTAGACAACCCCCCCGTCCACTGCAGGGATGATCCTTGTGTAATTGTCTCCCTGACCGTTGCCCACATTGACCGACCACAGCCGACGAAGCCGGACTTCGTCCGCGATCTCTATCAACTCCTTGGGAGGATTAACCTCATCATTACCCCACCACTCCAAGGGGTTGAGATTCACACCGGCACACGCCGTCAACAATCCCATGAGCAGCAAGGCGATGAGATTACGGGAAACGGAAAGTGCCATAGATGGGAAACGAGTCATAGTTGGTTCAGGCGCTTAACCCTGGTCTGGCAGGCTATCCAGCTTCATACGCAGGCCATCACTCTGGGAGCCAGCCTGCTGTGCTGCGATATAGGCGTCACGGGCATCGACTACACGATCCATAGCCACGTAGATGTCTCCGCGTAATTCTGCGAAGCCCCCTTCAAAAGATTTGGGATCAACACCATTGATGAAAGACAGTGCGCGTTCCGCATCACCCTGGGCGAGGATTACCCGCCCAAGGCGCAGGCTGGTGGTCAGCAACAGCCCTTCATCGACTTCATTGAACATGCCCTGGTCGGGATTATCCAGTATCCACTGCAGGCTGGCTTCTGCGTCTTCGAGCCTGCCCTGCTCCACCTGCTGCTGGGCTGCGAACAATGCAGCGAAGCGAGCGTAGATCGTAGACTCGAATTCACCACGCAGTTGCTGGGCAATATCGATGATGCGATTGCTGTCTTCTTCACTCAGGATCGCACCGGGCTCCTCCAGGGATAGAGATAGGATCTCTTCATACAGGTCAGAAGCGGTGGCCGCGCTGTCAGCCTGGGCATTCTGCCAGAGTAACCAGCCTGTGTAGCCTCCAAGCAACAACACAACGGCGACAACCAGGTTACGCCCGTTCTCTTCCCACCACTTCTTCAGGGATTCTAAGGTTTCTTCTTCTGCCGCGTTCAGTGCCACGACCTACTCCTTCTATAGATACTGCTTTGAATACCGCTTTGTGTTTGATCGTTGAATACCGGGGAAGTTCAGCTCCCCGGCTTTCGAAAAGCCGCTAATTTTACCCCTTCACCGGGCCGGTGGCGAATCTGTAGAGCGTCTGGCGCCCTAGATGCCTGAATTTTCGAGAAAATCGCCCATCTGTTCGGGGATCTGGGCTATTTCGAGGGTCAGGACCGCCCCGCTATCATCGAGGCGGCGGAGCCTTGCATTCTGCGGGGGGGCCGCTGAGCCGTCTTCCTGCTCGAGGATGACCGCTACCCGCGCTCCACAGGCAAAGGCTCGCTTGATCTGGGAGTTGTACTTGCCTCCCCCACAATGACTGATGACACCCAGCCCCGGATAGCGGGCGCGCAGATCGGCCGCAAGCTGCAGGGTCTGGGCTGACAGCCCCTCGCCCACGGCGAGTATGTAGACATCGATGGGGCGCAATTCCTCTGCCGGCACCTTCTCCAAGGAATCCAGCATGAGCACGATTCTCTCGATGCCGATGGCAAACCCTGCGGCCGGAGTCTCGCGACCGCCTAACTGCTTAACCAGGCCGTCATAGCGACCGCCACCACAAACCGCACCCTGGGCGCCAAGCTGGTCCGTGGTCCACTCGAACACGCAGTTATTATAGTAATCGAGACCACGCACCAGGCGCGAATTCTCCGAGTAAGAGATACCCAACGCGTCGAGGATGCTACACAGTGCCTGGTAGTGCGACTTGCTGTCTTCGTTCACGTAGTCCTGTAGAACTGGAGCTCCAGTCAAGGCTTCCTGCACTTGCGGATTCTTGCTATCCAGCACGCGCATGGGATTCGTGTGCAGGCGCCGACGAGCATCGTCGTCCAGCTGTTCTGTCCTTGCCGACAGAAAGGCTGTGAGCGCTGCACCATAAGCTTTGCGATCGGAAGCGCTGCCGATGTTATTGATTTCAAGATTCAGGTACTTCAGCAGGTCTAATTCTCGCCACAACTCGGCTGACAGCTGGATGACTTCTGCGTCGATGTCCGGGCCGACCATACCGAAAGCTTCTATACCAAACTGGTGAAACTGCCGATAGCGTCCTTTCTGTGGCCGCTCATGGCGGAACATGGGACCCTGGTACCACAGTCGCTGTTGCTGGTTGTAGAGCAAACCATGTTGATCTGCCGCCCGTACACAGCCAGCGGTGCCTTCCGGTCTCAGGCTGAGGTTGTCACCGTTACGATCGTCGAAGCTGTACATCTCCTTCTCGACGATATCGGTTACCTCGCCGATGGAGCGCTTGAATAGTTGAGTCTGCTCCAGCACGGGAAATCGAATTTCCTGGTAGCCGAATTTCTTGACGACCTGCTGGAAAATTCTTTCGAGATAATGCCAGGTGAGGGATTGTTCGGGGAGAATGTCATTCATCCCCCGAATAGCTTGAATCTTGCTCATATATATTACTGCATCTGTAGTCTAGTCAGATGCTATCAGGTCCTTTTCCGCAGCGAGTTTCATGGCAACCCGCGCACGCACCATCGCCTCGAGTTCGTCCACAAGCTTGTCGTTGTTTATCTTGTGATGAGGAACACCCTCCACATAGGCCAGGTTGTTGGGGCTGGCACCGGTCAAACCAATCTCGGCCACCTTCGCCTCTCCCGGACCGTTCACGATACAGCCAATCACCGCCACGTCGATAGGCGTGATGATGTCCTCCAGACGTGACTCCAACTCATTCACCACACCGATAACATCGAAGTTCTGCCGTGAACAGCTCGGGCAAGCCACAAGATTAACGCCTTTATGGCGAAGACCGAGACTCTTCAGGATGTCGAAACCTACCTTCACTTCCTCGACGGGATCTGCGGCCAGAGACACGCGGATCGTATCGCCAATCCCTTCCATCAATAACGCGCCCAGCCCAATAGCAGACTTGACGGTACCCGATCGCTTACCGCCCGCCTCAGTGATGCCGAGATGAAACGGGTTGTCGATCTGGGTGGCCAGTTTTCTGTAAGCGGACAGGGTCATGAATACTTCGGAGGCCTTGAGGCTGATCTTGAAATCCTGAAAATCCAGCTTGTCCAGAATATCGATCTGGGTAAGTGCGGATTCAACCATGGCATCCGCGTTAGGCTCCTCGTATTTACGGAGTAGAGCCTTGCCGAGCGAACCAGCATTGACCCCGATCCGGATCGGGATTCCCTTGTCCTTGGCGCTATCGACCACGGCCCTTATGCGATCTTCGCTGCCAATATTACCAGGGTTGATGCGCAGGCAATCTACACCGTATTCCAGCACCCGCAAGGCGATGCGGTAGTCAAAATGAATATCCGCCACTAGTGGCAAGTTGACCTGAGAGCGAATCTTCCTGAAGGCTTCTGCCGCATCCATGGTGGGAACAGAGACGCGCACGATATCCACGCCCGCCGACTGCATACGCTGGATTTGGGCCAGGGTGGCTTCGACGTCGGTGGTTTCGGTGTTGGTCATGGTTTGCACTGAGATCGGGGCATCGCCACCGATGAGTACATTACCCACCTTGATTTGCCGCGTCTTACGGCGATTTATGGCATGTTCAGTTCGCATGGAGGTCTAGAGGCCGACTGTGAGCCTGGCCGAGTTATCGATTCGAATATTGTCGGTGACGTCTACTTCATCACCATTGAAGGTGAGTTCGGTGAAAGGTGCATAACCAAGTAAGACATTGAAAGGTGCCGTACCGGTAATCTGCAGGATGTCTCCCGCTTCCAGGAGATCGCGATAAATCTGGTTCGAAGAGCCGTCGTTGATTTCAACCCAGCTCTCCCCGGAAAAACTGATGCGCAGGATGTCATCGCCTTCCGCCTCCACGATTATCACGCGTTCCTCGGTGTCTGGCGAAATATCCTGTTCCTGCATGGCCACCGGTGCTGGTATAACCGGCATCTCTGCCTGTTGCACTCCGGGGCCGTCCAGGCCAGTGGCATCGCGCTCGTCATCGGCCACAGATGTCTGCTGGTTGCCAGGTAATAACTGTTCAACCAGGCCAGTAGTCTGGACTGCCTGGTTTACCGGGCTCGTGTGTTGAGTGTCAACAGCAGTCTCTTGCACAGCTGTGTCCGTAGTCGGCTCCGCCGGTGCGCCAGACAGGGTTGCTGACTGGTCATTCACTAAAGGCCCAGGCAAGCCTGCAAGCCCGGGTGTTGACGATGGCACTGGATCAGATTCTTCCATGGCTTCGGTCGCGGTTCTGGACTCACTGTTCACGACCTCCACCGCATCGCTATTCTCGCCTTCAGAGAAGTACCAAACCGCGATAAATACACCCACGAAAAGCAACATTGAGGCGAAGGCCACGCTGCGGTTGCGTCTGCCGGAAGCACGTCGACGCTGAATAGCCTGTTGCTGCGCCCCGCCCTGTTGCTGTGACTGCAATTGCTCGAAGTCTTGCAGATAGTCCTCAACATCGAGATCCAATAGTTCTGCGTAGCGTCTTATATAGCCTTTGGCGAATACGGTGCCCGGCAATTTTTCATAGGCATCGCG
This sequence comes from Pseudomonadota bacterium, assembly GCA_027621405.1. GTDB lineage: Bacteria > Pseudomonadota > Gammaproteobacteria > Pseudomonadales > Pseudohongiellaceae > UBA9145. The sequence continues at coordinate 50,992 of JAQCBT010000019.1, read as the reverse complement.
CTCAATAGAATTCACGTAGTGGATAGTTATATGCAGCTTGTCGGCAACGTCTTTCTGGCTCAACCCTCTTTCCTGACGCTGCCAGGCGAGCCGGGCACCTGGAGACGGCGAATTCTCCCGATTCACCGAATCTGTTTCGATAGCGTTTCCGTCCGCCTGTTCTACCTCACTGGAGGTCTGATCAATTGACATCATCCAGCCTCAGATATTCCTGGTATTCCGGTGACTCCTGATAGAGTGTCGTGAGTATGCGGGTGAAGTTATCCACCAGTTCACGATTCTGGAATTTACTTTCAATTTTAATCCCGGCCAGCAAGGCGCGGGGAGAATGTGGCAAGTTATAAAACTCCGCAGTAGTCAGATACTGGCGGAAAACCCTGCGCGCGCCATTCCAATCCTGCCGATCGGCGTGCAGCAAAGCCAGTTCGATCGCGGCGATATAGAGATTGCCATTGAGTTGCAGCGCACGCTGAAATGCCAGTTCCGCCTCTTCGAGGCGTTGCAGGCGCAAGGCGCTGCGGCCCAGGCTTTCAAAGGCGAAAGCCCGGCCCTCATACATGGTATCCCGAGTCACTTCTTCGAGTTGATCAAAGGCTTCTTCGTAGTCACCCATGGAATACAGCAGAGCCGCGTAGTTGTTCCTGGCACGGGAATTTGTCCGATCGATGCGTATAGAGCGCTCGAAGGTTTCAGCGGCCAGATCAAGATCGCCCTCCGCCTGCATCACGAGCGCGAGAACATTATACAACTCGGAATTTTGAACATTCAGGTCCAGCGCTCTGCTGAGGTGACGGCGGGCATTCACCAGATCGCCGGCGTCGTAGTAGGCGACAGCAAGCTGGATATAATCTTCCACAGCCTCTTCGGGCGACGGCTCGACATTGAAGCCCCCGGTAGTCGTGGTAACGCAGCCAGCAGCGAGCCCTGCAATAAGCAGTAACAAGATAGTTCTTACACTTTTCATCTTGTCGGCATCCCCAAAATTACCGGCCGGATTCTGGTTTCTCACTCTAGTCTGTCGGCCGCTACAGCTAAATTATCAGTAGTATCAAAGACTTTACCCGCTTTTTCGGCAGTTTTCCTGATGTGGCGGTCATGACGACGGGTCAGATCTGCAACCTCGCCTACCAATTGGCCACAGGCCGCACCAATATCATCGGCGCGGGTAGTGCGTACAGTGACCGTATAACCAGCCTGTTGCAGTATCTGCCGGAAATTGGAGATCGCCGAAGCACTGGGTCGCCGATAGTCACTGAGCGCGAAAGGGTTAAACGGAATCAGATTTATCTTGCAGGGAAAATCCCTGAGCAACTCGGCCAGTTCCCGTGCATGTTGACGATGATCATTCACCCCCTTGATCAGGGTATATTCGATCACTGGTACCCGACGATCTGGCAGACTCTCCATATAGGTCCTGACTGCAGCCAATAGCTGGGCAATGGGATAACGCCTGTTGATCGGCATGATCTTGCTGCGCAGTTCGTCATTGGGTGCATGTAGGGAGATCGCCAACGAGGCATCTGTGAAGTCTTTCAAGCGTTCAATAGCCGGCACGACACCGGAAGTACTGATGGTAACCTTGCGCTTTGACAGACCATAGGCACAGTCATCCATCATCAGGTCTATCGCTTCCATCACGTTGTCAAAATTAAGCAGGGGTTCGCCCATGCCCATCATGACCACGTTGCTGACCCGGGTTCCCCCGCTATCGGTAGCAGTTCCTGAAAATCCGCCCAGTTCCTTGTTTGCCCACCACAGTTGACCAATAATTTCAGCGCTTGTCAGATTGCTGTTGAATCCCTGTTTGCCTGTGGCACAAAAGCTGCAGTCCAGTGAACAGCCCGCCTGAGACGAAACACAGAGCGTGCCGCGGCCAGCCTCGGGAATGAATACCATCTCCACTCGAGAGCCAGACGCGACTTCGATGATCCACTTGCGACTGCCGTCCTCGGAAGGAAAATCCTGCACCACGCGGGGCAGCGATATTACCGTGGATTCCCTGAGACGTTCCCGCAGGACTTTGCTGATGTCAGTCATGGCGTCCAGGTCCAGAACGCCACGCTGATGAATCCACTTCAGAATTTGTTCGGCACGAAACGGCTTCTCTCCCAACTCTGTAAACAGGGTTCGAAGATTAGCTCGACTTAGCCCAAGCAGATTGGGCCGTGTTTCAGATTCCATGCTCAACTCACCTCGAGTCTGGGCGACGGATTACGAACAAATTTCCTCTGGCTTGAAGAAGTAGCCGACTTCACGCTCGGCGGAAGTGGTTGAATCAGAGCCATGCACCGCATTGGCATCGATGGACTGCGCATAATCGGCGCGGATAGTGCCAGCTGCTGCTTCTGCCGGATTGGTGGCACCCATCAATTCCCGGTTCAGCATGACGGCATTTTCACCTTCCAGCACCTGCACCATGACAGGACCAGAGGTCATAAACTCGATCAGGTCACCGTAGAAGCCTTTTCCTTTGTGTTCTGCATAGAATCCGCCTGCGGATTCGTCATCAAGTTGCAGCATCTTGGCAGCCACTATCTTCAGGCCTGCTTTTTCAAAACGGCTGTAGATTTCGCCAATGACATTCTTGGCCACGGCATCCGGTTTGATTATTGAAAGTGTGCGTTCGATCGCCATCGTCACTCCAGGTAACCTGTGAATTCAAAAGAGCGCGCATTATACGTGGTAATTTATCGGTTTTGTACGCTTTTTCCGCAGGAAAAAGCCCTATTTTTCAATCGATTAGCTTCGCCTGGCAGCAGGAGTGACCGCTAGTCGGCTGCTTCCTCGATCCAGGCCATCTGAATCGCCTCCAGGATCTTCTCACCGCTGCGGTTCGGCTCATCCTCGAAATCTTCCAGTTCACAGACCCAGCGGTGCAGATCCACGAAATTCACATATTGCGGATCCGTGTCCGGGAACCGGTCAGCCAGGGCCATGGCGATTTCAAAGGTGTCTGTCCACTTCATGCCAAATCCTCCCTAGTGTTCCTCGGATACCATGTTAATTGTGTATTTGGGGATTTCAATAACCAGGTCTTCGTCGGCCACCCGGGCCTGGCAGCTTAGTCTGGATTCAGGCTCCAGACCCCAGGCCTTGTCCAGGTAGTCCTCTTCGTTCTCTTCAGCGTCTTCCAGTGAATAGAAGCCCTCTCGAACGATCACGTGGCAAGTCGTGCAAGCACAGGACTTCTCACAGGCATGCTCGATAGAAATCTTGTTGCGCAGCGCGGCATCCAGGATGCTCTCCCCTGTTTCTGCTTCAATCTCCGCGCCTTCCGGGCAGATTACTTCGTGGGGCAAAAATTTAAGTGTTGGCATGATTGTCTGTGATATTCCGAATATTGCGAATGACTACTCTTCGGCCGACTCGATGGCGTTAATCGATTCGCCCTGCAGGGACTTGATGTGCAGATCCATTCTGCGCGCGGCGAAATCAGCACTGAGCCTGTTAAGTTTCTCTGTCTGCTCATGGATTTCGATGCTGCTGGCACCCTGTATGGCCTGCTTTAATCGTTCGATAGCTGCATCGATGCGCTCCGATTCGCCGGGCTGCAGTAGATGACCATCGCTCTCCCGGGCGGCATTGATGGCATCGATGATCTGCTGCGCCTCCACCTGGGCCTCTCGCTGCGCCCTGATTTCCATGTCTTGTTTCGCGTGCTCATGGGAAGACTGCAGCATCGTCTCAATGGTGTCCGCATTGAGGCCATAGCTGGGCTTGATCTGAATCTCAGATTTCTTGCCTGTGCTGAGCTCTTCGGCAACAACACTCAACAGGCCATCAGCATCAACCTGAAAGGTAACCCGAATCTTTGCCGCACCGGCTACCATTGGCGGTATACCACGCAGTTCAAAACGGGCCAGTGAGCGGCAATCACTCACCAGCTCTCTCTCCCCCTGTACCACGTGTATGGACATTGCCGTCTGACCATCCTTGAAGGTCGTGAACTCCTGGGCTTTCGCCACGGGAATCGTCGTGTTGCGGGGAATTATTTTCTCAACCAGTTCACCCATGGTCTCAATGCCGAGAGACAGGGGATTGACATCCAACAGCAGGAACTTGCCTGCAGATTTATTGCCAATCAGGACGTCCGCCTGCAGGCCTGCACCGATAGCTACCGCCTTGTCCGGATCAATAGATACCAGGGGCTGCTTGCCGAAAAACTCCGCAACCGCCTCTCGAATGACCGGCATGCGCGTTGCTCCGCCCACCATGACGATGTTGTCGATCTGACCTGGCTCCATCCCTGCATCCCGCAGAACCCGCCTGCAGGTAAGAATGGTCTTGTCTACGAGCGGCTTCACCAACGCTCGGAATTCTTCCCGGTCCAGCTTGCCACTGTATTCCGACCACTCGACGGCGACTTCATCATCCGCGGAAAGCTGTTGCTTGATCTTTTCCGCATAGGTACGCAGTTCTACCTGTTCAGCTATCGCTGTGGCTTTCGCGGCGAAGCCACCCTGCAGCCAGTCGAAGATTGCCTGATCGAAATCATCTCCGCCGAGATTAGTATCCCCTCCAGTGGCGAGCACTTCGAATACACCCTGTCTCATACTGAGCAGAGAAACATCGAAGGTTCCACCGCCAAGGTCGAACACCACTACCGCGCCCTGGTCCTCGGTGTCAAGGCCGTAGGCAACGGCGGCCGCCGTTGGCTCATTTAACAGGCGCAGAACCTTAATGCCTGCCAGTTCGGCGGCATCCTTGGTCTGTTGGCGTTGAGAGTCATTGAAATAAGCTGGCACTGTAATTACAGCGCCCTCCAGCTTGCCCTTCAGGCAACTCTCGGCCTGGTCACGCAGGGCGCTCAGTATGTCCGCTGAGATCTGCACGGGATCGCGGCTACCGGCTGCGGTAATGATTGCCGGCGCCGTGTCCGCCCTGGTCTCATCAAATTGATAGCGAGACGCCTGGGAAGACTGCCTGATTTCCTGTTGACTCTTACCAAGCCAGCGTTTTACGGAGGCAATGGTATTGGATGGATCTGCGGCAGCCCTGGCCCTGGCCTCATGGCCGACCTGAACCGATCCATCCTCGCTGTAGTGCACAACGGAAGGTACCAAGTGTCTGCCTTTATCATCAGGCAGTATCTCGACCTTGTCGCCGCAACTGGCCGCGACCAGGGAGTTCGTCGTCCCAAGATCTATACCTACTGCCAGTCGGTGCGCAGGTCTGGCAGCTTCACCGCCTGGTTCTGATATTTGCAGCAATGCCATTGTCAGTATCCCAGGCGTTGTTCTTCGGCTTGCAGGGTTTCATCCAGCAGTTTGTAGATAAACTGTAGCTCGTGGAATATTTTCTTGGCCTGGGGCAGCTGATCTGCAGAGAAGGCCTCTGAGAATCTGGACTCACGCTCTTCGATGCGACTTTTGGCCTCCGCCTTCATCGCATCCAGTTTGGGCAGTGCTGATTCGTCTTGTGGTAATTCGGCGAGGTTCTCGCGCAACTGCATCTGTTCCATTAACAGGTCCATATCCAGGTCTTCCTGGCTGACAGACTCTGGATCGATATTTTTTCTTTGTAACAGATAGCCGGCTCGACGCAGTGGTGATTTCAATGTGGCGTAGGCTTCGTTGAGATAGCTATTAAGTTGCACGGCCTGCAGCTTCTTCTCTTCCTCTTCGCCGGCAAAACGATCGGGATGGGTCTCACTCTGCAGCTTGTGGTAGCGCGCTCCCAGTTCTTTCTCATCCAGCTCGAAAGCCTCGGGCAAGTCGAATATTTGAAAGAAGTTATGTTCCAGGGAAAGCACGATTGGTTTCTGGATTGCGTTCGGCGTAGAGTCAGCTTGAAATTTGATGAGAGCGGCTACACGCTGAAGCTTTCGCCGCAGCCACATTCACCCTTGGCATTGGGGTTGCGGAATTCGAATCCTTCATTGACCCCCTGCTTGACGAAATCCATCTCTGTTCCGTCGATATAGACCAGGCTCTTGGGGTCTACGATAATCTTCACGCCCTGGTCTTCGAACACCTGGTCCCCCACTTCCAGTTTGTCCACGAATTCGAGCACATAGGCCATGCCGGAACAGCCGGTGGTCTTCACCCCGACCCTGATCCCGAGTCCCTTGCCTCGATTCGCCAGCTGTGCCGAGACATGCCTGGCTGCATTTTCTGTAATCGATATAGCCATCAATACTGTTTCAGTTTGCGTTGTCCAGCCGCCCTTTCGACCAAGCTAAAGAGCCGCTACTGAATTACCTGGATCCCTGTTTCTTCTTCACGTCCGCGATGGCAGCCTTGATTGCATCTTCTGCCAGCACAGAACAGTGGATTTTAACCGGCGGCAAGCCCAGCTCGTCAGCGATGTCCTTGTTCTTGATAGCCGTTGCTTCCTCCAGGGAACGCCCCTTTACCCACTCGGTCAGAAGTGAACTGGAAGCAATGGCAGAACCACAGCCGTAAGTCTTGAACTTGGCGTCTTCTATTACGCCCTGGTCATTTACCTTGATCTGTAATCGCATAACATCACCGCAAGCCGGCGCGCCAACCATGCCGGTACCGACGTTGCTATCTGCGTCATCCAGCTTGCCCACGTTGCGTGGGTTTTCGTAGTGATCAATAACCTTGTCTGAATAAGCCATGATTTCCTCGTTAGCAATCTGTTGCTGTTAGTGTGCTGCCCATTGAACCTGACTCAGGTCCACCCCATCCTTATACATATCCCATAAGGGGGACAACTCTCTGAGTTTAGCTACCGCCTCGTGAATCTTTTCAATCGCGAAGTCGATCTCTTCCTCGGTAGTGAACCGGCCCAGGGTGATACGCAGCGAACTGTGGGCCAGCTCGTCATTCAGTCCCAGCGCCCGCAGCACATAGGAGGGCTCCAGGCTCGCCGACGTGCATGCTGAACCGGAAGATATCGCCAGGTCTCTCAGCGCCATCATCAAGGACTCACCCTCAACAAAATTGAAGCTGATGTTCAGGTTGCCGGCTACCCGATGATCGAGATCACCATTCACATAGACTTCTTCGATATCTTTCAATCCATCAAGCAGACGGTTGCGTAAAGCCAAAACGCGCGCGTTCTCTTCAGCCATCTCTTCCTTGGCGATGCGAAACGCTTCCCCCATACCCACAATCTGGTGAGTAGGGAGTGTGCCGGAGCGCATGCCCCGCTCGTGTCCTCCGCCATGCATCTGCGGCTCAATCCGAACCCTTGGCTTACGTCGCACGTACAGCGCTCCGATTCCTTTCGGGCCATAAATCTTGTGCGATGTCAGAGACATCAGATCCACCTGCATGGTTTCCAGGTCGATGGGTACCTTGCCGGGACTCTGTGCAGCATCAACATGGAAGATGACGCCATTTTCCCGGGTAATCTTGCCTATCGCCTCAATATCATTGATGACACCGATTTCATTATTGACATGCATCAGGGAAACCAGCGTTGTGTCTTCGCGAATAGCGGCCGCCACGGCCTCAGGAGTAATCAAGCCGTTCTTGTCGGGATCCAGATAGGTGACTTCAAAGCCTTCACGCTCCAGCTGACGACAGCTGTCCAGTACAGCCTTGTGTTCAATCTTGGAAGTGACAATATGCTTGCCCTTCTTCTGGTAGAAGTGGGCTGCGCCCTTGATGGCTAGATTGTCGGATTCAGTCGCGCCGGACGTCCAGACGATTTCCCGGGGATCACAGTTGATCAGATCTGCCACGTTACGGCGAGCCGTTTCTACAGCTTCTTCCGCCTTCCAGCCCAGCATGTGTGAGCGTGACGCGGGATTACCGAAATTACCCTCCAGGGTAAGACATTCCATCATCTTTGCTGCCACCCGGGGATCGACCGGAGTGGTAGATGAATAATCCATGTAAATAGGAAATTGCATGTTATTCCTGACCTCGTTTAGAACCTGGCGAGTTTACACGCTGCTCGCCGGCAGCTGAAGGTCACTGACCTCCTTCAATTCAATGTTCTCACTGCTTATCATTTGGCGTCTGTCCTGGCTTTCCGCGATGCGCTTCACTTCCGAGCGGGTGACCAGATCAGCAAGACTGATTCCCTGCAGGAAACTGTGAATCTGTTCGCTGAGGTCTTCCCAGAGATAATGCGTGAGGCAGGTTTCACCGTCCTGGCAATTGCCGGCTCCCCTGCACTTGGTGGTATCCACCGATTCGTTCACCGCATCGATGATCTCGGCAATATAGATAGAAGCGGCGTCCCGGAACAGCTCATAGCCACCACCCGGTCCGCGCACACTGCTTACCAGCGAACTCTTGCGCAATCTGGCAAAGAGTTGCTCGAGATAGGACAGGGAGATGGCCTGGCGCTGGGAAATATCGGCGAGGCTGATGGGCCCCTGATCCTTATGCAGCGCCAGATCCAGCATCGCTGTCACAGCATACCTGCCTTTGGTTGTAAGACGCATGGAAAAACCTGTTACCTGACTAAATCACTGCGGATTATCAAATACCTAAGTATTTTAGTCAAGTATTGGTCGGGGCTGTAAGCTCAGCAGCGCTCGTGGAGGATGGTCGAGGGGGCCTTGCCAAAATCATCTGGCAGAGGATAGCCCTGCCCCCGGGCCAGCAGGGCAATGATGGCCAGATGGTGGGTGGTGTGGGTAATCAAGCCCATCAACTCGCGGTTTACCGAGCTGTCCAGCAGCACCTGCGGGCTCAGATGGTGGACCGACTCCCTGACCTGCAAAGGACCACTGGCACCTGCCTTGAGGTCATCGATACGCTTGGCAACTGATACCAGGGCAAATGTTGCGGCTTCCAGGTTCGTCTCGATCGATTTGTCCCGTTTGCGGCCATCGTAATCTACGCAACCAGTCTGCAGGCCGGCGAAGAAGCATTGGTACCGTTCGAGGACGTGCCGCAGGTGGGCACCAATGGAAGAACTACCATTCTCAGTTTGGGTAAATGAAGTCTCGGATAATTGCTGCAAAAGATCGGTGCATTGCTGAATGCCGTGCCTGCAACCCAGAATTAAACCCTGGAACTGAGGGTCTGAATCTCCCGGTTTGAGTACATTGAGAGATGTCATTAGTGGGGTCACCGCTGGCCTGGGCAAAACCGCCCGCAAGCGATCAATTGCTTAATGAATGCACTATAGCATGTCGGCTATAGGCTCAGAATTTGCAGGTTTGGCACCTTCCTGCGTGACCCCGTGGCTCACAGCCCACGGGATACCAACATGACCCAGTCATGCATGGATTTATTACACACAGCTTCGCAACCGAAACCGACACCCACCTTTCCTTCGGTTCAGCGTATACTGGTCAAGTGAAAGCCGATCTACACTGCCATAGCCATTTTTCCGATGGCAAACACAGCCCCGAATTTCTGCTGCAAAGAGCCGCCGACAACGGCATCAGCCACCTGGCGATAACAGACCATGACTGCCTCGACTGCCATCAACAGGAGCTGGCATCTACAGCCGGACTTACCCTCATTCCCGGCGTTGAAATTTCCTGTAACTGGGAGAATCGTGAGATTCATATCGTAGGGCTGGGCATCGACGCCTCTGCGGGAGACCTGACCCATTCCCTTGATACCCAGCAACAAAAAAGAAAGACGCGAGTTCGCGCCATGCATGACAAACTGTCGAGCCTGGGAATCGGGGGGCTGGACGAGCATATGGAGTCCCTGCCAGCGGTAAGCTGGACCCGCAGCCATGTCGCCGAATTCCTGGTCGACAACGGTCACTGCAAGAATTGGGAGAAGGCGTTTAAAGGCTACCTCGGTAGGCGCGGCAAGATCTGGGTCGGCATTGAATGGCTGGAACTGGCGCAGGCTGTTGAACTGATCAGGGACGCTGGCGGCTTTGCAATACTGGCGCACCCGGGAAGGTATTCCCTCAGCAGGCGCAAACTCCTGCAATTGTTGGACACCTTTCGTTCCGCTGGTGGCGAAGGCCTGGAAGGCTCCTACGGGAACATCGATCCGGTCATGCGCAAGCACCTCTGTGAGCTGGCCATGGAATATGGCCTGTATATTTCACTTGGTTCAGATTTCCACGATGCCGACCGCCACTGGACAGATCTGGGCAGGATGCCAAGCCTGGATACAGCGGCAATAAAAAATGCCATCTGGGATCACCCCAGATGGCATTTTTAGTGACTCGTATAATAGCGACTAGCGGCGTTTAATCGAAGAAACCACGTCGCGGAAAATATCCAGCAGGGTCTCGTGCTTGTAGTCGGTGAATTCACCGGCGTCCATAAACATGCCGTGCTCCTCGCAGGCCTCGTACTCCAGATGCTTCTGCTTGGGGTCATTCACTTTTTTCATGGTCTTGCCGCAACGGGGGCATTGAATGTCGCGCACAGTGTTGTAGCTCTTGCCCACATCAGGGTCACCGCTGTCCGCGAACTCGGCCATCCAGTCGCCTTTCAATTGCTCTGCTTCGCCGTTATCGAACCATAGCCCGCTGCAGCTGTTGCACTTGTCGATGACCACTTGTCCATAGAGAGTCTCGATTTTCAATTCTTGCATTTCTGAATTGCACTTTGGGCAGTCCATTATTGTCTCCTTAACGGCGGCTTCTTATCTTTTTCAGCGTGTTCTGACTAGCTGGTTTATTCTTTTCCTGATCATTAAGTGACCAGTGTCTCACTGCTTATCGCAAATTTTTGTGACCGGACAAAGATCTGTTTCGCTGACCTCTCATCGAGTGGTCCCACCGTCTCAGTCGTGGCCTTAAACTGCCTCGACCCGGATTCGAACTGAGGGGGGCAGAATGGCTGGATGCCCGATAACGCAGGCATTCTATAAGATATTCGCGGCCGAGACCAAGCCCGAATTTCGGGGTGTAACCATTCCACACACTAACGTTGGATGGCGCGATGACCTGCGCTGGAAAGTTGGAAATTTCGACAAAAAATATCTGATTTCGAATGAATCTGCAGCAGTTATCAGCGAGCAGACCACCTGACTAGTAGCTGTAGCGAGTGGCCCGCTCACGCAGGCTGTCGCTGTCGAACTCGCCCCGCCCACAAGCAGAAATATCCGACTTGCGAACGACATGCACTTGATCGGTGCGACGATTTTCTCCCCTGTCCTCCCCAAGATCTTTGAGAATCAGGGAAATATTCTGATCCTCGGGAATCGCGGATAGTGTACTGCCATACTCACACAGCGTCTGGTAAAGATCTGCCTCAAAGACCGCCAGATCTTCAATCCAGGCCAGCGCATAATCCTGCTCGGCCTGTTCAGAGCGGGCTTTAAGATCCTGCGCCATACCCAGGGCCTGATCGCGTAGTGGCTGCATGCGCTGCAGCAGTTCCTCCAGACGCATGCTCAATGACGAATCCGCAGAGTCCTCAGTGGCAACTGAGGTACTGGCCTGGGCACGTACTTCCTGCTCGATTTGTCTCAGTTCAGTGATGCTGGCGCTGATATCGCTGCGTATATTATTGATCTGTTCATTAAGGTCATCGAATGACACATCATCCAGCTCCCCCAGTGCCCTGAGCGAACGTGCAGAATGCGCTGCCTGTTGCATCGCGGTCTGTGCCACCAGGGAATAGTCGATATTGGCAATGCGATCCATCAACTGCTGGTAAATGCCGGCGGGTGCCGACTCTGCCTCCGCGAAAGCCAGGGACTGGGTCGATGTCGAGGCCGGCGCCGCCGCGCGACTGCGCATGGCCTCAAATGGATTCTGGCGCAGCTGGAGAGCCTGCATGGCAGAGCTGAGCGATGCCAGCCCCATGCGGTTGCGACGATTGGCCAGCGGAGAGCGTATTTCCAGCACAGCCCCCTGATGGCTGAGATAGGTGCTCTCCACCCCACCAAGGCTCATGCCGAAGAGCCCAGTGGACTCATTGAGATCCAGGGATTCTTCGAGGATACCGGAGAAGATCGCCAGGTTACGTTGCACATCCTCGATGTTCTGTTCCTGGGCGAAAGCAGCACTGTTCAACGACAATCCCAGCAGCACAGGCAGGCAGGTCAGCCTCAAACCTCTGCCATCCCTGTTCATTCGGTTTTTGGCTCGGCGGCTTGGCATGGTTTATCGCGCACCCTGAAAGCTCACGAACTGCGCGAGCTCCTGCAATGACTGCACGGTTGCGTAGTCGCTATCTGCCAATTGCTGGTAACCCTGGCTCATCAGCTGCATATCCTGTCGTCGTTGCTCCTCGAAATAGGCGTAAATCTGATCCAGGTTCTCAACGGTCGCCTGCTGGGTCTGGGACATCACAGCCTGCATCAGTTGCAGATTGTTCGTATCCTGCCTGCTCTCAAATCTCGCAATCATCGAATCTATCTCGGTACGCTGCTCCTGCTCAAAAGCCGCCAGCGCTGCATCCATGTCGCTAACCGGTGAACCAAAACTCACCGAGAAGCCGCCATCACCAACCTCTACACTGGTATTAAAAATCAGCAGGCATAACATGGCGAAAGAAGCCGCCGTTGGCATCCACTGCCATGCCGAAAACCAGGAAGAAGACTGCTTGCCAACTCGATGTTCACGACGAAACAGCTCCATGCCACGATCCCAATGGGGTACACGCTCTGCCTGCCAGTTGGCGAGTTGGCTCTGGGTCAGCATCAGCACCTCAAGTTCACTTGCGCAGTGCTCACACTGCAATAGATGTTTGTCGATCTCTTCCTTCGCCAAAGGGGTCAGGTCATCTGCCAGATATTCTTGCAGTATGTGGGGGGTCTTAGGACAGGACATGATATTCCTCCGTCACGCTCTTCAATTTGCGCAGCGCTGTATAGAATCGGGTCTTGGCTGTGTTCTCTGATATATCTTGCATCTCTGCGATCTCCTCAAAGGTCAAAGACTGAAACACTTTGAGTTCCACAATAAGACGCTGCTCAAACGGCAGGATGTTGAGCATCGCCATGATGTTTCTGTTCTGTTCTGACTGCAGCAACTCCAGCTCAGGTTCTTCTCCTTCCTCGTCTGCGAAAGAATCGAACACATCGCCTTCGTTATCACTGTCTACCGGATAGCCCGCGAGCAATCTCTTCTTGCGATTGAGATCCACCGCCTTGTTGTGGGCAATCCGGAAAATCCAGCTACTGAATCTGGCGTCACCGCGAAACCTGTGGAGATTTCGATATACACCCAGGAAGACTTCCTGCATCAAGTCCATGGCATCGGAGCTATTTCCCATGAGCCGCAGGCCATGGTTGTAAATCTTGCTCTCGTAGCGCTTTACCAGCTTTTCCCAGGCAAAAGCTGACCCGTTGAGAGCTGCGGCGATTAATGCCTCATCTTCATCGATCAAACTCATGCTGGCCTACCCCAGGATTCACTGCGCGGCTTAATCGCCCTGAACTTCCAGTATATCGGACATTCATGGCCAATGTTTCAGCACGCAGGGTACTGGTTTTAAAGGATTAGTCGTAGATGGGCGGTGGATAGTTTGGATTTTGGTCCCCTGGGAATCACGGAGAATCGTAGGCATGCAGGTCCTTGTTAACCAGCCTGCCCCAGGCGCGATTGAATGGGTGGACCTTTTCCGTCCTGCCGTCGGCATTGACCAAAGGCAAACCCTTGTCGGCCCAGGCGAAGATGGAATGATGCAGGTTGCGCACGTTGGAGTAGCCCAACTCCGCCAATTCGTGCGCGACACCGGCTGACCGGTAGCCAACGGAGCAATACACCACTATCGGGGTTTCCCTGTCCGGGAACTTCTCGGCTATTGCCGCGCCCGATACCAGGTTCAGCGAGCCCTGCAGGTGGCTGACGGCGAATTCATCCTGCTCGCGCACGTCTACTATCACGGGGGAGGCACCCGCACCTTGCTCCTCGACCAGTTCAGCAGAGGAAATAAACCGGACTTGCGGGTACTCGCGGTCGATTCTCTTATCGACACTTCCCCAATTGATTCCGAAGAAGCCAAGCAGCATTGTCGCCAGTCCTGTTATCAAACTCGTCTTTAACATAGTCAGCATAGTCCCGGTTCATCTCTGTAAGCCTTGCATCAGCAGACCCGGCATCCACGAATTAACATTCAGGCAGTGGAATTGCAGCTCGGAGAAACAAAAGAGGCCAGACAGCCGCCGAGCCGGAGAATCCCAACCGGAATGGGAATTCCCTTTTGAGGAGTTTTCTACTCCGGCTCGAACCGCTGTTTGGCCTGCTGTTCCTTGTGCGCCTGGCGATTTCAGGCTGCGGCTTTCTGTTGAACCAGTAACTGGCTCGCGGCGCCCATGAATGCATTCAAGGAGGAGGCAATGATGTCCTTGCTGATCGCCACACCACTGTAGCGCTTGCCCTCGCAACGAATCTGGATATAAGTCACCGCCTCGGCATCCGCACCCTGACCCAGTGCGTGCTCTCCGTATTCCATGATCTCGAAATCGATATTGATCGCTTGCTTGATCGCTTCTACGAAGGCATCGAGTACGCCGTCTCCTGTGCCGCTGATTTCCAACTCCTGCCCGGCATAGTCAAGGCGGGCATTGAATGTTTCCCGGCCTCCACTCTTCTCGATCGTGAAGTTCTCCAGGCTCAAGGTCTTCTCGTTGTTCAGGTAATGGGTGTTGAACAAGTCCCATATCTGATCGGGTGATATTTCCTGCCCGGTATCCTCAGTTACTTTCTGTACAACCCGACTGAATTCAATCTGCAGCCAGCGCGGTAACTGGAACCCGAATTTATGGGCCAACACATAGGCCACGCCGCCTTTTCCGGACTGGCTGTTAACCCGAATCACATCCTGGTAGGTGCGGCCGATGTCACGCGGATCGATGGGCAGATAGGCAATCTCCCAGGGAGCGCCCTCCTGATAAATATCGAGGCACTTCTTTATGGCGTCCTGGTGAGAGCCTGAGAAGGCCGTGAATACCAGGTCACCGGAATAAGCCTGCCTTGGGTGCACGTCGATCTGGGTACATTCGCGCACGACGGAAACGATTCGATCCATATCGTGCAGGTCCAGCTCAGGATCGATTCCCTGGCTGTACAGGTTCATGGCCATGATCACTATATCCATGTTGCCAGTGCGCTCTCCATTACCCAGCAAGGTGCCTTCCACACGCTGTGCACCCGCCATCACCGCCAGCTCCGCTGCCGCTACCGCACAGGCACGGTCATTATGGGTATGCAGGCTCACGATCACCGAATCCCGGTTCTTGATATGGCGACAGAACCATTCGATCTGATCCGCATAGACATTAGGGGTAGCCATCTCCACTGTGGCCGGCAAGTTGATGATGGAAGGTCGCTCCGGTGTGGGCTGCCATACGTCGATGACCGCGTCACACACCTCGACTGCGAAATCGACTTCGGTGCCAGTGAAGCTTTCCGGTGAATATTGAAACATCCACTCTGTTTCCGGCGCCAGGTCTGCGCAACGCTTGACCTCCTTCGCACCGGCAACGGCGATAGCAGTGATACCAGCCTTGTCGGTCTTGAATACTTTTTCCCGTTGCACCACAGAGGTGGAATTGTAGACGTGAAGAATTGCCCGACGGGCGCCCTTCAGGGATTCAAAAGTGCGCTGGATGAGCTCAGACCTGGCCTGGGTCAACACCTGGATCGTGACATCGGCGGGAACCTTGTCTTCCTCGATCAGGCGACGCACGAAATCAAAATCCGGTTGCGATGCGGCAGGAAAACCGACCTCGATTTCCTTGAAACCCACATCGACCAGCAATTCGAACATTTTCATTTTCTGCTCGACGGACATGGGCTCGATCAGAGCCTGGTTACCGTCACGCAGATCCACGCTACACCAGGTAGGTGCCTTGTCGATGACCTGGTCTGGCCAGGTTCGGTCTTTTAGACTGATTGGCTTGAAAGCCTTGTACTTGCGGTGGTCAAAGCGCTTGCCCGACATGATTGTTCTCCACTACCTGTCCTGACTACCCGTCATGTGCTGGATTTGCTGTTAGCTTGCGATACACGGCCCTGGACTCCTTTTGGGATTCCTGGCCAGCGGGCCTTCGCTTGTGGCGACAACCCGATCGCTAGGATGTGAAGCATAGAGCATGACCCGTAGCATTTCTATGCACAGTTTCCATTAAAAGCCGGCTTTTATGAAATAAATAACCAATATTTCGCTTTATATTAGGGATTTATTTCAATAAGGCTGTTAAGATAGCTTTTTCCACACAGCGAGACCCGCCTATGACCCAGCAATTAGACAAACTCGATCGCCGCATTCTGCAGGAATTGCAGAGCGATGGCGCCATCACAAATCTGGAACTGGCGGAGCGAATAGGCCTCTCTCCCTCCCCCTGCGCGAGAAGGGTCAAGCAACTGGAAGATGCCGGGATCATCAAGGGGCAGGCCATCCTGCTCAATCCATCGAAGTTGAACCTTAAGCTCACTGCCCTGATCCAGATCAGCATGGATCGCCATACCCCGGATCGATTCGAGGCATTTGAGCGAATCGTGGGTGGCTATCCCGAGGTGATCGAATGCCTGTTGATCACAGGACAGTCGGCGGACTACCAACTCAAGGTGCTGGTGCCGGACATGGAGTACTACCAGGAATTCCTGCTCAACAAGATTACCCGCATCGAAGGGGTATCGGACGTGCATTCCAGCTTCATGTTGCGTGAAGTGAAAAACACCACTGCCCTGCCGCTAAATCACTTGAGCAAGAATTAGTGACGCCGTCGAAACTAGAAGAAATGTTTGACCTTTTCCTTATAGGAACGACTCATCTTCAATGAAGAGCCACAACTCAGGGTGAGATGAAACTCACCGTTGATATGGGAAGAAACTTTCTCCACTCTTTCCAGGTTTACGATCGTTGAACGATGCACCCGCTGGAATATAGTCGGGTCCAGTTTCGCTTCCAGGTCCTTCATGGTGGTACGCATGATGTGGGTTTCCCCCTGGGCATGCACACACATGTAGTCCCCCGCCGCATCGATCCAGTCTATGTCACGCACCGGCACGAAGGTTATGGACGAGCCATCCTTGATAGCAAGACGATCCACAGGCTCTACGAGGGCTTCTCCACTGTCCAGGATCTCACCGATGGCTGCCTCTGATTTGCCGGACAGCGCAACTACCATCTCCAACAGGCGCTGTTTTTCGTCCCCCGCCTCCCGTTCCAGCTTGCGCTGAGCGCAAGCCGCTATGGCTTCCTGCAGTCGTGGCAACTCAACAGGTTTGAGCAGGTAGTCCACTGCATGGACCTTGAATGCCTCGATGGCATAGGAATCGTAGGCCGTTACGAAGATGATCATAGGCATGACTTCGGTTTGGATTTCCGATATCAATTCAAAGCCATTCATACCCGGCATCTCGATATCCAGGAATAGGATATCGGGCTCGAATTCAACGATTGCGCGCATTGCCTCCTTGCCATTGCCGCATTCACCCAGCACGGAGACAGAATCGATTTCCTGCAGGCGCAGGCGCAACCCTTTTCGCGCCAGTTCTTCATCGTCAACAATGACGGCAGTTAACTTGCTTGGATCATTCTCTGTCATAGGGAATAGTTACCTTTACCGTTAGCCCGGAAGGCTGGGCGTTCAAGAATTCCAGGCTGTGATTTTCACCATAGATCTCACTCAGCCTGTTTCTGATATTACTGACTCCAACACCTTTTGAGAAAGAGAAAGACTTGTCGAGCAGATCTTCCTTTGCCAGGCCGGGGCCGTCGTCTGTCACGCTAATAGTAAGGTTATCACCTTCCTTTTTCGCGCTAATAGTGATGCACCCGCCCTTTTCTGCCTTGGAAATACCGTGCTTGATCGAATTTTCGATGATCGGCTGCAATAACATCGTGGGTACCAGCGCCTGCTCCGCGTCGGGATCGATATCGAGCTCAAGCTGCAGCCGCTCGCCAAACCTGACTTTCTCGATATCCAGATACAACTGAGAGGTCTCCAGTTCGTGAGCGAAGCTCACCCTGTCCAGGGGCGAATGATCGAGGGAGTAACGCAGGAACTTGCTCAGCTTGGTCACCATCTCGTTGGCTTTCTCTGTGGATTTGGAGAGCACCAGGGTCGAAATGGCATTGAGGGTGTTAAACAGGAAATGCGGGTTCAACTGGTAGCGCAGCATGAGCAGCTGCGCCTCGTGGGCGAGTGCCTCGGAGCGCAGGCTCTTTTCTTTCTCCGCCTGGAAAAGCTGGTAATACTTGAAGATAAAATAGAGACCACTCCACGATAGCAAGAGTGGAAAAGACGAGGAAAACACCCCATCGAAAAGATCTTCCGCGCCCGCACTGCGAAGATCGAATATCTCCCCGAACGGCAACAGTGCGAAAGTATTGCGAAAAGGCTGCCACAACAAGGAGGCGAGCAAGGACCCGAACCAGGTGACCAGGAAGCGGACTACGAATCCTTTCTCCCACACGAGTCGATACAGGTAGCGCAGGCCCGTGGTCAGCACCATGCCCACCACTGCACTCATACTGAACACCAGCGCCCGGGAGAAAATGTATTCGGGAGGTACGAAGAACAGGTCCCGCAGAACCAGCATCAATACCCAGATCGACCAACCGATTAACTGGAAGATCCAGAACTGGCTGCGGAGTACAAGTTGGAAGGAATCGGGACCCATGGCGAATTGCCAGCCTCATGCTTCATGAGGCTGGCAACACTTCATCACGGCAGGAGGTCGGCAACCGCGTCGCGCTCTTCCCTGAGTTCCTGCTCGGTCTTGTTCATAAGATCCTGACTGAAGTCATTGATCTGTAGTCCCTGCACAATCGTGTAGTTACCGCCTTCACAGGTAACCGGGAAGGAGTAGATGAGACCTTCTTCCACACCGTAGCTGCCATCACTATGAATTCCCATACTCACCACGCCACCGGACGTACCCAGGGCCCAGTCCCGCATGTGTTCGATAGCGGCACTGGCAGCGGAGGCTGCGCTGGAAGCGCCCCGCGCCTTGATGATGGCGGCACCGCGCTGCTGCACGGTAGGAATGAAATCGCTGCTCATCCAGTCCTGATCCACAAGATCCATCGCAGCAGTGCCGTCGACGGTGCAGTGGTGGATGTCTGGATACTGGGTCGCGGAATGGTTACCCCAGATGATCATGTGCTTGATAGTCGTACTGTGTTTGCCAGTCTTCGCCGCAAGCTGGGAGATAGCCCGGTTGTGATCGAGACGGGTCATGGCGGTGAACTGGCCGGGATTCAGATCCGGTGCATTGCGATAGGCGATGAGTGCATTGGTGTTGGCGGGATTTCCTACCACCAGCACCTTTACATCGCGATTGGCGTGATCATTGATTGCCTTGCCCTGTACCGAGAAAATCTGGGCATTGGCTGCCAGCAAGTCTTTGCGCTCCATGCCAGGACCACGGGGACGCGCACCCACCAGCAGGCAGTAATCTGCGTCCTTGAATGCCACATTGGGATCGTCTGTCTGTACGATTCCAGCCACCAGCGGGAATGCGCAGTCCTCGATCTCCATCACCGTGCCTTCCAGGGCACCAAGGGCTGGCGTGATTTCCAGCAATTGCAGGATGACGGGCTGATCCGGTCCGAGCATGGCGCCTGAGGCGATTCTGAATAGAAGTGAATAGCTGATCTGGCCTGCTGCTCCGGTAATGGCGACGCGCACTGGGGCTTTCATTGGTCTGGGTTTCCTTGTCGTGTGAAGTTGGATTTCAGGGAAGCGGATTATAGCAGAACAAAATTGCCCTGTGGGCGGGCTCGGGGGCCAGTAAAACAGCCCCCCGAACCAGTTCTGGCTTAGCGTTCGGGCTCAATCCCGGGCTCTGTGATAAAGGAACATGGCATCTCCATAGCTGAAGAAGCGATACTGTTGCGCAACTGCCTCTGCATAGGCGTCAAGTATCATTTTTTGATCGGCGAACGCACTAACCAACATAAGAAGGGTGGATTCAGGCAAATGGAAATTTGTCACCATCGCATCAACGACCTTAAACTCATAACCCGGATAAATAAAGATTTCTGTTTCGCCCTGGTAGGGGCGCAACTCTCCCTCCAAGGCGGCTGATTCAAGGCTTCTCACACTGGTGGTTCCCACCGCCACGACCCGCCCGCCCCGTTGCCTGCATTCGGCCACGGCATCGACCACCGACTGATCAACGCTGATGCGCTCTCTGTGCATCTGGTGGTCTTCGATGTTGTCGACTCGCACGGGTTGAAAGGTGCCGGCACCAACATGCAGGGTGAGAAATGCAGTGCTCACCCCTTTCTTTCTGATTTGTTCCAGCAGCTCATCATCGAAGTGCAACCCTGCGGTGGGCGCGGCAACGGCGCCCGATTCCCTGGCATAGACAGTCTGATAGCGCTCCTGGTCCAGTTCCTCGTCTTGCCTCTTTATATAGGGCGGCAGCGGCATATGCCCGTAGGAATCCAATACCGCCCCCAGTTCGCCACCAGAGACCAGCTTCAGCTCGAAGAACTGCTGATCCCTGCCGAGGACTTCCAGTACTGCTGCCCCTTCGCCAGGTTCCTTCCCATCGGATTCGTTGGTCAGGAACAGCTGCATGCCTGGCTTCGGTGACTTGCTTGCCCGCAGCTGGGCCAGGAAGCGGCCGTCATCCAGCACCCGCTCAATCAGGATTTCCACCTGGCCACCGGTCTGCTTGATAGCGAACAGGCGTGCAGGTATGACTCGGGTGTTATTGAAAACCAGCAGATCCCTCTCATCGAGATAGCCGACAAGGTCCGGGAAGCGCCTGTGCTGCAAGGTGCCGGAATCCACATCCAGACACAGCAGCCGACTGGCCGTTCGTTGCTCGGTGGGGAAATGGGCGATCAACTGCTCCGGCAATTGATAGCTGAATTCACTGGGTTTCATAGCGGGCTCGATTTTGCGAGCGGCCAGACTATAGAAAACCGGCGTCCGAGAAAAGAGCCTGAGCCTGCCCCATTCCCGCGCAGGCCACAGATTCTTTGCGGTGTAGAGGGCAATTGGTATAATGCGCGGCTCGCTGAACGGCCGGCCCCAGTGGCTGATCCTGCAGGCGGTACGTGCCAGCGTGGTGAAATTGGTAGACACGATGGATTCAAAATCCATTGCCCTCACGGGCGTGGCGGTTCAAGTCCGCCCGCTGGTACCAGCTCTTTAGCCCTGGATCGGGGAAGAAATCCATCGGCTAGTGGGCCAGGATCGCTCGTATATTCGCCCAGGCAGGCAAATCCTGAGCGATTCTAGTGTTGAAGGGTAGAGAATTGCTGCCGATACGCTTGTTTGAGATGGTTTATCCAGCGCAATAACTGACATACCCAAAGGCCAAGCAATGAGTTTCGACGACGAAGATACCAGTAGTAATCTTGATTCGGGCTCCGAATCAGATAGCGGTAAAAAGCCAAAGACTTTCTTCGGTATGGAATTGAGCGATGGCGTTGTGTACACAATCGTCATTATTCTTACTCTGATCTTCATCCGTCAGGTTGCCGTGGTGTTGCAGGCTCTCAACCCCTGAAACCCCCGGTTCGTGTATTCTCCAGACACTAGCGCCCATACCTTGGCGATAGTCGCCTGCAACCGGCCTTGCTCGCTTTTAATTCGCCCTCCTGTGGAGCAGATTCCCCTCGCAAACTGTTAAGCGGCAGCGTCCCTGTGATAAATTACGCGCCTCGCAGCGGGACGTGATTCCGCGACAGATTTCCACAATACACACAGGTAAGACAAGGATATGGCAGCTAAAACGATAGCACTGCTGGACGGCGACGGTATTGGACCAGAAATCACGGCAGAGGCAGAGAAGATCCTGCGTCTCGTGGAATCACGCAACGATATCGAATTCGATCTGCAGCATGCCCCCTTCGGTGCCTCCGCCTATTTCAGTCACGGCCACTCTTTTCCGGAAGAGACCAAGGCGCTGTGCGACCGGGCTGACGCTATAATGAAGGGGCCTATTGGACTGAGCCATGAAGAATCGAAGAAGATTCCGGTTGATGAGCAGCCCGAGCGAGGCGCCCTGTTGCCCCTGCGTCGTCGCTATGACACTTTTGCCAACTTCCGACCGGTTTACCTGCCCAAGGGTATCGCTCACTTCTCCCCGCTCAAACCTGAAATCATTGGTGACGGCATCGACTTCATCATCATTCGGGAACTGGTGGGCGGGCTGTATTTTGGCCAAAAGGAGACAGGTACCACAGATAGCGGAAAGCGCTATGTGAGAGAGACCCTGGAATACGACGAGGACCAGATTGAGCGCATTGCGCGGGTGGCCTTCGTTACTGCGCAGAAACGCAAGAAGGTGCTGCATAACATCCACAAGAGCAATGTGCTGAAATCCAGCGTGCTGTGGAATGAGGTTGTGGAGGAAGTCGGCCAGGAGTATCCGGACGTGGAAGTCAAACACATCCTCGTCGATGCAGCCGCGACCTATCTCTGCCTCAACCCGGGCCAGTTTGACGTCATGGTAATGGAGAACATGTTCGGCGATATTCTCAGCGACCAGGGCGGCGGCATCCTCGGCTCTCTGGGTCTCATGCCTTCCGCCTGTGTCGGACCAGACAAGGCTTACTACGAACCTTCCCATGGCTCCGCACCTGACATCGCAGGCCAGAACATCGCCAACCCCTACTCCATGATTGGCTCCGTGGCCATGATGCTGGAGATGAGTTTCGGCATGGAAGAAGAAGCCAGGAACCTGTGGCACGCCATGCAAAGCGTGTTCGCCCAGGGTTTCACAACTCCCGACCTGAAGTCACCGAATAGCGATGCCAAAATTATCAACACCGATGCCTTCGGTGACCTGGTGGCGGAAGAACTCTCCAGAAGCTAAATGAAGCGCAACTTTGAGCCACAGTTGGCAACAAAGCACAGGATGAACCGGGTGACGCGAAGGAGAAAACCTATCGGTCTCAAAGCGAAAGCTCTGAGCGCAGTATGAACAGTCGCAAGCTGTGCTTGCAGACTGGGCATGGAGACCCAAGAGCGGCCTTCGGCGCTAATAGAGTCCGACGAAAGAGCGAAAGCGCCGAGATGGGCTTTCGCGATTAATCAAGAACGCAACAGGTTGATCATGCGTAGCGTCGCCTTGACCGCTGCCATCACCTGGTTTGCATCCACACCCCTGGTCTTGAAGCGACGCTCAGGCCCTTCCCAGCTAATAATACATTCCGTCAAGGCGTTGGTTTGGCCACCGCGTGGAATATGCACCTCGTAGTCTACCAATTCCGGCATCTGGAATTTCTTCTTCTTGAGCATGCGGGTAATGGCATCCATGAACGCATCGAAGCCACCGTTGCCGGCGCCAGTACCCTGTAACTCCTCACCCTCGAAGTTGACTCGTATGCTGGCCGTACTCTCAACATTGAAACCGGTGTTGATATAGCAGTTGAGCAAGGTGATGTGGTGATAGTCCTTGCTTTCCATCACGTCGGCGATAATAAACGGCAGATCTTCTGAAGTGATGATGTGCTTGGAATCACCGAGCTGAACGATACGCTCCAGCACCCTGGCCTGCTCCTCTTCGGAAAGCTGGATACCCAACTCGTCCAGGTTATTCTTCAGCGATGCCTTGCCGCTCATCTTGCCCAGTGCATACTTGCGCTTGCGGGCAAATCGCTCCGGGCTCAGGTTGGTCACATAAAGATTACCCTTCAAGTCACCATCGGCATGAATTCCGGCGGTCTGGGTAAATACGTCGGCACCGACGATTGGCGTGTTGGCCGCGATCCATTTACCCGAGAAGTTTTCCACCATGCGTGACAACAGGGCGATATTGGTCTCATCGATAGAGAGCTCCATACCCAGCTTGTCCTTGAGTGCTACCGCCACTTCCGCGAGCGAGGCATTACCCGCTCTCTCACCAAGGCAATTCATGGTGCAGTGAATATTGTTGATACCGGCCTGCACTGCCGCCAGTACGTTAGCCGTGGCCAGTCCGTAATCGTTGTGTGGATGAAAATCGAACTCCTGGTCCGGGAATGAGGCAATCATGTCCGTCAGTGATTCATGAACTTCCAGTGGCGACATCAGTCCCAGGGTGTCAGGCAACAGGTAGTGCTCGATTCCAAGATTGGCCGTGCCGCTGATGAGGCCAAACACGTAGTCCTTGCTGTCCCGGTAACCGTTAGACCAGTCTTCCAGGTACATGTTGACCCGCAGACCCTGCTCGCGCGCGTATTCGACCGTGCGGGTGATGTCTTCGATGTGGGTAGGCAGATCTTTGCCCAACTGTTCCCGACAATGCTTTTCGCTGCCCTTGCTCAGCAGGTTGATCACCCTGCCGCCTGCACTCTTGATCCAGTCCACACTGCGCTTGTAGTCCACAAAGCCGAGCACTTCGACCCTGTCCGCAAGACCTTCTTTCTCAGCCCAGCTGGTAATTCGGGACACGGCTTCCTTTTCACCCTCTGATACGCAGGCTGAAGCGACCTCGATACGATCCACCTTCAATGACTGCAGCAGGGCACGGGCGATATTCATTTTCTCATTGCTGGAAAATGAAACTCCCTGGGTTTGTTCGCCGTCACGAAGTGTCGTGTCCAGCAAACGGATATGCCGTGGCTGTGCTTTACTGCTCATGAGATTGTCCTGGTTCAGGCTCGGGTTGATTTTGCTGTACTCAAGTGCGCTGTTGCCCAGAATCCAGCGATTACTCGCCAGATGCGCACCGTGAACCCGAGGGCCGGGCATTCTAACAAAAACTCTTACCCACTTGGAAATAAAAGCCAATAAATTCAGGGCCCTGGGTACAGCGCATCTTCCACGCTGCTCGCTCATAGCCCATTGGTGCCGTCTACCTAAGAGTATATACTGCCCGCGCACCGCGAACCGGAGAGACTGAGGCAAGTCATGACAGGTGAATCTCGTGCGTCCTGGGATGTTCGTGAAGAAAATCCATGGCCAGCACTGACCTTAATCCTTATCCAGCAGCCGAATCGCTAACACACGAATATGTCTGATACAGCCGAAGTTTTACCACGGGCCGGCCTGTTCCGGCGCCTGGCCGCCCTCCTCTACGACTCCTTCCTGGTAGCCGCCATCTGGATGCTGCTCGGTTATATCGTGCTCGCCTTCTTCGGCGCAGACAGTAACCAGGTCGTCAACGAGCGGGTGCAAACCGACCCACTGCAGGACTTTATCCTGTTCACCATGATGGTCGCGAGTTGCTCGGGTTTCTATCTGTATTTCTGGATGCGCAGTGGCCAGACCCTGGGCATGCTCGCCTGGCGCATGCGCCTGGAGGACCTGGATGGCAAGCTGCTTAAGCCGGGACAGGCCCTGTTGCGATTCCTGGCGGCCTGGCCCTCTTTCTTCTGCCTCGGTATCGGCTACTTGTGGCTCTACGTAGACAGCAATGGCGACACCCTGCATGATCGGATCTGCAAGACCCGGGTAGTCCTGGTACCACGTGAAAAGCGTCCGCTCTAGGAGTACCGGGGTAATCTAGTGGCAGGGCAGCGACGCTGAGCTCGGCGGTTTTCCGAGGATCAGGCAACCCGATTCTGCAAACGACCGAGGTGGGTCATGAATGCCACGGGCACTTCTGCGATCTGGTGTTTGTCGAAGTCGAAGAACACGACACCGAACTTGGCCTGACAAACGATCGTATCCAGGGCGCTGTTGGTTATCTGCATGCAGATGTCAAAACCATAACGATTAAAGTCATCGACACCCACATCTATTATCAGGCGATCGCCCGCAAACGATTCTGACCGGAAATCAATAGCGATGTCGGTTATCACCATGCCCAGGCCAAAGATATTGGCTTCGGTGAAACCGAGACTGGCGAGAAACTGCAGGCGGGCCTCGTGCAGCACATTGACCATAGCCACACTATCCAGGTGTTTCGCATAATTGAGATCACTTATGCCCACGCTGCGCTCCATACTATAGATAAACTGTTCTGGATTGCTAACTTTAACTCGGGGCATAAATCCTCCTGCAAAATCTGGATGACGGGCCAGGACAAACCTTACAGATCAGACAACAATTTTCAGGACTGGTTCACTCGCAACGAAACTTTCGTTCAGTTCCAATGAGGACCCATGAAATTCGCGCGAATCTTATTAAAAAAAATCCGGTTTTTACAGTATTGACAGGTCGGAAAAGCAGCCTTTCTTGCTTAAGCCATTGAATAACTTTAGGATTGTCGCTTGCACTATTTGCCACGAATAATTAACCCGGAGCCTATCCGGGATAGTGCCCACCCTTAGCCCTACTTACCCAGAAAGGAGCCCGACAGTCCCATGAGGTACACAGTTAAATCCGGAGCCATTGAGAAGATCACTACAGACTGCCTGGTAGTGGGAGTCTGGAGCAAAGGCGTACTAAGCGACGAAGCAAAGAGCATCGACGCGGCTTCAGGCAAGACCATTAGCAAGGTCATCAAAGCTGGTGACTTCACCGGCAA
This sequence comes from Pseudomonadota bacterium, assembly GCA_027621405.1. Classification (GTDB taxonomy): domain Bacteria; phylum Pseudomonadota; class Gammaproteobacteria; order Pseudomonadales; family Pseudohongiellaceae; genus UBA9145. Next base: position 24,823 of record JAQCBT010000019.1, on the reverse strand, counting down.
TTTGGGCGAGACCACTCTGCTGTACGGTATGGATGGCGTCTCGGCGCGGCGAATCCTGCTGCTCGGTGCCGGCGACAAGAAAAAACTGGATGCGCTCAATGTCGGCAAGCTTGTCGAAGCAGCTGCCAAAGCGGTAAGCAAGCTGGAGGCAAGCAGTGTTCACTTCGCCGTATCCAGTCTGCAGGCAAAAGATCGTGACGGCGCCTGGCTCGCTTCCATGCTTTCCCGCAACGTAGAAGATCAGTGCTATCGCTACAGCACCACCAAGAGCAAGAAACCCAAGCCTGCCAGCCTGCGCAGCGTCAGCATTTCCGCCATCGCTGGAACCGGGCGCAAGGCTCTTGAGGCCGGTCTCAAATACGGCCAGGAAGTCGGCAAGGCCATTAACACCGCAAAGCAGTTGGGTAACCTGCCGGGTAACGTTTGCACGCCGACGTTCCTGGCCAATGAGGCCCAGCGCCTGGCGACACACCACAAGAGCATCACTACCCAGATTCTTTCCGAGAAGCAGATGTCCAGGCTGGGCATGGGCTCCTTGCTCTCTGTCTCTGCGGGTTCCGCCCAGGAAGCCAAGCTCATCGTGATGCAATACAAGGGGGCGCCCAATGACAGCCGTCCCTACGCCCTGGTGGGTAAAGGCATTACCTTCGATACTGGCGGCATCAGTATCAAGCCGGGCCTCGCCATGGACGAGATGAAGTTCGACATGTGCGGTGCGGCCAGTGTGGTCGCCGTAATGGGCGGCGTGGCGAGCCTGAAACTGCCAATCAATGTGGTAGGAGTCGTGGCAGCCGCCGAAAATATGCCAGGTAGCAAGGCCACCAAACCCGGCGACATCGTCACCAGCATGTCCGGCAAGACCATCGAGATTCTGAATACGGATGCGGAAGGCAGACTGGTCCTATGTGATGCGCTCACCTATGTTGAACGTTTCAAACCACGCTCCGTGATCGACATCGCAACACTCACCGGGGCAGCAGTAGCCACTTTTGGTTCCTTCGCCACAGCCATCCTGAGCAACAATGACAAGCTGTCGGAAACATTGCTGGAGTGCGGCGAGCATGCCCTGGATCGCGGCTGGCCACTGCCGATGTGGGATGACTACCAGAGCCTGCTGAACAGTAACTTCGCTGATATCGCCAATATCGGAGGCCCCAAGGGAGGCACGATTACCGCTGCCTGCTTCCTATCCCGCTTCACGGAGAAACAGAAATGGGCCCACCTGGACATCGCAGGCAGTGCCTGGAATTCCGGTAATAGCAAGGGAGCCACCGGCCGCCCCGTCAGCATGTTGATGGAATACCTGAAGCGCCAGAAGGCCTGATGACGCAGGTAAATTTCTACACACTCAGCAGCGAAGACGAACAGAGCCGCTGGCAATTCGCCTGCCGCCTTGCAGAAAAGGCAGCAGGACTGGGTCACAGTGTATTCCTGCAGGTGGAACACGACGATGCCGCACGGCAACTGGATTCGCTGCTGTGGGAATACCGTCCCTCCAGCTTCCTGCCTCACGGTCTGGCAACCGACAGGGACAGTAATATCCAGCATGCAGGAACACCGGCAGTCCTTGTAGGCACCAGCACTCAGGATGCTACAGGCCTGGATATCCTCATCAACCTAAGTTCCGAACCCTGCGTCGAGCCGGACAAGTTCCAGAAGATCAACGAGATCCTCAGCGCCGACCCCGAAATCCTGGCGGCCGGTCGAGTCAGCTACAGAAGCTACCAGAACCTCGGCTACGCGCTGGAAACCCATAAACTCTGATCAGGCGCCGCTGCAGGTCACGATGGAATCCACCATGACTGGCCGCCTTCATGTATACTTGCGCCTTTTTTAAACCATCGAAAAATCGCAAGAGTTAAGCAAGTTCCATGGAAAAGACCTACCAGCCAAAGCAATTGGAAGAACACTGGTACAAGACCTGGGAAGAGCGTGGCTATTTCGCGCCCCAGGGTGATGGTAAACCCTACTGTATCGTTATTCCGCCACCCAACGTCACCGGTCGACTGCACATGGGACACGGCTTCCAGCACGCCATCATGGACGCCCTGACCCGCTATCACCGAATGGCCGGCTGCCAGGCTCTGTGGCAGGTGGGTACGGATCATGCTGGTATCGCCACCCAGATGGTAGTCGAGCGCCAACTCAATGCCGCCGGCACCAGCCGCCAGGAAGTGGGACGGGAAGAATTCGTCAAGAAAGTCTGGGAATGGAAAGAAGAATCCGGGGGCATCATCACCCAACAGCTGCGCCGCATGGGTTCCTCTCTGGACTGGTCCAGGGAACGCTTCACCATGGACGAGCAATTGTCGGCTGTAGTAGAGAAGGTCTTCATCGACCTCTACGACGAAGGGCTGATCTATCGCGGCAATCGTCTGGTGAACTGGGACCCGCAACTGCACACTGCGATCTCTGACCTGGAAGTGATATCCGAAGAAGAGGATGGATTTCTCTGGCACTTCGATTACCCATTGAGTGATGGCGAAGGTCACCTCACGATCGCCACTACGAGACCGGAAACCATGCTGGGCGATACTGCCGTTGCGGTTCATCCGGATGACGAACGTTATCAGCACCTCATTGGCAAAATGATAGACCTGCCCCTGTGTGATCGAAAGATACAGATCATCGCCGATGACTATGTTGACCCCGAGTTCGGCACAGGCTGCGTGAAGATTACTCCTGCCCATGATTTTAATGACTACGAGATGGGCAAGCGTCACAACCTGGAGATGATCAACATCCTTACCAATGACGCCAGCATCAATGATGAGGCGCCCGCTGCCTATCGCGGACTCGATCGCTTTGAAGCTCGCAAGCGCATAGTCGCCGACATGGACGCCGCCGGGCTGCTGGCCAAGACCGAACCCCATAAATTAAAAGTGCCTCGCGGGGACCGCTCGGGTGTCGTAATCGAGCCTTATCTCACTCACCAGTGGTACGTGGCAGTGCAGTCACTGGCCGACCCGGCCATCAAGGCAGTTGAGGATGGCGATATCGAGTTCGTTCCCAAGAACTGGGAGAACACCTACTTCTCCTGGATGCGCAACATCCAGGACTGGTGCATCAGCCGTCAGCTCTGGTGGGGGCACCGCATCCCTGCCTGGTATGACGAAGACGACAATGTCTATGTCGGGCACAGTGAAGAGGAAGTGAGAGCGAAACACAAACTGCATGAATCCGTCTCCCTGAGACAGGACGAGGACGTGCTGGACACCTGGTTCTCCTCCGGACTGTGGACTTTTTCAACCTTGGGCTGGCCTGACGATCTCGAGTATTTCAACAAGTTCCATCCGACAGATGTTTTGGTCACCGGCTTCGACATCATCTTCTTCTGGGTTGCCCGCATGATCATGCTGACCCTGAAATTCACCGGCGAGATCCCCTTCAAGAAAGTCTACATCACGGGTCTCGTACGCGATGAGCATGGTCAGAAGATGTCCAAGTCCAAGGGCAACATACTCGACCCGATCGATCTCATCGACGGCATCAGCCTGGAAGACCTGGTGGAGAAGCGCACCGCCGACATGATGCAGACCCATATCAAGGAAGAGATTGCCAAGCGCACCCGGGAATCCTTTCCCGACGGCATCGTCGGCTATGGCACCGACGCCCTGCGCTACACTTACTACTCTCTCGCCTCAACCGGTCGCGACATCAAGTTCGACATCGGGCGCATGGAAGGTTTCCGAAATTTCTGCAACAAGATCTGGAATGCTGCCCGTTACGTGATGATGAATTGCGAAAATGCAGACATCAGCACCAGTGTGGATGAGGCACAGTATTCAGTAGCGGACCGCTGGATCATCAGTCGCCTGCAACAGACGACAAAGGCTGTGGCAGAGTCCATGGAGAATTTCCGCTTCGATCTTGTGTCCCAGACCCTGCACGAATTCATCTGGAATGAATACTGTGACTGGTATGTGGAACTGTCCAAGCCGATTCTGTGGGACGAAGAAAACCAGCCGGAGAAAGCCCAGGCCACTCGCCTCGTCTTGCTGTCTGTTCTGGAACAGAGCCTGCGCCTGCTGCACCCGTTCATGCCCTACATTACCGAGGAGGTCTGGCAGAAGCTGGCGCCCATGCTGGAGATCAAGGGTGACAGCATCATGCTGCAGCCATATCCGGTGTATGAAGCCTCTAGGTCTGATCCAGAAGCTGAAGATCACATCGCCTGGCTGCAGGGGATTATCGTCGCAATCCGCAACATCCGTGGTGAGATGGATATCTCACCCGGCAAGGCAATTACGGTACACCTGCGCGGTGGCGAGCCATCTGACCAACAAAGACTGGAAAGCTATCGGCCCTATCTGCAAAAACTGGCGAAGCTGGAGAGTATCGATTGGCTGGAGGCGAACGTAGAGGCACCCGCTTCTGCCACTGGTTTATACGGCTCGGTGGAGGTGTTGGTGCCGCTCGCCGGACTGATCGATGTTGCTGCCGAACAGGCTCGACTGGAGAAAGAAATTAACAAGCTTCAGGGAAGCCTGAAGTCTGTTAGTGCAAAGCTCGGTAACAGCAAGTTCGTGGACAATGCACCCGCCGAAGTAGTAGAGAAGGAACGGGCCAAGGAACAGGAAATGACTGCAGCCTTGAACGCCCTGCAGGAGAAATTACAGCAGCTCGGCAAGTTGTAATCTATTGCTGAGCTAAAGCACGCGGGATGCGCTGTGACTAGGCACGCAGTTCCCGCGGCAGGCTGAAAAGAATATTTTCCTCGACCCCGGGCACTTCATCTGAAGAGCTCCCACATATCTCCTGCAGTCTTTTCACGACCTGTTCAACGAGGATCTCTGGCGCGGAAGCACCGGCGGTGATACCGATATGTTTCTTGCCCACTAACCACGCTACGTCGAGGTCATCCACATGGTCCAGCAGATGTGATTCACAGCCCAGGCGCTCAGCCAGTTCCCGCAGTCGATTGGAGTTGGAACTGTTCGGCGAACCCACTACCAACAGCAGATCGCATTCTAGGGCCAGTTGCTTGACCGCGTCCTGTCGATTCTGGGTCGCATAACAAATGTCTTTCTTGCGCGGGCCCTTGATGCGTGGAAACTTCTTTCGCAGCGCATCGATCACCTTGGACGTGTCATCCATAGACAGGGTGGTCTGGGTGACATAGGACAGGCTATCGGGATTCTTCACCTCCAGCCGCGCAACATCGTCTACCGACTCAACCAGATAGATGCTGCCACCCCGGCTCGAATCATACTGACCCATGGTTCCTTCCACCTCGGGATGATTCTGGTGGCCGATCAATACGCATTCTCGTCCAGCCAGGCTGAATTTCACGACTTCCAGGTGCACCTTGGTTACCAGGGGACAGGTAGCATCGAACACCTTGAACTGCTTGTCTTCGGCCTCCTGTTTGACCATCTGCGAGACTCCATGAGCGCTGAAGATCACGATAGAGTTTCGGCCCTTGGCATCGGTGGCCGGGATTTCCTCGAGTTCATCCACAAATATGGCGCCTCTGTTGCGCAGGGTATCCACAACATATTTGTTATGCACAACTTCATGACGGACATACACCGGCGCACCGAACATATCCAGTGCACGCTCAACGATTTCGATGGCACGATCCACACCGGCGCAGAATCCACGGGGATTGGCCATTCGAATACTGGGGCTTATTGGTGATTCAGCGACGGTCACAAATTCATTCTCACGATAATTTAATACTCACGGCCTCTGTATCGGCGGCTACCACAGAGAGTATTTGCGCACGAAAGACTATATTCTTTCCCGCCAGCGGGTGATTGAAATCCACGACTACCTGATGCTCGTCGATGCTGGCTACCACTCCCGGCAGTTCGCCGCCACCCGGATCCCGGAACGATACGACGCTGCCAATCTCGGTCGGAATCAGATCATCTTCGAACAGATGCTGGAATCTGGCTATCGGAAAGCTCTGCCTGTTATTGGGGTTAACCGGCCCAAATGCCCGTTCAGCAGGAATCAACTTCTCAATTTCTATCCCAGCCGCGAGGCCCAGCAGAGTTTCCTCGAACCCTGGCAGAACATTGCCATCTCCTATCCGAAAGCGAGCCGGCTTTCCGGAAAAATTGGAATCAATGACCTCTCCTGACTCCAGGGCCAATGAGAAATGCAGCTCTACGAGAGAGCCCTGCTCTATAGAGAGACCTGAAACCTTGTTCAATTCTTCATTCCGCTTGCACTGGATAGCTCAGACATCAGGCGAACTGCCGTTGTTCACCTTCGCCCTCGATGTTCGTTACACAGCGTGCACAAAGTGTCGGATGCGCAGCATCCTGACCCACATCTTCACGATGATGCCAGCAACGCTCACACTTCTCATGGGTAGAGGCGGACACCTGCAATGAGAGACCTCCAAGATCCGTGGTAGCTGCCACCGCAGGCGCCTGCTCCAGTGGATTCAGGGTGGCACGGGAAACTATGAGCACGAAGCGCAGTTCCTCGCCCAGTCGCTGCAGGGTTTCCATGAGCCCTGTATCGCAATACAGGTCGACCTCGGCACTCAAACCGGAGCCGATCAGCTTCTCGGCACGCTTGCTTTCCAATTCCCTGTTCACAGCCGTCTTGACCGCCATCACCTTTTCCCAGAAGCCATCGGAAAACTCTGCTGATTCCGGCAGATCCGCAATACCATCGCTCATGTCAGTAAGGAATACAGACTGCGCTCGTTGACCAGGAATCTCCTTGAAGATCTCATCCGCGGTGAAGCTCAGGATCGGCGCGATCATCCGGCTCAGCAATTCCACGACATGGTAGAGCGCTGTCTGGGTCGAACGCCGCGCCAGACTCTCGGTCGCGGTCGTATACTGACGGTCCTTGATGACATCGAGATAGAAACCACCGAGTTCGATCACACAGAAGTTATGAATGCGCTGGTAGACATTGAGGAAGTTGTACTCGTGATAGTGACCCACGATTTCATTTCGCAACAATTGGCATTGTCTTACTATCCAGTAATCCAGGGCCAGCATCTCATCTGCGGGCACCGCATGTTCGGGATCGAAACCGTTGAGGTTGGACAGCATGAAACGAGCCGTGTTGCGAATACGGCGATACGAATCGGCGACGCGATTGAAGATCTCGTCGGAAACCGTCATCTCGCCACGATAGTCGGTGGCGGCGACCCACAGCCGCAGGATATCGGCCCCGTATTGCTGGTAGATCTTCGCGGGCGCAACGGTGTTACCGAGTGACTTGGACATCTTGCGGCCTTCACCGTCGACGAAGAAACCGTGGGTGAGCAGTTCCTTGTAGGGTGCGCTGCCATTCATGGCGATCGCCGTCTTTAATGATGAATTGAACCAGCCACGGTGCTGGTCCGAGCCCTCGAGATACAGGTCTGCGGGGTATTGCAGTTCTTCCCTTCTCTGCAACACTGAGAAATGGGTGACGCCGGAATCAAACCACACATCCAGCGTGTCGCTGACTTTCTCGTAATCAGACGCATCGGCACCCAGCAGTTCTTCAGCCTCGAGTTCGAACCAGGCGTCGATGCCCTTCTCCTCGATGCGCTTGGCCACTTCTTCGAACAGTTCATTGGTACGAGGGTGCAATTGCTGGGTTTCCTTATGCACGAACAGCGTTATGGGAACACCCCAGGTTCGCTGCCGGGAAACACACCAGTCCGGACTACCCTTGAGCATCAACTCGATACGCGCTTCGCCCCAGTCGGGAATAAACTTGACTCCCTTGATGGCCTTGAGCGCGCCATCCAGCAAGCCATTTTCGGTCATACTGATGAACCACTGCGGCGTGGCACGATAAATAAGAGGTGTCTTGGTGCGCCAGCAGTGTGCGTAGCTATGGGTAATGGTGTCCTGCTTTACGAGTGCGCCGTTCGCCGCCATAACCTCGATGATTTTCTCATCGACCTTGTAGACATGGTCCCCGGCGAACTGACCAGCAGCGGAAGTAAACACGCCATTTTCATCCACCAGGTTCAGGGTGCCTATGTCGTATTTCTTGCCAACAAAGAAGTCATCCAGACCATGATCAGGCGCTGTGTGCACCGCACCGGTACCGGCTTCTGTGGTAACGTGATCACCGAGAATAATCGGCACCTGCTTCTCTTCGAACGGATGCTGTAGCAGTTGCCTCTCGAAGGCCTGGCCCTTCGCAGTTGCCAGCACCTCGTGTGAGCTCGCCTGATAGCGAGTCATGATACCTTCCACCATGTCCGCGGCCAGAAGCATCAACTCCTCGCCCTTGCCGACATCACACTTTACCAGCGCGTAGTCCAGTTCGGCATTCAGGGAGACTGCCTGGTTTGAAGGCAGGGTCCAGGGCGTAGTAGTCCAGATAACGACGGAGAGTGGCAGAGACTGGTCTACTGCAGCCACACCTTCGAACGCCGCCAGGAATACTTGCGAATTGGCCACGGCAAACCTGACGTCGATGGCAAAGGACTGCTTGTCCTTGTATTCCACTTCTGCCTCTGCCAGGGCCGAGGCCCCCACCACACTCCAATACACGGGCTTGTAGCCCTTGACCATATGACCATTGGCCACGATACGTCCGACCGCACGAACGATGTCTGCTTCGGTGTGAAAATTCATGGTGAGATAGGGATTCTCCCAATCGCCCAGCACCCCCAGGCGTATGAAACCCTTGCGCTGGGTATCGACCTGGCTCATGGCATAGTCGCGACAGGCCTGGCGGAATTCAGTGAAGCCGATCTTCTGGCCAGCCTTGCCTTTCTTCTTCTCCACGTTGTGCTCAATAGGCAGACCGTGGCAATCCCAGCCCGGAACATAGGGTGCGTCGAAGCCAGTCATCTGCCGCGACTTGACGACGAAGTCCTTAAGCGCCTTATTGATGGCGTGACCGAGATGCAATTCACCATTGGCGTAGGGAGGCCCGTCATGAAGAATAAACTTCGGTCGCCCCGCGTTCTTCTCGCAAATTTTCTGATACAGCTTGATGCTGTCCCAATGTTCCAGCATGGCGGGCTCGCGTTGCGCGAGATTCGCCTTCATGGGGAACTCAGTGTGCGGTAGGTTTAAGGTGCTCTTGTAGTCGGTCATGTTTGCAGTCTTCAATACTCAGCCATCTTGAGTCGCCAATCGCGCCGCGACCCTGTCCCTGTGCATCCTCGTTCAATAGGTTTAGCCTGTAGCGGCAGTCAATACTTCTCTCACCTGCTGAACATCGGTGCGAATCTGTTGCTTGAGGGCATCGAGCCCATCAAACTTTTCCTCGTCTCGAATCTTCTGTCTAAAAATTACTTCAATTGTCTTGCCGTAGAGATTTTCATCGAAATCCAGGATGTGTGCTTCCAGCAATGCCTCACCCTGTTCCGTGATCGTTGGCCGATAGCCAATATTGACCGCCGCCTGCCTGAACCTGTCACCCAGCCGCACTTCGCAGGCATACACACCGTGCAGGGGTATCTTGCGGCGGTGGGGATTGATATTACAGGTGGGGTATCCCAGATCGCTGCCCAGCTGCTGACCAGGCTGCACCTCTCCCTTCATGGAATAGGGGCGACCCAGCAATTGTTCAACCAGGGCGAAGTCGCTTTCGGCCAACTTCTCCCTAATCACCGTGGAACTGATGCGCTGGCCATTGCGCTCATAGGCTGCAGTTTCGATGACTTCGAACCCGTATACCTCACCCTTGGCCTGCAACAGCGAGAAATCGCCGGAACGCTTGTGTCCGAAGCGGAAGTCGTTACCCACGATGAAGCTGCTCACGCCCAGCCCTTCCACGAGGATATGATCGACGTACTCCTCGGCACTCAACTCGCTGGTAGTCTTGTCGAAATTGAGCTGGAACACGAAATCGATACCGAAACTCTCCAGCAATTCCAGCTTCTCCCTGATGGAAGTCAGCCGCGCCGGGCAATCACCATCTTCTCCCGCGAAGTACTCCTCGGGGTGGGGTTCCAGCAATATGACTACCGAGGGCAGGTTGAACTGCTCGGCTTTCTCCTTGAGCTGGTCCAGAATGAGCTGGTGCCCAAGATGCACACCATCGAATTTTCCGATGGTAGCGACACAGTTCTGGTGAAACTGGGAGAATCGTTCGGGATCATCAAAGATAATCATGGCTGGCCCGGGTGGAGCTAAAAGCGCGAGATTATACTCCTTTCCAGGCTGGCTGTGCAGGAGTTGCGGCGACAGGACCTGTCAGGCCTGATCGTCACTCCCGGCGGGGGTCGAGGAGGCCTGTCGATATTTTTCCAGGCCCCGGCGGAAGATGATCTTACTGGCGGCCGCCAGGCAGACGATCACAACACCCTGCCCCACCATGGCGTTTACCACGGAGATGGTTTCAGGCCTGGTGGAAATCAGGACCAGATTGACTACGGTTGCCAGGGCGAGGGCAGCGAGCAGAATTGCCGCAATAATCTGCAGCACGGCTATAAATTTATTCATGGCAGAATTATAGGAAGCTCAGGCAGAGTCTTGCAATTCATGAAAGGAAAGAAAATGCTGCAGGCCTTCAGCACCGAGGAATCTTGCCAGGGTCTTCTGGTCCGTCTTTCGCACGTCTACAACGATCAGGCCTTCCAGCGAATTATTGAACCCGGAATGAATATTGAAACAAACCAGGCGTCCATTGAGAGAAAGGTAGTGCCGTAATAGTACCGGTACCGCCTTGCCGGGATCACAGCGACCAATGAGCTTGCCGAGCATCTTTACATTGGCAAGCTCCGCCAACATGTCTTCCGTCCATACCCGGTTGTCCACCTTGTGCGGCGTAATGGGCTGCACCAGGGAAGTAAATTCCTTGGCCTTGAAATTGGTAAGCAGGGTATCGGCGATGAGGGAACGAGCCAGGTCGCTGTACTCCCTTGAGATACTCACCGACCCGAACAAAGTGTGATACGTGGGCCTTTGTACCAGAATTGCTCCAATACCTCGCCAAAGCAGGTTCAGCGACACCGGGCGCCGCTGGTAATCGATATGAATGAATGAGCGCCCCATTTCGATCGCAGAGCCGAGTTGCCTGATGAAGGCCTCGTCATACTTGTACAGGGATCGACTGTAGAGTCCCTTCACGCCATGCTTGGCAACGATCTCGTCTACCAGCCCAACCCGGTAGGCGCCTGCTATGCGCTTCTCGGCCTTGTCCCACAGGAACAGGTGCAGATAGTGTGGATCGAATTCGTCGGAGTCCTTGGAAAGTCCCGTACCCTCGCCGACAGCACGGAAGGTTATCTCCCTGGCAATGGCTATCTGTTCCATGATGGCACCGAGACGATCATAGGGCGCACAATAAACATCGAACTCTTCGTGCTGGACCAGGCGGAATTCCTCAAGCCTGGCGATAGCCCGATCTACCTCACTGGCCGTTGTCGTGGGATCCAGTTCCTGGATGCCCTGCAGCGATGGCAGATTCGCCTGCGCCTGTTGGTCCTGACCTAGGCCATCTGTGCTGACCCTGAGATACTGGGTGACTGCCACGGGACTCTTGAGTAAACGCAATTCCTGCGCTGGAATAGGACGACCAAACTTCAGCGATAACTCGAAGCCCTGCTTGTTTGCCAACTGCCGGGGGAGTAACAGGGTGCGCAGGCGGGGGTGAATGACACCCGCACCATAAAAATAGGAGGAGTTCTTGCCGCCCACGTGTACAGGTATGCAAGTGGCCTCGTATTTCTTTAATAGCTGCCCTGCCAGGCGGTTCCACTCCCTGTCCTGGATGCGGCCATGACTGAACTCGTAGGCAGACACCATGCCTGCCGGAAACAGCAGCACGGCGCCATCATTGCCGAGGTGCTTGTGTACCTGTTTGATACTCCCCACATTGCCAGCAGCGGCGTTGCTCGACAGCACGTTCACTCCTATGAAGAGTGGAGCCAGTTCGGGAATCAGACGCAGAATTTCATTGGTGAGAACCTGTAGGTCCGGCCGCAGTTCCATGATCACCTTGGCCAGGGCCATTCCCTCCAGCCCACCCAGGGGATGGTTGGCAACGATCAAGACCGGTCCGGTACGGGGTATTTCCTCAAGATTCTCAATATTCTCGATCTTGATTTCGATGCCCAGTGCAGCGAGTGAGCGATCGAGGAAGTTGTATGGATCCAGACCACGGGGCAAGTCGTCCCAGATTTTCGCCAGGGGCTTGAGGCCCAGGATACTCTCCAGTGTCGAGGCTAGGATGCGCGGCCTGACCGGCAGCCGACAGGGATTAGTCATTGTGTGGATATTGCTTTACTAAATTGGATTCGTAGCGCCAGGCTCTTATGAGAGCCATTAAACCCGGCGTCTTGTGTCCGCGCCGGCGATTTGCGGCACCAAGTTTAAACAGGGTGCTGTATTGCTGCAACAAGGCAGAGAAGGCATCCGAAAGTCGGGCGTTCCGGTCCCAGATGTGGATCGACTCCGAGCTGGCACCATTGATTTCGATGATCTCGAAATCATAGCCCGCCTGCAGGTTCTGCAGATCGCGAAACTTGATATCGAGACGGCCATAATAGTAGCCGGGTATATCATCGAAGATGCGATCCAAGGCCTTCACCAGCCTGGAATCAATGTACTGGTTCCCATCCCTGAATACCGCGCCACGACAATGGCTGGCCGAAAACACCAGTCGATAGGGCTCACCTTCTGGTATAACCTGCTCCATATTCCCTGCATGCCGCTGCTGATAGAGATGTTTCAGTTCCCCGGCCCGAGGGTCCCTGGCAATCAACTGGCGCAGGGTCGAGTTGCCATCCCCCACCACATAGGGCGTGTATTTCAGGGTCAGGGAAGTTATTTCACCGCGCTCGGTGTCCGGATGGCGGACATAGAAGACCCCGGCCTCCGGTTCCCAGCGACTGAGTTGCTGAAACTGGATACTCCCGCCCTGCGGAAATTCACTGATATAGGCTGCCAGTTCTGCACGAGTCTTCAACAGCTTCACCCCGGAACCGCGGCAGCCGATATTGGGTTTGCCTACAACAGGCAATTCCAGCTTCATCAACCCGAGCCCGGCTTCAACCATCATCGCCTGCAGATCGGGATTCTCCGCGCTTACCTCGTATACCATCCAGGGCAGGATCCAGTCCCTGGCTTCGGGGCCCGCCACATCGAAGACGGCAGACTTGGCAACGCCTACCATGCCAGAGAGGGGAACCGCCGGGCTGGCGATCAGTGGCAGGCTCAAGCTCCTATAACGCAGCGACAGAAGCAGCCACTGCAGGACCACAGGAACATACATCAGCCACATGGGCCAAAATTCGAAGTAGGAAGTGCTGCGCCCACCAAGATCGAGGGGCGGCATGCCTTCCGGTACGTATGTGTTGTCCAGTTCCGATGGCCCAGGCACGACCCTGATTCCCGATATCCAGTAAGTTTTCCCGATCTTGTCGACATTTCGCATGCCAACATAGCAGCTGACCGGTGCGCGCGACATTTCTGCTCCGGCGCGATCAGGCGGCGATTATACAGCCCGGACAGGGAGGCGGCGACTGGTCAACAACTCGGGGCCATTGCTATTATCGAATTTTATCCGCGGGCGCCCCGAAATCGCATGATTGGACGAATCATCCTCACCCTGGCAGTTATCGCCATAGCCTATGTGTTCGTTCGCCAGCGCCGCCTGGCCGAGGAAGCCGAGAACAAGCCGGTACCGGTGAAGAAGGACAAGCTCCGGGACGAATTGAGCCAGGACTTGCGAATGGCTGCCTATATGTTCATGGTGTTGATGGTAGGCATAGGGGGTGCCGTCTATTACTTTCGCTGGCAGGATGAACACACCATTCTCACCATCAACCTGCACCGGGAAAACCAGGCCCAGCCCGTGAGCTATCAAGTGTACAAATATCAGCTACAGGAACGATCCTTTACCACGATCGACGGCACACATGTCACCGTGGCTGGCAGCGAACGCATGGAGGTGCTGGGCCTTGAGCAGTAAGCAGGACAAGCTGGAATTGGAGGCCGCAGGCGGTTTCAAGGCTATCAACTATGTTCTGTCAGTGGCCAAGCGGGTTGGCACACGCAACCTGGCAGCCGCCGTGCGCTCAAAAAACACCTGCAAGGCCTGCGCCTTTGGTACCGGTGGACAACGCGGTGGGCTCCACAACGAGTACAGCAAGCGGGTGGAAATTTGCAACAAGAATATCCAGGCCCAACTCAGCGACATCAGGGATCCGATCCCGGCGCAAATTTTCAGCCACAATTCCATCGCCGAACTGGCAGCGCTTACGGGCAAACAACTGGAAGACCTGGGCAGACTGGCGCATCCCCTGTTCAAGGCCGCGGGCGACAGCCATTACCAGTGCATCAGCTACGAAGAAGCCTTCGACAAGATCAGCCAGCGCCTGCGCAAGACCGATCCCAGCCGGGCCTTCTTCTATGGGTCAGGACGCTCATCCAATGAGGCGGCATTCCTGCTGCAGTTGTTCGCCCGGGTCTACGGCTGCAATCACATCAATAATTGTTCCTATTATTGCCACCAGGCGTCCGGGGTGGGACTTGGTGCCACCATCGGCACCGGTACCGCGACCATCCAGTACGGGGACCTGCATCATGCCGATTTGATCTTCGTGCTTGGTGCGAACCCTGCTTCAAATCATCCCCGCTTCGTAAAGGTTTTGCTGGAGTGTCGCCAACGCGGCGGTCAGGTCATCGTGATAAACCCTGCCCGGGAGGCTGGTCTCGTTCGCTTCGCCTCTCCCAGCAACTTCAAGTCCATGATCAGCGGTGGCGGTGAGGTAGCGTCGCATTATGTACAACCTCACCTGGGCGGTGATGTCGCGCTGCTCAGTGGAATCGCCAAGTCCTTGCTTGAACGCGATCTTGTCGATCACGATTTTATCGCTACGTCCTGTGAAAATTACGAGGAATACCGCGACTTCATCCAAGCGTTGGACTGGAATGTGATCGAACGCGAGAGTGGCGTGGCGAAATCTGAAGTGGACGCAATCGCCACCTGCTACAGCGAGGCAGAGAATGCGGTATTCGCCTGGGGTATGGGACTCACTCATCACGAGAACGGCACAGAAAACATCGAAGCGGTTGCGGCACTGGCCATGCTGCGCGGCATGATAGGTGGCAAGGGCAAGGGACTGTTACCCCTTAGAGGACACTCAAATGTGCAGGGCGTTGGATCCATGGGCTTCACGCCAGCGCTGAAGCGACAGGTGTTTGACGCCATCGAGGCGGAATTCGACATCAGGCTCCCCACCGAAGCAGGCATGGACACCCTGGCCTGTGTGCAGGCCGCCCATCGCGGCGACATCGATTTCGCCTTCCTGCTGGGAGGCAATCTTTACGCGGCGAATCCGGATTCAGCCTATTCTGCAGAAGCACTGGATGTCATTCCCTTCAAGGTAATGGTGAATTCAACCATGAACCAGACTCATGTACATGGCGTGGCCGGCGAGAACATCGTGCTTCCCATACTGGTACGCGACGAAGAGAAACAGGGAACGACCCAGGAATCCATGTTCAATTTTGTGCGGCTCAGCGAAGGCGGTTTCGACCGCATACCGGATTTGCTGTCCGAGGTGGAAATAGTGGGCCGGATTGCGGCGTCGGTGATAGACAAGGATGTTCTGGATTTTTCACAGTTCGGACGTCACCAGACAATTCGCCAGACCATTGCGAAACTGGTTCCTGGCTTCAGCAAGCTGGCGGACATCGACCGCAGCAAGCAGGAATTCCATATCGAGGGGCGCCACCTGTCGCGCCCCGATTTCAAGACCGATTCGGGCCGCGGTCGCTTCTCAGTCCCGAAAAACACCAATTGGTCAGCCCGTGACAGCGCGAAGGACGCCAGACAGTTTAACCTGACCACAGTACGCAGCGAAGGTCAGTTCAATACGATCATCTACAGCGAAGAGGATGTGTACCGCAAGCAGTCGAGGCGTGATGTGTTGCTGATGCACCCGGTCGATATGGAAAGGCTGGGACTGCAGGAAGGTTTCCGGGTGGACGTACGCAATTCCACCGGAGAAATGAAGGGGCTTACCCTCGCAAGATTCGATATCAAGCCTGGCAATGTGATGACCTATTTTCCAGAGGCCAACGTACTCATTCCCCAGACTATCGATGATCGCAGCCGCACACCCACTTTCAAGAACGTCGCGGTGGAAGTATCACCCCATCAACCTGAGTGAGAGGATTTATAGGCTCCCCTGCGGCCTTTGGCGGGCTCGAAGGCATAGCGCAGCAACTCGTGCATGTCACCATCGACATTGATCAGCACCAACTCATCCTGTTCAACGACAAATACGGAAACTGCTTCCAGGGTTTCTGCATCGAGGTTCATGCCAACAAACACCCAGACCTGCTCCCCTTCTTCACGCACCTTTACGATACGCTCCCAATGCAGTGAAGCGTCTTTCTCCTGCAGGGAACGCTGGAAAATTGCGTCACTGAAGCTGCGCTCCCCTCCCCGGGGAATGACCTCATAGACCGCTACCTGCAAGTGCTCCACCTCGGACAGGTCGGCCTCTTCCAGGCTTATCAAATCCAGAAAATCAAACATCCCACTGCGCAGGGCGATAGCCATCTCCTTTTCCAGGCGTATTTCAGGCATCTGCTCCTGTATGGAGTTGCGTACGGGGCGCAACGAGCGATCAGAGAAGGACATACAGGATGTTAACAATAGCGAAGCAAGAGACAGCATTAGCAGGGTTCGATATCGAGTCGGATTTACTGTCATGGTATTTATTCCAGGCGATTATTTTTTGGAGATAGCGCTCTACTGGTGATCCACATCCAGATCGACCAGTTCGTCGATTTCAAAGCGGCGTCCCAGGGCGGCGATATCATCACCGCTGATCTCGCCAACGATGTTAACCATGACCGTATCGCCCGGCTCGGCCACCATGATGGCCACACCATGAATAAACTCGGCGTCATCCGACATGCGCATGTAGATATCCACGTGTTCGCTGTCCTCGCGCACCCGCACCACTCGCTCCCACCCCTGGGCATCCAGGTTAGAAGCTATTTCCGTCATCCTGTCTGCAATCTGGTCGACGTCGATGTCTTCACTCTCGAAGACATTGACCGTAACCCTCAGCAGCTTGGAGATAAAATCTGCCGCCAGGTCATCTTCCGCCCGAATTAGATTGGTGATCATATTCAGCAGCGGCGCCTTCAGGCTGATCTCTACCGTTGGCTCCGTATTGGCGATAGTCGTCAGGCCGGAGAAATCGACATAACCGGGATGGTCTTCGATGTTGTCGTCTGCCGCCATAGCCAGTGGCATCAGGCTGAGCAGAATTGCGCTTGCGGTACTCACAAACAGTGTCTTGATTGTCTTCATGGTTCTATCCTCGCCTTCTCTAATCTTCGTGCCAGGCACGAAATAAACTTTGCTCAAAATTGTCTGGTGTCTAAATCGGGTCATTGTTCAGAGGGTTTGCATCCCTCTCCCTGATGCGCTCGAAAGATGCGTTCAGGTTTTCCTGCAGCGGCGCCATGAGGAAGCGTCCACCGATCATGTTCTCTGTGCGCTCGCTCACCTGGTTCAGATACTGGATCGCGAGGTTGAGGTCCTGCAATGCCTGGACAACCTCCTCCGGGCTATATTCCACCGGGGTCGCATTTAATATTGCTGGCGAATTGGCCAGCAGGGGCGGTTGAGCCTGCTCAGGGGCCACTGGGCTCGAAGGCAACAGGCCGATCGCCAGCGCGGCTACTGCCATGGCAGGCACTCCGTAACGCACCAGCAGGGGGGCATTGAGAAGCCATTGCCAGAAATCTGCCAGACCCGAGCTGCCAGCCTTCTGCCTGTCGGGCTGCTCCTGTGGTTGAGACTGCACCGTTGTCAGAAGCGACTCCACGACGCTGTCTGCACAGTCGATCAGGGGCATATCTACCAGCCCATCCTGAATAGTCTTCGCGTAACGGAATTCACTGGCGCACTCACTGCATTGTTGCACGTGGCTGATGAATGACTCCTGCTGAGTTGCAGTCAGATCCCCATCGAGATAGTTATCTATCTGCAACTGCACAAAATAGCATTGGGTTTCATTGTTGCTGTTCATCACTGTTAACCTGTTTCTACTCGTTGACTCGGTTGTAGGGTCTTGCTGTTTTAGTCTTGCTTTATTGTTTTTATTTGATTCCAGTCTTGCTTCGCCGGCATATCCAACCTTGTTATTTCCGTTTACCCAGTTCCACCACGTCCGCCTTGACTTGCGCCGATGATTTCTTCTGGCCCGCATCCCTACCCGTCATGGTGTCGAATAATTTCCTCAATACCGGGTTCTCTCTCAATTTGCGCCGACCGCGATGCAGGTAAACCTTCACCTGGCTCTCGCTCATATCAAGCGTGTGCTGGATATCGCCGTAGCTCATTCCCTGAATGTCCCGCATGATGATGATGCTGCGGAAGGGATCGTCCAGTAGCTTAATACTGGCCATAAGCACCTCTTTAAATTTTCCGTCATCCACCTGCTGTTCAGTCAGGGCCTCAGCAGCCTGCTCCTCCGGCTCCGCGTAGTCATCTGTCTGGCTGGCCACATTCTTTTGCTTCCGCACATGGTCTATCACTGCATTGTGTGCCACCCGCATCAGCCAGGCCCCAAGCTTGCTGTGATCAATCTTCTGCCAGTGCTGCCAGAGCTTGATGAACACTTCCTGGGTGATGTCCTCGGCATCTTCCTTCGCGCGCAGGCTATAGTGGGCAAAAGAGAACACTCTCTGCCGGTGCTGGGTTATTGCCTGTTGGTATTGCGCTAGCATTTGATAATAAAGACGAGGTACCAAATAAAAGGTTACAGGAGCGAGGTCAGGAGTCGATTCGGGCCCAACATCCGTAGAACAGCCGGATTCCGGGGTATTTCATCTCATAGCTCATCGGTTTCGATGGGCCTGCTGATATAATTTAGTCTGTTGAAAGGCCCGGATTGCCATGCCCAAGCTCCTCCAATTGCTGCTATCAGCCTGTCTGTTACTGTACAGCATGGCGACGTCAGCCGCCGAGAATACCCTCGATCTGGGGGACGGACTTAGCGTGCGGGTGCTCTATTTCGAGCCAGAGAATGCCACAGCCCCGCCTCCCCTCGCCATCCTGCTTTCTGGAGGCCTGAACAACGAATTCATGGCCCGCGCCCAATTCTGGCTGGGCAAGGAAATGGTTAACCGGGGCTGGGCCATAGTAGTCCCGATGACCGACCAGGGACGCAACTTCTTCATCGAGCACAGCAGCCTCATGAGTGGCATCGTGGCCCAATTGCACGAGCTGCACACAATAAAGGAGCAAAAACCCCTGATACTGGGGATATCTTCGGGTGGCAGCGCTGCCCTGACTATTGCCACCCAGAATCCTCAGGATTACCTGGGTGTAATAGCTACCCCCGGGCGAATTCTCGAGGAATATCCGCTTGGGGAACTGGAGGGCTTACCGATTTTCCTGCGCGTGGGAGAGAAAGACGACTTCCGCTGGAATCGAAAGCTGCTGGAAAGCAGGGAGTTGTTGGCAGTCAGGGGGGCCAGGGTCGACGCGGCACTGGTGCCGGGCGCCCACCACATATTCACACTGAACTGGGATGAGATTGAATCCTGGCTGGCGACCGTCCTGCAGTCAGAGTCGCGCGGACCCTGACCACAGCGCTCGGTTGCTTCCGAACCTTGAGTGGACCCCAGAAACTAGAAGCGGTCTTCTTCGATCCAGTAGTTGCTGACGATGCCATCCACGAATTCTATAGACAGTGTCTCAACACGCTCTTCCTCTACATCGACTGAAAATACCAGGAACACACCGACCTCTGTGTCTTTCTCGGAACGGTTACGGTACTTCCAGATCTCCGTGCCATCGGCATAGCTCAGCTTGGTGCCGGGATCACCAAAGGAATTGCGAACGTATTCCTGGTCACTCTGGCCCACCTGCATTCGATGCACATCACCTTCGTCCCAGGAAGTCTGCAGTGGGCGCGAATCGGAATCCACGGTGACAAGGCAGCCGGTAAGGGCTATGGCCATTGCCAGTAATAGTGCCTTTCTTATCATTTCTCGTACCCCGTTATGGTTCACTTTTTACTTGTTGAGAGATTTATGGCGGCACCATTCACATCAGGAATCAAGAATCGGTAGCCTCCCATCCACTGTTTTGACGCAAAGGCGCAAAAAAGGTTACAGCAGATGGTCCTGCCAGCTTAGCGACCCAGCCTGAATCAAAGCTTAATAGCGCTTAATTGAGTGGTGTATTTGCAGTATGCTGGCGCTCTCAACCAACCAGCCGCCCGAACAATGACCAGATTCAACGCCCTGTTTCCTCTGTGGGCTTTCCTGCTGGCGATCACTGCCTTCTTCTTCAGTGATGCCTTCTCCCGTTTGAGTGATCTTATCGTGCCGCTGCTCGCCTTGGTGATGTTCTGCATGGGGCTCACCCTCGGTAAGGAAGACTTCCAGCGAATCCTGAAGAGCCCCAAGCCTGTTCTCGTCGGTGTCGTACTACAGTTCCTGTTAATGCCAATACTCGCCCTGACCCTGGCAACCATGCTGCAGCTCTCCTCCCAATTGACTGCGGGTATGGTACTGGTGGGCAGTTGTGCTGGAGGTACGGCATCGAACGTAATCAGCTACCTGGCTAAAGGTGACTTGGCTCTTTCTATCAGCATGACGATTACTTCGACACTGGTAGGGGTAATCGCCACCCCTCTGCTCTGCGCGTTCTATCTTTCAGAGACGATCTCTGTCGACAGGCTGGGTATGCTCATGAGTATCGTCCAGATGGTGCTGCTGCCGGTGACAATAGGTACATTATGCAACCACTTTATGCCGACTATCGTTGAACGATCACAGCGCTATCTGCCAAGCCTGTCCATTGTGATTATCCTGCTCATCATCGCCATCGTGGTGGCCCTCAATAGCGACAGCCTGTTGGCCGTGGGAGGCATCACTATAATCGCGGTAGCACTGCACAACCTGGGTGGACTGGCCGGTGGGTTCTATCTGTCACGGTTGATGGGATTTGATATTCGTCAAAGCCATACAATCGCCATCGAAGTGGGCATGCAGAATTCTGGCCTGGGCGTCGCGCTGGCGCTGGAATTTTTTTCCGCCACCGCTGCCCTTCCAGGAGCCATCTTCAGCGTCTGGCATAACATCAGCGGTTCATTGCTGGCATCGGCTTGGGGTCGCAAGAGGGATTCGCTTGAATATGTCATCAAGGACGAACAAGAGTTCAGTACCAAGTGATCCAAATCACACCGCCTCTCAAACTTTTTCTTGACCACATAAGTGATGAGAGTAAAATGAGCCCGTCGAAAGTAATTCAGTGTAACAAAACCGAGCAAAAAATTTCATAAGAAGTAAGACCAATGAGCATATTCACCATTCTATTCACCATGTACACGATTGAGGCCACCCAAGGTCATCAGTCCTGCGTGCGCGTGGCGAAGAATTGGGCGGCAAACTTGGAGCGATTTTCTGCATAGTAGACATCTACTTAAAGAATCAAAGAAAAGACCTCTAAGTTCAAACAACTAGAGGTCTTTTTTTTTGCACTAACTTTTTTATCTACCCACATTGGATGTTGGGTACTGGGGGACTATTGTGTCCGAAAAACTGCAGAGAAATATACAATTGATCTATGGCCTGGCGTTCTTCCAGTGCTTCATGGTGATCGTCCCTGTTATCGTGCCGTTCTTTGCATCTAAGGGGCTCAGCCTGGCGGAAATCTTTTATCTGCAGGCGGTGTTCGCGACTACCATTGTGATCTTCGAGGCGCCGTCCGGCTACTTCGCCGATATCTTCGGTCGTCGCCTGGCACTGGTGATCGGCAGCGTGATTCATGGCAGTGGCTACTTCTTGCTGATATTCGCTGATGAGTTTTTCAGCTTGATGATCTTCGAAATCATCCTTGGAGTGGCGGCCAGCCTGTTGTCGGGCGCCGACCTGGCACTGCTGTACGACACCAGGAAGGCTCTCGAGGATGAAGAGTCTGACGAGCATAGCTCAGCGATCGCCCATATAGGCGTGACCAAGTGCGTGGCCGAAGCTCTGGGAGCGTTGCTGGGTGGTGCGTTGGCTCTGTATTCGTTCGACCTGATGATCATTGCCCAGTCGCTGGCAGCCTGGATGTGCCTGGTCTTCGCGATCTTTATTGTGGAACCGCCTTACAGGCGCAGTGAGGAGTTTGCGTCTCGGGTACGAATCATCGAGATACTTAGACACTTGTTGCATTCGGACCCGATCCTGCGACAAATCGTGATTGCGATTCCATTGTACAGCCTGGCCACGTTCAACGCGATCTGGCTAATCCAGCCCTATTGGGAAGCCCAGGGTCTGTCACTGGCCATATTCGGGGTCCTGTGGTGTGCGCAGAGCCTTACCGCCGCTGCCGCCACCCGCTTTGGATTCGCCGTCGAGAAACGATTGGGGGCGATTACGGCTCTGGCGATCATCGGTCTACTGCCCATATTCGCCCATTTTGGCATGGCCTGGTTCCAGGGCTGGGTGGGCATAGCGATAGCCCTGCTGCTCTTTGTAGGTCGGGGTTTCAAGCAAGTAATACTGGTAAATGCCTTGAACCGGCGTGTACCGAGTGAGTTTCGTGCGACAGCGAACTCCATCACCAGTTTTCTGTTTCGACTGTCATTTATCGTCAGCGGTCCAGTGGTTGGTTATGTGGCCCAGCTTAAAGGGCTCGAAGTAACACTGGGTTTATTAGGCGCATGCTACATCATGGTTTTTGTAGTAGTCATGCTGCCACTCATAAATTCAGTACGCAGTATTCAGCAGCGAGTTGCTGCATAAGCAGTCCCTCCCCACTGTGGGGGTAGTCACTCATCTCTTCTTCCCCTCCCTCCCTCGATGAGTGATTGCCCCCAATTTTTTGCCCCCTTAACAGCGCTCTCGAAGCTCCCTCTCCGTTAGCCTACCCAGCTGCATCCCAATACGCCCTGCATTTCCCCCTAACCGCGGCAAATCGCCTGTTTCCGCTGCTCACGATTGGTGCTTTTTTGGCCGGCATGATAAAGTTTTCGCGACTTCTGGGCGCCCTGAGCGGTGACTCGCTGGGAATTCAATCAAAAATGAACCAACAAGGTGCAAGCAAGCCCAATTCCTGAAGTCGGCCCAAAACAGTGCAGGAGAACAAGCAATGAAACTGATTACCGCAATCATAAAACCCTTCAAGGCAGACGATGTGCGTGAAGCCATATCCGAGCTGGGTGTAAGCGGCATGACCATGACCGAGGTAAAAGGCTTCGGTCGACAGAAAGGCCACACGGAACTCTACCGAGGTGCCGAGTACGTCATCGATTTCCTCCCCAAGGCCAAGCTCGAGATCGCCGTTTCCGATGAACTGGCGGAGCAGGTAGTTGAGGCGATCTGCAAGGCCGCAGGTACCGGGCAGATTGGTGATGGCAAGATCTTCGTTACCAACCTCGAACAATCCATTCGAATTCGCACTGGTGAAACCGGCAACGACGCCCTATAGAGGAATACCCATGCCAAGAATAAGAACAATCTCCTCTCTGCTGGCAGCACTATTCCTCCTGCTACCCTCTATGGCTTCGGCCCAGGATGAACTGAACGGGGCGAATACAGCCTGGATTCTCACATCCACGGCATTGGTACTGTTCATGACCCTGCCCGGGCTCTCCCTGTTCTATGCCGGCCTGGTGCGAACCAAGAACGTACTGTCGGTGCTGATGCAGTGCTTCTCTATCGCCGTCGCCATTTCAATACTCTGGCTGCTTGTGGGCTACAGCATTGCATTCGGTCCCTCGGAATCAGCCTGGTGGGGTGGACTGAGCAAGGCGCTCTTTGCCGGCGTGGACATCAATGCCTTGTCCGGCGATATCCCAGAGACAGTCTTCGCCGCGTTCCAGATGACGTTCGCCATAATTACTCCGGCCCTGATCGTTGGCGCCTTCGTTGAGCGCATCAAGTTTTCTGCCATGCTGCTGTTCAGTGTGCTGTGGACCCTGGTCGTCTATTTCCCGGTGGCCAACTGGGTCTGGGGTGGCGGTTGGCTGGGCCAGATGGGGCTGATCGATTTCGCCGGGGGTACCGTTGTCCACGTGACTGCGGGTGTCGGTGCACTGGTATTCGCTCTCATGCTTGGCCGACGCAAGGACTTCGGCACTTCATCTACCCTGCCCCATAACCTGACCATGAGCTTTACCGGCGCTGCGATGCTGTGGGTTGGCTGGTTTGGCTTCAACGCGGGCAGTGCCCTGGCCGCCAATGGCGCAGCGGGTATGGCCCTGTTGGTTACGCATATATCTGCGGCTGTGGGGGCATCCAGCTGGATGGCTATAGAATGGATCAAACATGGAAAACCCAGCGGCCTCGGCGCCATAACGGGCATGGTGGCTGGCCTGGCGACCATTACCCCGGCGTCTGGCAGTGTCGGACCAGCAGGCGCACTCCTGGTTGGCCTCACGGGTGGCGTGGTCTGCTATTTCGCTACTACCTACATGAAGCAAACCCTGCGTATCGATGACTCGCTGGATGTGTTCCCGGTGCACGGCGTGGGTGGCATCGTCGGCACCTTCCTGGCAGGCATCCTGGTATCCGGCAACCTGGGAATTTTCAGCGGCAACGGCCTGGCCGAAGGCGCAACCATCGGCTCCCAGGTGATGGTACAGATTACCGGCATCCTGGCGACTGGTGTCTACACCGCGATACTGACCTTCATCCTGTTCAAGCTGGTAGGTGCGATCACCTCCGGTGTGCGCGTGTCCAGCGAAGCCGAACAACAGGGCCTGGATATCAGCGATCACGATGAGAAAGGCTATTCCATGTAAGCCAACCGGACTCAAAACGGAAAAAGCGAAGACCTGGTCTTCGCTTTTTTTTGGGCAGAGAAAATAGGGACAGATTTATTTTTTTTCAAAAAAATAAATCTGTCCCTATTTTCTCCGATGCCGAAGACACACCTTTTGCGGCCACTATCAGTCCGGCAAGGCATAGACCAGCAG
>JAQCBT010000056.1 GCA_027621405.1 Pseudomonadota bacterium | reverse complement strand
AATTTCGAAAGAGTGCGGGAGTTGCAGATGCGGCGATTGCAGCTGTTGCGAACTGCGGAGGGCCTGGAGAACATTAATGTCATACCGGTGCTGGAAGAAATTATTGCTACCGAAAAGCAGCTGGGTAGCTGGGAAGAGATCACAGATCATCTCGATCACATAAGGACAGTAATAGCCAGCAACTACGGAAGTGATTCTCCGGAATTGCTTGCCGCTATGGACCGGCAGGCATCGTGGATGCAGTCCATGGTATTCCTCGACCGCAATGGAGCTCGCGCCGGTAATTTCCTGGATTCCAGGGATCTCTATGAAGATATGCTGGATCTTGCAGAGAATATCTATGGTGAAGATTCTCCCCTATTGATCCCCTGGCTGTACAAGCGTGCCTATAGTATTCAGCAGCATGTGGAATTTCTTAATGCAGGAAGTAGTGTGACAACTGACACGGTTGACAGGACCTTGGCTCGAGATGGTCCGGGACGCTTGATGACTGCATCGCGGGGTGGAGTTTTTGCGCCATTCTCTGCCTCAGGCCGATTGCCCGTCACGCAGGATGGTGAGCCAGTAGGAGTTGCCTATCTGCGTCAGGCTAATGGCTATATCGATGAGATCCGCGATATAGCAGAGGGACAGGGCGACTGGGAGACCTGGGCTCTGGCAAATATCTACCACGGTGACTTCTCAGTCTTGCAGGGGCGCAATATCGGTCGTCGCGACTATCTGGATGCCAGAGACAAGTTGCTGGAGCTGGGTTTCGATGGCGAGCGTCTGGAGCGCTTCTTCAACAAGCCCATGCCCATTCCCCTGGAAAACTTCTATACTCGCTTCGCCGATCTGGAAGCCTATCAATTGTCCATGACCGGGCAATTGAACCTGGACGTTATAGACGAGGAAGATTTGGATGATCCGTGGGATGAGCCAGTGCATGTGGGGGTGTTCACGGCCTGGGAAGAGGGGTTGCGTAGCACGGCCAAACCAACACCTTTGGATTCACTGCTTGCTGTCGATCTATCCTATGACCAGGTGGACCTGGCGTTTCGGGTGAGTGGCAATGGAGAGGTGTCTGGCGTCGATGTACTGGACGCCGATGGAGTGCCACGGCGGATTCGCTCCCGCACCGTAAGGGCCGCTAGAGAGCTGCACTTTCGGCCTGCGCTATACGGAGAGCGCACTCGAACCCGACGCCATGTACAATTACGTTACCGAATACTGACGGAAGAAGACTGATTCGACTATCACTAACACTAGCCAACTACCTATTAGCACTACGTTGAGGAAGAAAAATGAAAGCAATACAGATGAGCCGACTCCTGGGCACCCTGATACTAAGCTCGCTACTCGCAGCCTGTGCCTCAAACAGCGGTCTGGACGTGGCAGCCCTCGAACAGGCTGAGATCTTTAATTTCAGGGCGCCTGGGGGCAGCGTGGTTGCCAGCGGCCAACCCACCGCAGACCAGCTCGGTGTTGCATCCAGGGCCGGGGTAAAGCATGTGATAAGCCTGCGCGCTCCTGGTGAGGAAGTGGGCTTCGACGAATCCTCTATCGTTCAATCCCTGGGCATGCAGTTCCATTCCATTCCGGTGGCGGGCGCTGCTGGCGTTACACCAGAAAACGCAGCTTCCCTGCAGCAACTGCTGGACCGCTACAGTGGCGAGCCAATCCTGGTCCATTGCGCATCCAGTAACCGGGTCGGTGCCTTGATGGCGCTGTCCGCCTTTGCCGACGGTGAGAGTGCAGAGGATGCTATGAACGAAGGGATAATCTGGGGCTTGTCATCGGAAGGCCTGCAGCAGGTAGTGCGTCAAAACCTGACCGAAAACTAATATCGATCCAGCAGCGGGGCTGAATATGTCAGATCAGGCGGCAACAGAGCAGGACCAGAAAATTTCACCAAAGACCATGCGGACCATCCTGACAGTGGATGCGGTCATCTGTCTTCTGGCAGGTCTCGGTGTGGGTGCTACTGCCCTGGTGGGTCCGATCGCCGTATGGCTGGGCATCTCCGATTTCCGGTTTGGCTTCGGCCTGCTGCAATTCGTGAATGCCTGGTCGCTATGGATTACAGGTGGCACAGCCATCGTTGCCGTCGGCATAATCTTGCTCAGCCTCGTGTTCAAGGTTGAGGGCGGCATCAAGCTGTCCGCCCTGGCCATGATTGGTACCGTGGCGGCCGGTCTGGCCTATGTCATTCCGGAGACATTCCGTCCACCCGAAGGAACGCCCGCGATCCACGATATCGCCACCGATCCCTATCGCCCCCTGGATTTCGTCGCCATCGCGCCACTGCGGGCCGATGCGCCTAATCCCTTGGAATACGGGGTAATGGAAGGCATAACCGTACGTCAGCATATCGATCTGCAACTCGCAGCCTATCCCGACATCAAGCCACTCACCTTCGATGCCTCACCAGAAGAGATCTTCAATCGCTCTCTGGCGGCGGCTGAGCAGATGGGCTGGGAGATTGTTTTTGCAGACGTCAACGAAGGCCGAATTGAGGCAACCGACACCACGTTCTGGTTCCGCTTCAAGGACGACATCGTGATCGATATCTCCACGGATCGTGTCGACACGATCCTGCATGCGCGGTCCAAATCTCGAGTTGGTCGCAGTGATGTCGGCAAGAATGCGGCGCGGCTGCGTGAGTTCTTTTCCCTGATCCAATCCTGATTCAGCCTTGAATGCTTGATTTAACTTGACCTGCAGGATTGGGATCTTTCTCTTGGATTGATGTTAAGGGTGAGGTTCTTTTCCACCCTCGCCCATGGTAGCCAGTTACTCAGAATTGGGTTCCCTGAGGTCCGTCTATCTTGACCCTTCCCAACTCCCTGCCAAGGGTTGAGTCCCAGATTTTTCGAAGCAGTGGCCTTGAGCGCGGCTGCGGATCGGCAGGGTTACCGCCCCGCCGGCTCGGCGCCCATCCTGGGTTCCCTCTCTCCAGAAAAAGCCCTGAACTACGGTCTTTTTCTTGCGTTCAGCGCCGGCCTTGACTGGCGGGTCGGAAACCCTGCCGCCCCACAGCCGCTCGTCCAATGACAGCCGAGACATCGAAGTCTTCTTGGCGCCCG
>JAQCBT010000055.1 GCA_027621405.1 Pseudomonadota bacterium | reverse complement strand
CTGCGAAGCGGTTCTGGCGCGCCAATTGCGCCAGCAATTGGCGTGACAGGTTCCTTCGTCTGCTTCAACGATAAGATGGACTCCCCCTGCCAATATTTCGGCATCATCGTGCCACGCATATTAATCGGCATGAAGGAGTCCATAGATGCAGTCTACGACCATTGGTATCGATCTCGCAAAGTCAGTGTTCCAGCTCTCTGTTGGCAGGAATGCAACCAAAATTGATCAGCGCCTGCGGCTGACCAGATCACAGTTCGAGCGCTTCCTGGCACAACAGCCACATGCACAACTAGTGATGGAAGCCTGTGCAACCTCTCACCACTGGGCCCGATTGGCGAGCAGCCAGGGGCATCACGTGACGCTGCTTCACCCAGCATATGTGCGACCTTATGTGAAACGCAACAAAACCGATGCTGCTGATGCCGACGCCTTGCTCAAGGCCAGCCAGGACCGGGACCTGAAGCCAGTACCTGTTAAGACAGTCGATCAGCAGGCGCTCCAGGCGCTGCACCGGATTCGACAACAGTGGATTGGCACTCGCACCCAGCGTATCAATCTTGCACGCTCGATCGTCGCCGAGTTCGGCATCCCCTTACCGCGTGGTACCAGAGAGATTACCGCTCGCCTTGAAGCTCATCTTGAGACCTTGCCTCAGGGTTTGGCTGCCTCGCTGGCAATCGTCATCAACGAGATCCGTGACCTGAAAGAAAAGATTTCTCAGCTCGACAAACAACTTGGTGAGATCGCAAGGCGTGACCCGATAACACAGCGACTCATGACAGTGCCTGGCATTGGCGTCATTACCGCAACCGCCATGATCGCCTCGGTGCCAGATATTCACCGGTTCGCCAAAGGCCGGCAGTTCAGCTCGTGGCTCGGACTGACACCGCGCGAATCGAGTTCGGGTCATCGGCAGCATCTGGGCAGCATCAGCAAACAGGGGAATATTTACCTGCGAACATTGCTGATACACGGCGCCAGATCAGCATTGCTCGCCGCCCAACGAAAAGCCTCGGCAGGCAAGTCACTCGACTCACTTGAACAGTGGGCGGTGACGCTAAAACAGCATCGTCATCACAATATCGTGGCCGTTGCACTGGCGAATAAGCTCGCGCGTATCACCTGGGCCGTCTGGCACAAGGAGGCTGACTACCACGTTTGATCCGAAGCAGTCCGACATCAGTCAATAGGCAACCGTTTCACCGGGCCCCGCACGAGACCGATAACATGTGTGATCCAGATCGATTCAACGATAGGTTCGCGGGGCGCGGTTCTTATTATGGCCCGGGAGGAGATCCCACAGACGAGGCCGCATAGACGGATGAATGACCGGTTTCCAGAGATTGACGATTCAAGTGGAGAATAGTCGATGAACTAGCTAGTGACGTTTTACCCAACAAACATATTCATCGTGGTGCGTTGACCAGGGAGTCCATAGACAACATGTTAGGCGGAACAATTTCCGCAAAAGTATTCGAGGGAATAGAAAGGATTCAGCATAGCCGAGGAAAACACAGAACAAAGTCAAAAGCTCCTTTTTCAACTTCTGACCAGTCTAGTCTTGTTAATTCATGTACCGCAAGTCGAATTGCGTACCGAAAGGCGGGGTCAATAGCCTAGAAACTATCCCCAGGCACCAGAACCCAGCCTTCCATCAACACACGCGCGCTACGGCTCATGGAAGCCTTGATCACAACCCACTCACCCTTCACCTGCTCTGCAGCTGCGCCAACACGCAATGTGCCGCTGGGGTGGCCGAATCTCACATCAGTGCGTTCACCGCCACCGGCGGCCAGGTTAACAAGTGTGCCGGGTACGGCGGCGGCAGCAGCAATGGAAACTGCAGCCGTGCCCATCATGGCGTGGTGGAGTTTGCCCATGGAAAGCGCTCGTACCAGCAGGTCGATGTCACCGGCCTCCACGGCTTTGCCACTGCTGGCGGTGTAGGCCTGCGGGCCTGCCACGAAAGCCACCTTGGGGGTGTGCTGTCTTGCGGCAGCGTCTTCCAGTTTTTCAATCAGGCCCATGCGCATGGCGCCGTGGGCACGAATGGTTTCGAACATCGCCAGCGCTTTGGGGTCACTGTTGATGTCGTCCTGCAGTTCCTTGCCGGTGTAACCGATTTCTTCGGCATTGACGAAGATGGTTGGAATACCTGCGGTAATCATGGTGGCTTTCAGGGTGCCGACGCCGGGCACTTCCAGGTCGTCGACCAGGTTGCCCGTGGGGAACATGGAGCCTTCATCTTCTGATGGGTCCATGAAGTCCACCACCACTTCTGCTGCCGGGTAGGTCACGCCGTCGAGTTCAAAGTCGCCGGTTTCCTGGGGCATGCCATCGGTGATGGGCACATGGTTGATAATGGTCTTTTCGATGTTGACCTGCCAGATCCTGATTTCGGCGATACCGTTGTCCGGGATCTTGGCCGGGTCCACCAGGCCATTGGCAATGGCGTAGGCGCCCACAGCGGCGGAAAGGTTGCCGCAGTTACCACTCCAGTCCACGAATGGCTGGTCGATAGAGACCTGGCCGAACAGGTAATCCACGTCGTGGCCTGGCTTTGCGGATTTGGAGAGGATCACCGTCTTGCTGGTGGATGAGGTGGCGCCGCCCATGCCGTCGGTATGCTTGCCGTAAGGGTCCGGGCTGCCGATCACGCGCAGCAGCAGGTTGTCCCGGGCCGGGCCCGCCACCTGGGCGCGTTCGGGCAGGTCGTCCAGTTTAAAGAACACACCCTTGCTGGTCCCGCCACGAATATAGGTGGCGGGGATCTTGATCTGCGGCACGTTGCTCATCTACTAGTTCCTACGCAGCGGTGGCTTCAAGGAAGTCCTGCGCGAATCGCTGCAGTACCCCGCCCGCTGAATAAACAGAAACTTCTTCTGCGGTATCCAGGCGGCACTTCACAGGCACTTCTACCTGCTCACCGTTCTTGCGGTTAATCACCAGGGTCAGTTGCGCACCCGGTGCCGGATCGCCCAGCACGTCGAAAGTTTCGGTGCCGTCGATGCTGTAGGTCTTGCGGGTGTCGCCATTGGTGAATTCCAGTGGCAGCACGCCCATGCCGATCAGGTTGGTGCGGTGAATCCGCTCGAAGCCCTCGGCCACGATGACTTCCACACCGGCGATCCGTACGCCTTTCGCCGCCCAGTCACGAGAGGACCCCTGGCCGTAGTCAGCGCCGGCAATAATGATCAGCGGCTGTTCACGCTGCTGGTAGGTTTCAATGGCTTCCCACATGCGGGTCACCTCGCCTTCCGGTTCGATACGTGCGAGGGAACCTTCCTGCACGTTACCGTCTGCGTCCAGCGCCATTTCATTTTGCAGGCGCGGGTTAGCGAAGGTGGCTCGCTGGGCAGTCAGGTGATC
>JAQCBT010000003.1 GCA_027621405.1 Pseudomonadota bacterium | reverse complement strand
CGGAGACCTCACCCTGCTCTTTACCCAAGACCGGGGGGTACGCTCTAAGCAACTGAGCTACAGACCCAACTTTCTCAATATCTGCGCCTGTGGCACAGTCGAGGCGGCGTATTATACGCATCTAGCACCCACAGACAAGCTTCTATGAACCGGAGCGAAAGCTCCGTTAGAAAATATCCAAGAGCTTCAATGGGTTGAGAAACGGGCATGACTAAATGAGACCGTGAGCGGCAAGGGCAGATAATTGATCCTGCATTTCCAGCAGTACCGCCATCCCTGGCGGCCATGCCGCTCGCGAGCCCCCAGGGGTGAGACAGAGCGTTTTGCAGGCGTAGCTTGCAGCGATAGTCGAACGACGCCGATCTATGATCGGCGGCTGGGCCGGGTTTACGGCGTGCCTCATCTGGTGATAACCACCTCTCAGCCCGGATTGCTCTAATTTAGAATGTGTATTGACCCACCTACTGAAAAGTTGAATGGAAAACCACAATTCGAGGTATCAAGTCCAATAGGTTCAGTTATTGGTAAACTACCTTCATAGTTGAATCAAATCCGGAACCCGTATGAAAAATTCATTAGTCCTCTCACTGGCTCTCCTGCTTATTTCCTGCGGGGAGAGCACACCTCCAGCCAATGAGGTGACAACAGCAGACACAGCACCTGCGATGACAGAATCGGAGCGCCTCACCGCCTGGCTGGATGAAGAATTCGCGACCCTGCTGGACTTCAGTCCCCTGACCAAGACCCGCCTCGGCGACAAGAGCGACTACGGGGAACTGGACGATGTGTCGGAGGTGGCCATGGACCGTGAACTGGCCTGGCGACGGGGCAGCGTGGCCCGCATGCAGGCCGAGTTCGACTACGCGGCCCTGGACGATGAAGGCAAGGTGAACTGGGATCTGTGGGAGTACCAATTGCAGAGGGAGGAGGGGGCGCTGCCGTTTCGGCGCCACGGCTATATCTTCGGTCGCAACGGTCCACAGACTGGCCTGCCCAATGGGCTTATCAACTATCACAATGTGGAATCCATCGCGGATATGGAGGCCTACATTTCCCGCCTGAATCAATCCAATCGCTATTTGTTGCAATATCTGGATCGAGCGCAGCTCTCGGTAGCCGACGGCATTCGTGCGCCCTACTTCGACTACGACAGGGCCATGAGCGAAATACAGAGGGTGACATCTGGTGCTCCCTTTAGCGACGAAGGCATGTCAGCGATCTGGGAAGATATTACCGGCAAGATTGAAAACCTCGTGCAGGAAGGAATTGCCAGTGCAGAGGAAGGCCGTTCACTGGAGCAGCGGGCAAGAGAGGCGCTGTTGCAGAGTTTCAAGCCTGCTTACGATGAGATTCTTGCCTGGCTGCAGGAAGACCGGGTGAATGTGCCGGAGGGGGCGACTGGAGCCAGCGAGCTACCGGATGGTGAAGCCTATTACGCCCAGCGCCTGGAGGCCATGACTACACTGCCCATGACGGCGCGGGAGATTCACGATCTGGGGCTTGCCGAGGTGGCGCGAATCCAGGAAGAGATGCAGGGGATTCGATTGCAGGTGGGTTTCCAGGGCAGCCTGCAGGAATTCTTCAATTTCCTGCGGGAAGACGACCAGTTTTATTTTCCCAATACGGATGAGGGCAGAGCGCAATACCTGGCGCTGGCCACCGAGATCCTCGATGAGATGTACACCCGCTTGCCCGACTTCTTCGGGATTCTGCCCAAGGCCGGATTGCAGGTTAAACGGGTAGAACCATTTCGCGAAGTGGCCGGCGGGGCAGCGCACTACGCCCGCGGTACCGCCGACGGCTCCCGTCCCGGAACCTTCTACGCGCACCTCATCGATATGCGAGCGGCTGCGGTGAATCGCCTTGAGAACCTTTCCTATCACGAGGGTGTGCCCGGGCACCACATGCAGATATCCATACAGCAGGAATTGGAGAATATCCCGCGTTTTCGCGCCAACAGTGGTTACACAGCCTTCAGTGAGGGCTGGGGTCTGTATGCTGAATTACTGGGCAAGGAGATGGGTGGTTACAACGACCCCTATGCAGACATGGGGCGACTCTCCGGTGAGATATGGCGTGCGGTGAGACTGGTTGTGGATACTGGTATCCACGCCTTCGGCTGGACTGAACAGGAGGGTGTGCAGTATGCACTGGAGAACTCTCCGCGCCCGGAACCTTCCGTGCGTTCGGAGGTGAGACGCTATTTCAATAATCCGGGTCAGGCCACAGCCTACAAGATCGGTATGCTGAAGATCATCGAATATCGCCGCAAGGCGGAAGCGGCACTGGGAGATGCATTCGATATCAGGGCTTTTCACGACACCGTGCTTGGATCCGGCCAGCTTCCCATGGAGGCATTGGAAGCGAAGATCGATCGCTGGATTTCATCCGTAAGCGGTTGAGGGCGGTCTGACTCCGGTGTCTCACATTCTGATCGTCAGTTTTTCGAGATGAGACTTACCGACATCGTGCTTCGTAGCGAGTTGATGTTGCTTCGCTACTGCTGAATCCTCCAGCAGGGTTGGTAGTTCTCGTAGTCTATCTTCATGCGTCGCTGCTCCACGAAGTCCTCCAACAGGGTCTGCAGCTTGTCCATGATGTCCGGGTCGCCTTGCATAAGATAGGGGCCATGTTGCTTTATTTGTTCGATGCCGAAGGATTTAACATTACCGGCCACGATGCCGGAAAAAGCCTTGCGCAGATTCGAGGCCAATTGATCGGGTGGTAGCGAGCGCGTGAGGGCGAGGCCGGACATGTTCGCATGGGTTGGCTCGAACGGATATTGCAAATCCGATGGAATATAGAGTTCCCAATTGAAACCATAGGATGCGCCAGAGCCCATGCGATGTTTGCGGCTCTGGATCACATGTTGCTTGGCACGGCGGGCGACCTCCGCGGCATCACCAATAACTATTTCATAGTACTCGGCCGCCTCGTCTCCGAGGATTGTACGGATGAACTTGTCCAGGGTTTCGAAATAATTGCGGTTCTCTTCCCGGGCCGCCAGTACCAGTCCGAAGGGCTGATCCTCGTTTTTTTCATGCAGCAGGATGCTGAGTATGTAGAGTAATTCCTCAGCGGTGCCGGCGCCGCCCGGGAATACGATGATGCAATGAGCCAGCCGTACGAAGGCCTCGAGGCGTTTCTCTATATCCGGCAAGATTACAAGTTCATTCACGATCGGATTGGGGGCCTCGGCGGCGATTATGCCCGGTTCCGTGATTCCGATGTAACGGCGTAGTTCATGCAACTGCTTGGCATGTCCAATGGCAGCACCCTTCATAGGTCCTTTCATGGCGCCGGGTCCGCATCCGGTTCCAATATTTAAGCCACGCAGCCCAAGCTGGTAACCGACTTCCTTGGTGAAGTCATATTCTTCCCGGCTGATGGAGTGTCCTCCCCAGCACACGACCAGGTCGGGGCGCAGGTTTGGGCGTACGATGTCGGCGTTGCGCAGGATGTCGAACACGGCATCAGTAATACCGCGTCGGCTATCCAGATCATAGGTGCCAGTCAGTGCATGATTCACATAGACGATATCCCGCAGCACGGAGAACAGGTGTTCCTGCACGCCGCGAATCATGTTGCCGTCGACGAAAGCGGAGGCTGGAGCATTCTTTACCGAGAGAATTGGGCCCCGCGACTGCGGGATTACCTTGATCTCGAAATCGGCATAGGCTTCCATCAGGACGGTGACGTCATCATGATGGCTTCCAGCATTCAAGACCGCGAGCGCGCACTGCCGGAACAACTTGTGCACCTGGTCCTGGGACGACATGAGTGCCTGGATCTCCCGGTAGGACAGCAGGTTGAGGGAGCGCACCGGGCGCAGGTTGTTGCGATCGATCTTGTTTGATGCGGATGAGGCCAATTGTGAATTCCCATGAGGTCGCTTGTCCTGCAGTGTAGCCTGCAGGCTGGACGGGAATTATAACAATTAATAGTGTGAAGAAATGCTCGCTGCAGGCAGCACCGGCCGCAGCTTATGTGCTGGCAAGGATGCTGGAGAGT
Organism: Pseudomonadota bacterium; assembly: GCA_027621405.1. Lineage (GTDB taxonomy): Bacteria > Pseudomonadota > Gammaproteobacteria > Pseudomonadales > Pseudohongiellaceae > UBA9145. The sequence continues at coordinate 238,152 of JAQCBT010000003.1, read as the reverse complement.
GCAATTTCCGGGCTCAGCAGACATTCACAAACCCGCCGCAATGGGTACAATGACAGGGTATTCACGCATCATCCGGCATTCGGAGTCCCTTAATGAATTACCTTACAGTCTTGAATTACCTGGCCAGGCGCCCGGTTTTCGCCGCAGTAGTCCTGGTTCTTGGCAGCAACGCCATGGCGCAAGTGCCAATCATTCAACCGGGTGCGCCCGGGCAACAGAGTCGCCTTATCACCGCGGAAGAGGCCGCCGACCTGGCGAATATGGAATATTCCCTGGGGGATATCCGCTTCCTGCAGGGAATGATTCCCCACCATGCCCAGGCCAAGGAGATGTCAGCCCTGGCAGAGGGTCGCACCAATAACGATGCAGTTCTGGCCGTGGCGGCACGTATTACCCTGTCGCAGGATGACGAAATCGCCATGATGCAAGGCTGGCTGGAAGATCGCGGACTGGAAGTGACCCCGGAGCACGCTCACCATGACGACGGTTTCATGCTGATGCCGGGTATGCTATCGGAAGCGGATATGGCACAGCTCGCCGCGGCCAGTGGCCCCGAGTTTGATCGCCTTTACCTGGAGTTCATGATCGATCACCACCAGGGAGCCCTGGACATGGTGGAAGACTTGCTCGACCAGAGTGGTTCCGCTCAAGACCCGCTGCTCTACGAATTTACTTCCGATGTGACTTCCGACCAGACGTCGGAAATCGAGCGCATGGATGCCGTGCTGGCCAGTCTTAATCCGGACCCTCGGGTTGGACTCGCCGCCGGATTCCGTGATGCAGGCGAGGCGGCCCTGAACATGACCCTCGTGTCATCCCTGCCGAAGCCGGCGGGCTTCTTCGATCCTGACCGTCCTTCCGGTCTCTCTGCCAAACGCCTGCAGGAACTGGAAGCCGAGGCTGCCGCCGCGGCAGGCAATGCCCCGGAAACCCCCACCGAAGATGAGGAAGAGGATGAAAACTCCGATCCACGTCCTGCCTTATTGAGCTTTTCCAACACCGACCTGCTATTCGCGGATGATTACGTCGTTGTGGGTAATTACCACGGCTTCAATACCTACGATATTAGCGATCCTTCTTATCCCGTTCACGTGAGCTCGGTAGTATGCCCCGGCGGGCAGGGTGACGTGTCCCTGGTGGATGACCTGTTGATCATGTCGGTACAGGAAGTGCGGGGCCGTCTCGACTGCGGCTTGCAGGGTGTGCCGGATTCAGTCAGCAATGAGAGGGTGCAGGGTATACGCATCTTTGATGTCAGTGACATCCGTAATCCGCTGCAGGTGGCCGCGGTACAAACCTGTCGTGGTTCCCACACCCACACCGTTGCCCAGAACATGGTGACCGAAGACAACATCTACGTGTACGTATCTGGCACCAGCCGAGTGCGTGATGATGAAGAGCTGGAAGGTTGTTCCAACGACTCACCATTCGAGGATCCGAACTCGGCCCTGTTCCGCATCGAGATTATCGAGATACCACGAGACGATCCCGCCTCCGCACGCATCGTGAACCGACCCTTTATATTTTCTGATCCGGATTCAGGAACGCTCGCGGGCCTGTGGGATGGTGGCGATCATGGCGAGGGAACCCAGACCACCAGCCAGACCAACCAGTGCCACGACATCACTACCTATCCCGAGATCGGGCTGGCGGCCGGTGCTTGCTCGGGCAACGGTATCCTCATGGATATCTCCGATCCTGCCAATCCGGAACGCCTGGATCAGGTGATCGATCCCGGGTTTGCCTACTGGCACTCGGCAACCTTCAACAACGATGGTACCAAGGTAATCTTCACTGACGAGTGGGGTGGTGGCGGACGACCACGCTGCCGTGCACAGGACCCGCTCACCTGGGGTGCCGATGCGTTCTACGACATCGTGGATGGCAAGCTGCAATTCCGCAGTCACTACAAGATGTCAGCACCGCAGACAGATACGGAAAACTGTGTGGCTCACAATGGCTCCTTGATTCCGGTCCCCGGCCGGGATCTGTTCGTGCAGGCCTGGTACCAGGGTGGTATCTCCGTGGTGGACTTCACCGATTCCTCTAATCCCGTTGAGATTGCCTACTTCGATCGCGGGCCCATCGATACCGAGGAGTTGATTACCGGTGGCTACTGGTCAACCTATTGGTATAACGGTCGCATCTATGGCACCGAAATCTCCCGCGGCCTGGATGTGTTCGAGATGCAGACCAGTGACTATATGACCGCGAACGAAATTGCGGCCGCCTCCCTGCCTGAGCTGAAAGGCACGGTAAACGCCCAGACCCAGGAGAGGGTTGTGTGGCCGGATGTGCCCGTGGTGGCCCGTGCCTACCAGGATCAGTTGCTGAGAGAGAATCGCCTGTCCAACAGCGACTCTGCGGAACTGACCCGCGTGCTGGATCGCGCTCAACAGTTGCTCGATCGCCAGGACAGCAATCCCAATACTGCCAGGGAACTGCGTGAGCTGGCAGAAGGCTTTGCCGATGAGGGCAGTGACAGCAGCGGCCAGCATGGCAAGCGCCTGTTAGCCCTGGCCAGCACCCTGGAAGGCATCGCGGACAAAGTCCAGTAATCAGCTTTATGCACATAAAAGCCCGGGTATATTTCGATGCCCGGGCTTTTTTGTTGGTTCATCGCGGATATCAGGTGAGAGAAAACAGGGACAGATTTATTTTTTTAAAAATAAATCTGTCCCTGTTTTTTCAGCGCCGGCCTTGACTGGCGGGTCGGAAACCCTGTCTGGCACGGCCACACCATGCAGATGGGTACAACAAGCAGTTCCAATTTCAGATCCCGGTCACTGCCCGGAAATCAGCGAAGAAGAACATATAGAGCTCTGCTACTGGAAGCGAATAGGTGCAGTGGATATACGGACCCTCGATTCCATGTAGGTGATGGATTCACCATCGATGTTGCTGAACCAGTGCGGTGTACCGGGATGCAGCACGAGTACGTCACCGGCCTTCACCTGTCGTGCGAGGCCACCTTCCACGCCATGTTCGGTGCGCACCACGTCGTCGCTTGGTGAATCGGCCAGGGGCAGGTTGAGGATGCCCCCGGTGACCAGGGTGCCACTGCCCTCCAGTATGCGATAGATCTCCACGCTGTAGGGATGCAGGACTGCATATTGCAGAACGCCGCTCATGCGTCGGCGCACTGAGATACCAGGTGATACCGTCACTGAGACACCGGCCGCAGAAGTCGAATTGCGAGCGGCTTCATCCAGGGAGCGCATGATTTCCGCGTCGCTCATGTAGATGGCCGCAGGCGCCCCGGTAGTCTGTGCCAGCACCACTTGAGCACCCATCATCAGGCTCAAGATCAAGGTCATTGCCAGGCCATTCGCCACACCGGCTCGAGCAAGGATAGGGCGCATAACGATCTCCGGTGGTTTCTTATAATTATCGGCTTATGATTGTGTGCGCACGCTGATATGGAGCGCGCCTCAACAGCATAGAGCAATAGTGGCAGATTTTACATCCCCACGTATTTCGTTATAAGGTTGGCGCCAATGACATCGGCCAGCAAACAAATCGACAACAGCCCGGGATCAAGAGAGATACCCTCGGTGCCGGGACACTGGTTGCTGGGTAATCTCCTGGAATTCAAACGCGCTCCCCACGAGTTTCTACAGGCTATCGCCGGCTATGGGCGGGGCCTCGTGAAATTCAGGCTTTTTCACAAACCCCTCATCATCATTAGCGATATTGCCACCGCAACGGAGATTTTTAAGACCAACAGCCAGAATTTTCCACGTGGTACCCAGCGGAAAGCCTTACAGTCGGTGTTGGGGTTGGGGCTGATTACCCAGGAAGGCAAGTTGTGGAAGCACCAGAGGCGTGTGGTCGCCCAGGCGTTCCGGCCGGATTTCCTGCAATACTCACTGGACCAGAATGGCCGGCTGGTCAGCAATCTGCTGCAGAGTTGGGAGCAGCGCCTGGGCACGGAAGAAGCCATCGATGCCGTAGAAGAGATGCGGCGCATAACCCTGTCCGTGATCGTGCGCGCCTTGTTCTCAATTGATATTGACCTGGCCAGAAACGAGAAGCTCTACCAGGCAATCATCAATGCCAATCACCTGATGTTCAGACGCCACACCTCTCTCGTCGGATTGCCTGACTGGATTCCTACTCCGCTGAATCGGGCTATAGCTGCTACCCGCAATACCATGAATGACTTTATCGATGAGTGCCTTGCCGAGAAGGAAGCCGATAATTCACGTGAGAGCCAGGACATCGTCGACCATTTCCTGCAGGAAGAGACAGATGGTGAGATTAATCGCGCCCAGATCTATGACGAGATAAGAACCCTGTTAGTCGCTGGATTCGAGACCACGGCCACATCCCTGGCATGGACTCTGTACCTCATCGCCAGGCATCCGGAAATCAACCAGGAGTGGCATGAGGAGCTGGATGCGCAGCTTCAGGGCAGGGTTCCGGTGTGGGAGGACATGAAGAACCTCCCCATTACCGAATCCATCGTGAAGGAAGGCCTGCGGCTATATCCGCCAGCCTATGCCCTGACCCGCACCTGCCTGCAGGAAGCGGTGGTGAACGGCTACCGGATTCCGGCAGGCGCGTCCCTGGCGTTATCTATCTATGGTATCCAGCGTTCGGAACTGTATTTTGCGTCACCCGATGAATTCGATCCGGCGCGCTTCAGGGCTAATGCCTCCGAGGAGGGATTCATACCCTTCGGCCTGGGTAAGCACGTGTGCATCGGGAATCGCTTTTCCATTCTGGAGGCAACCCTGATTCTGGCCTGTATCGGCCAGCGATACGAACTAAGCCAGCAGCAGGACAAGTCCATCAAGCCCAATGCCCAGGTCACACTGCTGCCCAGCGAGCGGATCATGCTGAGGCTGAAACGCCGTTAGCATTGCGGGCTGGATGGACTTCGGGCGCAATCCCTTTTACTCTACTTCTCGTAAGTCCTGAATTCAGGGATCGCTTATCGTCGCCCGGGTAAACCCCCGTTTGTACCAGAGCCTCCACAAAGCAAGAGAATAATAAGAGGAAGAATTGTCATGATTCAGACAACCCAAGCAGCACTCTCTATCGTTAATACATTGCGTGTCGTGTTGAGTGTGTCGCTCCTGGCCTTCACCGGAGCCGTGGCAGCCCAGGGATTACCTGGAACAGAAAACGGAGAATGGCGTTACCTGGGTGGAGATGCGGGGCACACCCGGTATTCGCCTCTCAATCAGATCAATGTCGGCAACTTCTCTGAACTGGAACAGGCCTGGGTTTGGCGCAGCGACAACTTCGGTCCAAACCTGGACTATTTCTCCCGTTCTACACCCATCTATGTGGATGGAGTGCTCTATACGGTAGCCACACCAAGGCGCCAGGTGGTTGCAATTGATCCCGCAACTGGTGAAAACCTGTGGACCTTTCGCGAGCCTGAAACCATTCGTCATCAGCGGTCGCCACGGCAGGCCTATGGCAAGGGTGTCGCCTATGCCGAGGTTAACGGTCGTGGCGTTATCTACATAACAACTCCCGGCTTTTTCCTGTGGGCACTGGATGCCAAGACTGGCAGACCCTTGGAGAACTGGGGCAGTGAGTTCCCGGTCGGCGGCTACCCGGAAACTGGATCGATCGATTTAATACCTCACCTTGTTGAGGGCTGGGGCCCCTGGGAAGACTACGTGGTGGCCGGGGGCGATTATGATCCGGACTATGGTATTCCTCGCGAGCTGGGCATGGTTACCGCCTCGGCTCCACCCATCGTAGTCAACGGTGTGGTCGTTGTGCTTGTCGGTCATCAGCCTAGCTATGGGCAGACCCGTATCGAGAATGTGCCGGGCGACATCATGGGCTTCGATGCCGAAACTGGTGAGCGCCTGTGGAAATTTCATGTAATTCCCAGACCCGGTGAAGTCGGGCATGAAACCTGGCATAACGATGCCTGGCGCTTCTCCGGTGACATGTCTACCTGGGCCCCGGCATCGGCCGACCCTGAGCTGGGACTGGTCTACCTGGTGACCAATGCCTCTACCGTGCAGTCTTATGCCGGACATCGTCCCGGCGATAATCTGTTCGGCGGCAGCCTGTTAGCTCTGGATGTGGCGACTGGAGAGAGACGCTGGCATTTCCAGATTCATCGCAGCGATCAATGGAACTATGATTTACCGACCCCTCCGATGCTCATGGATCTCACCGTGGATGGGCAGACTATCCCGGCGGTGATCCAGAATACGAAGCAGGGTCTGATCTTCGCCTTTAACAGGGAAACCGGCGAACCGATCTGGCCAATCGAGGATCGCCCGGTGATCCAGACTGAGGTGCCTGGCAACTACACCAGCCCAACCCAACCCTATCCAACCTGGCCTGAGCCTGTCGATCCTATCGTGATCGATGGTATCACGGAGGAGTTCGTGCTCGATTACACTCCGGAGCTTAAGGAGGAGGCCCTGACCATACTCAATGGCTATCGAATCGGTGGCCTGTATGTTCCGGCATTGCCAAATACCTATGAAGGGGACTACATCAATAATGTCGGTTGCCTCGGTGGCGGCAACATCATTCCCCATCCGCCGGTTGCCGATCCGAGTACTGGCCTGATGTTTAATTCTCACAGTCGCAATTGTTTCGCACCTGGTTTCATGCGCCCCACCAATGGCGTCGATCGTGACAATCCCAACTATCCGGAACCGGGTGAGGGTGGTGCGACTCCTAACAGCACACCTACAACGGGGGTCACCGTTGCTGCCTGGTTACCCGGCGGCGGAGGAGGCCTGCCTACTATCGACGGCCTTCCCGTGTACAAGCCCATGAACAACCAGTTGACTGCCTATCAGATGAACAGTGGTGAAAAGATCTGGTCCCTGCCGGTAGGTGAGACCCTGCAGCAGATCAGGGACAATCCCCGCCTGCAAGGCGTCGATATTCCGAATAGCGGTGGTGTGGGCTGGTCGATCCAGATGGTGACAGGAGATCTGTTGATTCAAACCCGTGCCCTGAGCGAAGGCATGGCGCAGATGGAACCAGACGCGCCTCTCACCCTCAATGCCAGGGACAAGTTCAGCGGGGAGATTGTGGGCCAGGTACCCCTGCCAGCGCCGGGACAGTACGGCATGATGACTTATATGCATAACGGGCGTCAGTACATCGTGGTACAGATCGGCAGTTCCCGTACAGAGTTCCCGGGAGCACTCGTCGCCTATCGACTGCCAAACTGAATAGGTCGAAGGGGCCAAGTAGAGAGTCATCAGGGTAGTGAACAAGCCCTTTCTTATTATTCAGCTACGACCTGAAGACTCAACGTCGGACAACGAATTCGCCAAGATAAAGCACTATGGTGGGCTCGCGGATCAAGAGGTTCAGCGACTGCGTATCGAAAGTAGCGGGCTACCCGGCCTGGACCTTGATTCCTATTGCGCCATCATCGTGGGTGGCAGTCCTTTCGATATTTCCACGCCCGAGACTGAGAAGACAGCGATTCAGCGGCAAATTGAATCGGCGTTCAATCATCTATTCGACGTTATAGTAGAGCGGGATTTTCCGTTTCTCGGCTGCTGTTCCGGCAACGGGCTGCTCGGAAAATACTGCGGAGTTTCGATATCCAGGAAATACGGAGAGCCGGTGGGAGGTGTGGATGTCAGTCTCACGGAGCAGGGGCGTCTTGATCCATTGCTACAAGGTTTTCCCGACCGCTTTCGGGTCATGCTTGGCCACAAGGAAGCCTGTGATGAGGTTCCCAATGAGGCAGAGCTGCTGCTAACAGGTAAAGCCTGTCCCGTACAAATGTTTCGGCTGCGGAATAATATCTATGCCACCCAGTTTCACCCCGAAGGAAATGCGGAAGGATTTATCGTGCGCATCGAGGCCTATAAGCATCACGGCTATTTCCCGGAACATACGGCGAATGAACTGGCAGACAGGATTCGTGGCGAGGACACCCCCGAGGCGCGACTGATTCTGAAGCGCTTCGTTGACAGATACAGAGAAAGGAAACGGCTTTAGAGGCAGGATTGCCTGGCCACAGGCGCGAAGTACTTGCGCAGGGAATCCAGTTCCCGCAGTTTTGCAAGCAACTTGGTGCTCAGAGGCTTAATGTGCAAGCCATGTATCAGGGGATTGGCTGCTGCGAGTGCCTCGTCTTCATTGGTCGCAGTACCGCTCAACATGATAATTACCGTCTCGGCACCGCTTTTCTTTTCCTTGCTCATGGCAAGATAGGGCGCAGCCTGGTTAACGAACTCCCAGCCACTCATCTCAGGCATGTGGATATCGCACAAGATCAAGGTTGGCAGGGATGAGTGGGGATCCGCTGCGAGTCGCTTGAGGATTTCCAATCCCTGCTGCGGATTGGTGGCGCTGATGAAATGCTCGCAGAAATCCTCGTCTTCGAGAAACGCGCGCATCAGTATGTGGCTGGAAGGATCGTCGTCCAACGACAACACGATCGGTAACATAGGCAGACCCGGTACAGGTTTTTTATTTATTCGGGAACCTTTGCGGTGGCCCGCGTCGCTCCTCATTTGTTCGCCATGATAAGAATTGCTCACCTGCAATTCTGCGATGCAGTTCGCTAACTGGTTGGCTCGCGATATTCATTTACAGGAACTGTGATGCACTTCGAGTTATCTGGGATCGCCCCGTCACCACTGGCTTTCCGGGCTCTCCCCGGGATGGCTTTCCGGCCAGCCAATCAACCTCGCGCTTGCTGTCAGGCGGGCGATATCCGTGATTTGCTGCTAGGCTATGAAGTGTTCGCGTGCATGCGCATGGGTAATCTGCTGTGGTTTTCCCCAGTTTTCCGTGGTGCTGATAGTGGGTAAGGTATATGCCGCTTGAAATTTGCAGGACGGGCGATGCCCAGTTCCGGGTTCTCCAGTCTCGTAATCGAAGACTAGAAGACTAGAAGACTAGAAGACTAGAAGACTAGAAGACTAGAAGGTCAGAAGACTCGAGAATTAACCAAATATACATTCCGAAGAGAAGCGGAATTCTGTGCCTGACCGGAATCGAATCTCTTCGTAAGTAGTCAATCCATGAGTTGTAAACAGCACAAAATTCTCGTTACCGACGATGATGCGGATCTGCGTCATGTCATAGGCAGGTTTCTCGAGATAGCAGACTATGAGTATTATGAGGCCGCAAATGGCCGGGAGTGCGTCGCTCAGCTCAGGGAACATGATGATATCGGCCTGGTGATCCTCGACGTGGTCATGCCCGATCAGGAAGGCTTGGAAACTCTGAGTATCATCAAGAAGGAATTCCCCGAGTTGAAATTGCTTATGATATCCGGTGGTGGGCGTACCTCTCCCTTGGATTACCTGAGTATAGCCAAATCTCTGGGTGCCAATGAAACGCTCTCCAAGCCTTTCCGTTCAGAGAAACTCATCGGCATGGTAAGAAACCTGCTTTCTTCCTAAGTCCACTGCTGCTGCTATGACATCCCTCAAGTTTTTTCCTGGCTTTGCCCTGTTTAAGTGCCCGATTCTGCCACCATCAGCTGGGACCCGGATCAATTCCCCCGATTTTAGCTGTAACAAAGACTACAATTTATCCCATTCGGGTCTATGCTTGGACTTAGGCAGAGCCTGAATAGAGCGCCGGGACTCCTATCGTCTAACCTCGGGACAGGCTGGATTCCAGTCCTGCTGTTCTGTTATCAGGCCAACCAAGAATCGTCCTGTGAAATTAGGCCACCATGAATCCCAACATATTGATTGCCCACGAGTGCTCACTGGTAAAGGAGGGTATCGCCCATATCCTCGAGAGCATAGGTCAATATAATCTGCAATGCTGTAACAATGCGGAAGATGCAATATCGCTGGTAAAAACCCGAGATATTGATCTGCTGATTACCAGTTTTGGATTGCCCAAAATGGGCGCTATTGAGCTTATCAACAGAATTTCGGCCTATTCCAGAGCAACGCGGATACTCGTATGTGCCAATGAAGGGCCTTTGTTAGTGGTGGAAAAATGTATACAAAGCGGTGCTCATGGTTATGTCACTACCCGTGTTTCCGGACAGGAACTGGCCATGGCAGTGTCTGTATTGCTGTCTGGCAGATTGTATACGGAGATGGCAATATCCCAGGAATTGGCGCTGCACAAGATTCGTGGTGACGACTACCTCCTGGACATCCTTTCACCCAGGGAATTCGACATTTTCCTCAAGATCATCAAGGATAAACCAGTGAAGCTTGTGGCCAAGGAGCTGTTTCTCGCAGAGAAAACGGTGGCCAACTATGTAAGCAATATCAAGAAGAAGTTGAGGGCGAAAACCAATGCTGGCTTGCTGGAGATCGCTATCAAGGAAGGATTTGTTGAATATGCAAGTTAAGTGAAAAAGGTGTTAAAGGTTTTGCTTGATGGCGAAAACCACAACCACATCCACAACGGAAGGGGGCCTTGTCTACTCGTTGCGCTATTAACCGATTGAACGCAGAAGGTTTTAATCAGGAAAACACGTTTTCAATTTTTGCTTTTAGAGTTTCCCGATTGAATGGCTTGATCACATAGTCGCTGACGCCCGACCTTGCAGCTTCGAGTATTTCGGCTTTCTTGGCCTCTTCTGCAATCATTAAAACTGGCAGATCCGATAACTCACTGTCTGATCTAACGGCTTTCAACAGATCAATCCCTTGCATCTTAGGCATGTTCCAGTCTGATACCAGAAAATCAAACTTTCCTGATTTTAGTTTCGGTAAAGCAGTAGATCCATCGTCAGCCATTTCTACGTTTTTGAACCCAAGGTCGTTGAGAGCTTGCTTGATGATCCAGCGCATACTTTCGTGATCATCAACTACCAATATATGTATGTCCCTGTTTATGCCCATATACTCTAATCCTAAGCCAATAGTGCTTCGTAAAAAGGAATACAGATTAGGTATAGCACATTCACTTGTTGAGTTTTAAAGGCAAGCAATAAATCCACTATGGTCGAAACATCCAAAAGGACGGCCAATTCAGGAACATATTTTCTAATAGGCTATATTTCCTGCACGCCGGGATTTCCGGCTTCCGTGATGAAGGTCTTCCTGACTGAGATTGCAGCACCCGGAGTTGTGATGGAAGGAAGTACCTTGTAATCGCTACGCCATAGATCAGGCGTCAAGGTAGCGCGCACATAGCCCCTCTGGGCATTGTAGAATTTCACATGAGGATTATTGCTCAACAGGTCGGCGCCATACTGGGTCATGTCCTGTCCGTCGCCACCGGACGTGATTGAAGTGCCAACAAATTCGCTGCCGACTGTGGCTGATGACGGGTCATCGAAATCCAGTTTCAGATCGGCTGCCCAGTTGGAGTGGATATCGCCGGTTAATACCACCGGGTTCGGCGTCTGGACATCTTGCATGTGGTTCAACAGATCCTGTCGTTCATAGTGGTAGCCATCCCAGATATCCATGGGCCACAGCTCTTCGCCGTTGTCACCGATTGAGCGCAGGCTCGCCATCATGATTTGCTGGGCGAGGACATTCCACGTGGCATCCGCTGTGGCGAGACTGCTGTATAGCCAGTCTCTCTGTGCATGACCCAACAATGTCCGGCTCGGGTCCTGATGCTCTGCGCAACTGGTCTTGCGTCCATCTCCGCAGGCCTGGTCACTGCGATACTGTCTTGTATCCAAAACAGTCATCTCCATTAGTTTGCCGAAGCGGAGTCGTCGATGGATAGGCATGTCGGGACCCTGTCGACCTACTGGCAGGCGGATCGGCATAAACTCATAGAATGCCTGGTAGGCAGCAGCCCTGCGCATCAGTAACTGTTCGGGAGTCTGGTCATCCTCTGCTGTGTTGGCAGCATAGTTGTTGTCGACCTCGTGATCATCCCAGGTTACAACCCAGGGTGCGGAGGCGTGGGCGGCGCGCAGGTCTGTATCGGATTTGTACGTGGTATACCTGGCACGATAGTCTTCGAGGTCTATGATTTCCGGGCCCTCGTGGGCGCGCACAAGGTTTTCTCCCCAGCTTCGTTCGTAGATGTAATCTCCCAGATGGACGATGAGGTCCAGCTCCTCTTCAGCCATGTGCTGATAGGCAGTATAGAAACCATGTTCGTACTGCTGGCAGGAAGCGAATGCAAAATTGAATTCTCGATTATCGGCAAAGGCTGCGGGTGCCGTCTTGGTACGACCCACCGGGCTGGTAGCGTTGCCGGCATGCCAACGATAGTAGTAGACACGATCAGGTTCCAGGCCTCGCACCTCAGCATGGCTGGAATGACCCAGCGCTGGCGAGGCGGCGATACCTCCAGTGCGCAGAACCTGACGAAAATCAGGGTCCGCTGCCAATTCCCATCGGAGGTCGAGCACATCGCGTTCCAGTCCTGCCTGGGCGAGAACGTCCCCGGCGAGACGGGTCCACAATACGATGGAATCCGCAGCAGGATCTCCGGATGCTACACCGAGAGTAAACGGATCCGATGGCAGGTTGGGAATCTGTCTGGCGGCGCCGTGCAAAAGACTGGGCAGACCCCCAAGGGCCAGTGCCGCACTGAGTTGGCCTCCCAGTTTGAGGAATTCGCGTCGAGAAACTTGAGGGCGGATGATCGCATTACGTGTCATGGACAACTCCGGTCAGGTGTTTGCTGAGTCGATGCTAGCCAGCGAATGTTTCGACTTGATGACTAGATTGTGATGGCTTGCTGGCGGCAGCCTGAATTGCCGCGTCACAATTGAGATCTGGCCCAATCGTCCTATGGCAGGGGCATTTCCGGGCTCTCATCGTTTCTCGCTGGCTGAAAGCTCGGCAGTGGGCTGCTGCTGCGTACCTGCTCCAGCCAGAATACGCCGTCGAAGGGGGCACTATTGCCACGTGTACCTATGAAATCCACGTCGCCGTCCCCATCGAGATCCCGGGCAATAAACTTGTCGAACATGCCGCGCTTGCGGCGTGAGATATCGTGGCGCACCCAGTCGGATTTGGCATCGCCAGGGTTTTCAAACCAGCCGATTCTGCCCAGGGCATCATGTATATCCACATCGCCATCACCCGTTCGAGGGCCGCGGCTATAACTTCCTGCGATGACGTCCATATCGCCGTCGCCGTCGATGTCTGCGACCTCCATACCGGTGATGCTATCGGGCTGGAACGTGCCGATAGTAAAGCCATTCCAGGCATCTCCCTTGTTTGCTGGCTGTTCTATCCAGCCTATGCCGCTGCCTGCCGCGCCAATAATATCCGGTAGTCCATCACGGCTGAGGTCCGTGTATTCCAGATTGAATCCGGCCATGGGGGCGCCGACGATGCCTATGGCATGCTCTGTTAATTGCAAAGAGTCAGCAGTACTGAGATTTTCAAACCAGGCCAGTCGGTTCTCACCCCGCGAGCCGACCACTATATCGAGGTCCTGATCGCCATCCAGGTCGACAGCTTCGCTGTTCTGGGGTATGGAATAGTTGCCTATGATCGTCTCCTGCCAGGAATCAGGCGACAGGGGGTCGCCGGAGTAGGCGAATACCGAGACTGGTGTGGAGCGGGCGAAGTCCTCTGGACCGGGACGTTGCGCACCTTTATTGGGCGCCAGAATCTCGGGTCGGGCATCACCAAATAAATCGGCTATAAAGACTCGTATATAGGAACCTCTGGCCCGGGTCATGGGTAAGATCAGGCGCGGCCAGTGTGCGCTGCGTGCAGTTCTCCCCGGATTCTGCAGGTAGATGAGATGCGAGAGCTCTGCCGCGACCACAAGGTCCGGGTAGCCATCGCCGTTCAGGTCTGCGACGTCTACATCTTCGGGAGCCGGAGCGTCTTCACCCTCTGCTACGGTGATGTTCGTCCACTGCTCCGGGTTCGCGGAGGCAAAGGCGATTCGCACATGGCCCTCCGGGGGCGGAACAAAATCCGGGTCGTACTGGGAGGAATCGTATTCTGAATCAGACTCATGGACGGAGATCACGTCTTCGAATCCGTCGAGGTCGATATCCGCTACCACCAGGCCATCACTGCCGCTGAGTGCAAATCCGGCGCGCTGTGGATCGTCGATTATATGTTCGCGCCAGCTTATGTATTGACCATCGATACTCCGGGCCCTGGTTGCGCTGTCACCTACCGTGGCCTGGCCAACGAGTTGAGTGGAGAGGAGTGAGCTAAGGCCTAGCAGGATCAGTGACAGGGAGGACGATGTTTTCATGAGCCGAGTCTTTGTTGTTCTTCATTGAGGTATAGATAGGGATCATGATAATGCCCGCAGGAGGCGCTGCCAACCTGGCTCGAGAACCAGTGATTTCGGCGTCTTCAGGAGGCTTGTCATGGGGTAGCCATTCGACATGACTGCGGCGAGCAGGTAGCATTCGCTTTCATTGAGGGGGAGTATCATGTCTAGAATAGTTGCACTGTTTTCCTTTCTGATAATTGTTTCAGGGGCTAGCTTGGCGCAGGAAGATTTGCCGGCGCTAGGTTCCCTGGATGCCGGCTGGAATACCATGGCTACCGACGGTGTCTGCTCGGCCGGTACGCCTTACCAGTTCTATGTAAAGCCATCGGCCGAGAGCAGTGAGCTGCTGGTATTTTTCAATGGTGGCGGCGCCTGCTGGTTCGGCCAGGCCTGTGATCTCAATGCAGAGCCCAATGTGCATACGCCGATGGCGGATATCGATGCCAATAATCCTGCTGTGGCCGATGGGATCTTCAATCTCGAGAATTCCCGCAACCCATTCGCCAACTTCAATATGGTTTTTGTCTCTTACTGTAACGGGGATGTTCACATTGGCTCGGGTCCTCGTGACTATAGTTACCGGAATGCGGACAGGGTCGATGTAACCGTAACTACCTATCACGACGGCTATCGGAACAGTCAGGATGCATTGCAATGGGTCTATGACAATTTCCCGGCACCCTCAAAGGTGGTGGTGAGTGGCAGTAGTGCGGGTGCTATCGGTGCGTCATTCTATGCAGGGCTTGTCGCCGAGCATTACCCACAGACGCCGGTAATTCTGTTGGCAGATGGTGCAGGGGGTTATAGCTCGCCGAATCTGCACCGGGTATTCGAAGCCTGGAATGTCAGTGAGATACTGCCAGCATGGTCAGAGTATGCCGGGCAGACCAACCTGAGCCTGACCTTTGAGGACTTCTATATCGCCAGCGCGCTGCATAACGACAATCTCACCATTGCCCAATACAACACGGCCGAAGACCGTGTGCAGAAAAACTTTACCTATTTGTTGGGCGACCCTCCGACAAGCTTCAAATTGCCGGAGCGCATCCTGAATAATTATCTGCAGATTGAAAATGCGGTGGACCAGTTTTATACCTACACTGCGGGCGGTGACTTCCACACTATCCTGGGTTTTCCGGTTTTTTATGAATATGAGGTGGAAGGCGTGAGCTTCGTAGACTGGGTTGGTGACCTGATCAATGGTGAAACCGTCGCAGACATTAGTTGTGTGAATGAAGTCAGGGGTTGTAGCGATGCTCCGATTGCCGATTAAGTGACTTGCCCGGATCTGTCTTCAAGCATGCTCGCTATAAATCTGTTATCGAATCATGGCAGCCCCCAGGATTCGCTCCGGCTCCCGGCAGAGGCCCCTGTAAGCAATTCTATTTATCAACTCGAACACGAGATCATCACTTGTCTGAAGTTAAAGAAGTTGTCTACACCATAAGAGACGCAATGAACGAGGAGTTGCGTCCTCTTGTCAACGGGTGTCTGCAAGATGCCGGCAAGTCCATGCGTAACCATACTGCAACCGCGATGGACGGCACCAGGTTG
This sequence comes from Pseudomonadota bacterium, assembly GCA_027621405.1. Classification (GTDB taxonomy): domain Bacteria; phylum Pseudomonadota; class Gammaproteobacteria; order Pseudomonadales; family Pseudohongiellaceae; genus UBA9145. Next base: position 222,495 of record JAQCBT010000003.1, on the reverse strand, counting down.
TTGGATGGTGTTGATGGCGTGCTGGACCGATTTAGCACGCTATTGATTGATAACTTTGATTGTCTGGTTCAATACAAGGAGAAAAAAGCGTCAGTCTTTGATTACGGCAACCTGAAGCTGGTGGAAGAAGCGGACCTGGAAGCTATGATCGCGATGGAAGGCATGATTGCGCATGCGCGCAACACCGATATTCATCAATATATCTGCTTCAGTACCCGCTTTGGCTCGCTCTTCGTCAGCACACACATTGATGAATCCAATAATCCCATGGACCCGGAACAGATTGGAGAGGCTTTCAAGGATGCCCTGCAACCCCTGGGATTAAAGCCGGCTTCCCTGTTGATGGCCTATCGTCATTTCAACAGTTCTGTATTTCACAGGCTCGAATCCGTTCTGGAAAAAGCCAATGACATACTAATCTCGAAGGGGATAATGCCCGATCTCGATATTTCGGCGAGAAATCGGGAGGAGCACAAGAACAAGCGCTCTGCGCCAAGAAAGCGCACGGACCCCGAAGAGCGCGCGTTTGGAAAAGATGGGGATGCAGCGGGGCAGCATGGAGGCTCTTCCTCGGAACTGTTTTCCATGATGCAGAATCTGTTACATGGTGTTGGCGCCCAGGTAAGTTCGAATGCAGTGCCAGCCGAGCACTCCAGCAACCTGCTTATGTCTGGTGCAGCACAGTCAGGCATGATGGTGGGCGGCAAGCGACTGCAGGTGCTTGCGCCTGACAAGTTACTTAGCCTGCTCGACAAACTTAACGCCAATGAGATCGGGCAGGGCGTTTCTGCAGCCGACAATTTATCCGAATCCATCGCTCAGCAACTGGAGCAGATGGGCGGGAAAGATGTCATGCAGGCGATCGACAGCCGGTCTGCTGACGTCATAAACCTGATAAATCTGCTGTATGAGGCTATCTGGGAAGACAGCACCGTGCCCATTCCGATTAAGGAACTGATAGGCCGCACCCAGATCACGGCCCTGAAGATAGCTCTGGCCGAGCCAGGTTTCTTTGATAGCGACGCTCATCCCATGCGGGTACTGGTCAATGAGCTTGCCACAGCAGGTATCAGCTGGACGGAAACCGAAGATCTGGCAGACGACAAGATGTATGCCCAGATGAAGAGCACTGTGAATAAGCTCATAACAGGATTCGATGGCAGCTCATCGTATATTGAGCCCTTGCTGGAAGAGTTCCGTTACTTCAAGCGACATCAATTGTTGGCAGGACAGGAAGAAGAGGCCCGAATCCTGCAAGCCGATGACAGGGAAGAGCGACTGGATGAGATACGGCAGTATGCCAGGCGCAAGATCGGCGAGCGCATCCTGGATCCGGCGATGCCGCCGTTCGTCCTGGGGTTTCTCGAGAATATGTTCCATAAGTTCCTGGTGCACATTCTGTTGCGGGAAGGCCCGGGTGGTGTGAGCTGGCGTCCGGTGATGACTACCATCGATGTGCTGTTGTGGACCGTGCAGTCTGAACGAGTGCCCGAAGACAAGCCACGATTCAACAAACTGAAACCGCGCCTGATGATCAATTTACGCAAGGCACTCGATGTCGCTGGATTCGAGAAAGCTGAAATTGATGAGGCGCTCACGCAGTTGCAGCAAGCACAGGAAGCGGCCTTTGTCGCGAAGCCAGACACCAGGGAAGAGGTCGAAGAGTCCAGTCTGGGCTTCGATGAATGGATGGCGGATGCCAGGCCATCCAGCGCGAAATCACTTCTGGAACTCGCAGACAGCGATGAGCATGTGAAAGAGGTCGAGCGATTGCCGATCGGTATCTGGATGGAGTTTCTTGCCGAAGGCGAGAGGACAATTCGCTGTACCCTTGCGGCCAAGATCGACACCATCGACAAGTTCGTCTTCGTCAATGCCCAGGGTGTCAAGGTGGTAGAGAAATCCAGGATGGGTTTGGCTCGTGAAATGAAAGCCGGTACTGTGAAGATAATCAGTGAAGCGCCACTCATTGACCGTGCCATGGAAACAGTCATCGGGAAATTGCGCAGTGGTGATGAGCGGACAGCTTAGGGTTCGGCAATGCCAATAAATCGATCCTGGAATGATAGCTAATACATTGAGATGCACTATCCCAGCGGTATCGATGATTCATTGAAATTCAGTTCCGGGGTTAAGGTAGTACCCGATGTCACTGAATACGAGTGGCGATTTACGCCAGACAATTCACACCACTAAGGCCTGATTCCCAATCGCACACAACGAAGTGCGTGGATGCTGTAACAGGCTCGCTCGCCACAGTTTCCGGCTGCTTTCTGATTTCACTGCGCCAGTTCACAATTTGATTGTGAGTTGACTGATCTCCAGTTTCGCGATCGCGGTTGTGACCCCGTTAACCTTTGGCTTCATGGCAGTAAATCGAACTGTGACTCAGTTACGCTATTCATGTGTGACAAGCTCGTAGACTGGCTTCCTGGGTGCCTCGTCCTCTGTGGGCAGGGCTTTCTTCAAATCCTTCAGAAGTAAGGAGGGAAGTTGCAATGTCCAGGTTCGGTCACTTTAAGACATTTCTGTTGGTGTTTTGCGCAACGTCTTTCTCTCATTCGACTCTTGCCAATGGTGCCTTCATTGACGACGGTTTCCTGCTCGTACCGCGCATCGATATCGATGGCTACGGTCCCATGGAGCTCGGATTTAGAATCGTCTTCAATGGGGAGTATCGCCTGATACTGGAGCAGGCTCAGGATACCAGTGCCAGTGTGGCGAATTCCGGTGTCTGGGACTCTGAAGCAGGCAGCATCTCAATCGACGAAGTGCGGTTGGAGAGCGGTGAGATCTACGCCGTTGAGCTACTGCAGTTGCAGACTGAGCCCCAGATCTTGTTTGGCGTCGCTGCCGCCGTCTTGATTCAAGGCCAGCAGAGTAATCCGGCACCGCAGTCTCCGCCACAGAATCTTGCTTCCGCTTCGCAATTGTTCCTGCAGCAATGCAGCAGTTGTCATGGAGCGGACGGCGAAGGCAGTGCTGTCGCTCCAGCCCTGATAGCCTGCGCGTCCTGTGGCAGTTATGAGTCCTTGCTGTTGGAAATCAGGGACACCATGCCCTTGGGGCAGCCCGCGAGTTGTGATGAGAGCTGCGCGGTCGAGTTGGCCGCGTATATACAGGCAGCGTTTAACGGCAGTAACGAAACCGTCAGCAACCAGACCGTGGGCTTTATCGAGTTGCTGGGTAATGGTGAGACCCTTCGCAAGGCTTCTGAGCAACTCCTGTCCCGGCTGCCTACTCTTGAAGAATTCCAGCTTGTGGCAGCAAATGGCCAGGCAGGACTCGCCTCCGCTATTGATAGCATGATGGAAGAAAAAGCCTTCCATGATCGTCTGCAAGAAATATTCAACGACTACCTGCTCACCGACAAGTATCACTCACGCAATGGCTCAGAAGCTGCCATCGGATTGTTGAGCAACGACGATTTTCCGCAACGTCGCTGGTTCGATCCCGGCAAGGACAATCGCGGTGATGACTACAACGTGGTGCGCGCACAGACCAACGATGGAGTAGCGCGGGAGCCACTGGCCCTGATCAGTCATGTGGTGGCCAACGATCTGCCGTTCACCGAGATACTGACGGCAGACTACATGATGATGACACCGTACTCGGCGCGCAGTTATGGCGTTTCAGGTATTGCCTTCGATAATCCCAACGATCCCGAGGAGTTTAAGCCTGGGCGACTCGCCGATATTCCCCATGCAGGGATACTGACCTCGCCCATGTTTCTCAATCGCTATCCCACCACCTCGACCAATCGCAACCGGGGCAGGGCCCGGGTGGTATTCGACCTGTTTCTGGACACCGATATACTGGCTATCGAAGGAGTACGTCCGGGCAATGCCGTGGACATCACAACCCCCATACCCACCATAAACAATCCCCAGTGCTCCAAATGCCATTCGGTGCTCGATCCCGTGGCATCCATATTCCAGAACTGGGATTCCAGGGGACGCTACCGTCCCTCGCGACTCAGTAAATATGGATGGTACATAGACATGGAGCCACGGGGCTTCAATGGCGAGGTCATGCCCCTGGCAGGCAATGTTGACAGTTCCGTGCAATGGCTGGCTGGGCGTATGGCCGCTGATCCCAAGTTTCCAAGAGCGATCACGCGCATCATGGTTAACGGTCTCACCGGGAAGGAACCATTAATGGCGCCGATCAGCGCCGATGCCGGTGAGTCAGAACTGTCAGCCTATGTAGCTGAGCGAACCGTACTGAATGAAATTCAGGAGCGATTTGTCGCCGATAATTACAACCTCAAGACCCTGGTTCGGGAAATAATGCTCAGTCCTTATTGGCGAGCTTCAGCGATCGGGGCTGCAGCGAATGCCCAATCCTTTACAAATGTTGGAGCCAGTTATCTGCTGAGCCCGGAACAACTGGATCGCAAGGTTGAGGCGCTGCTTGGTTTCGATTGGCGCAATTCCCTGGATCAGTACTACAAGGAACGAGACAGTTACTGGGCATCGAAACTGGGGCGAACCTTTCACCAGATCTATGGAGGTATCGACTCCGACAGCATAACGACCCGCCTGCGCTCACCCAACGGCATGATGGGTGCCATGCAGTTGCGAATGGCAAACGAATTGGCGTGTTATGCGGTGCCTCACGATTTCTGGTTGCCTGCCAGTGAGCGGCGCTTATTTCTCTTCGTAGACACAGACACCAATCCCTATAACGAGGAGGGCCTGCTGGATCAATCCGCCCTGGGTCTGATCCGGCAGAACATCCAGTTTCTCCATGAATACCTGTTGGGTGAGGCCCTGACTCCTGGCTCGCCGGAACTGCAACACACATTCGATCTATTCATGAATGTATTGAACCGGGGGCGTCAGTACATCCTCAGCAATAGCGGCGAATGGTGGGCGATCCGTTTACCCGATAGTTGTGATCGTACGCGCGACTTCCAGGGCAACGATCTGAAAGATGTAAACGGCGCGGACCTGCGGCTATTGTATGACAAGCAATTTGTCATCAGGGCGTGGATGGCTGTGCTGGCCTACCTGCTGGCTGACTACAAGTTTCTCTATAGTTAGGGGGTCTCCGATGTATAGAAGACAATTTCTCAGCTATCTCGCGAAGAGCAGTCTTGGATTGCTGGTGCCTGTCAGTGGTGCGGTACGCGCCGCCGAACCCGAGCGCTTCTGGGTCATGGTCAACGCCGGGGGTGGTTGGGACCCAACCTATTTCATCGATCCCAAAGGCGATCGCAATCGTCTAGATGGTCGGGGTCCGGTGAACAACTACTCGGTGAATGCCATTACCAGTGCCGGAAATATTGCATTCCCCTCGTCCTATCCGCCGAGCATAGATCCACCGGACGCCAATTCTCCGGGTCATTTCGCCAACTTTTTCCCGAAGCACGCGGAGCATTTGCTGGTCGTAAACGGGATTGACACCCAGACCAACAATCACGATGCCGGCTCCCGTTTCGTATGGAGTGGCAAGATCGAAGCAGGTTACCCGAGCTTTGCGGCCCTAGCGGCAGCGACATCTGCGCCCATGGAAGCACTGGCCTATATCTCTAATGGTGGCTATGACAACACGGCATCACTGGTGGCGCCGGCTCGCATTGGGGACGGCGATGTATTCCAGTTGCTGGCTTATCCCAATGCCGCACGTCCCTGGGAAACGGAGGAACGTCGGTCACCCTATTTTCCGGATTCAATCTATGGCGAGATCGAACGGGCAAGAAACGAACGACTGCAACGCCAGATCGGCAACAGTCGTCTACCGCTGCAGCAAACCCAGTTGAATGAGCTGGTAATGGCGCGTACCGGCGACAATAACCTGAATCGGCTCGTGGCCTTGTTGCCTGATAACGTGTCCAGCGGTCTGGAAGGCCAGGCAGAAGTCGCGGTGGCGGCGTTCGCCAGTGGCATTGCAGTGAGTGCCAACCTGCACATGGGAGGCTTCGATACCCACGGCAATCATGACCAGAACCATGCCAACCGCCTGACGCAACTGCTTAGCGGAATAGATCGGTTATGGGATGAGATCCAACGCAGCGGGTTACAGGACAGGGTGACGGTGGTAGTCGGTTCCGATTTCGGTCGCACTCCTTTCTATAACGATGGCAGAGGCAAGGACCACTGGAACGTTACCAGCATTATGGCCATGGGGGCGGGGGTCAGGGGCAATCGGGTTGTTGGTGGAACCGATGACCACGTGGAGGCCCTGACAGTAAATCCACAAACCCTGTTGCTGGAACCGGGAGGAGTTACCTTGACCCCGGAGCACGTGCACGTCGCCTTGCGGCGTATGGCCGGAATCGATTCACAGCTGGATGCCCGATTCGGTATTGATGCCGGCGCGCTGAATCTGTTTGCCTAGTCCTGACAGGGAAAGTCGTTGCATCCAGATCAACAACTAAATGTAAGAATATTCTGTAACTTCTGTCCAAAATCTCTGGCAGTATTCATTCCGTGACCGGATCTTAAATAGCGGCAGGTCCTAAACTGAGAGCCAGTTCTAACTTATTGTTATTTCATATTGGTCGCTTATTGGAAAAATGTGCATTGGATCAAAAAAACTCGGCAAATTGATGAGAAAATCACTATATTGAATTAGTGTGGAGCATTGCCGGAGGTATCATGAGCAACGAGAGAAGAAAATTCCCAAGGGTTTCCCTCGATGGAGATGTGAGCCTGTTCCTGTCTGATGTAGTGCGCAGTGGACACCTCTTGAATATTTCTCCTTCCGGGATCCAGATTGAGTGTAAGCATCAGTTAATTGAACAGTTGTCCCAGTTCAAGTCGGAAGCGGGTCTGTATCCGCATTTCGAACTCGAGTTCAGTATGCCGAATACGGGTAATGAAGTGATCAAGTCGGTGTGCAATGTTTCCTACTGTCGCCGTCTGAGTCAGGACATCTATCACCTGGGGCTGAATTTCGTCACCCTGTCTGAAAATGACGAGGCGAGGGTAAGCGACTACATTGAGCATTCGGCCGCTGCCTAGCATTCGAGATCGGGCCAACACATTCACGTAGCCCCGGACTAGTAGATTCTCATATTGCCGCCGATGGATTATCATTGGTGACATGGCTTTCAGAACTCTGCTACTGGTGCTGCTGCTCGCAGTATCCCCCCTCCAGGCACAGGATCAAACATTTGACGAGTGGCTGGCCGATCTGCGAGCAGAGGCGGCGTTGCTTGGAATTTCTGCCTCCACCCTTGCCGCGCTGGACAATATCGCTCCCCTCGAACGAGTGCTGGAACTGGACAACAGTCAACCCGAGTTCGTACAAACATTCACCCGCTATATCGATTTGCGCGTTACTCCCGGCCAGGTGAGTCGCGGCCAGCAGTTGCTGCAGCAGCATGGAGTGTTGCTCGGGGAAGTGCAGGCCCGCTACGGCGTGCAGCCTCAGTATCTGGCAGCATTCTGGGCCATCGAGAGTAATTTCGGTCGTGCCACGGGCGGATTCTCGGTATTGGAGGCGCTCGCCACCCTGGCCTATGATCCACGCCGGGCTGATTTCTTTCGGCGGGAACTGCTTACTGCCCTGCGTATCATCGATGATGGGCACATCGCACCGGAGCGCATGAGCGGTTCCTGGGCAGGGGCTATGGGGCAACTACAGTTCCTGCCAAGTGTATTCGATCGCTATGGGGTAGATGGCGACGGTGATGGCCGCATAGACATCTGGAATAGCCTTCCGGACGTATTCCATTCAGCGGCGAACTTCCTGTCCCAATCGGGATGGCGTGGAGACCAGCGCTGGGGCAGGGAAGTGGTTCTGCCGGATGATTTCGATTACAGGCAATCCGGAACCGGTGTTACCAAGCCCTTGAGTGAGTGGCGAGAGATGGGAATCAGCACACTGGATGGAAACCCGATCCCGGTAGTAGCAGGCATGGAGGCGTCGGTAATATTGCCGGCAGGGGCAAGCGGCCCGGCCTTCCTGGGCTACGGTAATTTCCGCGCCACCATGGCCTACAATCCTTCTACCTTCTACGCTCTGACTGTAGGTCACCTGGCTGACCGCTTTGCCGGTGGACCAGCCATACAGAATATGCCGGAAAACGAGCAGGCACTGAGTGTCGCCGAGGTGCAGGAATTGCAGGAATTGTTAAACCTTCGTGGATTCGATTCCGGCACTCCCGATGGCCGGGTAGGCAGAATGACCCGAGCGGCCATCCGGGCTTACCAGGATAGTGCGGGCATGCCCATGGATGGCTATGCTTCCGGACAATTATTGGCGGCCTTGCGCGGCAGCAACTAGGTGGCGCACAGGTTATAATCCGAGCAGCAGACAGTGACTGGCTCAGTCAGCGGTCTATTTCATGAAAGAGTAATACTCAGCAGCAGGCAATGGCATCTACATACTCCGCCGATTCGGCACTTCCCCGCTTCCGACGTTTGGCGACGATTACGCTACTCGCGGTATATTTCCTCATCCTGGTTGGTGCCAGCGTGCGTGCCTCGGGAGCCGGCATGGGTTGTCCGGATTGGCCAACCTGCTTTGGCAGCTGGATACCGCCGACCCATGAATCCCAGCTTCCCGCCAACTACCAGGAAATCTACGCAGAACTCGGCTATGCCGATACCCGCTTCAATGTGGTGAAGACCTGGACGGAATACATGAACAGGCTGGTTGGAGTGACCATAGGCTTGCTTATATTTGCCACAGCTATCTTTTCCTGGCCACTGCGACGCCTGAATAGCCGGATTACCTGGGCATCCATCGCCACCTTCCTGATGGTTGGTTTTCAGGGCTGGTTGGGTGCGAAGGTCGTGAGTTCCAACCTGCAGCCGGGCATGATCACCCTGCATATGTTGATGGCATTGGCGATCGTAGGAACCCTGCTGTACGCGCTGGCGCAATCGCGGCGCCAGTTGATGGTAGCGCAACCCGTAACCAGCATCGATCCGCGCTTTGAGAAATGGCTCTATATCGTACTCGGCATGACCATTATGCAGGTCACTATGGGCACCCAGGTCAGGGAGATGACCGATATCCTGCGTGAGTCCCAGGGCGAAGAGCTGCGATCTGCCTGGATAGAGGCCATGCCCTGGTTCTTCTACGTACACCGCAGCTTCTCAGCACTGGTGTTATTTGCCAACCTCTGGCTTGTCCGCCTGCTCATCAATTCACTGGGCTGGATGCATACCCTCACCCGACTCACGCTCGGCATGATCGTAATCATCGGTGTGGCTGTGACTTCAGGTGCAACACTCGGTCATCTCGGCATGCCGGCCCTGGTGCAGCCGCTACATCTTCTTGCAGCCACCTTGCTGTTCGGCCTGCAGTTCCTGATCTGGATGAGTTATCGCCATGCCCGTGATGGTGCTCTGGCGACTACCAGAAATTCGGTTACAGGGCGAGCGGATCAGGCCGTAGCTGGAAGTGAACAACCAGCGGTTTAGTGCCCTGGCCGCCTTCCTTTAGCCAGGGCGTCCGGTCGCCACTGGGCACCCACAGTCCGCGACCCTTCCAGCCGCCATCGGCGTCATCAATTCTTCCCTCGAAGCCCTTGGTATAGAAACCAAGCGGGTAGGGCACGCGCAGGGTGATGAACTCACCATCCACGAAGGCGTGCACGCCGTCGAATAGATTACCTGTGACAATTGGCACGTCTTCACCGAGGCCGAGACTATTGTGCTGGTCGACCCAGGTGTAATAGCTGGATTCGACGCTGAATTCAGGTAGATCCTGGAAGCCAGGGCCGGGCAGGCGATGAAAGGTCCAGCCCTCCGGACAATGATCACCGGTTGCCTCAGGGCCGTTCAACGGGCCTTCGCACTTGCGCCTGTCGAACTCGCCGAGGTGGCCGCTGCCCAGCGAAACCCAGATTACACCGTTCTTGTCGATGTCGGCACCGCGAGAGCCAAAGCCTGGAAGTGGTACGTTGTATTTCTCACCGAGTCCTGTCTGCGGATCGAAGCGTACTATGGCGCCCGGGTAGCCGAAGGCATTTGAACCCCACACCGAGCCATCCGCAGGATTAGGCATGACGGCATAGAAGCCGGCCGACACGCGCATGTCCTTTCCGGGATCCATGTCCTCGCCAGGTTCGGTCCATTCATCGACCCGGCCATTGCCATTGGTGTCCAGGATGAGTGGCGACCAGCCCTGGGCGGCAGCCTCATCGCCGGTTTCCAGGAATTCCCGGGTATTGAGCCAGCCCACCACATCTCCGCCACCGCTGGTCCACAGAGTGTTGTCTTCGTCGTAGGCGAATTGCAGGTGGTGTGTACCGAAGCAGGTATCGACAAAGGTATATTCCCCGGTTACCGGATCATAGACCGACAGTTGGCGTCCGGCCCGGTTGCTTGGAAATAACTGTGCCGAGGGATGATCGGAGCCTTCCTTGCAAAAATCGGGATTGTCGGCGCCACGGATGCGGGCGGTGTACCAGACCCTGCCGTCCTGATCCAGCATGGGATTGTGGGCATTGGCCTTGCTGTCCCAGAGTATCTCATCACCCCAATAGGCTGAGGGAGCGGAGGGTGGGGTAGCGGCAGTGGTGGGGGTATCCGCATCACGTACCGGGGCATTGATGACCCAGGACGTGTTGTTAACCGGATCCAGCACGGGAAATTCGTCGGTACTCAATTCCGGCGCGCCATAGAGTGGGCCGTTTGCATTCACCGTGGGGTCCCGACGATCGGTACCGGAGAGGTCATGCATATAGGCCCGGGGATTGGACCAGTCCCTTACTGTGACCACCACGTTGCGTTCCTGTCCCGAGGGGCGCTGGGGTTTGGCAAAAGGCAGTTCACCATCAGCGATGCGCTGGGTCCAGTCGCCCAGGTACTTGAAAGGCACACCATCGAGGCGTTCACTCAACTGACTGAACATGCCCTGTCCCGCCTGGCCTGACAGTACGCGACGCATCCAGGCCTGTTCATGGGTTTCGAACTCGCCGAAGAATTCAGGAATTGTACGGGTCGATTGCTGCCCTAGCTGGTGGCAGCCCACGCACCCCATATTCTTCATCCAGGTCAGGTAGGCGTTCAAGCCGCCCTCGATGTTTCCCAGCTCACCCTCGTCGGGCAGTCCCATCATGGAATACCAGTAAGCGGCGGGGTAGACCTGGGCAGCCACTGCGTCATTTGGCGCCAGTGTCGCCGCAATCTGCAAGGACTCGCCGGGGTCGGCAGAAAATTTCGCGCTGTCGGCCAGACCGTAGCCCCTTACCCAGACTTGATAACTGGCGGCGGGGAGATCGGGGATGGCAAAACGGCCTTCTTCATCGGTCGCCACGATGCGTGCGAAGAAGGTGTCGAACTCACCGGTTTCTGCAATCACCCATACTCCTGCCTCGGGCCCCGCAGAACTGCTTACCTGGCCCGTGATGGCGCTGGCATTCTGCACTGCCGTCGTCGCTTCTGTGCTGGCTGTCGCCGCGGGTGGTTCGATAGTGGGAGCAGATTGATCGCTACAGGCGACAAGCAGAATGGCTGCAAGCGGGACAAGGGCTAATGGGGGTAGCGGACGGGCGCTGGAGCTGGATTTGAGTCTCATGCAGAGTCTCCTGGCAGGAGTGGTTAGTGTCATGAGTATAGCGATGATTTGCCCCCGCTGGGCAATGCCTGCCATCCGCGAGAGTAGGAGTTTGGACGCCCGTTTACGGCTGCTGGGCTCAGATGAGAATGGTGTTAACATAGCGGCCCCGCCACAGAGTCGCTGCGATCACGGTTGCAGTAGTCCAAACCAGGTTCAACACAGGAGACTCCACCCATGGATACCAAGCCTAGAAGCAATAAGGAATTCGACATGATTGTATTCGGGGCCACCAGTTTCGTTGGGCAGATCCTGTGCCGCTATCTCGTTCAAGAATACACCGAGCCCAATTTTACCTGGGTGATGGCGGCACGCTCTGAATCGAAGTTAAATGCATTGAAATCCGAACTGGGAGACAGGGCAGCGGGCATACCGGTGATTGTGGCGGACTCCAGCGATGAGGCAGCCATGGTGGGACTGTGCCAGCGCGCTGAAGTGATAATCTCTACCGTCGGTCCCTATGCACTGTATGGAGAGAAACTGGTGAAGGCCTGCGCCGAGGCCGGCACCGATTACTGTGACCTGACCGGCGAAGTGCAGTGGGTCAGGCGTATGATCGATCTCTACGAAGACTCGGCACGCGCGAGTGGCGCGCGTATTGTCAATTGCTGTGGCTTCGATTCAATCCCTTCAGATCTCGGCGTAAAATTCCTGCAGGATCAGGCCCTGCAAAAATTTGGTAGCTATTGTTCACAGGTGAAGATGCGGGTACAGGCGACTCGCGGCGGTGCCTCAGGGGGCACAATCGCCAGTGGCATCAATGCACGCAAGGAAGCAGCCGATGATCCGGAAGTCGCCGCCCAGATGCGGGACTGGTATTCCATCTGCCCGCGACCACTCAACAATGGGGCGAAGCAGCGGATGGTTGCTGTGGAATACGATGAGGACTTCAAGTCCTGGGTTGGGCCATTCATCATGGCAGCCATCAATACCCGGGTGGTTCTTCGTAGCAACGCCTTGCGGGATACGCCCTATGCCCCGGAATTTGCCTACGACGAGGCGGTGCTTACCGGGGATGGCAATGACGGCAAGAAGAAAGCCAGGCGCCTGGGGTTTGGAACGGCTCTGGCGGGTGCCGTGCTCGCCTTTCCACCCTTGCTGTGGTTTGCCAGGTTCTTCCTCCCCAAACCCGGTGAAGGGCCCAGCCCCGAAGAGCAACTTAACGGCTTCTTCGATATCCGCTTTCACGGCAAGACCGAAAAGGGTGACACGATCGTGGTGAAGGTCACTGGCGATCGAGATCCTGGATATGGTTCCACTGCCAAGATGCTTTCCCAGGCTGCCATCAGCCTGCACAGGGATATCGACAAGCGTGCGATCGGTGGCGGTTTCTGGACGCCAGCAGCCATTTTCGGCGACGGGCTAATGCAGAGACTCCAGAGTTATGCCGGGCTCGCTTTTGAAGTGCTTGAGTTCGCGAGTGGCGCGGCGGTTGAGTCCTCAGTTCTGTACGATTCAGAGTCAGCAGCAGAAGGCCCGAAAGAATAAGTGCATTGCCGGTAACGAGACTTCAGGCTTTGTACGCTACTGATGCCGGTATTGGCCGGCACGGTGGCTGCCCCCAACTAATAACCAATTTCGCCAAAATCTGGCAATTTGCCTGGCCATTTTCTTTGCCTCTCTCGTCTTTTAATTACTAATGCGCGGAAAATCAGGGGCTTAGGGATTGGCACGTTCTGTGAATGTAATAGGACTGAGGGCAAACGGATTTCCAACAGTGGGGGTGTAACCAATTTGCCGCACACCGCGTCTATTTAATGAAACCCGAAAGCGCCTTTACTGCGCGTTTTCATGTGCCGGGTTTGCGCTTGGTTTCGACTGCGGGCCTCATCCCCGGGGTCCGCAGTCGATCCCTTTTTTACTCGAAACGGCGCTGGCTTCACATTACCATTTCCAACTACCAATTTTCCATCAAGAGTGAACCCATGGAACAGGATCCCTCCACTGCGGCCGACGATTCATTGAACTCCGCTGCTGCAAGGCGCTCAGTGAAGCTCTGGCCGCAGATCAAACGCTTCGTGACATTCCAGATAAAGCTCTATGTCGATGCCTTCCGCGACCTGTTGCTCAGTGCCCTGTCGTTTTTTGCCTTTGTAATAGATGTGCTTTTTCAACAACACGGGGCAGACAGCTATTTCGAGAAGGTGCTAGCCCTCGGCAGGCGAACAGAGAGAGTCATTAACTTGTTCGAACAGCATGATCCGGCGACCCAGGGAAGAGACTCTATCGACGGTATGCTGCGTGACGTGGAAGAGAAGTTGCGGCGCTAGCTATCAGGTTGAAAAATATAGGCAAAAAAAACGGCGATGATTGCTCATCGCCGTTTTTGATTACGCAGCTTGCTGGTTTAGAACTGCCATAGCAATCTTGCATACCAGCGTCGGCCTCGAGCATCGAAGACCGAGGCGTTAAACGATGCGCGTCGATACAGAGGGATGTCTGCGTTGGTGGCATCGATAACACCGAGAGTAAAGGTCGATGAGCCCAGGCTGCTGTTCGCCCAGTCGTGTGAATACACGTACTGCACATCCCAGGTGTTGTAACTGTCAACCTTGCTTCTGGCGTAGTCCTTCTCAATTTGAGGCGTATTGGGGTTGGCCAGATAGTCTGCGTGGCTCAGCACCTCAAAAGATCCAGTGTGACGATTAAAAATCGTTACGCGATGGTTGTCTCTACTCCAACTCAGGGAGAGGTTACCCCGGTTGTCAGGAACCTCGCGCACGATGTTTTGCTCGCCATCGACGCCAGCAGCGTCGAAACGACCGGTCTCTTGCAGTCCCAGCTCCAATCCTGGCACATCAGCAACCAGATACTCGTCAACGTGGGTGTAATCAGCCGCTATCCTGAAATTACCGAAGTCAGTGCTCCAGCGATAACCCAGGCTCAAGTCGATACCCTGAACCTGAATGTTACCCGCATTGACTGCCGGCAAGACCAGCGTAGTCAGTCCAGCATTCTCATCGTTCAGGGAACGCTGAACACCATCTACCCTGTAGGCGGCGGGATTCACGACGCAGTTCAGGCGCTCTTCAGAGTCGACGCCAAATTGAGCTGCCAGGGCATTAGGATCACAGGCAATCACGTTGCCATCTGGCCCGCGGGCATCGAGTGGCTGAGAATCGTTGAGAATGTAGTTCGACGTATCGCCTACCACGGAGTTGAACTTCGCGATCTCAGGATTAAGCGCAGCCCTTGGAATCAGGGGCAGCACCCGGTCGCTGACCTCAAATCTCCAGACATCGGCACCGACACTGACGCCCTCAAGAGAGCCGCCGGGGTTCCACTGGAAGCCCAGGTTGTAGGTGTCAGCTGTCTCATTGCCCAGGTTGGGGTTTGGCGCACCTGCAGTGTAAGAGAAGTTCTGCAAGGCATTCTCGTCAGTTGCAGGCAGAAGACCGGCACGAACCTGCTGGTTACGCAGCGGGTCCTGCACGTTTGTGCCAAATGCCTCAAACGCCTGGTTAACAACGCCAATGTTTGGTGCACGGAATGACTGCGAGTAGGATGCTCGCAGCAGCAGCTCATCGATTGGCCTCCAGCTCATGGCAACCTTCGGTGACAAGTCTCCACCGATATTGCCTCCGTAGTCTTCATAACGCAGGGCAATCTGGGTCTCGACGTTTTCAGCAAACGGCAGGGATAACTCTATAAATGCTGCATCGACCGACCGTGAGTCATCGAAGTTGAAAATACAACTCGCACATTCAAGATTGTTGGTGATTCCAGTCTCAAACTGATTAGGCGCGCCGAACAAGCCTGGCTCATAGCCCTTGATCACAGTCAGGCCTGGCAGATTGATCTCCGGCGCGATACCGGATGCATCCCGCTCCCGCCTCTGGTAGCCGGCAGCAAACTGCGCAGTACCGCCGGTCATTTCGAACATTTCGCCCGAAACAACCGCATCGAATACCAATAACTGATTGCGCTTGTCGGCCCGGTTTATCCTGCCAGTCATCCAGTCAACCAGCTCCTGTGAGTTCGCCAGCTCAGGATTGGTGAGAGCTGTCAGGTACGGGTTGAAGAATTCGCAACCGCCCTGGCCATGATTGGTTGAGGTCAATGCGTAGGAGGTGCTCTCCCTGGTGTTCAATACGTATCCCGGGAACACGGTATCATACAGTGCGCTGAGAGGAGCGAATGATGGGATTGCCTCAAAATGCAGGTTCGGGGTGCCGTTGGGTGTACAGTTAGGACCGCCAAGGCCGAACAGGGCCATCTCGGTGCGATCCCTGATCAAGGTGGCTACTTGTTGCTCAATGCTGGAATCACTCCAGGCAAAGCTCACGTCATAATTCAGCGAGGTGTCATTGAATCCCATGCCCTCCAGCTCTCCGCGCAGTCCCATCTGGGCGCCGGAGGTGGTGTTGCTAGTCACGAGATCTTCGGTGGAGCGAGGCCAGCCAACTCTTACGCCGCCGCCGTAGTAGCCCTGACCGAAGCCGCCATTAGAGGCGAGGTGGGGATTGTTGGCAGCGGGAGTCGTTACAGCAGGATTGCCAACAAATGTGGAAAGGGCACCCAGTGTGGTTGGAGCATGCACCACATGCACCGATCGAGAGAATGCTGTCCCGTCCCATTCCCTGATCGTTTCAAGATCAGAGTAAGTAAAGAACGAATAGAACTCGGCGCTTTCACTGAATGTGTGCTCGAAGCTCAGCGCTGCGCTGGTTCGCTCCTGACCAATCGCGATAAACTCGTTAGCTGTATTGTCTTCATAGCAGTAACCGTTGCGTCGTCCAACTCCGGTAAACCGGTTGTCCTGATAGAATTGGCCAAGGTTTCCGGACAATGTACTACACAGAGGGTCTGCAAAAACCAGGCCGCGAGTTCCGGAGACGGACTCGCCAAGTGCCAGTTTCTCGGCAGTCTGTTGTTGGGTCAGGGCCTGATCAATGTAGGCCAGGTTGAATCCGCTACCAAGCGGGCTGGTTACCCTGAATCCACCCACTTCACCATTATTAATAATTCTGGTCGGATCATAATACTGTGCGTCGGCAAGAGGCACCGGGTCCCTCTCGAACTGCTCGGCGGACAGCACTAATCGGGTGTCACCGTCATTGAAGTTCGTGCCCCAGATACCGCTGAAGGTTTGCTCGTAGGTGCCCCCGGACTCTGCAATCCCCTGGGTGTCCGCAAACAGCTCGAGACCCTCAAAATCGGTACGCATGATGACGTTAACAACGCCAGCGACCGCATCCGATCCATACAGCGCCGAGCCGCCATCCGTCAGGACCTCTACTCGTTCCGTCATGACCAGAGGAATAGTGTTCAGATCAACGAATTCCTGCCCCGAGCTGGTTACTACCGCAGCCGGTGTGAAACGCTTGCCGTTGATCAGGGTGAGAGTCGAGTTTCCACCCAGGTTTCTCAGGTTAACAGATGCTGTGCCCTGAAGTTGGCTGGCGTCATTCGAACCTGCAACACTGGTGTCTGAGCCCTGGTTGACCTCGAGATTTCGAATCAAGTCCCAAATCTGGGACGCGCCCTGGTCCTGGATTGCCGCCCGGTCGATTACGGTTACTGGAGAGGGTGCATCCTCAGGAGTTCCCCTGATGAATGAGCCTGTAACCACGATCTCTTCTACGCCATCATCCTGAGCGAAGGTCTGGATTGAAGTGCCGGCACTGGCCAGCATGATTGCGAAGGCAAGGCCCTGCTTTTTGTATGGAAAGTTTTTGCGCATGGTGTCTCCCTTGATTACTTCTCTGAGAATATTTTTATCTCGCTGCAGCCTGTTCGGGATGAGTTGTTGTGGCCTCATTTCTCGCACGATTCCAGCTTCTCGCCAAGCCTGGTAAATAGCGCAGACGCAACAATTAACCGAAGTATAGAGGCTCGCAGTGGCACAAGCAATTGATATCGATCGTATGTTCGAAATCTGAGATGAGACGTAACACGCTGAAAATAGTCAGGTTTTTTGTGGGTATAAAGGCAGCGAAGGACATGCATTCGGAGGCTGATCCAGTCTTTGCCTACTGCGTCGATACAGTGATGTGTTGGCCATGTTGACCGCGACTCAGGCCGGTGACCACGATGCCGCGCTTTTTGTATTCTTCCTGAGGTTCCGGTAATGTGGAAAACACTGTTCAGATCGCCCTACAGATCGACATTTAGGAAGTAGCTCGTGCCCAATCCCATGCTCTTGTTTACTGCACAGATCGTCGCGATCATGTCCGTGCTGCTGCTGGCTGCCGGTTACCTGAAGACCGATCCCCGCGCCGCCAGTGCCAAGGTGTTTGGCCTCATGGCGGTCTTCGTGGTGTTCTATCTGCTCAATGGTATGACCAATAGCAACATCGCACCTGAGTTTCGCATCGACCTGAGTAGTATTTCGATTCTCGTCTCGGTAACCACCAGCGCGATTTGCGGTCTGTTCATGATCTACTGCTTCCTGATCTTCCAGGAGCAGCAACGGTTTCCGATAACCCTCGGCGCTGCTTTTGCCATGCAAGTATCACTGGACCTGGTGTTGTCACTGCTAAATCTCAGCGGCGGCGAGGGACTCAGTGGCGGCTCGGCCCTGCTGGCCACCAGCATGGATATTCTGCAGCTGGTCTTCGTGGGTTTCGCAATTTACTGGACCCTCAAGGGATGGCGGGCAGACCTGGTGGAAGACAGGCGTATCTTTCGCTGGTTCATAATCGGGGTGCAGGGCGCTCTCATTTTTCTCGTGGTGTTCCTGGAAAATTTCTTCATACCCGGCGGATCTTCCAGTAATGCGACCTTGCAGACGGTCATCGTGATGACCATTGCGGTCCTGACCCTGGGTATGTTGCTCGCTGCCATGCGCTTCGATTTTGTTTCCCTGAGCCAGGCCATCAGGAAGGTGACAGAACCCGCCGCGGAGACAGAGCTGGAAGGCGGTGAGATATTCGATGTGGATACATTCAACCGGGCTTTCAAGGATGGGCGGCTCTACCGGGAGGCCGGTCTCACCATTTCCATGCTGGCCAAGAAGCTGAATATCCCCGAATATCGATTGCGCTCATTTATTCACAAGCAGCTCGGGTTTCGAAACTTCAATGCCATGTTGCATGAGTACCGTATCGAAGACGCGAGCCAGGTGCTCTCGGACCGAGAGAGCCAGAACCTGCCTGTGCTCACAATTGCCCTGTCTGTGGGATACCAGTCGATCACCCCTTTCAATAATGCGTTTCGCCAGATCAAGGGCGTGACTCCCTCTGAATACCGCAAGCAGCATCTTGCCTGACATGACATGCTGTGTGTGAGCGCAAGGCGCTGGATTCCCCGGGGAACGATGCGTTATTCTTGCGCCCGCTTTCAAATAAAAAAATCAATACTGTTGATCCGACTAAAGACCTGGCTCTGGGGATCGAAAACAGACTATGGATTGCAGGCTGGTGCCGCGGTGAGTTGCATCGATATTGATCGATCTCAATGTTGATTAACGGTTAAATCGTACACTGCGACCCGGTACTGGCGATAAAATCGGGAAAAAATCAAAATAGCCCGAACACAGCGGGGAGGTTATCCATCTTGAACGAACTCGTTTACAACTTTGCCGTATGGTTGGACGACATGCAGTGGAGCACCATGCTGCACGAATCCTACTATATGTATAACTGGGTGGAGTCTACCCACGTGTTGACCCTGATGGTCAGCCTGGGAATGCTGTTCCTGATCGACTTGCGCATGCTGGGTCTCGCTCTACCGGATGTTCCTGCGAGCAAGATCGCCCATAGATTGAACGTACCAATGCTGATTGGATTCACCGTGATGTTTATCACGGGCATCTTATTGTTCTACGCGGTTCCCGTGCGCACATCCCAGAGCATCTGGTTCAGGATCAAGATGGTGTTGCTCGTGGCCTGCGCGATCAATGCGTATCTTTTCCATAAGCGCATGAATGAGTCGGTATCCAGTTGGGATACTGATGCCAGGGCGCCGTCGAGGATTCGCATGGGCGCTATGATGTCGCTGGGTTTCTGGTCAATCATCGTGGTCTGCGGTCGCTTCATTGCCTATGACTGGTTCGACTGCAGTTCTTTCCCGGGAGAGTTCATGAGTACCCTGGCAGGATGTGTCGATGGCCAAACGCGATTCTAGAATATTGCATCTTGTAAACCATGCTAAAGAACAATTAGAAAACTGAAAAACGATTATTGAGGCGACAAGTGATGCCCACTTTTATATCAGAATACTCAAGAACAGTCGGTGCCGCGGCCGTCATACTTCTGCTGCTGGTTTTCGTATATGGCGGCTGGATGGATAGCCTGTACCCAGGTCTGCTGGGTATTTTTGAATGGCTTGAAACCACACCGTTTGGCTACATTGGCAAGACCTGGGGTGCAGCCTTTGCCTTCGTCGAAGCCATTCACCTTATCGGTCTTGCCGTATTGGGTGGTTGTGTGATCGCTAGCGATGGACGCCTGCTCAACCTGGTGCTCACGGATGTGCCAGCCCAGACAGTCTTCGACAGGACCCACAAGGTTTTTGTCTGGGCCCTGGTTACCTTGCTGGCTACAGGCGTATTCATGGCCTGTGGAGTGGCGACGAAGATTTATTACCTGCCTGTGTATTGGTTCAAGATGCTGGCCCTGGGGGCGGGTATGTTGTTCCACTTCTATGTTCGCAAGCCGCTACTGGGGCATGATCTTTCGCAGCTGAACCCGGTGGTAACGAAGTTGGTAGCCATCGCATCAATCCTGGTTTGGTTCATGGTGGCGGCTACCGGCCGCTGGATCGGATTTAGCGGCTAAGGGGGAGAATTACTAATGAGCAATGCGAGAGACGAAAAAACGAAACAGAAAGATGATGAAGCAGCAGCCCTGTTGGTTGCACAGAGCTTCATAATTTTTTCCGCCATCTACTGGTTCCTGCAGATCGAATCGGTGCGAGAGTTATTGTCAATGGCCTACGGCTAGTTCCCCAGATCTGTTCAACAGGGGAAAAAGAGCCGGGCATTGCCCGGCTCTTTGCGTTTTGGTCCAATTGATTTCGAACCCGACTCAGTTCATGGGTGAATAGTCGGTCGCGATCATATATTCCCGCTGTATTCCGCCAAGAATCTGGCCATTGGCATTGGATGCTTCCGCAACCTGTTGCCATTCCGGATCGGCGATGAAGGCCTGCCATGATGCATCGGCCGCTTCCTGGCTTGCATGTTCCAGAATGTAGATGAGCGTATCACCCGCTTTTTCCGGATCAGTGGGAGTCCAGTAGCCAACCACCTCCATGCCATGCTTGTTGAAAATGCGGGTCGTGTGATTACGGAACCTGGCGTGGAGATTGTCGAGATTTCCCGGGGTTGCCGTATAGGTGCGCAACTCGAATACTTTCTGGCCTTGGGCGGAAAGCTGGGCGAGGAATCCGGCGCCAAATCCTACGGTGAGAGCGAGAAGGGGGATAACGGAGTTCTTGAGTAATTTTCGCACAGCATTCTCCTGCAAGCGCTTGGGTAGAAGGCCGGTCAGTATAATCAAGGCCCGCAGCAAAGGCGAACAGGTCCAGTTGCCTGAACCGGGCGTATACAGATGGCATGGAACCTGCAGAGCCATGTCAACTATAGTAGCGAGCGCTCTACTTTTGGTGCTAATGTAATATTGTGATCATTCAGACATAGACGATGATAAAGCCTACCAAGTTGTTTAAGTCTCTCCTTGTATTCACCGTGCTGTTTGGGTATGGCTCACTTCACGCCCAGGTCACGGTCGATCCCGACGACACACTGGTTCTGGCATTGCAGGATCTGCAGAGTCTCGAGGTTGAATTCAGCAATACTGATCCACGGCTCGCGGAACCACTGTTTCAGCTGGCCCGCGAATTTCGTGATAGCGGGCGCTACGCCGACGCCCATGCGGCCCTGGACCGCGGTCAACAGATAGTCCGCATGAGTGAAGGCCTGTACACACAGGCCCAGATTCCCTACATCCAGGAGAAGATCGACAATTATGCGGATTGGCAGCAGTGGACTGATGCCAGGACCCTGCAGGATCACTTGCTGTGGCTGCATCGCACCAAGACGCGTTATATCACCGGCGATCTGATCGCCGACTTCCTGGAATTGTCGCGCCTGCATCTGCGGGGAATAAGCGAGGATTCCCCGGAATTTCAGGCGTTTCATTTTCGCCGGGCATCGGCGTCCAACTGGCTGGCCCTGGCGGCCGGTGAACGACTTTGGGGCAGGCTCGACACCAGATTGGTGCCCATTCTCTATGAGTTGGTCAAGCAGCAGCATCTGCAGGCAGAGGCTATCGCCATGGGTGGTCGCGCCAGCTATGAGCTCAGGCAGATTATTCCCGGCTCAGATTTCGTTCGCGACCGCGCCGTCATGCAGGCCATGTTCTATCAAACGGGCCGCCGGCTGCTCGGCCAGATTCGAGAGATCTATGCGGAAGCCACGCCAGTGAACCTGGAGGGTGTGGCAATGGCGAATCTTTACCTGGCGGATTGGGAAGTGGTCTTCGACAATTCCCAACGTGCGCTGCGCTCCTACGAAGTGGCATACCGCAATCTGGCCCTCGCCGACGTGGATGCGGCGCAACGTACTCGCTTTTTCGCTGCACCCAGCCTGCTTCCGGAAAAGGCCTTCTATGCAAGTCTGCAAGAAGCAGAACAGGCCAGGGCTCCTGAAGCTGGATGGAACTTGAGCCAACTGGACAACCTCCAGGCTTCGTTATATTTCGCCGAGTGGAGTCCAACCTTCCCCTACGTGCGGGCGCCGTACCAGCAGCATGGCAATCAGCTGGATTCAAATTTCGCGCTGTTTTCATTCAATCTCTCTGGGGTGACAGAAATGAGCCGCTGGTTGAATCGGGACAATGTACAGAGCTTTGGCGAATTGCTGAATGTGACTCTGCTGAAACCCGATGTGCCCTCATCATCGGATATGGAGGCAGAGTTCAGGCGCCGATTGGAGCGACTGCATTTTCGTCCCCGCCTCGAAAACGGAAGGCCCATTGAAACCGAGGCGACCCTGCTCTATCAGCCTGCCCTGACTCTCAATTAGTCACTGCAAGGGCAACACAACTATATCGTCGCTGTAATCTGCAGCGAGGCTTCCCGCGCTTAACATGCTTCATGTTTTTCTTCTGTCACATCGATGTCATTTACGGCAATTAGTGTAAGGATCTTCTGATTAATTAAGTTGCGTCTCTGCGGAGCCTCGCAGAAAACCGCGACAAGCTCGCCCTTCGGGGCTGCAAGCCAGAGCTGTAACATAATTAATCAGAGGTTCCTTAAGACTTGTCTAAAGCTTTGGAGCTCTATGGCCGAAGCAGATAATAGACACTTCAATTAACCACCACCAAGGGAGGGCAATCACCGGCTTTGGCCAATAAATTCAAAATCTCACAATCAGCATTCGAAAGGGGTTCGAATAATTATGAGCGAAGTGAAACTTGTCAAAAGCTCAGTTGACAGCAGTACCTCCTCTAACCCGGTATTCTATGTTCTAGACACCAATGTATTAATCCACGATCCCTCGTCAATACTCAATTTCGACGAACACCACGTAGTCATTCCCATCACGGTTCTTGAAGAACTGGATTCACTCAAAAGCGGTCGCCATGCCATTGCAGCGGATTGCCGCCAGGCCATCAGAGAATTAGACAAGCAACTCGGCAGAGCTTCCCCCACGGAAGTTGAATCGGGTGTAGCGATCCAGCGCCCCGATGGGCTGGATAAAGGGGGCATACTCTCGGTCATGATGATCGAGACGCCGGAGAACCTGGTCATGCTTCCAACCCATCTAAATGACAACAAGATTCTGAATGATGTTGGTTACCTGAAGCAGCGCTATCCCGACCAAAGGGTCGTGCTGGTAACCAAAGACATTAATGTGAGACTGAAGGCCAGGGGTTGCGGGATCGAATCCCAGGATTATCACAGCGACTTGATGCTGAATGATATCGAACACCTGAATAAGGGTTACATCGAATTTCCTGGTTCATTCTGGGAACTGGTAGACGAAGTAGAGACTACTCAGGACCAGGGTCGTACCCTGCACAAGTTAAGTCGAAGCGTGTTCGGGCAGGATGTCTACCCGAACCAGTTTCTGTTCGACGAAGAGGGGTTCGTGGCTCGTATACTCTCTACAACGGCTACCGATGTCACCCTGTTACATCTGAACATCAATAGCTTAATGGAAACAGAGGCCTGGGGCTTGAAACCACGGGATATCTATCAGGCTATGGCGTTGAACTTGCTGATGGACCCCGATATTCACCTGGTCAATCTCACTGGTTCGGCTGGTTCGGGCAAGACAATCCTCGCCCTGGCGGCAGCCATCGAGCAGACCGTAGCCAACAAGCTGTATCGGCGCATCATCGTTACCCGTAGTACCCAGGGGCTGGACGAAGACATTGGATTCCTGCCGGGAACAGAAGAAGAGAAGATGGAGCCGTGGCTGGGTGCAATCACTGACAACCTGGAGGCATTGCACTGGGAAGATGAGAATTGCAGCAGCAGCGTGGAATATGTATTGAACAAGGTGCCGCTGATGTTCAAATCCCTGAATTACATTCGGGGCAGGTCATTCCAGAGCAGCCTTATTATAATCGATGAGTCACAGAACCTGACTCCTCACCAGATCAAGACCATCGTGACGCGGGCGGGAAATGGTTCCAAGGTCATCTGTCTCGGAAATCTGGCGCAGATCGATACGCCTTACCTGACCCCAATCAGTTCGGGGCTCACTTACCTGACGGAGCGATTCAAGAGTTTCGAGTATGGGGGCAATGTGCTGCTGCAGGGTGTGCCGCGATCTGTGCTTGCTGCCTTCGCAGAGGAAAATCTGTAGTTGGTCATGCCGTGCGCTCTCCATTGGGGAGCGCACGGTTTCATTTCATTAATCAGACTGAAAGCTCTGGTTC
Source organism: Pseudomonadota bacterium (assembly GCA_027621405.1). GTDB lineage: Bacteria > Pseudomonadota > Gammaproteobacteria > Pseudomonadales > Pseudohongiellaceae > UBA9145. The sequence continues at coordinate 198,142 of JAQCBT010000003.1, read as the reverse complement.
ATGGTCTGTGCTGGTGATTCCTTGCAGGGTTTGCCCACAACCTTGGCTGGCACTCCAACGACTGTGGTATTGGGTGCCACGTCATCCAGTACTACACTACCCGCACCAATCTTTGCGCTTTCCCCGATCACGATATTGCCCAACACCTTGGCGCCGGCGGCAATCAATACACCAGAGCGTATCTTGGGGTGGCGATCTCCCTTCTCGTTGCCAGTACCACCCAGTGTTACCTGTTGCAGGATAGACACGTTGTCTTCAATGACCGAAGTCTCGCCGATAACGATACCTGTTGCATGATCGAACATAATGCCTTTGCCCATAACGCATGCGGGGTGGATGTCGACGCCGAAGACTTCCGAGTTTCGACTCTGGATAAAGAGTGCCAGTTCCTTGCGATCCTTCTTCCACAGGTAGTGAGCGAGCCGGTGTACCTGGATGGACTGAAATCCCTTGAGGTACAGGATTACCGGCAAATAGGAATTGATGGCAGCGTCGCGCTCATAGACGGCCACGATGTCAGCAGCGGCATGTTCTATGCACTCGGGGCAGGTTTCGAAGGCATCATCAAACAATTCCCTCACGGTTACTGCGGGCATTACATCGTCTGAGACCTTGTTGGCCAGGATGAAGCTGAGTGAGGATGCCAGGCTGTCATGATTCAGCACACAGGCGTATACATAGCTGGCCAGGAGAGGCTCTCTCCTGATCATCTGTTCGGCTTCGCTGCGGAGTTGTTGCCAGATTTCGGGTGCCATGATGGACTTCCTTGGGCGGGGAGGAGGGATTATACGGTGCGCAAAATACGATACAACCGTTAGCGATAATTTTCTGACCAGGCATCAGGCGAAGAAGCGGTCGCTCCAGGACTTCTTCTTCTGTAGTGACTCGGTGTCTTCGATGGCTCGACGTATATGCTTATCGTCCACTACGCGATCCCCCTTGCCAAACGCAACCATCAGGGCTTTATGACAAAGCACATTGATCAGTCGTGGAACCCCACCACTACTTTCTACTAATAATTTCAGGGCATTGTTGGAGAACATATGGTTGCCGCTGTAACCCGCCTTGGCCAGTCGGTGTTGTACATAGGCCTCTACTCCGGCGGCATCCAGTGCAGGCAGTCTGAAGGAAGTCTCTACGTCATTGCTAAGTGGTCGCAGGACAGGGCGGTCCAGTAGTTCGTCCAGTTCCGGTTGACCGAAGAGGATGACTTGCATAGGCAGTTTGCTGCCCGATTGTGCCTGGCTTAGCAGATAGATCGCGCTGAGGGATTCTTCGGGCATGGCCTGTGCTTCATCTATAAAGAGGACTACCTGGCGCCCAGTGCTGGCCAGACGCAAGATCTCCGATGTGATGTGTATGAGAAGTTCCCTGTACTTCTTGCCTGAATAATCTTCCAGGCCAAGCTCGTCGGCGAGCGCAGACAGCAAGGCCTCTTCGCTGAGAATTGGGTGGGGGATGAAGGCGGTTACAAATCTATCCTTGTGAAATTCGAGGGCGTTCAGCATCTTCCGGCACAGCATAGTCTTGCCAGTGCCAACTTCTCCAACAATCTTGCAGAACTGTCCGGGCTGGTTGAGCGAGGCAACTACAGCTTCGAATATTCGTAGATGGCTGGGCAGCTTCAGAAAGTAACGCGTGTTAGGCGTCAGGGAGAAGGGATACTGTGCCAGTCCAAAGTGCTCGAGATACATTGTATGTCAGCCGTTAGGTTGCTTAGCAACAGACCGGGTTTATAGAATCAAATTTCACGACTGTGTGCTCCCGGTTTTCTGTATGGGATATTCTTGCGATCAGCTTATGGCTGCTTTCTTCAGTATTGTCTTGGTTTTTTCCAGTTCAGCTTCCAATAGTGCCCGGGTCTCAGGTTCTATGGTCGGGTTGGAGAGTACGAAATAGGCTGTGCGGACTACCTCTCTCCAGCGCGGAACCTTGGGCAATTGTTCCAGGCGCAGGTAACGATCGAAAGTCCGGGTTCGCAAGCGACCGTCGTCTATGCTTACAGCCCAGATATTGCTCTCTTCGGCCAATTCAATCTTGGATTTCTGGGTAGTTACCTCCCAGGTGTGCAGTGCCGAGCGCATGAGGGTAACGAGTTGTTGTCTATATTCGCTCTCACTGCTGACGGCTGGCAAGTGCTCATCGATAAAGTCGACCAGTTCCTCGATGCCCGAAAGCCGGTCCAGCAGCTCCGGGTTCTCGGAAATCTCATCTGGTGTCAGAACGTTGAGGCGGGTACCAATGCGACGAATATTTTGTTGCGCCTGTCCGAGGAAGCTCACCAGTTCCACGGTATCTCTCGCCAGTGCAGAATCGGAGACCTTCTTCAGGGGTTCCGTATCTTCCAGGAATAGCACACCGGTACCGTCGTCATTGCCAAACAGGCAGAGCTTGCTATTAAGCTTGATGGTGCTGCTCGAAGGCCTGCCAGCGCTGTTGTAGGGCACTACGAGCTCAATCTCTATCGACTGGCTGACAAAGTTAACATCGTCTTCATACTCACCATATTCATCCTCACCACTCTCCCAGCGTGTCAGGGTCTGCCGGACAGGCTCGTTAAGATCAGCTTCAGAGAGTATGGAAGTGATGTCTTTTTCCAACAGGCTCCGGCGATCTGTGTCTAATAGCTCAGCTGCACGCAGGTTCGCACTGAAGATACGTCCGGGTAGCTCGAAGGCTATGAACCCGGCTTCGATAGTTTCAAGTACCTGTTGCAGCCGCAGGCGTGAACTGCGCAATTCCGCATCGGCTGCAGCGTAGTTCTCAATCTGGGTGCGCAGACGCAGATTGTCTTCGTTAACCCGGTGCAGCATGCTAAGGCGCAGTTGGTTCTCTACCCGCGACTTTAGTTCCTCGTTGTGAAAGGGTTTGGCGAGGTAGTCATTGGCACCGGTGCGGAAACCCTGGGTAAGGTCTTCGAGATGGTTCTTCGCGGTCACCAGGATAATGGGTAGCTCGATATGATTATATTTCTGCCTGAGCTTCTGGCAAACCTCGTAGCCGTTCAGTCCCGGCATCATCAGATCCAGCAGCACCAGGTCGGGTTTACTTTCCTCGATGGCATTCAATGCATCCAGGCCATTGGAACATTTTACGACGTTGTATTCCTCCAGCTGTTGTCCCATTACCACCCGATTGATCTCGTCGTCGTCCACAACCAGGATCGTGACTTCCTGCTCCATGCGTAGCTTGGGCACGTCCGCTACCTTGTTGGCCTGTTCCAGGAAGTCGGCACGGCGAATCATTTGCTTGTGAATGTTTGGTGATTTGATGGCCCTGGTCTGATCGAGCGAAACACGCAGGTCGAAGCTGAACTTGGATCCCACATCGAGTTCGCTCTCCAGCTTCAGCTTGCTGCGATGCATCTCCACCATGCGCTTGGCCAGTGGCAGGCCGAGGCCGATACCGCTGGCATTCATCTGCTGCGAGGGAAGTTTCTCGAAGGTCTTGAAGATCGTTTCGTGGTCTGTCTTGTGAATGCCGATGCCGGTATCGCGTACAGACACCGTGACGTTGTAATCGGTGGTGAGCTCGGCAGCGATAACCACCTCGCCGCTGTAGGTAAACTTGATGGCATTGGACGTAAGGTTGACCAGGATCTGTTGCAGTCGGTCTTCATCGCCAGCGACAAGCGGCAGGTCCGGGTCGACTTCAGAACGCAGCTCAAGATTCTTCTCTCCGATAAGTGGTCGGCACACGGCTATCACCAGGGTTACCAGGCTATTCAGGTCAACCGGCCGGAATTTCACATAGGTGGCTTCTTCCTTCGCGGCCGAGAAGTCCAGCAAGTCATTGACCAGCTTGGTGAGCCTGTCCCCGCTGGCGCGTATCAGTTCCAGATTCTGGACAACGAGCTGGGGATCCTTGTCATCACTCTCCAGTTCGGCGATCGCTGTTTCTGCGAGGCCGTTGATGCCGTACAGGGGAGTTCGTAACTCGTGGGAGACATTGGCCAGTAGATCATCTTTTATCTGCTCGGAACGGACCAGGTTGTTGATAGCTTGTAACTGGGCGTCTTCCTTTTCCTGCTTGATCTGGTTGTAGCGGAAGGAAAGGCTGACTGAAAGCAATAACGCCTGGGCTACGAGGCTGACATTGTAGGCATTCTCGGTGAATGCGTTGCTGGGAAACCCGGGCCAGAGTTGCAGTAGCATCAGGACGACAACGCCGCTGAGGAATACCCCGATTGCCGCCATGTGTACCACGGCCGTCACATTTCCACGCCGGATCGCATCGATGTTGGTATAGAAGGCCAGCGGAATAGCCAGGGTGATGAGGAAGATAAACAGATACTGGAATACCTTCTCATTGGGCACGAAGGCCAGGGCCACGACCAACAGGAATGCGCCGAGGAAGCCTTTAACCAGGTTGTCCAGCTTGAAGTTGTTTTCCCAGATGCGCAGCAGTGAACGCTGGAACAGCAGTGCAGTAATAACCATGAGCGGATAGATGAGTCGTTCCGCCATGTCCACCCAGTAAGCACCCTGGTAAAGCTGATCCAGCAGATAGCGCAGATGCTTGGAGTCGAGGAAGATAAACCCAACCTGGACTGCTATGGCGGCAACGTAATAAATATAGCTCGGCTCACGAATGGTGAAGAACAGGAACAGGTTGTAGAAGATCATCGCTAACAGGATGCCGTACTGAAGGCCGAGCAGGGTGTCGGAGATCACGGATTGTTGCTGGAAGCTATCCTGTTCCCAGAGTGTTATCGGAAGTCGGATGGGGCGGGCACCGGTCAGACGCATGTAGAGGGTATCACCGAAACTCTCGTCTATTGTCAGGGCGAAACCCCGGCTCAGGGTCTTGAGTTCCCGCTCGTCCAGCATTGTGCCCAGAGAGTATTCGAACTCTACCTGACCCTGATCACCGATCGAATATAGTTCGATGCCGCCGCGTACGACCCCGGCGACGAACTTTGGCGGACCAAATTCCAGAATTTTCTCGGCGCCGGCTGGCATCTGTGACCAGTCCAGGCTGACTCTTATCCAGTAGGCCGCGCTGCTGCTACCGAAATGCAGGATGTCACGGTCGTGAGGAATAAAATTAACATTGAAGTTGGCGGCGGTGACCTCTTCGATGGTGAGGCTCTCGGAGCTGTCCTCGTAGTATTCAACGAATTCGGTGACGGCAGTCTGGTCTGTCGCGGGATCCACCAGCAGGGTCTGGGCGAGGGCCGGGATTCCGGGCAGCATGAGCAAGACCATCGCCAAGAATCGCCAGGCCAGTATGGAAAGTTGGCTGCCTTGTGTGATCACTCTTGTCTGCCGCATTGGGGTGTTGGACGGTGGCTGGACAGCATTCCCGAGCAGGGTTTGCCGGCAGGTACCTGGAATAATGTTGAGATGCGCTGGGATTTTATAGTTTTGACCATGGTAGAACAATCTTATTGCGTCTTTTTTATGTCGATAATTTGCGAAATATCAATTAGATAGTCGATAAAATTAAGCCATATTCCTGCTCCGGCTACACTCCAGCCGCGTTTCCAATTAAGATCAGGCTATGTGGATCCTGCATCGAACACTCGTAAAATCGCCAGCAGTCATTATTTCTGGCCTCGCCTGGCTGCTGCTCACCCTCGCTGCTCAGGCGCAGGAGCGCGGCCAGTACCAGTACTGGCTGGACCTCACTGCTGCTGATCAACGCTACGCCGACCGGACTCTGGAGATCGGTCGCGTGCAGTCGTTTCTCGAATTTCTCGGCGAAGGGTCAGTGGTCTTTCGAGATGAAGGGCCGGTCGATGCCCGCTCCCTTTACCAGTCGCCTGAATTCCAGGGAAACGATCTAACCTGGGATGCCCACTATGCTGATGTGTCCAGGGCCGGTGATCTGGGGCTGACGGCTGGGCCGATGACCTCCATTGCCGGGCCGGGAGACTCTGATGGCAACAATGCCTTTGGGCACCTGATATCCATTTGGAGGAAGCAGGGAGGCGAGTGGAAGCTGGCGGCTGACATGTTTACCTTCATACCGGGTTTCCTGAGTCTGTCGGTTGAGCCCAGCTTTGCAGACACCCAGTCCGTGCTCGATGAAACTGCCCACCCGGTCATCGCCATGGCCGAGGACAATACCATGCAGCGCCTGATCGATGCGGATAACCAGTTCGGCCGCTCAATCAATATTCGTGGTGGCGAGCGGGCGTTGCTGCGCTATGGCCTGGAGAATGTGCGTGTATATTTGCCGGGAATTGGTCCCGCAGTGGGGGCCGATGTCGCGAGTTCTGTCTATGGCGCGTTCCTCGATGATCAACTGCAGACCACCACGCCGGTCAACCTGATTCACATCGGCGGCTATCTCAGTGAATCGAAAGAGATGGGATATACCTACGGTGTAATTACCACAAACCCGGAAGAGGTCCAGTCCGGCTTCCGCAGCAACTACCTGCGACTATGGCGTCTTAACAGCAGCAATGAATGGCGCATAGCCGTCGAAGTGCTCAGGCCTCTCCCGAATTAGTAAAGCTTGCTATTCGGGGTTTGCAATAAATATGGTCCGTTCCCCATAGACCAATTCGGTGCCCTGGTTGTTGCGAATCAGCAAAGCCAGGCTGTGTTCACCATTGGTCAGCATGCGGCTATCCAGGCGTAGTCCGAATCCAAGGTTTGGAGAACCAGGGTCAGTTCGCACATTTTTGGCCGAGACCACGTCGATGCGCTCGATTCCATAATCCAGGCGCGACACAGGCTGATTGTCTATCAACAATTCTATTTCTGCGATGCCGATATCTTCGCTGAAAGCCCAACCGGCGATTTCCAGCTCATTCTGGACACTCGCGCCAGCTTCGGGTCTGTCTATCCATGCCTGAATAGGGTACGGGCAGGGAAATGCTCTCTGCATTGCCGGTGATTGCAGGGCATTCACCCGGTAAAAGGAGAATGCCTTGTCGCCCGCATACAGGGAGAGTTCTGCCAATGGTTCGATCGCTGTGCTGTACTCACATATTGCTGTCATCAGCTCAATCTTCTCTGCCAGGATCAGGGTGCTGTCTTCGTTGATGTACAGGGCAGAGCGACCCGCCAATGCCGGTAGTGCAGATTCATCCATACCCCAGAGACGTAATTGGGTTATTCGGCCATCACGCACTGCCTTGTCGCGGTCGAGGGTAAACACCTGCTCGCTGATGCCTGCAAATTTGACCTGGGCCGCGGTGTAATAGTTGTCCGTGATGACGACAGGATCCGATTGCCCGAACTCCGCAGCCGACAGCGCCGAGGAATAGCCTGCAAACTCTCGCCAGCCGGCCATCTTGTTTGACAGGACTCCAGTTCCCAGGACCGCCTGAAGTGGAGCCTGGAATGCCTGCGATCCGACTCCCGCCAGCGCCAGCAGGGTGCCTGTGAATCCCAACACCGGTATGGACAGGGTGAGTTTCATCGCCCGCCGCTGGTCCCATTTCTGTTGCGCCCGGTCATACACCAGGCGCAGGGCCATGGGTGCCACGACCAGCAAGGGAAAATAGCCGGATAGTGGCCAGTGTATGGAGGTGCTGTCGGCATCTGTCCAGGGCGCGAGGACGAGATAGACACTGAGGTTCGTGACAGAGAAGCACAATAGCAGAAGTGAATCCTGGTGACCGGTCCGGGATTTTTTCAATAGCTGCCAGAGGCAGAAAAGGAACAGGAGGTAAAGTGGTGGTGTAACCAGCCCGGCCTGTTTGAAGACATGAAGCAGTCCGCTGGCGCTGAATTCCCAGGGATGACGCTCCACCAGGTAGAAGCTGGCGCTACTGAGCTGGTTGCCGAGATTGAACCAGAGTATTGGAATCAAGCCCAGGCAGGCGATGGCCATGGCAAGCCAGAGTCGGGGATTGCGCCACTGGCTGTGTGCTGTTCGGCACAGGACCAGGAAGCAGATAGCAGCGAGCGGGTAGAGAAAGAAGCGGTAATGAGTACACAGGCCCAGGGCAACAAACACGCCGGTCGCCAACCAGTCTTGCAGTCTGTCGTTGTGTAGCGCCCGATGGAAGAAGCCAATCGAGAGCAGGCCGAAGAAAATTAATGGGACATCTGGCACGGCGAGAAGGCCAAGGAAGCCGCCCAGCGGCAGGCACAGAGTCAGGATGGCCGATTCCAATGCCTGCTGTCGATCGCTGAAGGGAAGCGCCAGCCAGTAAACCAGTAAAGGCAGGCTGGATCCAAGCAAGAGGAACAACAAGCGCACGGCAAGGGAATTGCCAGGGTGCAGGGCGCTGCCAATACCAGCCAACAAGGCAGTCATGAACGGCAGGTCGCTATAGGCGAGAGCTAGTCGGGTAGAGGCGAGCCAGTAAAAGATCTCGTCGCTATAGAGATCCAGCACAGCTGCCAGGTAGGTCTTGAGCAGCAGCACAGAAATGAAGGCAACGGTGAACCATACCAGGAGTGGCCTGGGCTGGTGAGTGGGGTTCTCCACCAGGATTTCTCCCTAGACTTGCACCACCTCGATGAGATTCTTCGGCACCATCTTTGTGGACAATCGTTTCAGGCTGTTGATGAATACTATCAGTATCGTCAGCATGGCGATAATCCACAATGATGAGAATACGGGGTGTTCAGGGAATGTGCCTAACTGGTAACAAACCGTCGCCGTGATATAGGCGAGACCGGTACTCCAGCTGAAGACAAGCAGAGTCCACTGCGGGCCCGCTTCCTTGTTAACGGCACCGAGCACGGCTACGCAGGGAGCATAGAGCAGAATGAAAACGAGATAACAGAATGCGGCGAAGGGCGAGACAAACAGGGCAGCCATATTGGTCAGGGTGCTTCCCTGTACTTCCTGTTCTTCGGCCACTGCTTCGAGGTCGCTGACATCGCCAATGGAAATGCCCAGCGGATCGCCCAGGGTATCGCCGAGAGCGAGTAGCTCGGTACCGATCGTGCCAATGGCTTCGTTGAAAGCTGCGACAAGGTCGGGTGCCGCATCACCTTCTGAACCTGTCGGCTCGCTGTACAGGGCATCCAGTGTACCCACGATCGCTTCCTTGGCGAACATGCCGGTGAACAGGCCCACGGTGGCGGGCCAGTTTTCCTCCTGGATGCCCAGCGGGGAAAATGCGGGCGTGATGGTCTTGCCGATGGCGCTGAGAACAGATTCTTCTGAATCTTCATTGCCGAAGCTGCCGTCGGTACCAATGGAGTTCAGGAAGCTGAGCGCGATGACCACCACGACGATAGTCTTGCCGGCACGGAAGATAAAACCCTTCAGTCGAAACCAGGTGGTTAGCAGGATGTTACGCATGATGGGCACGTGGTAAGCAGGCATCTCCTGGAAGGACGGGGTAATTTCACCGGTGAATAACTGGCGGCGGAAAACCCAGCCTGTGAAGATGGCGAGTGCGATACCCAACAGGTAAAGTCCAAACACAATATTCTGTCCATTCTGCTGGAAGAAGGCGGCGGCAAACAGGGCGTAGACTGTCAGGCGCGCACCACAGCTCATGAAAGGTGCCATGGCGATAGTCATCAGGCGATCACTGTCCCGGCCCAGGGTTCGTGTTGCCATCACTGCTGGCACGTTGCAGCCAAAGCCGACAATGAGGGGAACGAAGGCATTACCTGGTAGTCCGATTCCGCTCATGAGCCGGTCGATAACGAAGGCGGCGCGCGACATATAGCCGGAGTCTTCCAGCACTGACAGGCACAGGTAGAGAAATCCGATGACCGGAATGAAGCTGGCAACAAGGGTGATGCCGCCACCGACTCCCTGCGCCAAGAGGGTGGTGATGATGGCAGGGGCAGAGATCTGCTCCAGCAGCCAGCTAGTGCCGTCAACGAGCACCGCCGCAAACAGGATGTCGAAGAAATCGATGAATACGGCGCCCACGTTCACGGCGACGGTAAACATCAGGTAAATCATAAGCAGGAATATGGGAACACCCAGCCAGCGATTGAGAACCACGGCATCCAGCTTTTCCGACAGGCTATGCTGGGTCGGCAAGACTTCGACGACCCCGGAACTCAGTTGCCGGGATTTGTGGTAGCGTCGCAGAATCGGGTCGGTTTCATTCGGTTCGTTGCCGCTGTCCTGCTCTGGTCTGGTCGCTTGTGCTTTTTGTGCAGCAGAAGTAGCAGGGGAGAGCGTCGCGATCATCGCCTGCTTCAATTCCTCGATACCCTTCCTGCGGGACGCCACCATGGCGATGACTGGGGTGCCCAGGTTTTCCTGCAGCCGGGCCGGGGTCAGGGTGATGCCGGATTGCTCGGCCACGTCCAGCATATTCAGCACCACGATCATGGGCACTGACATCTCCTGCAACTGCTGGCTGAGTACCAGGCTGCGCTCGAGATTGCTGGCGTCGATGATATTGATGATAAGGTCGATCTCGCCCCCCATGAGGTAGTCATGGGCGATCTGCTCATCCACACCCTTGTAGTCCTGTTCCAGGGAATAGATCCCGGGCAGGTCAACCAACTCTACTTCCCGCTCTTGCAGGCGAAAGTAGCCAAACTTTTTCTCCACGGTGACGCCGGGCCAGTTGCCCACTTTCTGCCGCGACCCTGTGAGGATGTTGAAGAGGGTGGTCTTTCCGCAGTTAGGATTTCCTATGAGTGCGATCTTCGTCATGGGTTTACTGGACTTCCACCTTGATGATGTCGGCTTCCGCGCGGCGGATGCTAATGAAGCTGCTGCCTACTTTTACCTGCATGGGGTCTCCCAGAGGCGCAAAGCGCAGGATCTGCAGGGCCGAACCCGGAATAATTCCCAGCGCATAGAGCCGACTCTTCATCTCGGGGGGGTCCGGAGCAATTTCCAGGACCACGCAGCGATCGCCAGGTTTGGCCTGGGCTAGTGGGGTTGCACTCATATAAGAAAATATTTCAATAAACCAGCAGATTGACGGACGGCGGGGGAGCACACGCGAGAATTTACAGTATCAGATAGTAATCTTGTTGACAATCATTCTCATTTAGATTTAAATTAATTCCAGTTGCTGGAGATTATATATGTACGTCTGTATCTGCCGCCAAATAACTGACAACCAGATTCGCGATCTGTGCCGGGATGGTGTGAGCACCATGGTCGACCTGAAGGCCAAACTGGGTGTTGCCAGTGAATGTGGCAAGTGCGGCAAACTCGCCCAGACCATCGTCAAGGAGTTCGCCCGTTCGACGCCCTTCGTCAACGCGGCAAGTTAGCGTCCCCCACTAGCCCAACCCGGGCCCTCGCCTATTTTTTTCTTAAAAATCAGAAGCTTATTATCTGTTTCTCAGGTAACTGTCAGATAATTGTTTAACAGCTGTTCCACGGCCCGGTTTTCGCCCGGGTGTGGTGCCTGCCAGGCTCCTTGGACGGGGATGAAAATGGGATTGCTTATCATTAACTTTTCCTTATATTTCAGTGGCTTACGAAGGATAGTTCTTGACTTTCGGATGCCAAACAAGGAAGCTTGCACAAACCTGCTCTTGAGGAATTATCTATGCAATCTGACCCCAAAGTCATAAAGCTCCTGAATAAGGCGCTGGCCAACGAACTCATCGCCATTAACCAGTATTTTCTCCATTCCCGCATGTACAAGGACTGGGGCCTGCACAAGCTGGCCGACAAGGAATACGAAGAATCCATCGATGAGATGAAGCACGCCGATGAGCTCACCGAGCGCATATTGTTTCTCGAAGGCCTGCCCAATCTGCAGAACCTGGGCAAGCTGCTGATCGGTGAAAATACCCGGGAGATGCTGGAATGCGACCTGAAACTGGAGATGATCGCCTGCCCTGATCTCAAGGAAGGCATCGCCTGCTGTGAATCCGTGGGTGACTATGTGAGTCGAGACCTGCTCGGCCGCATTCTCGAAAGTGAGGAAGAGCACATCGACTGGCTGGAAACTCAGCTTTCCCTGATCGACCGCATCGGTCTGGAGAATTACCAGCAATCCATGATCTAGGGAACCTCTGACCAGACATTCCCTAGGGGCTTCCTGCCAGATTGAGACCAATCAGGCTCTGTCAGCAGGGCCTCCCAGCTTGGGGACCCGGCTTCCGCCTGGGTCCTCAGATTCATCTGCCGCTTGTCGATAAGCTTTTAAGAGTTCCAATTACCGCAGGCACATGCTCCAATGGCTTGCTGTAGTGGGCTATTAATCTACAGCTGGTAACTATGCACGCTTGTATCGATCTGGGTTCCAATAGCTTTCACCTGCTGATAGGCGAATGGGACTCCGGCCAGATTCGTATTGTTGAGAGGCTCAGTGAGAAGGTACAGCTGGGCGAAAACGTTCGCAGCACAGGACATATCTCTGCACAGGCCTTCGAGCGTGGCATTAATTGCCTGCGCCGCTTCAAACTGCTAATGCGGCAATATCCCCTGGAACAGTATTGGGCGCTGGGCACGAATACCTTTCGTGTGACAGACAATGCCCAGGAATTCATCACCGCGGCCGCGGAAATCGGTATCGACATCTCCATCATCACTGGTGTTCAGGAGGCTGTGCTCATTTATGCCGGCGTGATCAGTGATTTGCCAGTGAGCGATACCCATCGCCTTATCATCGACATCGGTGGGGGCAGCACGGAACTCATCATTGGCCGCCATCACAACCGCCTGCTTACCGAGAGTCTGGCCATCGGCAGCGTGGCCTGGCGCGACCGTTTCTTCGGGGATCCGGGAAGTTCAAAGAAGCAACTGTCGGCGGCCATGGATAGCGCGCAGGCAGCTGCCTACGAGGTGTTCGACAAGGTGGCTCCGGGGGTCAGGCGCGCGGGATGGCAGGAAGCGCATGCCTCGTCGGGAACGATCAAAATGCTGAAGGCCATCTGTGAAGCGCAGGGCGGAGAGGAAGGAATTATCGCCCTGCAGCACTTGCTGGAACTCAAACCGCTGCTTGCCAAGACCATCGCCAAGGAGAGGATTCTGCCGGGGCTAAAGGAAACACGTCGCGATTTGCTGCTACCAGGCTGGGCCGTGCTCAGTGGTCTCATGCAGGCCTATGAAATCGAAAGTCTGCGCTTCAGTGCAACAGCCCTGCGCGAGGGCATGCTGGATTTCATGGTCAAGAACGAGAAGACCCTCAATGTAATGACCCAGAGCGACCTGCCGGGTGTGAGTTTCGCCAAGCACTGACCGTCTGCGGGTATGGTGCTGTCAGTAGATGCGGGCGAGTGACTTGAGGAAAACAGTTTGCACTGGCAAGGCTTCTTCGCTTGAGGGCTTGTTTTCCCGGTATTCACCATCGGGCTGCAGCTCCCAGCTCTGAACTTCATCGCTCAGGTAAGCCTCCAGTTCGTCGATGATGCGATTAGCGAGCTTCTTCTTGAGAATCGGGAAACACACCTCAATGCGATGGGAGAGATTGCGCTCCATCCAATCAGCGCTGGCGCAATACACCTGGTAGCTGTTGTTTTCGAAATAATACACCCGGGAGTGTTCGAGGAACCTGCCTACCACGGAAATCACCCTGATATTGTCACTGACCCCTGCAATACCCGGTTTCAGGCAGCAAATACCGCGCACAATAAGATCGATCTGCACCCCGGCCTGGGAGGCCTCGTAGAGCGACTTGATTACCGCTGGGTCGGTCAAGGCATTCATCTTGGCAATGATGCGACCGTGCTTGCCGCTGCGGGCAACTTCGGCTTCCGCCTCGATCATCTTGATGGTGGCCTTTCGCAGGTTGAAAGGGGCATGTATCAATAACTTGGGATGGATTTTCTTGCCCATGCCCGTAATCTGCTGGAACACCTTGTGCACATCGTTGCATAGCGCCTTGTCGGCGGTTAACAGGCTGTAGTCCGTATATACCAGCGAGGTCTTGCGGTGGTAGTTCCCGGTACCCAGATGGGCGTAGCGCTTGAGTTTGTTGCCAACCCGGCGCACAAACAGCAGCATCTTGGCGTGCGTCTTGTAGCCCATCACTCCATAGACCACAACCGCACCGGCTTCCTGCAGGATGCTCGCAAAATGAATGTTCTCCTCCTCGTCGAATCGCGCCCGCAGTTCGATGACAACGGTGACTTCCTTGCCGTTGCGAGCCGCATCCGCAAGGGCCTCAACCAATTCAGAGGATTCGTTGGTTCGATAGAGGGTCTGCTTGATTGACAGTACCGTCGGGTCCTTAGCCGCCTGGCGTACCCAGTCGATGATAGGTATGAATGACTCGTAGGGATGCAGGAGCAAGTGGTCTTCCCTGTCTACTGCGGCAAAGATGTCGCTGTTTTCATCGAGCACTGCGGGTGTGCCGGGGCTGAATTTGGGGAAACACAGGTCGGGGCGGTCCAGCATCTGCAGCACGGCAGTAAGGCGTTGCAGGTTCACTGGCCCATCGAGACGGAACAGCTCATCCTCGGAGAGATTGAATCGCTGCAGCAGGAAATTGCTGAGCTCCTGCGGGCAATCGTGGCTCACTTCCAGCTTGGTGGCCGCGCCAAATCGTCTGGAGTGCAGTTCTCCTTGCAGGGCGCTCGCCACGTCTTCCACTTCCACGTTGGACATTTCCAGATCGGAATTGCGGGTTACCCGGAATTGATGGCACTCGGTGACTTTCATCCCTGGAAAGAACTCATCCACGTGGGCGTGAATGATGGAAGAGAGGAACACGAAGTTGTCCCCTCCGGACACTATCTGTTCCGGCACCTTGATCAGGCGCGGCAAGCTGCGCGGTGCGGGCACGATGGCAAGACCACTCTCCCGGCCGAAAGCGTCCTTGCCGTCGAGGGACAGGATGAAATTCAGGCTCTTGTTCACCAGGCGAGGGAAGGGATGTGCGGGATCGAGACCGAGCGGGCTGATCACCGGCAGCACCTCGTCATTGAAATAAGTCTTCGCCCATTGCTTCAGCGGCTCGCTCCATTCGGAGCGATGGAGGAAGCGTATGTTCTCTTCGGCCAGGGATGGAAACAACTCCTCATTGAGAATGCGGTACTGCTCGGTGAGTGCTGCGCGTACTTGCTCGTGAATGATCTTTAGCACCTGTTCCGGGTATTTGCCATCAGGCCCGGGGCGTTGGCGACCAAAATCCAGCTGTTTCTTCAGACCAGAGACCCGAATCTCGAAGAATTCGTCCAGGTTGGAACTGAAGATCAGCAGGAACATCAGGCGTTCCAGTAAGGGGTGGGCAGGATTCTTGGCCTGACTCAGCACCCGGAGGTTGAACTTCAGGTGGGATAATTCACGGTTCTCATAGAGTTCGTGACTCTCCAGATCCAGGGGAATGCTGACGGCAGAGTCGCTATCGGGTGAGCCGCTGCGGGGCACCATTTCCAGGGCTGTAGAATTGGAGCGAGGGGTCATCAGATTGTCGATTTCCGGGTTTGGCATCTGTCTCAATATTGTCTCACTGGTGCGGCTTCGGTGGCTGGCGCCGCCACAGGCCAATACCTGTGAGCGCAGCGACCGGGGCTTCTGCCACCGTGCAGTGAGCAGGCCTTGCTGGTGCTGATCCGGCCGACGGCCGCTTTGCCGGTCAGAGATCGGTCGCTTGGGTTGTCAGCCCGTAATTGATTCTGCAGGGGGAGATGCAGGATAACATTCTGCGGCCTGTTTTTGAATTGTAGTAAAACTGTAATATTTTTGAGAATCAGTCAGTTGCGGCTGCTTTTGATTTTGCTTTCGATGCTGGTTTCGGCGCGGCGGCTACGAGCTTTGCCCCCTCCGCCTGTTCAGATTTCAGCAGGCGCAGCCTGCTGCGGGGGAATTTGCAGGAAAAGCAGCTTCCGCTTCCGACGCTACTGCTGATGTTGAGTTGGCCGTCATGGCGGCTGACGATGTGCTTGACGATGGCGAGTCCCAGGCCGGTGCCTCCGGTCTCGGAGGAGCGGCTGACATCCACCCGGTAGAAGCGCTCGGTAAGCCTGGCTATGTGCTGAGCATCGATACCGATGCCATTGTCTTCAACTTCCACCAGCAGCGATTGATCCTCGACCCTTACCCGGGTGGAAATGCTTCCCTCCGCCGGCGTGTACTTGGCGGCATTAGCCATCAGGTTGGAGAAGGCGGAGTACATTTCCCCGCGGTCGCCGATGAATTCGATGTTGTCCGGGCAGTCAACCGTGAACCGCTGCGACTTCTTCTTGTAGATCTGCTGCGTGTCATTCTGTATCTCTGAGAGCAGGCGGCCGAGGCGGAACGATTCTGCCTGCCTTGGTCGCTGCTTGGTCTCCAGGGAGGAAAGCATGAGCAGGTCGCGCACGATATTTTCCATGCGCGTGGATTGCTGGTGCATCTGTCGGATCGGTTTCTGCCACTTGGGGTCCAGGTCCTGCATATTGTCCATGATGGCTTCCAGGTAGCCCTTTATCACGGTGATAGGGGTTCCCAGTTCATGGGATACGTTACCCACGAAGTCCTTGCGCATGAGCTCCAGCCGATGCAACTGGGTGATGTCCCGAACGATCATCAGGCGCTCATTCTCACCAAACAGGGCTATCTGGTACTCCAGTATCTTGCTGCTGTCGCCGGGCGCATTGAGCTTGAGGGGTTGTTCGTAGTCTTTCTTCTCAAAATACTCGGCAAAGCGGGGGTCCCGGATAAGGTTGGTCACCGGCTGGCGGCGATCCTGTGGGTATCGCAGGCCCAGCAGGGTTTCCCCGGCCAGGTTCCAGAAATCCAGGTTGTTCTGGTGGTCAATCATTACCACGGCCATCTCCAGCGCCGCAGATGCATCCTGGGCCTTGTTAACGATGCTCTCCAGGTGCGCGCTGGCTCGTCGCTCCTGTTTCTGCAATCGGTAAATGCCGTCAAAGATGCCGCCCCAGAGACCAAAACTCTCCGGTGGTGCCGAGCGGCTGCTGGTATGGTCCTGGGCCAGCCAGCGATAGAGCCTGCGTAGCTGGTAGAAATTGAATGCTGAATAGAGGAAGAACAGGAGCAGCAGGCTCCACAGCAGGGTGTTGGTTAGATAGCCGATCATGGCCACTACAGCCAGGATAATGAGCTGTCTTTTAACTTCTGAGCGCCAGGTCTGCAATTGCGAAGCCCTATTGTTCCCGGTAGCTGCCTGGGCGAGACCGCAGGCCAGCAGGGCTATTGTAAGGCTTACTGGAAGGCGGAACCACCTCACATTGCGGCAAAGCCGGTAGCGATAGAGATACAATTATCTCGATGAAAATCGTATAATTTAGCGCCTGCTTGAGCAGTCACTAATCAGTCCTTATGAGGAAACAAGTAACATCGATGAAAACCGTTTTTCGCACAATTGTATTATTTTCGGCCCTGGCCACTTCAGCCGCTGTGTTTTCCGAGCCCGGGGAATTTTACCTGGTACCCGGGGTGCAGTGGATGGACTTCGATGAAGAAGCCGGGCTGAACAACGATTGGGGCTTCTCCGCAGGATTGGGTTTTCAAATGACCGAACGCCTGAGGGCGGAACTCAGCACCTTCGACATGGATCCCGATTCAGGTGCCGGTGATGTAGACCTGGACCACTATCGGCTGGACATGCTCTACGATGTAGGGCAGTCACTGGGCCGCTGGCAGCCATTTGTACTGGGTGGTCTGGGTAATACCGAGTTCGGCAATGACAATGATTCAATGATGAACCTCGGGGCTGGTTTGCGCCTGAAGATTTCCGATCGCATTGAGTGGCGCACAGCAGTGCGGCATTTCAGCTACCTGGGCCGGGATTTTGAAGATGCCGACCTGGGCATCGATACCGGTCTCCTGATCTATCTGGGTTCTCGTGGCAGCGCGCCAAGCCGTAATGCTGAGCCAGCACGCCCTTCAACAACATCAGCGCAACCTTCAACTCCTGCACAGACACAACCTCGCAGTGAGCCAGCTGTCGCCGATGCCGACCGTGACGGTGTGCCGGATTCCGGTGATGCCTGTCCGGATACTCCCCGCAACTACGCGGTTGACGAGCGTGGCTGCCCGATTCCCGTGGAAGAGGTTGCCCGGGTTGAGCTGCTGGTGAATTTTGAATTCGATCGTTCTGAGGTGCGCCCCCAGTATTTCGATGAAATCGAAGAAGTCGCCAATTTCATGGAGCAGTACCCTGATGTGGTGGTGGAGCTGGAAGGTCATACCGACAGCACCGGCACCGACGAATATAATCAGGGACTGTCAGAGCGCCGGGCGAATGCCGTGCGCGATGTCATGATCAACCGCTTTAACGTGCGTGCCAGCCGCATTACAGCGCGGGGCTTCGGTGAATCCCAGCCTGTGACCAGTAATGGCACCAGCGAGGGCCGTGCGCAGAATCGACGCGTGATTACTGTCATCATCAAGACTTTGCAGAATTACCAGCCTCGTTAAACACATTGTTGCTCCGGCCACCTGGCCGGAGCAACATCTCCCTTCATCTTCGTTTCTATCCCGTTCGCTTCCATCCCAGCTATGAGTTCCAAGCCTCCAGTGCCCGGCCTGGACGATTCGTCACTAGTGTGGCAATCCCCGGAGCAGTGTCAAAGCATCGATGCCACCCACCTGAAGGTGCTCTGTGATCCTGCATCCCTGACCGCGCGCTTGAAACAGCTTAGCGGCGGAGAGTTCGCCGTGGATGTTTTGCAGGAGGGCTGGATTCGACTCAAGCATCCAGCATTGCTTTCAGCATTTGGACCGGTGGCACCCGAGCATCGTTTCTGGTCGCGCCACGTCATACTGAGGGGGCGAGGTGAGCCCTGGGTGATGGCGCATAGCCTGCTGCCCGAGCATGCCGCAAATAGTCCCCTGCGGGAGGTCATGGACCTGCAAAACAAACCCCTGGGTGAGTTCCTGTTCCAGCATCCAGAGTTGATTCGCATGAATCTGGAACTGGTGAAAACCGCGGGGAATAATTGGGGACGCCGCAGCCTGTTCAGTCTTTATAACAAACCTATTATGGTTGCAGAATTCTTTATGCAGGCGTTTCCATTCAATGTGGCGCTGACACAGATGTATGTTGACTAAATTTTAATCATCGTCTTGTCCCAGGCTTGGATGCCAGCCACAAGATTTAGGGACATTGATTGAAATTTATTAAGCCATTGTGTTGCTTCAACTGCTTACACTAATGCGCCAATTTTTGGTCCTATTTTCTAGTTTTTTTGTCAGAAGCTTCTATACTCATTTTCAAGAGTTGTGTTTTTCTCGAACAGGATTTTGTGACAGACAACACGCTGCGATGAAAAGGGAGAGGAACTCCGGTAAAGATCACTCTCGAGCCGCCAGGCAATAACCGGTCCGGCACTGATAAAGAGAACAGTCACAAGGAAGTAACACGAATGATCGACACTCTGCATTTTCATCGAACTGCTGCCAGTGCCAGTCGACTGAACAAGTTGGCGATATCAGGCCAGCAACACGGGGTCATTGTTGGGCGTACAGAGAGCGGTGGCTGCTCACAGCGAATCAGAAGATAACTGATAGCGACTGCGAACGGTCAGGTTGAGGAATAGTTGGGGTACTCATTGTGATAGAAGAACGATCGCTGGTAGCTAAAGAATCCGCCAAGTCAGAGTTTGATCTCGCATCAGTTGCTGGAAGCAGCAGGTCAAAAAGTCAAGACACTGTGCGAACAGTGCCACAACCGAAGCCACCCAATTCCGCTGCATTAATGAAAGCAGCAAATCCCAGCCTGAATAGTTCCAGGGCAAACAGTTCCCTGGACGCCACGATCGACGCCACCCAACTCTACCTCAAGGAAATCGGTTATACGCCCCTGCTTAGCGCCGAAGAGGAAGTGTACTTTGCCCGCCGCGCATTGAAGGGTGATGAAGCGAGCCGCAAGCGCATGATCGAAAGCAATCTGCGACTGGTGGTCAAGATTGCACGCCGCTACATCAATCGCGGCCTCTCACTTCTGGACCTCATCGAAGAGGGTAACCTCGGACTTATTCATGCAGTAGAGAAATTCGACCCGGAGAAGGGATTCCGTTTCTCTACCTATGCGACGTGGTGGATACGTCAGAACATTGAGCGTGGTCTGATGAACCAGACTCGCACTATTCGCCTTCCTGTTCACGTGGTAAAGGAGTTGAATACTTACCTGCGTGCCGAGAGGGAATTGGCCAACAAACTGGCGAAGGAGCCTACGGTGGAAGACATCGCTGCGCTGGTGGAGAAGCCTGTCGACGATGTGAAGAAAGTCATGGCCCTGAATGAAAAAGTCGCTTCCGCCGATGCGCCCATGGCTTCCGACTCAGAGCGGCCGATTGTCGATGGCATTGCTGACGACAAGGTCCAGGATCCCGGTGAGTTGTTCCAGAATTCGGAATTGCAGGATTCAATTGGCCGCTGGATGCATGAACTCACTGACAAGCAGAACGAAGTGCTGTCTCGTCGCTTCGGACTCAATGGTTATGACAGTGATACCCTGGAAAATGTTGGCAAGGAAATCGGTCTTACACGCGAGCGAGTACGCCAGATCCAGATCGAGGCCCTAAAACGTCTCAAGGTGATCATGGGCAGGGAAGGTATCGCAAGGGACGTGCTCTGTGAGTTCGCCTAGTCGATAGCTCCAGGGCAGCCAGCCAAAGATTCGAGCGGCGATGTCTCCTGCCGAGACATCGCCGTTTTTCATTTAGGGCAGCTACGCCTTATACCCCGACCTTGAACCCGTATCCCGCCTGCTTTATCCTCGTGTCCCTTTCCGGAGTGGCGGCATTTATGGAAGTAACAGGACTTCGCCGCATTCCTTCCCAATGTCTGGAGTTTCCAGTACCTGAACTGGCAGAAGAATTTCACCATGCCCGATAGTCCACTCGCTGCACTCAGCGGCAAGCTTGTAATCGACCTGAGTCGCGTGCTCGGCGGACCTTACTGCACACAAATTCTCGGTGACCACGGGGCGGAAATTATCAAGATCGAACCTCCTCGCGGTGACGAAACCCGGGACTGGGGGCCTCCCTTCCATGAGGGTGACTCAGCCTATTACATTGGTGTAAACCGTAACAAGCGCTCCATGGGTCTGGATTTGTCCCTGCCCGAGGGTCGGGACGTACTACTGCGCATGCTGGAAAACGCCGACGTTTTGCTGGAGAACTACAAGCCCGGCACCATGGAATCCTGGGGGCTGGGCTACCAGGAAGTGCTGAAGGAGAAATTCCCGCGCCTTGTGCACTGCCGAATCAGCGGCTTTGGCAGCGATGGCCCCTGGGGCGGATTTCCCGGCTATGACGCTATCATTCAGGCCATGGCAGGCTGGTTCAGTGTCAATGGCGAAGCCGGCAGCGAACCCACCCGGCTGGGTCTCGCTGCTGTCGATATGGGTACCGGGCTGTACAGCGTGATCGGCATACTCATGGCCCTGCTGGAGCGTGAGCGCTCGGGGCAGGGGCAGTACCTGGATATGACGCTCTATGACTGTGCCGTCTCCCTGATGCATCCGCACATCCCGAATTACAACTACTCGGGCAAGATTCCGGGGCCTACGGGAAACGCGCACCCCAATATCAGTCCCTATGACACCTTCAAGACTGGCACCATCGATATCTTTATCGGTGCTGGAAACAATCGCGCCTTCGGCAAGCTCTGTAACGCCTTGAATCGACCTGAACTTATCGAAGACGAGCGCTTCATCAATAATATCGACCGGGTGAACAACCGGGAGGCATTGAAGCAGGAACTTGAATCCAGCCTTGCTGGATTCAAGGGTGAGGAGATAACGACGGTGCTCGCCGAGGCGGGTCTCGCGGCCGGCCCTATTCACAATACCCAACAGGTCGTGGATCATCCCCATACCCATCATCGACAAATGACTGTGGAGCAGGGCTGGTACAAGATGACCGGCACCCCCATCAAACTATCCCGCACCCCGGGCAGCATCCGCCACCTGCCCCCTAAATACGGTGAGCAGACTCGGGAGATCCTTGCCGAATTCGGTTTCTCCGCCGAAGAAGTGCAGCAACTCCTACAGTCAGACACGGTACTGGAACAGCGACGGCGCTGATCCGGGCCCCATATACCAACAACAAACCTGATAAATTCAATCGCTTAGAGTTTGAGGCTAATTTGTGCTTGTCAGTTACTGATATGGTGTTATAGTTATGTATAACACTAAATCAGTAATTGGATCCAACTCGTGGAGATCACCTGGAATAACAAGGAACCCATCTACCTGCAGCTTCGCGACAGGCTTGTCGCGCTGATTATGGATGGCGTGTTTCTCGAAGGTGATGCCCTGCCGTCGGTGCGCCAGATCGCGGGAGAGCAGCGCATCAATCCCATTACAGTGTCCAAAGCATTTCAAATTCTTGTCGACGAGGAACTCGTCGAAAAAAAACGGGGGCTGGGAATGTATGTTGTTAAAGGAGCGAAAGAAAAACTTGCGAAACTCGAAAGGCAAAAATTTCTCACCGAAGAATGGCCGCAGATCGCCAGCAGAATTGAAAGACTTGGTCTGGAACTGGACGAGTTGCCTGGCCTCGCAGCGCTTGATAAGAGCGAGGCTGATGGGGATGAGGCATGACTGATATCGTCGAGGCGCGAAACCTGGAAAAGAAGTTCGGTGACTTCAAGGCACTGGACGGTCTCGATTTCAGTGTTACTCGCGGGTCGATCTGCGGCCTGATTGGTCCTAATGGCGCCGGCAAGACGACTACCCTGAAGGCACTGGTAGGTCTCAGCGATGTGGAAGGGGACTTGCGTGTAGCCGGACGCGACCCCAGGGTGTCCAGGCACAAACTCATGGAAGAAGTCTGCTTCATCGCCGATGTAGGAATTCTTCCGAAATGGTTCAAGGTGAACCAGGTCCTGGATTACGTCGAAGCTGTACACCCGCGTTTCAGTCGGGAGCGGGCGGAGCAGATTCTCTCTACTACCGACATCCCTGCCAACAAGCGTATCAAGGAACTCTCCAAGGGTATGGTGACCCAACTGCATCTCGCCCTGGTGATGGCGATCGACGTGCAGCTACTGGTGCTCGATGAGCCTACTCTCGGGCTCGATATCATCTATCGCAAGGAATTCTACGATCGCTTGTTGAATGATTACTACGACGGCGATTGCACGATCATCATCAGCACCCATCAGGTAGAAGAAATCGAAACCCTGCTGTCTGACCTGTTGTTTATCGACAATGGCAAGATCGTTCTGGATGCAGCCATGCAGGATCTGGAAAACATCTACAGTGAGGTGCTGATAGACGCTGGCCACTACGCCGAGGCAGAGCAACTGGGTCCAATCTACCACCGTGACATACTTGGCAAGCGTGCCTACATCTTCGAAGGTGTGGATCGAAATCGCTTGCGGGAATTGGGCGAGGCGGCCACACCCACTGTGGCAGACCTGTTCGTTGCCAAATTGCGAGGAGCAAAACGTGAATAGCTTGTTACCTGCACAGTTTGTCGCTTTGCTGCGACGGGAAGTCCTGGAAAACAGAACACTTTTTATCGCGGCTCCCGCCGTGCTGGCCCTGGTCCTATTGGTGTTCGCCCTGTGGATTATCTCCATGGCTCCGAGTGCGCGCATCGCCGAGGGCGTGGAGTACCTGTCCATCATGTTCGACGGGCTGTCGCCCGCAGAAATGGCGCCCATGTTTCTGATGCCCGCCATACCATTCATCATGATGCTGTATGCTTGCGTGATCATCTATCTGTTGAATGCGCTCTACCAGGACCGGAAAGACCTTAGCGTTTTCTTCTGGCAATCCATGCCAGTATCCAATCTCGGGACCGTGCTCTCGAAGATAGTGACAGTGATCGCAGTAGTACCGGTTTTTTACGTGGCTATCCTGTTTGTGTTCTATCTGCTGGTTGTCATAGCGCTCAGTCTATTGGGCCTCAGCTATGATGTGCAGGTGGCCGGGTTGGGTTACATGTTCCTGGCGGCAGTAGTCTCCCTGCTGTTGTTTTATGTGTCTACATTTCTGGCGGCATTGTGGCTGCTACCTACCATCGGATGGCTGCTGCTGTTTTCTGCATTTGCGAAACGAACACCGGTGATGTGGGCGCTTGGTGTATTCATCCTGCTGGGGTTCCTGGAGGATCTCATTTTCGGTACCCAGTTTCTGGGCAACTGGATTGAGAGCCGGATCAATTTTCGTCAATACATTGTGCTCGACTTACCCATGGCCATGGATCGCTTGTTCTCTTATGACATGCTGTTTGGCATTGTCGTGGGAGCCATTCTGATTACTGGCGCGGTGTATATGCGCCGCTTTGTGGATTAGATTTCCAGGCGCTTTTGAGAGAAGAGGTTTATTGTGGATCAACTAAAGAAAATTATTCTGAAGGATCGCTACTCGGTCCTGGTCGCAACCATAATTATCTACATGACAGTGCTGATGGTGGAAGGCTTGCTCACCGGCCGGGAAGCCAGGGTTATAGACCTGGAGAATCCTTATTTCGATTTCGATGTTCGGGACTGGGAACGCTTTCGACAATCCCGGGATGATTCCGGCAGTACTAGCCCGGACTCGGCCTGAGTGACCAAACACTCCTTGACTCGGAGATGTGCTGACTAGTCCTCCTGGGCCCTGCCCAGGGGGATTTTTTTCCTGTTGATCTTGCTCAAACTGGCATAAATCGGGGCTTCAGGGCGGCTGTCGATAGCGCCTGATATGGGGTAGACTGCCACGCCTGATACAAGAATAAACAGCAGGAATATGCCGTGATCACGAATCAAAAGATGGTGTTTGCCAAGCGACCGGTGGGAGAGCCGGGCGATGAGTGTTTTCGACTGGAAGAAGCTCCGGTACCCCCACTGCAGGAGAATCAGATTCTCATCAAGGTGTGCTGGTTGTCCCTGGACCCGTATATGCGCGGTCGCATGCATGATGTTAAGTCCTATGCCGCACCCATGGAGCTTGGCGACGTCATGGTGGGAGAGTCTGCCGGGATAGTTATTCAGTCCACTTCCGATGCCTACAAGGTGGGTGACAGGGTTGCCGCCCACATGGGTTGGCAGAGCTATATCGTGGCGAATGCTGATGACCCGCGGCTGATGAAGGTTGACTTGGCGAACGGAAGTCTCTCGGCCCATCTTGGTGTGGTGGGGATGCCCGGAAGAACAGCCTATTTCGGGCTCACCGAAGTGGGTAAACCGCAACCGGGTGAGACCCTGGTGGTGGCAGCGGCGTCTGGCGCCGTCGGATCGGTGGTTGGTCAGATAGCGAAGATCAAAGGTTTGCGTGCAGTTGGTATTGCCGGTGGACCGGAGAAGTGCCGTTACGTGAAAGAAGAGCTGCATTTCGATGCCTGTATCAACTACAAGGCGGGCAATCTCGCGGCAGAGTTGGCCGCCGCCTGCCCCGACGGTATCGATATCTATTTCGAGAATGTCGGCGGCGATGTTACTCGCGCGGTGGCACCTTTGTTGAATGAAGGTGCCAGGGTGCCCATATGTGGCTATATCTCAAATTACAACGATGAAGACATCGCCAGTGCAGAATTACCCGCACATATTCTCGCAAAGTTGAACCCCGTGCCCGAACATCGCTTCTTTGTGGTAACCGAATGGCACGATCGCTGGGTCGAGGCGACTCGCCTGCTTGGCGACTGGGTCGCCGAGGGCCGCATCAAGTATCGGGAGAGTATCGGTGAAGGCCTGGAAAATGCGCCGCGCTATTTTCGCGAGATGCTGACCGGTAAAAACTTTGGAAAGCAACTAGTGAAGATTGCCGACGAAGAAATCTAAGGTCTACCTTCGGCAAAGCCATTGCAGAATTCATTAGTGGTGAGAAAACAATGAGTCTATTCAGTCTGGAAAACAATGTTGCCCTCATTACCGGATCCACCAAGGGGATTGGTAAAGCCATCGCCACGCGCATGGCAGAACAGGGAGCGAAGGTCATCATATCCAGTCGCAATCAGGACGCCTGTGACGAGGTGGCCGGCGAGATAAACGGGCTGGGTGGGCAGGCCATCGCAGTGGCTTGCAACATTAACTACAAGGAGCAACTGCAAAACCTGGTTGCCAAGAGCCAGGAAGCCTTCGGCACGATCAACACTCTGGTGTGCAACGCTGCTCTCAATCCCTATTTCGGTCCATCGCAGGACATTCCCGATGAAGCCTTCGACAAGGTCATGCATGCCAATATAGGCAGCGTGCATCGACTTTGCCAGCTGGTGATCCCGGGCATGGCTGAGGCCGGGGGCGGTGCCGTGATCATCGTTTCCTCCATAGGTGGTATCAAGGGCACGGACAGTCTCGGCGCTTATGCCATCTCCAAGGCGGCAGATATGCAGATCGCTCGCAACCTCGCGGTGGAGTGGGGGCCAAAGAACGTGCGGGTCAACTGTATTGCTCCCGGATTGATCAAGACCGATTTCGCCAGAGCCCTGTGGGAAAACCCGGAAATTTACGAGGCAACCGTAGCCAAGTACCCGCTACGACGCATCGGCGAACCCGATGAGATCGCCGGTGCGGCAGTCATGCTGGCATCGAAGGCAGGTAGCTTTACTACCGGACAGACCCTGGTGATTGATGGCGGTGGTACAATCGCCGGTTAAGCATTTCGAATAAATACATTTATCAGTACACGTAGAAGGAAACAGATTCCATGATGAACCTTGGCCTATCTGAGGAGATGGTAGAAATCCGGGAGAAGATCCGGGACTTCGTCGAAAACAAAGTCGATCCCGTAGAGGCAGAGTACTATGCTGAAGTGGGCGTGGGTGATCGCTGGTCCCACACGCCGCGGCAAGATGAAATCCTCAACAGTCTGAAGGCCGCTGCCAGGGAAATGGGTATGTGGAACTTCTTCCTGCCCAAGAGCCAGGGTGGTGCCGGTATCTCGAATCTGGAATATGCACACCTGGCAGAGATTATGGGGCGCAGCAGGCTGGCATCCGAGGCCATGAATTGCAGCGCGCCGGATACAGGCAATATGGAGGTGCTGGAACGCTACGGTTCTGAAGAGCAAAAGAAGCAATGGCTGGAGCCGCTGTTGGCAGGAGAGATTCGATCTGCCTTCGCCATGACCGAACCTGGTGTCGCTTCCTCCGACGCCACGAATATTTCTACCAGTGCAGTGCTCGATGGTGATGAGTGGGTAATCAGCGGCGAGAAGTTCTACATCTCCGGCGCAGGTGATGCTCGTTGCAAGATCATGATCGTCATGGTGGTTACCGATCCCGATGCACCCAAGCACAATCGTCAGTCCCAGATCTTGGTACCTATGGATGCAGAGGGCGTCGAAGTCGTACGTCCCATGCATGTATTTGGTAAAGATGATGCCCCCCATGGTCATATGCATATCAAATTCCACAATGTGCGTGTGCCTGAGAGCAATATCATTCTCGGTCGAGGCCGTGGCTTCGAGATCTCCCAGGGTCGATTGGGGCCAGGTCGCATACATCATTGCATGCGCTCGATAGGGGCGGCAGAAAAAGCCCTCGACCTGATGTGCAAGCGGGCAACCAGTCGGGAGGCATTCGGTAAACCCCTGGCAGAATTGGGTGGCAACTACGATGTGATTGCCGACAGTCGGATTGAAATAGAGATGTGTCGCTTGCTGGTGTTGAAGGCGGCCTGGCTCATGGACACCATCGGCAACAAGGCTGCCAGGGATGTCATATCCCAGATAAAGGTGGCAGTGCCGAATATGGCCTTGCGAGTTATCGACAGGGCGATCCAGATGCATGGTGCGGCCGGCGTATCCCAGGATTTCCCTTTAGCTTCACTGTGGACCAGTCAGCGTACCCTGCGACTGGCAGACGGTCCCGACGAGGTTCACCGCCGGGTTATCGCCAGGAAAGAACTCGCCAGGCATCAGTAGCCGGGCGCGTTTATTGCCTGACATTAGTGAATATGGACATCCCGCCCGCAGACCGGATGTCCTGCTCGCTGTGACGAAATGTCGCACTCCCAAGGCTTCCATAATATGGGAATCGGCCTGCGGTACTGAGATAATGCATAGCAAAGGTCAGGAACCCGCCGTTTGCAGGCGCTATTCCGGCTGATCCGCTCACAACTGCTCATCTATGAGGCACGCAATGAACACACAACTCTTCACCAATGGCCTGCGCGGCGCCTTCCTGGTCCTGTGCCTGTTTGCTGCGAATCTGGCCAGTGCCCACACGGGTTTGAAGGAATCCACGCCAGCGGCTGATGCCACGGTCAAGGAACCACCGGCCCATATCAACCTGGTATTCACTGCACCTGTTCGCCTCATCAAGCTGGAAGTATTGGCCGGTGGTCAGGCGGTGCCCACCAGGTTTGCTCCTTCATCCGAAGCGGTGGCCAGTTATGTGATTGATACTCCGGCTATGAAGCCCGGCAATTTTACCGTTAACTGGGCGGCGATCGGTGCCGACGGACATACCGTCTCCAACACCTTCAGCTTTGTAGTCGATCCAGCGGCAGGTTCCGCTCCCTGAGGTGATCAACAGACAGGTCTTCATGTATTCAGGTGAGTAGCCTGAACGGATGAGGGCCTGCAATCTGCTATGGAAATAACCCAGGTTCCCAACTCCTGGGAACTTGCCAGCCTGGTCTGCAAATTCCTGTTCTATATCGGCGCTGCCGCTTCTCTCGGTAGCGCCGTTTCCCTCTGCCTTTATCACGATGGTCGACGTACGAGTGTGCACCGGCTCATGCTCTATCAGCTCATCGGTGGCTTGATTGGCTTCCAGGCAGTAATGATCAATTTCCTGGTGCAGATAGGTCTGGCCAATAATTCCGGGCTCTCCGGTGCTTTCGACTGGTTCATGGCGGAGATTCTTCTGGATACACCATTGGGCGATCAGAGCTTTCTGCGCCTGGCTGGCTTTGCCCTGGTGATTGCGAACAGCGTATTCTTCCTGCGTCGGCTTGCCAGTCTCAACACTTCACCACCATTAGGTTTCTATCGCCGGGCTTTTACCGCGGTCGGAATCGGGTTCATCCTGCTTTTGCTCAGTTTCCGCCTCGGCGGTCACGTTTCTGTTCTCTCGACCAATGTCCAGCTTGCGCTGGCCGTACACTTTAGCTGCTTCGCGATCTGGATCGGAAACCTGTATCCACTATGGGTTGCTTCAACGGCAGAAGATCCAGACAGCTTGCAGATCACCCTGCGCAGGTTTGGAGATCACGCCGCGGTCTTCGTTGGAATGTTGCTGATCGCCGGTCTCTGGCTGGCACTGAACCTGGTGAATACGCCACTCGAGCTGATTGAAACAGGTTACGGCAGGGCGCTTTCGGTAAAACTCCTGTTGGTACTCGGGATACTCGGAATAGCCGCTATCAACAAAATGCGGTTGGTGCCGGCCTTGCTCGAAGGAAGGGGGGTCAGGAATTTTCAGAAGTCGTTGCGGCTGGAGATTGTCGTTGCAGCCGCCCTGTTGCTGGCCACTGCCTGGTTGTCCACGGTGGTAGGGCCAGCGATGGCCCTCTAGCACAGCGATTTTTTCGGGATAGTCTGGCCGACTGCGAACCGGATCAGGTGAGGCTTAGATCCATCTGGCTGCCATCCTTACGAGACGGGGCCTGCTCTATCAATTCGTTCAGCTCCAGGGAATCCAGATTCAATGCGTAGAGCGTTGCCTCCGACTGTTTCTCGAACAGGGCCGTCGTCGTCAGCACCGGCTTGCTGGCAAACAAAAGTGAATTACCCAGGGGCGACCAGGTCAGGTTGTAGAGTATGTCCTGGCTATTAAACACAGGCACCGGTTCATAGTCGCTGGCGATTTCCCCGAGATAGATTGTGGAACCCGTATGCCCGTATTGAATATAGGCGAAGCGCTCCTGGTCACCAGCGAACACCGGTTGCGCGATGCCATCGGTTTTCAGCTGCTGGTTTTCACTCTTGCTCAGGGTCACCGAAGCACCAATGACGCCATTTACTGATGGAATCAGTTCATCGCTTAGCACAGGCAGATCCGGTTGCTGGAGAGTCTGTCCCAGGCCAAGCCAACCGGCCAGCACCACGGCCAGGCCGAAGGCCAGGAAGCCAGACTGGCGGGCGGGTTGGTATATCTGGCTCATCCAGCCAGGAATTTGCGCTGGCGCGGCTGTTTCAGCGCTATCGTCATCGGCGCTGAACGCATCTACAGACCGCAGCAAACGATAGCCTCGCTTGGGAATAGTCTCGATGTAGGGTTCCTTGTCGCCCTGCCAGGCTAGCTGTTTGCGTAACTCGGAGACGGCACGGGTAAGGGAATTCTCGTTAACGATTACCTTGGGCCATAGCACGGCGACCAGGGTGTCCCGGTCCACCACCTGCTGCGCGTTGGCGGCCAGGTAACACAGCAGTTTTGCCAGTCGGGGTTCGAGATGTCGGGTTTCGGTGGAGGCGAGGTGCTGCAACTGGTTGAGCTGGGGTTTTACCAGCCAGTCGCCGATGCAGAACTGATCCAGCATTGGATCCAGTTCCCGGGATTCAGCCATCGTTTCTTCAGCGTTCACTGCAGCCGTAATATGCATTGCTACCCCCTGATGCCAGTTGTTTCAGCGTCTGGTACGCGGCCTTGTTCCCGGCCGCCCTGGAGGCAGCCTGCCACCGAATCTTCACCAGAAATCGCGTCTATCGATTCGCCTATTTGCCTGTATGCGGCCAGGCGAGGAATTCAATTAATCCTTCGTTACCCCTGATTAGACGGCATTTAGGGGTGATTTGTTTCATTTCAAGCCATTCAGGACCCTAGTTTAGTCGATATTTCGGCTCAACTTAACGCCCGATCAAGCCTGGCAGCTTTTCTGGACATTAAGTTCACAGGATTTTCAGGTTAATCCGCCTCCCTGACCCTAGATTTCAAGCTGTGATCGTTCCCCTTAACCACTTCCGGGGGCGAAATTGAAATTACAGGAGCTAGCAATGAAACTCTCATTACGACACTTTTCCCTGATCTCGTTGTTTGCCGGGGCGCTGCTGGCGGCTGCCAATACCGGCCTGGCCGTGAGTGCTGAAGCCCTGGCCCGCGGGATACCTTCCCTCGCACCCATGCTGGAACAAGTCACTCCAGCCGTGGTGAATATCCGGGTAAGCAAGGCGATACCCACATCCTCCAGGTACTTCTTCCAGGGTGACGAACTGCCCGAAGAGCTGCGCCGTTTCTTCCCTGACCGGTTTAACCAACAGGAGGGCAGACGCCAGCCCTACGCCGTTGGTGCCGGGTCTGGGGTCATCGTCGACGCCGAGCAGGGCTTCATTATCACCAATCATCACGTCGTCGAAGGGGCAACCAGCATTAATGTCCAGCTACACGACGGGCGTACCATGGAAGCCGAACTCATTGGCAGCGATGAGAGCACCGATGTGGCACTGATCCAGATTGTTGCCGAAGAACTGACCGACATCGAAATGGCTGACATCGATACCGTGCAGGTGGGTGACTATGTTGTTGCCATCGGCAATCCATTCGGTATCGGCCAGACAGTGACATCGGGCATCGTCAGTGCCCTGGGTCGTACTGGCCTGAATAACAATAACTACGAAGACTTCATCCAGACCGATGCGGCGATCAATGTCGGTAACTCTGGCGGCGCCCTGGTGGATCTGGAAGGTCGCTTGATCGGTATCAATACCGCAATCATCAGCGGCAACGGCGGCAATAATGGCATCGGCTTCGCTGTACCGGTGGATATGATGAAAGCGGTCATGACCCATCTGGAGCGCGACGGCGAGGTGCGCCGTGGTGTGCTGGGTGTGACGATTGCATCGCTGACTCCGGATGCCCGGGAGGCACTCGGAGTCGACCTGGAACGCGGCGCGCTGGTCACCAGCGTACTGGAAAACAGCGCGGCGGAACGTGCGGGTATACAGGTGTCTGACATTATCACGGAGTTCAATGGTGAGCCTGTGACCGGCAGCCGCGAGCTGCGCAACATGGTCGGCTTGCTGGGCAGGGATGTAGCGGCTGAGATCAAGCTGCAGCGCGGGGACGAAAGCCTCTCCGTAACCGCAATCATCGGTGACGGCGAAGGGGTTGCCGTAGCGGAGGGCGGCAGCACCAGTTCGGGTCAATTCCGTGGTGCGCAGTTGCGAAATTCCCAGGATGTGGAAGGCGATCTGGAACCCGGTGTCTATGTGGAGTTCGTTAATCCCCAGGGTCGCGCCTATGGTGCCGGCCTGCGCGACGGTGACCTGATCGTGGAGGTGAATCGACGCGCGGTTTCCAACGTCAATGAATTCAACGAGGTCGTCCAGGATGGTGGCCGCTTCGCAGCCCTTACCGTGATTCGGGAAGATCGAAGGGTATTGCTGTTAGTTCCCTGAGTCTTCGTTATCGACTCCTCAGTGCACTAAAATGTGCCCCCAGTTGGCCGACTTAGATAGGATCAAGTCGGCCTTTTTTTTGCTGGGGATGGGAACTTATACTAGCCGCTGGGTGCCTATCTTCCAGAGAAGGAAACAGCCAGGCAAGAAGGGGCAAGAAAATTGAAATGGAATTTCAGATAAATGGAATTACAGGTACAAGCCGTCAATCGGTTCGAGAAACCAAGAGTTTGAATAACCCTTCACATAGCTGACCAGATCACCCGTGCGATTGCCAAAAACTTACTTATTCATGAGTCTGCTGTGCCTGCTGCCCACGCAGGCCGTGCTGGCCCAGTCCGACTCGACTGCCCCGTCGCTACCCTATAACTACGATTTCACCGAGTACGTTGACTGGCTGGACGCGCTGATCCGGGAGAAAAAGATACCCGGTGCCGCCCTGGCCATCGTCTCCCGGGAAGGCATCATGCACCTGCAGACCTGGGGTGTACGCAATATCAACGAAACTTTCCCGGTAACAACTGATTCCATCTTTCGTATAGCCTCCATGTCCAAGACCTTCGCTGGGGCTGCAGCTACCCTGCTGGTCGATGAAGAGGGGCAATCCTGGGATACGCCGCTGCGGGAGCTGTTCCCCAGCCTCAAGATTGGCAACAAGCGAAGCTCACAGGATATTACCCTGCTGCATGTGGCGAGCCATTCTACCGGGCTCATGCCTCACTCCTACTCGAACCTGTTGGATGACGGTGTTGCCTATGACCGCATCAAGAATCGTTTTGAAGAGATTCCAACCGTGTGTGCGCCCGGTGAGTGCTATGGTTACCAGAATGTGGTGTTCTCCATGATAGCGGACGTGGTAGAAGAGACCACGGGTGAGAGCTACGAGAAATACATCGAGGAGCATATCTTCAAGCCGCTTGGCATGGAGTCGGCCAGCATCGGTTATGAGCCGTATATCAATAACCCCGAGTCCACTCATCCCCATCGCCTGGTTCGCGGCTCGTGGCGTACCACTACAACCAATCCGGCTTATTACACCACGGCACCAGCGTCAGGCATCAATGCCAGTTTGTTCGATATGAGCATGTGGCTGCGGGCGAACCTGGGTGCCTTCCCCGAGGTATTCGGCGCCGATTTTCTGGCGCAGCTGCATGAGCCGGTGATCCCGACTCCCTACGGCAACTACTTCAATCGCTGGTCTGGCCTGGAGAAGGCTTACTACGGCATTGGCTGGCGGGTTTTCGACTTCAAGGGACTGCGGGTCATCCATCATGGTGGTGGTGTGCGTGGCTATCGCTCCGAGATGGCATTCTCACCCGAGGCAAACATTGGTATGGTGTTAATGTTCAATGCCGAATCAAATGCTGCCAATGAGGTCATACCCGAATTTTTTGGTCATTTGCTCGAAGCAAACTGAACCACCATCTAACAGCTGTTAAGCAATCGTCAGGAAAGCACTATGAGCTCAGTGATCGACTTACTGAAGTCGCACCGCAGTATTCGCAAATTCAGCGATCAAAAAATAGACCCCGAGTTACTCGATGAATTGTTCAGGGCGGGGCAGGGAGCAGCCACGTCCAGTTTCCTGCAGGGCTCAACCATAGTCCGGGTGACTGATCCCGAGAATCGCAAGCAGCTGGCCGGGCTTGCCGGAAACCAGGCTTATGTAGAAACAGCAGCGGAATTTCTCGTGTTCTGTGCTGACCTCAAGCGCGCGGGTAACTACTGTGCGAAATACGATATGCCCTTCGAAGGCGATTTCACGGAGCATTTCATCATTGCCACGGTGGATGTGGCCCTGATGGCGCAGAGCCTGGTGACGGCCGCAGAATCTGTCGGCCTGGGTATCTGTTATATCGGCGGCATTCGTAATAATCCTGCTCCGGTGTCGGAACTGTTACAGCTACCGAAGGGGGTATACGCGGTGTTTGGCTTGTGTCTCGGCTATCCGGATCAGGACCCGGAACTTAAGCCGCGCCTGCCGCTATCGGTTGTAGTGAAGCAGGAGGTCTACAACGAAGAGGGAGACGCCGAGGCCATTGCAGTCTATGACGATCGGATCCGGGAGTACTATCGCACCCGGACCGGGGGCGGACACGGAATTAGCTGGTCGGAGCAGGTAGCGACCCTGTTATCGGAAAAGTCGCGGCCCCATATGCGGGACTTCCTCGCGAGCAAGGGATTCAAGTTCAAGTAACAAGGATGAATCCGAAAAGCGTTTCGCTTACGGCTGCTGCAGTGATTCCAGTCGATAGGATCCGGTAGCGGGCAGCACCTCCTGGCGCTTTCCCAGCGCGGCTTCAATGGTCTCCGACGGTGGTATGGCTCCGGGGCCAAAGGCGAATTTAAATTCACCGTTCAATAATCCACGCCTGCCATCGGTGACAGACCAGCGCGCAATATAATAATCTGATTCTGGTAATTCAGCGGGTAGCTGATAGACGAAACTGCGCGCCGCACGGTCCGGTTCATAGACGAAGTCGATATTGATCCACTGGTCATCGGCGGTGTACAGCGCCAGTTTCAGTAGCCGCACATCTACCCGGAAGCTCATGGTGATCATGCGTGGCGCATCGGCCAGTACGGCATCATCCTGGGGGAAGGTGACCCCCGGTGTCAGCACCCCATGGCTGTGCTGGGCAGCAGCCACGCCAGACAGCAGCAACAATATGCCGGTAGTAACTGAGGCAAGGTGTTTTTTCATAGTCACAGTTTTTGCCACGTGATGGCTGTTCCTGGTTTCGAGTTTACCTCATATCGTCATTTCTTACTGCGCCAAGAGCCGCTATTTCGTCGCGGTCGGGCCGAAGTACACCATGCATTGGCGTGAGAGTGCACAGAGCACTCCGTCTTCGGTGAATATTCTGCCTGACTGCTGTGTATAGCCTTCAGCCGCTGCCTCCAGAGTGAACTCCAGGTAGAACCAATCGCTCTCGATCTCATGGGGAGGA
Organism: Pseudomonadota bacterium; assembly: GCA_027621405.1. GTDB lineage: Bacteria > Pseudomonadota > Gammaproteobacteria > Pseudomonadales > Pseudohongiellaceae > UBA9145. The sequence continues at coordinate 163,231 of JAQCBT010000003.1, read as the reverse complement.
ATCAGGAATTCCAGCGACCAGGTGAGCGAGCTGGCGGGAACCGGGGGTTCAGTAAAATGGGAGAGCACTACCGGAGGAGGGATGTCGGCAATGGCCACGATCTTCTCGGCAGGGAATGCTCCCATGTCACAGCGGTGCCTGGCCCATAAATAGAGTTTGCGATCGGGTCTGCCGGAAAAAGGGATGCCGCCTCCGGCCCAGCTACCCTCGAAGTATTGCAGGAATTCCGGTAGGCGCCTGGCCTTGTCAATAGGGACGCCCTGATCCCGGGGCAGGGGGTCAAAACTATCACCCGGGGCAACTCGAATCGCTTCTCGCGCCTTGCCGAACACTCCCATTGCCTGCAGGCAGAGATTGCCCTCGGCCATGACCTCAGCACCCAGCTGCGTGACGTTTTTCCCTTGTCGCTGGGGACGTACGTTCACAGCTACCGGACCAGCCGGGATGGGCGCAATGAACGACACCATGAGTGAGCGCAGCGGCAGGTTCTTCTCTAGCCCTTTGGCCATGGCGGTGGTTGCCAGGGCGGCGGAGAGACCACCGTAGGCCGAGCGGCCCTGGGTCCAGGCCTCGCTGAACTCTGTCTCATTGCTGTCGCTTGCACGCAGCGTGCCGAGGATATCGGGTAGATCGGATGTGATAATAGTGTGTTCCATGTTGCCCACCGTGGGTATGAATTCCCTTGTCTATGCTATTCTTTGCTTCCTGAAAAGCTCTGTTTTGTCTGTCAAGCCATTGATCTGAAGATTGCCGTGAACGAAGAATCTATCAAGCATTGGATGCTGCAGTTAGCCCTGTGTGTCGCGCTCTTGCCGGCGATGCAGTGCCAGGCCCAGCCCTTGACCTCACCGATGTATCGCACGGGCAATGGCAGCAATATCATTATCCAGCAGACTCAAACCCTGCCTGCGGATGATGCAGTACTGAGCGAAGCGCCGGAACAAATCAATCTACAGTTTCCGGTTCCAGTGCGACTGGTCAAGTTGACATTACGCAATCAGCAACGGGATTGGGTCGATATCGAATTCCGTTATAACCCAAGGCCCGCAGCGAATTATACCTGGCTCCTTCCGCAACTGGCCGTGGCCGATTACTACATCGCCGACTGGGCGATTCTTGGCGACAACGATCAATTGATTCGTGGCAGTTTCAGCTTTGCCTTCGGTCCGGATGCGAAGTCGCCCTCCATCTACAGGGCAGCCGAAGAGGCTCTCCTGCAGCAGCGTTACGGCGACCCGGAAATCCGTTATGTACCGCCGCCGCCAACCACAATCATCATCGACCGTGATCCGCCTCGCTACGATCCACCATTCACTATCCAGCTGGATGGCCTGGAGAATCCAGACAATCGTTGACTTGCGAGTCAGGGCTTCTGCAAATAAAAAGGGGGCCACGGCCCCCTTTTTAATTTTTCAGCAGGCGCTGGCTTATTCGCTTACATGCACCGTGACATAACCATCGTGATAGAGGCCGCCATCGTCGGCACGCGCCCACAGGACATAGGTACCCGGCTCGTCGAAGGTGGCTTCAACCCGGTATACACCGTCTTCCGGAACTTCCGGTGGCAGCCACAGGGCTGACCAGGGTGAGTTCGCCGAGGTACGTGTGTCTTCCCATGGCTTGGGCAGGGGAGGATCGAAAGTCACATTGCCTTCCCCACGATAGATATTCCAGGACAGGAACAGGCCATTGACCTTGCCCACGGTTACCCGTGAGGGTGGGCGCAGCATACGCGACTTGAGCTCGTCTTCTGTATTGGTGGATCCCCGGCGGGCTTCAGGCAGGCCATCATCCCAGACATGGGTCTCAATGGTGATAGGCTCACCGACTCGAGTAGAACGTACCCGATCTCCCTGTACCGTCACAACCGGCGGTACATTGGCTCTGGATTCCGGGCTGCTGGTGCCAGCACCGAGGGAACCAGTTTCCGAGGCGATCACCATGTTGTCTACCAGGTAGTCCTGGCGCAGGGTGGCGTAGGCCTTACGCTCTACACCGTTCACGTTCAGGGTCCACACCAGCTCACGATCACCCCAGTCTGCCGGTACTACCACTTCGAAATTAAAGCGGTTACGGCGAGGCAGGAAATGGGTCGGTTGACCGCGGTCCGCATCACCCGGTGCGAAGAAATTATTCTCGCCCACCGGCACATTGGGTTCTTCCTCCCAGTTCTCGTTCATGTAACCGAACATGAAACTGAAGGTGCCATCTGGATTTGGGCGCCATCCCTCATAGGCTGGCTCAACGTGCTGACCCTTGCGATAGGTCTGGGCATTGACCAGAGCCGGGGTCAGCAGGACCAGGAGAGCCATGGCGCGCACAAACCACGCGCGCCCGTTTGTATAACTGCTGTTGCTCATGGTCTTCCTTAGTCGTCGCTTGCTGTGCTCGAGGAGCTGTCATCGGAATCGGCGATGGGCGCAACAAGCGGGGCACCACACAAGGGGCAGCCGATCACGTGATCATTCGGACCCAGATTCAGTGTCTGGCGACGCTCTTCCATGGCTTCGAAGAATTGTTCTTCAGTCATGGTCACGCGAATACCGAGGTCGATAAACATATTGGTCACGGAACGGTTGCCTGAACCCTGCCAGTTTCGAGGATCTGGCACGTTCGGGTTGGTTTCCGTGTTGTTCATGTAGCCCGTGATGTGCAGGATGGTGCCTTTAGGCAGCAATGGAGCAGCATGGTCGGCATAGGGATAACCACGCACCCAGTTGTGGTCGTAACCGACACAGGACAGGGTCTCGATGGTGTAGCCCCAAATGGCTTCCAGGCACATACGCTCACCGGGAGCATGCAGGTGAGGCTCGAAGGTGATGACCTTGGTGTGCTGGTCCAGCACGGTGTAGGCGTGCAGTTCCTGGTCAGCCTTGTTGCCCTGGATGCTGATGTCGACGCCGTTACCGAGTCCGATGAATGCATTCTGGTACTTGGGCTTGTAGTCTGGTTCGTGGAAACGGAAACCGACTTCCAAATGGCCGGTGGTGTCACGACCATTGGAGTGCAGGTGCACGGAATCAGAAACGATCCAGGAGCCAGCGCGCAGCAGGCGACCGGCGTCTTCGTCGAATATGTCGGCGTTACGACCGACTTCGTGTACGGGCCAGGGGATCGCCAGGCCGGGTACCCGTTCACCATTCTCGTCCATCTGTGCAGTCGCCCAGATCATATGGTGGAAGATGTAGCGTCCGCCCACGGTGTCGCGACCACTGCCAGCCTGTGGTACATCGTTGACTTCAACGATTTCCACAGACTTCACATAGCGGTCTTCGGTCAAGCCGGTAGGTGCGGAAGGAATCTCGCCCCACCAGTCGGGTGTGCCCGCCAGTTTGGTGATGTCATCCATGACCACGATAAGGTCAGGCTCACCTGCTCGCCACTTGACGGAATCGTTGAATACCAGTGGCTCTGGTGCATCGGCTGGGTCACCCTTGGGAGTACCGGTGCGAGCCCAGGTGGATATTGCCGCGATTTCGGCGTCGCTCAGGGATGGATCATCCTTGTACTCCTGAATACCGATGTTCTTTTCCATGTACCACGGCGGCATGGCACCAGCGCGGTCACGCAGGCCAGTCTTGTACTCGATGAGGCCGGCGAAAGGCGCGACTTCTTCGTAGGTCACTAGGGACATGGGGCCGGCACCGCCTTCGCGGTGGCAGTTCTGGCAGCTGCGCTGCAGGATTGGCTCGATATCCTTGTGGAAGGTGACTTGCTCCGACTGTGCGGCGGCCATGGAAGGCATGGCCAGGGCTGCCGTCAGGGCAGAACTACCAAGCAAGAGTTTCAGAAGGGAAAAGCTGCGCATACTCGCTACTCCTCGGTTGGATAGATGGCAGGGAATCTCAAAATAACCGGAAATATATTAGCTGCGAACTCTAGCACTTTCGGCGCCGGTTTTGAACGCTTGCTCGATCAAATCGTCGGTTAAAATCAACGACTTAGCACGCCTATCGCCCAGGAAACTGCCGCGAGCCCTAACTCGCTTCTTAACTGGCTGAAATATCAGCAAAAATAGCCGCCAGGCCTAGGCGGAGCCAGCGATGCTCGGGTCGCGCCCCTTCATTAATTGCCAGAGATTGCTGCTGGCCAGCAGGGCGATAAAGATAACTATCAATCCAAAGCTGAACCATTGCACAGCATAGAACAGGTGCTGGTTCACGTCGGCGACCACCGCCGGCCAGTGCCGTACCAGCACGCCGGCCTGGTCTTCCGTCAGGCGAACCTGGAAGGGAAAAACGGGCTCTCCCAGGATTTCCTCGATAACAGCGATGTCCAGGGTTCGCAACCGCAACGGCCATTGGCTGGGATCGACCTGGGTATCGAAGGAGCGGGCGTTTTCCGGGGGTACGAAGATCTGTGCCTTCACATCCACATAGCCCTCCACGGGTCGGGTGATGGGCTCCATGCCTGCGGGCAGGATGCCAGTGGTCCAGCCCCGGTGCACCAGTACCAGTTCCCCGTTGCTTTGTAATCGTAATGGTGTCACCACTCCGTAGCCAATCTGGTCATCGAAGAACTCTGCCAGTAGCAGGATCGTGCGTTCATTGAGGTATTCGCCCTGCAGGGATACATGGCGATTCTGTAAATCCGGATTGGCGCGGTGCAGGTGGCCTTCCGGAATGGATTCAATGGGATCGGCATTCGCCTCCTGTTCCGCGCGGAGTTCCTGCTGCTCCGCGACCTTTTCAGCTGCCCGGTCCAGTTGCCACAGTCCGAGCCGGCAGAAGGCCAGCGCGGTAATGGTGACGCAGGCGGCGATGAGCCAGTTGACTCGTATATGAAAACTGCCGAGGGTGAATTCTGCTTGCAGGGCCATGTCGTCGTAAAATTTCGCTCTGAGGGGGTGAATCCGGGCCGAGAGCCTAAATCAGCACTGCACTGGTTTCAAGGGTGGACTGAAAAACGGCGGTCAGCACCAGAAACACCAGTGATAGGGAGGCCGGAACCAGGTAATTAGCCGTCCGCAGATGATAACGCCACACCAGCACAAGAGCGAGACTGCAGCGATGGTGCGCGCGCGATGTCCCAAGATCGCATCCGGGCGGGTCGATTTCACCGCGGCAGAGGTAGTCAGGTAGAACAGCGACATGTTCGCACCCGCAACCAGCATTAGCAGAAACTTCATTTGTACGGCGGGGTTGTACAAATATTGATCCGGAGCGGAACTCAGGAACATAGTGCCAGTTATAACATTTAAAATAAAACCTGCCACGCCGAAAGGCACGAGTCGATGCAGTTCACGGTAGGAGATGCCGCAGCCCAGTCCCAACATGCGCAGATCAAACACGCCGACCGTGCCCATCAAAAGGCAAAGTCCCATGAAGTGCAGTGACTCCACCACGGGCCAGCCCCAGGCAGAGTTCATGAAGGCATAGATGCCCGTGGTTTGGGAGAAATCCAGTAGGGCCTGCTCCATCAGAAGTACCTCGAAGCTAACAGCACGCTGTGGGTGTAGGCGAGAAAGCGGCCGGCGCCTATGGTCAGGAACCAGCAGGCCAGGGCAAGGGCGGCCAGCAATCGTGGCCTTGCCAGAATGCGCTCCTGAATCCAGCAATGATGCAGATGCGCTGTGATCAGCAGGCCAGTGCCGAGTGCAGCCAGTTTCAGGTAGAAAACCGGATTGGTCAGCGCCTTGGCGGGATAAGCCAATAACAGAGCGACACCAGATATCAGTATCAGGACACAGGCTAGCCAGTGCAGGGGCAGGAATTTGCGCAACGCTGGCAGAGCCTGCTGTTCACCCACTCCCAGTAGGCGCAGGCTAATAGCGATATTGATCCCCACCACGAAGGCCATGGCGAGTGAGTGCAGGGTAAGCGAGGTGAAAAACGCGAAGCCGGATTCACGCAGGAAGATACTAAAGCCGGTTTCTTCGAGTCTGGCGAGAGTATTCAGATTTCAGGCCTGCTTTGCTGATAGCGGTTTCAATGTTGCGGCGACCAGTGATGTGCTAGTATTTTCGTCGCTTCTGGTTCGAGCATAGCATAACAACAATAACCCATAAGGGAGTAAACCATGGCCGATCCTTCCATTAAGTGTACGACCAGGGAATACACGAACAGAACGTTCACCCTGCTTGTCATCGTCCTGTCGACATTCTTCTCCATCACGGCATTTGCACAGGATTCCTCGATCCCGCGCACGGCTGAGGGAAAACCCGATTTCAATGGCATCTGGCAGGCCATAAACACTGCCAATTACAACATCGAGCCCCATGCCGCCGATTTCAGTCCGGTGGTGGAGATGGGTGCAATCGGCGCTATTCGTGCCGGTCTGGGCATCGTGGTGGGCGGGGAGATACCCTACACACCCGAGGCCAGGGCACAGCAGCAGGCCAACAAGGCTGACTGGCTGGCGAATGACCCACTGGTGAAATGCTATATGCCCGGCATACCACGGGCGAACTACCTGCCGTGGCCGTTCCAGATTATCCAGTCCACAGACCACATCATCATGGCCTATGAGTTCGCCAGCGCCAGTCGAATCGTCTATGTGGATCAACCGGATTATGAGGCGCCGATCCTGTCCTGGATGGGCCATAACCTGGCGCATTTCGAAGGTGACACCCTGGTCATCGAGGTCACCGACCAGTTACCCGATACCTGGTTCGACCACGCGGGCAATCACCATAGCGATGCCCTGCGGGTAACCGAGCGCTATACCCACATGGGACCCAATGTGTTGATGTACGAGGCTACACTGGAAGATCCCAATGTCTACACCGAGCCCTGGACGGTGCGCTTCCCCCTGTACCGCCGCCTGGATGAAAACATGCAGTTGCTGGAATTCAAGTGCGTGGAGTTCACCGAAGAACTGCTTTATGGCCATCTGCGTAAGCAGCCCGACGAAGACTAGAATCCACTAGCAGGCATTTCTCCCCATGGCCGGTTCCCGCGCGGATCCGGCCTCTGCATGCATGGTCGTTTCGGCCTGCAGTGTGTGGTATAAACCTGACTTTATTGAAGTTTTTCTGGCTGGCGGTAGCCAGAACCAGCGCTTGAGATGAGCCGGGGCTAGCTCTGTATGGACCTTCTGAATGACCTGACGACCATCACCTGGGGCCTGATTGGCCTCATGCTTGTCCTCGTCGTCTACTTCCATGGCCCGAGCTACTCCCTGCAGACCGTGCGTACGGCGCCGTCCCTGCTCACCAGTTTCGGCATCTTCGGTACATTCCTCGGTATAGCCTTCGGCCTCACGCGCTTCGACAGCGCCAACATCGAGGCCAGCGTCCCGGTTATGATCGATGGGCTCGGTGTGGCGGTGTGGTCATCTGTGGTAGGGATACTTGGCGCCATTAGCATCCGCCTGCGCCACGCACTGCAGACGATTCGCAGTGCATCGAGAGAGGGTGAACAGCAGGTAACGGTTGCCGACCTGAACAATGCCATCGTCGCCCTCAACGAAAACCTCAACGAGCTTCGCAACGAGAACCGCCAGAACAGCGCCAGCATGCTGGAGTCCCAGCGCAGCTACCAGGCACAGATGGTGGATGCCAATACTTCGGCGCTGACCGATGCCATTACCACCGTCATGACCGAGTTCAATTCCCGAATCGAAGTGCAGTACGGGGAGAATTTCCACAAGTTCAATGAGTCGCTGGGGCGCCTGCTGGAATGGCAGCAAAACTATTCGGTGCAGCTGCAAGACATGTTGAAGGCGCAGGAGTCCAGCAAGGATGTTATCCAGCATGCCAGCCGTTCCTACGAAGAGATGATTTCTCACTCCCGTGAGTTCAACAAGGTTGCTGCCTCCCTGGGTGAGTTACTGGGCGGATTGGAACAGCAGACCAGCAACCTGGAAGGTTACCTGTCTGGCCTGTCCGGTCTGGTAGGGCAGGCCTCGGAAGGTTTGCCTGCCTTGAGTGATTACGTGTCCGAACTCACGGTGAAACTCAAGGATAGCATCGAGGAAAACAATCGCAGTCTCACCCAGGTGCTGACCCAGGCGGCACGGGACATTACCCAGACAGTGGAGCAGGTCAATCTGGGTCTGGCGCAGTCGGTGAATGATGCCCACAGTGGTTTGGCGCAGCATGTCGAGAGCATGACAGAGAAGACCAATACCCATATGCAGATTCTGGATGAGTCCATGGAGAAGGAGCTTACCCAGGCCCTGCAGACTTTTGGTTACCAGCTTACCGCACTGTCTGAAAAATTTGTAAACGACTACATGCCGCTCACCGATCGCCTGCGGGAGATACTGACTCTCGCCGAGAAACAGTTGTCGCGGCAGAGTTAATTCGAAATCATGTTTAGCACCGAAGTCGAACAGGAAAACGAAGAGCACTGGATCGCGGTGAGCGATCTCATGAGCGGGCTCATGATCGTGTTCCTGCTGATCTCCGTGATGTACCTGGTCATCGTGGAGCAGAAGAACGAAGAGATCGAGCGTGTGGTAGTGCTCTACGAAGACCTGCGCGAAGAGCTCTACCAGGACCTGTATGCTGAGTTCGAACAGGACCTGCCGCGCTGGGGTGCCCAACTCGACGAAGACCTGCGGCTGCGCTTCACCAATACCGACCTGCTGTTTGAGCTGGGTGAATCCAGCCTGCGTGACGAATTTGCCGCCATCATCGACGATTTCTTTCCGCGCTACCTGGCAATTCTCGCCTCCGATCAGTACCGGGATGAAATTCAGGAGGTCCGCATTGAAGGGCATACCTCCAGCGCCTGGTCCCAGGCCGAGGACAATGACGACGCCTATATGCGCAACATGGCACTGTCCCAGGCTCGCACTCGCTCCGCTTTGGGCTACATCATGGACCTGGAAGCAGTTAGTCATGAGAAGCAATGGCTGCGCGAGCGACTGACGGCCAATGGGCTGTCGTCCTCACAATTGATTACCCGTGTTGACGGTAGTGAGGATGAGGATCGCTCGCGGCGGGTGGAGTTTGTGGTAGTAACCGATGCCGAGACCCGACTCTCCACCATCTTGCAGGAGATTCGCTAGCCCGTGGAACTAATGGATTTCACCGAGTTTGAGGCCTTCAACACCCTGCGTGAAAAAATGGGCACGGACAGGCTCGGCTACTTTGAGCTGTTTGATCCCGCGATTCACCTGACCGGGCAGGAGCGCTCGCAGCTGGAGAATCCGGGGCTGCTGATGAAGCCTGAGGCGATCAAGGTGTTGCCGGACAAGACGCTGGCCATCAAGAACAGTCGGGTGTTGGCCTATGTGCCTATTGAAAACTGGTTCCGTGATCGCCGCGAATACCCTGCCTACCATGTAGCCATGTGTTCGGAGTTGGAAGAGCTGAAGCGTGAGCACCCAGAGCAGGAGGTCACGGTGACAACCCGGCTATCAGACGATTATGAACTCATGAAGCTGCGCCCCGGTGGTGATATGTCCATGGTCAATCACGGTTTTGTCGTATGCAAGAACTGCCTGCATGCTTTGCGCTACAAGGACTTTGATCTCTATCGAAATCGCAAGCGCGGCTACAGTCAGAAAGTGCTCGGTGATTTCAACCTGCGGGATTTTTACCGCCTCTATCAACAATATCCTCTGAGTTTCAGAGCTAACCGCGATTCCTTATAGTTAATGAGTGCCTTTGCCCAATTCGATGCAGGCTATAACCTGCAGCAAGACCGTATCCTGTTGCGGATAACCAACACCGATGGAGAAGAGTTCCGCCTGTGGCTTACCCGCAGGATGTGCGCCTCCCTGTTGACTGACTTCAAGACCAAGACCAGCAGCTACCGGGTAAAGAAGGATCCATCCCGTCCCCACACCCAGACCAGCATTGCCGGTGCAGAGACCGTGATGCAGGCGGATTTCGAGCAGCAGGCAGTCGCCCAGAGCCAGGATTTCACCACAAAGTTCAAACCAGGAACGAGTTTTCCCCTGGGGGAGTCAGGATTGCTGGCAGAAAAGCTCAATCTGCAACCCAACGGGAAAGGAGAAGGGGTGCATGCCCTGAGCTTCTACGGTGCCGACGACAAGGGTATGACCATCGGCGTCACCGTGGAGTTGTTCAATTCCATCTTCGAAGTGATAGAGCGGATTATAGGCAGGACCGACTGGGGCTTGCTGGAAGCTACCGCGAATCGGCCGCCGTCCAGTACTCTGCAGTAATTCTCGGCTAGTTCTCGTCCAACAGTGCGGTGCCCTGGTGAGAGCGGAGCTGCTAGCGCTCATTATGCCATTGCCAGAGTGAACTACGACGGGATTGTCGCGGGTTGGCTGTTGCTCGATGGCAAGACACATAGCTGAGCAGCGCTAGCTGGTCCGACACCGGCTTTGATTCGACTTCGTTCACGCCGGTTTCCCTCGTTATTGAATTCAGCCAGGATTTCACGGCGGGAATACACCCTGCCACTACGCCCAATCTCTTCAAATTCAGGATGCAACAGTTCTTGCATGCGACCACGATCGCGGCGAACTACCGTGCGATGCATTTCCTGCTCAAGCGAGAGGAGTTGTTGCAGGAGCGCCCGGTGCTCGTCTTCTGGATTCAATTCTTGTCCGGGTGCTGGGTCAGGTAAACCACGTTGCCGTCAGGGTCCTTGCACGAGGCGATTTGGGTACCATCCGGAGTGGTCCAGATGCCCAGCGCATCCTGGTCCAGAAATGGGTAGACCTCGAAGGCCAGGCCCTTGTCCTTCAATTCTGAGATTTCAGCCTTGATGTCGCCTGTTTTGAAACCCAGTGCCGTGTAGGGGACAGGTGTCACCTGATCCAACTTCTGAATCCTGAACTCGACGCCATCCACATCGAAAACCAGTGCATGGGGCTGCTCCGAGAGAAATTTTAATCCCAGCAGGGTCTCGTAGAAATGTCGACTGCCGTCAGGATTGGTCGTCGCTGCAAAGAGAATCGCCTGCATGGAGTCGTCTCCTTGTGTGTGCCCCAGGGTTGGGTTACCCATCGGGGATTATGAGGAATCTGTATTCGGATTAGTCTGGCTAGAGTAAGCGCATGCGTAAGCCGCGACCGCCCTGGGCCAGTTTTTGCCTTTCCCGCATTCTGGCATGTAGTGCAGCACGCTTGCTTGCCAGCCAGTCTTCACGACCAACCCTGGTGTCCAGTCCCAGTTTGTTGAGGCGAGTCTCTTCGGCAATTTGGTACTGGCAGAATTCCTGATAGCTCGTGATTTCGTTGGACAGTTCCTGTATCACGATCTCTGCATACAGGGTATCGTCGAGAAAGCCCAGTCCGGGCACATGATCCGGTATGACATCATCGGGATTGATGAAGTAGTAGAGCACGCTGCGGGTGACATTGCGATCTTCCGGGTTCAACTGCCACTCGGAATCCCGGATCATGTTGATCAAAATCTGCAGCTTCAGCAGGCGGTCGGAGATGAATGAGGGGAGGTCGATCTCCCGCACCTTGTCGATGAGCTCTGCGGCCAGTTCTTCCACTTTCTCGGCGGCCTCGGGGTCGGCGACTACATGCCTGCCCTGGTCGATGCTGTCCTGGAATCTCTGGATATCTTCTTCGCTGAGCGTGATCGTAATATCGAAGGACATGGCTATTCTCTTGTTGTTCTTGTTTTCGATTGGTTCGTTGCTTCATCCTGCAGCGCAGCGACGATCCGGCTGGCTGCTTCCTCGGCAGATAGCGCATCGGTGCGAAGCCTGAGGAGTGGCTCCGGCAGCGGCGGGTAATCGAAGCTACCCTGAGTCTGCAATTTGATGAACAAATCAGGGTCGTTCAGCTTACCGAATCTTCCGCGGTCTTCATTGCCTAGCCGACTCAGCAGCACCTCATCACCACAGGCAAGCTCGATATACTGCACCTGTCCGCCGTTTTCTTCAACACAGGCCTGCAGCCTCGTCACCAGGTCTGGGGCCAAGCTGGCCTCTGGGTGAAAGGTAAACACGAATGATCTGCCGGCCGCGCTGGCGCTGCTGAAGCTCTGCAGCCATATTGCTTCCCTGAGCTGACAAAACGCCTCCGTGCCAAATTCAAACAGGCTGCTCACCAGGTCCACAGTCAGGTGATTGTGAAACAGGGGTAGCCCCAGTAGATTGCTGACCAGGGTTCCGATCGTGTACTTGCCCGCGGCGGCGGGCCCATGAATGAAGATGACCTGCATGGCAGTCTCTGGCTGAAGAGTATTACGGATGGCGATCCAGTATAACTATCGATTGATTGGGCTGTCTGTAACAGGATTTATCTGCAGAAGGGTGATCCTGCATAGTGCAATAGATGGGAAGGCAGGCATGCAGTGTGATGTTCCTGCATCACCTCACTTGCACTGTAGGGCCCGCACGGGATTGCAGCGGGCTGGCGCTCCGCCGGGCAATACGGCCTGGTAATCACTCCACTCCTTTCGCGGCAAATAGTAGTCAGTGGAAATGTACTGGGCGCCGCTGGCGAAAGCCGAGTCCCGGCGCTCAGTGGAGTTCTCCCTCGCCTCCATGGTATCGGCATCGGCGCGGGTGCGGACTATGAAGCCCGCCTTGACGGCGGCCTGGATACGGTCGAAGGAAGCGATGGGATTGTTGATCGTAAAATAGGCGGCGTGTTCCGCATTTTCGTTCACAGAGTTAACAAATACAGGGAGCCCCTGCAGCGACTCGCGGCCCCGCATATAGACCGCGATCTTGGTCGGTCCTTCATCGATTGCAAAGAACACTTTGCCGCGGGCTTCGTTGAGCCCGGGCCAGCCGCCGGCCAGAACGCCCTCCCGCAGTGTCCTGTGATTGCCGCGTACCCAATCCGGTGTGATCAGTTCTTCGGGGCTGAATACCGAGAGGATCTCGGCGTCCAGGTCATCGTAGGCTGCTGCTGTAAAATCCAGTGCCGGGCGCACTCCCGGGTAGGCTGAGCCTCCCTCCTTGGCATTGAACATGATGAGAATGGGTACATGCTGCGGATTAGCCTGGGACCAGCTCCTGATTTCGGTAAGACAGGCGATCCAGGTCACGCAATTGGAGCGCACGTCGATGTCCTGGGAATGTAGCACCTTGAACCCTGGCTGCTCTAAGTCGCTGGCATCGAATGGCATGGCACCCGGCAGCTCGGCAACCTGGCTGGGTAGCAGTGGGTCCGCGAAGCGACCGCCGTCTGGATCATAGACGATATCCAGCTCAATCTGGCGCATACCTAGATCCAGTTGTTCGGTAAGGGGCAGGTGGTCGTAATCCAGGGCAAGAGCTGAGTTTTCGTTGTAGGCACGGATCAGTTCCAGTTCCGGCCGTGGGATAAACAGCTTGTAACTGTTGTGGGAGCCCACAGCCTGTATATCGTTCATCAGCAGTAATTCGGATTCGATAGCACAGGGTCCTTCCAGGCTATCGGCAGCGCTACATTCCTGGGCAGCAAGACCGGCAGGAAACAGTGAGTAGATTGCGAACAGGGTGAGTAATTTGAGTCTGGAACTCCACATGTTGTAGTCCTGTGTAAATTGTAAATTCCAGTGTAGAAACTGGAGTTTACAGAAATACTACAGTTGTCACGCTAATGGCTGTTCTTGCGCCATGGAGCCAGGCCTCGATCCACGATGGATGCGATGGTGCTGGCAATCAACAGGTAGCAGAGGTAGCGGGCAGAAGTCTGTAGCAGACTTTGCAGCGCGGTACCCGGGAACAGTCGGCTGCTGGCGATCAGCACCGTCGGCACGAAATAGAACACGCCATTCCACCTGCCCAGCATACTCATGCGCAATTGCTTCTGGCGAAAGAGCAAGTAAGAGTCCAGCACGTACTGGGTGAAGGCTATTACGATGAGCAGGGGTAGCAGCGCCGGTAACAGGCCGAGATAGGCTGTCGCCGCCAGGCAGGAGGTGACAAACAGGAAGTCGGTGCCGTGGTCGAACAACATGCCGCGGGGTGACGCCGTGCCCAGGGCACGAGCCACCTTGCCATCGTAGTAGTCGCTTAGAATGGCGGCGACGATCATGCCCAATACGAGTACAGGGTGAAGCAGGGCAGGTTGGGCCAGGGCCCAGGCTACCGGAACCAGCAATAGCAGGCGGATTCCGGTTAGCAGATTAGCCATATCAGGCGAACAGTTCCCGTTGCGCGCGGCGCCAGAAGATCAGGCCGATGATGGCGTTAAACAGGATGAAGAAGTTGTGCTGTACAAATCCGAACGCGGCCATCTGCCCCTCGTTTTCAGGAAACAGGATCACCCAGAATGTGATTGCCGCGGCGCGCATGGGGGTTGGCACTGCAGCGGCGAAGAAGATCACCGGCAGGTAAGGCAACAGCTCCAGGAAAGATGCCTCGACGCCAAAGAAATTCAGGGCGGTGGTATAAACGACGATGGCGGCCAGCAGGGCAGGTGAACGCAGCAGGAAGAATTTCAGGTAGTGAATCGGTTGCGCCTTTCGGAAGGCATGCAGGATGCGTTTCTCGCGAAACTGGTTGCCTGGAAGAATCTTGCCACTGAAGTATAGCAGCCACACCACCAGGAAAACTGCGGCGCCGCCGCTGATTACCGGCATGATCTGGAATACGTCAGGCAGTCCGCTTCCTGCAGACAGGTAGCCTACAGTCGCCCACACGAGCAGGTAGAAGATTTCACAGAACATGATGAACAGCATCACCGAGCCCACCTCCCAGCCCGGAATCTTGTCACGCTTGTTTAAATAGTACGCCATGGCACCTTTTCCGATCTGCTCATTAAAGATCGAGATGATATAGGCGCAGGCCCGGATAGGGAGTATGTCCTTGTACTTGATGTCTGCGAGCAGCCAGTTCAGCGCCCTGGTCACCACAAGCGTGTCGATAAGGAAGTAGAACAGGGAGTAGCCCATCATCAGGATCAGCCAGGGTACCCACTGTACGTTGGCGAAAACCTGGGACATATAATCAGCTAGCCCCATACCTTCGCGCATGGCAGCGCCGTTCAGGCGGTAGTAGAGATAGGCGAAACAGGCGGCGGTTATGAGGAGGAAAACAATGCGCCCGGCCAGACCCTTTTTGGGTGGTGCCTGCATTTGCTCGGTGCTGGCACCCGCTTCTGTGGTCTGATTCTCGGTCGTGTCGGTTTGGGCTTCTTCGCTCATAGTTCTCTCTGCTTGTTCTTCTCAGCTTGCCTTGATAATTCTCTGCAGGGTGTCATCCAGCGAACTCAATGTCAGGCCGAGCGCGGCGTCGGCATTTGTCTCTACTATTTCATCGCTGGTGATGACATCGATAACGGTCGGGGTAATGCCGCCGCCCTTCAACGTGCTGGTGAGTGCGGCTCCGATCTTGGCCATGAAGACTGGCACACTGCCTACTTCCACTTCCTTGCCGAGCATCTTCGCCGTCTTCTGGATCAGTTCCCGGTAGGGAATGCTTTGTGGTCCGACCAGTTCATGGGTGCTTACGCCAGATGCCGGGTTCATGCCCAGGGTGGTGAGTGCGCTGCTCAGGTCATCGGTGTCCAGCGGACGCATGCGATAATGGCCGCCACCCAGCACCTTGCATTTGGGGTTTTTGGCCGCGGCAAGCAGGGACCAGGCACCGGCAGTTCCCGGGCCAAGCAGTATCGGTGTTCGAATGATGGTGGCGGCGATACCGGAGCCGGCAACTATCTGTTCTGCAGCACCCTTGGAGCGAAAATAGGCATTGTTCGAATCGGGGCTCGCGCCTACCACGCTGATAAAGATGATGTGCTTGAGATTCTGCGACTGTGCAGCGGCCACTACTGCCGCCGTGGCGGCTACATTAGCGCTGGCATAGTTGGAATGCTTGCTCTCGATCAGTATGCCGGCGAGATGGATAACACAGTCGGCGCCAGCCATGGCCGTATTCAGGCTCTCGCTGTCTTCATAGCTGATGGTAGTGGGTTTGATATTCGCTGCCTGGGGCAGGTCGGCGAAAGCCTTTTGTGAGCGAACGCCGGCGATCACTTCGGCACCTTCCTTGTTGGCCAGATGGTTGAGGAGGTTCTGGCCGACGCTGCTATTGGCGCCTGTAATGCATATCTTCATTGTCTGCTTCTGTTGTTAGAGCTCGTGTTGATCTTGCGGATTGCGCCAGTCAGGGCGAAATAGAGTTAGCGCGGGATTGTAACCGATAAGAAGGCGTTACAGCAGAATTATTGGTCTGAGATTTTGCGCTTCCGGCGAAGGCTTGTCAGGCGAGGTTAACCACGGCTTCCAGCCGCTTGCTGCGCTGTCGTTTGCCCGCCATGTCATTGTTGATTTCCAGCAGTGCCTCGGCCTGGAAGGCGCGGCTGCGCTGGCCCTCAGGGGCGTCGCCATAGAGGGTTGTGCGCATGCGCGGATTGCGACCGATGGTTTGAATCGCCTGTTCTATCTCGGATGGCGGCCACTCCTGGCCATGTTCGGCTCCGGCGGCCCGGGTAATACTCTCATTCATCAGCGAACCACCGAGATCATTGGCACCGCAGTCGAGGGCCAGCAGAGCTCCCTGCTTGCCCATCTTCACCCATGACGTCTGGATATTGGCGATTGCGCCATGGAACGCCAGTCGTGGTACGGCATGCATCAGCAGCGCCTCCCGGAAACTTGGGCCACGACGGGATTTCCCCTTCAGGTACATGGGTGCTTCCATGGGCACATAGGGCAGAGGTACGAACTCGGTGAAGCCACCGGTAGTATCCTGTAGCCGACGTATCGCACTGAGGTGGGCAGCCCAGTGACCATAGTTATCGACATGGCCGAACATGATGGTAGCGGTGGTATTGAATCCCAGTTCGTGAGCGGTAGCCATGACTTCCAGCCACTGGCTGGTATTCAGCTTGTCGCTGCAGATGCTTTGCCTGACCTCGTCGTGCAACACCTCGGCAGCAGTGCCCGGCAAGGTATTCAATCCGGCCTCCCGCAAACGGGACAGGAACTCCCTGATGGGCACTCCCAGTGTTGCCGCTCCCTGCCAGACTTCCAGTGGCGAGAAGGCATGCACGTGCATCTCGGGCACAGCCTGTTTCACGGTGGAAACGATGTCGATATAGGTCTGGCCGGTGTAGTCCGGATGGATTCCGCCCTGCATGCAAACCTCGGTGGCGCCCCGGGCCCAGGCTTCCTGGCAGCGCCGCGCCAGTTCCCCCGCCGACAGGTCATAGGGTTTACCACGCAGGTTCTCACTCTGCTTGCCTTTGGAGAACGCACAGAACTGGCACTTGAAGTAACAGACATTGGTGTAATTGATGTTGCGGTTAACGACGTAGCTGACCACATCGCCATTGCTCTGCTGGCGCAACTCATCGGCTGCTGCCACTACATAGGAGAAATCTCCGCCCCTTGCAGTGAATAAGGTGGCGATGTCGCATTCTTCTGGAAGCTGGCCTGATTGACACTGGGCAACGATTTCTCTGATGTTGCCGGAAACTACTTTACCTTTCTCATGTACCAGCTGTTTCTCCAGGGCCGGTATCTCTTTCTCCACCCCTGAGACCCAGGTGTCCCTCTTTGCGAAACCCTGGCCGTCGGAATGCTTGAGCACCGCCGTGCGCATTGCAGGATCAAGCCAGCGTTCTGCGTCACGGACATATTCGGGATAGATGGTCAGGCGTTGTTCCAGGAACATGCCGGCGCTGGCGGTTTCCTGCGCCAGTTGATCCAGGTGTGGCCAGGGTGCCTCCGGATTCACATGGTCCGGGGTGAGAGGTGACACGCCGCCCCAGTCGTTGATGCCCGCGGCAGCAAGTTTTGGCAGAACACCGGGACTCAGGTTGGGAGGTGCCTGGATGTTCATGTGCTCGCCGAAGATCAGGCGGGTTACCGCCAGGGTCCACAATAAATCATCCAGGTCTGGTTCCGGTGCCAGGGACATCTTCGTATTCGGCTTGGCGCGGAAGTTCTGCACGATGACTTCCTGGATGTGTCCATACTGTTCGTGCACTTCCCTGATTCTTAACAATGACTCGATGCGTTCGCTGCGGGTCTCACCGATGCCTATCAGTATGCCGGTGGTGAACGGTACATTGGCTTCGCCTGCCAGTGCCAAAGTGTGCAGTCGAACTTCCGGATCCTTGTCCGGCGAGCCGTAGTGCGGCATGCCTTTCTCACACAGTCGTGGCGAGGCAGATTCCAGCATGATGCCCATAGATGCGCTAACCGGGCGCAGCATGGCAATCTCCTCGCGGGTCATGTTGCCGGCATTAATATGCGGCAGCAGGCCGGTTTCTTTCATCACGGCCTCTGCGACCGCCGCCACATAATGCAGCGTGCTCTCGTAACCCAGTTCGGCCAGGGCTTCCCTCGCGGCCTTGTAGCGCAGCTCGGGTTTCTCACCCAGGGTAAACAGCGCTTCCTGGCAGCCCATGTCAGCGCCGGCGCGGCATAGCTCCAGTACTTCTTCCTTGGCCATGTAGGCCTGGGGAATGTGCCTGGGAGTCTGGGCGAAGGTGCAGTAGTGGCAGACGTCGCGGCACAGCTTGGTGAGGGGGATAAAAACCTTTCTCGAATAGGTGATCAGTTTGCCGTGGCTGGCATCCCTGAGGGCGCCAGCCATCTCCACCAGCTCTGCGGTGTTGTCGTTGTCGGCCAGGGCCAGGGCTTCATGCTTGCTTAGGCCCTGGGGAGAGGGTGTCGGCACTTGGGGTTCCCGATTCGGTTCAATCAGTTGGCAGAATAACAGCCCCGTGGCTAAAAATTGAGTGATTTTTAAGGGTTCTGGCTGCTCAGCGATGGGTTCTATCGAGGGATGCCGGAGTGGGTGGGACCGGTTTGGTATGCTCGCCAGCAAAGGTCATCCTTTGAAGATGCAGGAGCACAGACTGTCTCCGCCCCGCACGGTCCTACAGGGTGTACCCGCTCCCTCATTGAAGCTGGCGAGGGACAATTTAAACCTTTTAGAAACAAAAATGGTCTTGCTACACTGCGGCTTCACTCTTCTCGTCAAGGAGAAATAAATATGAAAAAAGCCTCTCCGATTATCGCTTTCCTGTTCTTTTTTTGGGGTACCGGGCTGCTTAATGCGCAACAGAATGGATCGGTACTTTTCCAGAACTCTCACGTGATCGTTGGTGATGGTTCCGAATTGAGTGCGGTTGATGTGTTGATTGCCAATGGCGTGATTCAGAGTGTGGGTGATCTGGATGGGGCCAGTGCCGATGCGGTGATTGATCTGACCGGGAAGACTCTGATGCCGGCGTTAATCGATGGGCATGCACATCTTGGATACCAGGCGTACGACGGTTGGGGGGCTGAGTTCTATGGTGAGGAGAACCTGCGGGCCAACCTGGAGCAGTATGCCTATTATGGATTTTCGGCCGTGTTTTCCGCTGGTAGCGATCCGGACCTGTTGGGATTGAATTTTCAGTTGCAACAGGCAGCGACCGATCAGTCCTACGCGGAGTTCCTGTTTGCCGCAGGGATGGCGCCACCGGGGCAGGGGCCTAACAATCAGTTTCTGGTAGAGACGGCACAGGTTGAGGCGGCTACCGGCATGACGATTCTGCGGGGTCTGGGCGATCCGGTGCAGGCGCGGGCGCAGGTACGCGAGGCGGCCGAGTTGGGTATCGAGTTCATCAAGATCTGGGTGGATGATCGGGGTGGTTCGCAGTTGAAGCTGGCGCCGGAGATCTACCGGGCTGTTGCAGAAGAAGCCAACGCGCTTGGTCTGCGGGTGTTTGTACATCAACAGACGGCGCCGGATATGGTGGACCTCATAGACGCGGGTGTGCACGGATTCTTGCATGGCCGCATCGGTGATGATTTTTCGGCAGCGCTGGCAGGCCAGGCGGCGAACGCCGATGTGTTCGTGGTGCCCAATCTTGGGCTGGGTGAATTGCGCCGCGAGGCGATAGGAGCAGATGCTTTTCTTGTGCCGTTTCTCGATGAAGAGGCTGCAGGTCGTCTTCGGGTGAGCGAACAGCGCCTGCTTACCCCGGTTAGAGATGCTGGACAGGAGCAGTCGGTCAGGGACGGCCTGGCACGTTTTCTTGCAGCGGGTGGGCAGCTCGTGTTGGGCACCGACGCGGGTGCGGTGCCGGATCATCCCTTTGGTTACACCGGCCATCGAGAGCTGGAGATATATGTGCGCCTTGGTGTGCCGCCCATGGTGGCGCTGCAGGCGGCGACGGGAAATGCCGCGCGTTTTCTTGGTTTAAAGGATCAGGGATTGCTGCGTACCGGTTACCAGGCGGACTTGCTGGTACTGGATGGCGATCCGCTGCAGGACATTCGCAACACGCGACGCATCGATCGTGTGTTGCTAGACGGCAGGGAAGTGGACCGGGAATCGTTGCGGCGGCGGGTTACCGGGCGCTAGCGAATCGCTGGTTTGCTGTGAAGCGTACTAACGTGGTTCTAATGCACAGATGCGCTTCGACTACAGATTTACAGCACTAAAGAATGTGAAACAGGAAGTCCTCGTCGCCTGCCGCTTCTTTGGCTTGCCGTATGCGGTTCTGCAATTCCTCGCGCTTCTCGCCTAACCAGCTATCACGGTTCTGGCTGGTGTCGGTGCCCGCATCGGAGAGGCGTTGTTCTTCCTCGTTCCTGTAATCGCAGAACTCGTTATAGGCTTCGATCTCATTGCTGAGTTCGCGTATGACGATTTCGACAAACATGGCATCGTCCAGGAATCCGATGCCAGGGATGTGATCGGGAATGAGGTCGATGGGGTCGGCGAAGTAGGCCATGGCAGTGAGGATGCGGTTCTTGTCATCCACGCCCATGCCCCAGTCTTCATCATTCATCATATCCAGCAACACTTTGAGCTGCAGCAGGCGATCGGCAATGAAATCGGGAAGATCGGAGTTCATGGCCACGTCGACGATCTTGTAGGCAGACTTTTCAATTTCCACCGTACTGAGGTTTTCCGCACTGCTGTTGCGAGCGTTGCCGACGATGGTCTTGAAGCGTTCGAGGTCGCGATCGCTGAGGGTGAATGTGATGTCGAGAGGCATAGTGTCACTCCTTGTGGCTGGCCCCGGCAATCTCGCCGGTAGCGTCAGCAATATACTCCAGTAGTGGGTCTGCATGAAACCCTCTGTCGGGCCACGGCCAGCGAATTTCTTGAGCTGGTTCACAGCGACTGGTCCTGAAGGCGCCAGCGGAATTCGAATCAGGCGGCTGCCAGGCGGAATATCGCCGTATGCTCTACTTCAAGTGCCACATCATTGTCTTTTTTTATGGCGATATACAACTTGATGAATTGGTGGCCCTTGCGTTCCCATTTGTCGATGGGCACCGTGAGCACCTGCAGAGTGTCGCCGACCCTAATCCCTTCCCGCAGCACCAGCTTGCTGCCGGTGTGTACCCAGGCGGGCAGGATAAACATGCGCATCAGGGCCTTATTGCAGGCATCCAGCAGGAAATAGGGATGGATGTATTGAGCTTCACCCTGGTACAGGGGTGACTGGTCCCGTTGCATTTGTACATGGGCCTGGTTCTCTTCGATGGAGGGTTGCCAGCTGAACAGGGGCGCGGGGCTTCCGAGTTCGATCCTGTCCCAGCTTATCTCCTCCCGTTCTTTATTCGCCTTGCCACCGGCGCTGTGCGCGAGGTCGTTCAGCTTCGGCATGCTTGTGGGCAGCCAGGACTCGAGGCGGGCCAGTAACTGGCCTTGCTCGTTATGCGCGCTGGTGAGATGGCTGCGCTGGTCTGAGGTGTCGTCCAGGTTTTCGGTGCTAATGGTAAGCAGGTCATCCTGGTAGGCTGGCTTCATGAACAGCACATCAAGCATGCCTCGCTGCAACCACTGCTCGCCGTAGATGCGTACCAGTGGCTGGCTGAGATAGCCGAACACATTGACACCGCTGACCAGTGCCCCCTTGAAACCATAACGGGCAGCGACTTCGTCACTGTGGATGCGATTCTCGGATTGTTCCGCGTCGTTCAGGGCCAGGATTTGCAGGGTGGAGATGTTTGCGTTCATCGTCGGCTGCGGAGCAGGACAGAAGAATGCTCCGGAAATACTGAAACGTTACTGCTTACTGCAGGATGTTGACTCTGCCCAGGCGCCAGTTCACCAATTGGTTTGGACTGCGCATGCGCATCTTGCGCAGCTGGTAGTTGAGTTGCGGAGTTTCCAGACGCAGCTTCTCCAGATGTTTCTTGCTGAACAGCAGTAGCTTGCAACCATCGCGGGTAGAGACCGGGCCGGTGATTTCCGGTGCGAATGGTCGCGAACCGTAGTCTTCATTGATGAACATGCTGTTGCCATTGATCTTCGCTTCGCCCTCGGACAACAGGCACCAGCAGTCGGAGGTCAGCTCAAGGCTGTCGCCTGGCCCCAACTCCCTTAATTCACCGATGCGGCTTAGTTTTTCCAGCACAATGGAACTGAGTCTCTGGAATTGTGGTTGCCTGGCGATAGCGGGGCGCATGGCCCACTGCACCAGCAAGCGATCCTGGAAGCCTTCCGCCACGATGAATGACTTGAAGGTTTCTTCAGAGAATACGCAAAGGGTGACAGGTGTCCTTGCTACTACGCTGGCATTGCGTGTGCCGGTACCGGTGATAACTGCCATCTCGCCCAGAATGTCGCCAGCCTGCAGGTTGGCTTCGTGATGTAGTTCCACACCATCATGGCGAACTACTTCACAGTAACCGGTGAGGATCAGGTAAACGTAACCGCGGGTTGTTGAGTCCTGCACCAGGATGACATCGTCGGTGTTGTAGCGACGAATCTCTTCCTCGGCCAGCAGGCTGCGCATCCAACGATTGGGGAATGGACGTCCCAGCCACACGGTGAGGTAGTGGTTGATCTGGGAGGTATAGATTGCCGGATCGCCTTCCAGGATCGTATAGCGCTTGCCGGAAGTGGCCAGGGAGAATGTAGTATCAAATTCGTTGGCGAGTTTCTCAACGTGCACAAATACCACGCGGTCAGCATTGGAATGCAGGGCATCGGCCGGATCGCCGTGAATGGCGCCAGCGCCGCCATCGGCCACCAGCAGGGAGAAGCGCTCGCTGTAGAGTCGCTCGAGATTGTCCGTGGTGCTCTCGCGGATCAGGCCGCGGTTCGTCATCTCCCGGATGGCACTCATGGTGTGGTTATCACCAACGACGCAGACTTCTCGCTCGATGCCGCGGTGCACTGTGGAGAAGGTTGCGCCGATGGTGGGAATACTGTGCACGGTGACATGGGGCTCGATCGTGAGCCCAAAATAGTTCAGGCGCTTACCCGGTCGCGCTTCCACCAGTCGGAAATGTTCACGAATGGCTTCCGGCTTCCAGCCTATACCACAGGCCAGTTTGTCCATGGCCATGTTGTAGATCTCGCGCGATGTAATGATGTCCACCCGCTGCGGCATCATCATCAGGGGGAACAGGGAAGAATGGTCGTCGTGTAGGTGAGTCAGGAACACCGCGGCGATCTGGTTCTTGGATATTCCCCGGGCAAACAGGTGTTCATCCAGGAATGGGATGCAATCGATGAGGATGTATTCGCCGATATAGCACAGCGCCAGGCCGGTGCATGGTTCCGACGGGGTAAATCCTGATGCGCCGCCCAGTACCTCGATACCCATCTTGGTGAGGCCGCCGGGGACGTAGTCCGGAGCTACCTGGTAGGGTGGGACCAGATCAGTGTCTTCATTCAGGTCTATCGTGGTAAGCGATCCCTTGGCGTTGATTTCAAAGACGTCGGTCGACTGGCGGGTAATCAGGTGATCGCCCACAGTGGCGCTGCCATCCTTGAATGGGCAGAGGTTAAAGAAATCCTCCACGGGAATGGTTTCGCCGTATCTGTCCTTGAGCGCAAGTTCATTGCTGGCGGCCAGCCATTCCTTGATGAGTTCCGGCTCAGTACGCCAGTTCAAGAGTTCATCACGGGTCGGGCCCAGCAGGGTAATGCGCAGCAGGCGCAGGGTCTGGCTGATCGCATCGGCATCCCCCACCAGGTTCAGCTTGCGGCCCTGTTCCAGGCCCTTGCTGACGAAGAGGAAGAAGTAGAGGGGAAATTCCAGGCTATTGGTGAGAGAACCGCCTTTCTCCCGCACGTCGGGCAGTACCACGCTGTCGAAGTTGCTAATGCCATGCAGGAGCAAGCCTTTCAGCACCTCGGGAGGGGCGCCAAACAGGATGCTGCCATAGTCGTCTTCATACAAGCGGGCACCCAGACACGGTTGTATCGAGGTGGCGTTGCCGACGTAGGCGCTAGCAGGGAATTCAGGGAGCTTAATGGCCATCTCGGTAATTATTATTTTCTTTTTCTACGACCGCTGGCGGCCTCTGGATTACTGGTTAGACTACCTATTGGCGGCATTCAGGGGAAGTTTTTTGTGGGTAGAAAACAGGGAGAATTTGCCACCCTGCATTAACCCCCTGATTCCCTGATTTTTGTATCAAATTAGAGCCGATAGTGACTAATTTTTGCTCAATTTCTGATCAGAACTCGCGTCCCAATCCATAAAATTCAGTATTGGGTGCAATGCTTGCCATATTGGCGAGACGATTGGACATGGCAAAGAAGGCGGCGATTGCACCAATTTCCCAGACATCGTCCTGGCTGAAGCCACTATCCAGCAATCGTTGGTGGTCTTCGCCGTCAACTTGGTGGGAATTTTGCGACACTTTCACCGCGTAGTCCAGCATTACCCGCTGCTTCGGGGTGATTGTCGACTTTCGGTGATTGGTGGCCAGCTGCTCCGAGATCTGCGGGTTCTTCTCCCGGATACGCAGGATGGCGCCATGGGCCACCACGCAGTAGATGCAGCGGTTGAGGCCGGAGGTGGCTACCACGATCATTTCCTTCTCACCCTTGCTGAGTCCACTCGCCCGCTCCATCAGGGCGTCGTGATAGGCGAAGAAGGCACGGAATTCGTCCGGCTTGTAGGCCAGGGCGAGGAAGATATTGGGCACGAATCCGGATTTCTCCTGCACCGTGAGAATGCGTTGGCGAATATCCTCGTCGAGGCCATGGAGTTCCGGAATGGGGAACAGGCTGATCGGGGTGTCGGTCATCGTCGTATCCTGTCGGGTATCCAGATAGCGTGATTAGTGCCGGGGAACTTCATCGGCGGTATACAGCTTCAGGGTTGGAGCCTCGACCGCCAGTTCACCGAGGGCGCTGATGAAGGAGGCGGACTCCGGAACCCGGAAGTGTTGTTGCAGCGCATCCATGTCCTGCCATTGTTCGAGGAAGACCAGGTGATTGGCATTCTCGGTGTCGATATGAACCGCGTGACTGATACAACCGGG
Organism: Pseudomonadota bacterium; assembly: GCA_027621405.1. Classification (GTDB taxonomy): domain Bacteria; phylum Pseudomonadota; class Gammaproteobacteria; order Pseudomonadales; family Pseudohongiellaceae; genus UBA9145. The sequence continues at coordinate 138,225 of JAQCBT010000003.1, read as the reverse complement.
TTCTGTGCGCGAACGCTCGACGTGTGCGTGAGCCAGTGCGAGTGCCTGTTCCAGGGCGTCTTCGCGGACGGTGACATTCCCTATGACGATTACCATATTGTTGTCCTTCTTGTTCGCATTCCAGCCGCGGTCAGCCACAGCAAGAAGGGAATATAACGTAGTGCCGGGTTGTGGGATAGGGTGGCATCGCTCAGAATAACCGCAGTAATCAAGATGATTAGCGAGAGAATTAAAGAGGAGAGTCATGTCAGACTTGAGTGGAAAAGTTTTTATCGTCACCGGTGGCAACAGTGGTATCGGCTTTGAGGCAGCGAAAAATTTCGCCGAGCGCGGCGCAGAGGTAGTGCTAGTCTGCCGCAGCCTGGCCAAGGCCACGGAAGCCCGGCAAAAGATTATCGCCAGCACTGGCAACGAGTCGGTGCGTATCGAGATCGCCGATTTCTCCTCACTCAAGTCGGTGAATGAACTGGGCAACAGGCTGGCGGCGCGTTATGACAGGATCGATGTGCTCTGCAACAACGCTGGCGGTGCCAACGGTTCCCGTATCACTACTGACGAAGGCTTCGAAAAGACTTTTGTCACTAACCATCTCAGCAGTTTCCTGCTGACCCGGCACCTGCTACCTGCCTTGCTCAAGAGTGCAGAGTCCGGCTCTGCCCGGGTCGTGTTCACCAGTTCCCTCGGCCACAAGGGCAGCCCGCTGGATTTTGAGGATCTGAACCTCGTGCAGGGTTACCGAACCTTGAAGGCTTATGGTCGCAGCAAGCTGATGAACCTGTTAACCGCCATGGAAATGCACAGGCGATTCGGTGACAAGAACCTGATCTGCAGTTCCTTCCACCCGGGCGCAGTGCGCACCGCCATCTGGGGCAAGGGCGGCATTCTTGCAACGATCCTCGGTGTAGTGATGTACCCCTTCATGTGGTCCGTAGAGAAGGGGTCGGAGACTTTTATCTGGCTGGCCACCTCCGACGACGACGAGGCGGTGAACGCGGCGGGCGGTTATTTCTTCGACTGCCATCGTGCTCGAACCGCCGAGTTTGCTACTGCAGACGCTGCGGCTCGCTTATGGGAAGTGAGTGAACAACTGGTAGCGCCTTACTACAAGACAGAAAGCTGATACGGAAGACAAGAAGCCGGAGAGATTGGGTTAATTCTCTCCGGCCTCTGTGTTGGAAGTATTAGTCGCGCAACCCGAAGGTGTACACCACGTTGCCCGAGGCCACGGTCACGAACTGTTCGCCATCGATAGCGAATGTCATGGGTGCGGCGTGAACCCTTGCACCCAGTGAGATGTTCCACAACTCACGACCGGACTCCGCATCCAGCGCAAAGAAATAGCCATCGGCACTGCCGGTTAGCACCAGGCCGCCCGCGGTTGTGGTGATGCCGGCGGAAGAGCGAGGCATGATGGGAAACTCCCACTCGATATCCGCAGTCTTCGGATTGATGGCACGGATGGAGCTGTGGAAGGCATCCATGGGCTGGGTGTAGCGGCCACCACCGCCGGTGAAGCGCTCGCCTTCCTCGTAGTCTTCATCGCGCTTGAAGAACTCCTGCTCACCATCGAATGAGGTCACGTAGAACAACTCCGTGTCCTGGCTATAGGCAGGAGAGTACCAGTTCGTTGCGCCCACAATAGGTGGCGATACCATGATGCCCTCGTAGGTAGGCGCCATGCCGGCAACTCGTATGGGACGGCCCGTCACTGGGTCGAGGCCCTCAGCCCAGGTCACGCTGGCGAAGGGTTTGCCGAACAGGAACTGGCCGGTGGCGCGATTCAGGGTGTAATAGAAACCGTTACGGTTAGCCCACATCATGGCGGGTACTTGTTCACCGTTGATTTCCAGGTCGGCAAGGATGGGTACCTGAATCGCGTCGTAGTCATGCACATCGTGAGGTGTGAATTGGAAGTGCCACTCGATTGCGCCGGTATCGCCATCCAGTGCCAATACGGAATCGGAGTACAGGTTATCGCCGAGGCGTACGTCACCGTTCCAGTCCGGACCGGGGTTGCCGGTGCCCCAGTAGATCTGGTTCAGTTCTGCATCATAGGAGCCGGTGATCCAGGTGGATGCGCCGCCGGTACGCCAGGAATCGTCGGACCAGGTGTCGTTGCCAAATTCGCCGGGACCCGGGATAGTGTAGGTGCGCCACACGCGCTCACCGGTCTCGGGATCGTAGGCGTCGATGAAACCACGGATACCGAACTCGGCGCCGGCGATACCGGTGACGACCTTGTCTTTCACGATTAGCGGTGCCGCCGTCTTGGAATAGCCGGCATCGTGACGAGCCACCTCAGTGTCCCATAACAGGTTACCGGTGCGGGCATCGATGGCCACGAGGTGGGCATCGAGGGTGGACATGAACAGGGTCTCCCCGAGAATCGCCACACCACGGTTGTTACGGCCACAGCAGATGCGCAGGTCGTCAGGCATCTCGTGATCGTAGCGCCAGTATTCGCGACCGGTGCGGGCGTCCACCGCGACCACATTGCTGGGTGCCTCGGTGATGAACATGATGCCGTCCACAACCAGGGGCACAGTCTCGGCGCGGTCGATTACTGGAATCTGGTAGGCCCACTTCATCTCCAGTTGGTCGACGTTGTCCACGTTGATCTGGTCCAGCAGGCTATAGCGCTGGCTGTCCAGGGTGCCGGAATACATGAGCCAGTTCTCTGGCTCGTTGCGGGCATCCACCAGTCGCTCCCAGGTGATGGGAGAAAATGCCGGTGTGATGACGGTGGAGAACTGGTCTTCCTGTGCCAATGTCGAGCTAATTGACAGGGCGGAAAGAGAGGTGAGTAGTGCGATGCTTGATCTTTTCATTGTAATCATTGTGGCTGTACCTCACGGCGCAGGGAGAACAGGTAGGCGACGAGGTCATCCAGTTCGTCATCACTCAGTCTTCCCTCGTAACTGGGCATGGTGGAATCTTCGATGCGTTCATAGGACTCGATTTCGCTCTTGCGGAAAGACCACAGGTTCTCGTCCACATCCATGATGCGTACCCCGAAGCTGTCTTCGCCCATGCGGAATCCTTCACGCTCGATACCGTCGCTACCGGTGACCCGCAGGGTCCACCAGCGGGGCGCGACTTGCTCATGAGGGTTGGTCATGGCCAGCATTAAATCTTCCGGAGTGTTGTCTTCACCGATGCGTGACAGGTCCGGACCGAGGCGACCACCACGGCCGTCAACCATATGACAGCTGTTGCATTCGGCGCGGCCATTGAACAGGGCCAGGCCACTGTCTGCGTCACCCTCCAGGGTCACGGAGTTGGGGTCGTAGCGCAATGAATTGATGAAAGCTACCAATTGCCAAACGGTGGGATCGGGCACATCGGCCGCCACGGGCAACATGGCAGTGCCAGAGACCCCCTCGCGGATTACATTGAAGATGCTGGCGTCGGTGCTGGCATTGCGCAGGCTGCCGGTGAGATCTGGCGCGCCTACCTCGTCATTGCCCTTGGCGTCGAAGCCGTGGCAGCGGGAGCACTGGCGCTCGAAATAGCGCTGGCCCATGCGGATGTCCACGTCGGTGTTATACAGGTTACCGGCGTCCTCGGCGGCTACCTGGGGCAAGGTCGCCAGGCCCGCGGCAAGCAACCCGGCTGTCGCGGCGACGGCGGTAAGCGATCGGATCAAACGCCGGCCTGGGGAGCGAAGGGGGTGGGTTCGTCTCATACGCACACCTCTGTTGTTGTTTTACTGGAGAGCGAGCAAGGGGCTAGTGTATCACCAGCGTTCCGTATTGTAAGTGCTTGGAATTGCCTGGCGTGGCCAGGTTAAAGCGGAAGAGGCGGGATTGAAAGGCAGGTTTTGAGCAAGAGGTCGCTGCTAACAGTGGGTAGAGTAAGCCTTTCTTACGCTACCCATTCTCTTGATTAGCCCGAGTGGGAGGGCGGGGCGCGGCGAGACGTTCACAACGATGGACTCCCATGACCGGGATTGATCATGGGACCCTAAGCGTCACAGCCAGGACAGATGACCGCAGGCCGGTGGAAGCCTTTAATTCACTTGTTGGCATTCACCGTCAGGATATTGGTACTGATGGCGTCCAACAGTTTTTCAGCCGTATTCCCGATAACGGCAGCCTTAAGGCCTTCTCGCGCAGCGGTGCCAACGATAACGATATCAGCCTGCACCTGCTCCGCTACTTCAGGGATAACTTTCTCAGGCAAACCCTCGACCGTGAAGGCGTTGGCAGGATCGACTCCGGTTCTTTCGGCGAGATCCTCTTTATAGATAAACTTCTCCGAATTAGGATAGGCGTTCACCACAAAGAGGCTTGCACCTTCTGCACCTACCAGCAGGCTCTTCCCGTAGTCCATCACGAGGTCATTGAGCTTGCTGTGAAGCGCATCTGTCCGTGACACATCGATGGCCATCAGTACTTTGATGTTCTGGGAAATATCGTCTTTCTTGATTTGATAGACAGGGCAGGGCGCGCTGCGTAACAAGGACCAGTCCGAAGTCTTCAACAAGCGGCGTTCAGCCCCGCTGTGCGCCGTCGCTGCCTTGATGATCAAATCAGCGCCTGCCCTTAATGCGGCCGGCGCTATGGCGTCGCGCCAGTTGCTGGTCCATTCAATCTCCACTTCCACCTCGATACCGGATTCCCGCAGAGGAGCAACAAGACTATCCAGCCACGCCTGATGGCGAGCAGTCTCCACCCGTCGGAGAGCGTCTTTATCAGAATTTTCCACGTTGGAATAAAGCGCCTCGTAGACATGAACAGAGATGCTCTCGTTGCGTCCCGCAATCTTGCCTGCTCTTACGAGTGCTATCTGGTTGTCAGTAGACGGATCAATTACTGCGAAAATCTTGCTAATAGTAGGCATGCTACAACTCCCTGATTGCCTCAAGTACTGGATTCATTCTAGAGAATACACCGAAGTGCAACTTGACCAGGATCAATGTGGCCGCCTGCAATTGAAGGGGAAATAAAAAGAAAAGGTGGGTCAGAAAGAGATGGGCTTAGAGCAAGAATCCGTACTGCACTGTTGCTCTGACCCTTTTTCTCGAGATCCCTCTACGGGTGGAGAGTAGAGTCTTTTGGTACCTTAGAGCACCATGCTGGCACGGGTGATCTCGTAGATCACATGGGGCGGGTCGTCTTGCTCCGGGTTGCGGTGGAAAATGCCATCACGCAGTTTGCCACCGATTTTTTCCACGGCCTTGCGGGAGCGCCAGTTCGTGTCGCCCACCCAGAACAGCACCGTGTCCACGAAGCTGAAGGCGTGATCCAGCATCAGTTTCTTGATCTCAGCGTTGTAGGCGCCACCCCAGTATTCCCTGCCGAGGAAGGTCCAGCCGATCTCGATCTCGCTCTTCTCTGGGTCGAAACCGTTATAACGGCTGGAGCCGATGAGCTTGCCGCTGGCATTGTCCACGAAGGTGAAGCCAGTGCCGCTGGCGATGGCCTCATTGAAGAACTTGCGGAACACCGCTTCCTGGTAACGATCTTTGGCCGGATGCAGGGCCCAGACCTGCGGATCGGATGCCATGGCATACAGCCCGTCCCAGTCGGATTCGACGATGGGGCGAACAGTGACCGTGGGTCCGTTCAACACAGGTTGCAGGTTCGGAGAAGGCATCTGCTGCGCTCGCTTGTGATCGTAGGGTGATCGGCAATCCAGTCTATTCGGGTGAACCGATCAGTACGTCCACATGGGCGCCAGTGGGATCCATGGGCTCGTCGCCGGCCGGGTATCCCATCAGGGAAAAGATATAGGCCGCCACGTCGGTGTATTCATCGTCGTACAGGGATCCCGGGTTGTCCTGGGGCATATCGCTCACGATGTAGAACCAGAACTGTTCTACCGTGCGGGTGGCCCATCCGGGCCAGGCCTGCTCGTAGAAGCGCTGGTTGTGGCAGCCAGCACAGATCCTGTCGTAGATCTCCTTACCGGATTCGGCCTGGGCCGCCGTGTAGATACCGTCTTTGATGGATTTGTCCTGGGCAGAGGAAACCATGGTCAGGGAGAAGGCGCCGAGCAGGGTGATCGGGAGTAATGCTTTGTAAACCGTTTTGTTCATCGTCAGGTCGTTCTTGATAGCCATTGGAAAAGTCGAAATATAGCAATTTCTGGCAAAAAGTACGAAAGGAACTATTCGCCGTGACTGCTGGAAAGCGGCGGCTTTTTGTCACCGATTGCAACATTGGGACAACTCTGCCTATTTCTCCTGTGATGTTTGAGTAAAATAGCGCCGCAAATCCAAACCTTCACAAACCTCCACCACCCGGCATTATCGGGAGGTGATTGTAACAGCAGGAATTCAGCAATTATGAGCAGTTTTGAAAATGTCACTATCGAGCGCCTGGCCAATGTCTATTTCGATGGCAAGGTAACCAGCCGAACCGTGATTTTTCCTTCCGGTGAGAAGAAGACCCTGGGCATCATGATGCCGGGCGACTACCGGTTCGACACGGCAAAGAAGGAGCTAATGGAAATCCAGGCTGGTTCGGTGTCTGTGCTGCTACCGGGCAGTGATGAATGGCAGTCTTTTTCTGGTGGTACGAGTTTCGAGGTGCCGGCGGCTTCTGCGTTCGACATCAAGGTGGGTGAGGTTACGGATTACTGTTGCTCCTACCTCGATTAGAGACTGGAAAGCTGGATTAAGGAAAGTCTGCAGCACAAAATTATTGAACGCCGGGATTGTTGACGCCTTGTATTGAGAAAGAGATGAAGCAAAATATTGTTCTTAGAATCGGCCTGATTCCTTCCACGTTAATATTTACCGCCGTTGCTGTAATTGTTTCGGTGCTGCTCACAGTAGTACTGTTTGATTTCTTCTTGATTGATCTGACTCTTCGAAATGCCATATCAGCCGTCATCATTCCATCACTCGTCGCGCCACCCATAATCCTCTATTACGGCAAGCTGCTAGTTGCAATTGCCAGTACAGAAGAGGTGTTGAGAGACCGCACCTCACAGCTGGAAGCAGCCCTTGCCGATGTGAAACAGTTGAGCGGATTGCTTCCTATCTGTGCTTCCTGCAAAGATATCCGCGATGATCAGGGTTACTGGAATGCCATTGAGCGCTATATCAGTAGTCGAACGGAAGCGACCTTTACCCATGGCCTGTGCCCGGATTGCGCGAAGCGACTCTACCCTGATCTGAAGCTGCCGTGATTTCCCACTGCGAGGAAGCTACAGGTGCCTAGGTCCGTCGCGTCATATAAAGAAGCACGATTATCAGTCCTCCCAGGAAATACCAGAACAGGTTCGAGCTGTTTGTTGGGGCAGAGTTTCTGGGGCTGGACTCTGTCAGAGCAGGTGTGGCGCTTGTCGACTGTGCCGATTGGAAAGCGGCACCTTCGAGTTTTCCGTGGTCAGTAGTCTGGTCATAGTTGCGCTGGCGCTCTGAATTGGCTGCCAGTGCGCTGTTAAAGACTGAAGCCACCAGTGTTCCAAATTCACCACAGGAATCCCGGACACCAAGCTGACGCACTTCGCGAATGATCTGGTTGTAGGTTTGCTTGGCGATCGCACCGTGTTGCTTCTCATGCCTTTCCAGGGCGGTGAAGGAAGAATCCCATGAGGCACGTAACTCCGCGCTGGCCAGCTCTCTGTTCTCCCATCTGGGCATGGTGTAGGTGATATCCACATCCACCTGCAGCGAGGAAACACGGCATCCGGTGCTGGTTGCCGATGTCTGGAATTTGTAGGTGAATTCACTTTCGGTATAAGCGGTAAAACCACGCGGACCCTTACGGTCGATCTCGGTAACTAGTTCGCCAAAGGTAGAACCGTAGATGTCATAGTGCTCGGTCCTCTCGTTGATAAAGGCCTGTGTGGCCGGCGCGGCAACAAGCAGGGCGAAGCAGGCTCTGCTTATGATGGGTCGCAATGCCGTGGCAAGTGAGTTAGGGTGTTTACTGTTTTTCACGTGATGAGTACGCAGCTTTCCATGACCCTTGGAGCAGCCAGGCGCCCGCACTGGGAACGTCACATTGGCTCTTGATAAGGTCTCGGCATAGTCAGTTTTTTGAACCAGTGGGAACTCCGTAGCCCGGGAGGCAAGACTATAGAGCCACCCCCGGTTTGGCAACTGCTGGTCATTCAGCTTGCTCAGCGTGGGTATTTATTGCGCAGCCAGGGTCATGCTCACAGTTCGTCCTGATTGCTGCAAACTCATGACCCGGAGAAGTGTGTTATGCGAGTAGTGACCTGGAGCGCCTATGGTGGCCCAGAAGTGCTTGGCCTGGCGGAAGCCGAAAAGCCGCAACCCCGTCACGGGCAGATACTGGCTCGAGTACATGCCACGACGGGATTCGCCGGCGACAGCGAGATGCGGCGTAGCGATATCCTGCCGCTATTCTGGTTGCCGGTACGTATGATGATGGGTCTGTTCAGGCCGCGACGTGGCAAGGTTCTGGGGCAGGAGCTGGCGGGTACTGTGGAGGCTGTTGGCGAAGGGGTGACCGGGTTCAGCCCGGGCGATGAAGTACTCGCGCCCACCAGTGCCAGCCTGGGCGCCTACGCGGAGTTCATCGTGCTTGAGGCGGATGGGCCGATCGCCCGTAAACCGGCACAGCTTAGTTTCGGGGAAGCTGCCGCCCTGTGTGTCGGTGGCCTGAACGCCTGGCATTTTCATCAATTGGCCTCCATCCAGCCAGATCATGAGGTGCTGCTGGTGGGTGCCGGGGGCAGTATCGGTACCCTGTCCCTGCAACTGGCGAAGCAGGCTGGTGCCCGGGTTACTGTGGTGGATACTGGCGACAAACTGGCGAAGCTCAGCGCGCTGGGCGCTGACAGTTGCATCGATTTCAAGACGACGCCACTCACGCAACTCACGGAGCGTTTCGACGTCGTGTTCAACATCCACAAATACGCCAGTTTTTCCGATGGATTACGGCTGACCCGGGAAGGGGGGCGGCTGTTGTTGATGAACATCTACCTTGGGCAGATGCTGCGCAGAATCGGCATTGCACGTCGCACTGGCAAGCAGGTGATCGTAGGCATGGCCGGCTATGACCGGCAGGTGCTGCAGGCCCTCGTAGATAAGGTTGCCGCAGGCCAGCTTCAGGTTCCGATCGATCGCCACTTCACCCTGGAGGAGATCGTCGACGCTCACCGTTACGTCGACAGCGACGCCAAGTTTGGTAATGTGGTCATCGACGTGATTGCCTGATCGAGGAACAGGTTTGTGATAAGCAGAAGTGCATTCTCCTGTTCACGGGTGTTTCCCAGGGCTCATTACCTGTCAGGTAATTGCTGGCATAACCCTGGTCGTGGATGATAAGTCCTGTCATTGCTACAGGAGATCATCATGCGCCTGCCTAAATACCTTGCCTTGGCCTTATTACTGCCTTTCTCGATGCTCAGTCTGTACGCTCTCATGGAAGTGGGCTACCTGGGCATCTTCGACTACCATCGACATAGCCCGGCAGGTTGGCAGGTATTTGCCGACCTGGTCATTGCCCTCATTCTGGTACTGTTCTGGCTGGTTCCCGATGCCAGGCGCAGCGGGCGCAATCCCTGGCCTTTCGTTGTGGCCACACTGTCCCTTGGTTCCATAGGTCCATTGTTGTACATCGTAATGCAGCGCGAGGGCAATGTCCTGCAGGATGCGGTGGCCAACTAACATCGGGACTGCCTGTTACAAAAGAAGAGAACTGACCCTAATTCTTGTCTCGCAATCGCGCATATCGTTCAAGGCTGTCCGCTGGCCAATATGCCTTCATAATGTAGTATTCCGGGACGGCGGGCACATCGGGCGCAAGTTGTACCCAGGGCTGTTTTGATGCAGTAAATATATGGATATCCGGCTGCAGCAGATCCGGATTGTCGAGCGTTCCAACACGTACAAACTTCATTAGCGGGCCTGCACCGGCATACTCGCTCCAGATGGCCACATGACAGGTGGGGCAGCGTGCTATTTTCTGGCCGCGGCCGCTGTTGGAAGGGGTGTCAACCAGCAAGGGTGCGCCCGTCAGCAACGAGACCTGGTCAGACTCGATCAGGGCATTGAGCGCAAATGCCGTGCCTGTCTCTCGCTGGCACCAGCGGCAATGACAACAGTGAACGAAAAGCGGCCTGGCGGTGAGCTGGTAGCGCAGCGCTTTGCAGCCGCAACCGCCTTCGGCAGTTGTCCAGGGTGACAGGGATGGATTGGTTTTCATGGTGCCCAACAGTGTAGCCGGATCGGGCTGCGCGAAACAGGGGGCAGGGGAGCATTTTACAGGAAGTGGACGCCGATCGTGCAGCTTCGCCCGGCAGAGACGACTCTGCTGCGCCAAGCCGGCGCCGGGCTCGGTGCGTTAGCCCTGCTGACGGGCCAGCGCCACAAGCATGATCACTGGGGCGGTGCTGATCTCGAAAAAGCTGAGGAACCTTTAGTAAATTGCGCAGCCAAATAACGCCCTGGTTAATGGGCAAACTGCGTAGCAGTTTGTCCTTTATTGAATTAATTGTTAGTTGGCCTTGTCTCGTGCCAAACCTTTCTCCATTTCCGCGATTTCAGGCCGGAACTGTAAGGCCATTCTTGAACCAGCTCGATAGTGACTTTATCGAATAGCTCATCCATTCCCGCAAGACCATAGTGCATTTCATAAAAATCGATGTTTTTGATGATGTGCTTATATTCCCCATTCAATATGGAGATGATTTGAAGTGGATCTTTGGCCTTTATCCTTTTTGGAGTAGAAACCCTACTTGATGTGTCCACTTTTCCTTTAGATCGCGACAGACCGACATATGTGGCGTTCTGCTTCTTTTCTTCAAGTTTGTTCTCGCGAACGAATTCAGCGAATTTTGGAGAGAAATCGAATATCTCTCTTGCTAAAAATGACCACTGCTTCTCTGGGTGTCGGTATAGAAGCTGAAGCCATTCTTGCTCAAATCTCTCATCAGGAAATCCTTCATTTGTAATTGATGTGTATACGTAATGCTCTACCCATTGTGCCTTTGCAAATTCCTCAAGAGCTAGTACAGCCAACTGGAAAGATGACGCATATGATTCTGCCCAAAACAGAAAGATCGCGTCAAAATGCAGTCGTAATGAATTATCCAGAGCCTCTACGGCGATTTTTTCAAGCTTGTATCGTGATACGCCACCTTCTTTCTTTGAAGTCATGCTGGATGTCTAAATAGGCTAACTAACATTTGTATAAAGTGACCCCCTCTATTTTAGCGGGAACCTTCGTGCAGTTTATGCTCCAATCCATTGAATTGGAACAGTTAGTTTACGCCTGCTTAATACCTAATCTCGAGATAATGGGAATCCTCCCTTATCTGGAATAGGGTGCGCTCGCGCATCAGATAGGGGGTTTCCCTTTATCTCCGCGGAGTTTGCACTATGTGCTTAAAATTCAATTAGTTTTTTAAGAGCGTATGGAAAAGTGAGAAACACGCCAGAGCAAAGCGAGCTGATAAGGTAATTCAGGTGGAGTTCTGGCGGGGCGAGGCAGGGCTAAACGATATGCCCAACCCAACGTCCGGCGAGCATTACACCAGACCACAGGAACAGTGACAGGAAGCCGGCAATTTTCACCTGAGTCGGCGTATCCACTACCTCGTTCCAATGCTGCACATCGCGGTAAACCTTGAAATGAAAATAGGCCATGTTCAGCCCCGCCAGTACCAGTAACACCAGCTTCGACTGAAACGCCGGGTTCTCCAGATGCCCCGCGGCGCGTGTGATGAACATGCCAAGGCCGGTAATGAGCGCGATCACGAATGCGCCCCAGGTCCAGGGGATGAGTTCGCGATTGAGGGTGGTGATGGGATAACGGGTTGCTGCGACGCCGATCAGGCGCAGGTCTACCCAGAGGATTGAACCGACCACCATCGCGGCGGCGATGACGTGGATCGTCTCCAGGGTGGGGAACCAGTTCGTGGCAGCGATAATCTGGGACAGCCCCCAGTTTTCCACCCCGACCCAGAATGGATACTCCGAACCATCGAAGTAGGGCTCCATGGTCCACAGCGGATAATCCAGGTATTCCCGGTAGGCGATCCAGCGGCCGGCAGTGGCGACCATGAGCAGCAGCAGTATCCATAACAGGGCGGTGATCTTGGCCACGAGCCTGTGGTTCTGCTGCTCCCAATAGCCGGGTTCTCGCTTGTGCATGTAGAAGAAGAATCCCAAGAGCAACAGCGCCGGCAGCAGGCAGGCCATCTTCGTCGCGAACACCGGGTTGTTGAAATAGCGCATGGGGCGGCCAAACACGAAGAAGGCGCCGGAGAAGATGTTTGTGGCCAGGGCGATCCAGAACCAGGGCATGACCCGGGTGGCGAGTTCGCTGACGGGTTGCGAGGGGATTGCCAGACCCAGCACCCTGAGTCCCAGTAGCACAGCGCTTCCCATGATCACGGCGATGCCGAGGATATGCACCGTCTGGATGATGGGTGGGAAGTTGGGAATATTGTTCAGCGCCCACAGGGCGCCCCGCTGCAGAAACGAGTCTGTCAGCAGGGTTCCGAAGTTGGTGAAGAAGTCGGGCATATTCTTGTTCTTGTGTTTACCCAGTTATCGGCTGTGATGCCGGAAAGTGACTCTCGTCCTCAGAGATACTTGTCCGTTACCGCGCCTTCCGAGGCCGAGGCCACCGAGGCGGCGAACTTGGCCAGCACTCCGCGGCTGTAGCGGGGTGGTGGTTTCTGCCACTTCGCCAGCCGGGCCTGGATTTCCTCGTCGCTGAGTTCCAGGTTTACGGTATTGGCCTCGGCATCGATGGAGATGCGGTCGCCGGTCTGTACGATGGCGATGGGACCGCCCTCGATCGCTTCCGGGGTCACGTGTCCCACGACGAAGCCGTGGCTGCCGCCACTGAAGCGACCGTCGGTAATCAGGGCCACTTCTTCTCCCATACCCTTGCCCATGATGGCCGAGGTGGGGGAGAGCATTTCCCGCATGCCGGGTGCGCCTTTCGGGCCTTCATAACGAATGACCAGCACGTCGTCTTTCACTACTGTACCGTTGAGGATGCCCTTGAGGCACTCTTCCTCGGAGTCGAATACCCTGGCGTTGCCGGTGAAGCTGAGTCCTTCCTTGCCAGTGATCTTCGCCACCGCGCCGGTGGGGGCAAGGTTGCCGCGCAGGATGCGCAGGTGGCTGTCCTTCTTGATGGGCTTGTCCAGCGGGCGGATGATGTCCTGGCCTTCGGGATAGGGGGCCACGTTGGCCAGGTTCTCGGCCAGGGTCTTGCCGGTGACAGTCATGCAGGAGCCATCCAGCATGCCGGCGTCCAGCATCATCTTCATCAGGGGCTGGATGCCGCCGATCTTGATCAACTCTGACATCAGGTATTTGCCACTGGGCTTGAGGTCCGCGAGCATGGGGATACTCTTGCCGATCTCATTGAAGTCATCCAGTTCCAGGGGCACACCGATGGTGTGGGCCATGGCCAGCAGGTGCAGCACGGCATTCGTGGAACCGCCGAGGGCGATCGTGACCTTGATCGCATTCTCGAATGCGGCCCGGGTCATGATATCGCTGGGCTTAATATCGTGTTCCAGCAGGTGCATGATGGCCTCGCCGGCGCTGATGCAGTCGTTTTCCTTCTCGGCACTGATGGCATCCTGGGCCGAGCTGTTGGGCAGGCTCATGCCCATGGCCTCGATCGCGGACGCCATGGTGTTCGCGGTGTACATGCCGCCACAGGAGCCGGGGCCGGGGATCGCCGTGTCCTCGATCTGCTTCAGTTCGATATCCGATACGTTGCCGGCCGCGTGGCCGCCCACGGCCTCGAACACGGAAATGATGTTCGTGTGCTTGGGGCCGGGCTGGATCGTGCCGCCATAGATGAAGATAGAGGGGCGGTTCAGGCGCGCCATGCCCATCATCAAGCCGGGCATATTCTTGTCGCAGCCGCCGATGGCGATGATCGCGTCATGGCCCATACAGCCAGAGACTGTCTCCACGCTATCCGCGATCACCTCCCTGGAAACGAGGGAGTACTTCATGCCTTCGGTTCCCATGGAAATCCCGTCGGAGATCGTCAACACGTTGTAAATAATGCCCTTACCGCCGGCCGGATCGGTGCCTTTCTTGACGTCGTCCGCGAGCTTGTTGATGTGCATATTGCAGGGGGTCACCATGGACCAGGTGGAGCAGATGCCGATCTGTGGCTTCGCGAAATCCGCGTCCTCGAAGCCCACGGCGCGCAGCATGGCCCGGCTCGGAGCCTGTTCCACGCCATCAACCATTATCTTGGAATGTTTACGTAAGTCCTTGTCAGTCATGAGATTTCCGTTCTTTCTTCAGGTTCTACTTGAGGTTTGTTTTGGGCGCGTTCTTGGTTTTACAGGGGGTGGCGCGGAGGGCGCTACTATACCTTAGGAGGGGCGAATTCGCCTAGGTCGTGCTGCCTCTGGAATTAGAGATTCGTTCACTGTTGCGGATCGTTCCGGGGCCTCGATTCGCCAGCCGTGGGGAACAATTCGCTCACAATTCCATTCCTTCCTGGAATGGAATTGTGACTGTTCGCGAACTTGTTCCCCACGGCTGGCGACGTTTGCAGAGCCGCTATCGCGATGTGGCTTCGAAATCCTGGCCGAGCTTATTAGATAGGAGCGAGTTAGGTAGGAGCGAGTTAGATAGGAGCGAGGTTTTATTCGGCTATCACCAGGTGAAGCCCCTGGCCGGGGTAGGTAGTTGGGAGGGGTCAAATTTGGCGGAACGGAGTGGAGCCAAATTCTGAGTAACTACCCACCCCGGCCAGAGGCGGAAAAGGACTCAAGGTAACTGCCCAACCCAGTCAGGGGCGAAAAAGGACTCAACGCAACTACCCACCCCGGTCAGGGGCGAAAAAGGACTCAACGCAACTACCCACCCCGGTCAGGGGCGAAAAAGGACTCAAGGTAACTACCCATCCCGGCCAGGGGCGAAAAAGGACTCAACGCAACTACCCACCCCGGCCAGGGGCGAAAAAGGACTCAACGTAACTACCCACCCCGGCCAGGGGAGGAAAAGGATTCATACAACCCCCAAACCCAATCCATTCTTTATTCACAGATCATGTCCGAAAACGGCCAATAGAGAGAATGATTGGGAGTATGATGGTCCCCATGCAGAGAAAGGCACATGAACTCCACTAACTTGCTTGATCCAGACGAATTCGAAGAGGCACGACAGACCCGGGATGCGCGGTTTGACGGGCGCTTCTTCGTAGGGGTGCTGACAACGGGGATCTACTGTCGACCGGTGTGTCCGGTGCGTGTGCCCAAGAAGGAGAACGTGCAGCTGTATCGTTCGGCCGCGGCTGCCTCTGCGGCCGGGTTTCGGCCGTGCCTGCGTTGCCGTCCAGAGTCTTCGCCGGGAACGCCGGCGTGGAGTGGCTCGTCCTGGAAGGTGAGCAGGGCGCTGCAAATGATCGACCAGGGATTTCTGGATGATGGGTCGGTGGATGAACTGGCCGAGCAGCTCGATATCGGTTCGCGACAGTTGAGCCGCCTGTTTCAGCAGCACCTTGGGGCGTCACCGGTTGAAGTCGCGCAGACCAGGCGTCTGCATTTTGCGAAGAAGTTGCTGGATGAGACCGAGATGAGCCTGACCGAGATCTGTTTTGCATCTGGGTTCGGCAGCGTGCGGCGCTTCAATGCGGTGTTCAACAACACCTATGGGCGCTCACCGAAGCAGTTGCGCGAGAAGGGCGCGAAGCGGCTGCAGAGTGCGGAGGGGATTCGGATTTCCCTGAGTTATCGGCCGCCTTATGACTGGCAAGCAATGCTCGCGTTTCTTGCCTATCGTGCGATTCCGGGTGTGGAGGCCGTGACAGAGAACAGCTACAGCCGCAGCTTTGTGCTGGATGGGGTGCAAGGGGATTTCCAGGCGGTGTTTGCAGAGGATCGCAACATCATCGATGTAACGATCAACTATTCACAATCGCGCCACTTGTACCACATTATTGATCGCATTAAGTCGATCTTAGATCTGCGGGCCGATAGCGAACAGATCGCCGCCCATCTGGCGCGGGACAAGTTGCTGCGACCGATGGTGAAGCGCTTCCCCGGTTCCCGTGTGCCGGGTTGCTGGGATGGGCTGGAAGTGGCGGTGCGAGCGATTCTTGGGCAGCAGGTGACGGTGAAGGCGGCATCTACCCTGGTGTCACGCATCGTGCATCGACATGGTGATCCTTATGCGAGCAGTAATGCAGCATTAACCCATACGTTTCCGTCGGCGGCAGTATTGGCGAATGGCGGTCTGGATGATCTTGGCATCGTCGGCGCGCGCATACAGGCGATTCAGTCCCTGGCGCGGCAGGTGCAAGACGGGTCGTTAAGGATCGATTGCACGGTGGAATCTGGGACATTTATCAAATCCATCTGCGAGATCAAGGGCATCGGAGAATGGACTGCGCACTATATCGCGATGCGGGCACTGAATGATCCCAATGCGTTTCCTTACTCAGATCTGATATTGAGGCGGGCGGCGGCACCGGAGGGTGAGACGCTTACCCCGAAGCAACTGAAAGAACGCGCAGAACCCTGGCAGCCCTGGCGTGCCTACTCGGTGATCTTGTTGTGGCGCAATCACGGATGGCAAAAACAACGGAAGAACTAGGGACAGACCCTCCGGGTCTGTCCCTATACGGAGGCGGAAGAGCGAGATAACAGGGACAGACCCGAAGGGTCAGTCCCTGTCGCAGAGGCAGCGGGGCGAGAGAAGATTACCGGGACAGACCCGGAGGGTCAGTCCCTGTCGCAGAAGCATCGCAGGCGAGAGAAGATAACCGGGACAGACCCTCTGGGTCTGTCCCTTTCCCGAGGACTAGCAACATGACGACTTATTATCACTATTACCCTTCGCCCATAGGCAAGCTGTTACTGGCGGGAGATTCCTCTGCCCTGAGCCTGCTGGGTTTTCCGGGCGGTTCCATGGCGCGTCGGCATGAGAAGGACTGGATTGAAGACAAGGGTCAGTTCAAGCAGGTGATCAAGCAACTCGATGAGTACTTCGCCGGCAAGCGGCAGGATTTTGATCTGGTACTCGCGCCAGAGGGCACCGAGTTCCAGCAGACTGTCTGGCAGGCGTTGACTGAGATTCCCTACGGCGAGACCTGGAGCTACGGACAACTGGCGCAGCATATCGGTAAGCCGAAGGCTTCCCGGGCGGTGGGTGCCGCCAACGGACTCAATCCCATCCCGGTAATCATCCCCTGCCACCGGGTGATCGGCAGCAACGGCAAACTCACCGGTTTCGGCGGTGGGCTGGAGACGAAGTCTTTCCTGCTGAACCTGGAATCCGAGGTCCGGACACCGGGACTGAAATTCGCCTGAATCGCCGTCCTTCCCCGGCTGGCAGGCGCGAAATCCGGAACCTTAATAGCCAGCCGTTGTCGCACCTATTACACTGCCAATAACAAATAGCTGCCGCCAGCGAGCGGCACCGAATCAGGCGAGCATGGGGTTCGACACAGAGTCAGAGGGGGAGGTTCTCCCACAGCTGGGCATTGATGATGCCGGTGATTTGTTCACCGTTGCCGGTGCATTGGCTGATGCTGGGCTCGGTGATTGGCACGCGTTCGGCGACGATAGCGATGATCACGATGCCACGGCTGTTCCTGTAATTCCACTGAGTGGAAAAGCAGGGAACGATGCCAGCTTTCTCGATGATTCCAAGCTGATCGAATCTCGTGTTAGAGAGCAACGCCTGCTATTGGCCGGTCTTGCCTGCAGTCTCTTGCTGCACTTTTCCCTCGGTGGTGTGCTGGTCACGTTCGAACCGGATGCGCACGAAACCCCGACCCCGGATATCGTGTCGATACGCCTGTTGCCGTCGAATCCACTGCGCGAAGAAATGCTGGAGCCGGAAGCAATACTTGTTGAAGAGGAATTGGTTGAGGAGCCGGCCGAGGAACCAATCGCGCAAGCAGTGGAACTGGCCGCAGAGGAATCACTGCCGGAGCCAGTGGATGAGAGTGAGCCGTTGCCAGAAACAGCTTTCGAGACGGAAGTCGCACAATCTGAAGAAGTGCTTCCCGAATCTGAGATTCCGGACTCACAAGCTGTCCTTGATCCGCCCGTCATCGTTATTCCCAACAGCGAGATTGTCACCCGTTCCATTCAGTCTATCGAGTCTGAAAATACCTCGCGCCTGTGGGCATATGACTGCAATGCACAACAACAGGAGTCGGATTTCATTCGTTGTGATGATCAGGCTACGCCGGACTACGATCGTGTGCGGGACAACAACACCTACCGCAGCCTGAATCCGGTACGGGTGTTGAGTCGTTCACAGCGCACGCTGCCAACCATTGCGGAAAATACCGGTGCCCTGGCCGGACGACTGCAGGACATTCAGATTCCGGAAGGCTTAAGCGACTACCTGATGGAAGAAGTGGAAGCAGGGGTTACCCACAACACCAATGACGGGAATCGTACACTGGAGAACATCGAGCTGATGACCGACAAGAGCGATGCGGCGAAGATAGCGCGAGATGTTCTGGGTGATCCCTGGATTAAAACCCAGTCAAGAAACAATGCTCAACGCAGGGTTGTGCCACGCTGATAGTTGATAACGCAGGATTAGTGCTTGGCTTGTGCGTGAATTGCACTCTATAATGCGCGCGTTAATTTCCACGAGGTAAGGCCAATGATTTTTCCAAATCTCGAAAAGCTACGATTCCTGGCAGGCACTCTTGTCATGGGTGTAGCAGCCTGAGTCAGTCAGCGGTTCTCGCGCTTTACTGCTTTCGTTAAGCAGTAATCTCAAAAGACTTAATTCTTTTACCCCTGTTTCCATTTAGCTGGGCGACCTGTGTCCCGGTGTTGGAAATCCCCCGCCCGAAAGCTGTTGTCTGTCTCTCTGTACAGGCTACTTCCCCTATTGCTCGCCGATCCTGTCCGGATCGCTTTAATTTCAAGCAAAGCAGTATTGATGCACGTGTTGCCCTGCAAGCGTGCGACAAGGAATTCATTAATGACAACAGCAAAAATCAAAGATTTCTGGCAACTCTTTAAACAGGCATTGGCCGGTGACAGCGAACTGGATTACACCACCGGTTCGATTGGACGGATGACCTTCCTGCTGGCGGTGCCCATGATCCTGGAGATGGCCATGGAATCGGTGTTCGCCATCGTGGATATCTTCTTCGTGTCCGGTCTCGGTACCGATGCCGTAGCGACGGTGGGTTTGACCGAGGCCGTGATCACACTTCTGTACGCCATTGCCATCGGGCTCTCCATGGGGGCGACCGCCATGGTGGCGCGGCGTATCGGCGAGAAGGATCCCGAGGCGGCTGCGATAGCGGCGGGGCAGGTGATCTGGATCGGTGTGTTTGTATCCGTTGTCGTCGGATTGATCGGACTCTTCTACGCCGAGAACATCCTGCGCCTCATGGGGGCCGATGATGCCGTGATTGCCACCGGCGAGAGTTACACCCGCATCATGTTCGGCGCCTGCTTCAGTATCGTATTTTTGTTTCTTATCAATGCGATCTTCCGGGGCGCCGGTGATGCTGCCATCGCTATGCGCGCATTGACCCTGGCTAACGGCATCAACATCGTTCTCGACCCCTGCCTGATCTATGGTTACGGACCCTTTCCCGAAATGGGTGTAACCGGCGCGGCGGTGGCCACGAATATCGGGCGCAGCATCGGCATGGCTTATGGCCTGTTCTACCTGCTCACCAGTCGTGGCCGCATCCAGTTACATTGGAGTGAACTGGGTTTACGCCTGGCGATTGTATGGTCACTGGTGCGCATATCCCTCGGGGGTATTGCTCAGTTCCTGGTGGCCACGGCGAGTTGGGTGTTCCTGATGCAGATCGTGTCCGGCTTCGGCAGTGAGGCGGTGGCGGGTTACACCATCGCAGTACGTATCGTGATGTTTAGCATCCTGCCGGCCTGGGGCCTGAGTAATGCCACGGCAACCCTGGTGGGGCAGAATCTCGGTGCCGGCTTGCCGGATCGCGCCGAGGTAAGCACCTGGCGGGTGGCGCAGTACAGTGCCGCCTATATGGCCATCGCGGCCGTCGCCATGTTGATCTTCACCCGGCCGCTCGCCGGCTTCTTCAGTGATGAGGCGGCGGTGCTGGCGTACGCGATTCAGTGCCTGCACATCTTTGCCTACGGTTACGTGGGCTGGGGATTCGGCATGGCGGTGATCCAGGCCTTCAACGGAGCCGGGGATACCATGACCCCAACCTGGATCAACATACTGTGCTTCTGGATAGTGCAGGTGCCCATGGCGTATACGCTTGCCATCAGCCTTGGCATTGGTCCCGAGGGCGTGTTCTGGTCAGTGTTCGCGGCGGACATGCTGAGCTGTGTGGTGGGAGTACTGGTGTTCCGCCGTGGAAAATGGAAGACCCGTACGGTGTAAGCTGCCATGCTGGTGTAAGGCGCCATGCTGTTGGAGTAAAATGATGGCCCTAAGCCGACCGGAGTGCCCATGCTAAGCAGTCAGCAACAGATCATCTATCACGTCTCACAATGGCTGGAGTCAGACCGCCCGGTTTGGCTCTGCACCATACTCAAGACCTGGGGCTCATCGCCCCGGCCTATCGGGGCGATGATGGCCTGTACCCTGGATGGCGAACTCATGGGGTCTATCTCCGGTGGCTGCATCGAGGAAGATTTTCTCGAGCAGCTCCGCGATGGCAGCCTCAAGCAGCAGTTCGACGAGGAGGGAGGCAAGCCCTTCAAGGTGAAGTACGGCAAGACCGCCGAGGAGCAGGCGCGACTCAAATTGCCCTGCGGTGGTCAGCTGCATGTGTTGCTGGAATACATCGAGCCGACTGAGTCAAACAAGAGTGTGTTCACTCGCCTGAACTCCGATCTCGAGAATCACAAGCAGGTCAGCCGCCACCTGAATCTCGCTACCGGTGAGATCACAGCGTCCGACAGCAGCTCGGAGGAGGCGGTTATCATCGACCAGGGTATGATGATTCACAGTCTCAGCCCCATGTATCGATTGTTGTTGCTAGGGGCAGGGGATGTAGCTCGCTACGTGGCAGAACTCGCGCTGGCGCTGGAATACCACGTGACCCTGTGCGATCCGCGACCGAACTATCTTGATAACTGGGAAGTGGATGGGGTGGAAGTGACTTCGCGCTTACCCGACGATGTGGTGCGCGAACGCTTCAGCAATCCCTACAGCGGTGTCATTGCCCTGGCCCATGATCCCCGGGTGGACGACATGGCCCTGATGGAAGCCCTGAAGACCGACGCGTTCTATGTGGGAGCGATGGGTAGCGAGCGCACCTCCGCTGCACGTCGGGAACGACTCCCGGAGCTTGGCCTGACCAGGGACGAGATCGATATTCTGCACGCCCCCATCGGCTTCCAGATCGGTAGCAAGACGCCGGCGGAGATTGCCATCGCCATCATGGCGGAGGTGACCGCCAAGCGGCACGATGCACTGTAAGCTCTCGACTCTTTGCATCTGCCAAGCAGGCCTGTCGATTAAGGCGAAATTGTCGTAAAACTGAAACACCTTCCCCTTAAGATGGCGCAGGTCTGAAACCAGCTCCGGGGATGTCGATGTTTTCTGTGGTTCGCCTGCTTCCTTCTCTTATTGTCACTGTTCTTCTTGCTGGCTGCGCCATGGACCAGCCCGCGCCACCTCCACCCAATGCGGCAATCGTCTATCCGACCCTGGAGACTGATCCGGTAGCCAGTGGCGACGATGCGGCAGACGACCCGGCGATCTGGATTCATCCCAACGATGCGACACGCAGCCTGGTACTGGGAACGGACAAGCAGGCGGGTCTCGAAGTCTATGACCTGCAGGGCCGGCGCCAGCAATTTATCCGGGCCGGGCTCACCAATAATGTCGACCTGCGCTACCTTACCCGCAGTGATATGGGCGGAACGGCCTGGTCCGCCATCGCCGCGGCCAGCAACCGCAGCAACAACACAGTGAGTTTGTTCGCCATAGACCGGGAAGGACAGGTCACCTGGCTGCGCAATAGCGAGATCCTCTCCGGGCTAAGCGAGCCCTATGGCCTGTGCATGTTCAGGAATGAGGCTGGCTTGCAGGTGTTCGTGAATGACACCGACGGTCGCTACCAGCAGTGGTTACTGGAGACGGCATCGGGTGGAAGCAGTGCCGATCCACTGTCCGTAAGTTCCACCCTGGTGCGTGAGTTTGCCGTATCCAGCCAGCCGGAAGGCTGCGTGGCCGACGATGCCCAGCAGCGCCTTTTCGTCGGGGTGGAGAATGAGGGAATCTACGCTTTCCCCGCCAGTCACACCCAGCCCGCGACCCAGACCACGGTCATGGAGATCGATAACTCTATCCTGGCGGCAGATGTGGAAGGCATGAGCCTCTATGTGGCGGGTAATGGTGGCTACCTGGTGGTATCCAGCCAGGGTAATTTCAGCTACGCGGTCTATGACCGGCTGCCGCCGTTTAACTATCGCGGTAGTTTCATGGTGGCCGACCGGACTGATGGCAGCGTGGATGGTTCCCAGGAGACCGATGGACTCGACGTGAGTAGCTCTGCGCTGGGAAGCGATTTCGAGCAGGGGTTATTGGTGGTACAGGATGGCTTCAATACCTTGCCGGACGATACCCAGGGCTTCAAGTACATCTCCTGGGCTGAGATAGCAAGGGCGCTCGGGTTGTAATCATTTCCATTGCTTCATAATTGCGACAGCAATGTCATAAGACAGTCTTGTAATAAATAGAGAGAACTGACTCTTATTTTCTGAATTGTAAAATTTCTGACTTGTTAATGTAATTAAACAGTCATAGCGCCCTTGTATTGTATTACCGCAAAATTCCATAGCTATCAAGGGAAGCTCAATGAAGAATTATTTACCTCGAAACACACTGGCAGTGGCCGTGGGCATCGCCTGCGCGACCCCAGCTCTTGCCCAGGAATCTATCGACGAGATCGTTGTTCGTGGTAGTCGCGCTACCTTACAGAGCGCGATCCAGAAACAGCGCGATTCCGACAAGGTTGCCGGCGTCGTTGACTCCGATGCACTTGGCAACTTCGCCGACATCAACGTGGCAGAATCCCTGCGCCGTATCTCCGGCATCATGGTAGAGAACGACCAGGGTGAAGGCCGTTACGTCACCGTGCGCGGCATGAACACAGATCTCAATGCCATGACCATCAACGGCGTGAGCACGGCGGCTCCGGAAGATCGTCGCGGTATCATCCTCGACGGCGTACCTTCCGACCTGCTGGACAGCATGACTGTCTATAAGACCCTGACACCCAACCTGGACGCTGACACCATCGGTGGTGCCATCGACCTGGAAACCATCACTGCTTTCTCCTACGACGACATGTTCGTGCGCCTGAAAGCTGAGTCTTCATTCAATGAGCTGACAAATGACGCCGACAACCCCAAGTTGGCCGCAACCTTCACCAACCGTTGGCGCATGGGTGAGGGCGAGTTTGGTGCCGCCCTGGTGCTGAGTGACCAGTCCCGTCGCATCATTGCCCACAACAATGAAACAGGTGGCTGGAGCGACGTTGCACCCAACGATGACTACGAAACACGCTACTACGACCTGACCCGCGAGCGCGATGGTGTAGTACTTGCACTGGATTACATGACCGATACTGGCAACCGCTATTTCGCCCACGTCTTCCACAATGAGTACTCCGATACGGAATGGCGTGCGAAATGGGAAGTGCGCGACAGCTTCGAAGATAATGATCCAGTAATCAACGGCTCTGAATACAGCTACGCCACAGCGCGAGCCGATACTGAGAGTCGTAATCGCACCGAGATTCGCGAGATCACCTCGTTGCGTCTTGGCGCCGAGCTGCAGATCAACGACCGCAACCGCGCCGAATTTGAATTCTTCACTTCGGAAGCAGAGCAAGATGATCGTGACCGACAAGCTGTGATCTATCGCAGTGAAGAACTGGATGAGCCTATTACCTATGATGGTTCCGTGGCTGAGCGTCCTTTCGTAACCTTTCCATCAGGTCTGTATGATCCCAACATATTTACCCTGAATGCCTGGGAGCGCGAGTTCACACTGAATACTGACGAAGACGTGGGTGGTAAGGTGGACGTCTATTTTGAGCTGAGCGACAACACAGACCTGCAATACGGCCTGAAGATTCGCCAACGCGAGAAAGTAAACCTCTACGACTTCTGTGGCTATGAGCCTATCGATGATATTACCCTGGCATCCGGTGACTTCACCTTTACCAGCAGCTTCCTGAATACAAACTCAGGTCCCACTGCGACTTTCGGACAGGCCAAGGCGTTTACCAGTTCCCTTGGAAGCGGCAGCCTCACTCTGTCTGACGGTACTAACGGTTGCGTGAATCCAGGCGGCGCCTTCGAATTCAGCGGCGACGAGGAAGAAGAATCCATCCCGGCCGACTGGGTCACCGAGGAAGACGTGTTCTCTGCCTATGCGATGGCGACCACTCGCGCGGGTAACGCGACCTGGGTATACGGCTTGCGCTACGAAGACACCGATGCCACCTACAACGGCAAGGGCTTCGATGGAGACACCTTCACAGGGGCTACTCGTTTCGAAAACAACTATGGCTTCTGGGCACCTTCTCTGAACGTGAAGTTCGATGTATCCGCTGAGCAGGTGGTACGCGTTGGCCTGTTCCGCTCTCTGGTGCGTCCCGGTTTCCAGGAATCCAATGCCGGTGCCGTCGTGGACACGGAAGACAACGAAATCTCGGGCGGTAATCCGGCGCTAGATGCCACCACTGCCTGGAACTTCGACCTGACCTATGAGCATTACTTCGGAAATGCGACGTTCTTTGGTGCGGGCCTCTTCTACAAGCAGATCGATGACGCCATCGTGGAAGTGGAGGCGGAAGACGTTTCCTTCCGCGGGCAGGTGTGGGATGTGGCAGGTACGTTCATCAACACCGACGATGCAGATATCCTCGGCTTCGAAGTGTCTTTCCAGACGGCTTTCGATAACGGTTTCCTGTTCGTGGCCAACTACACCATGACTGACGGCGAGACCGATCTGCCGGCGGCTTCCGTGTACGGGCAGCGCACGATTCCGTTCTTCAAGCAGGCCAAGCACACCGGTAACCTTGCCGTTGGCTACGACCTGGGTCCCTGGGACGTGCGCCTGGCGGGTAACTACCGCAGCAGCTTCCTCGATGAAGTGGGCGATGATCCCCTGGGTGATCGTTATACCGATGACTTCTTCCAGGTGGACCTGACGGCTCGCTATGAAGTCAACGAGAACCTCATGATTACTGCCGAGGCGATCAACCTGAACGACGAGCCTGAGTTCTACTACTTCGGCAACCGTAATCGCCTGTCCCAGTACGACGAGTACGGCACTACCTACGGAATGGGTGTGCGTTACACTTTCTGAGGTTCTTGAGTTTCAGAAAATACAAAAAGAGAGGCCTTGGCCTCTCTTTTTTTTGTGATTTCAAAACTGCGTCCAGGGATGAGTTTTTATCGCCCCCCACGTCTCCCGAATCGAGGTCAATCGATTCAGCACCGGATGGGACTACACCTTCAACACGATGCTGTCCTTACCGTCTTTCTTGCGCGCAGCCTGGTAGCTGGGATGATGAAATACCCGATCCAGCCAGTCGTTGCAGTTATCGTGTTTTGGGGTGATATAGCCACGGGACTTGGCTGACTCCATGGGATAGCACAGCATAATGTCGGCGGCGCTCAACTCATCCCCCCCGAACCAGGGTTGTTCTTCGAGATCTTCCTCGGCAAGTTCCAGCAGTTTTTGCATTCGAGGCTTGATTAATCGATTGGACGCTTCATTGAGCACGCCTCGAATCAAGCCCCGCATCCAGAATGGAACCCGGGCAATGAGGATCTGGAAGACAGCCTCCATGAGCATGAGGGACATCATGGAACCCTGTGAGGTATGAAACCAGAACAGGTAACGGGTGCGATCGGGATTTCCAGGTGAGGGGCGCAATTGTTCATTGGGATGCTGGTCGAGTATATAGTCCACGATGGCACTGGATTCTGCCAGTACCAGGTCACCATCGGTAATCACCGGAGCAGAGCCGAGAGGCGACAGTTCCTTGTACTCTGGCGGTGCCAGATGGGTTTCCTTGTCGCGCTCGTACAGTCTTAACTCGTACTCTACGCCCAGCTCTTCGAGCAGCCAGAGGATGCGGAAGGATTGGGAATATTCCAGGTGATGCAGTGTGATCATGATGGGCTCGACAGGATAATTGTTGATTACAGGATTTTGAGGCAGAGAATGAATTGGCTACTGTCGGAAATAAAAAAGGACAGCATGGCTGTCCTTTTCTACGGTGGGTTCAGCTAAACAGATTTACTGCTTACTGCTCGATGGCGCGCTCGATGCCGAGTTCGTCCATGACCTCGATGCGCCGGGCGCCGGCAAGGATGCCGATGATGCCGTAGTTGCCCTCGTGGCAGGCGTATTCGAACACCGGCTCATCCATGCGGGTGATGGGCATCTCGCCGCTCCACTGTGCAGAGTAGACAGAGGGATCATCCACGGTGAAGCCATAGATAAGCTTGTCGGGCCCCTCGAATCGGAAGGTTTCGATAACCGTAAGATTCTCGGTGCTGGCGCCCATGTAGCTCATGGCGGGATTGTAGTTCTTGGTTTCCACGATCAGGGTGTCGCCTTCCCAGCGGCCAATGGAGTCGCCCATCCATTTTTGCTGTATGGCAGATTTCATCTCGTCGCGATCATTGGTAATGGGAATGATGCGCGCGTCGTGAATCATCTCCACTGTGATCACCACGTAACCCGGAGCCTGGTTGATCTGGAAGTGACTGTTATACATCACTGGTGACATGACCGGGCCGGAGGAATTGCCGAAAGACAACAGGCAGCGCTCGCCGAGGCTTCGACCCTCGGGGCCGTCGTTGTTGCTGGTGAAAAACGGTGTGAATCCTTCTACCCGCTCCGGAATGCGACCATTGGGAGGATCGATGATGGCCGAGGTTCGGTACTCACCATCGATGGTGGGCAGGAACATGCCGCGGTCGGTCCAGAACAGGTCATAGTTGCCCACGGGTGGCAGGGCTTCCAGCTCCGGTGCCGGGCGATTCGGATCCAGCGGCTCATTGTCCTGTTCCACGGCCTGCTGGGCGGCGCGCTCCAGGCGGCGAGCTTCTTCGACAGTGAATGCCTGCTGGTTGCCCAGCTCCTGCGCTCGCTGGAAGGGCATTACCGTGTTATTACGCCAATAGCCCTGGAAGTCAGGCACGCCCCATTCGGTGCGGGGGATACCACTGTCTTGAGCCAGGGATTGGCTGCATACCAGGACGCTGCAGGTGCCGATGGCGGCTACCAGGGTATTGATTTTCATTGTTTTTCTCCAGCTTGAGCCTTTAGTTGCAGACGTATTGTACGCCGATGCTCTGGAATGAAACAGGTTGAGGCTGTGCCAAATAGTCACTGCGGCGGGCAATCGTCCGGTCAGGCTCGTCGCGAAATCAGGCGATGGCCAGAGGTGCAAGCAGGGGCCAGGGGCGCGCCGACTCAATCTGGGCGGCCAGTTGCAGCAGCGTCAGGTCACCACCCCAGGCGGCGGAAAACATGACACCTATCGGCAGGCTGTCTGCGGTGCTGGACATGGGAACGGAGAGCGCGGGTTGGCCGGTGCCATTGTGCAGGGCGGTGAAGCCGCCGTAGGACTTGTAGCGATTGATGTAAGTGGTGGCCTTCTCGCTGTTCATATCGA
Source organism: Pseudomonadota bacterium (assembly GCA_027621405.1). Classification (GTDB taxonomy): domain Bacteria; phylum Pseudomonadota; class Gammaproteobacteria; order Pseudomonadales; family Pseudohongiellaceae; genus UBA9145. Next base: position 110,674 of record JAQCBT010000003.1, on the reverse strand, counting down.
GCCAGCCCAGGGTGGCCGGCGTCTTCGCCAGCACGGGAGACAGCACTGCATCGTAACGCTCATGCAGGGCATCCATCTCCCTGCCGACACGATGCAGGGTCTCGATAGCCTGGGTGTAATCGTCGATTCCCAGGCTGGCGCCGTACTGCGCCATCTGCCTGGTGGAAGTCTCCATGGGAGCGGTATCCAGGCTCAGTTGCAGCTCTTTCACGCGCGTATTCAGAGCCTGAAAGGTGTGTAGTGCGATGAGGCTGTTCATGGCCTTTGCCGCCGCACGGTAGTCGGGCTTCGTATCGAGTTCAGTGACGCTGTGGCCGAGTGATTCGCACAGTCTGGCTGCGGTGTTTACCGCATCGATACAATCCTGATCGACGGCTTCGCCGAAAGGGTGCCAGGTTTGCACAGCGATTTGCAGGGGGCCGGGCCCAGCGCCCAGTTGCGCTGTGAAATCTCTGGGTGCAGTCGGCATTGGATAGAGCAGCGGCTTGTCCAGAGAGATCAATTCCAGGAACTTCGCGCAGTCACGTACACTTCGGCTGAGCACGTGCCCCACGCTCATGCCGCTCCAGGATTCGGCCAGGCCGGGCTCGATAAGCGTCAGACCCCGGCTTGGCTTCAGGCCCACCAGTCCACAGCAACTGGCGGGAATGCGGATGGAACCGCCGCCATCGGTGGCATGGGCAACGGGTACGATGCCGGCGGCAACGGCCGCCGCCGCGCCACCGCTGGAGCCTCCCGTTGAGTGGTGCAGGTTCCATGGATTACGTGTTATTCCGGTGGCGACAGGTTCGGTCGTTATCGTTAGCCCGAGTTCCGGCGTGTTGCTCTTGCCGATGGGAATCATGCCGGCCTGCAGGAAGCGCTCGACAATGGTGGCACTCTGGTTGGGAACGAAATCGGCAAACAGCGCGCTGCCCTTGTGGGTAGGGATGTCCTTGAGGTCGCTCAGATCCTTGATGAGGAAGGGCAGGCCGCCCATGGCAGTGTCGGCCGGTAAGGCGTCGAGTATGGCCGAAGCCTGCTCGAAGCAAGGGGTGTTTATGGCGTTGAGCCGCGGGTTAAGTTTCTGCGCCTGCTCAATGGCGCAGTCCAGCAGTTCGCGAGGTGTGAATTGTGCCGTCCTGATCCCCTCGGCCATGGCGCTCGCATCCATGGCCAGGTAGTCCTGCAAGCTAATCATGGTAAATGCTGACGGGCATGCAGGATCAGAAGCTCATCGGGTTTTCGTCGTCCTTGCCCACCAGGGACAGGCCGCCGCTCTCGTCCTCGTCATCCAGATCCTCTTCCTCTTCCCCGCTCTTGCCCTCGGATAGCTGAATCTTGAGACGCAGGTTGTTCTTGGAGTCGGCGTTCTTGAGGGCTTCCTCATAACTTATCTTGCCGGACTTGTAGAGATCGAACAGGGCGGAGTCGAAGGTCTTCATGCCTTGCTGCTCGGACTTCTCCATTACTTCCTTGAGTTCCATGACCTTGCCGCCCTTGATGAGGTCGGCCACACGGGGAGTGCCGATGAGAATCTCGATCGCTGCTGCACGCTTGCCATTCACCGTTGGGATCAGGCGCTGGGACACGAAGGCAACGAGGTTCAATGACAGGTCGAGGAACAACTGCTTGTGCCGTTCATCGGGGAAAAAGTTAATGATCCGGTCCAGCGCCTGGTTGGCGTTGTTGGCGTGCAGGGTAGACAGGCAGAGGTGACCGGTTTCTGCGAAAGCCAGTGCGTGCTCCATGGTCTCCTGGCTTCGAATCTCACCGATAAGAATGACATCTGGCGCTTGCCGCAGGGTGTTCTTCAGGGCGTCTTCGTAGGAGTTTGTGTCCACACCTACCTCACGCTGGTTCACGATACAGCCCTGGTGTGGATGGATGAATTCCACCGGGTCTTCGATGGTGATGATATGACCATCGCTGTTCTTGTTTCGGTAGTCGATCAGCGCAGCCAGGGACGTGGATTTGCCGGAGCCGGTTCCGCCCACGAACAGGATGATGCCGCGCTTGCTCATGATGAGTTCGGAGAGCACCGGCGGCAGTCCGAGGGACTCGGCAGAAGGAATCTCGGTCTTGATATTACGGGCGACGATGCCAATCTCGCCACGCTGCTGGAAGATGTTGACTCGGAAGCGACCAATATCGGGGTCGGCCACGGCCAGGTTCATCTCCGGGCTCTTTTCGAACTCCTTGATCTGGTCTGCATTCATGATCTGGTAGGCGATCTTCTTGACCATGCCCTCGGGAAGCTTCTTGTCGATCAGTGGTACCAGTTTGCCATAGGCCTTCATACTGGGAGGCGCACCGGTGGTCAGGAACAGGTCAGAGCCATCCTTTTCGATCATCATTCTGAGTAGGTCATTGAATCCCATAAGTCTTATCTGTTTTCTCTGTACAGCGTTGGTAGTTGTGTCTAACTATGCGAAGCGGACTAGTCGAAGCGGCTTTCCGTATACCAGCCCACGTCGGTGGCATTCCTGTCGATCTTGTCGGTGACATCCAGTATAAGCGCGAACAGCGCCATGCGCACTAGCACCCCGTTGTCGGTCTGGCGGAAAATGGCGAGATTTGGGTGCTGGTTCAAATCATTGTCCAGTTCGTTCGCCTCTTCCCTGGAATCCCGGGGCAGGGGATGCATGATAACCGTGTTGGGCTGGCAATGACGGGTATAGATGGCCTGGTTCATGCGGAAGCGCCCACGATAGATATCCGCCTCCAGCTTGTTTTCGAAGCGTTCCTCCTGGATGCGGGTCAGGTATACCGTGTCGTTATCCTTCAGGCCCGCCTCCATGTCCTCGGTCTCGATCACCTCGTGACCGGCATTGCGCAGCTCGGCGACGATGGAATCCGGCATCTTCAGTTCCCTGGGGGAGATCAGGCTGAATGTGATGCCCTTATAGAGAAGCAAGAGTTGGGACAGGCTGTGCACCGTCCGCCCATGCTTGAGGTCCCCTACCATGGCGATATGCATGCCGTCGATACTGCGCTGCTTCGAGATCAGCTCCTTCTTGATCGTATACAGGTCCAGCAGGGCCTGGGAGGGATGTTCGTTAGGACCATCACCACCGTTGATCACCGGCACCCGGCTGGCCTTGGCAAACTCGGCCACCGACCCCGGCTGCGGATGACGCATCACCACCACATCGGAGTAGCCGCTGATGACCCGGGCCGTGTCGTAGAGGGATTCGCCCTTGGTAATGGAGGAAGACTTGATGTCCGTGGTCTCCCTGACATGGCCTCCCAGCAGGTTAAATGCGCAGCCGAAGCTCACCCGCGTGCGGGTGCTGGGCTCGAAGAACATGCTGCCGAGAATCGCGCCATCCAGGGCCTTGCTGATCCTCAAGCGATGGGCATAGGGTTCCATGCTGTCCGCGACCTCAAACACCCGCTGCACATCGTCTCGCTCAAACTGGGTAACACTGAGGATGTGAGCGCCGCGAAATTCCATATGCTTGTCCTGGGGTTTAGCTGGTTGTTCGTTTATTTCGCTCGATTCTGGTGCCAATCAGGTGTTTGGCGACGCCTGAGCAAACTCGGCGATTTTACACCAATTGACTTGGGCAGACGAATGGCGGCCCTGTCTATCTTCGGGTGGAGAATTATTGGATATCGTGCATGGATGCTTGAGGCTCGTAGGGGGGACTAATGCGACACGCCGTGAACCCATCCCTGGGGGCTCGCGAGCGACATCCCTGTCGCTCGACGGTCGCCTTAGTCCCCCCTACGAGCCTCAAGCCGATTCGCTCCGAAGTTCTTTTCCTTCCAATCATTTTTAGCTTTGAGAATCATTAAACAATTGCGCGGCGCTCAATGGAATCGGGGGCCAGCGGTTGTCTCTGTTGAAAGTGTCACTGGATAATGAAGGGTCGAGGAGCAGGTAGGGCTTTTGGAGACCGTCGAGCGACAAGGATGTCGCTCGCGAGCCCCTAGGGATGGGTTCACGGCGTGTCTCCAAAAGCCCTACCTGCTGCTCGGCCCAACTGGTACTCAGCTTGTTAGATTCGTGAAGAACTAGCAAGAAGCATAGAGTATGCATAGGTACCAAACATGTTCGATGGCAGGCGGTCACGGTTGAGCATGCTATGATGATCATCATAGCTATGGCAGGAAACAAAATTGGCCGACAAAAGTATTTACTGGTACGACTTCGAAACCTTTGGCAGGGACCCACGACGGGATCGCGCCAGTCAGTTTGCTGGTATTCGTACGGACGAGGACCTCAACATCATCGGCGAGCCGCTGGTCATGTATTGCCAGCCGGCAAACGATTTCATTCCCAGCCCCATGTCCTGCCTGATCACGGGCATCACTCCCCAGAAGGCGAAAGCAGAAGGATTGCCGGAGGCGGAGTTCATCAAGAAGATTCATGGTGAGTTTTCGCAGCCCGGTACCTGCGTAACTGGCTATAACAGCATTCGATTCGATGATGAGGTAACTCGTCAGCTGCTGTATCGCAATTTCTACGATCCCTATGAACGGGAGTGGAAGAACGGCAATTCGCGTTGGGACATTATCGACATGGTGCGCCTGTGCGCCGCCACCCGGCCCGAGGGCATCGAATGGCCGAAGAAGGTGGATGGCAGCAACAGTTTTCGCCTGGAAGAACTAACCGTGGCCAATGGTATTGAGCATGCAGATGCTCACGATGCCCTGTCGGATGTGCTGGCCACCATCGCAATGGCGAAACTGATCAAGGACAAGCAGCCCAAGTTGTTCGATTACGCCTACCAACTGCGCTCGAAACAGAAGGTGCAGGCGGAAATCGACCTAAAGACCCGCAAGCCGGTATTGCATGTGTCCGTGATGTATCCGTCAAGTAAGGGCTGCCTCGCCCTGGTGATGCCGATCTGTGCTCACCCCAGCAACAGCAACGGGGTGATCGTCTACGACCTGCGGGTCGATCCAGCGACCTGGGTGTCCTTGAGCGATGAGCAGATTCGGGAAAGGTTGTTTACCGCCAGTGCCGAGCTGGGGGAGGGCGTGGAGCGGATTCCCCTGAAAGTTATTCACTACAACCGCTCACCTATCGTGACTTCACCTGCGGTGCTGAGTCCGGAGCGCGCTGCGCTGTATGATGTCGATCTCGATGCCTGTCGTGAGCACTGGGAGCAGCTGCAGGGCATGCCGCAGTTACCACGGCGTATCGCCAATATTTATCGGCAGGAGCAGCATCCCCAGGAACAGGATCCGGACTTCATGATTTATTCCGGCGGCTTCTTCTCCGAGAACGACAAGCAACTCATGCAACTGGTGCGGAATACACCGCCGGGCGATCTGCCACGGCTGGATTTACCGTTCAATGACGGCAGGCTGCAGGAGATGCTGTTCCGTTACCGGGCACGAAATTATCCGCAGACCTTGCTCGAAGAAGAACTGCAGGCCTGGAATGAATTCCGACGTACACGGCTTACGGAATTGGAGCGGTTAAAGCTGTACGAGGAAGAGTTGGCGGAGGCCCAGGAGCGGGCCGATGTCAGGGGACAACAGGTTCTCGCCGAGCTGCAGCGATACATCGAGTCGCAGCGAGACTCCCTTGCTTAGCAGGCGCAGTATTTCAATACTGAAATATAAATCCTCAATGTGACACCTGGATTTCTGTCGAGTGAATTTTCGATGACAGGCACTGTCACAATGCCTTTGCTTCTCGCCCTGTCATAAATTTTCAATATTTCCTTAATACAGCTGTCACATCACCTGACTATCCTGCGTCGATTGTTGTCAGGCGATCACTCCTGAAACGCGCTTAATAACAAGAACAACTGGACGTTGTTTGGCAGCAGTCTTTCACTCCGGCGAGCGGTCCTGTGAGCCGGTAGGTTTTATTCCATTAGGAGAGAATAAAAAATGAAACTACTGTTTCGACGCTATTGGCCTTGTGCGATTCCAATGATGGCATTGAGCGCGTCCAGCGCCGTTGCCCAGGAAGAGGGTCGCATCGAGGAAATCGTAATTACCGGTGCTGCTCGTACCTATTCCGCATTGTCCACGACGCAATCCATGCGGGATCAGCAAAATCCAATTACTTCCGTGCTGGCGACGATCGATAACCTGCCGGGTGTGAACGTGACCGAGGGTGATAACTTCGGCTTCGATGACTGGTCTACCACGGTCAATCTGCGCGGTTACCAGACCAGCCTGTCCGACCAGCAGGTCGGAACGACTATCGACGGCTTCCCTAATGGTGACTCCAACTACGGTGGTGGCGCCAAGGCCAACCGCTATATCGACAGCATGAATTCCGGTGGGGTGGAAGTGAACCAGGGAATTGCCTCCATCGATACACGCACGACCGAATCACTGGGTGGTACCTTGAACTTCACCACGGATGACCCGATCGAATCGCAGCGTATGCGCGTACAACTGTCCCAGGGTGATTTCGATTCCCGTCGCTACTACGGTCGCTATGACACCGGCCGCATCCTGAATGACTCCACCCGCGCATGGTTCTCGTTCAATCACAACGAGGCCACGGACTGGATGGAAAACTCTGCCCAGAACGAGCGTGATCACTTCGCCGCCAAGTTCATCAGTGAGTTCGATAACTACACCCTGACTGGCTACTACGCCTGGGACGATATTCACGAAGACAACTACCAGCGCCTGTTTTCGGCCAATGAATTTGCTACCGATCCAGACTGGGATCGCCTGATTGGCGAGTGGACTGACATCCCTTATGTGAACCAGGTATATCGTCGCGGCTGGTCGACGAATCGTGAAAACAACTTCGGCTACCTGAAGCTGGATGCGGAGTTCACCGATGAATTGACAGCTGAGTTCGGCGTCTATCACCATGAGATGGATGGTCGCGGTGACTGGATTCCGCCCTATATCGGTAACGTTACGGATGATGCTGGAGGACCGGAATACGAACTGCAGGGTAATCTGCCAGTACTGACTTCCACTAATTCATTCGGTCGTATCTACTTTACTGATCCCAACGGTGTTAGCCTGACTCCGGATCCAAATTGCCAATCGTCGATCACTTTCCCGTATGGTGGAGCAGGGGCAGCATACGATCCAGCCTGCTACCCAGCAAATTCAATACCGGTACAGTCCTTCCGTCACACGCACTATTCGAGGTTGCGAGATGGAATCACTGCCGATTTCGACTTTGAATCCAGTTTCGGTGAAGTTACCAACACCGTGAGCGGAGGTTTCTGGTACGAAGACTCCGAGCGCCATGAGTGGCGTGACTGGCACAAGCTGGAAGATGCGCGAGTCGGTATCGATTTCAATGATATCCCTTACTGGATTCAGTATGATCGTGTGTTCCCTCGTGAAACCACCATGTGGTACCTGCAGGATCAAATCCAGATCGATGCCCTGACCTTCAGTTTCGGTATCCGTGATTTCTCAGTTGATAACAAGCGACTGGACCTGTTCGATTCGGTCAACAACATCTCGTTCACCTCGGATTCTGATGTGCTGCTGAGTGGTGGTGCAACCTATACCCTGCCTGTTGATGGTCTGGAATTATTCTTCGGATACTCGGAGAACGTGAAGCCAACTCTCGACCTGGTGCTGGAACGTGAGATCACCGACGTGATCGAGCCTGAGACTGCCGAGAACATGGAACTGGGCCTGCGTTATGTTGGTCAGCGCCTGACAGCTTCTGCGGTACTGTTCGAGAATGAATTCAATAACCGTCTCGAATTCTTCGATCCAGCTGCGGCTGCCAGCGGCATCCCCAACTACACCATCGGTACTACTGGCCGCTACGATAACGTGGGTGGAGTTGATTCCAGTGGATTCGAATTGGCTGCCAACATCAATATCAATGAGAACTGGGACGTTTATGCTTCCTATACCGATACCGATGCCACCTATATTGGTACCGGTCTTGGTGCCGAGGCAGACAGCGCACTGGGAATCTTCCCCGGTCGCAAGGTAGTGAACACGCCTGATTCCATGTGGGTGCTCTCGCTGGACTGGAACCGTGGCAACTACTTCGCTGGCCTGTCGGCCAAATATGTTGGAGATCGCTACGTAGATCGTGCCAACACCTGGGAAGCTGCCAACTACACCGCAACGGATCTGTACCTGAGCGTGCGTGGCCAGGAGATTTCCGACTATCTGCAAGGCTTCGACTTCGGCATCGTGGTGAACAACCTGTTTGACGAGTCCTACCTCGGTGGTATCTCCGGTGGTGGTGCCTGGATTGGCGCTCCTCGCACAGCAGCATTTACAGCGACAGTTGACCTGTAAGACTGCAATACAGCACCGAAAGACCTGATCAGGAATAGTGATGCGGCAAGGGAATGCCGTATCATCTTCCTGATTATTTTTTTCGCCTGTTAAGAACTTCGAACTAATTCAAGGGACTCATCATGGCCCGAATACTTGCAATGCTCTCCGCCCTTTGTCTGCTTGGTATTACAGGCAGTCTCCAGGCCGCCGACAACGTGGTGCTCATAACCTTCGACGGACTGCGCTGGCAGGAGTTGTTTCGTGGTCTGGATCCTGAACTGGCCAGTCATGAGGAATACAGTGAGCAATCAGAACGTCTGCTGGAGGATTTCTGGCATGACGATCCAGCCATGAGTGCCAGCGCTATCTTTCCTTTTCTCCATGGCACGGTTTTCCAGCAGGGGACGGTGGTAGGTAACCGGGACCTGGGGTCCTGCGCGGCGGTGAGCAATCCCTGGTATTTTTCCTATCCTGGTTATTCGGAAATCCTCACCGGTGTAGTGAATGAATCCATCGATTCCAATGGCAAGGTGCTCAATCCAGAGAAGACCCTGCATGAACTGTTGAACTTTAACCCGGATTTTCGCGGCCGCAGCGCGGCCTTTGCATCCTGGGACGTGTTCCCCTATATCTTCAACGTAGAGCGCAGCGGAGTGTTCGTCAATGCCTTCGAACCGTTGGTGGCTCCCGTGGGCGAAGCCGAGGCGCTGCTCAACCAGTTGCACATCGACATTCCGCCGCCCTGGCCCACGGTGCGCAACGATGCCTTTACCCATCATTTCGCCATGTCTTACCTGCGGCGCGAACAGCCGCGCTTGCTATTCATCAGCTATGGTGAGACCGATGATTTCGCCCATGACGCCAAATATGACGAGTATATTTTCGCGGCCCGTCGCACCGATGGCTTCATCCGTGAAGTGTGGGAGACCCTGCAGTCCATCGATCAATATCGGGACAACACGGTATTGTTCATCACCGTCGACCATGGGCGGGGGGAGGAGCCAATAGAAACCTGGCTGCACCATGCCAGCAAGCGCTCAGTGGATGGTTACATGTCCTCTCTCTCGCAATATGAGGAAGGCATCGTGGGTTCTGATGCTACCTGGATGGCAGCCATGGGACCGGGCATTCCGTCACAGGGCATGCGAACCACTGCGGACTGCCTGACGTCGAATCGCATCGCATCGACCCTGCTACAGCTGCTGGGTGAAGACTATCGAGACTACAATCCGGCCATGGGAGTGCCCCTGGAGATATTCGTCGAATGAAGTGCGTGCGGAAGACATCGGGCTTATTGCAGCGATGTTCAGCAATTGTTTTGCGCTGCTTGCAGCTCGGCGCATTGCTGGTATTTGTATGGACCACCGCCCAGGCCCAGGCGGAACCTGTCCAGCGCATCGCATTCGGCTCTTGCGTGGACCAGGACACGCCACAACCCATCTGGACCCATGTACTGGCTGACGACCCCGATGTGTTCGTGTTTCTCGGAGACAATATCTACGGCGACAGCGACGATCCTGCAGTACTGCAAGCGAAGTACCAGCAACAGATGGCACGTCCAGCCTGGCAGGAATTGTTTGCCACGACCGAGGTCATCGCCACCTGGGATGATCACGACTACGGCCAGAATGACATCGGTGCCGACTACCGGTCCAAGGATGCCTCGCGCCGCATCATGCTGGATTTCTTCAATGAGCCGGCTGATTCTGAAAGGCGCTCCCGGCCTGACGGCATCTATACGTCCTACCTGTATGGCGAACCTGGGCAGCAGGTACAGATCATCCTGCTGGACTTGCGCTGGAACCGCTCGGAACTGATCGAATTGCGCGATCCCGGGCGCCTGGCCGAGCGTGAGCGCCAGGACCGCGGACCCTATGAGGCCTCCTTGTCCGCGGATGCCACCTTGCTGGGCGAGGCGCAGTGGCGATGGCTGGAAGAGCAGTTACAGGTGGAGGCAGATATACGCATCATCGGCTCCAGCATTCAGTTACTGGCGGAATTCACTGGCTGGGAGACCTGGGCCAACTACCCACGAGACAGGCTGCGCTTCATCCAGTTACTGGAGCGCTATCAGGCCGAACCTATCGTAATTATTTCCGGTGACGTGCACTGGGCCGAGTTCAGCGAGATAGAGAACACTCCCAATGGCTGGCCGCTAGTTGAACTGACATCGTCGGGTCTTACCGAGACCTGGGAGGCGATAAGCCCTAACAGGCATCGTGTGGGAGAGGCATTTGCGGTGCCCAACTACGGGCTTATCGAAATAGACTGGGGTGGCGCCATGCCGGCCATGACGCTATTGGTCAAGGATGAAGACGGGGAGACGCTAATTCGGCGCGAACTGGCCTTCGATTGAAGCCGTTCCGAAGTCATTCACAAAAAGTACAACAAACTGTAATTATGACGTCATCATTGGATAGTAAGCTGTGCTTGAACTGTTTAATGATGTCTTCCCCTTGACTCAGTAAGCGCCTTCCCTCGAGGTTGGCGCTTTTTTTTTGGTCCCTATTTTCTCTAAGTGCACGCCTGCCAGACCAGTCCTCATCGTCACCAGCCAAGCAGTTCAGACTTCATTGGGTACCTGCACCGAGTTCGCTGGCTGGGTCGCCAGCACTTTCCGATAGAAGCCCAACATCTTGCTGGCCATGGTAGTGGAGTCCCAGGCTTGTACCGCAGCTTCACAATTGTCCTGCAGCGACTTCATGCGCGCGGGGTCCTCCACGATCTCAAGCAGGGTATCAGCGAACGCCTGGGGGTCATCTTCCACGATCTGGGCGGCGGGGCAGTCTATGAGGATGTCACGAGTTCCCATGGCGGCCACCGACACCACCGGTGTTCCGGCAGCTATGGCTTCCAGTAGTACCAGGCCCTGGGTTTCGGTCCTGGAGGAGAACACGAAGAGATCTGCGCTGTGGTAGCAGTCGATCAACTGCGTGGCGCGGTCAAGGTATCCCACAAAATAGATGTGCTCGTTCAGACCCAGTTGCTGCGCCTGTTCCACGCAGGCCTTGCGAGCGGGACCCTCGCCGGCGATAACGAGGCATATTTTTGGGTTCTTCTGCACGGCGAGCTTGAGCATGTTCAACAGTAGCCCCAGGTTCTTCTCGTGGGCTACCCGGCTGACGTTCAATAACACGATGCTGTCTTCGGGAATGCCAAACTGTCGACGGAAGCTGCTGCCATCGCCTTCGCTGAAACTTCCTGAGCGAATGCCGGTGGGGATGATGTCTATAGACTGCTCGACCCCGTAGCGATGCAGCAGGTCCACAATTACTGAGGAGGGCGCCACCACACTATCCACCTGGTTGCACTGGGTGCGCGAGAAGCGCCGTGCGAATGCGCGTAGCAAGGATCTGGGCAGGAAAGGTATATAGTGGAACAGGTACTCCTCGAACAGCGTGTGATAGGTGACGACGCATGGGATAGCCAGAGAATTCGCCAACTTCACTCCAGCATAATGAGCAACGAATGGTGTATGTATATGCACGAGATCGAAACTCATTTCCTGTAGTCGAGGCAACAGGGCCAGGATGTCCCGGTAGTGCATCATGCGGTCTTCAGGGTCGAACAACACTCCCCTGGAGTTGATACGCAGGATGGTCTCGTCCGTGGGGTAATCCTGTGGGTAGCTCGGAGCGATAAGGACGACTTCATGCCCCTGCTTCTCAAACTCCTGCTTGAAGGTCTGGATAGAAGTCGATACGCCATTGATGCGCGGAAAATAGACATCGGAAACCATCAGGATACGCATGGGCAGTTCTCTTTGGGCTTGGTTGGAATAAGGGAATCGGTTTGACTGGAGAAGGGGATAGTGCGTTACCAGGAACCAGTGTCAGCTTAGTCGCAGCGACTGAAGCCAGGTCAGGCTGCTTTCTGATCGGTCTTGAGCGAATCATCTTGCAGCAGAAGTGTCTGCTCCCGGGCCATATTACGTTCATATTGTTGAGCCCAATGTACCAGTTCCAGCTTGCCATCCGGATGCTCGAACATGGCAGTGCAGCTCTCTACCCAGTCACCATCGTTACAATAGAGTATGTCTTCGATCTTGCGTATTTCTGCGTGGTGGATGTGACCGCAGACGACGCCATCTACTTCCCGTTCCCTGGCGAAATGCGCGAGGGCATCTTCAAAGCTGCCGATATAGCTCACCGCATTCTTAACCTTGTGTTTCAGGTAGGCAGCCAGTGACCAGTAGGAATAGTTGAATAGCTTGCGGAAGCGATTCACATGGTGATTCATGTTTAACAAAATTTCATAAGCCCAGCTGCCGAGGTTGGCTAGCCAACGGCTGTTTTTGACGATAAGGTCAAATTCATCGCCATGCATGATTAGCAGTTTCTTGCCATCGGCAGTGGTGTGCACGTAGTCGAGATGGATTTCCAGATTGCCGAACTTGTGTCCGACACAATCGCGCATCTGTTCGTCATGATTGCCCGGCACATATATCACCTTGGTGTTGTGCTTGGCTTTACCGAGGATGGAGCGTATGACATTGGTATGAGACTGAGGCCAGTAAGGTGCTTTCCTGATGCTCCAGAAGTCGACGATGTCGCCTACCAGGAACAGGTAGTCGGTCTCAACCGAGTGGAGAAAATCCAGCAATACTTCTGCCTGGCAACCCTTGAAACCCAGATGCACATCTGAGATCCACACACTTCGAACGCGAATTGGCTTGGTTGTTGGCATAACTCTAGTGAAGCCCTCTAGGTTATGGTTTGTGTCGGCGCAGCCTAGGCGATTTTTATTACCGAACCTTGAAACTTATATGAAAGTTTTGTTGCAGCCCGGGAAAACTAAGGTGGGAAGTCTGGCTAAAAGGCCACGCGGGAGTGACGCTTTAGTGAAGCGGGGTATTTACTGTTCGATCAGCGCACCATTACTGTCTATGCGATCGAATTCCAGTTCGAAATTGGCTGCCTGGGTTCGCGCCTGGTACAACTTGGTCCTGGGGTAGCGGCGCTTCACGAGATTGCTGATGTCCTGTTTGAGCCTGGCATCGGTGGCGACCCCGAAATAAATGGCGCGTACCTCGGTTTCCTGGAATGGCACTTGCTCATACCACAGCGTTTCGTCTTCGGGGAGGTTATTGCCGTCGACATGTCTCAGGATGCGCCATTCCCGCTCCTTGATGTCCGCCTTGGATTTGCTGAGGAACTTGTCAGGAAAGCTGTCCTGAACCTCGACATTGGTCTGGTTCATCAGAATTTCCATCTGCTCCGCCAGCGGCGTGATTTCCGGCTTTGTTTCTCTATAGCGCACCGCCAGTGGTTTGGGCAGGGAGGTTTCGTCACCACAGGCAAAACGGATAGCAATGCCCCGGTGATTGTCGGCATAGCGCCGCCACAGGCTGTTCTCGTCATGCTTCTCTGTCAGGCAGAGGATGCGCAGGCGCCGTGTATAGTCTCGCCAGTCCTTCATGAGCCGCAACATCTCCGGCTCCCGGTGCTGCACCATGGACGTGAGTAACTCGCTGAGCACTTCCTGGGCCTCTTCCTCGTTGTCGAAGCGGTCTTCGCTGTGCCAGCGGCGGATGGCCTTGATCAATGGGCTGCTGCCCATGGGGTCATCCCTGGAGAAAATCAGGCCCATGGTGGATTTGACGCAGGAGGAGAGCAGCTTGCGTGAGTCAAAATTCAGGGTTGAATGATGATTGAGCTCGAACGGGTCAGCAAACAGCACCGGGGCACTCCAGCGCAGCTGTGAATCTGACAGGATACGGATACCTGCTTCCGGGTCAGTAAACTTGACCAGTGAAGTGGGTTGCTGCACCTACTTACTCTCCTTGTAAGTTGAAAGCTCGCAATCTGGAGGATTGGCTTGCCAGGGTTTTGTGGCAGCTTGGCTCTTCGGCTATGAAAGCGACGGTTTTGCCAATTGCTGGTTATATTGAGAAAGTATGGTAGCCAAATAGCTGTTTCGCCACCCAAAACCGTGTATTCCCCCAGATTTTCTATTGCGGGGCTCAGGGGCCTGATAGCCGCCTGGGTCGACTCCATTATGCCTCAGCAGGCAGCCCTGAATTGAGCAAGAAGCTACAGCGGGACTTGATTTTATGCTACTAATAATTCAATAAAAACAAATAGATAAACTGTATATTTAGAATTTACCTCACGCAGTAAAGTATGCAGGAGCGCCACATCCGGTCTGCGCTGCAGATGCAGCGATCCAGAAAGCACGCAGAGACATTCTCTACCGCAAGGGGCGAGAACGGGAACTGTGGGGCCTGCCAGGATGAATTTAGCGCCCACATCGCGGTCAAAAGAGCTATCAGGACCCGGAATAGCTTGGTAATCGCGGTATCTTTACGCATTGGGGCCAGCGGGATGCATCCTGGGCACGGCAAATCTGCCGGAGCCTGGCCAACGGGGCCGGGCGGTACACAAACTCCCGGAGAGGAGATACAATTCGCGTGCCCCGATACTGGCTTAATAATAAGTTTAACTAGTGCCAGTATATTACTGAAAATAAAGGAATTAATTTTTGGACAAGTTTGAGGAGATTCGTCCCTATCAGGATCATCAGATTAGGCCGGTACTGGACAGGCTGATCAACAACGAGGAGTTCCTGGGCAGTATCGCCCGCTTCTATTATCCACGGCTGACCAGCCTTTTTCCGGGACTGGTTCTGCGGCTGGCGAAGAGCAAGCTGCGCGGCCAGGTGAAAGGGGTGAAAGACGTCAAAACCATGCAGGACGTCATCGCCATCTACATGGACAAGATGATTGGTGAGACCACGACGGAACTGACTCATTCCGGCATGGACAACCTGCGGCCCGGGCGCAATTACCTGTTTATCTGTAATCACCGGGACATCTCCATGGACCCGGCCTTTGTCAATTACAAGCTCTACCATGCGGGACACGGCACCCTGCAGATCGCCATCGGCGATAACCTGCTAAAGAAACCCTTCGTCACCGACCTCATGCGCCTGAACAAGAGTTTCATAGTAAAGCGCTCCCAGAAGGGACGGGAGATGCTGCAATCCATGGTTTTGCTGTCGGAATACATCCATCACTGCATCGAAAACGGTGAAAACGTATGGATCGCCCAGCGCGAAGGAAGGGCCAAGGATGGTATCGACCGTACCGACCCCGCCTTGCTGAAGATGCTGGCCATGAGCAAGCGGGATATCCCATTGTCGGCCGCACTGCGCCAGCTGCACATACTGCCGGTTTCGATTTCCTATGAGTACGATGCCTGTGATGTGATGAAGGCGGATGAGCTCTACCAGATCGAAACCAACGGCAGCTATACCAAGACCGACGATACCGACATCAAGAGCATCGTTACCGGTATGGTGGGTTTCAAGGGCAAGGTGCACGTGGCCTTTGGTGAAGAATTGTCGATCACCAGCGATGACCCCGAGGTGATCGCTGGCCAGATCGATGACCAGATACTGTCCAATTACCAGTTACGGGACATGAATTACCTGGCCCTGGAACGGCTCAAACAGGACGGCATGATTCCCCTGCACAAGGTGCGAGGGCTGCCTGATGGCGATGACATTAGCAAGGAATCCCGGCGCAAGTTCGAGAAGCGGCTGAAAGCCGTGAATCCACAGCTGCTCAAGCACTGGCTGTTCAGTTATGCTAATCCGGTGATGAGCAAGCTGGCTGTGGAGCAGGCCAATGAGGGCCTGTCAGAAAACTCAGAGGAGACGTTTTGAGCTGTCCTCAAGACGCTGCCTGAAAGTTGCCCGGTCGGCTTCCGTGAGCGGGCCGAGACACAGCAGTTTCAGCCTGGCTTCCTGTATGAATTGCAGATTCTCCTTGCTGGTATAACGCGCCTGACCCAATCCCTTCTGCAGTTGCGCCAGTTGAATTTCCATGCGCTTGCCCTGGTCAGCCTGCGGGGAATCGTTGCCCGCACGAATCTCGACCTGTATGCACAACTCCCGGGCAATCTCTGTCGCTTCCGCAATACGTTCAGCATAATCTTCTGCGCTTGCGGAGTCCTGTACCGCGCCCGCGCGCCGCTGCAGTATCTCCAACAGTGAATCAGACTTTACCTTGTCCAGCGCCTGCCACTCTTCCTGTGAGAACTGCTGTCTCGCGGCGTTGAAGGCGTCTGCTTCAGACGTCTGCAAAGCGGACTCGATGTTCTGCAGGTAATCAAGCGATGCCTGCAACTGCTCAATGAGTGCCAGGCTCTTCCTGTCGGGCAGAGTCTTCAGGCGATTGTCTATCTTGCGCTTGATGCCATTGAAGCGATCGAGAAACTTGCTGCGTTGTCGCTTGTCCAGTGCATCTAGTGCAGAGGAGAAGCCCTGTGCCAGGTCTTGGTATTCAGCGCGGGCTTGCTGCAGCTCGGCCTCTCCCAGTTCGAAGATTTTCTCCAGTGCGCTGAGCTTGCCCTGAATTTCTTTCTCGCTGGTCTGGCGACGTGAACTGCGCTGTGGTTTTTCCTTGCCAGGTGAATCGAACAGCTTGTCGCAAGCGGCGCGGAAGTTTTCCCAGTGTTCTTTATCTTCTTTGAAGGATGTAGGTCCGATCTCTTTCCATTCCTTCTGCAGGCGCTTGGCCTCGGCGATAGCCTGGCTGCGATCTTCCATCTCCAGCAATGCATTGGCCTGTTCGATGAGTGCACGCTTGGCATTGGTGTTGCCCTTAAGCATGGACTTGCGTTGCTTACGTAGCACATTGATGCTGTCATAGAAGCGCTTCTGCAGCGAGCGTATGCGTGACTGCTCGACCGGAGCGTGCTTTTTCCAGGTGTCTTCTGCATCCTTGATCAGCTGGTTGATGTCTTTAAGCCTGGTTTCACCTTCGGCCGCGGACAGGCCCTTGATCTGTTCTTCCAGATGATCACAGAGTTCGCGGCGCGCCTTCAGGTTGGTCGCCATCTGTTGTTTGCGTTCCTTGAAATATTCCGCACAGGGTTCGTAGGCACGATCGGAGAACTGCTTGAACTGCTGCCACAATTCTTCGTTCTGGTTGGAATGTCCCAATTCCTTCCATTCCTTGTGCAGGCGGGTGATGTGCTTGCTCCTGTCTCCAGCATGCATTTTCGATTCACAAAGCTGTTCCATCTGCTGGATGAGCTCTTTCTTCTTCTCGGTGGCAGCAAATATTTTCCAGTCCCGCAGCTCAAGTATCCTGGCCTTGAAAGGATTAGCCCGGGCCTGCAACGCTTGCCTGATGTCGCCATTGGTGTTGCTGATATTGCCCTGTATGCGATCCCAGGTGGGGAGGGCATCGAGAGACTGGCCCTCGGCGAGCGCTTTTTCGAGTTTATCCAGTAACTCGTCGGTTGCTTTCTGCAGGCTTCGCTGGTGTTTTGCATTGTCTTCGAATCTGCTGGTGAGTGATTCGCGAATAGAGTTGGCTTTGACGAGAAGGGCTTCTTCATCCTCGGCTATAAGCTTGCGAAAGCGATTGAGCAGATTGTCGACGGTTACCAGCTTGGCTGTGGCCTTGTGGCCAATTTTTTCCAGTTCCACGACCAACTTGTCCAACTCTTCGGCGACATTGATATCGACGGCGGGTTTGGGTTTGGGCTTGCTGGCAGCTTGCTCCTGTTCGGATGCGGACGAATTGGCCTGCGCGGCGGATTTGTCGTCTGAGGCAATTTTATCGGGAGATTCAGCGGCTTCCACAGCAGTCGATGCAGACGAATCCTCAGAGGGAGGAGTCGTTTCCTGTACGACTGCGGTTCCGGCAACTGTTACCGGTTCCTGGCTCGCCAATTGCTCTTCGTTCTCGAGCGTCGGCGCTTCGGTGTTGTCCGCAGGCGCTTGAATATCCGCTGCAGGCGTTTCTGCCGCCGTTGATTCAGGTATTTGCGTGCTTTCTTTGGTGCTTGTCGGTGCCATTTACTAAACTGCCAGGCGGAATTGGATTATTTCCATTCATTCCTGATCCCTTTTGAGTCGCAGGGGAAATGAAAGGATTCTTTGATAAGACAGGATTTTATCAGAAGTTCTTGCTAAAGGCCTTTCTGATGATGCGCCAGTATCTGGTCTCATGCAGTCAGGCAGGACTGGCCCGGCTTGCCGCGTTTTCCTGGCCTGGTTGCAGGTATAATGAGCACACCACAAGTTCACCCAACAGGCCCGGGCCGTTTGATGCTGGAAGATGAAGTAAAGGAACAAATTCAGGCAGCCTATCGCCAGTTATTGGCCTCGCGAGATCTTAAACCCCGGCACGGCCAACGGCTGATGATTGCCGAGATCGCTCGCTGCCTGTCCGGGTATGTGGAGGGTGAACCCGGTCCCGTCTGCGTGGTGGAGGCCGGTACTGGTACGGGCAAGACCATGGCCTACCTGCTGGCGGTGATTCCCCTGGCCCAGCGGATGCAACTGAAGGTGGTAGTCGCCACCGCCACCGTGGCACTACAGGAGCAGGTCATGCTGAAAGACATCCCCGAGGTGTTGCAGGGTTCAGACCTGGACTTTAGCGTGGCACTGGCGAAGGGCAGGGGACGTTACCTGTGCCTGGCGCAGCTCGACAACAGGCTTGCGCCCAGTGACAGCCTGCAGGCCATGATGGACCTCTATGGTGATGACCTGCAGGACGCCGAGAGTGAGCATCATGGCCTGTACCAGGAAATGCTGGAGGCGCTGAGCCAGGGTCAGTGGCAGGGTGATCGGGATGAATGGAAATCACCGTTGAGTGATGCCCAGTGGATGCCGCTCACCGTCGATAATTCCCAATGCCTGGGAAGCCGCTGCAGCCATTTCCGCCAGTGCTGCTTCTTTCGTGCCCGCGACAGTCTCGACAAGGCCGACGTCATCGTCAGTAATCATGACCTCGTCCTCTCGGACCTTGCCCTCGGCGGTGGAGTAATCCTGCCTGAGCCGGAGTCTTGCTTCTATATATTTGACGAGGCGCATCACCTGCCGGTGAAGAGTAATAATCATTTCTCGAATTTCGCCAGGATAGGAGCGACCCGTGGTTGGCTGGACCGGGTGCAGGATGCCTGCAGGCGACTGGTGGAAGCAGATTTCATGGCCGGGGACGAGCTGGTCTCCCTCGAAGAGCTAAAAGAGCAGTGCGATGCCGGTCTCGATGAACTGGGCATGTTGCTGCAGCAGGTGGTCGATGCGGAACCGCAGATTGACAGCTACGGTAATCGTGCCCAGCTGTCATTCAGCATGGGGCAGGTACCCGAGGCGATTCAGCTGGCAGCGGGAAAATTGTTGAATCACTTCCAGCAATTGTCCGCACTCCTGGGCTCGCTAACAGATGACCTGAAAGAAGAGATGGATACCAGCGTCGAGCTGGAACGCAGGGAACAGGCCGAGCACTGGTTTCCCCTGCTTGGCAGTATGGGCAAACGCGCCACAGCAGCATTGGGCTTATGGACCAGCTATGCCTTTGCCGATGTAGCGGGCAAGGCGCCAACCGCACGTTGGCTCAGTTTCAACCAGGATGATTCCGTCGCGGATATCGGGCTTTCTGCGAGTCCGGTGCTGGCCGCCGACAACCTGCAGGAGCGCCTGTGGGAGCGCTGCGCCGGTGCCGTGCTGACCTCGGCCACGCTGTCCGCCCTGGGCAGCTTCGATGTGCTAGCCTTGCGTGCCGGACTGCCGGAACGCACCCGCTACCTGAGTATTCCCAGCCCCTTCGATTTTGCCAACGCGGCGACCCTGGTCGTACCGCGAATGAATTGCGAGCCTTCCGATAATGAGAGGCACACGGCGCTCATCGTCAAGGCCTTGCCAACATTGCTGCAGGATCCCATCGCCGCTCTGATGCTGTTTTCGAGTCGGCGACAGATGCTGGATGTGATGCAGAGTCTGCCCGATGAGTTACACGACAAGGTGTTGTGCCAGGACGATTACCAGAAGGCTCAGTTGCTCAAATACCACAGGCAGCGAGTCGATGAAGGCAAGGGCAGCCTCATCTTTGGTCTCGCCAGCTTCGCCGAAGGCGTGGACTTGCCCGGCAAGTATTGCACTCACGTGCTTATCGCGAAGATTCCCTTTGCCGTGCCCAATGATCCCATCGAAACCACGCTCTCGGATTGGGTGGAGCAACAGGGCAAGAATGCCTTCATCACCTTGTCCGTACCCGATGCCGCCTTCAGACTGGTGCAGGCCAGCGGCCGACTGCTGCGAAGTGAAACTGATTCGGGGCGCATCACCCTGTTCGATGAGCGAGTCGTGAGCAAGCATTACGGCAAGCAGATTCTTGAGTCGCTGCCGCCATACCGGCGCGAGATATTCACCGAGGAAATATCCTGAGTTGTCGTGTGCTCAGGGAAAGGGAAGTGCTGCTATCGACTGAATACATCCAGGCGGGGTTGCGTCCCAGGTGTGATGAGGCAGGTGGCAGTGAACGCTGACGCTGTAATGGTTTTACCTGCGGGATAATCCATGTAGATGACCAGGGTATTGTTGGCCCTTAGCTTCATTTCAATCCGGGCCTGACCGAGACCGGGAAGATTGTCTCGATAGTTGTCGGTGAAGGCCTGTTGGCAGGCAAGCAGCATGTCCTGCTGCTCGGATTCGGAGAAGGCCAGGTCGATTTCATTGATCTGCTGTTCATCGGCATGCAGGTCATCCTTCGCTTCATAGAGCACATTGGCGAAATTCTGTTCTACATCGGTCTGCCAATAGACAAGGTTGGTTGAACCGTATTCTTCCGATTCACAGGTGACAATGAACTTGGGATTCAGCTCGCTGCTGCCGTCGCTGTATTTCGCTTCCAGAATGGTATTGCAGGCACGCCTTGTCGATGCGTGTTCGATGATGGCTTCGAGATGGATCGCGAGTGATTCTTCAAGGCGTGCCGGCAACCAGCGCTCCGGTTCACTCTCTTCACCTTCTGCGCCTTGACCAGGTGTCGCGAACACACACAGTGCAATCCATAGTGCGAGCGTGATGACCTTGTGCGGTGACGGATGATTCACAGGTGAGGCACGTCGCAGCCAGTCAGCCACGGACCTGACTGAAAAAAAAATCGTGCAAGCATGGAATGCCGCCAGTTTGTCAGGCTGTCAGCCTATCAGGCGTCTTCTTCGTAAGAAGGCTCGACGTAGTTCAGGATAGTCTTGAGTTCTTCCCAGCCCTCGGGATTGGTTTGGTGATAGATCTTCTTGACCTTGGCGTTTCTCTCGGCCCGTGCCTGTTCCATGGTGCGAGTCATTTCTGCTAATTTGCGTGCCAATTCCAGTTTGCTCATTAGTGCTTCCCTTTACTTCTTACGTATTTACATTCCCTGATACTTCTTCCCTGTGATGCCTGATTCCGCATAGCGGAGGACAGTTAATTAAACTATAGCATCGCTTTAAAAATTTGCTGTTGAGATTGCATGGGAAAGAATCTTCCTTGAATGATGTTGCCGGGTGGGCAGGAACATGTGGCAGAAAACCCAGCCAGAACAAGGGGCTATAGTCTATTGAATCAGGCTGGGCCGGAGTTTGTTGGGGAAATTCCGAGGTCGATCCCGCTACAGAAAATTCCTTATTGCGCGATTTCAGGGGGGCGAGAATGGTTTGTGCATACGGTGGTTACGCACAGGGAAAAGGAAGCGGGGGGGGCTCGCGCTATTTCCTGGTCAACATCCAGGCGGCCACCGAACCGATTGCAGTGCCGGCGATGGCACTGACCAGGACATTGTCGAAGGCCGGTCCGAGCCCGAGGCCCACAATCAGGCCAGCGGTGATGCACAGTGCAAAGGTGCCTTGCTTGCTTTGTTTCTTCTTCTTGGACATCGCTGTTAAGTCATCGCGTCAGTGGCTGAGTCAAACTGCCCGCTGGCGGGCAGACCAGTAATACAAACAACTATCGATTGATTCGGCGCAGTGAGTAGATCATGGTGCTGCGCGGATCGAAGGCCTGGGGATCGACGGCAGTGTTGCCGATTTGATCTGCCACGTCCATGCCTTCCACCACCCGACCGATCACCGTGTAACGACCGTTTAACCAGGCCAGGTCATCGAGGGCAATAAAGAACTCGGGGCCATTTCGATTCGGCCCATCATTGGCCAGAGCGACGGTACCGCGGCTGATGCCGCGGGTAGTGAATTCGTTCTGGTACTCATAGCCCTCCTGTTCGTACAGTCGCATCACGGTCAGCTCCCTGAGATTCTGTACTACATCAGACTGTCTGCTCTCCAACTCGGCAACCGTGTCGATACCCATCCCGGCGTAGACGTGTGACAGAACGCGTTCGCCAAACTGTGCCTGGCTGCCTACATTGAGCACCGGGTTAACCGACCCGTCTTCGGCCAGTATGGGAAGCCGGTCGAGTCCCAGTGAGAAGGCATTAATCTCGTCATCAAGCAGTTGATCCGGACTGCCCAGAGGATGGTAGTTTGGTGATCCGGCCTGGATGACGAACCCGGGCAACACCCGATGAAAGCGCATGCCATCGTAGTAGCGTGGAGTGAATCGGCTGTTGGCGACGCTGTCGACGAATTCAACTTCACCAGCCGCGAGACTGAGGAAGCGTTCCACATTCTGTGGGGCCTCATCGGGGAGCAGTTCAATGTAGATAGGCCCCTGGGAACTGCTCAACAGCAGCAGCGGGTTATCCTGACTCTCCATCGCCGCTGTCGCGCTTCTCAGGTCGGCATATAGCTGAGGGCCACAAAGGAGTACAGCGGCCAGCGCAGTGAGCGAAAGTAGTCGAGTAAGAGGCTTGTTGATTGTCTTTGTATCCAATGGGCAGACCAGGCGGGACTTGTTAATCTCGATTCAGTCGTGAAATTCTAGAGCCAGTGGGGCAAGCAGTGCAACCGGGCAAGGTGTGCCAGCTAGCGCTGCAGGCGGGTGAGGTCGTCGGGTGTGTCGATGTCTTGCAGAATCGCTTCACTATCCACTGTCAGGGTGACCACCGCGTCGGGATGCTGGCGCAGCACGGGACGACCGCCGGCGTCGCCGGTGAGGGTGCTCAACTCCCCGTAGAATGCACTGCCAAAGGCAACAGGATTACCCGACTGGCCGGCAAAGTTTGGCACGATGATCTTGTCGCTAGCCGAGGCGTCGGCAATTTGCCGATACACGGTGCTGGTAATCATGGGCATGTCGGCAAGGCAGACGAGGCAGGTATCCCAGGCGCTGGCGAGGCCGATGCCGAAGGCCAGTGTTGCACCCATGCCGCGTTCGGCTTCCTGGAAGACCTGCAGTCGGTTGCTATAGGGTGCCAGCGCGTCGCTTAGTTCGGGGCGGGTGATAACGCAGTATTCCGGAATGGCGGCGGCCAGTTGTTGCTGGGTCTGTTCGAAGACGGTGAGCCCGTTTTCCAGTCTTGCCAATAGCTTCACGCTGCCGAATCGATTGCTAAAGCCGGCGGCCAGGATCAGGGCTCCAACGCGTTTATCCATGCGGATACTGCTTCTGTGTCTGTCTTGGGTGCTACAGTCTTATTGTCGGTGAACAGGCGCCGGTACCGGCGGGCAGTTTCAGATTCCCGGTGCCACGCATGGGGCACCGATTTTGTTGATCATGGACTAGTGCCCTAGTGCAGGGTCTTTGAGTTCTTGCGGTCAGGATCGGAGTCCTGTTGCTTGATCTCAACCACGAAGCTGTCCTTGCTTTGTGCCTTGCCACCGGACTTGCCCGCAGCCTGTTGTTCGGCTTTCTTCGTTGCGGTCTTGCCGGTCGCTTCTTGCTCAGCATCGGACTCGGCCGCTCGCTCTGCGAGTTCCCTTGCCAGCTTGGCTGCCTCGGCCTGGGCGCGGAGTTGCTCGCTCAGGTGTTGCCGCAGGCGATTGACCACATTGGTCATGACCTCTATCGTCTGGCTAAGTTGATCGAGTGTGAGCAAGGTGCGCTCTGGATCGTTGTCTATCTGTTTTTCTTCGCTCATTGCTCTCTTACCTCTCCTTCCTGTTGCCTCTTGACTCGCATACTGCGCGACGGCTTATTGATGTAATTCCCTTTTGGCAAATCAACATCAATCCCAGGACAAGGCGCCTCCTGTTTGATACTCGATCACGCGGGTCTCGAAGAAATTCTTCTCCTTGCGCAGGTCCATGATTTCAGACATCCACGGGAAGGGGTTTGAGACGCCCTTGAATTGTTCGGGCAGACCGATCTGCACCAGACGGCGGTTGGCGATGAACTGCAGGTATTCTTCCATCATGGCGGCATTCATACCCAGTACTCCCCGGGGCATGGTGTCCCGTGCGTACTCGATTTCCAGTTGTGTCGCCTGCAGGATCATCTGGGTGGCTTCTTCCTTCATCTTGTCATTCCACAAGTGAGGGTTCTCCAGCTTGATCTGGTTGATCATGTCGATGCCAAAATTCAGGTGCATAGACTCATCGCGCAGGATGTACTGGAACTGTTCCGAGGTGCCGGTCATCTTATTGCGTCGGCCCATGGAAAGAATCTGGGTAAATCCGCAGTAGAAGAAGATGCCCTCGAGGCAGCAGTAGAAGGCGATCAGGTTCTTCAGCAGCTCCTGGTCGGTTTCCGGAGTACCGGTGCTGAAGTTGGGATCACTCAGGGACTGGGTGTACTTCAGCCCCCAGGAGGCTTTCTTCGCCACCGAAGGAACCTCGTGGTACATGTTGAATATCTCGCCTTCGTCCATGCCCAGTGACTCGATGCAATACTGGTAGGCGTGGGTATGAATCGCTTCCTCGAAAGCCTGGCGCAGAATGTACTGGCGGCACTCGGGGTTAGTGATCAGGCGATAGATCGCCAGCACCAGGTTATTCGCTACCAGGGAGTCGGCAGTGGAGAAGAAGCCCAGGTTACGCTTGACGATCAATCGTTCATCTTCGGTGAGGCCGCCCTCTGTCTTCCACAATGCGATATCCGCATTCATGTTGATTTCCTGGGGCATCCAGTGATTGGCGCAGCCATCGAGGTATTTCTGCCAGGCCCAGTCGTACTTGAAAGGGACTAACTGATTCAGGTCGGCGCGGCAGTTGATCATGCGCTTGTCATCTACCGCTACCCGGGCAGCCGTGCCTTCCAGTTCTTCAAGACCAGCGCTCACGTCCAGTTCCTGCAGTTCGTCAATCGCCTGCGCCAGTGCGCTCGTATTGTTCTTCTCAGCCTCCGCATCGATATTGGATGCCGGCGCTGCTGTGCGGGCCGGGGCAGCTTGCGGGGCTGGTTTCTTCATGGCTTCCACAGCCGCGACGGCAGTCTCAACCGGGGAAGCCGGTTTCTCCTGCGCACGTTGGGGAGTGACAGGCTTGGCGCCTGGTGTCTCTTCCTTGTTGAATTCATCCCATGACAACATAGGGCTCTACCTCTTAATTCTGTATGTAATTAATGATCAGTTGTTCTATTTATTATGTTGTTATGCCTGATCGTGTTTATGTGCCAAATTGCCGTGCCACCACAGGTGGCACGGTCATGTTATTGACAGGCCTCGCAATCCGGATCATCCAGCGAACATGCCTTGGGCACAGCGGCGGGCTCGGCCGTCGCGGATACCTTGTTCAGGCTGTTGTTCTCCACGGTGGATTTCTCGGTCGTGGTGGCTGCCAATGCGCGCAGGTAATACGTCGTCTTTAGTCCGCGTAGCCAGGCCATGCGGTAGGTAACGTCAAGCTTCTTGCCGCTGGCACCGGCCACGTACAGGTTCAGTGACTGGGCCTGGTCGATCCACTTCTGGCGACGGCTCGCTGCATCTACGAGCCAGCGTGGCTCAACCTCGAAGGCTGTTGCATAGATGTGCTTGATCTCTGCAGGGACTCGATCGATGCGCTGTACGCTGCCCTCGTAGTACTTGAGGTCGTTGACCATCACGCTGTCCCAGAGGTTCAACTTCTTCAGGTCTTCTACCAGGTAGGGGTTAACCACGGTGAACTCGCCGGAGAGGTTGGATTTAACATAGAGGTTCTGGTACGTCGGCTCGATGGACTGCGATATGCCACAGATGTTGGCGATGGTCGCCGTCGGCGCGATGGCCAGGCAGTTGGAATTGCGCATGCCATGCTCCTTGATGCGGGCACGCAGGCTGTCCCAATCCAGGCGCTGGTCGAAATTCACATCCAGGTAATCATCGCCCCGTGCTTCCTTCAGCATCTTCAGGGAATCGATAGGCAGGATGCCCTGATCCCAGAGGGAGCCTTCGAAGGATTCGTAACGACCACGTTCCTGGGCCAGTTCGTTGGAGGCGCTGATGGCGTAGTAGCTGATCATCTCCATGGAGACGTCGGCGAACTCCACGGCCTCTTCGGATGAGTAGGCGATGCGTTGCTTGTACAGCGCGTCCTGGAATCCCATGATGCCCATGCCCACCGGCCGGTGCTTCATGTTCGAGTTCTCAGCCTGTGGCACCGAGTAGTAGTTAATATCAATCACGTTATCCAGCATGCGGATAGCGGTCTTGATGGTCTTCTCCAGCTTCTCACGGTTCAGGCCATTCTCGTCGACGTGGTTTACCAGGTTTACGGAACCCAGGTTGCACACTGCCACTTCTTCGGCGCTGGTGTTGAGAGTGATCTCGGTACACAGGTTGGAAGAGTGAATGGTGCCCACGTGCTGCTGTGGTGAACGTACGTTGCAGCTGTCCTTGAAGGTGATCCAGGGATGGCCTGTCTCGAACAGCATGGACAGCATCTTGCGCCACAGGTCAGCGGCACGCACCGTCTTGTACGGACGAATCTGGCCGGCAGCTGCCTTGCGCTCGTACTCTTCATAGGCGCGCTCGAAGGCTTCACCATGCAGGTCATGCAGCTCGGGAACAGTGTTCGGTGAGAACAGGGTCCATTCCTGGTCGTTGAAGACGCGCTTCATGAACAGGTCGGGAATCCAGTTTGCCGTATTCATGTCATGTGCACGTCGACGGTCATCACCGGTGTTCTTTCTCAGCTCGAGGAATTCCTCGATGTCCAGGTGCCAGGACTCCAAATAGGAACACACGGCACCTTTTCGCTTGCCACCCTGATTAACCGCAACGGCTGTGTCGTTGACTACCTTGAGGAAGGGCACAACACCCTGAGACTTGCCATTGGTACCCTTGATGTGGGCGCCCAGGGCACGTACGGGGGTCCAGTCATTACCCAGTCCACCTGCCCACTTGGAGAGCATGGCGTTGTCGCGAATCGCGCTGTAGATACCGAACAGGTCGTCTGGCACGGTGGTGAGGAAGCAGGATGACAACTGTGGCCGCAGGGTGCCGGAGTTAAACAGCTGCGGTGTGGATGTCATGTAGTCAAAGCTGGAGATCAGGTCGTAGAACTCGATCGCTCTCGCTTCCTTATTGTCTTCTTCCGCAGCCAGACCCATGGCGACACGCATGAAGAATACCTGGGGAAGTTCGAAGCGGACCCCTTCGCTGTGAATCAGGTAGCGGTCGTAAAGAGTCTGCAGGCCAAGATAGGTGAACTGCTGGTCACGCTCGGCTTTCAGGGCCTGACCCAGCAGTTCCATGTCGTAGTCCAGCAGGTGATCAGACAGCAGCCCCAGCTCGACGCCTTTCTCTATATAGGGCTTGAGTGTAGCTGCGTAACGGTAGTGCATCTCGGACTGGGTAGCTGCATCGGTAATACCCAGGAAGCTCAGGGCTTCGGAGCGCAGGGTGTCCATCAACAGGCGTGCAGTCACATAGGAGTAGTTAGGGTCCTTCTCAACCAGGGTACGGGCTGTCATCACCAGGGAGGTGCGAACATCGCCCATTTTCACGCCCGGGTAGAGATTCTTCAGGGTTTCGTTATAGATGGCATCGGTGGAGACATCGGTGAGGCCTTCGCAGGCTTCCTCGATGACGGTGCGCAGACGCTGGGTGTCCAGTTTTGCCTGTTGGCCATCGTCCAGGGTAACGGTGATTTCCGGCTCATTGCTGCGTTCGGTTTCCAGCTTCTGCTGGCGTACCCGGGAACGCTCGGCGCGATAGATCACATAACTGCGGGCAATCTTGTGCTCGCCGGTGCGCATCAGCGCCAGCTCCACCTGATCCTGGATGTCTTCGATGTGAATGGTTCCGCCAGATGGCATGCGACGGCGGAAAATCTCGGTAATCTGTGTAGAGAGTTGCGCTACGGATTCATGAATCCTTGAAGACGCTGCCGCATTGCCACCTTCTACTGCCAGGTAGGCCTTGGTGATAGCAACAGAGATCTTGGACTCGTCATAGGAGACTACCTTGCCATTGCGCTTGATGACTCGTAATTGACCCGGTGCAGTAGAGCTTACGGAAAGAGATTCATCATTGCTGGAAGTGGCGGTGCGATGGGAGTCACCCGTGGGTTGGACATCAGTCTGCATATTTACTCCGAATTTGGTCTTTACTACAGGCCCTGGGGCCAATTTATTGTTTTGGTGTATAGCTGAGCCAGAGAGCTGTCTCCAGTTCCTATAATTCCTATAGTTCTCGCTATACTTCTCGCATTGTTGTGCGCCGGAGTTGTGTCCGGCATTGTCTTGCGCCGACCCGGTGGCGGATTTTCCCAGCGCTTTAGTGCTGGTCTAACGGCCCCTGGTCGAAAAAGGCTTACGCTGTGCTGGCGGATTGGGCCACCCTTGTAGTGTGCCGCGCTGCTGTCTTGCAGCATCGCAGCCTGTGGTGGTCTGCAATCGGGCCAGCCAAACCCGGTAGACGACTGGCGGATTCCTGGGTGTTCCAGGGGGTCCTTGCTGTTCGTCCGGGCCAGGCCGATCTGTCTCAGTGTTGCTGGCCGGGGTTCTCCGGGAGCAATCGGTAGGGACACTGTTTCCTCATGTCCACTTATCCTCTTAATCTCCGCTACCCCTGGCGACTATCCGGTGGATCCGAATGAGCCTTGCCTGCTTGCCGATTCACGCGGTATCCGCGGCAATTCCTGCTTTTTTGCGACAAATCGAACCCAGTCTGGCGGTGACCAACGCCCAGTCCTGTCCGTAGGATCTGGAGGCTGACTGCCAGGCAGCGTTCAAGCCATATACTATATATTGTGTTTTTGCGGCTGGACTTTAACTTTTTCTTTCGGTGTGGCCAGAAAAAGCTGAAATACCGAAAATTAGTCCTGCAAACCGGCGACTCCGACCCGGGTGCAGTCAGTTTCCATCAAGTGCTGTTCTTGTTATGTGACCGGTTCGTCTGCGAATGAAACCGGCTTGCCCCTTGCCGATTTGGCTAAAAATGCACTAAGACTAGCCCTTGATTTAAGCTCAACTAATACAACATATAGACAAGCCATAAATCACCGGCACAAGATAATGCGCTTATAGATGCTTTGCAAGAGTTTTTCTTGTGAGTTAATTGTGGGCAATTTGTGTGCAAGCCCACCTACCGGAACAAGCCGTGAATAAGCTGTGGATACGCGCTGGAGCACTGATTCTGTGCGGCTGTGCCAGACTTTGCCCGGGAGCTCGAAGGGCTCTGCCAGGGCTAATTTGCGGGTAGTTCGGAGGCCCGGGCCGGCAAACAGGGCAATACTATATATTGTGTTTGGGTATTGCCCGGTTTTATCACGATAGTGGTGGGAATTTGCGCCAGTTACTGGTTTATACCTGCTCGCTTAACAGGTATTCCAGCAGCGCCTTCTGTGAGTGCATGCGATTCTCGGCTTCGTCCCACACCACGCTGTCATCGCCATCGAGATAGTCGGCGGTGATTTCCTCGCCACGGTGGGCGGGCAGGCAATGCATTACCAGCGCACGATCCGCGGCATGGCTCATCAACTCGGGGTTAACCTGGAAACCACTGAAGGCCTGCAGACGGTCCAGTTGCTCCTCCTCCTGTCCCATGGAGGCCCAGACATCGGTAACCACCAAATCGGCACCTTTTACGGCCAGGACCGGGTCGCGCACGATGCTGACCCTGCCCTTGTGGATATCCACCAGCTCGGCTGAGGGTTCGTAGTCGGCGGGGCAGGCGATGCTCAACTGAAAATCGAAAACCTCCGCCGCGTTGATATAGGAATGGCACATATTGTTGCCGTCGCCGATCCACGCCACCCTGGCGCCCTTGATCTCGCCCCGGTGCTCCATGAATGTCTGCACATCCGCCAGTAGCTGGCAGGGGTGGAAATCATCGCTGAGGGCATTAATCACGGGGACCCGGGAAAACTCGGCAAATTTCTCCAGGGTGCTGTGGGCGAAGGTCCTGATGGCTATGCAATCCATCATCCTGGAGAGCACACGGGCGGTGTCTTCGATGGGTTCGCCGCGGCCGATCTGGGATGAATCAGAGGTCAGGAATATGGAGTTGCCGTCCATCTGGTTCATGGCAACCTCGAAAGCGACCCGGGTGCGAGTTGAGGATTTCTCAAATACCAGGCCCAGGGTCTTGCGCGCCTGGCTGTTGGCCCTGGCGGGAAATTGCTTCAGTTCGATCGCGCGTTTGACGATGGCCAGTACATCGCTGGCGGGAAGGTCTTTCAGTGTCAGGAAGTGCTTAACTGCCATTGTTTTCACCTTATTTGGATCCCGGTACCGGGGGTGAGCAGGGAGCCAAAAATAAGAAAATAAAAAGGGCAGCTCGCGCTACCCTCTGAAAACGCGCCATTGTAGCCACTAATTTTGGTGTCGGCAATTGTCTTGCCACGGCTCTTTGGTTAGTCTCTTCGGCCAATGAACCCGATCGAACTCAAGCTGTTTTCCAGCCGCGTCTCCGCCATCTGCGACGAGATGGGCCTGGTGCTGAAGCGCACCGCATTCTCACCCAATATCAAGGACCGGCTCGATTTCTCCTGCGCCCTGTTTGGGCCCCGCGGCGAGTTGTATGCCCAGGCCGCTCATATCCCGGTGCACCTGGGAAGCATGGCATTCGCCATGGGCAACCTGGTCCAGGAACATCCGTGGCAGCGTGGGGATATGCTGGTGGTCAACGATCCCTACCTCGGTGGAACTCACCTGCCGGATGTCACGCTCATCGCGCCGGTGTTCGTAAGAGATGCAGATGGCGCAGCCGATTTCCTGGCGGGCTTTGTCGCCAATCGTGCCCATCACGCCAATATAGGTTGTGATACACCGGGTTCCATGCCGGTGTCCCAGCGCCTGGAAGAGGAGGGCATCATCATTCCTCCTACCTTTCTCTATCGTGCCGGTAGCCTGCAACAGGATTGCCTCGATTTACTGCAGATAAGAGGTCCTGGTATCAGTGGTGATTTTGCTGCACAGGCCGGTGCCAACCAGGTGGGTGTCGAGCGACTGACATCCTTACTGCTGAAGACCGGTGTGCAGCAATACCTCGACGGTATGCAGGAACTCAACGACTACGCTGACCGCATCAGCTCGTCCACCCTGGCGAAACTGCATCGAGGCACCTATTCGTTCCAGGATTTTCTCGACGGCGACGGTTTCAGTGAACAGCAGATATCCCTGTCGGTACAGCTCAGGATCAAGTCGAACGAAGTGCTGCTGGATTTCTCCGAGTCATCCGATATGGTGCCAGGTAATCTTAATTGTCCAGAGTCAGTCGTCGCCGCTGCCGCCTACTACTGCTTTCGTTGCCTGATGCCCGATGAGGCGCCAGCCTGTGAAGGCCTGTTCCGTCGCATAAAAATCAAGACCCGCCCCGGCTCTATCCTTAATGCACGGCGCCCGGCGGCGGTCGCCGCGGGTAACGTTGAGACATCCACTCGCCTGGTGGACCTGGTGTTCGGAGCATTGGCGCAGGCCCTGCCTGAACAGATTCCGGCGGCCAGCCAGGGCACCATGAACAATATCGCCATGGGTCGTATCGATGAGGTAACGGGTGAGCGTTGGGACTACTACGAAACCCTGGCCGGTGGTTGTGGCGGAGGTCCGCACTTCGCCGGGCTGGATTGTGCCCACAGTCATATGACCAATACCCTCAATACACCGGTAGAGAGTCTGGAGATGCATTATCCACTGCGGGTTCGCCAGTACGCCGTGCGGCGAGGTAGTGGCGGCGCCGGCGTGCATCGGGGAGGTGACGGGGTCGTGCGCGAGTACGAGTTTCTTGAGCCGGCGCAGTTGAGTCTGTTGACCGAGCGACGGGTAACCTTGCCCTGGGGGCTAGCCGGTGGCGAAGCCGGGGCGGCTGGTTGTAACCTGCTCAATGGTGAGGAATTGCCGGCGAAGTGTTCGCTGGCGGTCAAGGCGGGCGATCGGCTGTTGATTCGCACCCCCGGTGGCGGGGGCTATGGGGCTGAGTGATTTTTTCTTTTGAGTCTGCTGCCGCTTCGAGGCAGCCTCGACTTGCGTTTTCACAAGGCTCCGGGCGTAGCGAGGGAAGTGCCAAATGCCAGCGGTTTCCGGTGTCTCGGTGCCCATTCTGGAAGTGTAACGCGATCCTGATGTAAAATTTGCAGCCCTGCTTAAGAATGTAAGGCCATAACGGTCGAGGTAATCCATGAGCGCTGAACAAACTGCCGAACAGAACGTCGAACAAACCATTAAAGATCAGATCAGCAGCAATTCCATTCTGTTGTATATGAAAGGAAATCCGGAGCAGCCGATGTGTGGTTTTTCTGCCCAGGCGACCCAGGTGTTGATGGCCTGCGGCAAGCGCTTCGCCTATGTGGATATCCTGAGTAACCCTGAGATTCGGGCGACTCTGCCTAAAGTGTCGAATTGGCCAACTTTTCCCCAACTATTCGTAGATGGAGAACTGATCGGCGGCTGTGACATCGTCACCGAGATGTTTGAGAAAGGTGAGCTGCAGCCGATTATCGACAGGGCTGGTGGCGAGGAAGAGTCTGCGGAGTAAGTCTCCCTTCGAAGCAGTTCAGCAACAGTTCTTCGCTGGCTATTGAGTCTGGCCAACGAGGAAGTTTAGTGCTCGTTAGCTGATTGAGTCGGCTGTGACATCGTCACCGAGATGTTTGAGAAAGGTGAGCTGCAGCCGATTATCGACAGGGCTGGTGGCGAGGAAGAGTCTGCGGAGTAAGTTTCCCTTCGAAGCAGTTCAGCAACAGTTTTTCGCTGGCTATTGAGTCTGGCCAGCAAGGAAGTTTAGTGCTCGTTAGCTGATTGAGTCGGTGTGCTCGTATGCCTATTGAGTTGCACCCCAACCGCCCATTTCTTTCCACCGATTTACTATCTTGCAGAAAAGCTCTGCGGTCTTCTCGGCGTCATAGCGGGCTGAGTGGGCTTCCTTGTCGTTGAATTCTATGCGGGCCGCTTCACAGGCGCGGGACAGGACAGTTTGTCCATAGGCCAGGCCGGCGAGGGTAGCGGTGTCGAAGCTGGAGAATGGGTGGAAGGGGTTGCGCTTGAGATTGTGGCGTTCGCTGGCGGCGCGGATGAAACCGTGGTCGAAGTGGGCGTTGTGGCCGACCAGTATGGCGCGCTTGCAACCCTTGGCCTTCATGGATTCCCTGATCATCTTGAACATAGACTGGAATACGTCCCGCTCCGGACGCGCGATGCGCAAGGGATGAAAGGGGTCGATGCCGGTGAATTTCAGCGCGGCTTCCTCGATGTTGGAGCCTTCAAAGGGGATGATGCGCTGAAAGAAGGTTTGCTCGATCTGCATGACTCCGTCATCG
Organism: Pseudomonadota bacterium; assembly: GCA_027621405.1. Lineage (GTDB taxonomy): Bacteria > Pseudomonadota > Gammaproteobacteria > Pseudomonadales > Pseudohongiellaceae > UBA9145. The sequence goes on along the minus strand of JAQCBT010000003.1, from coordinate 77,210 downwards.
GTGATCTCAGGGACCACGGCGGCTACTTCCAGGATGGCATCGGTGGCCGCATTGAAGCCACCAGTCTCGACGTCGATCACCACGGGTAGATAGGTGCGGAAGCGTTCAGCCATCAGGGTGTTGATGGTGGGTTCTTCGTCGTAGTCACTCACGAACGGGATTCCAGTGTCCAGTGTATGGTTTCGTTTGCGCGTACGGGTACGACCGTGGACTTGTCGAGGGGGAATGCCGCTGGCATTGTCCAGGGCTGGCGATGCAAGGTGATGTGTTCTTCATTCGCTGGCAGGCCATAGAACGCCGGGCCGGACAGGCTGCTGAAGATTTCCAGTTTATCCAGTGCTCCCTGTTCCTCGAATACTTCGGCATAAAGTTCCATGGCGGCAGGTGCTGTATAGATGCCGGCGCAGCCGCAGTCTGTTTCTTTCTTCTCACGGGCGTGGGGCGCAGAATCGGTGCCGAGGAAAAACTTCGGGCTTCCGCTGGTAGCGGCGGCAAGCAGAGCCTGCTGGTGGATATTGCGCTTCAGAATTGGCAGGCAATAAAAATGCGGCCTGACCCCTCCAGCGAGAAGATGATTACGGTTATAGAGCAGGTGATGGGCCGTGATTGTCGCGGCTACATTGGCAGCCTGGCTGTTCACGAAATCCACCGCCTGTTTAGTCGTGATGTGTTCCAATACGATCTTCAGTTCAGGAATGCGCTGCAGCAGCGGGGCGAGTACGTTGTCGATAAAGGCCTGCTCGCGATCGAATATGTCTATGTCGCTACTGGTAACTTCGCCGTGCAGCAGCAACGGTAGCCCCAGCTCGGCCATTTTTTCCAGGACAGGATAAACCTTGTCGATGCTGGTCACGCCGTTCTCGGAATTGGTGGTGGCGCCGGCTGGGTAGTATTTAACGGCTTGCACTTCCTCGCTGGCGGCAGCCTTCTCGATCTCAATCGTGGCCAACCCGTCGGTAAGGTAGAGCGTCATCAACGGGTCGAAGCTGTGGCCCGCGGGCACTGCCTGCAGGATGCGCTGACGATAGGCCAGGGCAGATTCCACCGTTGTCACCGGTGGTACCAGGTTTGGCATGATGATGGCGCGCCCGAAGCTACGGGCAGAATGCGCTACAGTTGTAGATAGAGCCTCGCCGTCGCGTAAATGGAGATGCCAGTCGTCTGGCTTGCGGATACTTATGCTGTCAGGGCTCATTACTGCGGCTTGCTTAGAGAGAATCGGTCTATTGTAGCAAATTAAGTCGCGGGCTGGATTGCCGATCTTATTTATATTGGGCAAGACGGAATTTGCTCGCAGCTGGCTGAACTCCACAGCGGCACGTCAACATGACAACACAGAATATGGAACAGGATGTTCTATGATCGCTTACCATGGAAGGAATGTAAGCAGGCGGCAATGGCAATTCACCGTTGCAGTTCTGGCCTGCGCCCTGATTGCCGGTCTCGGCTACTCACCAATTCTCATGGCCGAAACGCATCGCTACCAGGCTTCATTGCATGAAGCTGACTGGCAGGTGAGCGCCTCGGTGTTCGAGTGCCGCCTGTTCCAGACCATTCCGGGTTTCGGTGAGGCTGAGTTTGTCCATCAGGCGGGGGAAGCTCTCGAGTTCCGGATAGATTCCTATGCCGATGTGGTCGATGGCGGTGATTTGGTGCTGCGGTCTGAGCCACCGCCCTGGAATTTCAAGCGGCAGGCGGTCGTGCTGGCCGAGTTGGAAGCTGTCCAGAATCCTGCCCGTGTCGCCTTCGATACGATGATGGCGCGCAGGTTGATCTCGGAAATGCTGGTAGGCATGGTGCCGACCCTGTCAGGGAGATCCAGCTTCGCTCACGACCAACTCATCAATGTAGGCCTGTCACCATTGCGCTTCAAGGCCGCCTATAACAGTTACCAGCATTGCGCCGGCGACCTTCTGCCTGTCAATTACGAGCAGGTTGGGCGCTCGACCCTGTTCTGGCCGAGCGGCTCTCGCCAGCTCACTGCCGAGGCCAGGCAACTGCTGGACAACATCGTGCTCTACAGTCGCGCCGACGAGCGGGTGGTGGGCTTCGAGGTGGACAGCTTTACCGACACGGCCGGTGAAACCCGGGAAAACCTATTGCTGTCGGAGGAGCGAGCCTTCCTGGTGACCAACTACCTCATCAGCCAGGGCGTCGACCCGGAGACCATCGCGACCCGTGCCCATGGTGAGCGGGAGGAGTTTCTGGTAGTGAACCCCGAACGCACAGCCGCCGACCGGAATCGCAATCGGCGGGTCAACATCGTCATGCTGCGGCGCTGATTACCAGCCGATTCTGTGAATTACCCGCACGCTTCTCATTGCCTCCGTTGATGCTAGAATAGGTGCCTTTTTCCTGCCTCAGAAGCCCTGATCCCGGGGCCGTGGCGCTGGATTCTGGAGTACATTCATGTCGGGTATCAATAAAGTCGTCCTGGCCTATTCAGGTGGCCTGGACACATCAGTAATTGCACGCTGGTTGCAAGAAACCTATGGCTGTGAGGTGGTTACTTTCACCGCCGACATCGGCCAGGGCGAGGAGGTGGAACCCGCCCGTGCCAAGGCAGAGGCCATGGGTATCAAGGAGATCTTCATCGAAGACCTGCGCGAGGACTTCGTGCGGGACTACGTGAATCCCATGTTCCGTGCCAATGCCCTGTATGAGGGTGAATACCTGCTGGGTACCTCCATTGCCCGCCCGCTAATCGCCAAGCGCCTGGTTGAAATCGCCGCCGAGACCGGTGCCGACGCCATTTCCCACGGTGCCACCGGCAAGGGCAACGACCAGGTGCGTTTCGAGCTGGGCGCTTACGCGCTCAGCCCCGGCATCAAGGTCATCGCACCCTGGCGGGAGTGGGACCTGACTTCCCGTGACAAGCTGCTGGCCTATTGCGATCAGCATGGTATCTCGGTGGAGAAGAAGAAGGGCAACAAGTCGCCTTACTCTATGGACGCCAACCTGCTGCATATCTCCTATGAAGGCGACAATCTGGAAGATCCGGCGGCGGAACCGGAAGAGCCCATGTGGCTATGGTCAGTCTCACCCGAAGAGGCGCCGGACCAGCCAACCTATATCGAACTCGACTATCAGCGCGGAGACATCGTGGGCATCGACGGCGAGAGGCTGAGCCCTGCTGAGGTGCTGACTACATTGAACAAGGTGGCGGGTGCCAACGGTATCGGTCGTGCCGATATCGTGGAAAACCGCTACGTGGGCATGAAGTCCCGCGGCTGTTACGAGACGCCCGGCGGCACTGTGATGCTCAAGGCACACCGTGCTATCGAGTCCCTGACCCTGGACAGGGAGCTGGCGCATCTCAAGGATGAACTGATGCCCCGCTATGCGTCCCTGGTCTACAACGGCTACTGGTGGTCACCGGAGCGACAGGCTCTGCAGCAGCTGGTGGATTACTCCCAGCTCTATGTGAACGGCAAGGTACGACTGAAACTGTACAAGGGTAACGTGATCGTCGTGGGTCGCGAGTCTGCCGATTCGCTGTTCGATGAGCATATCGCTACCTTCGAAGACGATGCCGGTGCCTACAACCAGGCCGATGCGGGTGGCTTCATCAAGCTCAATGCCCTGCGCCTGCGTATCGCTGCCCAGAAGGGCCGCAAATAAGGCGGGATGACAACCCCGGGAGCCCCGTGCTTCCCGGGGAAATTCTCCTCGTGGAATGAGAAATGCAGACTATACTGAAAGTGCGTGTCTCACTCTCGTGGAAATAGTCAATGAAGGGCGATCAACCCAGGGTTCTGCTGGTTGATGACAATGAACTGAACCTGTTCCTGCTCATGGATATGTTGCAGGGGCTGGATGTGGTTCCGATCATCGCGGAGAGCGGCAAGGAAGCACTGGAATTTCTCGCCCGCCATGAATTCGCCCTCATCCTGCTGGATGTTGAGATGCCTGGCATGGATGGCTACCGGGTGCTGAACCAGCTATCCGGCAATCCGAAGACTTCAGAGATCCCCGTGCTGTTCATGTCGGCGAACCTGGCGAATGTGCAGGACGCCAATCACAGCAAACTCCTGCGCCCCGTCGACTACATCCACAAGCCCATCAACAAGCGGGTCTTGCTGGAGAAGGTGCAGACCTACCTGAATATCCAGAACCAGTTCGGGTTTCTCAGCGAGTACTATCAGGAGAAGATTCGCTGCGATAGCCGAAACCCGGAAGGCATGCTCGCACTGAGTGGAGATGGCACCATCGAGTATGCCAACCCCACTGCGGTGGCGCTGCTCCGCACCTCATTGCCACGCTTGCTTGGCCTGTATTTCGAGACCCTGCTTGAACGCTCTCATCATGAAGTAGTCTCCAACTGGCAGAACAGCGTCTTGTTCCAGGCCTGCAAGAGTGAAAAGACCACCAAGATTGAATACACCATCTTCTGGTGTGGCGATGGGCACAAGCTGATCGTAAGCTTCGTTGCCTATCCGCTGGCTCCCGGAGCCAGGTCGATCTCCAGGGCCGATACCCTGATTGTATTCAATGAGATCGAGAATCAGCAGTATGCCGATGAGAAACTCTCCGATCTGGTCAACTTCGATCCATTGACTCGCCTGGTAAACCGCAAGAGCTTCGAGGAGATGTGCCAGGTCGCCATCCACTCCATGCACTCCGGCGAAACCATAGCGTTAATGTTATGGAATATGGATCATTTCGACTATATCAACGAGAGTCTCGGGCATGATGTGGGTGATCTGCTGATCAAGGCGATCGCTGAGCGCCTGGGCAATTGCATCCCTCCAAGTTCCACACTGGCGCGAATTGGCGGCGATGAGTTTGCACTATTGATGCCGGGCCTGGTGAATTCGCAGGCGGCAATTACCACTGCCCATGCCTTGCAGACAGTGTTCAGGGCACCTTTCCTGGTGAGCGGCAATGAGATCTATGTCAGCGCCAGTACCGGCATCGTGACGGTGCCTGAGTCCGGTACCAATGTCGAACGGCTTATGCGCAACGCCGATCGCTCCTTGAAGAAAGCCAAGGCCGCAGGCCGTGGTCGGGTAGAGGTGTACAACAGCGCCATGGCTATTGCCAACGTGGCCAGCTTCGAGATGGCCGCCGAACTGAATCAGGTGCTGACACGCAAACAGTTGTATGTTACCTATAAACCCATTATCAATCTCAACTCCACCCGGGTCCGGGGTATGGAGGCGCGGCTCTACTGGCGGCATCCGGAGTATGGCACTCTGGCTATGGAGGAGTTTCAGGAAATCGCCGAGGAGTCGGGCATGATGCCGGTGATTGGCGAGTGGGCACTGCGGGAAGCCTGTCAGCACTGGCAGCAGTGGAATGCCTCCGCTAATGAGACTGGCATTGCAGAGCTGTTTCGCCTGCGGGTGAAACTGTCCCTTGTACACCTGCTGTACCGGGGCTTCGAAAAGCTGCTGGATGAGATTCTCGGTGACTACGGAATCGCGCCAGAGGCCCTCGAGATCGAGGTATCGGAAGGACAATTGAATCGCCAGAACCTGGCGGCCTTCATCGCCGTGTTCAAGATCCTGAACAAGCGCGGCGTCCGTATCATTCTTGATGACTTCGGTTCCAACTACCTGACCCTGGCAACCCTGGATGAAGTGAATTTCCAGGGCGTGAAACTGGGCGGGGACTTTTTGCGATCGACCCTGTCCACTCCCCGCTGCGATATTGTGTTGAAGAGCGTCATCGATATTGCCCATGAGTACGGGGCAGAGGTATCCGCGGCCGAGGTCTCTCGTGGTGACCAGATTGCGCTACTGCGTAAACTCGGGTGTGACACCGGGGCCCTGTTCGAAAAGGAATTCTGTGCGGACGAGATTCCAGCCTACCTGCTCACCGAGCGTGGCTAGCGACGCCCGGGCTACTTCCCGCTATTCGATCTCCGTCTTGTGTTTGTACTCACACAGGTCTTCGATGATGCAGGCTCCACAGCGTGGCTTGCGTGCGATGCAGACATAGCGACCATGCAGGATCAGCCAGTGATGGGCATCCAGCAGGAATTCCCCGGGCACCAGTCTTAGCAGTCGCTTCTCCACCTCCAGTACATTCTTGCCCGGGGCGATACCCGTGCGATTGGACACCCGGAAGATGTGCGTATCTACCGCCATGGCAGGCTGGCGGTAGGCCGTGTTGAGCACCACATTGGCGGTCTTCCTGCCAACACCGGGCAGGGCCTCCAGTTCCTCTCTCGTGCGCGGTACCTGCGAATCATATTGTTCGACCAGTATGCGGCAGGTCTTGATCACGTTTTCGGCCTTGGTGTTAAACAGGCCGATGGTCTTGATGTATTGCTTGAGACCTTTCACTCCCAGCTTGAGGATGGCGGCGGGGGTATTGGCGACGGCATACAATTTTTCTGTGGCCTTGTTGACGCTGACGTCTGTGGCCTGGGCGGAAAGGATGACTGAGATCAGCAGTTCGAAGTCGCTGCTAAACTTTAACTCGGTCGTGGGGTTGGGGTTCGCCTCACGCCAGCGCGAGAAGATTTCGGTTCGCTTGGTCTTGTTCATGGCTCTGGTTATTGCGCAGTGGCTTTGCTGACGCCGTGGACGGCGTCACTTGTCAGTTCTTTCGTTTTAGTCGTCCGGTGACCCGTTCCCGTTTCACCTCGTCGGGATTGCGGGCTTCGAAATGTTGTGCCTGCAGCAGGCCTGCCTGGCGAAGTGTGGCGATCAGCAAGCCCAACAGGATAAACCCGGCGGGTGGCAATGCGCCGAAGTCGAGCCATTCGCCACTCTGCTGTCTCAGCATGGGGTCAAGTGACTCACTTCCCGGCAACAGGATAGCCCAGTCGCTGAACACGGTTCCGGTCACCAGGGCCTCCCGCACCAGCGCCAATAGCAGGAGCGCAACCAGGAATCCCAGGCCCAGTCTACAGGCATCCTTGAATACCCAGGCTAAGCGTTCGGACTGGTAGTAGGTATCCATCTTGAGCAACAGGGCGAAGTTTGCTGCTACCAGGTAGAGATAGATTCCCAGTTCACGCCACAGTGGGTAGAAGTTAAGTTCCACCAGCAGTGCCAGCAGGCTGGTGATGAACGCCAGTATCAGGGAATAGGCAGGATAGCGCAGATTAACGGCGAGTCTGCCGCGCAGTGCGAAAACACTGAGAGCCGCGCCGACCCCGACCAGCAGGGTACAGAGCCCGATTGCCAGCGCAGTCGAGCTGCGATCACTCAGCGCCAGCACCGGGCTGATTCCCAGCAGGCCAACAAGAACCGGATTGTTGCTCCACAGGGAGGAGTCTTGCTCTGCCTGTGTATCGAGATGGCTCATGGACTGCTCTTCCCTGTGGTGATGTCGCCGAGTAACTTCGAGAACAATCCCGGATGACCGTACTTGCGCGGGGCCAGCAGGCGATCCAGCAGCGGGGCGCAGAAATTGCCAAACAACACGGCAATGGCCACTGCGTCGAGGTAACTACCCCAGACCCGGATGCTGTAGAGGCTGACCCCGATGATGATGCCGTAGGCAATCTTTGCCCGGCTGCCCGTGGCCGCACTCACCGGATCGGTGGCGATAAAGAAGGCTCCCATCATGGTGGCGCTGCCAAACAGGTGCAGGTAGGGCGTACCCAGTACCGCTACTGCACTGGGTGAATAGTAGAGCAGGGACATGATGAGGGTGGAAGCGATCATGCTGAGTGGAATGTGCCAGCTGATCAAGCGAGTCACCAGCAGGAACAGCCCGCCAAGCAGCCAGGCGAAGTTGATGAGTTCCCAGCCGGTTTCAGAGCTGCGCGCAAAAAGTCCAGTTCCTTCCTCGAGAGCGGCCTTGATTGCGTTGCCGGCAGCCAGCTTGGATTCGATGAGTGGTGTTGCCATGGCGAGGCCGTCGACCGTCAGGCTATCACCGAGTAATGGCAGGAAGGGAAACAGGCAGCCGAGGCTCTGCAGGAATCCTTGCCAACCCAGTGGCGAGGAGGCCGAGTTGAAATTCATGGCAGCCGCAGGCAGGTGCCAGCTGGTCATGTCCAGCGGATAGGCCAGTAACAGAAACAGGTAGCCAGCCATGGCAGGATTAAAAGTATTCTGTCCAAGGCCGCCGTAGGCATGTTTGACCAGGGCGATGGCAAACACCATGCCCATGACTATTAACCACCATGACGTGCCGGGTGGGATAGTCATCCCAAACAGGACCGCGGTTACCAGACAGCTGTTGTCGGCAAGTGTGGCGCGCACAGAGCGGCCACGTATCCGGCTGATCGTTGCCTCACACAGCACGCCCACCAGGGTAGCGAACAGCACGTTGAGAATCACCCCGTAACCGAAGAACCAGGTGGCCACGAGCATGGCTGGCAGGGTCGCCAGTATAACGAGCAACATGATCTGGGATGTCTGCAACGGGAAAAACTGCATGGGGGAACTGCTGGCGAGGCGCTGTTTCATCATGATTTCTCCTCTCCGTGGCCTGTCTCTCTTGCCAGCGCCTCGCGACGCCGCCTGACTCGCTCCACTGCGGCACTGATCTCCATGCGCGCCTGGTCCCTGGAGAAGCCCTGTTCCTCGCCTGCTGACTGTGCAGCGACTTTAGCTGAGCGTGCCTTCTCCTGGTTCTTCTTGATGCGATACTGGTGAAACTGGAAACGCTCCTGCCAGTGTCGGCTTTGCCGCTGGGCAGAGTGATCTTCGTTGTGGATCTCCTTGCCCGCTCGAAAGTAACTCACAAGCGGTATACGGCTTGGGCAAACAACGGCGCAGGCACCGCATTCGATGCAATCATCGAGGCCGAGTTCCACGGTGTCTTGCCATTCTTCGTTGCGGATGCTGGCCAGCAGCCGTTGCGGCTGCAACTGTGCAGGGCAGGCCTGTTCACAGTACCCACAGCGAATGCAGGCTTGTTCCGCTTCCCGCTCGGGAATCTCTGCGTTGTTACTGGCGATGATGCAGTTAGTCGTTTTCTCGATGGGAGCTGCCTGATCCATCAGGTACTGTCCCATCATAGAGCCACCGCGGATCGTGAATTCGTGCTGGTTCTCATTTACACCGCAGAGATTCAGCAGATGTTGCACGGGGGTGCCGATAGGTGCGTCGAAGTTCTTTGGCGTTAGCAGCGCGCTGCCGGTAAGAGTGACTATGCGGCTAATGCATGGTTTGGCATGAACTATGGCCTCGTAGACTGCCACCGCCGTACCGATGTTCTGAACCAGCACGCCAATGTCTGTGGGATGGCCGTCGTTTGGCACTTCACGTCTGCAGACAGCTTTCACCAGTTGCCGCTCGTCTCCCGCCGGATAGCGGCGGCGCACGACTTGCAGCTTTATAGCTGAACCTTGCAGCTTCTCCTTCAGAGCCTGTCGAGCGGCTGGCATGGCGTTGTCGATAACGATGACGCAGTCATCTGCGAGGCAGGCAGCTTGCAAAAGTTCCGCGCCCTGTACCGTGAGATCGGCGCGCTCCCTGATCAGTGCTTCATCACAACTAATATAAGGCTCGCACTCGACGCCGTTGATGATCAAGGTTTTGACGCCTTTCTCCAGGGCATCGCGAACCTTCGTCGCCGTGGGGAAGCCAGCACCACCCATGCCGCAGATGCCGGCATCCTCGATGAGCTGGATCATTTGTTCCGGAGCCAGGGAACGGTAGTCGGACGGAGGTTCCAGGGGTAGTTCCCTCTCGTCGGTATCGGTGAGCAGGCGAATGGCAAGTCGTGCTCGCTGCCCATTGACGGCGGGCGGGATTTCCTCGATTGCCTGCACCGTACCCGATGTGGGTGCGTGCAATCGTGTCGCATTCGGTCCCTTTTCCCTGGCGATCAACTGGTACTTCGCTACCCATTCGCCCACTTCGACGCAGGGCTTCATGCTGCTGACATCCTTGGCAGAGGTATCGGGATAGTGTTGCAGCGACAGAATGAGTTCTCTCGGAATCGGTGTTGGCATGATCCGGGAGCGCAGGGAGGATTCCCGCAAGGTGGCGGGTCGAATACCACGACGGCTTGTGCTCCCAAGACGCTCGAACAGATCGGAGAATGCTTGCCTAATCATGGCAGGGTTCCCCACTCAGGGGGTCGGTGGCAAGTGCAGCAAGCGACCAATAACGAAATGCCGGTGCCCGCTCCACGAGATCGATGCAGTCCACCGGGCAGGGTTCGATACAGAGATCACAACCCGTACACTCACTCGCTATCACCGTGTGCATGTGCTTGGCCGCTCCGATGATGGCATCCACGGGACAAGCCACGATGCATTTGGTGCAACCGATGCACTCTGCCTCACGAATTACCGCTACTTTAGCCGATTCGATCTCACCATGAGCGGGGTCAAGTGGCACTCTTGCCTCATTCAGCAGCAGGGAGAGACGGCGAATCGCCCTGTCACCGCCTGGTGGACAGCGATTGATCGCCTCGCCGGTGGCGATGGCGCGGGCATAGGGGCGGCAACCGGGATGTCCGCAGCGTCCACACTGGGTCTGTGGCAGGATGCTATTGATGCGGTCGACGAGAAAGCGTTGCTCCTGCAAGCGCTTGCGTAGGCCGGCAACACCCCAGGCGATGGCGCACAACAGGCTGCCCAGCAAGGAGCCGCCGACGAGTAGTTGAAAGAAGAGATTCTCGGCAAGGGGAGTCATGCTTACACCAGTCCGGCGAAACCCAGCAGAGCCATGCTGGCAATGCCTGCGCTGATCAGGTACAGCGGCACGCCCCGCAGCGCAGCGGGGCTGCTTCCCTGGTCGATGCGTTGTCGCAGGGCTGCGAAGACCAGCAGGGAGATCGCAAAGCCGGCGGCGGCGCCGAAGCTGTAGACGAGTTTTATCGGCAGGCTGCTGAGACTGGTGCTCTGCAAGAAAGAGAGCCCGATAACGGCGCTGTTGCTACACATCAGCAGTACAGCCCGGATATGCCGCCGCGCCAGAAGCGGAAACAGCTTAACGAGCTGTTGGCCAAGTAGCGCGGTTATGCCCGCGCTGACGGAGACAAACAGGAACAACTGCAGGAACTCCAGGCCCAGTGGTTGCAGGATCAGTGCATGCAGAAGCAGATTAATGCAGGCGGCAGGAAACAGCACCAGGAAGCTCAACAGCGCCAGCTCAACTGTTGCCGAGAACTGTCGGCTGAAACTAAAAAGGGTCGAAACGCCCAGCAGTTGTACGAGGGCCAGGTTGTTTACCAGGGCGGCCGCGATGATGGTGCTAAAGAGTGTAGCCAAGTACAGCCTGATCCTTTCTGTCAGCGAGTGGGTCTTGTCACGATAGATTCAGCGCGAATTCTATCATGCCCCACCAGCAGACTTCAGTCGGGTCTTCCGCTTGATCAGCCCTCGCTGAATAGACCCATGGAGTAGGCACTCGGTACCCGGTACTGTTGCAGGATTGACTGTTCCGAGGCGATTGCATCATCGTGATTGATGACCATCTGGTAGCCGTTGTCGTTTTCCAGCACCACGTCATCTGCCTCGTTGTTCCTGATCAAGTCGGCGAAGTGTTTGAAATCACGGATCGGTTCACCATTAACATAATTCACGATCCAGTTGCGCCAGTCGTGGTAGCCCAGGTTTACATCGGCTGCCAGGACCTGCAGGGCCACAACCAGTTCCCGGCGCTCCGGAGAAGTCCACTCATTGCGTGCCTGCAGCAGACTCACGGGTGCGCTGCGGCTCCAGTCATTACCCCAGCGCTTGATGAGGTTCATGTTGAGTGGCACAAACAGGACGCCGCCATAGATGTAATATTCGGGAATCTGGTCGAAGGTCTCACCCCGTACCAGGCTGTAGTTCATCATGGCACGGTCTGCTGCCAGCTTTGCAGTAGTCTGTACGCCTTGGCGCGAATAGGTAATCTCGATTTCTTCGCCTATGTGATGCATGTCGATAGCGTGCTTGTAATCGGTGAGCAGGTCGTCGGAGAGCTTGATCGAACCATCGTCGGCGATAGCGTAGTCATCGATCTTCTGAATGACATCGTTTTCCTGCAGGATGCCGTAGGCGGGAGAATCTTCGAACACTTTGATGATCAGTACCCCATCGTCGTCTTTCTCAAGGCCATAGGCGCGCTTGGCCGCCGGACTGTCGAGGGTCTGGGTGCGGAAGCCGAGATCCGGGAAACCATCGAGTCTGCCGTCTTCGCTGTCCCGCAGGACGTGCCGCACGATGCTCGGGGGTACGAAATAACCCAGGTTTTCGGCGCGGCCGCCACTGTTGGCCTGCATCACCACCCCGACGATCTCATTGTTTACGATCACCGGGCCACCGCTATTACCAGGATTAATGGCAGCGTCAATCTGACCAGCCAGCAGGAAGGCCCCGGCATGGGCGTATACCTGTTGCTCCACCCTGGACAGGATGCCCTTGGTAATGGAGAGGGTCTTGCCACCGATAGGATAGCCATAGACTGAGACTTCCTGCAGCGGATCCGGCAGGTCACCTATCGGGAGTGGCTTGAGATCACTGAAGAAGCCAGGATCATCCACGGTAATCAGTGCCAGGTCGGCCTCGTGGGAGACGAAAGTGACCCTGGCCAGGTAGCGTTGTGGGTCATTGTGTTTCTGGGCCTGCACATAGCTGGCATCTGCTACCACATGGGCGTTGGTGAGTATGCGATTGCCGGATATCACGGCCCCGGAACCGCTGCTCTGTCGAGGATTCAACAGGCGCCAGGGAGTGAAGTAGTCAGGCGCTGACTGGGTAGTGTAGATCTTGATGACCGAGTCTTCGATACTGCGTAACTCCTCGATCTGGGTAGCCTGTGCCGCTGCCATGCCGCTGACTGCTAACAGGCAGGCGACCAGCATTGGTAAACCTATAGTGGAAGCCGCCGAACGGATGAGGGAAAACGTGGCAAGTGCCGGAATCGAAGAGAGAATCTTGAGCATATTAGTCATAAGCGCCTGTTTTTGAAGCGATTGTCGCTTGAGCCAGTTCAGTTTTCTGTTCCGAAGCTTATTACTTTCAATGAGACAGCACCAGCGGTCAGTTATCCAGTAAATGTGCAGGCGCAGGCAAGGACGGCGCCGCCCCGCAGCGTCGCCTGGAAAAGCGGATGGAGACCAGGGTGCTAGATGACGCGCATGCCGGGAGTGGCACCGTCATGGGGCTCCAGCAGGAAGATGTCCTTGCCACCGGGTCCGGCGGCCAGCACCATGCCCTCGGACATGCCGAACTTCATCTTGCGGGGCTTGAGGTTGGCAACCACCACGGTGAGTTTACCCACCAGCTCTTCCGGCGAGTAGGCGGATTTGATTCCGGAGAAGACGTTGCGCTGAATCGGGTCGCCATTCTTGTCCGGACCGAGGTCCAGGGTCAGTTGCAGGAGCTTGTCCGCACCTTCCACGTGCTGGGCGTTGCTGATCCTGGCGATGCGCAGATCCACCCTGGCAAAATCGTCGAATTCGATCTCCGCTTCAAAGCCGGTGTTGTCTAAAGTGCTTGCCTGCGGTTCTGTCTGGCTCATCTTGCTTGCCTGCTTTGATTCGTAGTCACGCTGAGTGGCTTCGATCATCGCCTGTACCTTGTCGGCTTCCACTCGGGTGATAAGAGGGGTGAATTTATTGATCCTGTGACTGCTCAGGATTACCTCGCTGTCTTTCCATAACAAGGGCTCGATGGCCAGAAACTCTTCGACCTGGGCTGCAATGCCGGGTAGCACGGGCTTGAGGTAACACACAAGCAGGCGAAACGCGTTGATGCCGGTGCTGCAGATCGCCTGTAGTTCGGGAGACTGTTTGTCAGCCTTGGCGATTACCCAGGGCTCCTTGTCATTGATGTACTGGTTGGCGGCGTCGGCCCGGGTCATGATCAGGCGGATAGCCTTGCCGTATTCGCGCTTTTCGTAGAACTGTGCCACCTCGTCGGCGATGGACTGAATGTCTGCCAACAACTCGGGATTGTCCGGCTGTGCAGCCAGCATGCCATCGAAGCCCTTGCCAATGAACCCGGCACAGCGGCTGGCAATATTGACAACCTTGCCAACCAGGTCTGAATTCACTCGCTGTGCGAAGTCTTCGAGATTCAGGTCCAGGTCGTCGATTCCTCCGGACAGTTTCGCGGCCAGGTAATAACGCAGGTATTCCGGGTTCAGGTGATCCAGGTAAGTCCGTGCATTGACAAAAGTGCCACGTGACTTCGACATCTTGGTGCCGTCTACCGTCAGGAAGCCATGCACGTAGACCGCGCTTGGTGTGCGGTAACCGGCGCTGGTGAGCACGGCGGGCCAGAACAGGGTGTGAAAGTTGACGATATCCTTGCCTATAAAGTGATACACCTCGCATTCGGAATCGGTTTTCCAGTATGCGTCGAAATCGACGGCGTTTTTCTCGCAGTAATTCTGGAAACTGGCCATGTAGCCGATTGGCGCATCGACCCAGACATAGAAGAACTTACCCGGTGCTCCCGGAATCTCGAAGCCGAAGTAGGGTGCGTCGCGGCTGATGTCCCACTGCTGCAGATCATCATCCAGCCATTCGCTGACCTTGTTCGCCACCTGCTCCTGCAGGGTGCCACTGCGGGTCCATTGCCTGAGCATGTCGCGGAATGCGGGCAGGTCGAAGAAGAAGTGCTCGGACTCTTTCTCCACCGGCGTGGCTCCGGAGATCGCGGAACGCGGATCGATCAATTCGGCCGGGCTGTAGGTGGAACCGCATGCTTCACAGTTATCACCGTACTGGTTGTCGGTCTTGCACTTGGGGCAGGTGCCCACAATATATCGATCGGCGAGGAACAGGTTCTTTTCCGGGTCGAACATCTGGCGAATGGAACGCCGCTCGATATGGCCATTGGCATCCATGGCCTTGTAAATACTCTCCGACAGCAGGCGGTTCTCTTCCGAATGGGTTGAGTAGTAGTTATCGAAGCCGATCAGGAAGTCGGCGAAGTCCTTCTGGTGTTGCGCATTGATGCGGTCGATAAGTTGCTGGGGAGTGATTCCCTGTGCTTCCGCGCTAAGCATAATGGCCGTGCCATGGGCATCGTCTGCACACACATAGATGCAGTCATGGCCCTGCAGTTTCTGCAGGCGCACCCAGATGTCAGTCTGGATGACTTCCATGAGGTGGCCAAGGTGGATGTCACCGTTGGCGTAGGGGAGGGCACTCGTTACGAGAATCTTGCGCTTGTTCAAAACCAGTTCCTGGAATCAGGGTAAATAGGGAGTGTTAATGGGCTACGCGGGCAACTAGAGTTCGACCATCTCGAAATCTTCCTTGCCGACACCGCAGTCGGGACACATCCAGTCATCAGGAATATCCTGCCACGGGGTGCCGGGCGCGATGCCTTCTTCTGGCAAACCTAGCTCTTCGTCATAGACGAAACCACAGACCATGCATTGCCACTTCTTCAAAGTTTGATCCTCCAATTGTTAAACCTGGGCCCTGTGCCCGATTCTATCCCGCGTAGGCAAGTAACGTAACGTAATCCGTTATGAGCTTGCCAGGAAGAGTGCTTTGACCTTGGTGAATGGCGAACATCCAGCCAGCCCCAAATCGGGGCATTGAGTCGGTGCGAGGATAGCGGTTTTCGGCGTTTATCGAGGTTGCGCATCATACTAAAGTTGCCGTGAGATTGCCATGTGAGGGAGGCAAGGACGGCTGAATCCGGGCCCTGGGAAGAAACAGATGAATCACCGTTCGATTGGCTTTATCATGCGCGTTCCATCGCACAGCCACTGCTCGTTATCGACAATTTACAGGGAGGCACCGCCAGCTCGTGACAATCAAATCAGACAAATGGATCCGCAGGATGGTCGAAGAGCAGGGCATGATCGAGCCCTTCGAGGCGCGACAGGTGCGGGAAGTCGGTGGCGAAAAAGTTATCTCCTTTGGTACATCCAGCTATGGCTACGATGTGCGCTGTGCCAGTGAGTTCAAGATCTTCACCAATGTGCACACAACGAACGTGGTGGACCCGAAGAATTTCGATGAGGGCAGCTTCGTCAGCATTGATGAGCCGGTCTGTGTCATACCTCCCAATTCATTCGCGCTGGCGCGCACAATTGAATATTTTCGCATCCCCAGCGATGTGCTGACCGTGTGCCTCGGTAAATCCACCTATGCGCGCTGTGGAATCATCGTCAACGTGACCCCGCTGGAGCCCGAGTGGGAAGGTCATGTGACTCTGGAATTTTCCAACACCACACCGTTGCCGGCGAAGATCTACGCCAACGAAGGTGTGGCGCAGATGCTGTTCTACCAATCCGACGAGCAGTGTGAAACCACCTATAAGCAGCGGGGCGGCAAGTATATGGGGCAAACGGGGGTCACTCCGCCCAAAGCCTGATCCCTGCTTAGTCCGTTCACTTCTAAGAACGTCGCTGCTTATGAAGTGGCGAGGTCAGCGACGTCAAACTTGCGCACACCGCCCCCCTCAAGCCGAGTCAATTAATTGACCTCGCCCATCAGCCTTGACATAACCCGCTGATAATTCAAGTAATCCTGCATTGGCACAGTGTTTGCTCTGTTAGAAACAGAGGAAATGAATTGCCGGTTGGCTGCAATGACTGGCCAGCCCGCGATTCGAAGCTGCAATCAACAAATGGAACTTGTGGCGGCACCGGCAGGAGCTGGTTGCTACAGCAAAACGCAGGAAGCGAAAAATGGAAACATCAGTTGCGTCTCGGCACGAGTCTGCCCATAACCCAACCCTTTTCGACTATGAGTCCACCGCATTCGCGAGTCTGGACTACCTTAAGCCTGTTGCTTCCGGGTGCACTGGCTTGCCGCCGCGAGAGGTGACAGCACGCCTGGGCCTGCCTGACACGACATCATCACTGCAACTGGACGACATACTGCAGCTGCTACCCACTGGCGTGGTGCTGCTGGATAGTCGCGGCATGGTGGCTGAATGTAACGCGGCAGCCAGTGTGCTGCTGCAGGGTGAAGTCCGGGGCTGTCCGTGGCGCGAGGTAATCGCCCGCAATTTCCAGCCTCGCTGCGATGATGGTCACGAGATTTCCCTGCGTAATGGTAAGCGTATAAGTCTGCTGACCCGATCTCTGGAAGATCGACCCGGGCAATTGATCGTGCTCAACGACCTTACTGAGACCCGCATGCTGCAACAACAGTTGGCGCGTCATCAACGTCTCTCAGACATGGGCAAGATGATTTCTTCCCTGGCCCACCAGATTCGCACCCCGCTGTCGGCGGCCTTGCTGTACACAGATAACCTGGCAGCAAACTTTGGACAGGTTCCGGGTGTCACAAAATACACCGACAAGATGCTGTCTCGCCTGCAGAATATCGAGAGACAGATTCGGGACATGCTGTTCTTCGTACGAGGAGAGGCGGAGCTGAACGAGCGGATTGAGGTTCGGGCGTTCAGCCAGCGTTTGCAAAAAGAACTGGTAGAAACCAATCCTGCCGCATTGGACCTGATCACATGGGCGTTACGCCCGGCACTGAACTACGCCGCGGGTTACATCAGTTGCCACAGCGACGCGTTGTTTGGCGCAGTCTCAAACCTGCTCAATAACGCCTTGCAGGCCAGCGCCGATCAGCAAATCGTGAACATCTCGATTGATCTTGTTAATCGGGGCAATGATGAGACAGGTTATGGTCTGCGCTTAAGCATCGAAGACCGGGGCTGTGGTATCGACGCCGAACTGATGCAGCGCATCGAGGATGGTTTCGTTACGACGAAGTCCAATGGCACGGGTCTCGGACTGGCTATCGTGCGCCTGGTGGCAGATATTCATGGCGCAGAGTTCGAGCTCTCGCCTCGTGACGGAGGAGGTACCAGTGCGGTCATTACTCTTCCAGTGCAACGGACAGGAGAAACCTCATGAATCGTCGCAGCATACTCATCGTCGAAGATGATCAGGAATTGCGGGAAGCGCTTGTCGATACCCTACAGGGAGCCGACTACACGGTGCTACAAGCCAGTTCTGGCGAAGCTGCGTTACGCGAGCTGGCTATTCACAATGTCGATCTCGTGTGCTCAGACGTCAACATGCCTGGCATTAATGGCATGCAACTTCTGGAAAGAATTCAACAGCAGTACCCGGGCTTGCCTGTGATACTGACGACTGCCTATGGCTCGGTAGAGCATTCTGTGCGCGCCATGCATCAGGGCGCCGCCGACTATCTGGTAAAACCATTCAGGTCAGATTTGCTGCTGGAGCTTATCGACAAGCACAGCTTCGCAACGGGCAAGTCCCCGCAGGAAGGCCCGGTTGCCGTCGAACAGAGTTCTCGCGAACTGTTGCAGATTGCCCGCCGGGTAGCAGCCTCCGATGTCACCGTATTGATCACCGGTGAAAGTGGCAGCGGCAAGGAAGTACTGGCGCGATATATCCATCAGCAATCTAACAGGCACAACAAGCCATTCGTCGCGATCAATTGCGCGGCAATTCCAGAAAACATGCTGGAGGCGACCCTGTTTGGTTACGAGAAAGGGGCCTTCACCGGTGCCCATATGAGCCGGGAAGGCAAGTTTGAGCTGGCCGATGGCGGCACCATTCTGCTGGACGAGATCTCCGAGATGGATGCCGGGCTGCAGGCAAAACTCTAGCGTGTGCTGCTGATCGCGGCGATTCTCGGCCCAACAATGCTGGGTGGGTTCAATTTCAGTTTCAAGGCGATCGCACCCAAGGCCAGCCGTATGAACCCGCTGTCGGGTCTGGCAAGAATGTTTGGTCCCGAGGCACTGTTGGAATTAGTGAAAGCCGTGGCCAAGGTGCTCGTGGTGGGTTCGATAGCCACACTGGTCGTTTATACCAATACGGACGACCTGCTGAGTCTGCAGGAACAGGCGACCCTGCCGGCAATGATCCATGCGCTCCAGATAATAGGCTGGGGTTTTCTCATGATGGCGGCAGCGATGCTGATCATCACGGCTATCGATGTGCCGATCCAGGTTTCTCAGCACATGGAAAAGCTGCGCATGACCCTGCAACAGGTGAAGGACGAAATGAAGGAAACCGACGGTCGTCCTGAAGTGAAACAGAAGATCCGCCAACTGCAACAACAGATGGCCAGCAATCGCATGATGCAGGATCTGCCGATGGCGGATGTTGTGATTACCAACCCCGATCACTACGCGGTTGCATTGCGCTATGACCAGGATCAGGAAGGTGCGCCGAGGCTGCTGGCCAAGGGCGCGGATCACCTGGCGGCCAGAATCAAGGAAGTGGCGGCGGAGAATGGCATTCCCATTGTCAGCTCACCTCCGCTGGCACGAGCTATCTATTTCAATACGCCTATCGGTGACGAGATACCCGCCGGCCTGTACGTGGCCGTGGCACAGGTCCTGGCCTACATCTATCAGCTGCGTCAGTTTGCCCGGGGTAAGGCCAAGCGGCCGAAGCTGAACAAAAATCCGGATATACCGCTGGAGCTGAGGCGAGACTAGCAAGTGGAACATTTTCTGAGTCAGGAAGACTCGTAGAGAAGAGGGCAAGGAAGCACACATGAACTACAGCGCCAGCCTGGATAACAGCAATCTCCTGGACAACGCCCGCGGCATGGCTCGCGGCAACCTGGGTATTCCCATACTGCTACTCATCATCCTGGCGATGATGACCCTGCCAATGCCGCCTTTCTTGCTGGATATGTTGTTCACCTTCAACATTACCATCGCGCTCGTCGTATTGTGCGTGGCGGTGTATTCCATGCGGCCGCTGGACTTCGCGGTGTTTCCGACGATCCTGTTGGTGGCGACCCTGCTGCGGCTGGCACTGAACGTGGCATCTACCCGGGTAGTCTTATTGAAAGGCCACGAGGGTGGCAGTGCTGCCGGCAAGGTTATCGAATCCTTCGGTGAAGTCGTGATCGGTGGCAACTACGCCGTGGGCCTTATCGTCTTTATCATCCTTATCATCATTAACTTCGTCGTGGTTACCAAGGGTGCTGGCCGCATCGCAGAGGTGAGTGCGCGTTTCACTCTCGACGCCATGCCTGGCAAACAGATGGCAGTTGATGCCGACCTCAATGCCGGAGTCATCGACCAGGACCGTCGTTTGGAGATTACCCAGGAGGCGGATTTCTATGGCTCAATGGACGGCGCCAGCAAGTTCGTCAAGGGCGATGCCATCGCCGGCATTCTCATACTGCTGATCAATCTTGTTGGTGGTCTCGCCATCGGCATGATGCAGTACGAACTGGATATCAATTCGGCGGTTGAGCGCTACGCCTTGCTGACCATCGGAGATGGGCTGGTGGCCCAGATTCCTGCGCTGGTATTGTCAACCTCCGCTGCGATCATGGTTACCCGCAACAACAGCTCAGAGATGATGGGCCAACAGGTGATGCGGCAGATGTTCGCTGGGCCGCGCGCTCTGTGTATCGCTGCTCTGGTATTGTTTGTCATGGGCATCGTGCCAAGTATGCCACATTTCGCATTTCTCGGGCTCGCTGCCGTGGCTGCCGTGGGCGCCTGGTTCATTCACCGCCAGCACCTGCTCGCGGAAGCACAAGCGAAGGAACCTCAGTTGCCCGAACGGGTAGAGCCGGAATCCGGTAGCGAGGCACCGCTCGCCGATCTGGACTGGCGGGATGTCACGCCGGTGGATGCCATCGGGCTGGAAGTCGGGTATCGCCTGATTCCATTAGTAGACAAGACCCAGGGCGGTGAACTGCTGGCCCGCATCAAGGGGATTCGCAAGAAGCTCTCCCAGGAGCTGGGCTTCCTCGTTCCCTCTGTACACATCAGGGACAACCTGGATCTGCCGCCCAATGAATACAAGATCAGCCTGTCCGGTGTGAACGTCGGCACGGCAGATGTCTATCCGGACCGGGACCTGGCCATTAACCCGGGCCAGGTATACGGCAAGATTCAGGGTATCGAAACCAGGGATCCGGCGTTTGGGCTGGATGCGCTGTGGATCGAACGCGCGCAGAGAGAGCAGGCAGAGTCTCTCGGTTACACGGTGGTAGATAGCAGCACGGTGATCGCGACCCACCTTAACAGCATCCTGCAGACACACGCCCATGAAATTCTTGGTCATGAAGAGGTTCAGCAACTCCTTAATCTGTTGTCCAGGCAGTCGCCGAAACTGGCAGAGGAGCTTCCGGATATCGTCAATAGCAACATCGTGCTGAAGGTATTGCAGAACCTGTTGTCCGAACAGGTACCCATTCGTGACATCCGCTCAATCGCTGAAACTTTGGCGGCCCAGGGGGCAAAGAGTCAAGATTCTGGCGCTTTGACGGCTGCCGTCAGGATTGCCCTGAATCGCGTAATCGCCCAGAGCATCTATGGTGAAAGGGCTGAGCTACCTGTCATCACCTTAAATACTGATTTGGAACAGATTTTGCTTAAGTCTATGCAGCAGTCCGTCCAGAGTGGCCTGGACCAGGATTCCAGCATGACCATTGAGCCGAAACTGGCGGAGTCATTGCAGAAATCCCTGGTAAGCGCCGCACAGAAACAGGAAATAGCCGGAGACCCTGCAGTGTTGTTGGTAGCGGCGCCATTGAGGCCGATGATGAGTCGATTCGCGCGCTACACCATTGATGGACTCAAGGTGCTTTCTTACCAGGAAGTACCTGACAACAAGCAGGTCACTGTTGTTGCAAGTGTAGGCGGACAGGGCGAGTAGGTTTTTGATCTGGGGGAGTGGAAGTTTTCGCCTCTGCATTTCATCAGGGAAGCACTTCGGCTATGCAGTTAATCGTCAGAATTCTGATTTTGTTTAGCAAAGGTTCCTGACGAAAAAACGGAATTTACGCGAGCACCGAAGACACGGTGCTTTACAAGAAAACGCAAAATGGATTTTGGGTAGTTAAAAACAGGGAGCAGGCTAGAAGCATGGCAGTGAAAAAGTTTTACGCAGCAGACATGCATACAGCATTGAGCACGATTCGCCATCAGCTTGGTGAAGATGCGGTGATCCTCGGTTCCCGGCAGCTTGCTGACGGGGTTGAGGTAAGTGCGTCCGCGGATTCTGCCGAAACCGAGATGGCAAGTGGTTCATTCGCCTCGGAATATGCCGCGTCGCTGGGCAAGAGGGAGTGGCGACAGAAGCCACTGCAGGAATCTGATCTGGAAGATGCGGGTATTTACTCCGAGTTGGGAAACATCAGGGCACTCTTGCAGCACTGGATGGACGACCAGGGCTATCGATCCTATGCCACACGTTCTCCCACCCATGCAAAACTCTGGGAGCGTTTCCGAAAACTGGGTCTCGAAGCCGAGCAGATTGGCAGTCTTCTGCGGCTCGTGGATACGACCACAGATCTGAAAACTGCCTGGCTCCAGAGCCTGACCGAATTGTGCTCCCGTCTGCCAACGGCTGAGGAGGACATTGTCGGGCGGGGCGGTGTGTTTGCCTTGCTGGGCGCCAGCGGTGTTGGTAAGACCACTACCCTCGGAAAATTAGCCACCCGCGCCGTGCTTGCACACGGAGCGGATGCCGTGTCCCTGGTGACAACTGATCACTACCGCATTGCTGCCCACGAACAACTGCGCACGCTCAGCAAGATCCTGCACGTGAACATGTACACGGTGGATGAAGAGAACTCCCTGAATTCCGTGTTGGATGACCTGGACGACAAGCACCTGGTGTTGATCGATTGTGCCGGGCTCAACCCATCCAGCCGCCAGTTCCAGGAGCAACAGCGCATTCTGCAGCAGGCTGGTGATCGCTGCAGCAATCTGTTGGTGATGTCAGCAAGCGGCCAGCGCCAGGTGCAGCGGGCGGAACTGCGCGCCTACGCCGATTTTCAACTGGCCGCAGCCATCATTACCAAGGTCGACGAGACCAGCAATCTCGGCGGTAGCCTCGATGCAATCCTGGAGGCTGGCCTACCCATCGCCTATACCTGCCATGGTCAGGCGATTCCCGAGGATATAGCCGTTGCCAATCCACAACACCTGGTGAACACCGCGGTGCTCATATCTCGCCGTCGCAGCGCGGCGGATGAATAGGTAGTGGAAGGCTTCAGTCGCTCTGGGCTAAGTGCAGTAAGCAATGAAAATTTGGGAATGCCGACCCGCAAGCTGCGGACTGGACATGAATTAGTCGCCTGATTGAGCTAGCCGGAGGCAGCCAGTTACTCGACACAAGGGATAAACATCGAAGCAAGGAGAGGTACAAGGATGAGTACCGGGCAACCTATTCAGGTAATTGCGGTTACAGGAGGTAAAGGAGGGGTTGGTAAGACCAATCTTTCCGTCAATATGAGTCTGGCCTTGGCCAAGCTCGGAAAAAGAGTAGTACTGCTTGATGCAGATTTGGGATTGGCGAATGTCGATCTCTTATTAGGAGTGAAAGCGGATAAAAATATTTCGGATGTTCTGTCAGGAGAGTGTGACCTGAAAGACATCTTAATAGACGCTTCTGGGGGCATAAAGGTGATACCGGCTTCGTCGGGTACATAGGAACTGGCTAATCTGGGGCCACAGGAACATGCAGGATTGATCAATGCCTTTGCGGGTCTGGTCGATGAGCTGGATGTTCTGGTCATAGATACGGCTGCGGGAATCTCGGACTCAGTGATCAGCTTTGTTCGGGCGGCGCAGGAGATACTGCTGGTTGTGTGCGATGAACCTTCATCTATTACCGATGCATATGCATTGATAAAGATACTGAATCGAGATTACGGGATAGATCGATTCAGGGTAGTGGCAAACATGACAAGGTCTGAAACAGAAGGCCAGCACATGTTTAACAAGCTGTTGAACGTTGCGGATCGTTTTCTGGATGTAAACCTGCAATATGCGGGCGAGATTCCATTCGACGATTCGGTGCGTAAGGCGGTCAAGAAACAAAAAGCCACAATCGAAGCATTCCCTGGAAGTAAATCTTCCATTGCTTTCAAGAAACTCGCAGAAAATGTCGTGGACTGGCCCATTCCAGACCAGCCTCGCGGACATCTTGAGTTTTTTGTAGAGCGGTTAGTGTCCAGCCCTGCGGGAGTATAGAGTCGCGGGTTGGGCGCCAGACTTGAAATAACGGGATGACTGAAATGAGTTCAGCAACAGGGGCTTCCGTATACGACAACGTTCAATCCGATGGCGAGGTCAATGGCGCCAGGAAAGATGCAGACCTGAACGAAGTTGTCGACAGATACGCACCATTGGTAAAACGTATTGCGCACCATCTATTGCTGCGCATGCCGGCCAGCGTACAGATCGATGACTTGATTCAGTCAGGCATGATCGGTTTGTTGGAGGCAGCGAAGAAGTACGATGTATCGAAAGGCGCGAGTTTCGAGACTTACGCCGGCATTCGCATTCGCGGGTCGATGTTGGACGAAGTGAGGAAAGGGGATTGGGCGCCGCGGTCGGTGCACCGAAAGTCTCGCAAGGTGGCTGAAGCCATCAAGGCGATTGAGGCCCGTACCGGCCAGGATGCCAAAGACAAGGAAATTGCAGCAGAGCTTGAGATCGATCTGGACGCCTACTACGCCATCCTGCAGGATGCCAGTGGAAGCCGCCTGTTCAGTTTCGACGACATAATGGAAGGTGATGATTCCGCCATCGAATTGGCTGCCGGCGAACTGCCAGGACCCTGTGACGGCCTGACCAGGGATACATTCAAGGAACACCTGTCCAGGGCGATTAACGGACTTCCCGAACGGGAGAAGTTAGTCCTGGCACTCTACTACGATGAAGAATTAAATCTTAAGGAAATAGGCGAGGTAATCGGGGTGAGTGAGTCCAGGGTAAGTCAGATTCACAGTCAGGCGGCTATGCGCCTGAGGGCTCGACTATCTGAATGGAGTTAGAGGCTCTCTTCACGATAGAAGAGAGCCGGTGTCAAGGAGCGACAAATGGCTATTGAACTATTTAACGATTCTACATTTCTTTTGCTGATTGCGACCAACGTCTCGATTGTTTGCCTGCTGCTACTGGCCAGGGTCAAGAAACTGCAGAAAGCAGTGATCAGCCTGCAGTCCCAACTGCAGCAGGAGACGGGTAAACTATCCCGGAATCAACAGGCACTGATAAATCGTCTGGGCCTGCTTGAAAAACAGTGGGACGGTGGTCAGGCGCGAATTGCGCGACACAAAACCAGTTCATCACGGGAATCCAATGTGAGCCAGGCAAGCAAGCTGCTGGACCTGGGTGTCGACGCTCGCCAATTGGCACAGGGACTGGGCTTGTCGCAGGCCGAGGCCCGCCTCATGAGCCTGGTGCACGAACAGCAGAGCGGAGAGAATCAGGCGGCCTGATCGCTCGCGGAGTCTCTTAATTCATAGAAGCGCTGTATTTCCAGCAATTGCCGTTGTCGAAACCGGCTGCGTTCTATGGCGCTATCGATTTCCGGGCTCCAGATTTCGTACCAGGAATTGGATCCCGGAATGAAATTGGTCAGGTGGTAGATGTTCACCTTCAATAAGCGGAAGAACACCTGGTAGGTCTTTTCGTTTTCAGTCAGGGTCTGGCTCAGTGCCATGATCTGCTTCTCGACATCATCCATTTGCAACTGGTCCTCGATTCCGCGTGAGCGCTCCATGCGCTCACGGGCCTCCGATTCCATCTCTTCGAAGCGACGGTAGTCATTCCTCACCGTTTCCAGCATCTCGGCACCAGAGCGCTGGTCCATGATGTCGTTCAAGTCGAATAACACGTAGAGAGTGATGACGATACCTATGCAGTTGATCGCGATGATGGAGATGCCGAGCCAGGCCGAGAGGCGGGCGCGGGAATCCAGGCTGGCAATCTGTAAGTCTCTGGCGCTGCTCATGGCATCACTGCTCGGGAGAATCAGCGGCACTGATCAGGGCGTCCGGGTTCACGTCCCCGGGATTTGTGAAATCAAGCTCTCGCTGTTTGCTGGTGGCAATGGCGGAGTCGATCTTGTTGTAGAAGTCTTCCCGCCAGCCCCGGGAACCGCTCATCATTTCCGATAGGCCGCTGACTGCCAGCTTCACGGACTCAAGGAAGGACTGGAAGTCCTGTTCCTGGTTCACCATGACCTGTTCCAGGCTGGCGAACTGGGCCTGGTCAACCGCGGGGTTGATGGCATCGAGTTGCTTCTGCATGGATTCCAGCAGGTGATTGTGGAATTCCACCGCCAGGTTGAGGTTTTCGTATTCTTCACTGACGGCACCCGAGAGATTGCTCATCTCCATCAGGGGTTCACTGGTCAGGGTGAGGATTCGACCATTGAGACTGGCGTAGGTAAAGGCCAGGCAAGCCATAAAAACGACCGAGCTTAGAACTGAGCCGAATATCAGGCGCCACTGCCAGGTGGTGCGTGCCGCAAGGACCTCCAGCGGATCGCCTTCCTGCTCCTGGTTTTCTTCCTGTTTAGCCTCTTCACTCATGATTCTGCCTGCATTAAAGGGAAGCGTGGTTCATTTCACTACTAAGCATAGTAGATAGGGCGGATTCGAGGCGGGTAACAGCACGGATGAGAAAGGGCAGGGCGACCCCGACTTCGCTATAATCGCCGCTTTGCTTGGAGCCCAAGCGGACATTTAAGGTAATCTTGCGCCTGTGAGCGAAGCCATAACAGACAAGTACGACCACAAGCATAACGATCGCATCATGCTGACTGCGGCGGAGCTGTTCTGTGAGCGGGACGACCGTGTCCTGTTTGCCAATCTGAACCTGCAATTGCAGGAGGGGCAGGTGTTGCAGATCAAGGGCAGCAATGGCTCGGGCAAGACCACTTTGCTGCGCATCCTGTGCGGTATCAATGACTCTTACGAAGGCGATATCCTGTGGTACGGAAATCCACGGGACAAGCAAGCAGAGCAGTTTCTGGGTTCTCTTCTTTATATAGGGCATAGGGTAGGGGTGAACAAGGTGTTAACCCCGCTCGAGAATCTGCGCTGGAGCGCCAGCCTGCAGCGCGATGTCAGCGATGCGGAACTGATGACTGCATTGTCCAGGGTTGGCCTGCGGGGATTCGAATACTCCCAGTGTTTCTCCCTGTCCGCTGGTCAGCAACAACGTGTCTCCCTGGCTCGCCTGCTGGTGACGGGTGCCAGACTCTGGGTACTCGACGAGCCCTTTACCACCCTGGATGTTTCCGGTGTGGCGCTGCTGGAGTCCATGCTTGCCGACCATGCCAACAGCGGCGGGGCGGTGCTGGTCACGACCCATCATACCCTGTCAGTTCCCGATCTAAGGATCCTGAACCTGGATGCCAACCGGGAGGAACGGCTATGAGCCAGGCAGCTTCCCCATCCACCGGGCACGCCTTCCTGGCTACCCTGAAGCGTGATTTAGTGATTGCCTATAAAAGGAAGAACGACATGCTGAATCCGTTCATGTTTTTCCTCATCGTGGCGACCCTGTTTCCTATCGGTATAACCCCGGATCCGGAGCGACTGGGAGAAATTTCGGCCGGCGTGTTGTGGATATCGGCGCTACTGGCCTCATTGCTGGCCATGGATAACCTGTATCGTTCGGACTACGAAGATGGCTCCCTCGAACAACTATTGCTTTGTCCCTATCCACTGTATTACCTGGTCCTGGCGAAGAACCTCGCCCATTGGCTGGTGAGTGGATTGCCGGTTGTGCTGGTGTCGCCGCTGATCGCTTACATGTTGAATCTGCCGCAGGAAGCCTATCTGACCCTGTTTTTGACCCTGTTGATGGGAACGCCAGTGCTTAGCCTGCTGGGTTCTATCGGTGTCGCGTTAACGGTAGGGCTTGGCAGCAGGGGATTGATTCTGGCAGTAATTACCCTGCCCATGAGTGTGCCGGTACTGATTGCCGGAACCCTGGCAGTGCAGCAGACTCTGAACGGCGCTCCTTTGCTGGCCTATCTGGCCATAATGGGCGCTATGCTGCTGACCGCGCTGACCCTTGCGCCGCTGGCTTCGGCAGCGGCGCTGCGTATCAGCGTCAACTGACAGCATTTGGTCCGAATGTCGTTTATCCGCGTAATTACAATGAGTTACAATACGTAACACCGGGCCCTACAGGCCCCATGCTATAGTGAATTCGACGCTACAGCAGGCTCTGCGTGCAGGATGCGCCCCGGGCACAAGTGCTGACATCAACTAGCCAATTAACAGCGTCGACCAAAGATCGACCAATAGAAGTAGGAATACCGTGAACTGGACCTGGTTTCACAAATTGGGCTCACCCAAGTGGTTTTATGAGCTGACCAGTAAATGGTTGCCTTGGCTGATAGGTGCCATGGTGATTTTCCTGGCCGTGGGGGTGGTCTGGGCGTTGCTCTATATCCCGCCTGATTATCAACAGAGTTACACCACCCGCATCCTCGTGATTCACGTGGCGGTGGCGGGAACATCGCTGGCCTTCTTCCCGCTCATGGCGGTGGCAGGCACAATCACCCTGGTCTGGCGCATGAAGCTGGCGGACATGGTGGCGAAGAATGCGGCGCCGCTGGGTGCCTGGTTCTCGTTTATTACCCTGGCAACCGGTTCCCTGTGGGGCAGTGTCATGTGGGGTACCTGGTGGGAATGGAGCGATGCCCGGCTGGTGTCGATGCTGTTCCAGTTCTTCCTGCTGGTAGGTGTGGTAGCCCTGCGTTCGGCGCTGGAGGACAACGATACGGCGGCAAGGGCCTGTGCATTGCTTTCCATTGTTGGTTGTATCAACGTGGTGATCATCAAGTATTCGGTGGAGTGGTGGAATGTCCTGCACCAGCCCAGCAGTCCCCTGTCCATGTCGGGGGAGAGCGCCAATGGACCAGAATTCTGGGTGCCGACGGTTGTCATGATCGTTGCCGTCTACCTGTTCTTCGCGGTGAGCCTGATTCTGGCTACCCGTAACGAAATTCTGCAGCGTGAGCGCAAGGCAGCCTGGGTACAGGAATTGGTGAGCAAGGCATGATCGAAGCAATCCAGTTTGCCAGTTTTAGTGAGTTTCTCGACATGGGTGGCTATGGCTTCAATGTGTGGTCGGTGTATGGACTGTTCACGGTGTTCGTAGCGGCAAACCTGATATCGCCTGTAATGAAACGTAAACGTATTGTGCGCGACCTAAAGCGCAGGGCCGTTGTCAATGAACAGCAGAGTAATTAAACCAGGAGCGAAGTGATGAAACCGCATCGGCAGAAAAGGTTGGGAATCATTTTGTTTATTGCGGTGGGATTGAGTCTGGCCGTGGGCCTGACCCTGTTCGCCTTGCGCCAGAACATCAATATGTTTTACACGCCAACACAGGTGGCGGCGGGAGAAGTTGCCTCGGGCGTGCAATTCAGAATTGGCGGTATGGTCAAGGCAGGCACGATCCAGGAGGATCAGGGCAGTCTGCGGGTCAGCTTTGTGACCACCGATTATGCCAGCGATGTGCCCGTGCAATATGAAGGGATCCTTCCCGACCTGTTCCGGGAGGGGCAGGGCGTTGTAGCAGAGGGTCAGATCGATAGTGCCGGCGTGTTCCATGCATCGAAGGTGCTGGCGAAACATGACGAAAATTATATGTCACCCGAAGTTAAAGCGGCGCTGGATGCCGCGGGTGCCTCTCCTGAAAACCATATGATGCAACCGGAAACCTGATGCTTCCCGAGCTTGGTTCTTTCTCACTGATACTGGCCCTCTGCCTCTGTGGCATCCTGGGCACCTTACCGATGGTGGGCGCGCACACCGGTAACCAGGTTTGGATGAACCTGGCCCGTCCCCTCGCAGCCGGCATCTTCGTGTTTCTCGGTATTGGCTTTGCGATTCTTGTTTACGCCTTTCTTACCGATGATTTTTCTGTCTCCTTCGTAGCGCAGCATTCCAATTCCATGCTCCCCATGCGCTACAAGTTCACCGCAGCCTGGGGAGGCCATGAAGGTTCCTTCCTGCTCTGGACGTTCATGCTGGCAGGCTGGATGTTTGCCGTGGGTGTGTTCAGCAAGAGCATGCCGATAGATTTCGTGGCGCGGGTACTGGGGGTGCTGGGCCTGATCAGCTTCTCCTATATCCTGTTCATGCTGGCCACCTCAAATCCCTTTGATCGTATCGTGCCATTGCCCCCGGCAGATGGCGCGGACCTGAATTCGGCATTGCAGGACATCGGATTCATTTTGCACCCGCCAACCCTTTACATGGGCTACGTGGGCTTCTCCGTCGTGTTTGCCTTCGCCATTGCGGCGCTGATCAGTGGCCGCATGGATGCTGCGTGGGCGCGCTGGTCGCGACCCTGGGCCAATGTGGCCTGGGCAATCCTCACCATCGGCATTGCGCTCGGTAGCTGGTGGGCCTATTACGAACTGGGCTGGGGTGGCTGGTGGGCCTGGGACCCGGTGGAGAATCCACCCCTCATAACCTGGTTGTTCGGAACGGCACTGGTACATTCACTGGCCGTCACCGAGAAGCGCGGAGTGTTCAAGAGCTGGACCATCTTGCTGGCCATTCTCGCCTTTTCCGGCAGCCTGCTGGGTACGTTCATCACCCGTTCCGGTCTGCTGACTTCGGTGCATGCTTTCGCCAGCGATCCTGATCGAGGATTCTTCATTCTCGGCATACTCGGCATCGCCATCGGCGGCTCACTTCTGTTGTATGCATTACGCGCGCCCCTGATGAAGGCGGATGCGGGTTTCGAATTGGTGTCCCGGGAAATGTTCCTGCTGGCCAACAATGTGATTCTCGTGGTCGCAGCGGCGTCGGTGTTTCTTGGCACCTTGTTCCCCATGGTGTACCAGGCGATCACCGACGACCTGATTTCCATCGGACCGCCGTACTTTAACGCCATCTTCGCGCCATTGATGATGCTGTTGGTGGTGTTCCTTGGAGTAGGTCCGCTGAGCCGCTGGAAGCGTACTTCTCCAGCCTATCTCGTCGCCCAGTTGTCCAGGGTTGCGCTGGCGAGTCTCGTGCTGGGAGTCCTGATTCCCTTGCTGGTATTGCTGGAGTTTTCGCTGGCTGCTTCCATCACCCTGTTACTGGCGCTGTGGGTTATATTTTCCATTGCGCGGGACATGGCAGACAAGACGGCCAACAAGAAGACCCGGGTCGCTGGCCTGCGTTCCCTGTCCTGGAGTTATTACGGCATGCAGCTGGCACATTTCGGAATCGCTGTCATGCTGGTCGGCGTATCCCTCACCAGCTATTTCAGCAGTGAGCGCAGTGTGTTGCTGGACATCGGCGGTACTGTCGAACTGGGCGGTTACAGGTTTGATCTTGTGGACAGCCGCAGGATCGAGGGCCCTAATTATTTCGGTGAACAGGTTGAGATGACTGTTAGTCGGGATGGCGAAGTATTCCGGGTGCTGAACCCCGAGCGCCGCTTATACGTGGCAAGTGGCACGCCATCGACGGAAATGGCTATCGATGCAGGATTGTTCCGTGATCTTTTCGTTACCCTGGGAGAACAGCGGGACTCAGGTGCCTGGACCATGACAATCTACGTGAAGCCGTTTGTGCGATGGATATGGCTGGGCGCAATCTTCATGGCATTTGGGGCCTGTATCGCGGCTGGAGACAAGCGCTATAGGAGGCTACGGGTAAGGGAAACCAGGACCGCAGGTTCGCCATCCAGTGAGGTCATGCAGCCGGCGTCCTGAGTGGTCAGGTCGTTGCCTGTCCAATCCTTGAGAGACCCTGGTTAGGAGCTATGAGCAAACTCAAATACTTTATTCCGGTTATCGCTTTTGTCGCCCTGGCACTTGTGTTGTGGCGAGGATTGTATCTGGACCCGAAAGAACTACCCTCGATGCTGATCGACAAGCCGTTACCGGAGTTCGCCATGACCACGGTGGAAGACAGCGAAATCAGTAACGCTGATCTGCCCGATAGTATGTTCCTGCTCAACGTGTGGGGCAGCTATTGCCTGCCGTGTCTCGTTGAGCACCCGACCCTGATGCGCCTGGCAGAAGAGGGTGAGATCCCGGTAGTTGGAGTCAATTACAAGGATCGAAAAGAGCTGGCCCTCGACTGGCTGGATACCAACGGCAACCCATTCGAATTCAGCATCTATGATGACTTGGGGCGTCTTGGAATCGACCTGGGAGTGTACGGCGCACCCGAGACCTACCTGGTGGATGGCAATGGAGTGATTCGTTATCGCCATGTGGCCGTCCTCGATGAGCAGGTCTGGCAGGAGGTGTTCGAGCCCGCTATCGCCGAGTTGAATGCTGAGTCTGCACCTTGAGAAAGCTTGCGCCAGCCATGGAAAAGCCAATCGCTGCGGTCCTGTGTCTCGCAACTGTCCTCGCCGCGCTGCTGGCTATGCAGACCGGCTATGCCCAGGTCGACACCTTCGAATTTGAAACCGATGAGCAGCAGCGACGGTTTCGCCAACTCTCCGATGAGTTGCGTTGTCCACAGTGCCAGAATGCCAACCTGTCCGGCTCCAGTGGTGGTGTGGCAGAGGACCTGCGACGGGAGATCCATCGCATGATCATTGAAGGCATGAGCAATGCAGAGATCGAACAATTCATGTTCGAGCGCTATGGTGATTTCATCTTCTACCGGCCGCGGCTGCGCAGCGATACCTTGCTGCTGTGGTTTGGGCCACTGATCTTCCTTGTCATCGGCGGTGTGGTGGCGTGGACCATCAGCCGTCGCGCACGGCAGACGGATGCAGCGAATACAGAGCAGTTGGATCCCAATCAACAACAGCGGCTGGACAAGCTGCTCAAAAATGGCGAAAGCCGTTCCTGACTCCCCGGTAGATAAACTTGTTCTGGATATACACAGCAATATTGTCCGTTCTCGCCGTCCTGTTCGTCGTCTTCCCGCTATGGCGCAGGAGCAGGAATCAGGATGAGCTGTCTGAAGAATTAAGACGCGACGCAAATATCGCCCTGTTCCAGGAACGCAACGATGAACTGGAAGCTGAACTTTCCTCGGGCAATATCGGCCAGGAAGAATTCGACAAGCTGTTGCTGGAACTACAGCGGAACCTGCTCTCGGATGTTGGATCGGAAGAAACCGGTAGCACCTCCGTCAAGGCCGTTGACGGCGATACCTCAAAGCTCACTATGGTGCTGCCCCTGGTGCTGGTATTGTTGATTCCCTTATTGTCCTATCCGCTGTACAGGCAGTGGGGTTTTATCGATGATGTAGAGGTCATGGATCTATTCCAGGCGACTATCGATGCTGGCGGTGACCCGGAGGAGGCGCGCAGGTTGATTGTCGCGATCGGAGAGTACGCACAGGATCATCCCGAGATGCCCTGGCCGTTCTACTTCCTCGCCGAGAACTTTGCCAGCCTGGGCATGTTCGAAGAGGCGCAGATTTCTTATCAGCGAGCAGCATCCCTGATGGAACCCAATGCCGAGAAAGCACTGGTACTGGCTCGGGTTGCCACCGCCATGTACATCACTTCCGGGTTGCAGTTCACGCCGGAGATCCTCGCCGTAGTGGAAGAGGCGCGGGAGCTGAATCCCAACGACATGGCAATCCTGCAATTGCTGGCGGCCGACGCCGAGAATAACGAGGACTGGGAAGCCGCTATCTCTTATTGGCGGCTCCTGATCCAGGCCAGTCCCAACTCCGAGATGGCGCGGCAACTACGGGCGCGCATACCCGTCGCGCAATCCATGCTCAATGCCGAGCAGGGTGTCGCAGATGGACCAGTCATCAATGTCCAGCTGTCTTTGGCAGAGGGTCTGGAGCTGGATGACAATCTGCGGGTTTTCATCGCTGCCCGCAATGCCAGCCAGGAAGGACTGCCACCGCTGGCGGCATTCGATACGATTGTAGGTCGCTTGCCGACAACGATCCGCCTGGACAACACGACTGCGGTTGGTCCGTTCAACCTGTCGTCGGCTGATGAAGTCTATATCACGGCTCTCATATCCTATGCTGGCGTTGCCTCACCCAGTAGTGGCGATTACCGGGTAGAGTCTCAAGTCATAGTCCTCGAAGGGGACCCGCTCGACATCGAACTGACCATCAGCGATCGACTGCCTTAGCGCTGCTCCTTCATGGATTGGACCGAGTTTCTGACAATAGCCATTGCCCACCTGTTGGCAGTTGCCTCGCCGGGGCCGGATTTCGCCATCGTAACCCGACAAAGTGTGACAGCTGGCACTCGAATCGGGCTCTGGACCAGCTTCGGGGTTGCTGCGGGCATTCTGGTGCATGTCAGCTACTGTATTCTCGGAGTGGCACTGTTGCTTTCCCAATCACCCACCCTGTTCAGCAGCATGAAGCTGGTAGCGGCAGCGTACCTGTTCTACCTGGGTATACAATCGATTCGTGAGTCCTTGCAAGCGGCACCCTCAAATGGCGCAGAGATCAGAGTGATCGTAGAGCCCAGGCAGGCATTCTGGTCTGGCTTCCTTACCAACGGCCTCAATCCAAAGGCAACCCTGTTTTTCCTGGCCCTGTTCACCGTGGTGATCGATCCGGAGACGGCACTGGGAATGCAGGTGTTCTATGGACTCTATCTTGCCGTCGCCACTTTCCTGTGGTTTGCGATGCTGTCGTCCATTATGGGGCGGCAGGAGGTCCGGCAGTTCATGCTTAAGGCCGGTGCGTGGTTCGAGAGAGGCATGGGAATACTGCTGATCGGCCTGGCTGTGCAGATAGCCCTGGTGCGCTGATGGTCAGGGCCCACTACGCCGAACCGCGATTCTGCTGTATAGTTTACCCAGGAGAGTGACATGTCCCGAGCTGAGCTACCAACAGAACTGATCGACAAGTTTAACCGGCGGGTAGACTATATACGCCTGTCGGTCACCGATCGCTGCGACTTCCGTTGTGTCTATTGCATGACAGAGGACATGACCTTTCTTCCCCGTAACCAGATATTGTCCCTGGAAGAGTTGCACCGGGTGGCCCGGGCATTTACCGAACTGGGAGTGAAGAAGATAAGGCTGACCGGGGGCGAACCTATGGTTCGCAGCAACGTGATGTCCCTGATCGAGAAGCTCGGTGCGCTGCCTGGTCTGGAAGAGTTGCTGTTAACCACCAATGGTGCGCAGCTGGAGAAATATGCTGCGCCTTTGAGGGCGGCCGGGGTCAACCGCATCAACATCAGCATCGACAGTCTGGATGCTGATCGTTTCAAGAAGATATCCCGGGTAGGTAAGCTTGATAGGGTGCTGGCCGGTATCGACGCCTCCGTCGCAGCAGGTTTCGATCGTATTCGCCTGAATTCGGTCATCATGCGCGGCTACAATGAAGACGAAGTGCTCGCGCTCACGGACTATGCAATCGGCAAGGGCATCGATATTGCCTTCATCGAAGAGATGCCGCTCGGTGAGGCGTCCGATCACGACCGCCGGCAGACGACTTGCAGCAATGACTGGGTGAAGTCGGAAATTGAGAAGAAGTATCAACTACTCAACAGCGCGTCCAGGACAGCGGGACCATCGCGCTATTCCCAGATCGCGGGACATGACAGCCGGGTGGGGTTCATCTCTCCGGTGACACACAACTTCTGTGCCGACTGTAATCGTGTCCGAATTACTGTAGAGGGACGCCTGTTACTTTGTCTCGGTAATGAACACTCTGTGGACCTGCGCGCTATCCTGCGGGACAAGAGCAAGGACGACTATGATCTCAAGGCTGCCATCGTCGCCGCCATGGATATCAAACCTGAGCGCCATTATTTCTACGACCGCGATCACGCACAGCCCGTGCGTCTGATGAATATGACTGGTGGTTAATCAGAGGTTCCTTAATTCATGAGCGTAGCAACATCTCTCAACCTGGCGGTAGTGACAGTCTCCGATACCCGTACAGAAGAGACCGACAAGTCAGGCAGGGTACTTGTGGAATGCCTCGAGGAAGCAGGGCACAGGCTGCATAGCAAGTACATAGTGAAAGACGATGTGTACCAGTTGCGTGCGATTGCATCGCAGCTAATCGCGGACGCCACTGTGCACGGTATATTGATGACAGGTGGCACCGGTTTTACCGCAAGGGACAACACGATGCGAGCGATCCAGCCGTTGTTGGATGTGCATATCGAGGGCTTTGGTGAGTTATTCAGGCAGTTATCCTATGCCGAAATAGGAACGTCCACCATTCAGTCCCGCGCCTTCGCAGGCATGGCTAATGGCTGTATCGTGTTCTGTGTACCAGGTTCTCCTGGTGCCTGTCGCACAGCCTGGGATGGCGTCATCGCCGAGCAACTCGATAGTGCTCATAAGCCCTGTAATTTCGTCGACAAACTGAAGCTGGACTAGTTGCCGCACTCCCGCATCTCTGGCAGACGCTCAGGCTTCGACATCGATTCGGTGATCTGGATCCGCCTTGGGCTTCTGCTTCTCCCGGTTTCTCCTTGATACTTTCTCTCCGGTAGCTCCAACTCCCAGTTCGAACTCAGGAACCTGGCTGGATCCGCTGTTATGCTTCTTGCGTGTGACCTTGTAGGGCTGAATGCCCGGCTGGGTGTTGATCTGCATGTTTCTACTCCACTGGTGATAATGGAATGGAATAGGTACTGCTAATCCTATGCGGTATGAGGATCGAGATTGTCTGATCCTGCTTCCAGCATAGGACAGAATCCGAAATTGTGGAAAGTTTTGGCCCGGGGCTGGGCGGTCGATTGAGAATTGCAGGGGCTGCAACGTAAAAACGCCAGCTTGATGGAATCAGGCTGGCGTTCTACATACCGTTATTTACTTCAGAAAGGCTAAGCATACAGCCTCCTTGGTTTTTAGGTTTTAGACGGCGGCGTAGACGATAGCAGCGGGGACAGCAAGTGCAACTATAACTAGTGCAACGCTAACCACGATAGCTTCAACTACAGGCCGTGCCTTGTTGATTGCCTTACTCATTTCTTTCTCCTTAATTAAACGAGTTGGTGTTTTACGTCAGTTTTCGGATGTGATCTCCACAACACGGTGCGCATAGTAACACATATCGGGGATATTGGTAACATTCTTGAGTAAAAAAGCGCATTTGTTATAGAAAGTAACATTTTCATGAATTTGATGGGGGGGAACTTAATAATATTTAGTAATATCAATTAGATAGGTATTTATTCTTGTAAGATTTATGTCAAAAACCAGACTTAAGTAAGGGCTATAAAGTGCTGAAATTTAATAATTAATGCGTTTAAGTGATCTGTTTGTGATCCTGATCACATTGTTACATCGGGTAACAAATGCATTTTGGCGCTGAACGACTACACTGAAAATAGCCGCCCCGGGTGACAGATCCGGTGCCCATAAGGACCGACCATGGAATCCAGACCTGTATCTTCTACCCGGCCCATAAACCCGAGGCCCTGCCGGATCTGCCAGAGTCTGCGCCTGCTCCTGCTCCTCAGCCTGCTACTGGTGCTGCAGATTAGCTTTAGTCATTAGAACCTTCCCTGGCTGCCAGCCATCTCTTCAGCTGCCTTTTTTGAGGCGCACCCCTTGCGACTGCAAATTGCCGGACATGGCAGGTAGAATTGTGCCCTGACATCAAATCGACCTCGGTGAATGGATTCTGCATGCGCATCATGACTTTCAACTGCAATGGAATTCGTGCGGCGGCACGGAAGGGCTTCTTTGACTGGCTGCCTTCGGCCAATGCCGATGTGGTGTGTCTGCAGGAAACCAAGGCACAGATCGATCAACTCTCAGACCCCATATTTCAGCCGGTGGGCTATCACTGCACCTATTTCGATGCACAGAAGAAAGGCTACGCAGGGACAGCGCTGTACAGCCGGGAGAAACCGGACAAGATAGCCACCGGCCTGGGGTTTCCGATGGCGGATACGGAAGGGCGTTATATTCAGGCAGACTTCAGCAAGATCAGTGTAGCCTCACTGTATCTGCCATCAGGCTCGGCGGGCCCGGAGCGTCAGGAGCGGAAATTCAGCTTCATGGATGACTTCATGGCCCACATGAAAGCGCTGCGGCGCAAGCGGCGGGAATTTGTTATCTGTGCCGACTGGAATATCTGCCACAAGGAAATCGACCTGAAGAATTGGCGTGCCAATCAGAAGAATTCCGGATTCCTGCCCGAGGAGCGCCAGTGGCTGGATATGCTGTATGACGAGCTGGGCTATGTTGACGCCTTCCGTGTCGTCAACCAGGAACCGGATCAGTATTCCTGGTGGTCCAATCGTGGGCAGGCGCGGGCCAAGAACGTGGGCTGGCGACTGGATTACCATGTAGTTACTCCGGCATTGAAAGACAGGGTACGTTCTGCTGAAATTTATACTGCAGAGAATTTTTCCGACCATGCACCGGTAATAATCGACTATGAGCTTTAGATTCTTGAAACTACGCCGCAACCCCCGGGGGCTTGGCATCACGTACCTGGTAGCATTCTGCGTGTTGATGATTTCACAATTCGCTTCCGCGCAGTTGGTGGCGGTCATTGATACCAGCAAGGGTGTCATGCGCGCCGAACTGAACGACCGTGCTGCTCCTACTACCGTCGCTAACTTCGTAAACCTCGCCTTGCGGGGATTCTATGACGGCCTGATATTTCATCGTGTGGAAAGAAATTTCATGGCGCAGGGTGGGGATCCACTAGGGGATGGAACCGGTGGTCCCGGCTATCGCTTCATGGGGGAATTACTGCTGAAGCACAATCGTCAGGGCGTGCTTTCCATGGCTAATTCCGGGCCGGGTACGGATGGCAGCCAGTTTTTTATTACACATCTCGCGACGCCACACCTGGACGGGCTGCATTCCGTGTTCGGCAGGGTGATCGAAGGACAGTCGGTGATTATGCAAATCAGGCGCCGGGATGTTATCAACAGCATCACCATCGAAGGCGACCCTGGCGAATTATTTCAGCGGCGCTCTGAGCAACTGGCGCAATGGAACGCCATCCTGGACGAAAACTTCCCCGGCCTGAAACCGGCTTTCTCGACCGCTGGTCTATAGGACTTTCTTGAAGGGTTTAACGACAACCTCGGCGTAGACGCCGGCGGCGACATAAGGGTCGGCATCGGCCCATGACTGTGCCTGCTGCAGGCTGTCGAATTCAGCGATAACCAGGCTGCCTGTGAATCCTGCTGCGCCCGGGTCTTCGCTGTCGACTGCAGGATGAGGTCCTGCCAACAACAACCTATTCTGCTCGGCGAGTTGATTCAGGCGTTTGAGATGAGCTGGCCTGGCCGATTGTCGTCTGGTCAGGCTGTCTTCAATATCCCTGCTCATTATTGCGTAATACATGTTTTGCTACTGCTCCCTTAAACCGCTCGTTGTTTCTTCGCCGCTGGTTTTCGCTTCGGTTTCTTCCTCAACCTCGATGTACCTGGCCAGCAGTGGCATCTGGCCAATGATGAACACGAAGGTAAGTATCAGGTTGCCGAATACCTTGAATTGAATCCACAGTGCTTCGCTTAACAGGAAGGCTACGGCAAGGTTTATGGCGCCGAGCAGTACGAAATAGAAGATCCAGATTGTATTAAGACGAAGCCACAATTCTTTTGGCGCATCGATGGCATGTCCCATCATGTGCTCGATCGCTGGCTTGTCACCGAAGAATCGTGAAGCGAGGAAGACGGTGGCGAATATCCAGTTGACTATAGGAGCTTTCCATTTAAGGAAATCTACATCCCGGAAAATAATGGTTGGTAAACAGAAGAGTACTACTGCAGCAACGGTAATCCACTGAAATTTGTCCAGACGCTTCTGGTAAAGCAGCAGGCTGCCATAGACCAGCACCGAGGCAAGCAATAAAAATTCGGCGGCGCTGAATATGCCGCCAATGCTGTGTTCGAAGCCAGCGATAGAGACACTGCGTTCATCCATCGCCCACACGGTGAAGAATACGAGCAATGGAATGTAATCGATAAACTGCTTCATGGCTGTCGAACCAAACTTGTCTTCTGGTGACGTTTATAGAGTAGACAACATGTTAATGCATTTACAAAAATGTGTCTGCTTTTGCCGGCCCTTGTAATAGAATCAGCCTCTTTTCGAGCGAGAGCCTGGCTAGCGGAGACGCTACCAGAACAGGGGGCCTGACATAGCCTATGGGTGAATACTTACAGATACATCCACAAAACCCGGAGCCCAGGGTCATCAAACAGGCCGTGCAGTGCCTGTTACAAGGCGGAGTAATCGTCTATCCCACGGATTCAACCTATGCTCTCGGTTGCATTATTGGCGACAAGACAGCGCTGGATCGCATTCGCAGGATTCGTCAACTCAGCGACAAGCACAACTTCACCCTGATGTGTGCAGACCTGTCCTCCCTCGCGACCTATGCGCGTGTGCATAACAGCGCCTATCGGATTCTGAAAGCCTACACTCCCGGCCCCTATACTTTTATTCTCAAGGCGACTCCCGAGGTGCCCCGGAGGCTGATGCATCCCAAGCGCAAGACCATTGGCATTCGGGTACCGGATAACGAAGTAGCCCAGGCCATCATCGGCAGTCTCGGTGAGCCCATTATGAGTACCAGCCTGATATTGCCCGGTGAGGAAGAACAGCTGTTCGATCCCTATGAGATGCGGCTTAAGATAGGCAAGTTGGTTGACCTGATTATCGATGGTGGCGCCTGTGGGCTGGAACCGACCACCATGATTGACCTGGTGGAAGGAATTCCGGAGGTGATGCGGGTAGGCAAGGGTGATCCGGAACCATTTCAGTAGTTGCTCAATATTTTCGAGGAAAGCGAATCGGGAAAATCACCCCTGAACGAAGCGAACGATAACAGTATAATGGCGCGCCGCCTGGAAAATGGCTAAGCACAATTGAGCAAATAGATTGACATAAAGAGACTTAACGAGGAAGCAGGTTTGTCAACGGTAGATTCACAGAAGCGAGTATTGTCAGGCATGAGGCCCACGGGAAAATTGCACCTGGGCCATCTTCATGGAGTGCTCAAGAACTGGGTGAAGCTGCAACATGAATATGAATGTTTCTTCTTCGTGGCAGACTGGCACGCCCTCACTACTCACTATGGTGAGCAGAACCTGTTTGACGAAAATGTCCTGGAAATGGTGATCGACTGGCTGGCCGTGGGTGTGAATCCCGGTTCTGCAGCGCTTTTCGTTCAGTCGCGGATACCCGAACACGCCGAACTGCACTTGCTGCTATCCATGACAACGCCGGTCAGCTGGCTTGAGAGGGTGCCCAGTTACAAGGATCAGCAGGAGAAGCTCCAGGAAAGAGAGCTGGATACCTATGGTTTCCTAGGCTATCCACTGTTGCAGGCTGCCGATATTCTCATCTACCGCGCCGGATTTGTCCCCGTAGGAGCGGATCAGGTTGCCCACGTGGAATTGACCCGGGAAGTGGCGCGCCGCTTCAATCATATCTATGGCAAGGAGCCCGGATTCGAGGATAACGCCGAAGCGGCCATCAAGAAGATGGGCAAGAAGGCGGCCAAGCTCTATTCGGAGTTGCGCAAGGCTTTCCAGGAACAGGGTGACCATGCTGCGCTGGAGAAGGCCCGGGCCCTGCTGCGGGAGCAACAGAACATTTCCATCGGGGACCGGGAACGCCTGTTTGGCTACCTCGAAGGGGGTGGGAAGATGATCCTGGCGGAGCCTCAGTCTCTGCTGACTCCGGCCTCCAAGATGCCTGGTCTAGACGGTCAAAAGATGTCCAAATCTTACGATAATACTATTAGCCTTCGTGAAGACCTGGAGCAGGTCAGCAAGAAGATCAGCACCATGCCCACGGACCCGGCCCGGGTCCGACTGAGTGACCCTGGGAACCCGGAGAAGTGCCCGGTTTGGCAACTGCACCAGACCTACTCAGACGAATCGACCCGCGAGTGGGTGGTAGAGGGCTGCAAGAGCGCTGGCATCGGTTGCCTGGAATGCAAGAAGCCCGTGATTGATGCGGTAGTAGCCGAATTGGAACCTATCCAGGGAGAGGCCGCGCAGTATGAGAAGGACCGCGACCTGGTGCGCTCCATACTGGTGGAGGGCAGCGAGAAGGCCCGGGAAACTGCAAAGGAGACCCTGGCCGAGGTGCGCTCTGCGATGGGGCTGGGCAGTTGGTAAACAGCAGTTGATAATTATTTGATAAACTGAATCGCAGTCAGAGGGCCCAGACGGTCTGGGAGCCCCTCACAGCAAGCAATTAAACCGCTTTTACTTTAGAATGGCCTGAGACAGGCCTCGGCAGAACAAGAGATTGACCAGCACAGGAACTGAAGCAGATACGGAGAACCTCGAATCGGCAGGCGCTCCCGCTTCCCCTGAAGAATCTACTCCCGATACTCCCAGTCAGCAGGAGCTGCCACTGGCGATCGTTGGTGGGGAAGCGTTTACCGAGGTCCCCAAGGATCTCTATATTCCGCCGGATGCTCTGGAAATTTTCCTGGAAGCCTTCGAGGGGCCTCTCGACCTGTTGCTGTACCTTATCAAGCGACAGAATATCGACATTCTCAATATCAATGTGGCGGATATCACCGACCAGTACATGGCCTATGTGGAGCTGATGCATTCCAGTCAGTTCGAGCTGGCGGCCGAGTACCTGGTCATGGCCGCTACCCTGGCCGAGATCAAGTCCCGCATGATTCTTCCGCGGCAGGAAGAGGAAGAGGCCGATGAAGACGATCCGCGCATGGAGCTCATTCGTCGCCTGCAGGAATACGAGCGTTACAAGCAGGCCGCTGAAGATATCGATGAGATGCCGCGTCTGTACCGCGATATCCAGCTGGTGAGTGCCGATCTGCCGGTAATGGAACGAGTGACTCCGGAACCGGAAGTGAAACTGGATGAGATATTGCTCGCCCTGTCCCGTGTGCTGACCCGGGCGGACATGTTTACCCACCACCATATCCAATTCGAGACCCTCTCCACCAGGGAGAAGATGTCCGAGATACTGGCCCGCCTCTCGGTGCAAAAATTCGTGCCGCTCGTATCCTTGCTGATCAAGGAAGAGGGGCGACTGGGTGTCGTAGTGACTTTTCTTGCGGTCATGGAGCTCATGAAAGACTCCATGATTGAGATCGTGCAGTCTGAACCGTTTGGTCCCATCCATGTGAAGTCGCGGGAACAGACAGCGACGGTACGCACCTTAAATTAGTATTGGCAGTATTGAATCGGTAAGGAAACAATCGAAAAACAATGAGTGATATAGACAATAAAGTAAAAATGATTGTTGAGGGGCTATTGTTGGCGGCTGGAAAGCCTTTGTCCCTGGAGAATATCGCTCAGGTGTTTTCGGAAGCGGAGCGCCCGGACCGCAATGAATTGAAATCGGTGATGGATGCGATCGCGGCGGACTGTAATGATCATGGTTTCGAGCTCAAGGAAGTGGCTTCCGGTTTTCGTTTTCAGGTGAAGCAGGAAATCGGTGAATGGGTCTCCAAGCTCTGGGAGGAGCGCCCCCCACGCTATACGCGAGCCTTGCTGGAAACCCTGGCACTTATCGCCTACCGGCAACCGATTACCCGGGGTGATATCGAAGAGATACGCGGAGTGGCTGTCAGCCCCAACATAGTCCGTACCCTGCTGGACAGGGAGTGGGTCAGGGTAGTGGGTCACCGCGATGTACCAGGACGGCCGGCCCTGTTGGCAACCACCAAACAGTTCCTCGACTACTTCAATATCAAGAGCCTGCAGGAATTACCGACCCTGTCAGACATTAAGGATCTCGCCCAGTCCGAACCCGAGATCGATCTCGCCGAAGAGTTGGCCAAGCAGCGGGTCATCGAACTTCCAGATGAAGACTCCGAAGAAGCCCAACAGCAGAATGAGCAGGAGATGGCCGAGCTGCTGGCAGAGGAAGAAGCGGTTGAGCTGGCGAAGAAGCCGCTGGATGAGATTCTCAGCATGGGTCCCTATGAGGAAGATGGCGACGAAGATGCTGCGGATGACAATGATGATTCAGACGCTGACGATGATTCGGATGCTGACAAAGAAACAGACGTTGATGATGATACGGGCGACGACGAAGATTCGGAAGAC
Source organism: Pseudomonadota bacterium (assembly GCA_027621405.1). Taxonomy (GTDB): domain Bacteria; phylum Pseudomonadota; class Gammaproteobacteria; order Pseudomonadales; family Pseudohongiellaceae; genus UBA9145. The sequence goes on along the minus strand of JAQCBT010000003.1, from coordinate 33,724 downwards.
GACGATGATTCAGATGACGACGAAGATTCGGAAGACGGCGATGATTCGGATGACGACGAAGATTCGGAAGACGACGATGATTCGGAAGACGACGATGATTCGGAAGACGACGATGATTCAGATGACGACGATGATTCGGACGATGAAGAAGATTTAGACGATGAAGAAGATTCGGATGACGAAGAGAAATCAGCCGACGACGATGCATTCAATGACGAGGAAGAGGATTCTGCAGAAGGGCAGCGTTACGACGCGGTAAGCGAGTATGTGGATAGTGATGACTTCGATTTGGCGCAGGACGAATATGCTGATGAGGCAGAATTTCTGCAGGCCTTTGAAGAGGAAATTGTGCAGGGCGAAGATTCCGGTGCTGACCTTGCGGATGCTTCAGGGGAAGTATCCGAATTCCAGATAGAAGCTGGCGATGTGCATGCTCATGACCTGCCTGCAGAAACTGAAACTGACCCAGATGCTTCGAACGAGAAAATGCCAGATGCGGGTGCATCGATAATTGAATTTTCCACCGAAGAAGCGGAAGACGATCGCGACTTCTGATTGCTGAGACTAACAACCCTGGACAAACCTGAGCTGGCTTTCCTGCTATCAGGTTCCATCGGGGTAGCTCCTGACTCTTGATGCCTATGTCACTGACTACCGAAAAATTACAGAAAGTGCTCGCCCGGGCGGGTTTTGGTTCACGCCGTGAGATAGAGGCGTGGATTGCTGCCGGTCGGGTCAAGGTGAATGGCAAGGTCGCGGTGGTGGGGGAGCGGGTCAGTGCGGATGACAACATCCTGGTCGACGGCAAGAAGCTGGCGGCAAAGAACAAGACCTTGGAAGGAACCCGGGTGCTGCTCTACAACAAACCCGAAGATGAGATCTGTACCCGCAAGGATCCCGAGGGCAGGCCGACGGTGTTCGACAGGCTACCACCCATCAAGCATGGACGCTGGGTGTCTATTGGCCGACTGGATATCAACACCAGTGGCCTGCTGCTATTCACTACGGACGGTGAATTGGCAAACAAGCTGACCCATCCCAGCTCCCAGGTTGAAAGGGAATACGCAGTGCGCGTCATGGGAGAAGTAAAACCGGACATGGTGCAGGCAATGCACAAAGGGGTCATGATTGATGGCCACCTGTGTCGCTTTACCGATATTCAATATTACGCCGGCACGGGAATTAATCAGTGGTATCACGTCGTTATCATGGAAGGCCGCAATCGTGAGGTGCGTAAGCTTTGGGAGTCTCAGGGTCTCAGGGTGAGCCGTCTGAAGCGAGTCAGATTTGGCCCTATATTTATCCCGAGCACAGTAAAGAGCGGCACATTTATCGAACTCAAGCAGAATGAGATCGACAAACTCCGCCTCGCAGCCGAACCTCCCTCAGAGTAGCTGGTTCTTCGCTCTCTCGTTCAGGCTGCGAGCCGAGTCTGTTCCCGTCAACGATGCACAGCCGAACATCAGGCTAAGCTGGTGCTCGTGATGCTGCTTGAAATGCGCGATCACCGATCGCTCGATGCGGCGGGCAATCGATGCCGTACCCCTGGCATCATTGTGCAGGATTAACTGAAAGTCCTTGCCACCAATTCTCTGTAGCATATCGGTGCTTCGACAGACCTCCTGAATCAGTCCAGTCAATTCTGTTACCAGTCGCACCAGTAATTTCGTTGTTTTTCTCTGCGCTTTCGATTCGACGCGAATGAGCATCAGGGACAACGGATGGTTGTGTCGCTTCGCCAACTCAATCTCTCTGGTAAGCTGGTTCTCCAGTTTGTTGCGGTCGTTGATGGTGAGCAAGGGTTCCTGAATGGCATCACGCACAGCGTCCTGGTACTTCAGGGCATTGCTGATAGGTACTAGCAGTAACACCAGTAGGCCCTCGATCTGTTCCAGTTCACTATCGCTGAATCTCCTGGATCGATGAAAGGTAAGCTCACCAAACGATTCGTGGCCGCTAATCAGTCTGTAGCCACAGCTATGAGCGCTGGCCTTGCCAAAGCGAAGCGCCAGATCGCGCTCTTCTTCAACATAGGTAAGGCCATCGATCCTGACCAGGGTGTTTACGCCACCCAGGAACTGGTCGATGATGGTTTCAAGATCCAGCGTGGATTGTAAGAGGCGTACCAGCTGGTACTTATCGTATTCGGAATTTTCATGGCTTTCAGCCTCGATGCCGACGGGGTGTTTACCTGCTTCCGAAGTGCTTTCTAGTGATTGGATGGATGCAACCATAATACTTGTCCTGCTTTCGAATGTTGTTAGATTCCGACAACCTGGTTCTTGCCGTTTTCCTTGGCCTGGTACAGCGCCTGATCGGCTCTCTGAAAGATGCTGTCGCGACCGTCAGACCGCTTCAGACTGGTGGCACCGATGCTGACAGTCAGGCTAAGGGTTTCGTTGCTATTGAGCTCAATGCTCAATGCCTGCACAGTTTCCCGAATACGCTCGGCGATCACGAGGGCACCGGGCAGGTTGGTCTCGTTGAGTATCACTACGAACTCCTCACCACCGAAGCGGAAGATCAGGTCTGTCTGCCGGTTTACCTCGTTCAAAGCCTTGACGGTTTCCTGTAATACCAGGTCGCCGTTCTTGTGCCCGTGTCTGTCGTTGATGTGCTTGAAGTCGTCCACATCTATCATGAGCAGTGACAGCGCCGACTTGTGCCGCTTCGCAAGCTCCATTTCTCTCTGCAAGGTGTTGTCGAGGGCGATGCGGTTACCACAACCCGTCAGGGGATCGGTCAGGGAGGCAATTACGGCTTCCCGGTAACGTAGTGAATTCTTCAAGGGACAGACCAGGGTTCCCAGTAGTTCCTCAATCAACTCCAGGTCATATTCGGTGAAACGCTTGCTGCGGTAGAAGGTGACCTCACCGAGGAAGTCTTTTGAGTGACCAGGCGGTAGCCACAACTGTGGGTGGCGCGCTTGCCATGACTGACATTGATGCCCACGCTGTCGTAGATGTAGCTGAGGCCGCTGAGCTCGATAATGCCCTTGAGTTCATCATGGAAGATCTGCAGTACCATTTCCAGGTCCAGGCTGGATTGCAGTACGGTACTCAGTTTCAATTTCAGTAGTTGTTCATCGGGTTCGGCTTCCAGCTCCCGATTGAGCAACATCATGCGCCTGGCACTATCGAATTCGATAGTATTTGAGCTGGTCATTGCTGTGGCCATCTTTCCCTCCTGGCTCAAGCTGTTGTCCGCACTTACCTGTTACCCGACAGTCAGGGTCGAGCTCTAGGGGAATGCGAGAACACATTCCTGCGGTCAGCGATTTCTTGCTTACAGCTAGTTTGCGAAGGGCGTGCCAACTCTCGCGGCTGGCGGGGAAAGTGCCGGATTTACAGCCATATGGCTGAATCCGTGCGGGGGCGGAGGCGTGCTCGCATAAGGCGCGGGCGGCAATATTTCCCCGCCGGACGCCGTCAAGCGGCAATTAGTTGCCGTCAAAATTCCGTGCATCCAGGGCCTTGCCGTGGAGTGTGTCGCCATCCGGGCCGAACAGGTAGAGATAGACAGGCATCAGGGACTCTGCGGTGGGTTGCGAATCGGGCTTTTCAGCAGGGTAAGCCGCCTGGCGCATGGCCGTACGAGTACCTCCCGGGTTGAGGCTGTTGACCCGGATGTTGCTGGTCGTTGCCAATTCATCGGCCAGGGTCTGCATCAATCCTTCCACGGCAAACTTGCTGACGGCATAGGCACCCCAATAGGCGCGACCCTGGCGGCCGACGCTGGAAGAAGTAAACACTATGCGCCCTGAGGTTGCGTTTTGTAGTGCTGGCAGGAGCGCCCGGGTGAGCATGAAGGCGGAGTTCACATTTACCTTCATCAGGGTTTCCCATTCACCCTCGGGGTAGAATTCAATCGGACTGCGCGCACCGAGCAGCGCCGCGTTGTGCAGAAGACCATCCAGAGCCGGAAACTGTTCATTGAGGGAGTTGGCCAGCAGTTTGTAGTCTTCCGGCTGGGCTGTCGCAAAATCCAGGGGATGAATAATCACCTTGCCAGCGTGCCTGACTTCAATTTCATCATACAGGGCTTCCAGTTTCTCCTGCGAGCGGCCGAGGCAGATAACAGTCGCACCGTGATCGGCAAAGCTGCTGGCACAGGCTTTTCCGATGCCATCGCTGGCTCCGGTAATCATTATGACTTTGTCTTTCAGTAAATCTTGTGGCGGGTTGTAATCAAACATGAGTCAGGCAATTCGTGATTGGAGTGAAGTACTGGTTTAGGAATCAGGCGAACTTGAGTGTGTTCAGCAATCCGACGATCTGGGTTGGTTCTTGCACGATGAAATCAGCATACCATTCTTCAGCCTTGGCCTCCGGACCGAGATAGCCATAGGCAGCAGCGATCGCAATGACATCGGCATTCTTTGCAGCCTGAATGTCGCGCAGGTGGTCACCCACATAGACTGTGCGTTCGGTGTTGGCAGACAAGGCCTCGCAGGCTTTCAGGATAGGCTCAGGATGAGGCTTCCTGTGCTCCACGTGATCTGGGCAGACCAGGGCGCCACAACGGTGCAGCAGTTGCATGTTCTCCAGCAGGCGCAGGGTGTATTTCTCCGGCTTATTGGTAACGATGCCCCAGGGAATATTGTTCGCATCCAGGTCTGCGAGCAGTTCTTCAAGGCCGGGATAGAGCATGGCCCGGGTTTGAGCGAGTTCTTCGTAGTAGAGTTCGAGTAATCGCTGGTTTAAACCCTCGAATGACTCATGATCTTCCTCGATGGCGAATGCCAGTTTCACCAGGGCGCGGGCTCCGTCTGAAACAGTCTGGTAGATGCGCTCTGTTGTGACGCTTTCTCGATTGTTTTCGACAGTCAATCTATCGAGCACGACCTTGAAGTCCTGCGCCGTATCGATCAGGCTGCCGTCAAGATCAAACAACACGCATTCAATGGATGTATCAAGCGCCATCGCTAATTGGTCTCCTTGCTGTAGCACGCGAGATAATTGACATCGAGATTTTTTGTCAGTGAATAGCGCTTGCTGAGTGGGTTGTATCCCATGCCTATCTGGTCTTTGAGAGTCAGTCCGTGTTCCCTGGACCAGGCTGCCAGTTCGGAAGGACGAATAAATTTCTCATAGTCATGAGTTCCACGGGGCAGCAGGTTTAAGACATATTCTGCTCCGACGATGGCAAACAGGTAGGACTTCGGATTGCGATTAATGGTCGAGAAGAACACCAACCCACCGGGCTTAACCAGGGTATGACAGGCTCTGACGACTGCAGAAGGGTCGGGTACATGCTCCAGCATCTCCAGGCAGGTGATCACGTCGAACCTTCCTGGTTGCTCCTTGGCGAGATCCTCGGCAGCACACTTGCGATAGTCGATATCCAGTTTACTCTCGAGAAGATGCAGGCGAGCTACAGACAATGACGCCTCTGCCATGTCTATCGCGGTGACCCGGGCGCCGTGATGCGCCATTGCCTCGGACAGAATACCTCCGCCGCAACCCACGTCCAGGACAGCCAGACCGGCCAGGTTCACATGCCGGCTTATGTAATTCATGCGCAGGGGGTTGATTTCATGCAGTGGTTTGAATTCACTGTTTGGGTCCCACCAACGCGCGGCGAGTGCTTCAAACTTTCGGATTTCAGAATGATCGACATTTTCCATCAGGGCTTCCCTAATTCTCGCTGCTGAATTTTTTCTGCCAGTAACTGGCCTGTTCCCTTATAAACGCTTCATCGAGGGTCTTGAGTTCACCCTCCACTAGCAGCGCCTTGCCGGAACACCAGACATGGGACACCTGGTGCGCGCCGGTGGCATAGACCAGATGTGATAAGGGATTGTTTATCGGGGTTGTATGCAGGGGCCGCATCGATATCGCAGCCAGGTCAGCGTACTTGCCAACTTCCAGGCTGCCTATCAGTGAATCCAGGCCCATGGCACGGGCACTATTGATAGTGGCCATCTCCAGGGCGTAGCTGGCAGGTACAGCGGACGCATCTTCGGCGACGGCCTTGCCTAGCAGCGCTGCCAACTGCATTTCGCCAAACATGTCCAGGTCGTTGTTGCTCGCCGCGCCATCAGTTCCCAGCGCGACGTTCACCTTGTGGCGCCGCAATTTCTCTACCTCGCAGAATCCGCTGGCAAGTTTGAGATTGGAGGAAGGGCAGTGCACGACGCTGGCACCCTGTTCCGCCAGTGCCTGCATCTCACCATCGGTCAGTTGGGTTGCGTGGATACAAACTAGACGCGGTGTAATGAGACCGAGGTTGGCCATGCGCTGCAACGGGCGTCTGCCGTCGGCTGCAATGGCCTCCGTGACCTCCTGCGCGGTTTCATGCATGTGGATGTGGATGGGCACATCCAGTTCTTCCGCGAGTATCGCAATTTTTTGCAAGGGTTCATCCGATACGGTGTAGGGGGCGTGGGGACCAAACGCACTGTAGATGAACTCGCTGTTGCGGTAGTCATCGTGTAGCTGGGTGGCCTTGCTGATGTATTCATCGGCGTCCTGAGCCCACGCTGTGGGGAAATCCAGAACCGGACTGGCCAGCTGCACCCGCATATGAGCATCGGAAGCGGCACGGGCAACTTCATCGGGGAAGAAATACATATCAGCGAAACAGGTTGTGCCCCCGGCAATCATCTCCGCCATGGCGAGCAGTGCACCCTCATGGACAAATTGTGAGCTGACGTAATTGCTTTCCAGCGGCCAGATTCGATCCTCCAGCCATTGCTTGAGAGGGATGTCATCGGCAATTCCCCTGAACAGGGCCATGGCAGAGTGACCGTGGGCGTTGACCATTCCAGGCATCAGCACGTGGTGCGGGAGAGATACCGATTCGGTAGCCTGGTAGCGCTGCTGCATTTCCTGGCCAGGCCCGATCTCCAGGATCTTCTTGTCTTTAATCGCCACGCTGTGGTTTTCCAGCACGACTCCGCGCGGTACAACCGGGACTATCCAGGCGCTGCTAATCAACAAGTCGATTGCTGCTTTTTCTGATTGATCCAAGAGAAACCTCTGCACTGGTAATTGAACTGGCAGCACTGTCCTGAAGGCTGCCACAGGTATCGAAAATCGACCCGCAAGGGAGCAATTTGAGGACGGCGATTATACCCATTTTGGTAATAAAGTGCGCCCTCATATTGGGGGCAGGGAGTGATTCGCAAGTTGCTGAATTTAATGGGGAAAATTCTCGCTTTTTTGGCCTGTTTGGGTGTCATTTCGAGCCCGTAATATGGTACACTTTGGCCTTTGAATCGAGGCCCGAATGGGGTCCTGCAAAGAGCATGTTGAACGCCAGAAAGGGCGCCTGAAAAGTGCGCTGCTGATACCCTCGAAACCAGTAAAAAAATTGCATCGGAACGCCGATAACAATACTTAAATCAAGACCGAATTCGATAGCAAACGAGATGCCTACGCAATTGCTACTACGCTATTTTACCCAACGCTTAGCCAATACCTTACCCACTCCGCGATTCCCCCACGAAACCCGACGAAGCCTAGGAAAGATCTGATCTATGTCTGAATTTGCCAAGCAGGTCCTGCCTGTTGCATTAGAAAGCGAAATGCGCGAGTCGTATCTCGCCTATGCCATGAGCGTGATTGTCGGAAGGGCGCTGCCAGACGTGCGAGATGGTCTTAAACCGGTTCATCGCCGGGTCCTGTTCGCGATGAACGTGCTCTCAAACGACTACAACAAGCCCTACAAGAAGTCTGCCCGTGTGGTTGGTGATGTTATCGGTAAGTACCATCCGCACGGCGATTCTGCGGTCTACGACACCATTGTGCGCATGGCCCAGAATTTCTCACTGCGCTACCCGCTGGTTGATGGACAGGGAAATTTTGGATCTATCGACGGTGACGCTGCCGCTGCCATGCGATACACAGAGATTCGCATGTCCAAGATCGCCCATGATCTGCTGGCCGATCTCGACAAGGAAACCGTCGATTTCTCCGAGAATTATGACGGCACTGAATCGATTCCAGACGTCCTTCCTACGCGGGTCCCGGCGCTGTTGGTGAATGGCTCTTCCGGGATCGCCGTCGGCATGGCGACCAATATTCCGCCCCATAATCTAAGTGAAGTGATACATGGCGCTCTCGCCTTGCTCGACGATCCTTCCCTGGAAGTGGATGCGTTGATGGAACATATACAAGGCCCGGATTTTCCGACTGCTGGCATCATCAATGGCAGAGCAGGTATCGTGCAGGCCTACCGTACTGGACGGGGTCGAATCTACGTCCGTGCCAAGGCAGAGATCGTCGATAATGAGAAGACTGGAAAACAGAGCATTATCGTTACGGAAATCCCTTACCAGCTGAACAAGGCGCGCCTGATTGAACGCATCGCCGAACTGGTAAAAGACAAGAAAATCGAGGGTATCACCGAGCTTCGCGATGAATCCGACAAGGACGGTCTGCGCATAGTAATCGAGTTGCGCAAGGGCGAGATGGGCGAGGTGATCCTCAATAATCTCTATGCCCAGACCCAGATGCAGTCTGTGTTTGGTATCAATATGGTTGCCCTGGTTGATGGCCAGCCGCGCCTGCTCAATCTCAAGGAGATGCTGGATGCCTTCCTTCGGCATCGCAGGGAAGTTGTCTCTCGACGCACCACTTACCTGTTACGCAAGGCGCGGGAAAGAGGTCACGTGCTGGAAGGACTGGCCGTGGCTCTGGCTAATATCGATGCGGTCATCGAACTGATCAAGACTTCCCCATCCTCCGCAGAGGCGAAAGAAAAACTGCTCGCTCGCTCCTGGAAATCGGATAGCGTGCTGATGATGCTGGGCGAGGTGGGTGCCGATGCCTGCCGTCCCGACAAATTGCCTGATCAATATGGTTTGAAGGATTCCGAGTACTACCTGTCGCCGGAACAGGCGCAGGCCATACTCGAGTTAAGGCTGCATCGCCTGACTGGGCTGGAACATGAAAAGCTGATCAATGACTACAAGGAATTGCTGGTCCAGATTGCAGGCTATATCGATATTCTCGAAAACCGTTCACGACTCATCTCCGTGGTTCGGGAAGAAATGGAAGCACTTTTACATGAGTATGGCGATGAGCGACGCACCGAGATAGTAGACTCACAGCAGGATCTCACCGCGGAAGACCTGATTTCCGAGGAAGATCGTGTGGTGACCATCTCCCAGGGTGGCTACGCAAAGTCCCAGCCTCTGGCGGACTATTCTGCACAGCGTCGCGGTGGCATGGGCAAGGCTGCGGCCACGGTGAAGGATGAGGATTTCGTCGAGCATCTCCTGATTGCCAATACCCACGACACGCTGTTGTGCTTCAGCAGCATGGGCAAGGTGTACTGGTTGAAGGTTTACCAGATACCGTTGGCCAGTCGTACGTCGAGGGGCAAGCCCATCATTAACATACTGCCGCTAGAAGAGAACGAACGTATCACCAACATGCTGCCGGTGAGTGAATACACAGAAAATCACTTCGTATTCATGGCAACGGCCAATGGCACGGTGAAAAAGACCGCCCTGGACAGCTTCGCCAGACAACGTAGTGTTGGCCTGCGTGCCATCGAACTGGATGAGGGCGATGAACTGGTAGGTACCGCGATCACCGACGGTGACAGGGATGTGATGTTGGTAAGCAGTAGCGGTAAGGCGATTCGCTTCGCTGAAAGTGATGTGCGGCCCATGGGCAGAACTGCCCGTGGGGTGCGGGGCATTCGCATGGCGGACGGCTTCAGCATGATCGCACTGATCATACCCGCAGAAGGCAAACAGATTCTCACGGTGAGTGAGAACGGTTACGGCAAGCGGACCAATACCGAGGAATTTCCACTGTACGGTCGTGGCGGGCAGGGTGTAATTGCCATGCAGACCAGTGAGCGTAATGGCGCCGTCGTGGGTGCGGTGCAGGTCAGCGATAACGAAGAGATCATGCTGATCTCAGACAAGGGTACCCTGGTACGTACCCGGGTCGCCGAGGTCTCGGTACAGGGAAGGAACACGCAGGGCGTGCGGCTCATCAAATTGAAGGATGGTGAAGCCTTGGTGGGACTGGAACGGGTTGAAGAACCCAGCGAGGAAGAGGTCGAGGAGGCCGCATTGGCGGCAGATCAATCCAGCGAGGGCGCAACAGTCGGTGACACCGATGCAGACGATCCCGGCCAAGCGGACGCTACACAAACTGACGATTAAGTGCCAGATCGCATACTACACTGCTAAACGAAACCAGCCTGGCGGGCTGGCCAGGATTACAATTGAACGCTAAATCCACAGTAGCCTACCTGGGTCCCGCGGGAACCTTCACCCAGGCGGCTGCACTCAATCATTTCGGAGAATCAGTCGAGCTGAAGTCATGCGTCACCATTGGTGATGTGTTTGCTCGTGTAGAGTCAGGAGAAGTCGATTACGGTGTAGTGCCGGTGGAAAACTCGACGGAGGGAATCGTCAACAATACCCAGGACTGCCTGATAGACAGCAAGGTGAAGATCAGCGGCGAGGAAGTGATTCCGATTCATCATCATCTGCTGGTGGATGCGGCCAGCCCAGACATGGCTGTCAAGCGCATCGCGTCACACCAGCAGTCGCTTGCCCAGTGCCGAGGGTGGTTGCACCGACATCACCCGAATGTGGAATTGGTAGAGTGCTCGAGCAATGCCGAAGCCGCGGCTTCGGTCAACGCCGAGAGTGGTACCGCTGCCATCGCCGGTGACCTGGCTGCTGCGACTTACAAGTTGCATATCAGGGAGCGCAGGATTCAGGACCAGGATCACAACAGTACCCGCTTCCTGATACTGGGCTCCAATCCTGTACCTGCTACCGGTCGCGACAAGACCAGCGTGCTCATCTATACAGCCAACAAGCCCGGCGCGCTGTTCCACGTATTGGAGCCATTCGAGAATCTACAGATCAGCCTCACCAAGATCGATTCCAGACCGTCGAAGCGACAGGCCTGGGAGTATGTATTTTTCATCGATTTTGAAGGACACGAAGATGACACGCTGGTGCAGGAATTGTTCGCGCGTCTTGCCGACAGAACTGAAGAGATCAAGGTGCTGGGGTCCTATCCGGCATTTGCGAAATAGCACAGATCAATAGTCCGCGGGGATCTTTCAATTGGACAAGGAAAAGATACTAATCGCAGGTCTGGGGCTAATTGGAGGCAGTCTCGCTTGTGCGCTGCGCAAAAATGAACCGGATTGTGTGTTGCTGGGCGCAGACAGCAATGCAGCGTCTGTCGCTGCCGCTATTGAGTCTGGCGTAATTAACGATGGCGGTGAGCTGGAAGTGTTGCTGCCGCAAGCCGATCTGCTGGTATTGGCATTGCCGCCCCTTGCTATTTCCGGAATTGTAAATCTGGTGGCGAGCAAGGTCCCCCCTACTTGCGTAATCACCGATGTAGGTAGTGTCAAGTCGCACATTATAGAAGCAGTGAATAAGTTGGGGGCAGATTTCAGCGCTAGGTTTGTGCCCGGTCATCCGATCGCGGGTTCGGAGCAGAGTGGTTTCTCCGCGGCGGATCCCGGTCTTTTCGCTCAGCGCAAAGTTATTCTTACTCCACAGGAACACACTTCTCCGGCTGCAATTGCCAGGGTGAATGCATTGTGGCGCAAGGCAGGAGCCGATGTTCTAGGCATGTCGCCGATCCGTCATGACCGGGTGTTGGCTGCCACCAGTCATCTGCCGCACCTTTTGGCTTACGCGATCGTGGATATGCTCCTGCACACGGAAGACAGCGATGACATCTTTCGCTACGCGGCGGGAGGATTTGCCGACTTCAGCAGGGTGGCCTCCAGCAATGCTCGGATGTGGTCCGATATTTTTGCAGCCAACAGCGAGGCGACTGTACGGGTGCTGGATGATTACATCGGAAATCTGGAATCGCTGAAGCAACGAATCCAGAATCGTGACCGTGAAGGCATGATGGAAATCTTTGAGCGAGCCAAGCAGACTCGCGATAACTTTATCAAGAAGCACTACAACACCGGAAAAAATTCTATGGATAGCCCGTCTCGAGAAGTCGTTTTCAAGGTTGAGCCCGGGGGTTCAGTAGCGGGGACTCTGCGAGTTCCAGGCGACAAATCCATTTCTCACAGATCGGTCATTTTTGGCGCTCTCGCAGACGGCATCACCGAGGTGTCCGGTTTTCTCGAGGGTGAGGATGCACTCAATACTGTCGCAGCATTCAGGGAAATGGGAGTGACCATCATTGGTCCGGAGCAGGGCAGCCTTACTATTTACGGAGTGGGCAAGCATGGTTTACAGGCGCCACGTAAGCCACTTTACATGGGGAATTCCGGAACCGCGATGCGTCTTATGGCGGGATTGCTGGCGGCGCAGGATTTTGCAAGTGAATTGAGCGGAGACGAGTCGCTGAGTGGGCGCCCCATGGGTCGCGTGGCCGAGCCATTGCGCCAGATGGGCGCCAATATTGAGACGGCTGCAGGTGGGACACCGCCGTTACGGATCAAGGGCAGCAAGCTGAAGGCGATTGACTATGATATGCCAGTCGCCAGCGCCCAGGTTAAATCCTGTCTGCTGTTGGCCGGGCTATATGCCGAGGGTGTCACCCGAATTACCGAACCGGCAGTGTGCAGGGACCACACCGAACGCATGCTGTCAGGATTTGGCGTCGAGGTGGAGGGTGGCTATCCCGATCCCACGGTTACGCTAAGGGATGGACAACAGTTGACGGCCACCAGTATCGAGGTTCCTGCCGATATCTCCTCAGCAGCATTCTTCCTGGTTGCAGCTTCCATCGCCGAGGGGTCGGACCTGACGCTGGAGCATGTTGGCATCAATCCAACCCGTACCGGAGTCATCACGATCCTGCAGCAGATGGGTGCCAATATAAGCCTGCATAATGAGCGGGTGGTAGGCGGCGAACCGGTGGCGGACATCCGGGTACAACATGCCAATCTAAGGGGGATCGAGATCGATCGCAGGCTGGTTCCCCTGGCTATCGACGAATTCCCGGTGCTGTTTGTGGCAGCCGCCTGCGCCGAAGGCGAAACCCTGTTGCGCGGAGCCGAAGAACTGCGAGTGAAGGAGAGCGACCGATTGGAAGCCATGGCCCAGGGCCTGCTATCCCTTGGCGTTGTGCTGGAGACCTATGCAGACGGAATTCGTATCCGGGGAGGCGAGCTTGGCGGTGGCATCATCGATAGCCACGGTGACCACAGGATTGCCATGGCTTTCGCCGTTGCGGCCCTGCGTGCAAGCCAGGCCATTACCATCAGAAACTGCCAGAACGTCGCCACCTCGTTCCCAGGCTTCGCAGAAGTCGCACGAGGCGCAGGTCTGGCGCTTAGCGAGACCCTGGAATGACAGGAGATTCAGCAGCGGTTCCCGTGATAGCCATCGACGGGCCTTCGGGTACCGGCAAGGGGACTGTGGCGAACCATGTTGCAAGATCCCTGGGTTTTCACCTGCTGGACAGTGGCGCGCTGTACCGGGTGCTGGGCATCGCTGTGGCGAAGCGGGGGATAGACCTGCAAGATGTCGACACTGTGGCCGCTGTAGCCCGGGATCTGGACCTGGAATTCGGCTCCAGCGGGCCGGGTTCAATCCACCTTAACGGCGAAGATGTCAGCCTCGAGATTCGTACCGATCTGGGAAGTGATATGGCTTCCCGGGTGGGCGCGATTCCTCAGGCCCGTGCTGCCCTGCTGGAGCGTCAGCTGGCATTTCGAAAACCCCCGGGTCTGGTGGCAGACGGGCGTGACATGGGCACCGTCGTTTTCCCCGATTCCATCCTCAAAATCTACCTCACGGCCAGTGCCGAGGAGAGGGCGAACAGGCGATATAAGCAGTTGATAGATAAGGGAATGGATGTTAAGCTGCCCGCCCTTTTGCAGGACCTGACGGAGCGTGACGCCCGCGATAGTGAGCGCAGCATCTCTCCTCTGAAACCGGCCGCCGATGCTTTCGTCCTCGATACCACTACTCTGTCAGAGAAACAGGTGATGGATCGGGTCATGGAGATGGTCTCCAGGGCACTCGAACAAGCCTGATTCATAGTCAGCCCTGCTTAGGAAATCGGTGTTCTCACTTGACTCCCCCAGCCTCGGCAAGTGTTGAACGTAAAGCAATTACCCCCGCGACTGCTGGATCGCAACAATATTTGCAAAGCCTTTAAGTAAGTTTTGTAAATATCTGTTTTTATTGGACTATTAAATGAGCGAAAGTTTTGCAGATCTGTTCGAGCAGAGCCTGAACGAGATCGATATGACCCCCGGTGCCATCGTCACCGGAACCGTAATAGACATCGACACTGACTGGGTAACGGTACACGCCGGCCTCAAATCTGAAGGTGTCATCCCCCGCAACCAATTCCTCGACGAACAGGGCAATCTTTCCCTGGAAGTTGGCGATGAAGTCAAAGTCGCGCTGGAAACCGTGGAAGACGGTTTCGGCGAAACCCGTCTCTCCCGTGAGAAGGCCAAGCGTGCCGAATCCTGGATGGAGCTGGAAGCGGCCTACGAGAAGAACGATATCGTCACTGGTGTCATCAATGGCAAAGTGAAAGGTGGATTCACCGTAGACCTGAACAATATTCGCGCGTTCCTCCCGGGATCCCTGGTAGACGTGCGCCCAGTACGCGATACCCTGCACCTGGAAGGCCAGGAGCTGGAATTCCGCCTGATCAAGCTGGATCGCAAGCGCAACAACGTGGTGGTTTCCCGCCGCGCCGTACTGGAATCAGTCAGCACAGAAGAGCGCGATGCACTGCTGGAGAAGCTGCAGGAAGGTATCTCTGTCAAGGGTATCGTGAAGAACCTGACCGACTACGGCGCTTTCGTGGACCTGGGCGGTGTGGACGGCCTGCTGCATATCACCGATATGTCCTGGAAGCGCATCAAGCACCCGAGTGAAATCGTCAATGTTGGCGATGAAATCGATGTGAAGGTCCTGAAATACGACCGCGATCGTAACCGTGTATCCCTCGGCCTCAAGCAGCTGGGTGAAGATCCATGGGTGGCCATCAAGCAGCGTTATCCCGAGAACTCCCGGGTCAAGGCTGTGGTTACCAACCTCACCGACTATGGCTGCTTCGCCGAACTGGAAGAGGGTGTTGAGGGTCTGGTTCACGTATCTGAAATGGACTGGACCAACAAGAACATCCATCCATCGAAGGTTGTAAACCTCGGCGATGAAATCGATGTGATGATTCTCGACATTGATGAAGAGCGTCGTCGTATTTCTCTTGGTATCAAGCAGTGCTTCCAGAATCCCTGGGACGGCTTCGCTGAGAAGTTCAACAAGGGCGACAAGATCAGCGGTAGCATCAAATCCATCACTGATTTCGGTATCTTTATTGGCCTCGACGGCAATATCGATGGCCTGGTTCACCTGTCAGACATCTCCTGGGATGAGGCTGGCGAAGATGCGGTACGCAACTACAAGAAGGGCGATGAGATTGAGACCGTTATTCTGTCTATCGATCCGGAACGTGAGCGCATCTCCCTGGGCATCAAGCAACTGGAAGATGACCCTTTCATGAACTATGCCTCTGAGTTTGAGAAAGGCAGCATCGTGAAGGGTACCGTCACTGCCGTTGATGCCAAGTCCGCCACAGTCTCTCTTGGCGATGGCATCGAAGGTGTGCTGCGTGCATCCGAGATCAGCCGCGACAAGGTTGAAGATGCTCGAAATGCGCTGAAAGAAGGCGACGAGATTGAGGTCAAGATCGTCAGTGTAGATCGCAAGAACCGGGTGCTGAGCCTGTCTGTAAAAGCGATCGAAATTGATGACGAGAAGGCAGCTATCCAGGAGCACAAGAACCAGGAAGCCAGCGATGTGTCTCCGGGCACTATCGGTGATCTTATCAAAGCCCAGATGGATAAAAGTTAATTCTTTTAATAAATCAATGGTTTATGATAGCCTACCCGGGTTATCAGAAGCCCGGGCAAGCCCGGCAGGAAATCCTTGCCGAATGTAGCTGAATAAGGAAGCCGTCCTCCGGGGCGGCAACCTGATCCAAGTCAGCAGCATAAGTGTTAGAAAGACGACGGTAAAAAGGCAGCGGTATAAAGAAAGACAGGGGATAAAAATGACAAAGTCTGAACTGATCGACCGTATCGCAAGCAAGCAGACACAGCTTTCATCCAAGGATGTTGAGCTGGCGGTCAAGGCTGTCCTCGAATACATGTCCCAGGTACTCGCCGACGGTGGGCGAATTGAGATTCGCGGTTTCGGAAGTTTCTCCTTGCACTACAGGGTGCCAAGGATCGGACGTAACCCGAAGACTGGTACTCCCGTCGCCCTGAGTGGCAAGTATGTACCGCACTTCAAACCCGGCAAGGAACTGCGTGACCGGGTTAATAACAGCATGCTGGCTGAGCATCAGTTCTAGTATCAAAATTAATCGCTACTGGAACTTGATTCTCATACGAAGCGGCATGACTCATTGAGTCATGCCGTTTTTATTTAGGCCAGTTAATCTCCAGAAGAGTGGTTTTGCTCTACTAACTTCATACACCGACTTGAATTAAACTTCATGACAGTTCAATTGGGATTGCAGGAATGCGCAAGTTAGGCAATCTATTCTCAGGTCTGTTTCTCGTGCTGGTCTTCGTTGCCAGCATCACCTTCTCCTATTTCAATGCAACTCCTGTGGCAATCAGTTTCGGAAACCTGGAGTTTGCACCCTTGCCAGTGTCGGTGTGGATAATTGGTGGATTCGTTAGTGGAGGCATCATCGGGCTATTGTTGGGGCTGGGAATCTTTCGACAGCTCCGTTCACGTTCAGAGATGCGTCGCCTGAAGAAGGATCTGGCCGCAGCCAGGCAGGAGCTCAAGCAATTACGATCGGTATCCCTGAGGGACCTGAAGTAGCATGGGCAATCTGGAAATTTATGTTCTCTTGCTACTGGCTGTGATTGCTGGTTGGCTGCTGGGTCGATTCGGTGGTCGCAAGCTATCAAGACCCAGGAAATCCGGTACTGATGTACAAGATATTTTTCGCGATTATTTCGTTGGTCTTAACTACCTGCTGAACGATGAGCCCGATGAGGCTATCGATACCTTCATTCGCGCTCTGGAAGTTGACAGTGAGACTATCGAGACTCACCTGGCGCTAGGCTCGTTGCTGCGCAGGCGAGGCAAGGTGGATAAGGCAATAAAAGTGCACCAGACCCTTCTGGCCCGGCCGGGACTGGATAACAGTTTCTCGGATTCCACCCGTATCCAGTTATCCCTGGACTATATAGCTGCCGGATTGCTGGATCGCGCTGAACGACTCCTGAAAGAGATCCTGGAAGACGACAGGGCGTCGAAATGGGAGGCCTTACGTCACCTCATCACTATCTACCAGACAGAAAAAGAATGGGAGCAGGCGGTGGAGTATTCCCAGCGCCTGCTGGCCAATCCTGTCTCCCGGAGAGATGGCAGGACGCTGTCGGTAGCGGCGCACTATTGCTGCGAGCTCGCCGTCGCCGCTATGCAGGAACAACAGTCCGGCAAGGCGCGGCAATATATCAAGCGGGCATTCGGTTTCGACCGCAAACACACGCGTGCCAGCCTCGTGCTTGCGACTCTCGAACAGAAGCTCGGTAATTATCAGCAAGCAATCAAGGAGCTGTTGCGAGCTCGATCGACTCGCCCGGACTACACCCCACTGGTTATCCAGCCACTCCATGATTGTCATGAGCAGCTTGGTATAATGCGTGAACTGGAGTCCTTGCTGGCACGAATGCATCAGGAGTCTCCGCATCCGGAGCTGGTGCTGGCCCTGACTCGACTGAAACGGGAGAGCCAGGGCCCTGAGGCGGCCTTCGATTTTCTCAGCAGCCAGCTAGCGCAGCATGCGAGCCTGGAAGGCGTGAAGGAATTACTGAAACTGAAAATGGGTACTCTGGATGCCCAGTCAGATACAGGCTTGCAGGCTGTTCCGCATATTCTCGATGCGCTGCAGAATCAAAGGGCGGCACATCAGTGTACCCATTGCGGTTATGAATCCAGGAGTCTGTACTGGCTCTGTCCCAGCTGCCAGCAGTGGGACACCATGAGGCCAAGGGTAGAGAAGGTCATTTAACCAGGGCCTCCTTGACGGAGCCCGGCGAGCGCTGACTCGCATAATTCATCACTCAAACCAGGGGATAAGACTTGGAAAAGCCCATAATCATCGCCATGGATTTCGATACTGAAGAATCCGCACTCGCGCTGCTCGACCAGCTGGATCCGCAAAAATGCCGGGTTAAAATTGGCAAGGAGCTCTTCACCCTGGCTGGGCCGCAATTTGTCCGGAACGTTATAGGACGCGGCTTCGATGTGTTCCTCGACCTCAAATTTCATGACATCCCAAACACGGTCGCTCGCGCTTCGAAGGTGGCAGCCGATCTGGGTGTCTGGATGTTGAATGTCCATGCCTCCGGGGGCAGGGCTATGATGGAGGAGACCCGCAAGGCCCTCGCCGAGTACGGCAATGACAAGCCTTTGCTGATCGCGGTTACGGTGCTCACCAGTCTCGCCGAATCCGACCTGAAAGAGGTCGGAGTGGACCGTTCCCCTTTGCAGCAAGTGAGCAAGCTGGCGGCCCTCACCAGGGATTGCGGTCTCGATGGCGTCGTTTGTTCCGCGGCAGAGGCGTCGGACCTAAGGGCCGAGTCCGGCAGTGATTTTATACTCGTGACACCGGGCATTCGTCGTCCAGAGGATGCCATGGGAGACCAGAAGCGGGTCATTGGTCCAGCCGAAGCCATGCGCCTGGGCAGCAGTTACCTGGTCGTGGGCAGGCCTATCACCCGTGCCGAATCCCCACTGCAGGCCCTTGATGAGTTTAATTCGGCCGTGACTGGCATTCGCTAGCCTCTCGACTAGACTGAACCCGGCAACAATTGGGTTGCGATTCAAACACTGATAAGGATATTGGTATGTCTCGTTTATCACTACTGGGCGCAATGTGTGCGCTACTGTTCGGACTCTTTTCCACTTCAATTCTCGCTGTCGAATCTCCCCAGGCGACCAGCGAGCAGGTAAGCCAGCTCGATATCAACAAGGCCGATGCGAATGCTATTGCCTCGGCTCTTGACGGTATCGGCATGGTTAAGGCGGAAGAGATCGTCGCCTATCGGGAGGCCTTTGGTAATTTCCGATCCCTGGATGAATTACTGGCGGTACCAGGAATTGGTGAAGTCACCCTGGAGAAGAACCGCCACCGCATCGTCATCACGACGGATTAGTCTGCAGGTCGAATCCGGCACTTTCGGATTTGCTTTCAGTAGTACCTGAAAGTGCCTGATTCTTATAATGAAAATCACACCTGTCACGTTATAATCCCGATTTTGATGACAGGGATACTCCATGGGTGGCATGCAAGAGATGCAACTGATGCTGTGGCTGTGGCCGCTGGCATTTCTTGCCGCCGCGCTCCTCACCGGAGTGATACGCCGGCTCGCACTAAAGCGCCAGGTCCTGGACGTCCCTGTAGCCCGGAGTGCCCATTCCGTTCCTACCCCCGTGGGTGGTGGTCTCAGCATCGTCCTGTTGTTTGCTCTGCTTTCCTCCTACTTCTACTCACAGGATTTGATTAGCGATTCTCTCTACCTCGGCCTGGGTGGAGCTATTGTAGTGGCCGCCGTCGGCCTGTTCGATGATCTGTACCAATTACATGTGTTATGGCGAATGCCCCTGCACTTCAGCGCAGCGCTCTGGTCGATATGGTGGCTGGGAGATATTCCGGCAATAGACGTTGCGGGCTTCCTGGTTGCTCAGCAGTGGGTGCTCAGCTTACTGGCCGTGCTGGCTCTGGTGTGGCTGCTGAATCTCTACAATTTCATGGATGGCATCGATGGCATAGCGGCCACTGAATTGCTGTTTGTAAACGTGGTGTCACTGATGTTCGTTATAAACACCGATTCGGTTGAGATCGCGCTGCTCAGCCTGGTACTCATCAGCGGTGCCGCGGGATTTCTGGTGTGGAACTGGCCACCGGCCAGGATATTCATGGGCGACGTGGGCAGTGGATTTTGTGGATTTGCGCTGGGTTTGTTGGCAATCATTTCCATGCAGTCCGGACTCATGACTGTATGGACTTGGGTCATACTGTTGGGTGTCTTCGTCACAGATTCCACGTTCACCTTGTTGCGCCGCTTGTGGCGTGGTGAGCGCTGGTATGAGGGGCACGCATCCCATGCCTACCAGCACGCAGCACGACTGTATAAGAGTCACGCCAAAGTGACGATAACCATATTAATTATTAACTGCCTGTGGCTGGCGCCACTCGCCTGGGTCTCGGTGGCAAGACCTGAGTTGGGATTTTTTCTCAGTTTGATTGCCCTGGTACCACTCGTGGTAGTCGCTTACCGCTTACAGGCGGGAACAAGTAGTAGCTGAAGGACGCCACAGGGCCATTTCTCTTGCTAGAATTGGCAGGCAACTGTCTCTGACGGCAGAATCCGGTGGCCAGGCTCCAGGCCTGGATAATTAATTTAAAGGGAAAGAATAGAGAAGCATGCACCTGCACTCCATTCCGCTATCACGCTCTATCAAGCAGCTCATCATGATGACGGCAGATGTCGTGATGATGGTGATGGCACTGGCATTTTCTTTTGCATTGCTGGGCATGGATTTCCTCGCCCAGGACCAGCGCTTCTACGCCTACCTGTCGGTAGCCACCGTAATCAGTATTCTGTTCTTTATCCGTATTGGTCTGTACCGGGTGTTGCTTCTGTACATGGGGTTGCAGGCGGCATTCCTTATCCTGCAGGCTGTTACTTTTGCCACTTGCTTGCTGGCTGCATCTTATCTCTTCTCCCATGCGCCGCAGGAATCTGATTACTCGGTATTGCCGATCTTCTGGATGATCTCGGTGCTGTTTGTCGGGGGCAGTCGATTTGTTGCCAAGGTCTTATTGCAGAGTCTCATCCAGAATTTCCGCCCCAAAGAACCAGTCATCATCTATGGCGCGGGCAGTTCCGGCATGCAGCTGGTGGTCGCATTGCAAAACGGTGACCAGTATCTGCCTGTGGCCTTCGTGGACGACAGCCAGAGTATAGTTGGCAGTACTGTGCATGGCATCAGGGTGTACAGTCCCAACTCTCTATATGAGTTAATCGAAAATTTTTCCGTGCGCCAGATCCTGCTGGCGATTCCATCGGCAACCCATGCCGAGAGGAAAGAGATTCTCAACCGCCTTGAGCACCTGCCCGTGCACGTGAAGACGGTGCCAGACCTGTTTGACATGGTGTCGGGCAAGGTGGGGGTGGATGAGATCAGGGACATCGATATCGAGGACCTGTTGGGCAGGGATATTGTGCCACCGAATCCTGAGTTGTTGGGCGCCTGCATCGCCGGTCAGTCAGTGATGGTAACCGGCGCAGGTGGATCGATAGGTTCCGAGTTGTGTCGCCAGATAATTACCATCAACCCCGCGCGTTTGGTCCTGCTGGATACCTTCGAGTATGGACTCTATGAAGTTGAGAACGAATTACGGGAAAGCCTGAAGGGAATCGAGAACGGCGAGGACATCGAGATCGTCGCCTTGCTGGGGTCTGTCTGCAACCGGGTGCAGATGGAAAATGCCATCAAGAGCTTTGCGGTGGATACGGTTTACCATGTGGCTGCCTACAAACAGGTGCCCATGGTTGAAAAGAACATCGTGGAAGGGGCACATAACAATATCTTCGGTACACTGATTTCGGCCCAGGCTGCCGAGTCGCTTGGGGTCAAGAATTTCGTCTTCATCTCCACTGACAAGGCGGTGCGACCAACCAATTTTATGGGGGCTACGAAACGTTGTGCTGAGCAGGTACTGCAGGCCATGGCCAAGCGTGGCAGCGAGACCCGATTCAGCATCGTGCGCTTCGGCAACGTGCTGGGTTCCTCTGGCTCCGTGGTGCCACTGTTCCGTAAACAGATCAGCAGCGGTGGACCGGTGACGGTTACCCATCCTGAAGTCACCCGTTACTTCATGACTGTACAGGAAGCCGCCCAGCTGGTTTTGCAGGCAGGTTCGATGGCCACCGGTGGCGATGTCTTTGTGCTCGACATGCACGAACCGATCCGCATCATCGATCTGGCGAAGAAGATGGTGCATCTAATGGGTTATGACGTGAAAGATGAGAACTCCTATCGGGGCGATATCGCCATCGAATACACAGGTCTGCGCCCAGGCGAAAAGCTCTACGAGGAATTGTTGATCGGGGAATCGGTAACCGGTACCGAGCATCCCAAGATCATGCGTGCCGAGGAAGAAACTCTTTCCCTCGATACTCTGAAGCAGCTGTTGCAGCGTCTCGAGGTAGCCTGTCAGGAAATAAACCTGCCAGAAGTAAAGGCAGTCTTGATGGAAGCGGTGGATGGCTTTGACCCGAAAGAGGAGGTTAGCGATCCGATGTGGGAGTTCTATCAGGAATCAACGGCGGAACATGATGTGGGGCGAGATAATCGACTCAGCACCAAGGTTACGCCGCTGTTTAAAGAATAAATCCTGGTAAAAATCCCGGGAGAAACTTGTTCAGTCGGCGCGACGAACTGAATTGATCACCACGGCTTCGGTCGGCACATCGCTGTACACACCGACACGTCCCGTAGCCACCGCTGCAATCGCGTCCACTACATCCATTCCCTCGATGACTTCACCGAACACGGCGTACCCAAAGCCACTGGGTGTCTCGTTGGTGTGATTCAGGAAGTCGTTGTCCACCAGGTTGATAAAGAACTGGCTTGTTGCACTGTCGACTACATTGGTGCGAGCCATCGCCAGGGTGCCGCGATTGTTGGGCACGTCAGCCTTGGCTTCGTTCTTGATTGGCTCATAGGTGGAAAGCTGGTTCATATCGGGCCGGAATCCGCCGCCCTGAATCATGAAGCCGCTGATCACCCGATGGAAAATCAATCCGTCGTAGAGTTCGTTGTCGGTGTAACGCAGAAAGTTCTCCACGGAAATCGGGGCCTTGTCTGCCCACAGCTCGATGGTGATGGTGCCCTTGTTGGTGTCCATGACTACCACAGGATTTTCCTGGGCCATTATGCAGCTGCTGAATAGCAGCAGGGCAGATAAGAGTAGAGCTCGCATGCTTGTCTCCTGTGACATGATCTCAAGCGCGCTACTATACATTATTTGCTCCCGCTGCCTCTATAGAGCTGCGCGGGACCGCTGGCCACGGGCGATAGGTTGCGGGTTCACGGCCGGAAGCACCGGGATATGGACTATAAGCGGGGAGGGGAAGATGGCTGCCCAACCTGGACTCGAACCAGGAACCAAGTGATTAACAGTCACCTACTCTACCATTGAGCTATTGGGCAGCAGAGCAATGGTTATTTCGAGTATAGCTCGAAGGGGGCGTAGTCTAATGAGATTTGGCAGGGGGGTCAACTGTGGATGGGCGCGCTGTTGCCCCGGAATTCTGTCCAAAGTCGTGCAAAGCAGGTTGCCGGGTGGGAGGTGCTTCAGGAGACACGCTGTGGATCCTGCACAGTCGCCGATAACAGTTCGGCGGCGTTCGATTCTCGCTGCAAGCTGACCCTCGCGAAACGCTCGGTCTGAACCCACCGGGTTCCACGGTCAGCCGATTCCCCTTCCGCCCGCTAATCCTCCAGGTTTTAGCGAGACATTGACGTTCAGATATCAATAGGCCTAATCCAAGCACAGCCTTACCGAATGAGGTAATCTTGGAGGTTTGATCGCACTATCCAGATAGCCCATGTCCAAGCTGTTCGAATTAAAGTCCAACTTCAAGCCTGCCGGTGACCAACCGGAAGCCATAGCAAGCCTCGTTGAGGGGTTGCGGGATGGTCTGCACGCGCAAACCTTGCTAGGGGTTACCGGGTCGGGTAAGACCTTCACTATTGCCAATGTGATCGAGACCGTGCAGCGGCCGACTCTGGTAATGGCACCGAACAAGACCCTGGCGGCGCAGCTCTATGGAGAGTTCAAGGAGTTCTTTCCGGATAACGCAGTCGAGTACTTCGTTTCTTATTACGACTATTACCAGCCAGAAGCCTATGTGCCTTCGTCGGACCTGTATATAGAGAAGGATGCGACGATCAATGATCACATCGAGCAGATGCGGCTGTCGGCGACCAAGGCGTTGCTCGAGCGGCAGGATGTGGTCGTGGTAGCTACTGTGTCGGCGATCTATGGTCTGGGCGATCCGGATTCCTATCTACAGATGGTGGTGCCGCTGGAGAAGGGCGGGGCTATCGATCAGCGTCAGTTACTGCATCGTCTGACCGATCTGCAATACACGCGCAATGACATGGAGCTACGCCGTGCCACCTATCGGGTGCGTGGTGATGTGATCGATATCTATCCTGCAGAATCCGAGAGAGATGCTATTCGCATCGAGCTCTTCGATGATGAGATCGAGAAGCTGTCCTATTTTGATCCCTTGACCGGAAGTGTGATCAGGGAAGTACCACGACTCACAGTATTCCCAAAATCACACTATGTCACGCCGAGGGAGCGCCTGCTTAATGCCGTCGATGAAGTGAAGGCGGAATTGAAGGAACGTCTGCAGCAGTTGCACTCGAACAATCGCCTGGTTGAAGCGCAGCGCCTCGAGCAGCGCACCAGGTTCGACCTGGAGATGATCCAGGAGTTGGGGTACTGCAACGGCATAGAGAATTACTCGCGTTATCTCTCCGGTCGGGAGGCAGGGCAGCCGCCGCCCACGCTCTATGATTACTTGCCTGCAAATGCTCTGGTAGTGGCGGATGAATCCCATGTGTCCATCCCGCAGCTTGGGGCGATGTACAAGGGGGATCGCTCGCGCAAGGAGACTCTCGTGGAATACGGTTTCAGACTGCCTTCAGCGCTGGATAACAGGCCGCTGCGGTTTGAGGAATGGGAGAACCTCACGCCTCAGATAATCTTCGTCTCGGCCACGCCGGGGCCCTATGAAGAGGAACATGAAGGACAGCGAGTACAGCAGGTTGTGAGGCCCACCGGGCTCGTGGATCCGGAGCTGGAAGTGCGACCGGCATCCAGTCAGGTGGATGATCTACTGTCTGAGGTGCGACGGGTGGTTGCCCAGGAAGAGAGGGTGCTGGTCACCGTGCTCACCAAGCGCATGGCAGAAGATCTAACCGACTATCTTGCCGAGCACGATGTCAGGGTGCGTTACCTGCATTCCGATATTGATACGGTGGAGCGCTCTGAAATTATCCGTGATCTGCGCCTGGGTAATTTCGATGTGCTGGTAGGTATTAACCTGCTGCGGGAGGGATTGGACATTCCTGAGGTTTCCCTGGTCGCGGTATTCGATGCCGACAAGGAAGGCTTCCTACGTTCCGAGCGCTCCCTGATCCAGACCATCGGGCGAGCTGCCCGTAACCTTAACGGCAAGGCCATCCTCTATGCCGATAACATTACTGGCTCCATGCAGCGGGCCATCGATGAATCGAACCGGCGGCGGGAGACTCAACTGCAGTACAACGCAGAGCACAATATCGTGCCTATCGGGGTGAAGAAGCGGGTGCTGGATGTGATGGAGGGTGCTTACGCGGCGCCTGGAAGCAGGGGGCGGCAAGGTGCCAGGGTGGCGGAAAAATCCGGCGCTTACCGGCAGCTGGATTTCTCTGATCCCAGGGATGTGAAGGCCGAAATCAACAAACTGGAGGCGCTGATGTACGAGCAGGCGAAGAATCTCGCCTTCGAGGCAGCCGCCGCGACTCGCGATCGCATCGCGGAGCTCAATGAGCAGCTCCTAAGGTAATGACTTCATAGAGTTTTTTATCGGTAATTTGTCCACAAAGCGTTCGACACCGGGGCGCCGAATTCCTTATAATCGCCGTTCTTTTCTGCCCGGGTCCCTTGGGATCTGATTGATGCGGAGCGAGACAGGGCAGGATGTGCATTGCCACGACTGCTTCTTTCAATAGAGACATCATCTTCGGTATGGTTTGGAGATACTGTTCTCTTGGGTGTTAGCACACTCCATTGGCTCGAATTGGCTTAGCTGAAGGTTAAGACAGAGGCAAAATAGGCGCGTAGCTCAGTTGGTTAGAGCGCTACCTTGACATGGTAGAGGTCACCAGTTCGAATCTGGTCGTGCCTACCACTCCGCACAATCCACTAGGCAAACTTTGATACAGGCTGACACGGGGGCATCGCTCCGGTTTCGGTCTCCCAGTGGCCGCCACAGGCGGCGTAACCGTTAGACGGTAGGACAACAGGTTTTTACGATGCCACAAATAACTCTTCCAGATGGCAGCAAGCGGGACTACGAGGGTCCTGTCACTATCGCCGCTGTCGCAGAATCCATCGGGCCAGGCCTGGCGAAAGCTGCCCTCGCGGGTCGTGTTAATGGTGAATTGGTAGACACCTCCTACACGATCGATACCGATGCGAATCTGGCTATCGTCACCGAGCGGGATGACGACGGTCTGGAAGTACTGCGTCATTCCTGTGCTCACCTCATGGCCCAGGCCGTGCAGCGCTTGTTCCCCAAGGCCCAGGTAACCATCGGTCCAGTCATCGAAGACGGATTCTTCTACGACTTCTCCTTCCATCGGCCATTCACACCGGAAGACCTGGTGGAGATCGAGAAGACCATGCAGGAAATCGTGAAGGAGAATCACGAGGTAGAGCGTTCCGTGCTGGGGCGGGAAGAAGCTATCGCGTTGTTCAAGGAGATGGGCGAGGAATACAAGGTTGAAATTATCTCGAGTATTCCCGGTGACGAACCGCTTAGCTTCTACAAGCAGGGTGAGTTCATCGACCTCTGTCGCGGTCCCCATGTGCCCAATACCGGCAAGTTCAAGGCCTTCAAGCTGACCAGCGTGGCGGGAGCCTACTGGCGCGGCAACTCTGACAATGAGATGCTGCAGCGCATCTATGGCACGGCCTGGGCCTCCAAGCAGGACCTTAAAGACTACTTGCAGCGGCTCGAAGAGGCTGAAAAGCGGGATCACCGTAAACTCGGCAAGCAACTGCAACTCTTCCATTTCCAGGAAGAAGCGCCGGGTATGCCTTTTTGGCACCCAAAGGGCTGGACAATCTACCAGACCATCCAGGATTACATGCAGCAGAAGCAGCGTGCCCATAACTATCTCGAGATCAATACACCCCAGTTGGTAGATTATTCCCTGTGGGAGAAGTCTGGCCATGCGGCCAAGTTCAGCGAGGAGATGTTCAGCGTCGAGTCCGATAGCCGCATGTATGCCATCAAGCCCATGAACTGTCCCTGCCACGTGCAGGTATTCAATCAGGGCCTGAAGAGTTACCGCGATCTGCCCATGCGGCTTGCGGAATTTGGCTCATGCCACCGCTACGAGCCCTCCGGCAGTATGCATGGCCTGATGCGGGTGCGCAGCTTTGTACAGGACGACGGCCATATCTTCTGTACCGAGGACCAGATTCAGACCGAAGTGGCGGATTTCATGGATCTGCTGTTCGAGGTGTACAGGGATTTCGGCTTCGATGACATCATCCTGCGCCTCTCCACCCGCCCGGAGAAGAGGGTAGGTTCCGATGAAATATGGGATGAAGCTGAGAAGGCCCTTACGGATGCCCTCAATGCGACGGGACTGGAGTGGCAGCTGCAGCCGGGTGAGGGCGCCTTCTACGGGCCCAAGATCGAGTATTCCCTGAAGGATTGCATGGGCCGGACCCAGCAATGTGGCACGATTCAGGTGGATTTCTTCACCCCCGGCCGCCTTGGCGCCGAATATGTCACCGAGGACAGCAGCCGCAAGACTCCAGTCATGCTGCATCGCGCCGTACTGGGCTCATTTGAGCGCTTTATCGGCGTACTGATCGAGCATTATGCGGGTGCCATGCCCACCTGGCTGGCCCCGGAACAGGCCGTGATACTCAATATTACTGACCGGCAGGCGGAATACTGTGGAAAACTCGAAGAATCCTTGAAAAATAAAGGGTTTAGGGCGGTTTCGGACTTGAGAAATGAAAAGATCGGCTTTAAAATCCGCGAGCACACTTTACAGAAGATTCCCTACCTTCTCGTGGTTGGGGACAAAGAAGTGGAATCCGGTACGGTCGCAGTCCGTACGCGTGGAGGTGAAGACCTGGGAACGATGACATTCGAAGACTTTTGTGATCACTTGAACCAGGACATTGCCCGTTTTGGTAGAAGTTGAAGTTTAAGAGTGAACACAGCCAAACCAGTGAGTTTGGAGGAGTTGAAGAATTAGCATCGTAGTGAGGTCAGAGCGCTCGCGCCTATCATGAGAAGTAGTGCAAAAAAGCCGCTAATTAATGAATTTATCGATGCCGACCAGGTGCGTCTGGTTGCAGCGGATGGTTCCCAGGTTGGAATCGTCTCTATAGAAGACGCCCGGGCGGCAGCAGAAGCAGCCAAACTTGATCTGGTGATGATCGCACCGGATGCAGACCCAATAGTCTGCAAGATCATGGACTATGGCAAACATATTTTCGATCTCAAGAAGCAGAAGGCTGCTAACAAGAAAAAGCAGCGACGCGTTCATGTAAAAGAGATCAAGTTTCGTCCAGGGACGGAGGAAGGAGACTATCAGGTCAAACTACGCAACCTGATACGTTTCCTTGAAGATGGGGACAAGGCCAAGGTGTCATTACGATTCCGTGGTCGGGAATTAGCCCATCAACATCTTGGGCAGGAGCTGGTAGACCGCATCAGGACAGATCTTGCGGAATACGGCACTGTAGAACAGGAACCCAAGATGGAAGGACGCCAGATCGTTATGGTGCTGGCGCCTACAAAGAAGCGCCAATAAATCGAGGTGGTCAGTTCTGGCCCCTGAGGGTCAGTGTCTATTGATCCTTGGGGATTACCTTAAGGGGTTAATGGACACTGGCCTTTTTGCTTTATTGGATTTTATTTGCTCGCCTGCTTTCGCTGAAAAATGCGGTTCAGGCCATTAAATGCGAGTTTTGAGTAATGAAGAAACTTAAATCACACAGCGGAGCCGCCAAGCGGTTCAAGAAAACCGGTTCCGGGTTCAAGCGCAAGCGCATGAACAAGAATCACATCCTGACCAAGAAAACCACGAAGCGTAAGCGTCATTTGCGTGGCACGACAGAGGTTCATGCTGTCGACGTGCCAGCAATCAAGCGCATGCTGCGTGAGAAGTAATCCAGCCTACTAGTCAGGAGAAGAAACATGTCCCGAGTAAAACGCGGCGTCACTGCTAGTCGACGTCACAAAAAAGTATTGAAGAAGGCCAAGGGTTACTACGGTGCCCGCAGCCGTATTTTCCGAGTTGCCAAACAGGCTGTTACCAAGGCTGGTCAATATGCCTTCCGTGACCGCCGTGCCAAGAAGCGCGTATTCCGCTCACTGTGGATTACTCGTATCAATGCCCAGGCCCGCGAAAATGGCATGAGCTACAGCCAATTGATCGCTGGACTTAAGAAAGCCAACATCGAAGTCGACCGACGGGTTCTCGCCGATCTGGCCGTGCACGACAAGCCTGCTTTTGGTGCGATAGTCGAACAGGCTAAAGCCAGTCTTGCCGCTTAAGCCGGTCCCGATAGGTCCGGTTTATGGCTGACACCGAATCCCTTCTGGATGAGGCCTTACAGGCCATCGAAGAGGCCGCTGATGAGCGGTCTCTCGATGACCTGCGTGTTCTGTACCTGGGCAAGAAGGGCAGTTTCACGGAACTGCTGAAAGGGCTGGGAAAGCTGGCCCCTGAAGACCGTCCCGCGGCTGGCGAGAGCATCAACCTCGCCAAGAAGCAGTTGCAGGGGGCTATCGAAAAACGCAAGCTGACACTGGTGGCCGCTGCACTGGATGCAAAGCTTGGCGCGGAAAAAATCGACGTGACCCTGCCTGGCCGTCGCCAAAGTGCCGGCGGCTTGCATCCTATCACCATTACCACAGAGCGCATTAAAAAAATCTTTATGGCTGCCGGCTACGATGTGGCTGAAGGGCCCGAGATCGAAGATGAGTATCACAACTTCGAGGCGCTCAATATTCCTGAACATCATCCGGCTCGTGCCATGCACGATACCTTTTATGTGAGTCCTGGCACGGTACTTCGAACTCACACTTCTCCAGTGCAGGTTCATGTGATGGAAAGCGGCGAAGCGCCATTCCGTATGATATGCCCGGGTCGCGTATATCGCTGTGATTCGGACCTGACTCATACACCCATGTTCCACCAGGTGGAGGGTTTGCTCATCGATGAGAACGTGAGCATGGCCGATCTTAAAGGCACCGTGGTGGAATTCCTGCGCGCCTTCTTCGAAGAAGACATGCCTGTACGTTTCAGGCCTTCCTACTTCCCGTTTACAGAACCTTCCGCTGAGGTGGATATGGGTTGTGTTAGCTGCGGTGGCAAGGGCTGTCGCATCTGTAGCCACACCGGTTGGCTCGAGGTAATGGGCTGCGGCATGGTTCATCCCCGGGTACTGGAAATGTCGGGTGTGGACACGAACAAGTACTCAGGCTTCGCCTTCGGTATGGGTATCGAACGGCTAGCCATGCTGCGTTACAACGTGAGCGATCTGCGCCTGTATTTCGAGAACGATGTCCGTTTCCTGCGTCAGTTCAACTGATGTGCGGAGAGTATGAATAAGAACAGAAACTAAGTTAGATCCGACATGATTATCTGTGAAAGCTGGTTGCGTGAGTGGGTTAACCCTGACTTCACCACCGAAGAACTAATGACAAGACTCACCATGGCTGGCCTCGAAGTCGATGGGGTGAGTGCTGTCGCACGGGAATTTACCGGCATCGTGGTAGCGGAAGTCGAAGCAGTAGAGGCGCATCCGGATGCAGACAAGCTGCGTGTGTGTCAGGTCAACGACGGCAGCGGAGTGCACCAGGTAGTCTGTGGCGCTCCCAATGTGCGCGCTGGTATGAAGGCGCCATTTGCACAGATCGGTGCAGAGATTAACACTGGGGAAGACAAGCCGTTCAAGATCAAGGCGGCTAAGTTACGTGGAGTCGAATCCAGCGGCATGCTCTGTTCGGCCGAAGAACTGGGCCTGGCAGAAAGCTCAGATGGCCTGTTGGAACTGGCGAACGATGCGCCTGTTGGTACTGATATACGAACCTATCTGTCGTTGGATGACGCCAGTATAGAAGTAGACCTGACTCCAAACCGCGGCGACTGCCTGTCGGTGGCTGGCATAGCCAGGGAAGTGGGGGTGATCGCGAAACAGGATGTCACTGCCCTGGATGTCGCAATGGTCCCTGCGACTCATCAGGATGAGTTTCCCGTCAAGATCACCGCTGCCGATGAGTGTCCGCGCTATCTTGGCCGCATTATTCGCAATGTGAACCTGGGCGCCGAAACCCCGCTATGGATGCAGGAGAAGCTGCGTCGGTCCGGGCTGCGCTCGATCGACCCTATCGTGGACGTGACAAATTTCGTGCTGATGGAACTGGGCCAACCCATGCATGCCTTCGATTTCAGCAAGCTGGAAGGTGGCATCGAGGTACGACTCGCAGGCGACAAGGAAAAGATTACCTTGCTGGACGGCAAGGAAGTTGAAATGAACCCCGACACCCTGGTTATCGCGGATGCCAGTCAGCCGGTAGCCATGGCGGGGATTATGGGCGGCCAGTACACCGCCGTTAGCGATTCTACCCGTGACGTTTTCCTCGAGTGCGCCTATTTTGCGCCCCTTGCCATCGCCGGCAAGGCCCGAGGTTATGGTATGCATACCGATGCCTCCCATCGCTACGAGCGAGGCGTGGACCATGCCCTGCAACACAGGGCCATGGAAAGAGCGACCGGGCTGCTTCTATCTATAGTAGGTGGTGAGGCCGGACCGGTTACCGAGGCGGTGGGCAATCTGCCAGAACAAGCCAGGGTAAGCCTGCGTTACGAGCAAGTAGGACGGCAGCTCGGAATAAGCATGGAGAAGGCCGAGATCAAGGATATCTTTGCCAGGCTGGGCCTGCAGGTGCTGTCTGACTCCGAATCGGAAATACACCTCGCCGTGCCCAGCTATCGCTTTGACATCGCCATCGAGGCCGATCTGATCGAAGAAATAGCCCGCATCTATGGCTACGACAATATTCCCCTGGCCAGCGGCAATAATTCCACGAAGTTTGGCAGGGCCCCTGAGACAAAGCTCGATATCAGCCAGCTCCGCAATCACCTGGTGGCGCTAGGTTACCAGGAGATCATCTCCTACAGCTTCATCGACCCGGCGCTGTCGGATCTGGTGTGTGGCACAGCTACCAGACCCATCAGGCTGCAAAACCCAATCTCCGAGGAGATGGCGGTAATGCGTGGCAGCTTGCTGCCTGGCCTGTTGCAGACCCTGCAATACAACGCCAATCGCCAACACGAGCGCCTGCGCCTGTTCGAGACCGGTCTGGTATTCCAGAAACTAGGCGAGGAGACCCGGCAGACAGCCCGGCTTGGCGGCCTGCTTAGCGGCAGGAGAAATCCAAAAAATTGGAATAATAACAATGAAATATCTGATTTTTATGATGTAAAAGGTGATATTGAGTCATTGTTGGATCTGGGTGCTAACGGGGCCGGATTCCAGTTTCTGGCCACAGAAGCCCAGGGCTATCATCCCGGACAGTGTGCTGAAGTGCGTGCCGCCGACGGCAGCAGTATCGGCGTGATCGGGGCCTTGCACCCGTCTATCCAGCGTGCAATGGGACTGGATACGGTGGTATACCTGTTTGAGCTGGACCTGGCGGCCGTGCTGGCCGCGGAAATACCCGTGGCCAGCGAGCTTTCCAGGTATCCCGAGGTTAGTCGGGATCTGGCGCTGGTGATCGATGAATCCGTGTCATCCGGGGCGATTTCGCAATTAGTGCGGGAAAATGCCGGTGAATTTCTGGTAGGTTTGCAAATATTCGACGTTTATCAAGGAGATGCGGTCACAAAAGGCAAAAAAAGTGTGGCTTTGGGCTTGACGTGGCAGCATCCTTCACGCACTCTTAGCGACGAAGAGATAAACGCAATAATTAGTAGCTGCATCAACGCACTACAAGAACAATTTAATGCAAATTTGCGGAACTGACTGGGGACCGGACTATGACGGATGGAGCACTCACAAAAGCCGATATGGCAGAGCGCCTGTTTGAAGAATTAGGCCTGAACAAGCGCGAGGCCAAGGAAGTGGTTGAGCAGTTCTTTGAAGAAATCCGCCTCTCCCTGGAACGCAACGAACAGGTTAAACTCTCCGGATACGGAAATTTCGATCTCCGCGACAAGAAACAAAGACCCGGTCGCAATCCCAAGACCGGTGAAGAAATCCCCATCAAGGCACGCCGGGTTGTCACTTTCAGGCCAGGGCAAAAATTGAAGGCGAGAGTAGAAGGCTATGCTGGAACCGAAGAATAACGACGAACTGCCCCCAATCCCCCCGAAGCGGTACTTCACAATCGGTGAGGTGGGCGAGTTGTGTGCAGTCAAACCCCACGTGCTACGGTACTGGGAAGCGGAGTTTCCCCAGCTAAAGCCCGTCAAAAGGCGGGGAAATCGCCGCTATTACCAGCGCCAGGACGTAATCCTCATCCGGCAGATCAAGAGCCTGCTGTACGAGCAGGGCTATACCATTGGTGGTGCACGCCAGAAGATGACCGACAGCCCCGAGGACCTGTCCAGGGCGAACGTGGATAGCAGCGAGATCAAGTCCATGATTCGGGATTTGGAAGAGGTGATTGCGAAGTTGTAGGTGAATTCGCGCACTTTCTACTTCTGAATGTCTCCGCGTATCGTTAGAATACGCGTCCTTTCACATTGAAGTTTTTTTCGGGGCGTAGCGCAGTCTGGTAGCGCACTTGACTGGGAACTCCCTCTGCTAACGAGCAGGACCCAGACGCGTAGGCGGCTAAGATGTTCCGAGCGAATCTCTTGCAGGGCTTGAGCGAAGGGACTTCTCAAAAGAAGGGAAGCAGTAAAGAATAAGCGACTGAGGGTTAGCATAATCCT
>JAQCBT010000031.1 GCA_027621405.1 Pseudomonadota bacterium | reverse complement strand
CTCGGTCAAGGGTGGACTGGATGGTGGCACTATCTATCTCACCACCGCCGACCGCTGGGGCAATATGGTGAGTTTCATTCACAGCATCTTTTCGGTTTACGGGTCAGGTATCACTATTCCCCCCTATGGCATGATCCTGCACAACCGTGGCGTTGCGTTCACACTTGATGAGGATCACCCCAATGTGGTGGCCCCCAGGAAGCGACCCTTCCATTCCATCATCGCCGGCATGGTGATGCAGGACGGGGCACCCCTGATGACCTTCGGTAACATGGGTGGTTCGGTGCAGCCAGAGACCCACGCCCAGCACATGGTGAACGTGATCGATCATGGCATGAACATACAGATGACCACGGACGCCGCACGTTTTACCCACAGCCAGAACAGCAATGTCCTGGCGCTGGAGCACGAGTTGTTCAGTCTTGTGGGTCGATCGCTGGAGGCGAAAGGCCACGATGTGCGTTCAGTGGATGGCAGCCGGGTCGGGGGTTACCAGGGAATACTGTTTACCAGGGATCCGTCCATGTCAGCACCGGCGTACTCGCAGGAGAGCATACTGCTGGATTTGCCGGTGAACGGCATCTATCGCGCAGGTTCTGACCATCGCAAGGATGGGCAGGCCGTGGGCTGGTAGGAATTCGCAGGTTTAGTTGGCTTGATCAGGAAGGATGTATTTTCATGGAAATGAATGCCGAACAGCATATTCCGGCCCCGCGGGAAACCGTGTGGGCCGCGCTCAATGACACCGAAATTCTGAAAGCGGCCATGCCGGGCTGTGAAGAGTTCGAAGCCGTGGGCGAGCACGAGTTTGTGGCCAGGATCACCGCCAAGGTGGGTCCGGTAAAGGCAAAGTTTAAATTCAATGTCAGCCTCACCGACGTGGATCCGCCCAATGGCTACACCATCAACGGCGAGGGGCAGGGCGGGGTGGCCGGCTTTGCCAAGGGCAGTGCCAGTGTCAGCTTGAGCGAAGACGCTGACGGCACCCTCCTGAGCTACACGGTCAAGGCCAATGTTGGCGGCAAGCTCGCCCAACTGGGCGCCCGACTCATTGATGGCACCGCGAAAAAGATGGCCGACGAGTTCTTCGGCAATTTCGTGGAACTACTGTCAGCCGAGTCAGAAGCGCCAGCCGACTAGCAATTCCAGCCACTTACTACCGCTTGCGGGCAAATACCGCGCTTTCCGGCGTTGTTTTTAAGCCTCTATGCGGTAACATGCGCAGCATTCCAAAAACCAAGCACTAAACAAGGCAACAGCACTATGACGAAGCACGTACCCCTGGAGAAAGACAAGCACGCCAAGCTGAGAGTAAAGGAGACGGGAGACTACTCGCGCTTCGCGAAGCAGAACCTGATTCCTGTGGTTGGCCGGGATTTCTTCACTCTGGCCGCCGAATTCCCCCTGGTATTCGTGACCAATCCGAATTCCGATGAATTCATGGCGGTGGCGGTAATGGGGCTGCGAGATGGCCAGAATCTGTATTGCCAGGAAGTTCCCTTTCCAGCCATGGTGATCCCGGTAGGCTTCGGCAATGCGCCTTTTGCCATCGCGGCCACCGATGAATCCCGCGAGCAGTTCGTGGTGCTCGTGGATGAAGAAAGCGAGTTGTTGAGTGACTCTGAAGGCCAGGCCCTGTTCAAGGAAGACGGCGAGAAGACAGACTATATGGAAGCCCGTGTGCAGGGCCTGGTACAGGCCGCCCAACAGCGGGAGCAGACCGTGCAGATCTGCAAACTATTGAAGGACAAGGGGCTGCTGACCACCCATCAGGTGCAACTACAGCATCGACCCGATGGTCAGCGTTACAACATCGAAGGCATCTATACCGTCGATGAGGAAAAGTTCAATGCCTTGTCCGATGAGGATTTCCTGGAACTGCGCAGACAGGGCCTGATTCCCCTCATCTACGCCCATCTCTCGTCTCTGCAGCAACTACGCCGGATCTCGGCGAAGCAATACGAGGCTGACAAGGCGGCGACAGCCAGCACCCAGGCTGGCTGATCTGTGAATTGGCCGCTTTGACCTGGGGGTCACAGTGGCCAGCTAATGGGCTTTCCCTGCGATCCAAAGAGTCGGGCTCAATAGGTCAATAGCAGCGCTTTTTCACCCGTCAAATGTCTTAGCGGATGCCCGGCAGGCAGGTTAGAATTGAGAGGTAATCTCTATGGAGAGCAAGCCCATGAACTACTTTCGATTGCTAGCAGCCGCACTACTGATTACCCCCACGTTTTCCGCGCTTGCCCAGGACGATGAGGGTGAGGTTATCGTAATTTCCGAGCTGAACAGAGCGGAAGTTAACCAGTTTATTGAAGAGGCGGAAGATCAGTTCTATGCCATCTTCAATGCCAATGTGGATGATGATGACTACAAGATCACCTGTCGCCGGGAGACGCCCACGGGCTCCAATATTGCGGTTCGTATGTGTGAACCAGCCTTCATGATTCGAGCACGTGCCGAGAACGCCAATACCTTTGGCTTCAATGCCGGGGTTGTAGTGCCTGACAAGGCGATTCTCTCCAGCGTCGAGCCGGAGTATGAGCGCCTGCAACAGATGATGGAGCAGATGACCAGGGAAATCCCGGAGTTTGCCCAAATCGCCAGCATACTCACTCAATTGCGTGCGCGCAGAGATCAGCTAACCCGGTAAGTGGGCAGGTGGTAATAGGTAAGGCGATCAGGCAGGAACCAGAACTTGCCCGCCTGATCTGTGGCAAGTCATGATTTGTTGCAGCAAGTGGCCAGTCTGATCTCTTACGTTTTGTGCAAGAAGTAGCTCGAACCATGCAAATCATCAACGAACTCGACACCGAGGCCCTGCATCAGGAATACCTGGATACAGGCTACGTCATCATTCGCAATCTGCTTTCGGAAGAAGTCGCGGAAGCCGCTTACGAGAGTCTCCGGAACAAGGTGCCGTGGGAGTTTCACTATCGGGCGATGAAGAGTGGGGGCAGGGTAGGGATTATCGATAGCAAGTACTATGCCGGCCTGAATGACAAAGACATTCAGGAGCTGGTGCCCAAAATGGCGACCCTCCAGGACAATGACTTTTCCTTTGCCTACTGCCGCTACACAATCCCTACCCGATTGGAAGAAGCGTTACCGGATGCGCGCATCCTGACGGAGATTTACCGGTATTTCAACACCCCGGAATATCTGGGCCTGATGGCTGAGATCACGGGTGATGACAGCGGCCGCGAGGTAAGCACCTGGGCCTCGCGCTATGACCGCCATCACCATCTCTCCGTGCATATGGACGAGAGCCCCGGGCAGGGGCGCATCGCTGCCCACGTGCTGGGCCTGAGCAAAGACTGGAAGAAGGAATGGGAAGGTTGTTTCGCCTTCTGCAACAGCAAGGGTAAACCGGTGCACAAGGTGCCACCGCAATTCAATACTCTGGTGATGTTCAAGGTGCCACGCCTGCATCTGGTTACCCAGGTCAAGCCCTATGCAGCAGATTCACGCTACAGCCTGTTCGGCTGGTACAAAACCAAGCAGGAATATTTTCTGAAAAACCAGGAATCTTCCGCACCGGAACCCTGATCCATTTGGACTCCCCGGTAAATCAATTTAGAATTCCCGTTGAACTGAAAAACCGCATATCCCGATCTCCTATACATAACAGGTAGCCGGGAACAAGACGGAAAGTAAGCGACAGAGCTATGCGACAGATTATGCACACAACCCGCCAATTCGCAATCAGGCTTCGTCTCCCTGTAATGCTGATTGTTCTCCTGCTGCCGACTAAAATTTTGGCTACTACAATAGTCAATGTGCAAACCAATATAGGCAGTTTCAAGCTGCGCCTGTTCGAAGACAAGGCACCGGCCACAGTAGCCCAGTTTCTCGCCCATCTTGAGGCGGGCAATTATCAGTTTTCCATGATCCACGAGGCACTCAGCGATTATGCGACCGGTGGCCTGTTTACTTATGAATCCTGTTTCCAGGGGCCTGTGCCAGTTCCTGCGTTACCGACTATTCCAGTGGAAGCAACCGGGCTGAGCAATACCGCCAATACTATCGCCCTGGCGAGGGATCTCAACGATTCGAGTGCCGTTGGTGGGCAATGGGTGATTAATCTCAACAACAATGAAAATGCCTATAATCCGGCCGTGAAACCGGTCGTGTTTGGTGAAGTTATTGAAGGCTTCACAACCCTGAATCAGCTCTCGATTGCGTGGACTGTGGGCATGAACGTGAGTCTGTCTGTGCCGACTGTCAACTACTCCGGCATCTTCTTCGTTAACTGCTCGCTCTTCACCCGGGACAATGTCATCAAGACCGCCATGCAGGTGGAAATTATCGAAGAGCCAGTCGCAGATCCTGCCAATGTATTCGACGAATCGAGCAGCACCCTGAACATCAAGGTCGACACTGGTAGCGAAGGTCTCCTCGCCCTGTCCCTGACCCTGCAATCAACCGATCCTTCCGTGATCGTGCAAGCCCAACCGGAAACAGTCGTGTCGCTCTCTGCGCCTGTAGAAGGCATGGCGACTTTCGATGCCGCGACTGGCAATCTCACCATTCCCGAACTGGTAGTCAATGGCCAGGTGGCCTACACCAACCTGGTGTTCCAGCTAACCGATTCAGAGAACCTGTTCTTCGCCCTACAGTCTTTTGGCAATCCTTAGATTTAACCAGCGCTGACTGCAAAGCTCGAATGCTTCGTTGACATCGAGATTAGGTTTGCTGTGAATATGTTTTGAGAATCTTTCCGCTCACCTGCCGCGAGCGGTCGTGCCCACGGTCCGCGTCCCTCCGGGATACCTTCGCTCCCGAAAAAGCCCTGCGGTCTTTTTCGCTCACTCAGCGCTGGCTCTTGACTATGGCCCCCCCTCCCTGGCTTCGACACGCTGGCTGCGAAGCTCGATTGCTTCGTTGAAAGTGAATTTAGGCACAGTCACATACTGTTCATATGCTCCTGTCCCAAAATTCCCTTTCGCCTCGCACTCAAGCTTCTTATGTTCATGGTTGAACGGGTCGCTCATTGACATCCCTGTCAACGCGACATTCGTATGTCCTATACATCATATGCCGGCAATGCAGGAGCAATTGCCGGCCGCTCACCGCTCACCGCCGAGTGAAATTCAATAAAATATTCGTTTGAAAATTGTGCTGACCATCCAGCGCGGTCAGATGATGAGCAGCGAGCGGTCGGCAATTGCTCCTGCATTGCCGGCATACCGTCCATCCATGGACATAAACGAAGTGCCGGCGTTCCGCAGCCGTTGCGTCACTAGCACACAAAAAGAAAGGGCTCCCGAAGAGCCCTTTCTGTTACTAAGAACTTCTGACTATCCGGCTTTAGAAGTTGTAGACTGCGCGAGCATAGAACACTCTATTCAGAGGATCCTGCAACTCGCCCAGTACTCCAGCAAATTCCGGAGACCGTTGTGATTCCCGGTCGGTCAGGTTACGACCGCCAACGGTGAAGCTCAACTCACCATCAAACACCTCGATACCACGATAGGTGTAGTTGGCATCCAACTGGCTCCATGCAAAGACACCTGTCTGGGCGATGTTGCCGGGACGATAGGTACCACCGAACGAATCCAGGAAGGTGAACAGCGGACCGTCGTAGTTCATGTCATCAATATAACGGGTGATGGCATTTATGGAGTGGTTGCCGCGAGTCCAGCCCAGGGTCAGGTTAGCCTTGAGCTGGGGCAGGTTCGGTGCCGCACTCGTGGTGTCATTATACTTGCCAGCTCCGTCAGAGACAGGATCAGTTGGTTTGGACTGAAACAGAAACTCATCAATGTAAGTGGCCTGCAGGCTGATGCGGAAGTCACCGAGATTATCCAGGCTAAACCTGTAGTTTGCTTGCAGGTCATAGGCAGTTACCTTGACCGATTCCGCGTTACCTGAACCCAGACCGTTGACCTGCAGAATAGTCTGCGGATCCTGTGGATCACGAATGATGTCCTTATTCGAGCGTGGATCATTGATCCATGCAATCAGTTGGTCAAGGCTAGGTCGGGTGGCCTCGGTAAGGCCGTTACCGGTAAAGCCTGTCGCTTGCTGGAAGTTGAAGAAATCAAACGCCATGATGTCCTGCGCACCGGTCCCGATAATTCGATTCTGGAAATCGGTTTCATTCCAGGTAAGTGCAAGATCGAAATCACCGACATTGATGTCAAATCCAAATTGCTTGGACTCAGACTGCTCATTCTGCAGGTTAGGATTACCACCGCCACAGGCTGTGGTAAACGCATCGTGAGGACCGAAGCGGTCAGTTACTGTGGACAGGCCACATGTGATAGGGTTCAACAACTGCTCAAGAGATGGTGCAATGAACGCCTCACCCTGGGTCGCACGCAGCGTCAACCAGTCAGTGGCTTGCCAGGTCAGGCCGTACTTCGGATCTGTGGATTCCTGACCGGTGGAGAATTCCTCGCGACGCACAGCCGCAGAAAGTTCCAGAGTCGACAGGATCGGGAATGAGAATTCCGCAAAGTACGCATCAACCTCCCTGCCCCCGGAGGTTATGATTTCCTTGGCATCACTACCGATCCAGGTATCACCGGCGATCTCGACAAGCGAGGGCACGTTGGTGAAGGAGTCATCACGCCACTGGTAGCCAATCGCTGCACCGATAGGGCCACCGGGCAGTTCGAATCCGCCGAGAGGAATCTCGCCATTGAGCACCAGATCGATCGTGTCAAGGGTGTCCAGGGTACGTTCGAAATCGCGCGCAGCGATGTCATTCATCACATGGATAGAGTTGTTGTCTGCCGGGTTAGTGACGAAGAAGGGGTTGTAACACGCGTCACGATCCCTGGCCACATCGCAGTTCAGACCTTGAATCATCGCGGTGATGTCGTAGTTCTGGTTGGACATGAAGTTCAGGTCACTCTCGTTACGAGTGTAGGCCGCCATTCCTTCCCAGCCTTCAATAAACGGTACAGTGAAATCCGCCTGGAAGGAGAAACGGGTAAGGATGTCGGTGCTGTCGCCGAGGTTGTCACCATCCGGTGCGTGACCATCGGAAATGGTGTGTGTCTTGTTGATGGGACGCAGGGTACGCGGCCGCACGTCTTCATGCAGCGGAATTCCGTTGTTGACGATACCAGACACGAGATAATCTGGTGTGCCATCGCCATTGAGGTCATCGGCGCCGCGGTCGGGAACGCCGTCACCATTTGCGTCGACACCGAAGAGCTGGTTACCGTTTGCATCCACAGCCCAGAAAGGATTGCCGGGTATCTCACCGCGAACTGCAGGAAGCTCACCAATACGGGAGTTACCCGGATTGGACGTTGATGTGTAAGACAGCTCATACAGTCGAGTACGTAAGGCTTGCATTGACAGAGTCAGGTCTTCGTTCATTTCCCAAGTGGCATTTGCATAGAACTGGGTGGTTTCCGTGGGCTCACGATAGGAGCGGTTATCACCGTAGTCGAAGAAGCAGGTATTGCCCAGGGATTGACCGAAAGGATTGGCGACAACATCGGGTGTGTAGTCAGTACGTTGTGCACCCGGTGTACAGGCTGGATCCATGCGGCGGGTTTCAGAACCTGTGTACTGGCCATTGGCATCACGGTTTGGCACAAACCAGTTTCCCGGTGCGTTGGAGGACAGTGTCAGACCGGAGTTGGCCAGTACACTTCGCTCATCCCAGCCCAGGCGACTGTTCTGACGGAACTGGCCGGCCACGACTACGTCCAGGTCGCCGATATCTCCTCCCCACAGGAACTGGACAGAGTGCTCGTCATAGTCACCGCGGGAATCCTGCTCTGCATAGGTGTCGATTTTGAAGCCATCATAGGACTTGTAAGGCACGAAGTTGACCACACCGGCCACTGCCTCGTTACCGTACAGTGCGGCAGCACCATCTGCCACGATATCCATACGCTGAATCGCAATCGTGGGAATCATCATGTTGACGTTCTCGTTCACCAAACGCTTGCCATCCAGCAAGGTAAGTGTGGAACGGGGTCCCAGGCCACGAAGGTCGATGCTGGATGACCGGGAGTCTGTGCCCTGGATAGTATTGGTGACCGCAGAGGATGCACCATTCACGAAAGTCAGGTTTTGTACAACCTCACCAAGGTTGAGAGTACCTTGCGCTTCCAGATCGGCTGCATTGAGCTGCGTGGTCTGGGACGCGTTGGTAAAGCCTTCACTACGGCGAATAAAGGAACCAGTAACTATTACCTCTTCTACCTGCTGATCTTGCGCCAGCGAGGTACCAGAAAGGGGAAGTAGAGACATGGAAATTGCCGTACATAGAAGACTGCGCTTATGTGGAATTTTGAACTGCATACAATCTCTCCAATTTTCTTTTGTTTTAGAAGCTTCTTTTTTATGTGAAATCAAGCACTTATCCCTAAATATCCAGTGCAATTCACTGGGCTTGCATGATCGTCACCGTGCGAGGATAGTCTGTAACAAGATGTCACACAAGCCTAAATTCATTTCTTTTCTAATTGATTATTATTTGGAGACTAAATACCCGGGAAATTCCTATCTGATTGTTATAGCTGAATAATATTGAACATTTGCTCGATAGCTTCTTATCAGGTGCCAGATTTCTAAATGAACATAATAAATATTGCTTGCACCTCAAAATAATTTTCAGACAAAACTTGCTACGAATCAGATAGGGATGCGTCGGCTATGCCGTGGCTGGGTGATGATCAAACGGTGAGTGAAGAAGGGCGATACAGCGGCGGGCGGGATGAACTGAGCCTGGTCTCGCCCCGAACCCGCTTGTGCTGTTGATATGCGGGGAGAGCGTTTATTCCCCGTTGCGCGGAGGGAAATGCAACCAGCCGGTGATGATGTACTTGACCCCGGAATTAAGGACATTGGCCTTGTGGGCGTGGGTCCACTCCGCGGGCCAGATCAGGGTCAGTCCCTTGCGCGGTTGCAGTTCCATGTCCTGGTGCACGAAGTGGGTGGTGCCACCGTCTTCCACATCGTTCAGGTAGGTCATCCAGGCCAGCACCCGATGTGAGGTGGCCAGGGTGGTGCGTTCGGAATGCACTTTCTGGAAATGGCCGCCCGGCTGGTAGCGCTGGATGTTGAAGGAGCTGACCTCGGCCCGCGGTAGTACTCCCTGCAGGAATGGCCACTGCTCCAGGTAGTCCTTGTGGCAGGCGAACAGCGCCTCGAGATAGCGGCGCACGGCTGCATGGTCATTCTGCCTCAGCTCGCGGGGGCGGATCGTGAGGTCGACGGATTTCTTGGATTCCAGGTTCAAGCCGCCGGCAGTCTTGCCCTGGGCCTGGTGGTCCGGGTGGGTCTCGAAGAAGTCGATCAGGTCGTCGCAGAGGGAGAGTGGCTCCAGAAACCAGCTACCGATGAAGTGCGGCACAGGCGTGTCGGCTGCAATAGCCTCCCTCCTGATTTCAATAGTGCTTGTGTCTGGCATGGTTTTTTCTGTCTTCCTTGTTGGATATCCCTGGTGC
Source organism: Pseudomonadota bacterium (assembly GCA_027621405.1). Taxonomy (GTDB): domain Bacteria; phylum Pseudomonadota; class Gammaproteobacteria; order Pseudomonadales; family Pseudohongiellaceae; genus UBA9145. The sequence goes on along the minus strand of JAQCBT010000031.1, from coordinate 10,612 downwards.
ACGTTTAACGCTGTGCCTCATCTCAATCGAGGTTTACTCGAAGCTGAGGCCCTTGGCCAGGTCGAAGCTGATGACGCCGAACCCTTTCCGCTCCATGGCCAGCCCTTCCTCGGGCTCGCCCAGGGCCAGCAGAACCGAACCGATGGAGCCGGCGGCTTCGTCAAATTGCGGATTCAATTGCAGCGCCTTTCTATAGCCGGCGAGCGCTGCCTTCAGTTGCCCCTGCAGTTCCAGCACGTTGGCCAGGTTGAAATGATAGTCGGCCTTCTGCGGCTGGTTCCTGAGGGCCTGCTGGTAACTCGCAGCGGCTTCGTCGAGCCTGCCCGAGCGTTGCAAGGCCAGCCCAAGGCTGTTGTGGGCCGCGGCATAGTCTGGCTGCAACTGAATGGCTCTGGAGAGACTGGCGATGGCATCGTCGACCCTGCCCTGCTGCTTGAGGGCTGTCCCGAGGTTGAAGTGCACCTGGGCGTACTTCGGTTGCAGGGCCAGTGCCTTCTCAAAGCTTTCGATGGCGGCTGCCAGGTCTCCTGTGAGGCACAGGGCATTGCCCAGGTTGTTCAGGGCATCCACCAGTTGCGGCTTGAGTTCGAGGGCCGCACGGTAACTCCCGATGGCGGCATCCAGGTTTCCCAGTCCCTGCTGGGCTAGCCCGAGGTTACCCAGCGCCTCGGCATAATCCGGTTTGATTTCCAGGGCGTGGCGATAGGCGTCCGCGGCCTCGGTCAGCTGTCCCAGTTCCCGCAGCACATTGCCCAGGTTGTTGTACGCCGCGACATAGTCCGGTGCTACTGTAATGGCCGCCCGTATCAGCTGCAGGCCGGTTTCACTCTGTCCGGCGATATGAGCCAGCACCCCCAGAAGCTGCAAGGCTACCGGGTGGTTGGGAACCACCTCCAGTACCTGCCTGTAGAGCTGCTCGGCCTGGGCGTATTGGCCTGCAGACTGGTGTTCCATGGCAGTAGCGATGGCCTGGTCCAGATCCAGTGTTTGTTCGGGTGGGTTGCCGGGTTCCTGGGACAAGTCTTGCGATTCCTGAAGCGTTGAATGACTGGCAGCAGAGTCTACACTGTCTGCTGCCACAGCGCAGTGCCGAGCGGCTCCGGGCTCTCATGATCCTGCCGCATCGGAAACGGGAGGATGTCCTTTCCATCTGCCATCTCATCTGGGAATATTGGTAGCAGAACGGACGTCCCCACCAGGCGGTCAGATACCAGTGCAGGGGGTCATCCTGAAACAATTTCGGGATTAAATTCGGGAACAATAAAAAGCAGCTTCGGGGGAGATCATTTCATGGCAGCTGATAAACAAAGCGTCAACATGACTGTCAACGGGAAACCAGTCAGCGGCGAGGTGGAGAGCCGAACCCTGCTGGTCCATTTCCTGCGCGAAAACCTGCGCCTCACCGGTACCCATGTGGGCTGTGATACCAGCCAGTGCGGCGCCTGTGTCGTGCTTGTGAATGGCAAGTCCGTGAAATCCTGCACCATGCTCGCCGTGCAGGCCGATGGGGCAGAACTGGTCACCATCGAGGGGCTCGCCAATGGCAGTGAATTGCATCCCATGCAGCAGGCTTTCATGGACAACCATGGCCTGCAGTGTGGCTTCTGCACGCCGGGCATGATCATGAGTGCCCTGGACATCGTCAATCGCAATGGCAACGACCTGGACGAGGCCACGGTGCGCAAGGAACTGGAAGGCAACATCTGCCGCTGTACCGGCTATCACAACATCGTGAAGGCAGTACAGGCCGGTGCCAAGGCCATGGGCGGGGGATCCTGAGATGAAAGCAACAGGTATCGGCGCCAGCGTCCGCCGTAAAGAAGACCGACGCTTCCTGCTGGGCAAGGGCCGTTATACCGACGACATCGACGTCGCCGGCCTGACCCATGCCGTATTTCTGCGCTCACCCCACGCCCACGCCGTGATCAAAAGTATTAACAGTAGCGCCGCACGGGCAGCCCCCGGGGTGATCGCGGTATTTACCGGTGATGACCTGGCGGCGGATGGCATTGGGCCACTCATCTGTGGGGTTACTGTCACCAGCGATGATGGCGAACCCCATCGCGCGCCTGCGCATCCAGCGCTGGCCCAGGGCAAGGTGAATTATGTGGGCGACCATGTGGCCGTGGTGATCGCCGAAACTGTGGAGCAGGCACGGGATGCGGCCGAGTTAATTGAAGTCGACTATGACGTCCTGCCCGCCGTGACCAGCACGGCTTCCGCCGCCGATGCTGGCCAGCAGCAGATTCACGAGGTCGCGCCCAACAATGTGTGTTTCAACTGGCCCTTCGGCGACAAGGCCGCAGTCGAGGAAGTTTTTGCTTCGGCCCACAAGGTGTCGCGCCTGGACCTGGTGAATAACCGCATGGTGACCAATCCCATGGAGCCCCGTGCCGCCCTCGGTGAATTCAATTCCGGCACCGACGAAATAACCCTGCACCTGACCACCCAGAATCCCCATGTGCATCGCCTCGTGTTATCCGCGTTCAATCAATTGGCTCCAGAACATAAACTGCGTGTGGTCGGTCCGGACGTGGGTGGCGGTTTCGGCGCCAAGATTTTCGTCTACGCGGAAGAACTGGTGGTGGGCTGGGCCTGCCGCAAGGTAAACCGTCCGGTGAAGTGGACTGCGGACCGCACCGAGGCTTTTCTCGCCGATGCCCATGGTCGGGATCATGTGTCCACGGCGGAAATGGCCATGGACGAGAACGGCAAGTTCCTCGCCCTGCGGGTGCATACGAAGGCCAACCTGGGGGCCTACCTGTCTACCTTCGGCACCATGGTACCCAGCTACCTGTATGCATTCCTGCTTGCGGGTCAGTATGCGACGCCGCTGATCTACTCTGAGGTGAAGGCGGTTTTCACTAATACTGCACCGGTGGATGCCAGCCGGGGAGCGGGTCGGCCAGAAGCCACCTACTTACTAGAGCGCCTGGTGGATGTCTGCGCCCAGGATATGAAGCTGGACCCTGCCGAGATCAGGCGTCGCAACTTTATTCCTGTCGATGCCTTTCCCTACCAGACGCCTGTGGTGCAGTGCTATGACAGTGGCGATTACAACGCGGCCCTCGACCTGGCTCTGGAACTGGCAGACTACGCCGGCTTCAGCGCACGGGCCGAAGAGGCCAAAGCGCGGGGTAAGCGCCGCGGCATCGGCATCTCCTCCTATGTGGAAGCCTGCGGTATCGCACCTTCGGCCGCGGTAGGGCAACTTGGCGGCGGCGTCGGCCTGTGGGAGAGTGCGCAGGTGCGTTTCAATCCCACGGGCAATGTACAGGTGTTCACCGGTACCCATTCTCACGGCCAGGGTCACGAGACAACCTTCGCCCAACTGGTCTGTGATCAACTGGGTGTACCCATCGAGAATATCGAAGTCATACACGGCGATACTGCCAGGACTCAGTTTGGCATGGGAACCTATGGTTCGCGGTCCCTTGCCGTGGGCGGCGTCGCGATTGCCAGGGCCTGCGACAAGCTCATCGCCAAGGGCAAGAAGATTGCCGCCCATGCACTGGAGGCGGACGAGGGCGACATCGAATTTGCCGATGGCAGTTTCTCGGTGGCCGGCACAGACAAGGCCATGTCTATAGCTGAAGTGGCCTTCAACGCCTACGTGCCCCATTCCTATCCGGAAGGTGTGGAACCCGGCTTCGATGAGAATGCTTTCTTCGATCCAATAAACTTTTCCTTTCCAGCGGGAACCCATATCTGTGAGGTGGAAGTGGATCCCGACACCGGGGTGGTGGAGATCGTGAAGTACTCTGCCGTGGATGACTTCGGACGGCTTATTAATCCCATGATCGTGGAAGGCCAGGTACATGGGGGTATTGCCCACGGTGTCGGGCAGGCGATGCTGGAAGTTTGCCGCTACGAGGACGATGGACAGTTATTGACCGCTTCCTTCATGGACTACGCCATGCCCCGCGCCGACAACCTGCCCAGTTTCGATGTGGGCTATGCGCCAACCCATCCGCCAGACAATCCCCTGGGTGTGAAAGGCTGTGGCGAGGCCGGTGCCATCGGGGCACCACCGGCGGTGATCAATGCCATCGTCAATGCGCTGAATGTGAAACACCTGGATATGCCCGCGACACCGGAAAATGTCTGGCGAGCGGCCCAGGCAGCGCAGGCTTGAGACGGTAGAGACGAACAGGAGAACCAGTGATGTACGAATTCAATTACCAGAAAGTAGAGAGTGTCTCTGCCGCCGTTGCAGCCTTGAAAAACGCCGATGACGGCAAGTTCCTGGCGGGCGGGCAGACCATGCTGCCCACCATGAAGCACAGGCTCGCCAGTCCCTCGGATGTGATTGATCTGTCCGGTATCGCCGAGTTGAAAGGTATCAAGGCAAGTGCTGATACTGTGACAATTGGCGCTATGACCACCCATGCCGAGGTGGCAGCCTCGCCGGAAGTGCAGAAGGCCATACCGGCGCTGGCGGGTCTGGCCGGTAATATCGGTGACCCAGCCGTGCGTAACCGGGGCACCCTCGGGGGTTCTATCGCCAACAACGATCCAGCGGCAGACTATCCTGCAGCCGTGATCGCGCTGGGAGCCACGGTGAAGACCGACCGCCGGGAAATCGCCGGCGATGACTTCTTTACCGGCATGTTCGAGACAGCCCTGGAAGAAGACGAAATCATCGTGTCGGTTTCGTTTCCTGTTCCAAGGGCAGCAGCCTACATGAAGTTTGAGAATCCGGCGTCCCGCTATGCCATCGTGGGCGTCTTCGTGGCAGAAACCAGCGATGGAATTCGCATCGGGGTCACGGGAGCCACCCCCTGTGCCCATCGTGGCCTGCGCCTGGAAGCGGCGCTGGCGGGAAAACTGGATTCGGCTGCCCTGGATTCGGTTGAGCTGCCAGTGGACAAGATGAACAGCGATATCCACGCCAGCGCCGAGTACCGCGCACATCTGGTGAAGGTGATGGCGAAGCGCGCGGTGGATGCCTGCAATTAGGGAGCCTCGTATCCTTAGCCAATCGATGCGGTAAGAGCAGTTCATGATTGCCATTCCCCAGACCATAGAAGAGACAGAGGCCTTGCTCGCCGGGGGCAACTATGTTGCCGACCGTGCGCTGGCTACAACCCTGTTTCTTTCCCTCAGGATGGGGCGGCCTCTCTTCCTCGAAGGCGAGGCCGGGGTAGGCAAGACCGAGATCGCCAAGGTGCTCGCCGCCGGTCTGGATCGCCGCTTGATCCGCTTGCAGTGTTATGAAGGTCTGGACGTGTCGTCTGCCGTGTATGAGTGGAACTATTCACGGCAGATGATCGAGATACGCCTGGCCGAAGCTGCCGGTGACGTTGAGAAAGATCGTTTGGCTGGCAACCTTTTCAATGAAGAATTTCTCATCGAAAGGCCCTTGCTGCAGTCATTACGCAGCGATGAACGTGGGCCGCCGGTGTTGCTGATTGATGAACTGGATCGTACCGATGAACCCTTCGAGGCTTTCCTGCTGGAGATACTCTCGGACTTCCAGATCAGCATTCCGGAAATCGGAACCCTGCGTGCAGAGCAACCACCCCTGGTCATCATCACATCCAATCGTACCCGCGAGATACACGATGCGCTGAAGCGTCGTTGCCTGTATCACTGGGTGGATTTTCCCGCTGCCGAACGTGAGCTGGCTATCGTCAGGCAGAAACTCCCGGGCATCGCGGAGGCGCTGCAGTTACAACTCGTCGCCTTCGTGCAGAAGTTGCGCGAGCAGGACCTGTTCAAGCTGCCCGGCATTGCCGAAACCCTGGACTGGGCCGATGCGCTGGTGCAGCTCGATCAGGTTTCACTGGATACCGAGGCGGTTGATAATACACTTGGCGCTTTATTGAAGTACCAGGACGATATTGCCCGTATTCGAGGCGCCGAGGCAGCCCGGATTCTGGAAGAGGTGAAGCTGGAACTCTCCACCAACAAGGTCGTCAATGCCTGAACATTCTCGTCGTGCCAGCCGACTGCCTGAAAACATCCTGGCCTTTGCTCGACTGTTGAGAGCCGCCGGACTGCCTGTCGGGCCAGGCAGTGTGCTGGATGCTCAACGTGCGGTATCAGTCCTGGGACTCGAGTCGCGGGATGATTTCTATCAGTGCCTGTTCGCGGTCTTCGTGAACCGCATCGAACAGCGCGAGGTGTTCGATCAGGCGTTTCAACTCTTCTGGAAGAACCCTGGATTTCGCGAACGTCTGCTGGCAGCCATGCTGCCAACCGTGGAAGTTCCCAAACAGGAATCGAATGAGGTCATGCGCCGGGTAGGAGAGGCATTGGCAGGAAATACCAACAGCCCGACCCCCGAGCCCGGTGAGAACAAGATCGAATTCGATGCCAGCCTGACCTACTCTGATCGCGAATTGCTGCAGGAGAAGGACTTCGAACAAATGTCGGCGGCGGAACTGGCTGAGGCCAAACAGGAAATCGCCAGATTGAAATTGCCTGTGCTCGATATCCCGACCCGGCGCTTCAGCAGCGATCAGCGAGGCTCGCAACTGGATATGCAGCAGACACTGCGAGCATCGCTGCGAAACCGCGACATGATTCCCTTGCGTTTCAAGCAGCGGCGCAATCGCGCCCCGGCCCTGGTCGTGCTGTGTGATATATCCGGATCCATGAGTCAGTATTCCAGGATGTTCCTGCATTTCCTGTATGCCGTGTCCAATGACCGGGATAGGGTACACAGTTTCGTGTTTGGCACACGGCTGACCAATATCTCTCGCCATTTGCGCTACCGCGATGTGGACAGAGCGCTGGCCGCCACCGCCGATGCCGTACAGGATTGGTCGGGAGGAACCCGCATCGGCGCCTGCCTGAGGGAATTCAACCGCGCCTGGTCACGGCGGGTGTTGGGGCAGGGGGCGATCACCCTCATCATATCCGATGGGCTGGACAGGGACGGCGGTGAAGGTTTACGGCAGGAAATGGATCGACTGCACAGGTCAAGCCGGCAATTGATCTGGTTGAACCCCTTGCTGCGCTATGAGGCTTTCGAGCCCAGGGCCAGGGGTATCCAGTCCATGCTCCCCTATGTTGACAGATTTCTTGCGGGTCACAACATCAACAGCCTGCAGCAGTTGATTGCAGTGCTGGGAGGAGAGGAATTCAGGAAGGTAGCCTAGAACTGGGCAGTGTCTTGCGGAATTGTTTCCAGAAGCTTCTTCAGCTGGTGGATGCTGTAGGGTTTGTCCAGTATTCCGAAAGTCCTGTTCTTCTCGGCTGACAGGCGAGTTGTCTGGTCCCCGTAGCCGGAACTGATTACCACCGGTAATTCAGGCCAGTTGTCGTGACAGTAGCGCATCAATTCCACGCCATTCATGCCCGGCATCGAATAGTCTGTTATCAGCAGGTCGATGTCATCAGGTTTTTCCTCCATGTAGGCCTTGGCCTGAAAGCCGTCACGGAAGGTGATGCAATCGTGACCCAGTCGCTCCAGCATCTCTTCGGCAATCTGCAATAGTTCCTTCTTGTCATCCACTACCATGATGCGTTTGCGCTCATAACCCATGCGTACTTCATTCGGCTCGTGGCTTGTTGCGGAAACAGGAGTCTGCTCGGCCAGAGGCAGGTATAAATGCACGATCGTTCCTGCGCCGACACGAGAATGCAGGTCGATACCGCCGCCATGATCCATGATGATGCCATGCACGATGGCCAGGCCCATGCCGTTGCCCAGTTCCTTGCTGGTGAAGAAGGGATCGAAAATCTTTGCCTGTTCGATTGCGCTGATACCGATACCATTGTCCTGTACCTGTATATGCACATATTTGCCTGGTTTTAGCTCGCCGTGCAGCAGGGTTCTATAGGATTCGATGTTGACCGAATCCATTTCCATGGTGATCTTGCCCGATTCTTCCGGAACCGCTTCCAGTGCATTAGTAAGCAGGTTGATAACGGTTTGCTCGAGTTGATTCTTGTTGGCCAGCACCGGGTACGCACCACTGGCTGTCCGGATATCAAATTCGATGTTCGCGGACTTGCCTGAGTGAAACAATTCGAAGCAGTCGTGAATCACATTCTGCACATCGACGATTTCCTTCTCACCTTTGGATCGGCGACTGAAAGTGAGGATCTGCTGCACCAGGGAGCGCGCCTTTTCCGATGCATTATTGAGCCGATCCAGCAGGCGTTGGGTGGTCGGATCCTGCGATGCCTGCAGTCTCAGCATGTCGGTTACACCGAAGATGACTGTGAGGATATTGTTGAAGTCATGGGCGATGCCGCCAGCGAGTGTGCCCAGTGATTCAAATTTCTGGGACTGGCGGACCTGTTGTTCGAGGAATTCCTTCTCTTCTTCGTTCTCTTTGCGCGTGGAGATGTCGCGGGTTACACCGACCCATTCGCAACGTCCGTCGGGCAGGTTGCGCGACTTGCGTACCACCATCTCTATCCATATTCTGCTCCCGTCCTTGCGTCGCAGGAGTTGTTCCGACACGACAATATCCTGGGAACCGGAGCCGATTGCTCTGGAGAGTTTTTTCATGTCTTCCTCAGACATCATGTCCCGGATGGGCATTTCCATGCATTCTTCCGCGCTGTAGCCTGTCACTCGTTCGGCGGAAGGGCTGCAGTATTTAAGGTGAGTGTCACCTTCTTCCATGACCCAGATGACGTCTGCCACATTGTTCGCTAGCAGTCGGTATTTCTCTTCGCTCTCAAGGGCAGCCGTCTCGCTGGCTTTGATTTGGGACTTGGCCAGCATGGAGCGCCTGTAGAGGAAGCCCTGCGCGAAGAGCCCTATGGTCAGCAACAGAATTGCATTGATGCCGATGGTGCTGAGGACGGGGTAATCCCGGAACAGGTTTCCGGGCTTGCCGACCAATTGCAGGGGTTCATTCAGTCTGTCGATGGCGATGTCCCACTTCTGTACAGCATCCCAGTTGTAGAAGGTGTCTGTACCCTGGTTGATGTCCGTGATGTCGAGTCCATTCAGCAAGCTGTTGACCTGAATTGCGGCGGAGCTCGCAGTGCCTTCAACCGATGTGAGATTGCCGCCGGCGATGCCGTGAACGAGCTGTGAATCATAGGTGCCGAAGACCGGTACCGCGGAAGCTTCGGCAAGAAGACTGAGTGAGTTGCTGTCAGAAGCCCGCCGGGATTCGCCGAATGACTCGTAGGGAAGGGAGAAGATTGCTGTGGATTCCGGAAAATTCCTTGCCTTCTCTATGAATGGAGCTCTCTGTTGGCCCACCGTGTAATTGAAGCGGAACCGGTTCGCATAGTTCGGAGCGATATCCTGAAATCGCCGCAAATAGACGGTGTCGTTATCGCTGTTGCCTGCGAATACTTGGATAGTATTAACTTCCGGAAGCAGGATGCCTATCTGTTCCAGGGTGCGCTCCATGGCATGTTGCGAGCCAGACAGGACAGCGGCCTGGGCAGGTTCGGCACGCGCTAGCTGGTCAATAGCGGGCAGCACGAGCACCGAAGGTATTTGTGAAGATATGGGCATTTCCTGGAAGAACTCGATCGCAGCGGGTAGTACTGCGACCACGGCGTCCACAGACTGCTGTTCGATGATCCACGCCACGTTCTCCTGTAAGCGCCGTCGCATCTCGGTTGTGACAGACTGGTTCAGGCCGAGATACTGGGAAGAAGTCTGGACTTCTCCCTGGATGAGCTCTCGCGCAAATTTTATGAAGGCGTCATCGAACTCTTTTTCCCAGAAATCGTTTTTCCAAACGCCATGGAGCACCAGAACGCGCGCGTCCGAGGAGTCGGACTGTGCATGTAGAGCCTGGCTGTAGCTAAAGGCTACAAGGCAGGCAGCGATCAGCTTTATCAGTGGTGGGTATTTCAGCTTCATTGCTGTTGTTGGAATCGCCCCGGATGGATTTCGCTCGCAGTGAGTATAGACGGGTTTTCAGATTTTGCGTGGTCTTGCAATGTCAGGCCGGTTTTCATATGGTGGCAGGAAATCCATGGAAATCAGGAGTTTAAGGTGATCTACGAAGTGGAAGGCGACATCATGCTCACCCGAGCCCAGGTGATCGTGCACAATGTGGCCGTCGCCGACCCCATGACCCGGGGTCTCGCACGCAAGCTGAACGAGCGCTATCCGGCCATGGTGGAGGCATTCAGGGAATGGTGCGAGGAGACGAATCCTGAACCCGGTGAGATCTGGCTGTGGGAAGCCGCCGACAAGAGCCAGATCATCAACCTGATTACCCACGAGGGGGATGACGACCCCACCCGTGTGCGTCGCCCGGACAAGATCGCGGTGAACCGCTGTCTGCGTCGACTGGCAAAGATGGTGGCCGAATTGCGTATCAAGTCACTGGCCATGCCGAAGATCGCCGCCGGCGATTTTGGCCTGGATTGGGCCGATATGCGAGGCATGATCCACTCGCAACTGGGTGAGGTGCTGGCGCCTATCTTTATTTACGTGGTGGAACTGGATGGGCAGGTAGCGTCCGAGCCTGGCATGTGAGCTCTCCACTACGGACATTTTCAGGTTTATCTACGAGTTAATCTCGCATTTCCGGGAAAGGTAGCTAGGCGCGACTAGTGATGCTGATTGGTGCGCCCGTTTGGCCTGAGCCTCCTTTAAAAGTGTGGTCGTGCCGGGCAGAGAGAAAATAGGGACAGATTTATTTTTTTTTAAAAAAAAATAAATCTGTCCCTATTT
>JAQCBT010000054.1 GCA_027621405.1 Pseudomonadota bacterium | reverse complement strand
GTGCCTTCGATCTGGCAAGAGTGTTTGGCACCGTGCAATTCGCTGGGTGGTCGACCTCGACTCTCCCCAGCAACAGCCACTTTCGTGTTCAGGAGTCGATAACTCCTTGTACTTGACTCGCGCCTTCGATCCGTCAAGAGTGTTTGGCAGGGTGCCACTACCCTGGCGATCGACCTCGACTTCACCCAGCAAGAGCCACTTATTGGCACTGAAGTTAATAGCTCTCTGGGTTGGAGAGAAGCTCTGATTGAGTTGGTGTCCCCGGCAGGAATCGAACCTGCAACCTACGCCTTAGGAGGGCGTCGCGCTATCCGGTTGTGCCACGGGGACATGGGGCGCAAGTATATACTTATACTCCTCCCTGCCCCACCATTAGCAGGCATTTTAATCCCGGACCGACATGATCAGTATTATCCTGCCCACCTACAATGAATCCAGAACCGGGTATTTACAGCCAGTCCTGCAAAGCTTCAGCGCCATGAACGGCTGTGAGGTGATCATCATCGATGGTGGTAGCGAGGATGGTACCCTGGAGCAGTTGCAGCAGAGTCCCTGGCGGATCGTGCGGTTGCCTGGCAGTTCCCGTTCCGCGCGTCTGCAGCGGGGGCTGGAACTCAGCCGGGGTGAAATCGTTTTGCTGCATCACCCCCGCAGCCTGCTGGAGTCATCAGCCATCTCCCAGTTGCAGGAACTCGGAGCATCCAGCTCAGCTTTCTGGGGTGGATTCAGCCAGGCATTCGATGTGCAACATCCATTGCTGGATTTTACTTCCTGGTATTCAAATCATGTTCGTCTGGACAGGCGCCAGATAGTCTATCTTGATCATTGCCTGTTTATTCATCGCGAGCTGCTGGCTCAGGGTCTGACTATTCCCGATATGGAAATCTTTGAAGACACTGCACTTTCCATGCAACTCAGACGCATGAGCAGGGCCACACGCCTTCCCGCCAGATCGACCACCTCGGCGATCCGCTTTCAGCGCAACGGCGTTGTTCGACAATCAGCGATGAATCAGCTACTGAAGCTGGGGTATTGGATGGGAATCTCACCGGCACGCATGAACCGGTGGTATGAAAAGGGCCTGGACCTGAACCAGCACTAGCCGGAACAGCTGCCGCCCCCGAGCACACAGAATTTAGCGCAGTGAGGGTGATTCAGTTTCACACTCCGCCAGGCAGCCTTGAGACTCGAACCAAGGTTAAATCGCTGGTCATAGGGTAACAAGGTACAGGCCTGAACAGAAACATGATCATCACCCTTGTGCTTAACTACCATACGGGACGTAGCGCACATCATGTTAGCCGGATCCTGGTTCAGAATGCCCCAACAGGCCGTCGTGATCTCTGGTACCTCGACTGCTGCATCCATTTCCGGAAACAACACCAGCTGCTCGCTATTTTGTGCATCGAGGGAAATCCCCTCTCGTTCAAACAGTGCTGCGAAACCCTCGCGCATCGCCGCTTCATCTTCGTCCCACATGGTTCTTCCGGCCACGGCAAAGCTGAATCCATTTTCAGACATCCAGATCAGTGATTCGATGGCGGGCTTCCACGATCGCGCCCCTCTCTCCAACGCATGAGTTTCCTCTGCATAATGATCGAGGGAGATTCGTATCGTGAGGGCCGAGCCGTATTGCGCGCGCAGATGCAATAGCCTTTCCTTCTCACGCAACATGGTATTCATCCCGTTACTCAGGACCAGCACACTGAACCCCCGCTCCAGGCAAAGCTGCAGGATATCCATGAATTCCTTGTTCAGGAACGGCTCTCCACCAGTAAACCCAATCTCGCTGGTCGAGAACTGCTCGCGCGAAATTTCATCCAGCAGGGCCTGCACTTCTGCCCTGCTGATAAAACTCAGCCGATCATTGCTTGGCGTAGATTCGATATAACAATTCTCGCAACTGAGATTACACAGACTGCCCGTGTTGATCCACAGCGTCTGCAGTTGCCGGGGGTCTACGGACGCTCGCGGCGAACCATCCGCAGTAACATCCATATCTGTAAACCGGGTCGGTACCGGTTTCTCGTCTCCATCAACTTCTATAACTTCGATTCGATTCATAGCTTGGTCGTACTAGCAACATGCTCCCATATTGGCGGCATCAGATTTGAAAGACTGTTCGTAGGGAAAATCTGTGCCACAGCCCGGAAAGATACCAAAGTGCCTGCTAAAATCCCCGTAGAATTCAAAGAAGCGCCGATAGCGGGTATCAGACAGCATAAGCAGGGTGTTGCCACACACAGGTACGACCCTGCCCACTTCGAACCGATGATGGTTATCCAGAACAAAACTGGCAGCCTGCTCATTGACACCACCGAGGTATTTTACAGCCTGTCCATAGTCCTCGCAGGCCGCTTCCAGACCCGGCAATTTGAACAGGCGATAGGTTACCGAGTAGAAGCGGTAGCCCTCAACCTTCCTGGTCACCGCGTCATTCTCTGTCGAAATAGGATGAACCTCCACGATACGCGGATCAAGAAAACCACAATGTTTGGCCAGGTTCTGAAAATCGTTCCAGTACAGGGCACCACCAAGACATTCCCCGTAAAGCTCGCGGTCACCTGCCAACTCAGCAGGTAACCGGCGGTCGCAATAGACATCGGAAAAATAGAATTCTCCACCCGTTCGCAGGACCCGGTAAGCCTCCTGCAGGACAGCTTGCTTGTCCGTCGCCAGATTGATCACGCAATTGGAGACGATCACGTCGAATGAATTATCTTCCAGGCCCGCTGCCGCCAGGTCCTGGATATTACCCTTCACGAAATCAACATTAGACCGGGCGTAGGAAAACTTCTCCCGGTGCCACTGGATATGCTTCCTGGCGACGGCGAGTTGCTCATCAGTCATATCGATACCGATTACTCTGCCCTGCTCGCCCACCAGTTGCGATATCAGATAGCAATCCCTGCCGGTGCCACAGCCGAGGTCCAGTATCGACAGCCCTTCAATATGGGTCGGGATGGTCAAGCCGCAACCGAAGTAACGTGACGTGACCTCGTCATGGATATTGGCCAGCGCTGACTTTATCTCCTGAGGGTAGTCAAGGATCGTGCAACAGGCGTTGGTCTTCAGATCAGCACTACTCTGTAGCTCCTTGCCATAATAGTCCCTCACATCCTGTTCGATATTACTCATCTCATTCATCTATTCTTGTTGACCTCTACTACATAGCTTGCCTATCCAGACTACAAAGACCTCGTGACTCGAGTTTTTCTTCGCGGCAATTTTCCGCCCGGCTTATTATTGATGCCAGGCAATTCGGTTCTGGGTCCATGCCTGTGGTGTGATAGACTTTGCTGCATCTCACATCTGAAGTCTGTTTCTTAGCAGTAAGAGCTCAACAAGAAAGCCAGTGACCGACTCTCTTCCCATATCTCCTGTCAAATGGCTCTGCAGTGAGTTCGAGAACCTGTCCACAGCCGAACTCTACGATATACTGCGCCTGCGTGCCGAAGTGTTCGTCGTAGAACAGGAGTGTCCTTACCAGGACCTCGATAACAAGGATCAACTGGCATTCCATCTACTGGGCCGAAATGAATCCTCACTCTGCTGTTACGCGCGACTGCTACCACCGGGAGTCAATTACCCTGAG
>JAQCBT010000018.1 GCA_027621405.1 Pseudomonadota bacterium | reverse complement strand
AACTTCCGAATCAGCGATTAGCTGCGTAAACTAACTTTAAAACTGGACCAGTTAGGTGAGGCATGTCAGACCCAAGGCTGCGGCTTCCGGCCTGCCCAGGGCATCCCGGTCTTTCCCTCAATGGCACTGGCAAGGCCCTGGGCAAGGTTCAGGTAAGGGTGCAGTGTGCGGGTGACAGGGCCTGGACCAAGTACATACCCGCCGAGATCAAGACCTATGAATCAGTGCTCGTGGCGAATCACAATCTGAACCGTGGTACCTTACTGGATGATTCCCACTTCAGTTTGCAGGAATTGGACACAGGCCAACTGCGTAGAACGCCGCTTTTTCAGGCTGAGGATGCCATCGGCAAAGAACTGAAGTATTCCCTAACCGCAGGCAGCCCACTATCACTGGAATCGCTGCAACTGCCCAGAGTAGTGCAACGCGGTGACATGGTCCAACTGGTCGCAGAAACCGATTCCCTGCAAGTCAGGCAGCAGGCCGAAGCCCTCGAAGATGGCGAAGTCGGCAAGGTAATCGATGTGCGGAATACCAGTTCCAGACTGGTCGTTCAGGCCATCGTGGTAGCAGCTGGAAAGGTAAAAATTCAGCTATAACAAGGAGTTAACTGCGCGAGAATCGATATAAGTATTCACTCTAAGCCGCAGCCCGGAAACAAGGAAACGGACTTAAAGATATTTTTACACCAGTCGTTATAATTTAAACCCGAGTCATCCTGGCATGCACATTGCTCACTTGTTTACCGAGGCAATAGCTCAAGTAACAACGACAGCAGGAAACACTGACAGTGAATGAATGTGTTTTGGAACATCTGGATTTCCGGCTTCCCAGCCGGATCAGCGTGCGGGATAAACTGCGGGAAACAGGGAAAAGTACACTCACCACGGATATGGAAGTTGTAAGATAGTGAACAAGATCGGACCTAATCCCACCCACACTCCGCCCGATAATCGCAACCAGAATGCGGGGGTCGTCACGAGCTTTCGTGGAGATCGCAGAGCGGTCAGCGCAGAATCTGCCTCAGCTACCCCTGACACAGTCGCACTCAGCTCACAGGCAGTTGATCTCAATGCGCTGGAGCAGCGAATCAAACAGCTTCCCGATGTCGACGCGGCTCGAATCGTTGACCTGCACCACAGGATCAAATCCGGCGACTATCGCCTGGACAGCGACAGCATCGCCCAGAAGATACTGGATCTCGAGTCCTCACTGGACCGCTAATGGCCCAATTCGCTCACCTGGTAGAAATGCTGCAGCAGGAACTGAGCTGCACCGAATACCTGCTGGGTACCCTGCACGATGAACGCGAGCTCCTGGAATCCCGAGACCTGGCCGGGATGCAGGCCCTGCTGGTGCACAAATCCGATGCCCTCAATCTGCTGGAGAAACTGCGCCACAACCGCAGCCAATGGCTGCAGAATCAGGGTATGGGCCAGACCGACTCCAGGCTCCTGCAGGAGCTCGAAGCACAGCAGGACGCCACTGCGAGCGCCGCCGTTGAGTTACTCATCCACTGCAGGGAAAATATTGATAAATGCAATTATTTCAATGAGTTAAATGGTATTCTTATTTCAAACTCTCGAAAGAGAAACAGCCGACAACTAGACCTCATGCGGGGTATTTCCCAGGAGCAGAAGCTGTATACGGCAAAAGGAGGCACGGAACGCAGAACCAGCCAGACCCAGGTCGGACGCGCCTGACTCCTGCCGTCCATCCCTGGCGAACTTGCCCAATCCTGCCCTCTCTAATTCCCTGCTCCCCCTTTCGCCCCCGCGCGACCAGACCCTGAACCTCCCGGCGACTTTCAGCGTCCTTGGAACAGTAGCCCCACAATGCACTGCTACACTTAATAAACCGGCAATCTAACGAGCCGCGGTGCGAGATGTGACCCCGCGCACAATGAGCAGGCTCAAGTAGGATTAGTCTTGCACCCTCGGGGTGTTGAAGACATCCGCTGTGGACCGGAGCCCGGTTGAGGCAATGGATTCTGGTGCTGATCTGTCTTGAATTGGAAAGACTGTTGGTTTTAAATACGCGGCCGATACTAGCCCTATAACGAACTGCTTGAGGAAGGAGCTGCCAGAGACTGCACTGAAATCACGTGCTACCGGTCATCTCTTATGACAGAGACATGGCAGAAGCATGCGCCAGGAAGCAGCTGAACGCAGTTAAGCAAATACAGAGTGAACGCGAAGAATTTCTACATCGTGGCAACGGCTCCAAATGAGCCCAGCCTGCAGGTCAAAATTTCCGGCCCCTACCTCACCAGGAAGGCAGCCCAGGCAGATCTGGAAGCCGCCATCGACGAGGCTATGGACATCGACCCCAGCGCCAAGAATTACAAGTACAGTATCTCCCGAGTTGAGAGCCGCAAACCTGGCGTAATACAGCACATGGCTGCGCACGCCTGAACCCCTGCCTGGCGCGGCAGTGAGCTCGCCTGATTTCCCATTCCATCTAGCCCGTTGCTCCCCGGGTTCATACTAGCCCCCGCGCCTTCTTCTGAATTTGGCAATAATGGCATATTGACTCCCGCCAATTTTATGGCTAGCTCTACGCTATAGGTGTACACTGATTTTGCAAGAAGTCATTCCAGCCAGTTAAATGCACTGCACTGTTTATCAATTCGACGAGATTCCTGGAATGGAGAGGTACCTAAAATTGTCAGGCTCTTGAAATAATCAGGCCTAAAACACAGTCTTCTCCTATATAGCAGTCATAACAGGAACAATCTGGAAAGCGCTCAGTCGATCCTCACAATGTTCTCCAGCGAACAGGAGCGATAACCGTGAAAAAACTTAGAGCACTACATCACATTAGCATTATTGAGTCCCGCGGCACTAACTGTGCCTGGGTCCGCATTAAGTACGACGGCAAGAATTTCCAACAGTCTTTCCCTTTCAAGAAATATGGCGGCAAGCAGAAAGCAATCGCCGCTGCCAAAGAAATCAGAGATCGGCAGGGCCGCAAGATCTACGGTGACAATTGGCCCTATGCCAAGTACAGCCCGCGAAAGATTTCACCATTGAACTCATCGGGAGAGATCGGGGTCAGCTTCTCGGCAAAAGACAATTCCTGGGTAGCAACCTGGCAGGAAGGTCAGGGAGCAAAACGACGCCAGCGAAACGCTTACTTCTCAGTCAACAAGTATGGGGATGCCAGAGCCAAAAGACTGGCGATCAAGCGGCGGCGAGACGCGGTTAAGGAGAATCGGGTTAACTGACAATAATATCGCGCTACTGGAACCAGTAGTCGCCGCCGTCAGTTTATTCCGGAGGGCTGCCAGCTATCCCAGATTTTACTGGTATCGAGGTGGTTGGTGTAAACCAGATTGCCGTTGAAATTCATCCGGTCCACTCCGAACACTTCAAACAGCGCCTCGAAGCTCGACAGGGCTTCCTCGGTATCCGCATCCATACTCACCATCAGGTCATCAAGACTCTCTGTGCTGGATAAGGCCTGAGCGGTATGCATCATTCCAGCATCACGCATACCAGTAACCAGGATGACATGGGTATCCTGGCTGGCTGGATAGCTCGCAAACAAGCCATAATCCCGAAATGACTGACCAGACTCTGGCAAGCCCGCATCACTGGTGTAGTACTCGGCTGTCTTGCGATTGAACAATTCGTCATAGCTGCGACCGATCTGCAAACCGGAGCCGGCAAAAGAGAGTTGGGTAAGTTTCTCCAGCGCACTGATATACCCAATATAGACAATGTGATTATTCCTCACATCTGCCATGGTGAGGTCCGACATCATGGTGATGTTGACCTGTTTCCCGCTGGCTTCGAGAATCGGCACGATTCTGGCGAGCGCGAAAGCGCTACCCTCCGGCATATAGCTCAAATCCAGGTCCAGATAGTTTTCTGCCTTTTCGATATCACTGAACCGAAGATCTTCCAGGTCTCTGGGGGAGTTCACATTGAACTCTCGAACCATGCGCGCGATATTGCCGTTGGCATTGAGCTCGCCAAAAATATAGTAGTCTCCCATGACCAACAGGACGGGCCTGTTATCCCCCAGCACCGAATTCCAGATGGGGTGATGGATAACCGAGCCTAATTGCCTGGCCTCAGTCTCTTCACTGTTTAGTGCCATGTATCCCAGATTAAGCAACAAGAGCAGGCAAGCCGTAGCGAGTAACGCACTATTTAGCCCGGGTCGCCAGGATTCTGGTTTGCGTGACCTGGAGCTCTCAGGAATTGGCGCCTTCGAGTGAAGTACCACCGCATACTGTCCCTTGGGGATGGCTATCTGCTCGCCTGATTCGGAACCATGCTTCTGATAGTAGCTATCCAGTTTCTTGCGCAGCTGGTGCACGCAGACTCGCACCGAACTGTCACTGGTAACATCGAAATCCTCCCCGCGACCCAGCACCTCGATGGCTAACTCGATTTCCTTGGGCACTCTGCCGGCAATAGAGCTCTCCAGCAGATACTCGAGCATTGCCTGGTAGTGCCGCGAACGCCCCAATTCACCGCTTTCGATGATTTGTCTGCACAATTCGCGCATGCGATCAGTATCTGTCAATCTGGCTTTGCTCATGATGGCTTGTTCAATGATATTTTCTGCATTCACAGTTGTGCGAAGCGGCGTGTTTCGGAATCACCCAGCGCCAGGGCGGGATTGTACCAGCTTGCACTGTCATGACCCGAAGGCGATTTTAATCCGGCGATAGATCGACTTTCCCGGCAACTCAATCAGAGCTTCCCTAGCCCTTTATAGCCAGTGCCTTCAATTTGTCACTGTACTTCACTCGCCCCTCATTGGCGAAGGCCTCGTGATTCATCTCGATACTACCCAGGTCGTAGAGATAGTTGACCATGGCCCCTCGGGCCTGACTCAGGCCCTTTTTGCTGATATCAGCATGGGCATGGATTCTGTATAGAGAAGCACCATTACCGAGGTGAAACCTCGCCACGGGATCCAACGGGTATTTTCCCTTCCGCGCAGCGGTAAGATAATGGAACACGAGGGAGCGAATCTCGTCACCGTGCTCCTTCGCCATTTCCTCTGTAACTGGCAATGCGGCCAGTCGTCTCTTGGCCTCGAGCAAGGCTGCCGACTGTCTGGCTTCCTTATGCTTCTTACCTTCCTCGGTATCACCAGCTGGCGCCGCATCTGTTCCTTCTTCCTCACTGAGCAGCCAACGTCCGAACCCAGGCACCGGGGAAAGCGTCACGAAGGTCTTGATGGAAGGAAACTCTACCTGCAGTTCCTGGACTACCTGCTTGATGAGAAAGTTGCCAAAGGAAATATTGCGTAGCCCTGGCTGGCAGTTACTGATGCTGTAAAACACCGCCGTCCTGAATTCGTCTCCGATGAAATCGCCGGCTTGCTCCTCAAGGATGGCCGCGATCGATTCTGGCACCTCACCGGTCAGGGCCACTTCTACAAAGATGAGGGGCTCATCCACCAGCGCCGGATGGAAGAAGGCGAAGCAACGGCGATTGGGAGGGTCAATTCGACTGCGCAAATCATCCCAGTCCTTGATTGCATGCACCGCTTCATAGCGGATGATGCGCTCCAGCACAGCGGCACTGGTGCCCCAATTGATAGTGCGCAACTCCAGAAAACCGCGCCCGAACCAGGAAGTGAAGAGGCGCACGAAGTCGTTATCCACCGCCAATAATTCGGGGTGTGTCTTGAGGTAGCCGAGCAAGTCGGCGCGCATGCCTACCAGGTCATGGGTGGCACCTGGCGTCTGATTCAGGCGTCTCAGCAATTCGTGCCGCAGTGGCTCGCTGGCCTTGGACAGAGTGCCGAGATTCAAGCTGCTAGGGTCCTTGTCATACGCTTCAAAGGCCAATCTCACCATGACCGGATTGGCATTAAAATTCTGTTCAAGGTTCTGGAAAAACAACAGCTTCTGTTCATCATCCAGTTCCTGGAACCGGTCCAGTACCTGCCGCGCAGTGACGATGCCGGACACCTCGCCTTCACTCCCCATCAGGCGCTCTACCAGCTTTTCAATGCTGTCTTTCTCTGCACCGGAAAAGAAGCCGCGCTGGCGTTTTACCAGTCCGCTCAAAAAATCTTGAAATTTTTCAAAGGCCATCAGCTAACACATCAGGAATTGCTTGAAGTTGACTATAAACCAAGTTGAGCCAGCCACCTACACCCACTTCACCTGCCTCGCAGATGGTGGTCAAACGGTGGTTGCAGGGCGCCATTGTCATAAAAAGTTAGCAGGCAGTCGTTAGGCTAGGCACAGACTCGGCGTCCATCCAGGAAGGCCATCACTGAAGGAACAGGAACCCCATGAAGATCACCATCTTTGGAACCGGCTACGTGGGCCTCGTCACCGGCGCCTGCCTCGCCGAGGTCGGCCACCAGGTCATGTGTATGGATGTGGACAAGGCCAAGATAGAGACCCTGCAACAGGGAGGACTGCTGCCGATTTATGAGCCCGGCCTGGAAGATCTCATCGTCGAGAACCGCGCCATCGGTAACCTGGCTTTTACCTCAGATATCCCTACCGCTGTCGATCATGCCGACCTGCTGTTTATCGCCGTGGGCACGCCTCCGGATGAAGATGGCTCTGCCGACCTCAGGCATGTTCTCGATGTCGCCACTAACATTGGGAAATGCATGAATAATTCCAAACTAGTGGTAACCAAGTCCACAGTACCCGTGGGCACTTCAGACAAGGTACGGACCACGATTCAGGCCGTGCTCGATGAACGCGGCAGTGACCTCAATATTGCCCTGGCATCCAATCCGGAGTTTCTCAAGGAAGGCTCGGCGGTCGCTGATTTCATGAAGCCCGACCGGATCGTGGTAGGAACGGATTCCACAGCCGCCAGGGAGATCCTCAACGAACTCTATGCACCCTTTAACGCCAACTCCAACCGAATGCAGTTCATGGACATACGCTCTGCCGAACTCACCAAGTACGTGGCCAACGCCATGCTGGCCACCAAGATAAGCTTCATCAACGAGGTCGCCAATCTGGTCGAGCATCTGGGTGGGGATATCGAACACGTGCGCCGCGGAATCGGCTCCGATCCGCGCATCGGCTATCACTTCATCTACCCTGGCTGTGGCTACGGGGGAAGTTGCCTGCCCAAGGACGTGCGTGCACTGGGCAGGACGGCCCAGGAATATGGCTTCGAAATGGGCATCCTGGGCGCCGTGGAGAACGCCAACGAACGTCAGAAAGGAAAGATATTTAGCTATATAAATCAGCATTTTAAGGGCGATATATCGGGTATGACCTTCGCCCTGTGGGGACTTGCCTTCAAGCCCCGCACTGACGATATGCGGGAGGCCCCGTCCCGGGTTTTACTGGAGGCCCTGTGGGAAGCTGGCGCCCGAGTCAAGGCCTACGACCCAGAGGCTATGGATGAGGCTCGCCGCCTTTATCCAGACCAGGAAAAGCTTATTCTGCCTGGCACCCGAGTCGATGCGTTGCACGGAGCTGATGCGCTTATCGTCTGCACCGAATGGCAACATTTCCGTGCCCCGGACTTCGAGATGATCAAAAACTGCCTGACCTACCCGGTCATCTTCGACGGCCGCAACCTCTATGACCCGGCCAAGATGGCCAGCATTGGCATCAGCTACTATGGTATCGGTCGCGGCATGTCTGTCAGGCACATAGCGACTTAATATTGTCAACAATCTAGAGATTTGGGCCGGTATTATGCTAGTATCCGCCGCCTATGGCAGAAATTGTTGACATAATCCCGCCGAGCCCGACAAATCAGGGCCCCGCCCGCACACTCGCCGACCACGTCTTCGACCAGCTGCGCACTGCCATTGTCAGCGGAGAATTCGCCCCCGGCTCCAAGATCAACGAGCCCCAGCTCGCGGAACGCTATGGCATCAGCCGCGGCCCCTTACGAGAGGCTATCCGGCGCCTGGAAGGCTGCAAGCTGGTTGAGATAAAACCCAATATTGGAGCCAAGGTAATTTCTTTAAGTGGCTCTCAAGCCATTGAAATATATGAAATAAGAGAATCTCTGGAAGGCCTGGCCTGTCGACTCGCAGCATCCCGTGCCACGGCTGCGGACTGCGAGTCCCTGCGCCACCTGCTGGCGCAGCACGAGGAGCAAATCGAATCCGAGAACGGGAGTCGCTACTATCAACAGGAGGGTGACCTGGATTTCCACTTCCAGGTAGTCCAACTAAGCGGGAACGAGAGACTTATCCAATTGCTCTGTGGCGAACTGTACCACCTGCTGAGACTCTATCGAGCCCAGACCAGCAGCCAGCCATCCCGCCCCGAACAGGCCTTCAAGGAGCACCACAGGATCGTGGATGCCATCGAAGAGCAGGATGGTGAATTGGCCGAGATTCTCATGCGCCGCCACATCTCTAACGCAAGAAAAATGCTAATAGATCAATTAAATCAAACAGATAAAGGGTATTCCTGAGAATATTTTAAGGACGGATAATGAGCAAGCAAACTCCCGGAGCACGCTTCCGCAGCGCCCTGGCAGAAAACTCCCCACTGCAGATCGTAGGCAGCATCAACGCCTACTGTGCCATGCTGGCCGAGGCCGCCGGGCACAAGGCTATTTACCTGTCCGGCGCCGGTGTGGCCAATGCATCCTACGGACTGCCCGACCTGGGAATCACCAGCCTTAACGACGTGATAGCAGATGTGGAACGCATCTGTAATGCCAGCAACCTGCCGCTACTGGTGGACATCGATACCGGCTGGGGAGGCGCCTTCAACATCGCCCGTACCATAAAGGCCATGGAGAAAGCCGGGTCCGGCGGCGTCCACCTGGAAGACCAGGTGGCACAGAAGCGCTGCGGGCATCGCCCCAACAAGTCGATTGTCCCCCTGTCGGAGATGGTGGACCGGGTAAAATCCGCCGTCGATGCCCGCTGTGATCCTGATTTTGTAATCATGGCCCGCACGGACGCGCTTGCCGTCGAGGGCATGGATGCGGCCATCGAACGCGCCGTCGCCTGCGTCGAGGCCGGCGCCGACGCCATCTTCCCGGAAGCCATGCTGGAGTTGTCCCAGTACCGACAGTTTGCCGATGCCGTAGGGGTGCCAGTACTGGCCAATATCACGGAATTCGGTAAGACCCCCCTGTTCAATTGCAAGGAACTTGGCGCACACGGCGTCGCCATGGTTCTGTATCCGCTGAGCGCCTTCCGTGCCATGAGCAAGGCCGCCCTGGAAGTCTATGAGACCATCGCGATCAATGGCGACCAGACCGCCATGGTGGATCATATGCAAACCCGGGATCAGCTCTACGAGGTGCTGGGATACCATGTCTACGAACAGAAACTCGACAATCTTTTTTCTAAATAATTTAATTATTTCAGATAGTTGAGTGGCTATATTAATCTAAAATAATCAATAAAGACGAAGACCACGGAGAATCAACATGGTAGACAAGAAACTGGGTGGAGCCGGCCTGCGTGGCCAGGTTGCTGGAGAGACTGCCCTCTGCACAGTAGGCAAGACCGGTACCGGACTTACCTACCGGGGCTATGACATCAGCGTTCTCGCTGCCAGAGCCCGGTTCGAGGAAGTCGCCTACCTGCTCCTGCGAGGCAGGCTACCCACCCAGGCGGAACTCGACGACTACATCAGCAAGATCATAAGCTTGCGCGAGCTTCCGCAGGCGCTGAAGGATGTCCTGGAACGGATTCCCGCCACGGCTCACCCGATGGATGTGATGCGCACCGGCTGCTCCATGCTGGGCAACCTGGAAACGGAAACAGACTTCTCACATCAGGATGAAGTTATCGACAGATTACTTGCGATATTTCCCTCAATTATTTGTTATTGGTACGTTTTTTCCCATGAGGGAAGACGTATCAACACAGCAACGGAGGATCCCTCCATCGGCGCCCACTTCCTGCATATGCTCAGCGGCGAGGAGCCCGGTGAGCTGTTCAGCGAGGTCATGAACGTGTCCCTCATCCTCTATGCCGAGCACGAGTTCAATGCATCCACATTCACCGCCCGGGTCTGTGCCTCCACCCTGTCTGACATGCACAGCTGCATTACGGGCGCCATAGGCAGCCTCAGAGGCCCCCTGCATGGCGGCGCCAATGAGGCGGCCATGGACATGATCGAGAACTGGAAGAGCCCTGACGAGGCCGAGAAGGAGATCATGGGCATGCTGGAGCGCAAGGAGAAGATCATGGGCTTCGGCCATGCCATCTACCGGGAATCCGATCCCCGCAACACCATCATCAAGCAGTGGGCGGAGAAACTGGCAGAATATGTCGGAGATTCAGTGCTTTATCCCGTTTCTGTGAGATGTGAGGAGGTGATGTGGCGAGAGAAGAAGCTGTTCTGCAACGCTGATTTCTTCCATGCCTCTGCCTATCACTTCATCGGGATTCCCACAAAGCTGTTTACCCCGATTTTTGTGATGTCCCGGGTGACAGGATGGGCCGCTCATGTGAAGGAGCAGCGGGCCAATAACCGGATAATTCGGCCCAGCGCTGACTATATTGGGCCAGAGACCAGCGAGTGGGTGGCTATAGAAGACCGCTAGATCACTGATTTTGCTTGGTTTTGGCTTGAGAGGCCTCTTCGGGTCAAGGGATCAGGTGGTGGCCGCTTCCCGGTCCCTGGCACGAGCCAGGAGTGGATTACGCGAAGCATGAGACGGCATTGTGCTCTCTGCTACCACGACACCCCAGCTCCTCCCAGCGATCGGCTGACTGGATTCACCTTGCCTCGTCTCAGTCAGTTTGTAGCTGACTGCTCTGCACAGAGGCGAAAAGCGGGTTGCAGCGCAAGGCGCTACTGTTGCAGCCATGATTGACCAGGCATTTGATATGCCTTAACTAATAATATTAATTCATTGTTTTAATTGAGAATTGTATGAGTGCTAATGTTGATTTGAATGAGCGGCCAGCACCTGATCAGGTGTTGGTGGATATTGCGGACTATGTGTGTGATTTCGAAGTGGAATCGGCTGAGGCCTATGACACGGCCCGTAATTGTTTGATGGATACCCTGGGTTGCGGATTCCTGGCCCTGCGCTTTCCGGAATGCACGAAGCTTCTAGGGCCGCTGGTTGAGGGGACCGTGGTACCGCGTGGGGCACGGGTGCCCGGGACTCAATTGCGTCTGGATCCGGTCAAGGCGGCCTGGGATATTGGCTGTATTATCAGATGGTTAGACTACAACGATACCTGGCTGGCAGCAGAATGGGGACACCCCTCTGACAATCTGGGGGCCATCCTGGCAGTGGCGGACTTCCTGTCCCAGCAGCGGGTGGCGGAAGGCAAGCCCCCACTGGTAATGAGAGATGTTCTCACTGCAATGATTAAAGCTCATGAAATACAAGGAGTTTTAGCGCTTGAGAACAGCTTCAACCGGGTAGGATTATGCCATGTCCTGCTGGTGCGGGTGGCTTCTACGGCCGTGGCAACCCGCATGCTGGGTGGCACCCGGGAGCAGGTGATCGATGCCCTCTCCCAGGCCTGGCTGGATGGCTCCAGCCTGCGCACCTATCGTCATGCGCCCAACGCCGGGCCGCGCAAGTCCTGGGCCGCCGGCGATGCCACCTCCCGGGCGGTGCGCCTCGCCGACCTCACCCTGCGTGGTGAGATCGGCTATCCCAGCGTCCTGACAACCCCGACCTGGGGCTTCTACGATGTTTCTTTCAAGGGTAAATCTTTCACATTTCCAATGAGTTATGGAACTTATGTCATGGAAAATATCCTTTTCAAGATATCCTTCCCTGCCGAATTCCATTCCCAGACCGCAGCGGAGGCAGCCGTGCAACTCCATCCCCAGGTCAAGGACCGCTTGGGCGAGATTGAGAAGATCGTTATCCACACCCATGAATCGGCCATTCGCATCATCAGCAAGGTAGGACCGCTCAATAATCCCGCCGATCGTGACCACTGCCTGCAGTATATGACTGCAGTGCCCCTGGCTTTCGGCAACCTTGTGGCGGAGCACTATGAGGACAGTTTCCACGCCGCACATCCCATCATCGATGAACTACGGGAAAAGATGGAAATCCATGAAAATCCGACATTTACGAAGGAATATCTGGAGCCGGAGAAGCGTTCCATCGCGAACAGCCTGCAAGTTTACTTCAAGGATGGCAACAGCACAGACAAGGTGGAAATCAACTATCCCGTGGGACACCGTCGACGTCGCGAAGAAGGCATTCCCCTGCTGGAGGCCAAATTCCGCGCGAATCTCGCAACCCGCTTCCCAGCCGCTCGCTGCAAGCAGATCTTCGAGCTGTGCAAGGACCAGCAGCGCCTCGAGCAGACAGCTGTTCATGAATTCATGGACATGCTGGTGATCTAGCCTACCCGGTTTATCGGCTGCTACTGCTACCCGGGACGCGGCCGATAAACCCTTCAGGACAGCGCATCCATACTGCTACTCGATGGCCCCTGGCTGCGCAAAACCTGTCCATTCTGCACTATGCAGGCAGCTAAAAAGTTTCGTCAAATCAAATGCTTGGCGAGAGCAGAGAGTTCTGCCCTGCGGCGGTAGCAGTTACTCACAAAATAAGCTGCCGAACCTGCCTTTTTTCATCTGCTTTGTCACTTTTAGAATATAGCTATTTGATCTGCCGACTATTTAGTTTTCGGTCGCCAAAAATCCACCCAAACGATTCTGTGAACCCTATCACAAGCAATCTCACGAGTTTTTGGGGTAGATTTACGGCCTGATTAGCCGCTCAATCCAGTCTTGAAGTTAACGCTGTCAGCTTCCGGTTCTGCATCTGCCAGCAACCACAACCCACCGTTGCCTGCTTCGGCCCGTTGCCTTCCCCAGAGTGGAGCTTGAAATCTCTCCTTGCAACCACATATAGAATCCCGACGCGATGCTCTGGGGAGGTCGCCCGTAGAGTCCGACCTTCGGGTGGACTGACAACACTAACCATATTGCTTGGTGCCGCCGCGCACCCCATGAGGATATGAACATGAGAAGTTTAGATTTTGCACCCCTGTATCGAACCACCGTGGGTTTCGACAACCTGTCATCCCTGCTGGATAGCGTCAGCCGCGCCGACAACAGCGCCGCAGGCTATCCCCCCTACAATATTGAAAGACATGACAACGACAACTACCGAATTACCATGGCTGTGGCTGGCTTCAGCAGCGATGAACTGGATATCCAGACCGAGAAGCAGACCCTGACGGTGAAGAGCAACAAGGTGGCTGATACCAGCGACCGTACCTACCTGCACCAGGGCATTGCCGCGCGTAATTTCGAACGCCGTTTCCAACTCGCCGACCACATCGAAGTTACTGGAGCTCGCCTGGAAAACGGCCTGCTGCACATCGACCTGGTTCGTGAGATCCCGGAAGCCATGAAACCCAAGCAGATTCCGATCGGTAACGGTAACGGCAAGCTCATTGACGTCAAAGAGGCCAGCCGCAACGCGGCATGAATGCTACAAGCGTTGCCGAGGCTCGCGAGTCGATGGACTGGCCATCGAGGCTCGAATTCTGACCATGAGACACCAGCCCACCAGCCTCTGGCGGGTGGTCGACGGACCGCCGTAGCAAGCTGACAAGCTTTCAGCTAATCCTTAAGATCGAGAAAGCCGGAGCCATGCTCCGGCTTTTTTATGATGTTTGCAGATTTCCGGGAAAGGATAGGGAGTGGTGTTTATAGCCACCTGAATCAGTGACTGCGATTTCGGTTAAGGGGAGACAGAGTTTCCGGCATCCGCTCGGTCAATGACAGCCGAAGCATCGACGCCCTCTTGGTGTTTCCTTCCTGACCGGTGCGACCACACTCTCGAGCGCAGCGTTAAGCAAATGAGCTCAACGTCCAGCTCCCAAGCAGAGCCTAATCACCATTACTGCAACTCCGCGATGTACTCACTCTTGCCTGGATAAAAGTTCCTTAGTCGCCGTCAACCAAAATGCGACTCGTGGCGTTTAACAGGCAAGATCGATACAGATGGTGAGAGTCGTGAGTTTATTTAGAGTGAATACAGAGCAGCTGGCTGCGGCATTGGGACACTTCCTGTCCTTGCGCATGAACTTTCGCAGCCAGCTGCTGATTGTCAATCAGGATTTCGGTTCCTGCGCAGCCCCGAGAACAATGGCCGCCAAGCTATAATCCAGGGCCGACCTCATGCAGGCCCAGGCAGACCAGCCGAGTTTCATCACCGACAATAAAAAAGCCGCAGTGTCTGCGGCTTTTTAAACAGCGCTCCAGGAAACCCGGTCAGTCCCTAATCGAGAATATGTGTGACAAGGCCGCTCTTCAGCTTCGGCTCAAACCAGGTTGACTTTGGCGGCATCACCTCGTTGGCATCCGCGATATCCATCAGGCTTTCGATGGAAGTCGGATAGAGAGCGATAGCCGCCTGCCATTCCCCTGAATCCACTCTCTTCTCCAGCTCCGCGAGGCCACGGATACCACCAACGAAGTCGATACGCTTGTCTCTGCGCTGATCCGTGATATCCAGCAAAGGAGTCAATATTGCCTGCTGCATGATGCTCACATCAAGACTCTGCACCGGGTCGTTGTCGTCGATCTTCGCAGCCAGAGCACTGTTCACTCGCAGTCGGTACCACCGCTTGTCGAGATAGAGTGCGAATTCCCTGGCCGCCCCGGGTTTGGCGACAGTGCGATTGTCCACCTCTTCCACATCGAAATTCTCTCGTAGGGCATCGACGAAGTCCGTCGCGCTGTAGCTACCCAGATCCAGGATGATTCGGTTGTAATCCAGGATCTGCATCTGGTCATGGGGAAACAGAACCACCAGGAACCAGTTGTAGGATTCGTCTCCAGTGTGTGCGGCGTTTCGAGCTTCACGGAGTTTCTGTACCCTCGAAGCCGCAGCGGAACGATGATGGCCATCCGCCACATAGAGGCACTCCAGCCCATTGAACTGCTGGTCCAGTTGCGCCGTTGTGGCAGCATCGCCTATCAACCAGAACGTGTGCCGGGTGCCGTCGTCGGCACTAAAATCGTATTCGGGCGCATTGCTGATTATCCCGGAAATGAGCGCGTTGATGCCGTCCTCAGCCTTATAGGTCAGGAATACCGGTCCCACCTGGGCACCCAGGGCATCCATGTGATGGACCCGGTCATCTTCCTTCTCCGGGCGCGTGAATTCGTGCTTCTTTATCAGGCCTGCCTCGTAGGCGGCTACTGATGCCACAGCAACCAGTCCCACCTGCACATGGGACCCCATCTGCTGCTGGTAAACATAATATTGGTCCACCTCATCTCTGAGCAGGATTCCCTCTGCGATAAACCGCTGCAGGTTCTCGGCTCCCTTCTGGTAGACCTGC
Source organism: Pseudomonadota bacterium (assembly GCA_027621405.1). Classification (GTDB taxonomy): domain Bacteria; phylum Pseudomonadota; class Gammaproteobacteria; order Pseudomonadales; family Pseudohongiellaceae; genus UBA9145. The sequence goes on along the minus strand of JAQCBT010000018.1, from coordinate 71,836 downwards.
GGATCGTACACGCTCATGGCAGGGTCAACATCGACTTCGGGCTTGTTGATGTGAAGAAAGCTGTGGGGGTTGTCTTTCGCCAGTTCATAGGCTTCATCCCTGTTCAGAACATCATAGGGATGGGAGGCGACACGTGCCGCCAACTCCCGGGTAGGTCGAAGACCGCGGAAGGGCTTGATCAGTTTCATTGGAACGTTCCCTGTCTGGAGAATGAGAATATTTAGTGAATAGGGCTTAGGGTGTTGTTTCTGCCTGGGCGGAGACATCGACCATGCCTGGTCGCAGCACTACTTCTTGCCAAAAGAGAAAACGCCGCACCACTGTGCATCCGGTGGGTCAGACTCAAAGTCTTTCATCCTGTCGAGGAATACCTGCACCAGGGACTTATTCTCGCACGTGGATCCCAGTGCAGTAAATTCCTGCCGCGCCTCTTCCCAACGTTGCTGCCTGTACTTGTGCAATGCCGACTCGAAAGCCGTGATCTCGTCCAGCATGGACTGTGAAACGCGGGAGCGCTGGCCGATAAGTTCAAATATCTTCACCGATTCACTCTTGCCAGCCACCTGTACTTCATCGAGTTCGCGGTACACATAGTCAGGTGCCGCCTGCATACTGGCCTCACTAACGATATTGTTCACGTTGTAGTACCGGGTAAGACTCTCCAGTCTCGCAGCAAGGTTTACTGTATCCCCGATTACCGAATAGTTGAGACGATTGGCCGAACCCAGATTTCCTGCCACCACCAACCCGGTGTTCACACCGACGCAGGCAGCCAGTTGACTGTCCATGGCATCGAGCGCGGCAATAATTTCCAGTGCAGCAGCCATGGCATTGTCGGTGTCCCTTTCGCCCGCCACTGGCGCACCGAACAAGGCCATTACGGCATCGCCCTGATACTTGTCCACAACCCCCTGATGCGCCTCGATAATGTCACTGATGCGGCTCAGCACCTTATTGAGTTCCTCCAGCACCTTCTGCGGAGACTTGCCTTCACAGTAGCTGGTGAAGCCACGAATATCGGAGAACAGAATCGTTGCTGTCCGTTCTTCACCTCCCAGCTCCACCGGATTATTGAGCAGTTCCTCGGCAATCTGCTGAGAGACCACCTTACCCAGCAAATCCCTGACCTTCTCTTTCTCCGCGAGTCCCTTTGCCATAGAGTTGACGGATTCGGCGAGCGCCCCCAATTCGTCTCGCGACTGCACCTGGGCTCGCATCGCATAGTCTCCATCCTCGATCCGTTTCACGGCATGAGCCAGACGGGAAACCGGATTGGTAATTGAGCGAGCCAGGAAGATGACGGCCACGAGACTGAGAACCAGAATAATTCCGTAGAACTCGATCAAGAGATTGCGAAACTGAACCACATTCTCATTGTTTTCATCGTAGGAGCGCTGTATGACCGCGAAGACTTGCAGCGATGATCCCGGATCTTCGTACAGGCTTCTCAACAGGGTCGTGAATTCTTCATCGGCATACCGAATCAATTGCAGGGTATTGATCGCCGAAGCACCGACATTCAGTTGTGCTGACAGGGCCACCTGGTTACTTGCCGACAAGGTCGAGGCAATAACTTCCGACACCCTGCCCGCCTCGCTGGCCACGATACTCACATCGGAGACCGTGGTTTCAGCGACCTGGTCAACGAACTCCTGATCGAGGGCAAATCCCCCCACGATCCAGGCGACCTGCCTTGGCAGGTAAAGTGGCAACGCGATCAATTGGAATGGCCTGGCGGCAATGCTGGCTATCATCTCAGCACTGCCATCTTCACTCTGATCCGCCCGCTCAATCAATGCCAGCCAGGTTCCCTGCAGTCGCTCTGCCCCCTGCAGTTCAGTATCGATGATGACCTGGTTGTCCAGATCCGCAATGAGCAGCATGTCGGCGCTACCCAGCGAACGATCCAGCACATTGAGTGCCGCATCGAACAGTGTGGCAGGATCGTTGGCTGCATAGGCCGTGCGAAAACCGAAGTCCCAGGTGAGGCTGTTGATTATGGCCTGCAGGGTATAAGCCTGTTGCTCGCGCACGAAATCGAACACGTCTGCGCCCAACTCGAGGTAGGTATTGATGGTTTCTTCGGTGTAATCAGTGTTGTTCCGATTCACGTAATAGAAGATGCCGGCAAAAGCCGGCAATAGAAGCAGGAGCAGAAAAACAATCAGGCGGGAACGAAAACTTCGGAATGCGAACAGCCTGGGTCTTACCTCTTCCTCGCTGATCGCCGACACCCGAGTACCAGTCTACCGATAGCGTCGACCGCTGGATCCGGGAGCGCGGCGCACACGCCTGTCTCTCTGCAGCTCCAGGCTAATCGCCAGGGTTGTGGTTTGATCAGGCGACAGGCTCACCGGGTAAACAAGTTCCTCTTCCGATGCCTGCGGATGCCAGACTCTTAGCTGGTAGTCCCCGCTCAGGGTCGACGACAGGATAGCGACACCTTCGGTATCGCTGAGGCTCGCTAGTTCGCTTTCTGCCACGTAGATATAGGCGAGCATCCAGTCATGAATATTACAGCCAATCTCTACAACTCCTGCGCTGGGGAAGTTTTCATGATAGTCGTCATTCTCACCCCTGCCATAGAGGGGAATATTAAAAGTCTTGGGCTGGGAGAAAGAATACACATGGTGCAAGATGTCATCGCTATTAGGAAAACTGACATCGCTGCCAGCGCTTATAACAGTCACCGTTGGCACGAATTCCTTATCGAGTTGATCGATTGAGCTGTTTGTCGGCTGCATATAGCTGGTGCGTTCTCCTTCATCCAACAATAGTTCGATCACCGCATTCTCGAGCGGCATCCCCTCCTGATCTGTGATCGTGACCTCCAGATTCTGTGCGTGGCTGATCAGGGACACCAGCATCATCGGCATGCATGACAGCGAGGCAAGGTTTGTTAGAACTCTTGGGGATACAATCACAGCTAGAAATTCCGTACGTAGCCTACAGTGACAATAGAATTCTCGTAAGAACCGTCAGCCGAGGATTTGGAATCGTGCCAGGTAGCACGCAGATTAATCGAAGTATCCGTTCCCATAGGCACACTCAAGCCTGCGGACCACTCATTGGTCATCGCGTCCAACAGATAGGCAAACCAGCCAGAATCAAAGCCAGGGTCCGAATAGAAAGCTCGTGCGCGCTTGTACAGGGGTAGGCTTGGCTGAGTGGTACTCGATACGGTTCCGCCATCAATACGACGCAATCGACCTTCCAGTAACCAACCATTGGCGATGGCATATTCGCCATCGATAAACGCGGCCTTGCTGTGATAGCTGAACAACTCGAATGGGAGCCGGAATCGCGGATCGTAGCCAAATGAAAGGGTAGCGGCGTCCGCCTCCACTGTTGGTGAATCGATATCTTCGTAGTCGATGCCGACCCTCAGCATGAAGGCAGGAGTGAAACGCTTCGAAAGAATCAGTTGCGCGGTCTTACCAAAGCTGTCCCTTACCCTTCCAGCCATGAAATTTCGGTTGGCACCTACTGAAAAGCCCAATCTGGGCGCATAGGCGCCGAAGCCAAACTTATGCAGGTACTCCGCCTGTCCTCCCAGGGCATAATTGTCGAAGCCTGAAGTTTTTCTGTAATGATTGGCGGTAACGCTGGACGACAGGGTCAGGCTATCGTTGAGTCCCAGTTGCAAGAATTTACCGCCGCTAAAACCCAATTGCATGAACTGGGATTCGACCTCGTGATCGGCATCCAGCCCTCTGGGCACGTTGCTCTCGTTTCCAATGCTCACACTCAGCTGGGAAAAGACGTTAGCGCCGCTCGTCACCGGATATAAAGCCAGAAGCGCACAAAGCAGGGCGAGTTGCTTATATCTCATCACAATCAATTCTTGGCCATCTATCAGGCAATAGACCGGATTCCACACAATACCTGACGGATTATACGTTAACTGTAGCCGATTCGCTTATACGGCTTTACTAACGATAGCCTGGGGCAATCTCAGGGTAGCAGGTGGGGAGCGATCGCCAATTGGATTTCCCGACTGCCGAATCCTCGACTCTCAAGAAATCGAACCAAGCGCTTGTGCTGGGCTGAGCCAAACTCAAACTTGGAGGAATTGAGGGTACGTCTGCGAACCAGCATGCTTGCCATCTGTTGCCAGCACTCATCGTCCGTAAACAGGTGCTGGTCAATCAACTCGCCTGGCACCCTGCGCTGCAACAAGTCTTGCCGTATGTGATGATAGCCGAAGCCCCTGCTCTTGCGATATCGGGACCAGGCTTCGACAAATCTCGCATCTGACTGCAGATTTTCCGCAGCCAGGTCTTCCAGCACAGACTCGATTCGCATCAACTCCTCATCTGGAAAACGCATTGACAGCTTTTCGGCCAATTCGAAGAAAGAGTGTTCCCGGCGGGCCAAGAAATCCATGGCGGCCCGCCGGAGAACGGGGACATCAACGATGGTTGATTCGGTTTCGAGAACTTCTGCGGCTTCCATTCTCAGGTTTCCCGGTTGTTAGCAATCAGGAAGCGTTCTTGGCCTTGGCATCGGCCAACACCACCACGTCTTCACGCTGCTCGTCATCTTCACTAACTGTTGCCTTGCCCTGGAGCAACTCTTTGCGAATCTGGGTTTCGATTTCCTTGGCGATTTCCGGATTTTCTTCCAGATATGTGCTGGCATTCTTCTTGCCTTGACCGATCTTCTCGCCCTTGTACGCATACCATGCACCTGATTTCTCGATCAGGTTCAGTTTGACCCCGATATCGATAACCTCACCCATGTGATAGATGCCCTGACCGTACATGATCTGAAATTCTGTCTGCCTGAATGGAGGAGCGACCTTGTTCTTCACAACCTTCACCCGGGTTTCATTACCGACTACCTCGTCGCCTTCCTTGATGGATCCGATGCGACGAATGTCCAGGCGTACAGACGAGTAAAATTTCAAGGCGTTGCCACCGGTGGTAGTTTCTGGTGAGCCAAACATGACCCCGATCTTCATACGGATCTGGTTGATGAATATGACCAGGGTATTGGAGTTCTTGATGTTGGCCGTCATTTTTCTCAGGGCCTGGGACATCAGGCGGGCCTGCAGTCCCATGTGGCTGTCGCCCATGTCGCCTTCGATTTCCGCCTTTGGTGTCAAGGCGGCGACGGAGTCCACGACCACCACGTCCACGGCCCCCGAGCGCACTACCATGTCACAGATTTCCAGAGCCTGTTCACCGGTATCCGGCTGACTCACCAGGAGGTTATCTACATCTACTCCAAGGTTGCCGGCGTAAATTGGATCCAGCGCATGCTCCGCATCGATGAAGGCGCAGGTACCACCGGCCTTCTGTGCTTCTGCAATGACCTGCAGAGTGAGTGTGGTTTTACCGGAAGACTCCGGTCCGTAAATCTCTACGATCCTGCCCCTTGGCAGGCCACCTATTCCCAGGGCTATATCCAGGCCCAGGGAACCAGTTGAAATCGCGGGTATCGCCACGCGCTCGGAATCGCCGAGGCGCATCATGGAACCCTTGCCGAATTGTCGTTCTATTTGCGACAGCGCTGCTGCCAGTGCTTTTTCTTTGTTACCGTTATCTTCAATCATCGTCGTTTCCTTGTTTTAAACTAACAACTGATGCTGGTTCCGTGAGTAATGCAGTTGCCCCATTGCCTGCGCTTAACGCAGTTTCATTCCAGCCCTGGTGGGCTGTTTATAGTAGCCTGTCCCCGACTACCTGCTAAGAAATTGGCGATTTTGCTGACGCCTTCTTCTTCGCCTGTGTTGTAGGCAGCGTGCTGGGCTTGCCCTGTAACACTGTATATACAACCAGTACTTAGTAAATCAGAATTTTACTGTATATACAACCAGTATATTGGCAACAATTCAGATTCCTTTAATAACGAGGCTCTTATTAATTAGGTAGTGAGTCAGGATTACCAGCAGGTATCGGCAAGCTGGCTAGGCCAGGCGCTGTAGCAGGCCAGCAAGGGCGGCCTCCACGGTTGCCAGGCGCACTGCTTCCCGGTCCCCGGCAAACAGGAATCGCCGGGCCTCCGCCAACTCCCCCACCTGCCACGCAATCCATACGGTGCCCACAGGCTTCTCCTCCGAACCCCCATCCGGCCCCGCCACACCGCTCACCGCGACAGCCACCGTGGCCTCGCTGTTGGTGATTGCCCCGGCCGTCATGGCCAGCACGGTTTCTTCACTGACAGCACCGGGCCCTCCAGGCTCGAACAGTGTGGCGGGCACATTCAGCAGACGCCGTTTTGCCGCATTCGAGTAGGTAACGAAGCCGCTGTCGAACCAGGCCGAGCTGCCGGCCAGGCTGGTCAATGATTGAGCAATCCAGCCACCGGTGCAGGACTCTGACGTGGCCATGAACTGTTTTCTTTCGAGGAGAGTGTCAGCCAGCCGCTGTACGTGGGATTGGATCGCTGCATCGAGCCTGGCTTTCTCGGCGGCGGACAGTGAAGACATGGATGGCATGCAAAGAATAGTAGCCTTTACAACTTGCTAACCCAAACAGTTTTCGGCGCTGATCATTGCCCGGTAAACCGTGTAGAATTTGCACCCATCGACGCAGCAGAACCACGACATATTCGACAGGACATTTTGGCAGACTCCCAGACACACACCCCCATGATGCGACAGTACCTGAGCATCAAGGCACAGCACCCCCAGGAATTACTGTTCTATCGTATGGGAGATTTCTACGAACTCTTCTACGATGATGCCAGGAAAGCCGCCGACCTGCTGGACATCACCCTGACAGCGAGGGGCAAGTCGGCCGGCGAACCCATCCCCATGTGCGGCATTCCCTTCCACGCGGTGGATCGCTACCTGGGCAGGCTGGTTGAGGCAGGCGTATCGATCGCCATCTGCGAACAGATCGGGGACCCGGCTGCGTCCAAGGGACCGGTCCAGCGTGAAGTTGTTCGCATCATCACCCCGGGCACGGTGAGCGATGAAGCCCTGCTGGATGAGCACCGGGATAACTGCCTGCTGGCACTGTGCGAACTTCCCAGGACCGGGCAGGAATCGCGATTCGGTATCGCCTTCACCAATATCAGCAGCGGCCGCTTCGTGCTGATCGAAGTGGAAGGCCTGCACAATGCGCTCACGGAGCTGGAGCGAATCAAACCGGCGGAGATACTGATCCAGGATGAGCGCCCCTCCCTGGAGGCGGCCCTGAAACACCCCGCCCTGCGCAAGCGCCCGCCCTGGGAATTCGAGCTGGACAATGCGGTGCGCCTGCTCACCAATCACTTCAAGACCCGCAACCTCAGTGCCTTCGACTGCGAGGACATGGAACTGGCCCTGCAGGCTGCCGGCTGCCTGCTGCAATATGCGCGTGACACTCAGCGTTCCGACCTGCCCCATATACAAGGAATACAGGTAGAACACCTTGGGGACAGTGTGATCCTGGACGCAGCCAGCCGTCGTAACCTGGAGATCGATATCAATCTTTCCGGCGGCCGGGACAATACATTGCTGTCGGTGCTGGACCGAACCTCTACCGCCATGGGTAGTCGTCTGCTGGGGCGCTGGTTGAACAGGCCCTTGCGCAATCGGGAAATACTGGCTGAGCGCCAGGAGGTGGTTGCAACCCTGCAGCAGGACTACCAGTTCGAGAAAGTCGCGGAAGTCCTGCGCCAGATTGGCGACCTGGAACGCATCCTGGCGCGTCTCGGATTGCGCTCTGCCCGTCCCCGGGACCTCGCGAAATTGAGAGACGGGCTGTCCTTGCTGCCAGAGCTGCAAACCATAATCGCCGGCATCGATGCGCCTTCCCTGCAACGACTCGCCGATGACATCGCCGAGTTCCCTGATCAGGCCGGGCTGTTGGCCCGCGCTATCGAGGAAAATCCACCGGTGGTCATTCGTGAAGGTGGAGTGCTGGCCAGAGGTTACGACCCCGAGCTGGATGAGCTGCGAGACCTCAGCAGCAACGCCGGGCAGTTCCTCGTGGACCTGGAACTCAAGGAGCGGGAGCGCACCGGTCTCTCCACCCTGAAGGTTGGTTACAACCGGGTGCATGGCTATTTCATAGAGATCAGCAAGGGCCAGGCAGGCGCCGAATTGCCCGCGGAATATGTGCGCAGGCAAACCCTTAAGAACGCCGAACGCTACATAACTCCGGAACTGAAGGAGTTTGAAGACAAGGTTTTGAGTGCCAACAGCAAAGCGCTGGCGCGGGAGAAGGCGCTCTATGAAGCGCTGCTGGACACCCTGGCTCATTCCCTCAACTCCATGTTGCGCAGCAGCGCGGCCCTGGCGGAACTGGATGTGCTGAGCTGTTTTGCCGACCGGGCCTGTAAACTGGACTATTGTCGGCCCCGCTTGTGTGACCAGGCGGGAATCGCCATAGAGGGTGGCAGACACCCGGTGGTGGAAGTCGTGAGCAAGGACAGCTTCGTAGCCAACGACCTGCAACTGGACGAACAGCAACGCATGTTGATCATCACCGGTCCCAATATGGGCGGTAAATCAACTTACATGCGACAGACTGCACTGATCGTGTTACTGGCACTGTGCGGCAGCAATGTGCCAGCCAGCGCCGCCAGCATTGGTCCGGTGGACCGCATATTCACCCGCATAGGATCATCCGACGACCTGGCCGGGGGGCGTTCCACTTTTATGGTGGAGATGACGGAAACCGCGAACATCCTGCATAACGCCACCGCCAACAGCCTGGTGCTGATGGACGAGATCGGTCGCGGGACCTCTACCTTCGATGGCCTGTCCCTGGCCTGGGCTGCGGCAGTCTACATCGCGGAGAAACTGCAGGCATTTACCCTGTTTGCGACCCATTACTTCGAACTCACGGTACTGCCGGACGACTTTCCTGCCATTGCCAATGTACACCTGGATGCAGCGGAGCATGAAGACGGTATCGTGTTCCTGCATGCCGTGAAGAGTGGCCCGGCAAACCAGAGCTATGGCTTGCAGGTAGCACAGTTGGCGGGTATTCCGGCGGCGGTGATCGAGGCGGCAGGCCAGAAACTGCGGCAACTGGAGTCCGAGACACCAGCCACAACAGCATCGGCTACCGAAAAGGCCCGCGAGCAGCAGCCGCGGCAGTCAGAGTTGTTCGCCACTATCGAACACCCGGTCGTGGCCACCCTGGCCAGGCTGGACCCGGACGACCTCACCGCAAAGGAAGCGCTGGCGCTTCTATATGACCTCAGGAAGAGGGTGGATTGAGGCCAGGCCCGAACATCGCCCAGCAGGCTAATTGCGTCGAGAAATGGGCGCTGAAAACTGGTAGAATCCACCGCGATTTTCCAGGCTCGACCCCAACCTGCCTGCCGGTTAAAGCCGACAGGCTGCAGAACGATACAGATTGAGCACTTGCTAAAATAACAAGCTACCCGCTAGATCAGGAGTACCCGAAATGACATTTGTTGTTGGAGATAACTGCGTTCGCTGCAAGCATACTGACTGTGTCGAAGTATGCCCCGTGGATTGCTTTTACGAAGGACCGAACTTTTTGGTCATTCACCCTGACGAGTGCATAGACTGCGCTCTGTGCGAACCCGAGTGCCCGGTGGACGCCATCTACGCAGAGGATGAGTTACCTGAGGATCAGCAGGAGTACCTGCAGTTGAATGCCGAACTGGCAGAGATCTGGCCAAATATCACCGAGAAGAAGGAACCACTGCCGGATGCCGAGGAATGGGCAGACAAGCCAAACAAGTTGCAGTACCTGGAGCGCTAGGTTCAAGCGCAGCGATCCTGGTCTCCTGGCCGCAAATTAAAAAAGCCGCCCTGCATCCGCTGGCGGCTTTTTTATTTCCTTCCCGAAAAGCAGTTCCGGGTTCGTCTCAAGATTATGCCTGAAAGCGGCCGATATGCCCGGCTATCGCTAACTCAATACATTCTCTGCCGAAAGACCCTGGCTCTGCATAATTTCCCGCAGCCTGGCCAGGCCCTCAACCTGAATCTATCGCACCCGCTCCCGGGTAAGCCCGATTTCCTTGCCTACATCTTCCAGTGTGCCCACACTGTGTCCGCGCAGGCCAAAGCGGCGAGTCAGCACTTCACGGTGCTTGATGGATAATTCATCCAGCCACTCTTCGAGGTTCTGCATCAGGTCATCTTCCTGCAAGGTGGTGCAGGGATCACTCTGGGAAGCATCACCCACGGTCTCCATCATGGACTTCTCCGATTCCCGGGACATGGGTGTATCTACCGAACTGAGGTGATCGTTCAGGGTCATCAGTCGCTCTACATCTGCTACCGGACACTCCAGCAAATCGGCGATCTCCTGGAAGCTGGGCTCATGATCCAGCTTCTGGGAAAGTTCGCGACTCGCACGCAGGTAGACATTCAGCTCCTTGACGACATGAATAGGCAGGCGAATAGTGCGGGTCTGGTTCATTATCGCGCGCTCGATGTTCTGGCGAATCCACCAGGTCGCATAAGTGGAAAAACGAAATCCCTTCTCCGGGTCGAACTTCTCCACCGCACGAATCAGGCCGAGGTTGCCCTCCTCTATAAGGTCCAGCAGTGACAATCCGCGATTGATATAGCGACGGGAAATCTTCACCACCAGTCGCAGGTTACTCTCGATCATGCGGCGACGAGCCCCCTCGTCACCCTTCAGGGCTTTGCGCGCAAAATAAATTTCTTCCTCGGCGCTGAGTAGTGGCGAGTAGCCAATCTCATTCAGGTAGAGCCTGGTAGCATCAAGGTTGAGATTGTTTTCAGATTCTTGCGAGGCGGCAGTGCTGTATTCATCCCAGTTCCTGGGTGAAGCCACCTTTGCATTCAACGCCAGATCGAAGACTCCCTTGCCATCTGATGTCTTGTGTTTACTGGATTTCTTATCTGTTGGATCTTCTTTTGTCACGACATTCATACTCAACGATTCCATGTTGAAGTCTCCTGCTGCTTCTAGGTTACACCTGTTTCCCTGCGAGTCTTCCCTGAGTTCAGCACCAGAGCGAATTCAGGTGCCGATACCCAATGTAACGACAGCGGCCCCGGCTTTATTTAAGAAGAATTGGTTCTTAGAAAGGAATCGAGTAATAGCCAATTAGACACTTACGGCATAAGCATCTAATTATTAAGATTTTTTCTTCTAGCGGGCTGGCAGGTATTGCAAGGGATCGATGGCTTGCCCATCGCGGCGAATCTCGAAATGTAGCATGGCATCTCCAGCGGGATTCATGCCAACCTCCGCGATAATATCCCCCGCCTCCACATGCATGCCTTCCGCCGCCAGCATGGCACTGTTGTGGGCATAGGCGCTCAGGTAGCGGTCGCTGTGGCGAATAATGATCAGGTTGCCCGAACCCTGCACGCCGCGACCGGAATAGACAACGTCTCCCGCACTCGCGGCACGTACCGGGTCTCCCACATTGCCGGCAATATCGATGCCCTTGTTACTGCCAGCAGTATAGCGACGCAGGACCTGTCCCTGGTGAGGCCACGCCCAGGATTGGGGTTGCACCGTCGCACCGCCTATTGGCTGACGAGTCACCCCACCACTGCTTCCAGTCGTGGCCTGGGAGCGGGCGGCCGAGTTGCTGCTTACCGGTGTGCCTACCGAGTTGATAACAGAGCTGGCAGTACTTGCCGCCGAACGGGCCAGATCCAGTTCCTGACCGACGAAGATTGTATAGGGTGGCTGCAGGCCATTGGTGATGGCCAGACTGCGGAAATCGAGATCGTACTGGAAAGCAATGGAGAACAGTGTGTCTCCCGCTCGCACCAGGTGGGTGCCGGCGGCGGCCGCGGCATTTCCGGTGGCGCCTGCTACCGAGCTGCTGCTGCTCACAACCGCATTCGAAGCATCCGTGGCAACACGACGACCGATAGCCCTGCCGGGTGATACGCGAGCCACGGAGTCACTTGCAACCGGAGTCGATGTAGAAACCGAGGCGCCAGGTAACTCGATCCTGCGCTCAGGAGCCCGCTGCGACAGGTCCACCACCCTCTGCGCGCTGCTACTGCTGATAATCTCGGGCGCAGTCACATCCTGGCGTCGCCCTTGCTCCGATACCGGTGCCTGGTAGCCGCCACCACAGGCAGCCAACAGCGCGCACAGGGCAAGCGCACCCATAGCACGGGAGTTCGCAACCTGAATTGTCTGTAGAATAAACCGGGACATAGACCTGCCACTTCTTCAAGTGGAGCGACTGGCAAAAACCTTGTTCAAGCCAAAGACCGTCAGCAGACCGAGTATCATACAGACAGCCACAACCACAGACTGCGGCTCAAGACCGGTCTGCTCTGTATAGTTTAACGGCCAAACGTTGGCGGTTTGTAATACTTGCTCCTGACCATCTGAATCCATGTAGTAGCTAATCGGCCGCTGCCAGGGCCATAGTACGGAGAGCGAACCCAGCAGGAGTCCGGTAATGAAGCCATAGCTCAACTCATGGAAACGGCGCAAGGCCAGGGCCAGCAAGCGGGAAAATGCCAGCAAGCCCACGATGCAACCGCTTATAAAAACCGCTATCACTGCCCATTGCAGACCGGTTAGCGCGGTCAGCATATGCTCATAGGCACCCAGCAACAGCAGGATGAATGCGCCCGACAATCCAGGCAATATCATGGCGCAGATGGCAATCAGGCCACAGAAAAACAGATACACCAGAGACAGCTCCGATACGGCGGGCTCCAGCAGTCCCACCCCGGTTGTCAGGGTGCAGCCCAGGAACAGCGCCAGCAGGTTGCTCGGCCTGGCCAGGACAAATTGCCTGAAAAGCAATACACTCGAGGCCATCACCAGGCCAATAAAGAACCCCATCAGCGCTTCGAATCGATACTCGAGGAGGTAGAGCACGGTATTGGCCGAAACCAGCAGGCCGGAAAGAATACCCAGGGCCAGAGTAAGCAGGAAATTACCATTGACGTGTTTCCAGGCAGCGCCTATCTGCCCCCTGAAAACCAGCCCGAGCGCCCGTTCATCCACCGAGCGGATACTGTAGATTAATTCGTCATAGATGCGGGTTATGACCGCGATCGTGCCGCCGGATACCCCAGGTACGGAATCGCCAAGCCCCATGGCTATGCCCTTGCAGTACAAGATCGCGAGGGCAGCGCGACTGCCATTCAATGCCCGAGATGCTGGCTCTATTCCGGACTCGGAAGACATGATTGCAACCGCGCTAGTGTTGCACCTGGCCAAACAGCAGCGGCACGAAACGCACCATCTCCAGCACTCGCTCTTCGAATTCATCACCATGGCGCTGGATGAGTCTGAGCTCCTGACTCTCGTCACCGCCGACGGGGATCACCAGCCGGCCACCGTCATTCAGTTGCTGCAACAGTTCCTCAGGTACCCGTTGCGGAGCAGCCGTGGTGATGATCGCGTCGAAAGGGCCTCTCTGTTCCCAGCCCAGGCTGCCATCATCGTGTTTGAATTCGATGTTTCGCAAACCCAGTGTCCGCAGGTTTTTCCTGGCGCGTTCCAACAGTGGCTTGATACGTTCTACAGTAAACACCCGGTCCGCCAACCGGGCGATGATTGCCGTCTGGTAACCGCAGCCGGTACCTATCTCCAGCACACGACTCACACTGCCCGACTTCACGATTGCTTCAGTCATACGGGCCACCACGTAGGGCTGGGATATTGTCTGGTTGTGACCGATTGGCAACGCGACATCTTCGTAGGCTCTGTGGGATAGTGCCTCGTCGAGAAAAATATGGCGCGGCGTACTGCGCATAACGTCCAGCACCTCCATCGAGGTAATACCCTGATCCATGAGACGACCGAGGAGTCGTTCCCGGGTGCGCTGGGAGGTCATTCCGATACCACTGAGATTGAGCTTGTTATTCACACTGTTCCTGCTTGTTTACTTCTGCTAGTTAATCACATGGTGGCCGCAATTTCACACAGCCCTGGCCGCGGCGGGACTATTCTCCGAGTACCGATGCCTCAGTGAGCTGGCACACTTCACGCAGCAAGCTGGTGGCGTAGGCGCCACGCGGCAGAGTGAATGCCAGTTCCAGCTCCTGTTCCGATAGCCACTGCCAGCGCAGATCATCTACCCGGAAGCGCAAGGGGCGGCGATCGGCCTTCAATCCCCAGCGACCGAGTGCGGCAACGAGGCTGGCAAATTCCTCCAGCACAACAGTCTCAATATCGGCAGGCTCGCCGCGAGTTACATATTTATCTTGTCCTGACTGCTCTCCGGGGAGGACGCCGGTGATGTGAATGTCCAGCTCCTGCAGCCTGCGCTGCAGGGTGTCATCCCAGGCACCGGGCTCTACCACAAAACTCCGCTGGGTCCCCGCCAGGTTTAACACATCGCCTTCCAGGTAACGATTCCAGTTACCCATCTGCAAGCGACGTGACAGTAAGTGATTGAACACCCAGGCGCGCGCCGCCGAATAGAGCATGCCGCGCTTTACCCTGCCCTCGGCCACCGATGCACTCTGTTCGGCAACGAGTCTCTGCAATTGTTTCAGGTTCGATAACTCGCGCCCAAAACGCTGCTGGCCAAAATAGTTGGGGACACCAAGCTCTGGCAGTCGACCCAGGCGCAGGTCCACCTCTTCCCGGCTGCCACTGAATCCTCGCAACACGATCGTGAAGGCGTTGGCCTTGTGGCTACCTGTCTTTAGCTTGCGACTGTTGCGATGGCAGCGGAGTATCTCCAGGCCTGCGTGATGCAGGCGATCCAGGTCAGCCTCGCGCGCCTCCTCGAGGGCAACACTGAACCACTGCGTGGTTTCCGCACGCCTGTCCTTCATGCCGGCATAGCCGATGTTGCGACCCGGGATCCGCAGCTGCTTTGACAGCAACGTGGCCACCTCTGTCGTGGAGAGATTGGTCTTGCGGAGCTGGATAAACAGATGTTCCCCCGAACCACTGGGAGCAAACCCCAATACCTCATCCACACGAAAATCCGCTGCCTGGGCCTTCAGTTCCGCCTGACCGGAAGGCTTGCCCTCGACATAGGCCAGCGCATCGGGATCAGCTATCTCAAAAGTCTGTGGCATTGCTACGAAACTGTCTCAGCAGCAAGCCATCAGGATGACTGCTGCATCAGCACGACACAGTGACAGGCCATACCCTCTTCGCGACCCAGATAACCCATGCGCTCGGTGGTAGTCGCCTTTACATTTACCCTGTCGGTATCGAGGTGCAGTAATCCGGCAAGGCTGGCCATCATCTGCTGGCGATGACCGGACAGCCTCGGCACCTGGGCGATGATAGTGACGTCCACATTGATCGGCTGGAAACCTTTCTTGTTCGCCAGCTCCAATACTTCCAGCAACAGGTTTGAACTGTCCGCTCCAGCGTAAGAAGCATCGCTGTCGGGAAAGTGGTCACCGATATCACCGGCTGCAATGGCACCGAGGATAGCGTCACACACGGCATGCAGAACCACATCGCCATCTGAATGTGCGACCAGGCTCCTTTTGTCTTCGAGCCTCACCCCAGCCAGGACCAGGGGCTTGTCTGCACTGTACTCGGCGGCGAATTTATGCACATCGAAGCCATGACCGATGCGAAGTTTATGCAGATCCATCGAGTTCTTCCTGTTGCTGCAGAATCATTGCCGCCAGTCGCAGATCCGATTCGTGGGTAATCTTGATATTTAAATGGTCACCTTCCACCATCAGCGGATTGTAGCCCGCTGCCTCCAGCGCACTCGCCTCATCGGTGACCGCAACGCCTTCGGCAATGGCCTGCTCCAGCGCCTGTTTCAACAGGCCATAGCGAAACACCTGTGGAGTGTATGCCTGCCAGCAATTCTTCCTGTCCAGGGTTTCCTGTACCAGCCTGTCGCTATCCACTCGTTTAAGGGTGCTAACTACAGGCGCTCCCAACAGGCCACCGCAATCATGGCCGGCGACACACTGCAGCAAGTTTTCCATGTCAGCAACACGCACACAGGGCCGTACGGCATCGTGCACGAGAACCCAGTCTGCATCGGTTGCCCTGCCTGAGATATGCTGGAGGGCGTTGAGGACAGATTGCTGCCTCTCGCCTCCTCCCGCTATGAATTCGAGCTCGGTCCCGGCGACAGCGAGCTGCTGGTGCCAGCGATCATCCCGGTGCACCGGCACCACGATTGAGTCGATTCCATCCAGGGCAGCGAGCCTTTCCAGGCTGTGCTGGACAACAGGTTTACCGGCTAAGGGTAAATACTGTTTGGGGATGGTCGATCCCAGGCGGAGACCGATGCCGGCGGCTGGCACAATAGCCCAAATTGTCATAGGTCAAGGAGAGTGCATAGAACGAGCATAGTGCGCAAGGTGGTGGGCGCCGTGGCGCCCGCTTAGTCGATGATCAGGTAGAAGGTCTCGTCTTCGCCGATCATACCCAGTTCGGAACGCGCGCGTTCCTCTACTGCCTCAAGGCCATTCTTGAGATCGACAACTTCGATTTCCAACAGCCTGTTACGGGATTCGAGATTCTCGTTCACCGCACGTTGCGCGGCGAGCTCGTCTTCCAGCATGTTCAGGGAACGCACACTGTCTTCCCCCAGCCACAGTTGATACTGCAGGGTAAGGAAGATCAGTGTGAGTGTGGACAACAATATCTTCATGCTGGTCCCGGGCCGGCCCTATCAGCTGATGAAACGCTTGAATTCCATCAGACCATTGTAAACCGACCTGTCTCCCAATTCTTCTTCTATGCGCAGCAGCCGGTTGTACTTGGCCACCCGGTCCGAGCGGCAGAGTGAACCGGTCTTGATCTGCCCCGCCGCTGTGGCAACTGCCAGATCGGCGATGGTTGTATCCTCGGTCTCTCCAGATCGATGGGAGATCACCGCGGTGTAGGCTGCATCCTTCGCCATGTTGATAGCCGCCAGAGTCTCTGTCAGCGAACCAATCTGGTTGAATTTGATCAGGATGGAATTGGCGATCT
Organism: Pseudomonadota bacterium; assembly: GCA_027621405.1. Classification (GTDB taxonomy): domain Bacteria; phylum Pseudomonadota; class Gammaproteobacteria; order Pseudomonadales; family Pseudohongiellaceae; genus UBA9145. The sequence continues at coordinate 55,046 of JAQCBT010000018.1, read as the reverse complement.
TCTCGTCGATTCCCCGTTTCAGGATGCTGGTGTTGGTGACGAACAAATCATCTCCAACTAATTGAACTTTATCGCCTATTTGCTCGGATAATTTAGCCCAGCCGACCCAGTCTGACTCGTCCATGCCATCCTCTATGGACAGGATAGGGTAATCCACAGTGAGTTGCTTGAGGTAGGCGGCGAATCCTTCCGAGTCGAAACTCTTGTTCTCGCCCTTCAGATTGTATTTACCATCGGCGTAAAACTCCGATGCCGCACAGTCCAGCGCCAGGTGAATATCCTTGCCTGCCTTGAATCCCGCCAGTTCGATGGCCTGCAGTATGGCGTCCAGTGCTGCTGCATTGGAGGGCAGATCCGGGGCAAAACCACCCTCATCGCCGACGGCCGTGCTCAGTCCCTGCTTGTTGAGCACTGACTTCAACGCATGGAATATCTCGGCGCCGTAACGCAGCGCTTCGGAGAAGCTGGGGGCGCCGGTGGGCTGGATCATAAATTCCTGGATATCCACGTTGTTATCTGCGTGCTCTCCCCCGTTCACGATGTTCATCATCGGTACCGGCAGCGAAAACTGGCGATCACTGCCATTCAGGCGTGCTATATGGGCGTAAAGCGGCAGACCGGAGTCGATGGCCGCTGCCTTGGCGGCTGCCAGGGACACGGCCAGGATGGCATTGGCTCCGAGCTTGGACTTGTTGTCTGTACCGTCCAGCTCGAGCATCAGCTGGTCAAGACTCTCCTGGTCCAGCACGGAGCGTCCCTTCAAGGTGTCCTGTATGGGGCCATTGATGTTAGCCACCGCCTTCAGCACACCCTTGCCAGCGTAGCGAGAAGGATCCTTGTCGCGCAGCTCCAGGGCTTCGCGGGAACCCGTTGACGCGCCAGAGGGAGCACAGGCTGAACCCATCTTGCCGTTGGCGAGCACCACATCGGCTTCTACTGTGGGATTGCCGCGGGAATCCAGAACTTCCCTGCCTCTTATATGAATAATTTCAGACATTTCAGACCTTTATCGATACTATTTAATTGATTGCTTTAATATGAAATCGGTTGTGATTACATTACGAAGTGTGCAGTTCGGGCTGGGATTTGACCAGCTCGTCCAGGGCCTTTAGCTGAGCCAGGAACGCTTCCAGCACTTCCAGTCGCAGCGCACAGGGACCGTCGCACAATGCCTGATCAGGATCGGGATGGGCCTCCAGGAACAATCCGGCGATACCCTGGGAAATGCCGGCCTTGGCCAGCTCGGTTACCTGCTCGCGCCTGCCGCCGGCGCTATCGCTGCGGGCACCCGGTTGTTGCAAGGAATGGGTGACATCGAACAGCACCGGGTAACCAAAACGTTTCATAATTCCGAAACCCAGCATATCCACCACCAGGTTGTTATAGCCGAAGCTGGAGCCGCGCTCACACAGCATCAGCCTGGAATTACCAGCCTGTTCAAACTTGTGGAGGATGTGGCTCATCTCCTGGGGAGCCAGGAACTGGGCCTTCTTGATGTTGATTGCCGCACCCGTGGCCGCCATCGCCGCCACCAGGTCTGTTTGCCGGGACAGGAAGGCAGGTAACTGGATGACGTCCACAACCTCCGCGACCAGAGCTGCCTGCGCAGGTTCATGCACATCGGTGATCAACGGCAATTCAAGCTGTTGCTTGACCTCCTGAAACCAGCGCAAGCCCTCTTCCAGGCCTGGCCCCCGATAGGAATCCAGGGAGGAACGATTAGCCTTGTCGAAGGAAGCCTTGAATACCAGCGGGATATCAAGCCTGGCGCATACCGCCTTGTAGTGTTCGGCTACCGCCAGGGTCTGGTCCCTGCTTTCAAGAACATTAATACCACCAAACAGGGTGAATGGCCGATCATTGGCCACGGTCAATTCGGCTATAGAGACTGTCTTGAGATTCATTGAGTGTCTGGCCTGGCGCGAGGCTCAGGCCTGGGCCGCCTTTGCTGTCACTGGCGAGGCAACTGCCTCTACTCCAGCTTCGGATGAGGAATGCTGCTGATTGTACTCGATAGCCGCCTTTATGAAGCCGGTGAACAAGCCATGACCAGCCCGGGGGGTGGAAGTAAATTCAGGGTGGAACTGGCAGCCCACGAACCACGGATGATCAGGAACCTCGATCACTTCCACCAGCATGCCATCTTCTGACTTGCCGACAATCTTCAGGCCTGCATCAGTAAGGCGCTCGAGATAGTCGTTGTTGAATTCATACCGATGGCGGTGACGCTCGACGATTTCTTCCTTGCCGTAACAGGCATAGGTGGTGGAGTCCTTTGTCAGGATGCACTTCTGCCCACCCAGGCGCATGGTACCGCCCAGATCGGAATTTTCATCCCGCACCTCGGTGGCGCCACTGGCTGTAGTCCACTCACTGATCAGAGCAATGACAGGGTGATTGGCATTCCGGTCAAACTCTGAACTGTTGGCGCCTTCGAGACCGGCCACATTACGCGCATAGTCCAAAACGGCGGCCTGCAGGCCAAGACAGATACCCAGGAAGGGAATCTTGTTTTCACGGGCATACTGGGTCGCGAGTATCTTGCCCTCGAATCCGCGCTCACCGAAGCCACCCGGCACCAGTATGGCGTCATGCCCTGCCAGCAATCCAACACCCTGCTCCATCACGTCCTGGGAATCCAGATAGGTGATCTTCACTTTCGTGCGGGTATGGATACCCGCATGGATGATTGCCTCATTCAGGGACTTGTAGGCATCGAGCAGGTCCATGTATTTGCCTACCATGGCAAGCCTGATCTCCCGCTCCGGATGCAGCTGGGAATCCACCACCCTGTCCCATTCAGAAAAGTCTGCCTTGGGCACGTCGAGGTGGAACTTGCGCACCACGATCTCATCGAGACCAGCGGCCCCGAGTATCGACGGGATACGGTAAATGGAATCGGTGTCGGGCAATGAAATCACCGCCGCCGATTCGACGTTGGTGAACAGGGCTATCTTCTCGCGGGAGGACTCATCAATCTCCTGTTCGGAGCGACAAACCAGTATGTCGGGCTGGATGCCGATGGAACGCAGCTCCTTTACCGAGTGCTGTGTGGGCTTCGTCTTGATTTCGCCTGCGGTGCTGATATATGGCACCAGGGTCAGATGCAGGAACAGCGCACGATCCGAACCCAGCTCGACCCGTAGCTGTCGCACTGCTTCCAGAAACGGCTGGGATTCGATGTCACCTACCGTGCCCCCAATCTCAACCAGGGCGACGTCTACATCACCAGCACCTTCTATCACCCTGCGCTTGATCTCGTCAGTGATGTGGGGGATCACCTGTATGGTGGCACCAAGGTAGTCGCCACGCCGCTCGCGCTTCAGTACTTCTTCGTAAACACGACCGGTGGTGAAATTATTCTTCTGGGTCATGGTGGTTCGGCTGAACCGTTCGTAGTGTCCCAGGTCGAGGTCGGTCTCTGCGCCATCTTCCGTCACAAACACCTCACCATGCTGAAACGGGCTCATGGTGCCGGGATCAACATTGATATAGGGATCGAGTTTGAGGAGTGTGACTTTGAGGCCGCGAGCCTCGAGAATTGCTGACAGAGACGCTGATGTAATGCCTTTCCCCAAAGAGGAAACCACACCACCGGTGATAAAGATATAACGCGTCATTGAGGCCCCATCTACATGCCGCGAGCCATGCGGGATATGGCTCTCACAGATGGAAGTACAGGCTACCAGAACAGTGCCATAAGCTCAATCAGGAATCGCAATTTCGGGTCTGCGGCGTATCAGCGAAGGAATCTCCCAATGCACAGACAAGGCGGACTCTCCTGCAGGCGCCTCCGCTTGCTCTGCGATGCCGATGCCGGGGACACACACCAGCGTATCCTCGTGGTACAGCAGCGGCACCCGATCGCGCAGCCACGGGGGAATGCCCATTTCCTGGAACAGGCTCTTCAGGGTTTTCTGGGGACGATCGGTAAGCTTTATCTGTTCCCCTCCGCTACGGTAACGAATTTGTAATGACTCGAGTCCGGCCTTGAGACCACTTGCTACACTGCCTCTGATCTGCAGGCATCCATTATCAGGGAGGTCCAGGCTCTGCCCGGTGGCGAGGAGCAGCGTGTCGTCGGGTAGCACAGCGGGCAAGGACCTCTCCTCCAGCAAGTACAACTCATCATTGAACACCCGCAGCTGGCAGTCCTGCACAGCCAGGGCCCCGTCACTGTGGGATTTGTCGATGATGTCCTGCTGCAGGCTATGCAACAGGTTCCAGCCCGGCTCCTCGAGACCGAGACTTGAGAACCAGTAGCGCAACAGGTTTTTTTGCCTGGCCTGGGCAAGCTGACGCAGCAGTGAGAGATCCAGGCTACCCCTGGCAGTCTCCAGTCGCTTCAGGTCCTCCTCGGCCAATGCCTGCGACAGGGTCGCGGCAGCGGACAGCAGCTCCAGGCTCTTTTCCCAGCTACTGCGATAGGCGGGCCAGCGCGATTCGATCTGCGGCAACACGGTGTGCCGCAGGTAATTGCGATCATGGCGCTGGTCGAGGTTGCTGGTATCTTCCTGCCACTGGAGCCCGACCTGCCGGGCATAATCGACCAACTGCGAACGCGGCACTCTCAACAAGGGCCTGAACAGCTTGGCTGAAGACTCGCCTCCCAGTCTCCTCTCACGGGGAATAGCGGCCAGGCCACCCGGCCCGGCTCCCCTGAGTAGCCGCAACAGGAATGTCTCCATCTGGTCATCGAGATGGTGAGCCTGCAGCAACAGACCGTTTGGACTGGTTCGCGCACGGAAAACCCGGTAACGCGCCTCGCGGGCAGCGTTTTCCTGTGAACCTTCGGATGCGACAGCAACCCTCTCGCAGTGCAGCGGGACTCCCCACTCGTGACAGATCGCCTCACAGTGTGCCTGCCAGCTATCGGCTGCGGCTTGCAGACCATGATTGATATGCAGGGCGGATAATGATCCTTCCAGCATACCCTGCTGCTGCAACTGAATCAGGGCGTGCAGCAGGACCGAAGAATCCAGGCCACCGCTCAGGGCCACCACGTATTCGCGACAAGGCGGTGCCTGATGCAAGCTTTGATAAAGATGTGCGGGACTGAAGTCCATGAGAGCGGCGCTCGTGGTTGGCAGTGAGCGAATTGACCAAGTTGCAGGTATGCCGAGCGTTACTGCTTGCTGCTGATACCGTAGCTCATCAGGCGCTGATAACGACGATCAACCAGTTCATCGATGTCCATGGCCTGCAGCTTGTCGAGCTGGGCTATCAAGGCCTTCTTGATATTCGCCGCTGTAGCGGCCACATCGCGATGGGCCCCACCCAGGGGTTCCGGAATAGTCTGGTCCACGATTCCCAGCTCCTGCAGGCGAGCAGAGGTCACACCCATGGCCTCAGCGGCGGCGGCGGCATGCTCTGCAGATTTCCACAGAATCGTCGCACAGCCTTCGGGCGTGATAACGGTATAGGTTGAGTACTGCAACATATTCAGCTGATCGGCCACCCCAATGGCAATAGCCCCACCGGAGTTAGCCTCGCCCGTAACCGTCGCAATAAGTGGGGTCCTGACCCGGGACATCATGGCCATGTTTTCGGCGATGGCCTCGTTGATACCCCGCTCCTCTGAATCCATACCAGGATAGGCGCCAGGTGTATCTATAAAGCTCAATACAGGTAATCGGTACTGCTCGGCGAGCTTCACCAATCTGCGCGCCTTTCGATAGCCCTCAGGACGTGGCATACCGAAATTGTGGCGCACCTTTTCCTTCGTACCACGGCCCTTTTGGTGACCGATCACCATGACCGCCCGACCTTCCAGCTTCGCCAGCCCACCGATGATCGCCAGATCGTCGGCAAACAAACGATCGCCATGAAGCTCATCAAAATCGGTGAAGATGTGTTGGATGTAATCCAGGGTATAGGGGCGCAGCGGATGGCGAGCGACCTGGGAAATCTGCCAGGGGCTGAGATTGGAGTAGATCTTTTCCGTAAGCTTGGTGCTCTTGACCTGCAGATTCTGAATCTCTTCGGAGATATTCAGCTCGTTATCGGTACCCACCAGCCTGAGTTCCCTGATCTTCTCCTCAAGCTCAGCGATGGGTTGTTCAAATTCGAGATAATTGGGGTCCATGTTCTGTCCGCTTACTTCTAGTCCATCTGCCTTGCCTGCCTTTTGGGTAAGGTGTTACCGGAAAGCACCCGAAGGCATTCTATTGCAGGGTAATTGCCTGCCTGTAATAGAGTTCCACCCGATCCTTGCCGAAAGTCAATCGCAGTCTCTGAATCAACTCATCGGTTGGCGCTACACACCAATCCTGACCGAGCATTATACACCCTCTGGAATCGGCACGTTCATAGTTCACGACCACCTGGCAGCCCTGACCCGAGCCTTGCTCTTCTCCCTCCTGTGGCGGTGCCTGCGGGTGTGTTGGTTTGCCACCGGTTCCTGTCGCCTCCATGGGCACCGGTATGGCCGTCTTCCTGTAAGGCTCCAGGATCCTGGCGAGATGTTCACAGAAGCTGGGTGGCAGCCCCTCAGCCTCAATCTTCACAGCGAGACGATGGGCGAAGCGCTGGCGGGCCTCACCGAGCGTCATGATTTGCTTGGCGCGCCCCCGCATGCCTCCCGTGTAATCATCTACACTGACCGTACATTCGGCGATGAGAATCGCATCCTTCTGCAGCAACTCACGGTATTTTTCATATTCCTTGGCAAACAGTGACAGTTCGAAGCGGGCACTGCGATCGTCGAGGGTAGCGAAGGCGATGGTATCTCCTGCCTTGCTTTTCATGGTGCGGAATCCGTGCAGCAGTCCGGCTACCAGTTGAGTTCCACGCTCGGGCCTGAGCTCGGCCAGGCGATTCTTGGTGATCTTCGCCAACTCCGGAAGGAATTCTTCTATCGGATGACCCGAGAGATAAAGTCCAAGCGTTTCCTTCTCCGCCAGCAGGCGGTGCTGCTCACTCCAGTTCTGAATCTGTGGACCGCTGGATTGGTGCTGAGTGGCAGGTTCTGCGGGAGTGATGTCACCAAACAGGTCATCCACTCCGCTGGCCTGATTGCGCAGGCTCTGTTCAGCAGCCTGCATGGTGTCGGCGAGCATGGCACTGAGCACCGCGCGGGAATGATCGGGGTCTCCCTCGACCAGCTTGTCCAGAGCTCCAGACTTGATCAGTGCCTCCATAGTGCGTTTGTTCACCGTCTGGGAATCAACGCGCTGACAGAGATCAAGCAGACTCTGGAATGGACCTTCGGCACGGGCCGCCAGCAATCTCTCCACGGGCCCCTCTCCGAGCCCCTTGATGGCCCCCAGGCCATAGACAATTTCACCGGCCTCGTTAACTGTAAAGCCGTAGCGTCCGACGTTTATATCCGGCGCCACGATCTTCAGGTTCATGGACATGCACTCGTCGATCAGGGTGACGATCTTGTCCGTATTCTGCATATCCGCAGTCAGCACAGCGGCCATAAAGAACGCTGTGTAATGCGCCTTCAGCCAGCCGGTCTGATACGACACCAGCGCATAGGCGGCCGAGTGAGACTTGTTAAATCCATAACCGGCAAACTTCTCCATCAGGTCGAAGATGGAACCGGCAAGCACGGGATCGACATCGCGCCTCTTCGCTCCTTCCAGGAAGATCGCTCGCTGCTGCTCCATCTCCTCGGGCTTCTTCTTGCCCATGGCGCGACGCAGGATGTCAGCATCACCCAGGGAATACTCGGCCAGCACCTGGGCGATCTGCATCACCTGTTCCTGGTAGAGGATCACCCCGTAGGTATTGGACAACACAGGCTCCAGATCCGGATGCGGGTACTCAACCTGGGTCCTGCCATGTTTGCGATCGATGAAGTCGTCCACCATGCCTGACTGCAGGGGCCCCGGACGGAACAGGGCAACCAGCGCGATGATGTCTTCGAAGCAGTTCGGTGCCAGACGCTTGATCAGCTCCTTCATTCCCCGGCTTTCCAACTGGAATACCGCCGTGGTTTCGGCCCGCTGCATCAGCTTGTAGACTGCAGGGTCATCTAGCGGCAGCGCATTGATATCGATAGGATCACTGCCCGCTGGAAGCTGGGCGTTTATCATCTTCACCGCCCAATCGATGATGGTGAGTGTACGCAAGCCGAGAAAGTCGAACTTGACCAGGCCTGCGGTCTCGACATCGTTCTTGTCGAACTGGGTCACCAGGCCATCGCCGCTGGGTTCACAGTATAGCGGCGTAAAATCGGTGAGCCTGGTGGGCGCAATAACCACTCCGCCCGCATGCTTACCTACGTTACGTGTTATGCCTTCCAGCTTGTAAGCCATCTCCATGATTTCCTGGGCATCTTCGTCGGAATCCACGAATGCGCCGAGTTCCGGTTCGTCTTCGAAGGCCTTTTTCAGTGTCATGCCGGGTTCGAAGGGAATCAGCTTGGAAAGCTTGTCAGCCAGCGCATAGGGCTTGCCCTGTACACGAGCCACATCGCGCACCACAGCCTTGGCGGCCATAGTACCGAAGGTGATGATCTGGGCTACCGCTTCCTTGCCATAGAGCTCTGCAACGTGCTGAATAACCCGGTCCCGACCTTCCATGCAGAAATCCACATCGAAGTCAGGCATGGAAACACGCTCGGGATTGAGGAATCGCTCGAACAGCAGATCGTACTTCAGCGGGTCCAGATCGGTAATGCGCAGCACGTAGGCCACCAGGGAGCCTGCGCCCGAACCACGGCCGGGACCCACCGGGATATCGTTCGACTTGGCCCACTGGATAAACTCCATCACGATGAGGAAGTAGCCCGGGAACCCCATCTGGTTAATGACGCCCAACTCCATCTGCAGGCGGTCATCGTATTGCTTGCGCTTTTCTGCTTCGGGACCCTGCTCGCCAAACAGTTCCTGCAGTCTCTCCTCAAGCCCTTTCCTGCTAAGGGTCTCAAGATATCCCTCCAGGGTAGTGCCCTCGGGAACCGGGTAATTGGGCAGGCTGGGTTGGTAGAGATCCAGGCTGAGGTTACAGCGCTTGGCAATTTCCCCGGTGTTTTGAATGGCTTCAGGGATATCTTCAAACAACTCGCGCATCTCGGAGTCGCTCTTCAGAAACTGTTGATCGGTATAATTTCTCGGACGACGCGGATCATCGAGGGTACGGCGATCGTTGATGCACACCCTCACCTCATGAGCTTCAAAGTCGTCTGCATCCAGAAACCGCACATCATTGGTAGCCACCACAGGGCAATTGTTGCGAGCGGCCAGATCAACCGCGGCGGCGATATAGATTTCTTCATCGTCACGCCCTACCCGTTGCAGTTCAAGATAGAAACTATCTGGAAAAATCTGCATCCAGTCCTGCAGCAGGCGATCTGCGCGAGCTGTCTCCGCGGACAGCAATGCCGATGCGACATTGCTCTTCAGCGCTCCGGACAACGCGATCAATCCCTCACTGTATTTGGTCAGGGATTCCATGGTGATCACTGGCTCTGTGGTTCCGGCAGCTTCCGTGTACAACTCAGAAATGAGCCGGGTGATATTCAGGTAGCCTGTGTGATTTTTAACCAGCAGCACGATGTGGCTGGCCGCCCCTTCATTGTCTACCACCACCAGGTCGCAACCACAGATTGGCTTCAAGCCTACCCGGATCGCGCTTGAATAAAACTTGATCAAGCCGAACAGGTTTGCCAGGTCAGTCAGGGCGACTGCGGGCATCTGAAAATCATTGAGGCGGTTTATGAGGGGACCGATGGTCAGCAGACCATCGTTGATGGAAAACTCTGTGTGTAGCCGGAGATGGGTGAACGGTATAGTGGTGGCTGACTCTGGCATGCAAGCAATAGGACGGCTTATCGGCAAAGCAACAATATACTCTTTTTCCCCACGAAAGTTTACTTCAACAGATCGGCAACAGGCGCATAGCTGCGGCGATGCTCCGGACAGGGCCCCAGTTTTCTCAAGGCCTCCAGATGAACAGGCGTTGGGTAGCCCTTGTGCTGGGCGAACCCGTAACCAGGGTAGACAGCATCCAGCTCCAGCATCTCCCTGTCGCGGGTAACCTTTGCCAGGATAGACGCAGCAGCGATGGCTGGTACCAGGCTATCTCCCTTCACTACTGCTCGCGAGGAGTAAGACCAGGCCGGGCAACGGTTACCGTCGACAAAGACAAAAGGTGGTGAAATACCGAGCGCATCGACCGCCCGCTGCATCGCGAGCAGACTCGCTTGCAGGATATTGATGCGATCAATTTCCTCGACACTGGCACGGGCCACTGCTGCAGCCTTTGCCTTGTGCAATATTTCATCGAACAGCAGCTCCCGGCGCCGTGCAGAGAGCTTCTTGGAGTCGCGCAAACCCGACACTGGATTCTGGGGATCGAGTATTACCGCTGCGGCAACTACATCGCCGGCCAGTGGCCCTCTTCCCGCTTCATCGGTACCGGCGGCCAACTCCCAGACGGAACCGAACTCTTCCTGCAGGGAGCACAGAGAATCCGGCACTATGACACCTGCCCAGGCGCAATCGGCTGATCGAGCAAATCGACGATGGCCTGAGCCGCCGTGGCCGAAGCATTCTTGCGCAGTGCCCGGTGCAGAGCCTCAAACTCGGCAAGCATATTTTCCCTCGCCACCGGATTGCGGAAGAACCCGACGATCTCATCGCGAACGGCTGCTACAGTCACATCGCCCTGGATGTATTCCGGTACCAGCCGCTTGCCTGCCAGCAGATTTGGCAGAGCAATGTGCTTAACCTTTACCATGCGTGACGCAATGGCATAGGTAAGTGCTGCCAGCCTGTAACAGACCACCATCGGCCGTCGCAGCAGCATGGCTTCCAGGGTCGCAGTACCGCTGGCCATCACTACCAGATCTGCCGCGCTCATCGCCTGCCTGGAATCATCGAGCAATACGAACTGGTCACTACCCAGGGTGCCAAGTGACTTCAACAGCTCTGTAATGCGGAGCCGGGTTGCTGCTCCACTGCAGGGAATCAGGAATTTCAAGGTGGGCAGTTGCGCCAGGGATTCCATGGCCGCGCTAAAGAAGGTCGGACCCAGCCTGTCGATCTCGCTGATCCGGCTGCCCGGCATCATGGTCACTATGGGAGTGGCACTATCCAGGCTCAATTGCTGCCTGCTCTGCAGCCGCTGGTCATCGAATCCGATCTGATCTGCCAGGGGGTGCCCGACACACTGGACCGCGATGTCGTGCTGATTGTAGATCGCAGTCTCGAAAGGGAACAAGGTCAGCATCAGATCCACGGCCTGCTTGATCTTGTGTATGCGTTTTTCCCTGTAAGCCCACACACTCGGACTTACATAGTGAACCGTGGGAATATGGTTCACCTTGAGCACCTTCTCCATGCGCAGATTGAAATCGGGGGAATCGATAGCGATTACAGCGCGGGGCCGCTTGTCGATAAAGCACTGCTCGAGCCGGCGCTTGATGCGGAATAATTCGGGAAGCCGCCCCAGGGGTTCTACGAAGCCCATCACAGAGAGTCTCTCCATCGGAGCCAGGGAAACGCAGCCTTCGGCTTCCATATCCGGACCACCGATACCGACGAATTCTGCGCCAGGGTAGTGAATCTTCAGCGCCTTGATAAGCCCCGCCCCGAGAATATCGCCGGACCTTTCTCCCGCCACTATTCCGAAGAGTACTCGCTCGGTCATGGTAGTCACTCCTCAGGGGAATGCTCGTGGGGAGCGGGCATACGGGCAGCTACCGGGTTATCCCTTTCTTGGAAGATTCCAGTGACCTGACCAGGACATGCAGAGCGTCCTGATTCTCGCTCATAACTCGCAATTGATCGATGGCTTCCTGCAGGCTGTAGTTGCGCTTGTAGATCACCTTGAAGGCCTCACGCAGATCTGCAATCGCTTCCTTACCGAAACCACGGCGCTCGAGGCCGATGGTATTGATGCTGCGAACCGTAGCTGGCCTGCCGCTCACTATCATGTAGGCGGGTACATCACTATTGATATGTGTCATGCCACCGATATAGGCATGGGCGCCGATGGATAGAAACTGATTAACACCGGCATAGCCGCCTAGGAATGCCCAGTCATCGACTTCGACGTGTCCACACAAGCCCACGTTATTGGCGAAGATGACGTTGTTGCCCACGATGCAATCATGGGCAACATGAGCGTAAGCCATCATCAGGTTATCAGACCCGATACGGGTAATACCGCCACCTACACCGGTGCCACGATGAAGAGTAACCCCTTCGCGGAAAACATTGTTGTCACCAATCTCGAGCCAGGTTTCTTCGCCCTCGTATTTCTTGTCCGCGGGCTCTTCACCTACCGAGCTGAATTGGTAGAAGTGATTGTTTTTCCCGATGCGGGTATTACTGCGAATGACCACATGGGATTCGATAATCGTCCCACTGCCAATTTCCACATTTGGCCCAATGCTGCACCAGGGGCCAATAGTGACTCCTTCATGAATCTTGGCACTGGGATGAATCCGCGTATCTGGATCGATCAAATCAGTCGACATCGACTTTTCGCTCTGCACAAAGAATATTCATGGTTCCTACCAGTTCGTCACCGACCGAGGCTTTCGCCGAGAAGCGGTAGACGCCACGACGATTGGTGATGACATTCGCCTCCAGTCGGAGCTGATCACCGGGCACCACTGGCCGACGCAGGCGGACATCATCGGCACCAACAAAATAGTAGAGATAGCCATCCGCAGGCTTTTTTTCCTGGCTCTTGAAGCCAAGCACACCTGCAGCCTGTGCCAGGGCCTCAATGATCAGCACACCTGGCATGATAGGTTGATTGGGGAAATGTCCCTGAAAGAACGGTTCGTTCACCGATACATTCTTGTAGGCAACGATGGACTTGCCCAACTCAATCTCAACGACGCGATCCACCAGCAGAAAGGGGTAGCGCTGCGGCAGGTATTCCTTGATTTCTTCAACGTCCAATAGCATGGCTCTTCTCAATATCTATCTATTCTAATTCGTTATCCGTCAGCTCTTTCAGTCTTGCTAATCGCTTAGGAATTTTTATCGGTTAGGAGTTCCAATTCTTTCACCCGGCGCGCAATGCTGTCCAACTGCTGGAATCGCACTATCGCCCTCTTCCAGTCAGAGGTTTTCATCTGCCCGGTACCAGAGGAGTAGGTTCCTGCCTCTGTGATGGACCTGCTTACCAGGGACATGGCACTAACCTGGACGCCATCGGCGATAGTCAGGTGTCCAACCATCCCGCTGGCGCCGCCGAGTACACAATATTTTCCTATGGTGGCGCTGCCGGCTATGGCAGTGCATCCGCAAATGACTGTGTGATCACCGATCTGAGTGTTGTGCCCAATCTGCACCTGGTTATCGATCTTTACGCCTTGACCGATAACGGTATTTTCAATGGCTCCCCTGTCGATGGTACTTCCCGCACCGATTTCGACATTATCGCCAATATCGACACCGCCCAACTGGTGGATCTTTATCGATTTCTCGCCATCGAAAGCGAATCCGAATCCGTCAGCACCGATTACCGTGCCGCTGTGGATGATAACATTTTCCCCGAGGCTCACGCCGTGATAAAGGGTTACGCCGTTATACAACCTGCAGTTCGCTCCCAGCCGGCTTCCCGCACCGATAAAACAACCGGCCCCTATCCGAACCCCCTCACCCAATCTCACACCACTTTCTATCACGACGTGGGGAGCGATGGATACGCTGGCAGGAACCTCCACATCGTCTGCAATCACAGCCGTTGGATGCACACCAGCTGCATTGGCAGGCTCAGGCAGAAACAACGAGGTTGCCTGGGCAAAGCTCACATAAGGATTCCTGGAGATCAATGCGTTCCCCGGGCACTTGTCGAGGAAGTCTTCAGTCACCAGAACTGCTCCCGCCCTGGTCGTGCCGAGTTGGTCGATATAGGATTTATTGCTCAGGAAGCTGAGGTGGGTTGGACCGGCACCCGTAAGGGTGCCAAGTCCGTGTATTTCACACTCACTGTCACCCCTCAATTCCAGGGCAAGAAATTCAGCTATTTCTTTCAGTAAGTAGCGCTTCTTCTGTGTCACGTGACCCTTACCAGGGCTTGCTGTGCAGGCCTAGTTTCCGCCCTGGGCGGACTGGGCATTCTCGTTCAGCTTCGCTGTGACGCGAGCAGTAATATCCAGAACGGGTGCAAAATAAGGAGCACTGTCCGCGTTCAGGATAAGGTCAAAGCCTCCCTCTGCAACCACATCTGTTACCGCTGCTGCTAACTGGGATTGCATCGAAGCGAGGAATTCCTGGTTCTTCTGCTGCAGCGCCTGTTGTACGCGCTCCTGAATGAGCTGCAGTTGCACTTGCAGGTCCTGCGCATTTGAATTCATGCGCCGAATTTCTTCCTGCGTCATCACTGCCTCGTTCTGCTGATAGCGCTGCTGCAACTCCTGCAGTTGTGTAGTCAGTTCTGCCGCACGGGTCTCATCGTCAGCAAATTCCAGCTCGAGTTCTTCCTGTACTACTCGTGCTGCGTCAGAATTAAACAGCGCTTGCAGAGGATTGAGCACACCAATCTTCGTATCCTGAGCCAATGCCGATTGCGAAAGCAATACGACGCACAGGAAAGCCATAATTCTATTAAGTGATTTCAATCTATTTCTCCAACTAAAAAATTAGTCTTGGCACTGTTGATTAAGCCGATCAAGGCATCTGCCGAATGCTGCCAGAATCTGCAACTTCACACCAGAAGATCATACTTGCTCTAATCAAGCCCGCCAGGACATTCTTAACTATCACTACTGCCAGTATTCCAGGTAGCCAATGATTGATAAGGGCACTCTAAACTGGCGCCCCACAATCTCCGCCACTCACCAGCCACCAAATCAGAAGCCGGTTCCAACTGTAAAATCGAACGTCTTGGTATCGTCCCCTTCTTTGCCAAATGGCGCTGCCAGGTACATGGTCAGCGGACCGAATGGCGACAGGTACGTCACCGCGAATCCGGCTGAATACCTGATCTCCCCAATATCGAAGTTTGAACAATTCTTTAGCAAACGCTGCCGTTCGGTGCAGTAAGAAGAGAACACATTACCTGCATCGATGAAGAACGAGGACCGGACCTGGTTCTGATTCGGCACGAACGGCAGAGGGAAGATCAGTTCCAGCGTTGCCGTGGTCAATATGTTACCACCGAAACTGTCAAAGTCCCTATCCAGGAAGAAATTTTGTACTGCCAGGGCCACGTCCGGATTACCGTTCGCGTCCAGTACAGGATTGCCATCCGCATCCAGCAATTCCGTGGTCTGATAGCCAAATTCATTACCGAAGCGGGCGTTACCATTCTCATCCCGGATTATCTCCCCGTTCTCGTCTCGCAACAGGTTGATCGGGCCCTCGGTCAGGTAACGGGCACCCGCAGTACTCTCAGGACCGAGGCTGTTTTCTTCGAAGCCACGTACCCTGCCCCCGCCTTGTATCAAACCCCCGGCAAAGAAATGATTGAAGAATGGCAGCTCGTCGGAATCTCCATAACCGATGCCATAACCGAGATTGGTAGAGAGACCCACAACCCAACTGCGATCCCTGCTAATCGGCCAGTAGATCTGGTTAGTGTAGGTGAGACGCGCATATTGCAGGTCGGAACCGGGCATCGTCACTTCCAGGCCAATCTGGTGGAGGGCGCCATCGTTGGCCAATTGGCCCCGGTTCAAGGTATTGCGAAACCAGTTACCGGTGAGCGTGAAGTTGTCAAAGGAATCCCCGAACTTGTCTACGAAGCCCGGGTCGGAATTCATCTGCAACTGGTCCTGCCGCAGATCGGCCACATTACCCAGAATTGCGTCGCGCACAGGGCCTTCGAACGGATTGGCATTCGCCGGCTCTATCACGTAACGATCCAGGCCGTTGATCAGGGCTGGGCTAGAAATAATCTCCTGTACCGACCCCAGGCCTGTACCAAGTTCTGTGTGGCTATATCCCAGATCAAAACCCAGCACCTGTACTTCACTCAGTGGATAACTAAAACTTACCGACCCACCATAGGAGGAGGTATTGAAGTTCGATACGTTAAAGGGTGAGTCGATTTTCTGGGCAAAAAGATTGAATCCGCGACTTACGCCATCGGGAGTGTAATAGGGATCGGTAAAACGCAGGTTCAGACCTTCCTGGAATCGACTCTTGTTGACGCCAAAACCAATAGCCCTGCCTGTACCGAGGAAGTTCTGGGCCTGGATACTGGAACTGATAAAGAAGTTACCTCCACCGCCAGTACCGACCTGAAAACTGATAGCACCAAAGTTTTGTTCGACTACATCGTAGTTAACATCAATCTGGTCTTCGGTACCCGGCACCTCTTCAGTTTCCACTTCCACGGTTTCAAAATACCCGAGTCTTTCCAGACGAACCTTGGATTGTTCAATCTGCAAGCTTGAAGCTGGCGCACTCTCCAACTGTCGCATCTCTCTTCGCAGCACGTCATCCGCGGTGGACACGTTGCCGGAAAAATTGATTCGATTTACATAGGTGCGATTTCCAGGCTCAACGAAGAATGTTACGTCTACGGTCTGGTCTTCCTCATTCACCTGTGGGACACCTGTCGCTTCTGCAAAGGCATAACCGAGATTGCCAAGGAACTGCACCATGATCTCTTCGGTGCCGGTAACCAGGCTCTGGGAATAGATCTGTCCTGGGCTTACGAAGATCGCCGCCCGTAACAGGTTTTCCGCATCCACCAGATCACCTGCGAGATCCACTTCATTCACCGTGTACTGGTCACCCTCGGTGACATTGATGGTGATATAGACTTCTTTCCTGTCGGGTGTGATGGAGATAGGCGTGGAATCGATGCTGAACTCAACGTAGCCATTATCCAGATAAAACGATTCCAGGCGTTCGAGGTCACCGGAGAATTGCTCTCGCGAGTAGCGATCCCTGCGACTCAGGAACAGGTACCAGGGCTTGGTGCCCAACTCCAGAAGACTGAGCAGGTCATCATCCTCAAAGGATTCATTACCAACGATGTTGATATGGCGAATACGGGATTCTTCTCCTTCGTTGATATCCAGGTTGATGGCTACCCGATTGCGCGGCAGTTCCTCGACGCTGACTTCCACGGCTGCGCCGTAGCGCCCGCGGGATGAATATACTTCCTGGATACCCTGCTGGATCGCTTCCAGGGCGGCACGGGTGAAGATTTGCCCTTCGGCGATATCTGCCGTTGCCATATTGTCCAGGATGTCTTCGGTTTCCAGTACGCTATTACCCTCGATGGTAATCTCGGCGACCGAAGGTCTCTCCAGTACGGTGATGACGAGGATATTGCCTTCGCGAGCCACCTCGATCTCTTCAAAGTATTCGGACGCGACCAGGGCACGGATGATTTCTGCCGCTGTGACCGGCCCAACCTCATCGCCGATACCCACGGGAAGCAGGTTATAAATTATCCCTGGGGAAATACGCTGATAGCCATCGACAATAATGTCGGCGATCGTAAAGTCCTGGGCTCTCAGGGTAGAAGGAAGCCCGAGCGCAACCAGCAATACAAAAGCTAGTTTTCTCAATAACACAACAAATTCACTCGATGATGCTGACTCGATGGCGGGCTGTTAAACGTTCAAGAGTTAAAGCAGGCGGCTGACGTCGTTATAGACGGCTAACACCATAATGCCTGATATCAGGAGCAGACCGAGTTGTAATCCCCAGGCCTGGATCTTTTCTGGAACCGGCCTGCGGGTTATTCCCTCGATCATGTAGTAGAGAAGATGTCCTCCATCCAATACCGGAATCGGCAACAAATTCAAAACCCCTAGCGAAATACTTAGCAGTGCCAAAAATCCCAGGTAGACATCGAGACCATACGTCGCCGTTTCCCCTGCTACCTGCGCTATTGTGATAGGCCCGTTTATATTTTTAACCGAGATCAGGCCTACCAGCATTTTCTTGACGGAATCCAGCACGAAGACTGACTTGCTCCAGGTCTCTTGCAGGGCAGGCTGAATCGCACTTAATACAGTGTAGTGAATCTCGCGCTGGTGCTCTGCCGGGACAATGTCCGCAAGAGTGACGTTCTGTACAGCGGCGCCAATGCTACCGATGACAGTGCCATCTTCGAGTTGTACTGCTTCCGGAATTATTCTCAGATCGGTTTCCAATCCATCCCGTTGGACTATGACATCCAGCGAGAGTTCCGGAGCCGCCCGAATTACCTCTACCCAGTGATTCCAGCCGCGAATTCGCTCGCCGTTCACCGTCAATACACGATCTCCTGCCAGCAATCCTGCGGATTCGGCCGCTCCTCCCTCGATGATGCCGCCAATACTGGCCGGAATCTCGAACTGCACGATTCCGAGGTCAGCGACCGGGTTGGGTTCGGTTGCGCCGCCCAGCCAATTCTGCAGGGGGATGGCCACATCCTGCACACGATTGGAATCATGGGGATTGATGCTAAGCACGAGATCGCCAGTCTCACCGAGGCGGGCCAGCATCTGCAGGGTAACCTGCTGCCAGATAATGGTCTGTTCACCATCAACGGCGATTATCTCATCGCCCTGTTGGAGGCCGGCCCTGGCAGCGGGAGAATCATCCTCCACCCCGTTTATGACCGGCGCAATGCCGCTAACTCCATAAGAGCTATTGATTATCCAGTACACCACGATGGCCAACAGAAAGTTGGCGAAGGGGCCGGCTGCGACAATCGCCATGCGCTGCCATAGCGGTTTGTAGGCGAAAGACAGATGGCGCTGGCTGTCCGGTACATCACCGACATGCGGTACAGAGGTATCTTCCTGCCCCAGCATCTTGACGTAGCCGCCCAGTGGTATGGGGGCGATGACATACTCGACCCCGTCTTTCCCTATCCAGGTCTTGGCGGCTTTACCAAAACCGATGGAAAATCGCAGCACCTTGACTCCACACCGCCGGGCCACCCAGAAGTGCCCAAATTCGTGGATAGTCACCAGGATTCCGAGGGTGACGATGAGGGCAATAATGCTAATCAGGAAATCGAGCATGAGTCAGGTTGTCTGCATTTTTTTGTTCGGAAGCCTTTCCGGGTCGCCGCGAGCTAGGCAAATCTCTTGGATATCAATTGTTTAGCTAGAGTTCGCGTGCGCTCATCGGCCTCCCGAATAATAGCGAGACTAGCGGCCTCTTCACAAGGTGTTTTCAACATAAGTTCTTCAATTATTAAGGGAATTTTATCAAAACCGATGCGCCCCGCGAGGAAGGCGGCGACGGCTTCCTCGTTTGCCGCATTCAGCACCGCAGGCGTCGTTCCCCCCTGCTCCGCCGCCTCCCTGCCCAGACCTAGGCAGGGGAAGCGCTGAAAATCGGGTGCCTCAAACCTGAGCGACCCCAGGCTCACCAGATCCAGACTCTCAACTCCCGAGTCAATGCGCTGAGGGTAAGCGAGCCCGTGAGCTATCGGCACACGCATATCGGGATTAGCCATCTGCGCCAAGACCGACCCATCCCGGTAGTACACCATCGAGTGGATAATGGATTCCGGGTGAATGAGCACTTCGATGTCCTGCGGCGAGATACCGAACAGGAAGCAGGCCTCAATGACTTCCAGGCCCTTATTCATCATCGATGCGGAATCCACGGAAATCTTTCGACCCATGGACCAGCGCGGGTGATCACAAGCCTGCTCCGGGGTGACACTGGCCAATTGATCCAGATCCGTGCGTAAAAAAGGGCCACCTGACGCGGTGAGCACGAGCTTTGTTATTTGCTGACTATTCAGCAACTGCGCATGCCTCTCCGATTCTGGCAGGCACTGGAAAATGGCGTTGTGCTCACTATCGATGGGGATAATAGTCGCCCCGCCCCTGCGGGCCGCCTCCATGAACAGGCTGCCGGACATTACCAGTGATTCCTTGTTTGCCAGTAACAGTTTCTTGCCACACTCCGCCGCCTTGAGGCTCGATGCGAGTCCCGCCGCACCGACTATGGCTGCCATCACGCTATCCACATCGGGGCTGCCGGCAATCTGATTCAGCCCTTCTGGACCCAGCAAAAGCTCGCCCTGGAAACTAACCGCCTTCAAGTGAGCAGCAAACTCATCACCCTGCGTTTCATCACTCAAGATGACATATTGGGGTTTGAACTCCTGACATTGTTCCAGCAACAAGCGGGTGTTGCTGTGCGCGCTCAGCGCGACGACCTCTATGCCTGGGTTATCGCGAACCACCTGCAAGGTGCTGAGCCCAACGGATCCTGTGGAACCCAGGATTGCCAATCTGTTTTGCCCGGACATGGATTCCTTCACTCCCCCAACTCGAACAGCACAAACAGAAGGGTGAGCACGAAGAGCGGCGTTGCCGCCAACAGCCCATCTACCCGGTCGAGCAAACCACCATGGCCAGGCAGGAGCTGGCCGCTGTCCTTCACCTGGGAATTGCGTTTCAGCATACTCTCCACGAGGTCCCCCAGGACCGCGAATGCGGCGACCGGAATGGGAAGCAGAAGCAGCACGGCAAACTGCCATCCTGCCAGCGGAGTCAGGAATCGATTCAACAGCCAGGCGAACAGGAAGCCGATCAACAGGCAGGTGATCAGGCCTCCCCAGACTCCCTCCCAGGATTTATTGGGACTGAGCAAGGGCGCCAGCTTGCGTTTGCCAAACTGGTTGCCCGCGAAATAGGCGCCAACATCAACTGCCGCCACCATGATTACCAGCCCGAGGACAAGCATTCCTCCAGGATCCAGGTACTTCAATAATACGATGCCTACCCAGGTTGGCAGCAGTGCCAGCAAGCCCATAACAGCTATCCTGGAATTGTCGTTCCACAGACCACTGGTCCCTGGATAGCCCTTCACCAGCAAGAAGCTCAATGTCCACCATAGCAATCCGAGCATCAGTATCATGGCGGCCCTGAGCACGTCAGGCTGCTGGCTTACAGGATTGATCTGCAGCACCCCGAAGGCACCCAGCAACATAAGCAGTACCGTGGCGAGATAAATCACGCGTCCTTTGCTATTAGCACCTTCTACCAGACCGCTCCACTCCCAGCTGGCAGCCATGACAAGCAGGCCAATAAAGATTGCATACAGGAACGGCGGTAGAAAGATGGTAAATGCCGCCAGTGCCGATATGAGCACCAGGGCGGTCGCTACACGCTGTTTTAATCCCTCAATCATGATTACCAGACCCGGACATCCTATTCTTTGTGCCTGCCAAAGCGACGCTGGCGCTGGGCAAAATCATCAAGAGCCCTGGCAAATTCCGATTCATCAAAATCTGGCCAGTAACAGTCGGTGAAATACAGCTCAGTGTATGCGAATTGCCAAAGCAGGAAATTACTGACTCGATTATTACCCCCGGTTCTTATACACAGATCCGGATCCGGGAATTCGCTCAGGCTGGTGTACTGATGCAAGGCAGTTTCATCGATATCCGCAGCTTTCAACTCGCCAGCTTCTACCAGGGCAGCGAGCTTGCGTGCCGCCTGTGCTATATCCCAACGCCCCCCATAGTCTGCAGCGACAATAACGGTAGTTCCCGTGTTGTTCGCTGTCAAAGCCTCGACGTCTGCCATGCGCTCCTGCAATTTCCTGGAGAAATCCGAGCGCTTGCCCACAAACTTCAACCTCACATTCTCCTCGTGAAATTGCCTGATCTCACTGCGGTTCAACACAGAGAGGAACAGCGCCATGAGAGCCTGGACTTCTTTCGCGGGACGCATCCAGTTCTCACTGCTGAACGCAAACAGGGTGAGAAAGGGTATGTTGCGACGGATGCAGGAATAGACCACTTCGCGGGCAGACTCTGCCCCCTGGCGATGGCCAGCCTTGGTCGGAAGGCCGCGGGCCCTTGCCCAACGGCTATTACCATCCATGATGATGGCGATGTGTCTGGGAATATCTGACTGCTCAGGCGTCATGGGAATACTTCTCTAATACAAAGACTACCTGACTAAAGAAGACTTCAATTGCGGCGCAATGTTCCCTCTGGCAACAATCAGATTGAAAGCAGATCTGCTTCTTTGGCCTGGAATGCCACTTCTACTTCGGCAATATACTTGTCCGTAAGCTTCTGCACCTGATCTTCTGCACGGCGCAGATCGTCTTCGGAAATTTCTTTTTCTTTCTCCAGATCCTTGAGGTCAGAGTTGGCATCGCGCCGGATATTGCGAATGGCGACACGGGTATTCTCGGCCTCATTCTTTGCCTGCTTGGTGAATTCGCGACGAGTCTCTTCGGTAAGCGGTGGCATCGGCACCCGAATCGTATTGCCATTGTTGGAAGGATTCAGGCCCAGATCTGACTTCATGATGGCCTTTTCAACTTCCCAGATCATCTGTTTCTCCCAGGGGGAAATTACCAGGGAGCGACTCTCTTCGACGGTGACATTGGCTAGCTGGCTGAGGGGAGTATCGGCACCGTAATAGGAAACCATGATTCCATCCAGCAGACTCGGGTGAGCCCTGCCCGTCCTGATCCTCTTGAAGGCATCCTCCAGGGCAATAAGGCTCTTCTTCATGCGATCTTCGGCATCCGCAATTATTTCATTAATCATCTAAAAGCCTCGTTTAGTTTATACCTGCGTCGCCTAAAGGCGTTCTGGCAGGTGTCTGGTTGTACCTGATCATTACCGGGCGAGAAGCGCCAAGCAAGCAATACTACTTGATCAGGGTGCCGTCAGTCTTGCCCATCACGTTGTCCAGCAAGGCGCCGGGGCGGTTCATGTTAAATACCTTGATCGGAATCTCATGGTCCCTGCTGAGACAGATTGCGGTGAGATCCATAACGCCCAGCTTCTTTTCGATCACTTCGTCATAGCTCAGGCATTCAAATTTTACGGCATCGGGGAATTTTTCTGGATCGGCGGAATACACGCCATCGACCTTGGTCGCCTTGAGGATCAGGTCGGCATCAATCTCAATTCCCCGCAGACAGGCGGCGGAATCGGTAGTAAAGAATGGATTACCTGTACCAGCAGAGAAGATAACCACATCACCCGCATTCAGGTAGCGGATGGCGTTGCGGCGATCGTAGTGTTCAACAACGCCACTCATCTGGATGGCCGACATCACCCGGGTCGGAATGCCTGCGCGTTCTAGAGCATCCCGCATGGCCAGCGCATTCATCACCGTGGCCAGCATTCCCATATGGTCGCCAGTAACCCGCTCCATACCGGCGGCATGCAGAGCCGCACCGCGGAACAGGTTACCGCCACCGATCACCATGCCTACCTGGACGCCGAGGCCGATCAACTGCCCTACTTCGACAGCCATACGGTCCAGCACCTTGGGATCAATACCGAAATCTGCTTCCCCGGTGAGAGCCTCACCGGAGAGTTTCAGAAGGATTCGATTATACTTGCGATCCCTTTGGGGCATGGTGTTGCAACTCCCGATTAGTTTACCCGGCCAATTGTGCCGCTACTTCGGCAGCGAAGTCTTCTTCTTCTTTCTCGATGCCTTCACCCACTTCGAAGCGCAGGAAGCTGATCACATCCGCGTCAGACTGCTTCAGCAAGGCACTGATAGTGGTGTCGGGATCTTTCACGAAAGGCTGCTCCAGCAACGTAACTTCCGCGA
This sequence comes from Pseudomonadota bacterium, assembly GCA_027621405.1. GTDB lineage: Bacteria > Pseudomonadota > Gammaproteobacteria > Pseudomonadales > Pseudohongiellaceae > UBA9145. The sequence continues at coordinate 31,624 of JAQCBT010000018.1, read as the reverse complement.
TGAACTTGCGCAGCCTGCCCTGAATCATCTTCTCGATAATTTCTTCCGGCTTGCCGCTCTCACGCGCCTGCGCTGAATAAATTTCTGACTCCTTGGCCAAAACATCCTCAGGCACATCCTCGGCGCGAACAACCATGGGATTCACAGCAGCAATATGCATGGCGACATCGCGTGCGAGGGCTTCATCACCACCCTGTAACGCAATCAGGACACCAATCTTGTTATTGTGGATATAGCTCTCCACGATGCCACCATCGCCTTCCAGGGCGATGCGTCCAATACGACGCACATTGATGTTCTCACCAATCTTTTGCACGAGAGCCTGGCGTGCTTCTTCCACACCGCTATCAAGAATCGCAGCAACATCTGCTTCGCGGTTGGTAAACGCAGCATCCAGCGCCTGATCGGCAAATGCCAGGAAATTGTCATCGCGGGCCACGAAGTCAGTCTCACTGTTTACTTCGAGGATCACACCATAGGTACCTTCATCGTCAATCTTGGTGAGTACCACGCCTTCGGCGGCCACACGGCTGGCTTTCTTGGCGGCCTTCAGGCCACTCGCCTTGCGCAGATCTTCAATCGCCTTCTCCATATCACCATCAGCATCTGCCAATGCCTTCTTGCAATCCATCATGCCAAGACCGGTGCGCTCACGCAGTTCCTTAACCATGCTTGCAGTAATATTTGCCATTATCTTGCCTCGTCTTTGTCAAAGGAGCCCAGACTCCCTTAGCGGTCAATTTGCACTATCTATGAAAAGGGGGCTAAAGCCCCCTAATACATCCTCTGCGGGATGCCGTGCCAACGGCTGAGCCTGGGCTCACGCTGACAACTTATATGGTGTACTACTCGCTATCTGCGCTCTTGGCAGTAGCCTTCTTCTTGGCAGGCGCTTTCTTCTTGGCGGGCGCCTTCTTTACAGCAACCTTCTTCTTGGCTGCAACTTTCTTCTTGGCTGGAGCCTTCTTGGCCGCTTCGCTGTCATCCGCCGCTGCGGCTTCCTGAGCCTCTTCACCTTCAGCCTTCGCGTCAGCTTCTTCTACTGCCGCTTCTGTTGCTGCTGGTTTCTCAGCCGCCTTGATTTCCGCCTTCGCTTTGGCAGTCGTGGCCGCCAGCGCTTCCTCTTCGCTGTCATCGATCTCAACGAATTCGCTGGTTCCACCATCGGGGCCACTACGCTTGGTGCCCTCGATGCAGGCATTTGCTACTGCTTCGGCATAGAGCTGAATAGCGCGGATAGCGTCGTCGTTGCCAGGAATTACATAGTCCACACCAGCTGGATCACTATTGGTGTCCACCACGCCAATCACCGGAATCTTAAGGCTGTTGGCCTCGGTGATCGCGATACGCTCGTGCTCGACGTCAATTACGAACAGGGCATCCGGAAGTCCACCCATATCCTTGATACCACCGATGCTGCGCTCCAGTTTTTCTTTGGCGCGGGTCAGCATCAATGCTTCTTTCTTGGTCAGGCGGCGGAAGGTGCCATCGGCTTCCTGGGTTTCCAGTTCTTTCAGGCGCTTGATCGAACCGCGAATCGTCTTGTAGTTGGTGAGCATGCCGCCCAGCCAGCGATGATTCACATAGGGCATACCGGCGCGTTCTGCCTGCTCCCTGACGATCTTGGCTGCCGCCCGCTTGGTACCGACAAAAAGAATCTTCTTCTTCTTGTCAGCCAGGCTGGTTACCTGGTCGAGGGCTGATTGGAGAGCCGGAACTGTGTGTTCCAGGTTGATGATATGAATCTTGTTTCTGGCGCCAAAGATGTATGGCTCCATTTTTGGGTTCCAGTAGCGACACTGGTGCCCGAAATGCACTCCTGCACGGAGCATTTCTTTCATGCTTACAGTCATTTCAATACCTATGTTTGGGTTAGGCCTCCATACACCCCATGACTAAACCTTCTCGCGTGAACGCGGTCAGGCACCCAAAGACCATGTGTCGGTGTATGTGCGACGTTAAATAGTTAAATTAAGCCCGAAATCGGCATACCGACTCCAGAGCGGGGCGCTTTATACCATAATCTGGTGTTTTCAGGAAGATTTTACGTGGATTTCCATGTTCGTTTGTAGTGCAAAGGTCAGGTGGCCGCCTGGGACTGCGAGACACGCTGTGAATACATCCCTGTACGCTCTGGCGCGACATCCCTGTCGCGCCACGGTCTCGCAGCCCCGGGCGGCCACCTTCCCTGCAAACATCTTGCAAGTCCGCCAGCAAGAAGCAGAAATACCACAAACCTTTCCAACTTATTGAAATCTAATAATTTATCTATTGAAAATAGCTCGAATCCACGCGGGAATGGAGGCAGGAAGGCCTTTATTGGACCGTGCGCGGCAGGGGCAGGAAATTGCTCCTGCATTTCCTGCAGTACCGCCATCCCTGGCGGCCAAGCCGCGCCCGAGCCTACAGGGATGTATTCACGGCGTGTCCAAGAAAGGCCTTCCTGCATGCATCACCCCCCCGGTGGCACCTGACTATCTTAGGAGCAGTCCTTATTGAAAACTCAGCGGCGACCTCAGCGCCCAGAGCCCGGCACAGGCTACTTGTCCCTGTTACTGGCACCCCGAGTACATTAAAATACCCGGCTTCGTAAAATCAGCTATTTGACCAGTCCCTGCATCCATGAGTATCCATATCAAGTCGCCCGAAGAAGTAGATAAAATGCGGGTCGCCGGCCAGCTTGCGGCCGAAGTCCTCGACATGATCGGTTCCCACGTACAACCCGGGATCAGCACCGGCGAACTGGACAGGATCTGTCATGACTATATAGTGAACAAGCAGCATGCCATCCCTGCCCCGCTCAACTACAACGGCTTCCCAAAATCTATCTGCACATCGGTAAACCATGTCATCTGCCATGGCATACCCAGCGACGGCAAGATTCTGAAGTCAGGGGACATCATCAACATTGATGTAACCGTGATCAAGGACGGCTTCCATGGCGACACCAGCAAGATGTTTTGCGTGGGTGAGGTACCAGATCATGCCAAGAGGCTAATCCGGGTCACCCAGGAATGCCTATACAAGGCCATCGACATCGTGCGCCCGGGATGCACGCTGGGAGATATTGGGCATGTCATCCAGCAACATGGAGAAGCGAATAATTATTCGATCGTACGCGAGTACTGTGGGCACGGCATCGGACGTATCTTCCATGAAGAGCCCCAGGTCCTGCACTTCGGGCGACCCAATACCGGCACGGAACTCCGCGAAGGCATGACGTTTACTATAGAACCGATGTTAAACGCCGGTAGCCGCTATACGAAGCTCTCCAGGAAAGATGGCTGGACCGTTACTACCAAGGATCGCCGACTCTCTGCCCAGTGGGAACATACATTGGCGGTAACCGCAGACGGGTGTGAAGTATTGACCCGTCGCCACGATGAAAACCTGTGAGCTTCGATACTCTTTCAATCGCGGAGGCAGCAGTTCAGTCCAGCGTCGAAGCAGGCGCAGAATTACTCGACCTTGAAGGTTTGAAGGCCGCCATTGCTAACGAGGGCAAACTCATACCCTTGTTGCGCGAAGCCATCAATCGCGCAAGTGCCATCCTCGATGAACGCTACAAGCAGAATCTGAACATCACCGAGATCGTACGGGGACGGGCCTGGGTAATCGATCAGATACTAACCCTCGCCTGGCAACAGCAGAACTGGTCAGACCAGACAGATATCGCCCTGCTCGCCGTGGGCGGATATGGGCGCGGCGAGCTACTCCCCCATTCCGATATTGACCTGTTAATCCTCACCCGCAAGGACCGCAATGCGAAATACAAGGATTGCATAAGCGCATTCTGTACCCTGCTGTGGGATATCGGGCTGGAGATCGGCCACAGTGTGCGCTCGGTCAAGCAGTGCAAGCAGGAAGCCATCAAGGATATCACTGTCGCCACTGCTCTAATGGAAACCAGGACCATTACCGGCGCAGACGATCTCCTGCAACTAATGCATGAGGCCACGAACAACAAGCGAGTCTGGCCGATCAAGAAATTCCTGCGCGCCAAGCTGGATGAGCAGGCTCTACGCCATAAGCGCTTCCATGACGTCGACTACGCATTGGAACCCAACATCAAGACCTCACCTGGCGGTTTACGCGACATCCAGACAATCGCCTGGGTGATTAAGCGGCATTTCGGCGCCAGTTCTTTCCAGGATCTGGTGGAACTCGGCTTTCTCAAACCCTCCGAGGAAGCCATGCTGAACAAGGGGCAGCAATTCCTGTGGAAGCTGCGCTATGGATTGCATTATCTCGAAGGACGCAGCGAGGATCGCCTGCTCTTCGACAAGCAGAGAGAGCTGGCGCGCCTGTTCGGCTACGAGGACGACGAGAATTCACTCGGTGTGGAAAAGCTGATGAAGCAGTACTACCGTGCCGTAGCCAACCTGCGTGAACTGAACGATGTGATATTGCAGCACTTCGATGAAGTCATCCTGAGGGCCGGTGAGAAGGAGCGTCTGAAACCACTCAATAAACGCTTCCAGTTACGCAATGACTATATCGAAGTCGTCGACAGCAATATATTCAATCGCAGCCCCTTCGCGCTCATGGAAATTTTCGTGTTGATGGCGCAGAACCCCGATATCGAGGGAATAAGGGCAAGTACTATCCGGCTACTGCGAGACAGCCGACGCCTGATCGATGAAGACTTCCGGCAGGACATCCGCAACGTATCCCTGTTCATGGAACTACTGCGCTCCCCGCACAAGATGACCCTGCACCTGCGACGCATGGCACGCTACGGAATTCTTGGTCGTTACCTGCCTGAGTTCGGACAAATATCGGGCCAGATGCAGCATGACCTGTTTCACATCTACACCGTGGATGCTCATACCCTGCAAGTGGTGGAAAACATGCGCCGGTTCCGACTACCGGAAGCCGAGGAGAAATTCCCGGAGGCGGCCCGGGTGGCTCGCAATCTGCCTAAAGTGGAATTGCTCTACATCGCCGGTCTCTACCACGATATCGCGAAGGGCCGTGGCGGCGATCACTCTGAACTGGGCAAGGCTGATGCTGAGGCTTTCTGTCGTCGCCATCGATTGAGTGAATGGGACACCAAGTTGGTATCGTGGATCGTAGACAAGCATCTGCTTATGTCCATGACTGCCCAGCGCAAAGACATTAGCGATCCGGATGTCGTTCACGAGTTTGCGGAACTTATGGGAGACAAGCTGCACCTCGACTATCTGTACGCCATGACCGTGGCAGATATCTGTGCCACCAATCCGGAGTTGTGGAATAGCTGGCGCGCCACCCTGCTCCGCCAACTCTACCTGAACACGGCCCGTGCGTTCCGTCTGGGCCTGGAAAATACGGTGAACCGTGCCGAGCGTATCGCTGACAAGAAGGATTCGGCGCGTAAAAAACTGCACGAAAAAGGATTCAGCGATCAACAGATTGAATCGGTCTGGCAGAATGCCGCGGAAGAGTATTTCGTCAGGGAATCCACGGATAATATCGTTTGGCACACGGAAGCGATCTCCAGGTTCGACGCGGATGAGCCATTGATTTCCTTCCGGGAAGTCGAGGCAGACGCCAGTGTCGAAGGAGCGACCCTGATTTTTATCTATACAAGGAATGCGGACTACCTGTTTGCCAATAGTACGGCTGCTTTTGAAAAATTGAATCTGAATATCCAGGGTGCCCGAATCTTCACTTCCAACAACGACTATTGCATGGATACCTACACGGTACTGGAACACGATGGCAGGTCAGTGGGCAGGAATGTGAATCGGCTGCAGGAAATAGAATCCGTGCTGGCCACCCATCTGCGCAGCGGCAACAAGCCGATGGCGGTTGCCAAAGTTCGCCAGAGTCGCAAGGAACGCTATTTCAATAAACCTATCGAATCAATGTTTCTACAGACCACGGACAAGCCCTATTCGACCCTGGAACTCAACTGTCCCGATCAACCTGGCATCCTGGCTTGTGTCGGCAAGGTTTTCGCGGAGAACGATATCAATCTGCAGGACGCACGCATCACCACCTTGGGAGAACGGGTAGAGGATTTATTTTTTGTGACCGACAAGGATGGGTTGCCGCTTCATGATGAAGCGCTGAAAACAAGGCTCCAGGAAGCGATCAAACAGGAACTCGAATCACGTTTTGCGAGCTAGATCGATGTACTCCCAACAGGCCAGGGAGTTCAACAAGACAGACCATAGAACATGACAACGATTTACGGCATCAGCAACTGTGACACCATGAAAAAAGCCCGTAACTGGTTGCAGGCAAACGGGCTTGCTTATGATTTTCATGATTACAAGAAATCAGGCTGTGATAGCACGCTGGCGAAGCAGTTGCTGTCCAGGTTCACTCTGGAGCAGGTGATCAACAAGCGAGGTACGACCTGGCGCAAGCTGGACGATGCCGTAAAAGAAAAACTCACTGTGAATAGCGCGGCTGCCCTGATGACAGAGAATCCATCGCTCATCAAACGCCCCATCCTGCAACACGGTAGATCATGGCTTATCGGCTTTGACGAGAAGGAATGGCAGGCAACCCTGCTTTAGACAGCTCTACGTAGCGCCAGACAAATCGGCAATAGAAAAGGAACAGCAAGATGAGTTTAAGTACCGGCCTCGGAATGGCCACAGCGAACTCCAGGGGAGAGATTATTGAGGTCTATTACCCGCAGCCAGAACTGAATCCTGAAGATTCGCAGCACCGAATCCTGTCAGCAGCCGCAGGTATCGCCGGCGATACCTCTGGCTTTGGCGAAATCGCCGACCTACAGATTCAGCCGCTGCTCGATGAATTGAGGAACGCTGGCCTCGAAGCCACAGCAAGCCTGCTGGGTTCAGTGAGCGGCGGCGACAAGACCCTGGTGTACTGCGTGGAAGAACTGGAGCAGGCACCAGCCTCTATTCCTGCCGCTTTCCTGAAGCTGCACCTGTTGTCCCATCGCCTCGTCAAACCACACGGTGCAAACCTCACCGGTCTGTTTGGTGTGCTGAAGAACCTGGCCTGGACAGATGATGGCGCGATCGATCTCGATGACCTGCCAGCCCGCCAGATTGCTGCCCGCAAGCAAGGTCGGGTCCTGGATGTACAATCGGTGGACAAATTCCCCAAGATGACCGACTACATCGTTCCCAGGGGAGTACGTATTGCGGATACCGCTCGTGTGCGCCTCGGCGCCTACATTGGCGAAGGCACTACCGTCATGCATGAGGGCTTTGTCAATTTCAATGCCGGCACCCTGGGTACTGCGATGATCGAAGGGCGCATTTCGGCCGGTGTGGTTGTGGGCAAAAACAGCGATCTCGGCGGAGGTTGCAGCACCATGGGAACCCTCTCCGGCGGGGGCACTACAATCATCTCGGTTGGTGAAAACTGCCTCATCGGTGCCAATGCGGGTATCGGATTTCCCCTGGCGGATGGTTGTATCGTGGAGGCGGGCCTGTACGTGACCGGTGGCACCAAGGTAAACGTGCTGGATGCCAAGGGAGAAGTAATTGAAACCGTGAAAGCGGGATCGCTTAGCGAGCGCAAGAACTTGCTCTTTCGGCGCAATTCCCTCACCGGTACTGTAGAAGCCGTGCCCACACGCACCAGTATCAGCCTCAACGAAGAGCTGCACAGCCACAACTAGGGAACACTATGTCCGATACACTCGAACTGGCGAAGCAGCTTATCGCCATCGATTCTGTTACTCCACGGGACAAGGGCTGCCAGGATATCCTGGCGACTCGCCTCGAAGCGCTCGGATTCACTATCGAGCGACTTCCCTATGGTGATGTCGAGAATCTCTGGGCGCACAAGGGTGATAGTGGTCCTCTGCTGGTCTTTGCCGGTCACACTGATGTTGTACCACCCGGCCCGGTGTCCGAATGGGAGAGCGATCCATTTCAGCCCAGCATCCGCGGTGAGTATCTCTTTGGTCGCGGCAGCGCCGATATGAAGGGTAGCCTCGCTGCCATGATTACCGCTGCTGAACGATTCTCTGCCAGCCATAGCCTCAATGGTCGACTGGGCTTTCTCATTACATCCGATGAAGAAGGCCAGGCGATAAACGGTACCCGCAAGGTAGTAGAGACCTTCCAGCAACGCGGCCTGCATATCGATTACTGCGTCGTCGGTGAACCCAGCAGCACTGCGCAACTGGGCGACACAGTCAAGATTGGGCGCCGGGGTTCACTAAGTTGCAAATTGATCGTGAAAGGCATCAAGGGTCATGTTGCCTATCCTCACCTGGCACTGAATCCAATCCACGAAGCATTGCCGGTACTGGCGGAAGTTGCGGCACTCACCTGGGACCAGGGCAATTCCGCATTCCCTCCTTCAAGCTTTCAGATCTCCAATATTCATTCCGGCGTTGGCGCCAATAACGTGATCCCGGAAACCCTGGAAGTGGATTTCAACCTACGCTATTCGACGGAGATTAGCGCGGATGAGATCAGGAGGCGCATAGAAGGGCTGTTACAGAAATCTGGCATCAAGTATGAGTGCCAGTGGCACCTGTCGGGCGAACCGTTCCTGACCTCTGCCAGAAACCTGATCGACGTGGTTAGCCAGTGCACTGAGGATGTGACCGGGCTGAGGCCCCAACTCTCTACCGCCGGAGGCACGTCGGATGGTCGCTTCATCGCCCCAACAGGTACGGAAGTTGTAGAACTCGGGCCCTGCAATGCCACTATTCACAAGATTGATGAATGTGTCCGCATCGAAGACCTGGAAAAACTCTCCCGGATATACGAGGCGATCATGGGCAGGCTTACCGGGGACCAGGCATAACGGGGTAATCCCCGGCCTGATTCCCCTAACTCAGGTAGACATCGAAGCGATTACTGCTTCCGATGAAACTGATGTCCGGCCTAAGTTCGCCGATCGTAGGTGAAAGCTTCGCCCGCTTAACAACCACCCTCTTCCTGGCCAGCTGCATGGCCCTCTGCAGCATCATGATCTCGTCGGCACTGTCCGCAACCAACTGCTGCAACAGGAACATCCCCTTGCCTGACTTGGCACTTTTCTTCTTGGCAGGAAACATTGGGTCCAGGTAAACCACATCAAATGCATCCGTATCCAGTCTAGCGTGGAGAAAATCTTCCTGTTGCAAGCGCATGCGCTCTGTAATGTCCCGTAGCACTCCATCTGTATTGGCAGCACGATCCAGACCATCAGCCAACAGTGCATGAACGAGCGGATTCCTTTCCAGCATTACTACCTGGCAACCTGCGGCGCTGAAGAGAAAACTGTCCGTACCGAGCCCGGCCGTGGCGTCAAGAATGACTGGATAGCGTAATGACTTGAGACCGAGCGCCTTGCCGAGGTTCTGTGCCTTCAGGGACTCTTTCCGGCGACGCTGAAGGTCACGGCTGGCAAAATCCACGCACAAGCCGCCCGGAGCATCAGCATGCGTGCTGTAAAGAGTGAGACCCTGCTTCTCGTAGCGCAGAATAAAGCGGAATCCACAGGACTGTAGTTGCTGGACTGGGATATGGGAAATAGCAAGGCTATTCACGAGGTTTGATTCCTGTGCCGATAGCGTATCGGCTTGTTGCATCAGGGCAACGTGCTGCCAGGCGGACATGATCAGGCTATCAGGAGGATGGCGACACCCAGCACCACCCTGTAGATCACGAAAGGCAGGTAGCCTAGATGGGTAATCAACCGCAGGAAATAGTGGATGCAGGCGAGTGCCATGAGCCCGGCCAGGATAGCGGCGTACAGCAGGAGGCTCCAGGACAATTCAAGCTCACTGCCTTGCAGCACATCCAGCACCAGCAGACCACCGCTGCCGAGAATGATCGGTATTGCAAGCAGGAAAGAAAAGCGGGCGGACGCTTCCCTGGAAAACCCGCATTGCAGGGCTGCAGTCATGGTTACCCCCGACCGGGATGTTCCTGGCAGGAGAGCAAATATTTGCGCCAGCCCAACCAGTAAAGCGGATCGCCAGTTCCAGTCGTACATGGACCGACTATGGCTGGAGCGCGCATCGATCCACCATAGTAACAGGGCAAAGACGATGGAACTCAGGGCAATTAACTGCGCGTTCCTGCCATAGACAGCAACAAGATCATAGAGCAAGACACCGGCCACGGCGGCTGGAATAGATGCCATGAGCAGCAGCCAGGCAAGCCTTGCTTCACGTTGCTGCTGCTCGTCACGCGGCCTCGCGAAAATCTGAAGCAGGAAGGACTTGAGCAGAGACAGCAGGTCGCGGTGAAAGTAGCTCACCACAGCGAGTAAAGTGCCAAGGTGTACGGCGACATCAAATGCCAGCCCCTGGTCTGACCAGCCGAGAAGCAAGGCAGGAAGTTGCAGGTGGGCAGAGGAAGATATGGGCAAGAATTCCGTCAAGCCCTGAATCAGGGCCAGAATACTGATTTGCAAGAAATTGGATTCCACAGCCCAGAATCCCTCAGGAGTATTCCATCTGCTCTTTAACGTAATTCGGCAACACCGGCTCTTTGCTTACTTCATTGTGATGGAATTTAATCGTAGCCAGTTCGCAGAACTCCTCGAGGCCTGGAATCAGTTCAGGATAAGCCGGCACTCCCCCGGCGACTTGCCCTAATGCTGAAACGGTCGCGCAGACCGAACCTAGCAAGCCTGCATGCTCGGGCAATTGCGAGAGACTGGTAAAAGACGCCGGAATCTGCAGATCTTCCAACGCCCCCACCTGCTCTTTCCCTAGAAGTTGGGTCCCGTGCACTGGATCGCAACGATAGTGGGCGAAGTAAAACTCGGGCTCCTTGGCTTCCTCGAATACGAGGCATTCGAGTACGCCTTGCTGCTTCATTCCGCACCATGCCTGAAGCGCGAGTGATGATACTGCCACAACGGGGATTGACTGGGTAAAGGAAAGCGCCTGAGCAACTCCGATACCAATTCTCAGGCCGGTGAATGACCCGGGGCCCGATATCACAGCCAGTGCATCCAACTCCCGTAACTCGAGTCGTCCCTCAGCCATCACATCCTTGATGAGAGGCAACACTTCCTGGGCGGCCTGGCGCGAATTCTCACCGATACGCCTGACCAGAAGCCGGCCTTCGTCTGCGAGACCCACACGACAATTGCGGCCGGATGTATCTATAGCGAGGAGCAAGGACATGGATTCGAATGATAAACCAGGGAGATGAAAAATCCCCCTTGCCGTAGCAAGGGGGATTCCATGGGAGCGAGAGGTAGGCTTCCACCTGACCAAAATCAGATGGTTGCGAGGTCTGGCATCAGGTCCCTGGCCGCAGCGAGGCTGCGACCATGAACTGATTTCTTGCTAACTGCCTTTTTAAGGCAGTTTACTTCTTCTTGGCTGCCGTCTTCTTGCGTGCCGGCGCTTTGCGCTTGGCAGCAGCCTTCTTGGTCGCCTTCTTCTTGGCTACCTTTTTCTTCGCCACTTTCTTCTTGGCTACTTTCTTCTTGGCTACTTTCTTCTTGGCAACCTTTTTCTTGGCCACTTTCTTCTTGGCCGTCTTCTTCTTGGCTACCTTTTTCTTCGCCACTGTCTTCTTGGCTACTTTCTTCTTAGTGGCCTTCTTCTTGGCTACCTTCTTCTTGGCAGGTGCCTTGCGCTTGGCCACTTTACGCTTGGCTGCCTTCTTGGCTGCTGCGCGACGCTTCACCGTCTTTTTCTTGGTGACTTTTTTCTTGCTAGCCTTTTTCTTGGCCACTTTCTTCTTGGCCGTCTTCTTCTTCGCTACCTTCTTCTTGGCTACTTTCTTTTTAGCCGTCTTCTTCTTCGCTACCTTCTTCTTGGCAACCTTCTTCTTGGCTACCTTTTTCTTGGCTACCTTTTTCTTGGCTACCTTTTTCTTGGCTACCTTCTTCTTGGCTACCTTCTTCTTGGCAGGAGCCTTGCGCTTCGCGACTTTACGCTTGGCTGCCTTTTTGGCCGCTGCACGACGCTTTACCGCTTTCTTCTTGGTTGCCTTCTTCTTGGTAGCCTTCTTCTTGGCCACTTTTTTCTTGGTTGCCTTCTTCTTGGCTACTTTCTTCTTGGCCGTCTTTTTCTTGGCAACCTTCTTCTTGACCTTACGCTTTACTGCAGCAACCTTCTTCTTGGCTACTTTCTTCTTCGCAGTAACTTTGCGCTTCACAGCTGCCTTCTTTTTGGCAACTTTCTTCTTAACTGCAGTTACTTTGCGTTTTACTGCTACCTTCTTCTTGGCCACTTTCTTCTTAGCCGTTTTTTTCTTCGCTACTTTCTTAGCCATTTTCGACCTCGCTACCATTTCTCAAAGTTAAGTTACTAAGTACTACATACCTTGAATACGCCCCCTAACGAAGCCTGCCAGCCTTGCTGGTCTTCCGCTTACCAGCTGACTTGCTTCGCTTGGTTGCTACCTTTTTGCCAGCCGCTTTTTTCCTGTTTGGCGACTTGCCCAAAACCTTTTTCTTGCCAGTTTTCTTCTTTATCGGCGATTTCTTGCCAACTTTCTTCTTGGCGGCCTGCTTTTTTGCGGCTCGCCTGGCAGCTGCCTTGGCTTTCTCAGCTACCGTCCTGGCGTCTTCCTTCACCTTACTTGCCGCTTTCGTTGCAACAATTCGGGCTTTCAATGCATCTTTTCGAGCCTGCCTGGCGGCTTTCGCGGCATCAGCCTTGGCTCGTTCCCGCTTCCATTTGGCGGTAAATGCAGCAATTGCTTTTTGGAGATCGGCTTCAGCTTTGGCGGCTTCGGCCAGTTTTCTGGCTTTCTCCCTGACAGCTAGTTCAGCTGCTCTGGCTTTCGCTCTCGCTGTTCGAATTCTGGCGTCGATCGCTGCAACTCTTGCAGAGGCCCTCTGGGATGCGTTCTTCGCACTCTTTGCCGCTCGTTTATCCTTCGCTGTTCTTGTTTTTGCCGCTACTTTCTTAGCCGTGGCTGCTTTCTTCCTGGCAGCGGTTAGTGCTCTTGCTGCCGTCCTTGCTTCTCGTTCAAGCCTGTTGACGGTCGCTTCAGCGTTGGTTAAAGCCGCGCTACTAATATTCTTTGAAGTCACCTTTCGCTTTACTAGTTTCTTCTTACTCTTAGCTGGCGATTTCTTTTTAGCTTTAACCATCACTTTGTCTGGTTATCTACAAGTTATAGTTGCTATGAGGACGAAATCAAGACAACCAATACCTGTTACTCGCGGCAACATATCACAGTTTTTATTTAGCAAACAACAAACTGTCAATCATTTTGCATGTTAACGAAATCAAATTTTTTCCTGTTCGCACGCAAAACAACCCACCTGCACGTGGCGTTAATCTTTTATTTCGCTTGTTAATTAGAAAACTTTAAGAAAACTGAACAAGATTTTGATCAATTCATTCAGGAAATATGAGGTAGTGTTCACAGTTTTGGTGCAATTCGCGAGCAAGTTGTTTGCCAATTTTAGTATTCACGGCGTGAATTACTCTTTGCAGCAAGCCTGGAATAAAAACTCTTACGATGACTTTGCTACCTGCACAAAAAACCCGGACAGGTGCCCGGGTTGTTCGCACTGCCTGAAAATTAGGCAATTATTTACTGCTAGTGTGGATAACTCAACTTAGCGCTGTGGATATCTCACTCTTGATGGCGTCAACACTCGCAACACCATTCACCTTAACCACACGCACTTTGTCACCACCCGCTTCTCTTGATTCGTAGAACGCAACGAGCGGTTCAGTTTGCTCGTGATATACCGCTAGCCTCTTACGCACTGTGTCTTCCTTGTCGTCATCACGCTGTATCAGCGGCTCACCGGACACATCATCCATGCCCTCAACTTTAGGCGGGTTGTAGACAACATGGTAGACACGGCCTGAGTCCAGATGTACCCGCCGCCCACTCAGGCGCTTGACGATCTCATCATCCGGAACATCGATTTCAAGCACAACATCGATCGGCACTCCAGCGCTCACCATCGCTTCTGCCTGGGGTATTGTGCGAGGAAATCCGTCAAACAGGAAACCATTGACACAATCTTGTTGGGCGATGCGCTCTTTCACCAGGGCGATAATGATCTCATCTGTAACCAGCCCTCCGGACGCCATAACCTGTTCAACCTGCTTCCCTAACGCTGTTCCCTGCTTCACCGCCGCTCGCAGCATGTCACCGGTGGAAATCTGGGGAATACCAAATTTCTCCGTAATGAATTGAGCCTGGGTACCCTTTCCGGCGCCCGGGGCACCCAACAATATGATCCTCATTTTTTTCTCCTGAAGTTCCAGCTTTTGATTTGTACCTATAATCCAGCAGCCTTGGCCTGGTCCCACAATTCATCCATGGTTTCCAGGGACGCATCTTCGATGCTGATACCGCGACTGGATAATTCCTGTTCGATCCACCTGAATCGATTCTCGAAACGTTGATTTGCGTCTCGCAGAGCAATTTCCGGTTCAATGCCCGTATGACGGGCCAGATTAACTGCCGCAAACAGAATATCGCCTAGTTCATGTTGCAGTGCGCCATCATCGGCAGCGGCCACTGCTTCCTCGTATTCTCCTATCTCTTCTTTCAGCTTCGCTATCACTGGTTGAACATCATTCCAGTCAAAACCAAGCCTTGCTGCCCGCTTCTGCAGCTTGCGCGATCTTTCCAGGGAAGGAAGTGCGCGAGGAACGTCATCCAGGGCACTGGGCGAACGCTCTGGGTCAGCGCTATCGCCTCCTCGTTTCGCCTTCTTGTCGGCTTTTTCTTGCTCCTTGATTGCATCCCAGTTGACTCGCACCTGGTTTGCTGAAATATCTGGCTTATTGGCGAAGGATTCCAGTTTGCCATTCGGGAACACATGAGGATGGCGGCGAATGAGTTTGTCTGAAATGGCTTCCGCCACCTGGGCAAATCTGAAATGACCAGACTCACCGGCCAGCTGTGAGTAGAAAACTACCTGAAACAGTAAATCTCCCAGTTCATCCTCGAGATCGACCATGTCGCCTCGCTCTATGGCGTCTACTACCTCGTATACTTCCTCGATCGTGAATGGCACAAGGGATTCCATGGATTGCTCGAGATCCCAGGGACAACCGAACTCGGGATCCCTGAGCATGGACATAACCCGCAGCAAGCGTTCTATTGCTTGCGAGGCTCCTTCAGCACTGGCAGTCAAACGATAGTTCTCCTGAGTTTGTCATGTCTTCTCAAACAAGGCGATGGATTCCACATGGGTGGTGTGAGGAAACATATCCATTACCCCAGCGGATTTCAATTCATAGCCCGACTCAATCAATACAGCGCTGTCTCGCGCCAGGGTGGCAGGATTGCAGGAGACGTAAACGATGCGTGCCGCGTTCAGGGCAGCAACTTGCGTCATGATCTCGAGTGCACCGGAACGCGGCGGATCCAGCAGTACCTTATCGAATTTCCGCTGTGCCCACTCCTTGTCGATGATCGGATTGGTCAGATCTGCGGCAAAAAACTGTGCGTTATCTATACCGTTCAGCCGGGCATTTTCATAACCACGATCTACCATGGCCGCACTGCCTTCCACACCGACTATCTGTGCGCAATGCTTCGCTGCCGCGAGGGTGAAATTTCCCAATCCACAGAACAGGTCCAGCATTGCGTCTCCCGCCTGCAACTGCAACATGGATATCGCTCGGCTAACGATCTGCCGATTGATGGAACTGTTTACCTGGGTGAAATCCTGGGGATGGAACTTCAATTGCAGGTGGAATTCAGGCAGAAAATAACTCAGCCGTTCCTCACCCTCTGGCCACAGCTTGTGGACGCTGTCTGGTCCCGCAGGTTGCAGGTAAAGCTGGAAAGCCTGCTGCTGGGCGAATTCAATCAGTGCCGCCGTATCGGACTCTGACAGAGGTTTAAGGTGCCTGAAGATCAGCGCTACCGCTTGCACTTCTGAAGCGACAACAGGATCCGGGGCATCGGCTTGATTGGAGTCAGCCACTTCCCCCACCGCAACTTCGATCTGTGGGATTTCCATTGCTCCCTCGAGTCTCATGATGAATTCCCTTAACCTGGGAATCAAACCGGCAACAGTACTATCCAGGATCTGGCAATCCTGCATGTCAGTAATGAAACTCGAATACTTCTCCCGGAATCCAACCAGGGCTCCGCCCTTCTTCTTCACAACCCGGATTGCCAGCCTGGCCTTCTTGCGATAGTGATCAGTATCGCCTCGCAATTGCGACAACAGTTCAAACTCGTTTGGCTCAAGGCCGGTGGCGTGGCGCAAGTGATCGAGAAGCACCGATTCTTTCAGATCAACCTGAAGATCACTGCGCAAGTGCCGCAATGAACAGCCACCACAGCGCCCGAAGTACTCACAACCAGGTTCAACCCGTGCAGCAGAAGCTTCGATAACTTCAATCGTGGACAATTCATCGAGGCTGGAGCGTCGTCGCACGTATTTCGCCATCACCTTCTCTCCGGCCAGGGCGCCATCGACGAAGCCCACCTTGCCATCGATTCGGGTCACACCTCTGCCTTCATGGTTCAGAGATTCTATTTCCAGGCTCACAGCCTCAGTTGGCAGCGCTTTGCGATGTCTTCTACGGGAACTCATGATTTATCTGGAAGAGAGCCTTGTTCAGCGCTGGGAGGGCTGAGGCGAGAAAACGCCGGTAGAGAGATAGCGATCACCGCGATCGCAGACTATGGCCACGATAGTCGCCTGTTCCAGCTCACCGCTAAGTTGCAGGGCTGCATGTACTGCACCGCCGGAAGACACACCGCAGGATATTCCTTCCCTGGTTGCCATGGCGCGCATGGTTGTCTCCGCGTCTACCTGATCGATATCCATGATCTGATCCACGCGGCTGCGATCGAAAATCTTTGGCAGGTATTCTTCTGGCCAACGGCGTATGCCGGGTATCCTGGAGCCATCCTTCGGTTGCAATCCTATCACCTGAACTGCCGGATTCTGTTCCTTCAGGTAGCGAGACACACCCATGATCGTTCCTGTAGTGCCCATGGAGCTCACGAAGTGGGTTACTTGCCCCCTGGTATCACGCCAGATTTCCGGTCCCGTATGCACGTAATGGGCATTGGGATTATCCTGATTGGCAAACTGATCGAGCACCTTGCCTTCACCCCTGCGCAGCATCTCCATCGCAAGATCCCTGGCACCTTCCATGCCCTGCTCTCCCGTCACCAGAATCAATTCTGCTCCATAGGCCAGCATGGATGCCTTGCGCTCGTCGCTGAGATTGTCTGGCATAATCAGGGTCATCCGGTAACCCTTCATGGCTGCAACCATTGCCAGCGCGATGCCGGTATTGCCACTGGTGGCTTCGATCAGCCTGTCCCCCGGCTTGATATCGCCGCGTAATTCCGCCTGCAGTATCATGTTGTATGCTGGCCTGTCCTTCACCGAACCCGCGGGGTTGTTCCCTTCAAGCTTCACCAGCACCTTATTGCTGGTGATACCGGGCAGGCGTTGTAGCTGAACGAGTGGCGTGTTGCCTATCAGTGCTTCGATACTGGGATAGGTCATGGTGGGATATTGGCGCGAGTAGCGACTAAGTTAGGGAGCGCAGAATTCTACACGTTATGCATTTGCGGAGAAAGTAAGCAGATCGCGCCTGGCATGAACTCTGTGGGAGCTGGCCTCGCCTTGTTCTATCCCTGTGGAAGATTCGCGACAGAACTAGCAATCTTCAACGAACGAACAAATTACGGCTGTTGAGCGGCTTCTCACCTAGATGAGCAGCGAGCGCCTGACGCAGGAGGCGCTTCGCAGATTTAGCGGCCGCAGGATCGTCCAGTCTCATTTCACGTAGCGCAATCAAGTGTGCGCCGCTGTAGTGCCGCGGATTATCTGAATCGGCACCGATGTGGGTGCTGGATTCGAAACCGACATCGGGGGTGAAGCGATAGAAAGAAGCGGCATCGATGGGTTTGTGATCGTGAAAGTCTTCCGTGAGATTGATGGCATAGCCCAGGTCTGCGAGGAGGTTGAGTTCGAAGCGGCGCAGTACCGGTTCGTAGTTGGTCTGGTTCTGCAGTCCGGCGAGTGTTTCCTGGTAGCTACTGTAGATAGCGGCGTGCTCTTCCTGATTCAGTAACAGGCGAACCAGCAGTTCGTTGATGTACAAGCCGCTGAAGAGGCGTTCCCCCACTAGCTGGATCGCGCCGTGCTGGCTTTCCAGCGAAGTCAGGGTCTTGATCTCGCCGCGCCCCGAGAACGACGCCAGCAATGGCTGGAAGAGTTGTAGCAGAGAGCGGTAGCGGGATTTCTCTCGTCGCGCCCCCTTGGCGATGGCTTTCACCCGACCATAGTCGTAGGTGAAGAAATCCACCAGCAATGAAGTATTTTGAAAAGGCCTGCTGTGCAATACATAGGCTGGCTGCAGGGATACCCGGGTTTCCACTGTTTTACTCTGGCTATCGCTCGATATATCCGAGTGAATGCAGGGCGCGTTCGTCATCTGCCCAACCGGATCTAACCTTCACCCAGAGATTGAGCATGACCTTGCTCGCGAATGCAGTTTCCATATCAACTCGGGCAGCAGAACCAATCTGTTTCAAACGCTCGCCATCCTTGCCCACAAGTATTTTCTTCTGCCCGGGCTTGTCTACAAGTATAAGACCGTGGATGTGTAGGGTCTTTCCCTCCTGCTTGAACTGTTCAATCTCGACGGTGACCTCGTACGGCAATTCATCGCCCAGTTGCCTGGTGACTTTTTCACGGATCAGCTCCGCAGCCAGAAAGCGTGAACTGCGATCAGTTACCTGGTCATCGGGGAACAGGAACGGCCCCCTGGGTAAATACTTTTTCACCAATTGTTCCAGGGTATCCAGGTTGTGGCCGCCCAATGCAGAGACAGGAACGATCTCGGCGAATGCGAAGCGCCTGGACAACTTCTCAATCTGCGGCAGCAGACGCCCCTTGTCCTGCATGAGATCAACCTTGTTCATCACCAGCAACACGGGTACAGAGATCTTCTGTAAATGCTCGAGCACCAGTTCATCACCCGCGTTAAAGGCGAGCTGTTCAACGACGAACAAGACGGCGTCGACATCATTCAACGTAGTGAGTACGGTCTCGTTCATGACCCGGTTGAGGGCCCCGGTTTCTTTCCCATGCAAGCCTGGCGTATCCACGTATATGCATTGATGCTGACCATCTGTGTGAATACCCAGAATACGGTGACGTGTAGTTTGCGGCTTGCGCGAGGTAATGGAAATTTTTTGGTGCAGCAGGTGATTGAGCAACGTGGACTTGCCCACATTAGGCCGACCCACAATCGCCACGAAACCACAATAGGTTTCGTTGCTCAATTCATCTGTCATACGAGAATTCCTGGTCAGTGCCATCCAATATCTGCAGGGTACGCCTGGCAGCTTCCTGTTCGGCGATGCGTTTGCTGCTTCCCAGACCCTGCTGCGCAGTGGGTAAAACAGCCACTGCACATTCTACTAGGAATTCCTGGGCGTGCGCCTCTCCACGGGTTTCAAGTATCCGGTACTGGGGCAACTGCTCTCCCGATGCCTGCATGCGCTCCTGCAAGCGGGTCTTGAAGTCCTTGTCACCCACCGCTTCCGGACGGTCCAACTTCTCACCCGCCAGTCTCACAATCAGTGCAGAACATTGCTCCAGGCCACCGTCGAGATAAACCGCCGCGATCAGCGCCTCCAGGGTATCAGCAAGCACCGAGGCGCGCCTGCGACCGCCACTGCCTGCCTCTCCCTTGCTAAGCAAGAGATGGTCGCCCAATCCGATCGCCTTGGCCATTTCTGCCAGGCTGGATTTCTTGACCAGCGCGGCACGCATGCGAGTCAGCTCGCCTTCAGTGGCTTCAGGGTTTTTCTCGAACAGGATCTCACCGATGATGAAATCCAGCAGAGCATCACCAAGAAATTCCAGTCGCTCATTATGGGTCTTGCTGGCGCTGCGGTGAGTCAGCGCCAGTGTGGCAAGGGATGGATCTTGGAACTGGTAGGAAAGCTTGGCTTGAAGTGAATCGAGTTCGACTGCCATTTACTGAATTGTTGTATCAAACACCGCGACGATATCCAGATTGGCTACCATAGGCAGGCGTCGCTCATAGGCGATGGTGATGATCGCCTGGCCGTTTTCCTTGCGCATGCGAATATCATCGAGGTTGAAGCCGGTAACATTGTTAATGCGCAGGCTATTGCTGACTCGCGCTCGCAGGTCGCTGACGGTCATGTTGTTTGCTTCACCATTGTCCACCAGTTCCTGGCAGATTTCGGTAATGAGATTATGATCGATATACAGGGGGCCTACCTTGAGACCCACGGTAAAAAACAGGCCAATCAGGACCGCAACCAGGAGTATCCCGGACTTGGATACGCCGCGCTGACTCTCCAGACTCTTTACTGAAATCGATGACAATGTATTCATGTTGGACTCTCGTTAAAAATCTCTCGATGTATAAATATCCCTGTTTGGACATCAGTGCCGTTATATCAGCCAGCAGGGTCGCCGATGGCGCCTGCGCGGCAGGCACAGAATCAGCAGTGTTAACTTAAACCCTGCGGCGGACCAATACCGCTAAGGGGTTCACATTCCGGGGAGTCCCAGACTAATGGATTGCCTTGTTGCGCGAGAAGCTTGGCAGGTTGAGCCCAGGCTCCTTGTGCATCCAGACCGCTATCGCCTTCCCCACTATATCTTTTTCCGATACCGCTCCCCACTCGCGACTGTCGCTGCTGTTATCTCGATTGTCGCCCATCATGAAGTAATGCCCATTGGGTATCACCCAGGTGGTACGGGTGCGCCTGTTCAGCGCGGCGTCGATATGCTGTGTGGCATGCTCGACGCCATTGATGGTTTCTGTATAGAGCTTACCTGGCAGGTCGCCGATGCTCGTATCAATTGCTATATCGGCCACATACTCCTTCTCGATTAATTCGCCATTGACATAGAGGTTCTTGTCCTCGTAGCGGATGGTGTCCCCCGGCAGGCCAATCACTCGCTTGATATAGTAACTATTCTCATGGGGCGGGATAAATACCATCACCTCTCCTCGCTGGGGGTCATCCACATCCATAATTTTAGTCCCGATAACCGGGAGGCGGAGTCCGTAGGCATATTTGTTCACCAGGATGAAATCCCCAACCTCCAGGGTTGGAATCATGGATCCGGTAGGTATCTGGAACGGCTCCACCAGAAACGATCGCAGAACCAGCACGATCCCCAGCACCGGGAAGAACGACTTCGCGTATTCGATAACCAATGGTTCCCGACCCAGTTCCTCGAGCTCGGCTGCCAACTCGTCTTCCGACTTGCTTTTGGCACTGGAGTTGCGGTGTTGCTCCACCGCTTCTTCGCGAGGTTTCTTCAGCACCAGGCTGTCCAGGAGCCAGAGGGCACCGCAGAATGCCACCAGACACACTAGAACCAGGGAAAAATCTATATCCATTATTCCGCCTTTGCTTAACGTCTCAGGAGTCTACCTTAAGCACTGCCAGAAACGCTTCCTGGGGAACTTCCACGTTACCCACCTTCTTCATGCGCTTCTTGCCAGCCTTCTGCTTCTCCAACAGCTTCTTCTTACGGGTGATGTCACCACCATAACACTTTGCCGTGACGTTTTTGCGCAGCGCCTTCACCGTGGACCGTGCAATGATCTGCCCTCCAATCGCTGCCTGTATCGCGACATCGTATAGCTGGCGTGGAATCAGCTCCTTCATCTTCTCTACCAACTGGCGACCCTTGTGCTGGGCATGATCCCTGAACACGATCAATGCCAGCGCATCGACTCTGTCGCCGTTAATCAGCACATCCAGACGCACCAGATTCGATGGCTCGAAGCGTTCGAAGTGGTAGTCCAGTGAGGCATAGCCTCGGCTGACCGATTTAAGGCGATCAAAGAAATCCATCACTACTTCATTCATCGGTAATTCATAGCGTAGTGACACCTGCTTGCCTATGAACTGCATATCTTTCTGTGTGCCCCGCTTTTCCACGCACAGAGTAATGACATTGCCCAGATATTCCTGTGGGACGAGAATATTGGCTACACAGATAGGCTCCCTCATCTCTGCAATATTGTTAACCGCAGGCAGGCTGGAAGGACTGTCCACCTTGATAACGTCACCATTTTCCAGCTTTACCTCATAGACTACCGTCGGGGCTGTGGTGATGAGGGAAAGATCGTATTCTCGCTCCAGGCGTTCCTGGATGATCTCCATGTGCAACATACCAAGAAAACCACAACGAAATCCGAAACCGAGGGCATCGGAATTTTCCGGCTCGTAATACAGAGATGCATCGTTCAGGGTGAGTTTTTCCAGAGCATCACGGAAATCCTCAAAATCATCGGAAGATACAGGGAACAGACCTGCGTAAACCTGCGGCTGGATCCTGCGGAACCCGGACAGTGCCGCCACGTTCGGTGTCTTGGCCAGGGTCAGGGTATCGCCCACAGGAGCACCGTGAATATCCTTGATACCAGCCTCCACGAAACCCACCTCACCAACAGAAAGACTGCCGGTAAGCGTGCGCTTCGGAGTGAAGACGCCAATATTGTCAACCATATGAGCCTTGCCAATAGACTTGGCAATGAGCTTCTCATTCTTGTGCAACTGGCCCTGCATGACCCGCACCAGGGACACAACGCCCAGGTAGTTGTCGAACCAAGAATCGATAATCAGCGCCTGCAGATCGGCATTCTTGTCACCCTTGGGTGGAGGCACCTTGGCGATGATCTCCTCCAGGATGTCTTCGACACCGAGGCCGGTCTTGGCGCTGGCACAGACTGCTTCGCTGGCATCGATGCCGATGATTTCCTCGATCTCCATGCGCACACGATCGGGATCTGCCTGCGGCAAATCCATCTTGTTCAATACCGGGATGACCTCAAGACCCTGTTCTATGGCGGTGTAGCAGGTCGCCACAGACTGCGCCTCCACACCCTGCCCGGCATCAACCACCAGTAGAGCACCTTCACACGCCGCCAGGGAGCGGGATACCTCATAGGTGAAATCCACATGCCCGGGAGTATCGATAAAATTTAGTTGATAGGTCTCACCGTTGCGCGCCTTGTAATGCAGGGTCACGCTCTGGGCCTTGATGGTAATACCGCGCTCGCGCTCGATATCCAGGTTATCCAGAATTTGTTCGGCCATCTCCCGTTCGGAGAGTCCACCGCAGTGCTGGATGAAGCGATCGGCAAGAGTGGATTTGCCATGATCGATATGGGCAATGATGGAGAAGTTGCGTATATGGCTTAGATCTGTCACTTGAGTCTTTTATGGGTCTGCTGAATCACACCGGTCCTGCCCCGGCAGGCGCGCAAGTCTACCCTAATCCTTGGGTGAAGTGCAGAACTGCAAGGGGCGGTAATACCGCCCATGCAATACCCGTCACCCGGGATAGGTTAAATAGAGGAGTTCCTAGGGAGCCAGCTCCAGCGCCAGGGTTGTGGCCTGCCCTTCCCGCACGATTCGAATGGGCACGAATCCAGTTGCCGGCAAGCTGTTGGCGATTTCAGCGAAGTCTTCGGCTGATCTTATTTCTCGACGATTCAGGGCCACGATCACGTCCCCCACCCGCAGGCCAGCGTCTTCCCCCGGCCCGGCATTGAGCTCAGCAATACGCACACCCTGCAGTCCCGAAACCTGCCGGGCCTCTTCACTTAGTTCGGTCACCCGAAAGCCAAGCGGGTTACCCCGATCACGCACTTCAACAGGGGTCGATTCCTCTACCTCATTGGTTGGGGAACTTCCCAGCACGACGGTGCGTTCGATCATTTCACCATTGCGGTAAATCTGAACGGCGGCGCTGGTATCCGGGCGGTATTGCCCGACATAAAAAGGCAAATCCGTGTAGTACTCGATTTCGTGGCCATTGAACTCGAGGATGATATCTTCATTGCGGATACCCCCGGCATTAGCGGGGCTGTCAGGTTGCACCTCATCCACGAACGCACCACGGGGTCGATCCAGACCAAATATCTCGGCAAGGGCATAATCCACCTCGCGCATGCGCACACCCAGCAGGCCGCGCTCTACCCGGCCCAGTTCCTTGAGCTGCGCCACGACGTTCATCGCCACATTGCTTGGAATGGAGAAGGAAATGCCGTTCGAGCCACCCGTGGAACTGAGAATCTGGGAGTTAATGCCTACCACTTCTCCATCGAGATTGAACAGCGGACCACCGCTATTACCCTGGTTAATCGCCACGTCGGTCTGGATAAATGACATGTAGTTGTAGGCCGAACGCCCAGGCACGGTTCGACCCTTGGCGCTGACAATACCCGCTGCGGCAGAGAATTCGAGACCGAATGGGGAACCTATGGCCAGCACCCACTCGCCAACCCTGAGGCGATCGGAGTCCCCGAACTCCACATGGGGTAAACCTGAGGATTCAATCTTCAGCAAGGCCAGGTCGCTGGGTTCATCCAGGCCAACCACCTCGGCATCGAAGACCCGGCGGTCATTGAGAGTGATCTGGATTTCATCGGCACCAACCACAACATGGTTGTTGGTAATGATGTAACCATCATCAGAAATCAGGAATCCGGAGCCAACAGCACCACGCTGGCGTTGTTCCGGTATGCCATCCAGATTCAGGTCAGGCTCTCCCTCGGGATTGAGGCGGCGCAGCAGTTCCTCCAGTTCGCTGTCAGGAATCGGTGGGCGCGCGGCGACTTGCCTGAGGGTCGCGATCTCTACGATGGTGGGCGCGTTCTTCTCCACCAGGTCTGCAAAATTTGGCAATTCCGCCGCCTGGACCTGGCCCATCACCAGGATGCCGAAGGCTACCCAGGCACTGCAAGACAACCGGAGTAATTCGCTTCGAAGTCTTAAATTCATAGTTTCCACCCGATTCGCACCTTCTCCGTCCAATTCGAGTCATCCGCAGACTCTGTTCAATCCTGAACCCGCAACGGATCCAGACTCTGGTCAGGAGGGCTAAATTCCGTCAAGCAGCCACAAGAGCTGCTATACAGCCCATGATTCACAGGCTGGCAAGCAGTCCAACTTTAGCATACTGGTGATTTATTCTCACAGCGGCGACTGCCGCCGGATTGCGCTGGCAGGCTGATCAGGCCTTACTGGGGATTGCTCTGCAGATCGTTAACCAGGCGGTAGAGAGGTGATTCCTGGATATGCTCGATACGCACAGGCTCTGCTTCATCGAAGCGCATGCTCTCGATGTATTCCTGAAGCCGGCGCTGGGCCTCGGGATCCACTTGGGTCGCTGTGGATTCGGCCACCAGGGCCACTGGCAATACTCTGGGTGCCTGCTGGTTGTCCGCTGCAACCGGAGCCGCGCTTGTGGACTGGCTGGCAATTTCAGGGGTAGTTTGTGGCGAACCGGCTGGCTGCAGGGCAATAACGGCGACGATGGCAACACAGGCGGCCACGGCTACCCGGCCCAGTTGCTGGCGAAAGCCAACTATCAACGCAGCTTGCAGTGAGGGTTCCTGCTCGATGGCCTGGCTAACCCGATCAGCGAAATCTGTGTTCACAGGCTTGCCCTGTCCATGCAGGACGGCCTGCGCCAGGTGGTAGCGTTCCCACTGGGCTGATAATTCAGCATCCTGCTCCATGGATTTCAATAAGCGGCGCAGCTCAAGATCGTCTGCTTCGCCGTCCATCAGTGCGGATAGTGATTCCCGTTCGTAGTCGCTCATAGATCGCCCCGATCTTTCTGCTGGCCCGTGGACCAGTCACTGTTGCCCAGATTAATGGTTTCTACAGCACCCGCACAGCATTCTTTTTATGATCTGTTGCGGGCCAATACTTCGACTTCAAAAATTGCCGTTAGTTCGCCTTGGGTCGCCTCTTGTGCAGCTTCTGTTCGACTTGAAGCGCCCTACAGTAAATCGCGGATCTTCTTATCAATCGCTTCTCGCGCCCGAAATATGCGGGATCGAACCGTCCCTACCGGGCAATCCATCACTTCCGTGATGTCTTCATAACTGAGACCGGAGAATTCCCGTAAAGTAAACGCAGTACGCAAGTCTTCCGGTAATTCTGCTATCGCCTCGGCGATGGCCTCCTTGAGCTTGTCCGTCGACAGGCTGCTCTCGGGATCATCGATATCCCTCAACACGCTGCCGATTTCCGTTGCCTCTGCCTCGTCCACGTCCACATCGCTGGTGGGAGGACGCCTGCTACGGGAAACCAGGTGGTTCTTCGCCGTATTTACCGCGATGCGGTAAAGCCAGGTATAGAACGCGCTGTCGCCGCGAAACAGTGGCAGTGCGCGGTAAGCCTTAATAAAGGCTTCCTGGCTTACATCCTCAACTTCCTGTGCGTCGTGAACGAAACGACCAATCAGAGCAGCTACCCGGTGTTGATAGCGCAGGACCAACAAATTAAATGCGTTTTTGTTGCCCGCCAGCACCCTGTCAACAAGCTGTTGATCGGTATCCTCTGACATTTGTCCCTACTCCTTGCTTCCTCCAGCCCCATTCTCCAGCGCACTTCATCGGCGACTTCAAGTGTGGCTGTCAGGAACAAATGCATCCATTCGCTACTCTCTGACAGTCGCCTGATGCAAAAGTTCTTGGAAAAGATAAAATTATCACCACTTTACAACAACGGATCCTTTACCCGGCAGCAATTACTTGGCAGGAATCACAAGGTTACCGGGCCCGATCCGTGACTACGGTTAGCACCCTACCCCTTTGCCCCAGCATTGCGGCTCTGATCTTTTTCTGTTTTTCTTTTAAATTACAATGAGTTATAGAATAAATGAGTGCATCCAGCGGGCGCAATACTGATATCCTGATCATTGGCAGCGGCGCTGCCGGCCTGACCCTGGCACTGCGCAGCGCCGACTTCGCCAGGGTCACCGTGCTCAGCAAGGGCAGCCTGCAGGAAGGCGCTACCTTCTATGCCCAGGGCGGAATTGCCGCCGTGCTCGATGATTCCGACAGTATCGAATCCCACGTGGAAGACACCCTGACTGCGGGAGTCGGGCTCTGCCACCGCCCGGTCGTGGAACACATGGTCTCCCATAGTGCCGAGGCCGTTGGCTGGCTGGTAGCCCAGGGCGTCCCTTTCACCAGCAAACAGGGCAGCGCGGGCAGCTCTGCGAAACCCGATGCCGCGACACTGAGTTCGCTGCATCTGACCCAGGAAGGCGGTCATAGCCATCGCCGTATCATTCATGCCACCGATGCCACGGGCAAGGCTGTGTTCGAAACCTTGCGAGGACAGGCTGAGAAGCACCCTAACATTGAGTTGCTCGAGGGCTGTACCGCTGTAGATTTGGTGACACAACCCGCTCAGGACGGCTCTGGGCGCGTCTGCGTGGGGGTTTATGTGCTGAACCAGGAGTCACGCAAGGTTGAAGCCATCAGGGCCCGCTTTGTGGCGCTGGCCACCGGTGGTGCCAGCAAGGCCTATCTGTACACCACGAATCCGGATGGCGCCAGCGGGGATGGCATCGCCATGGCCTGGCGCGCCGGCTGCCGCGTTGCCAACATGGAGTTCAACCAGTTCCATCCAACCTGCCTCTATCATCCTCATGCCAAGTCATTCCTGATCACAGAAGCACTGCGCGGTGAAGGCGCCTACCTGGAACTCCCCGATGGCGAGCGATTCATGGAGCGCTTCGACAATCGCAAGGAACTGGCACCGCGAGACATCGTTGCCCGGGCCATCGATCACGAAATGAAGCGCCTGGGCTGCGACTGTGTGTTTCTGAACATCAGCCACAAGCCAGCAGATTTCATTCGCAACCACTTCCCGACGATCTATGAGCGGTGCCTGCATTTCGGCATCGATATCACCCGTGAGCGTATTCCAGTCGTACCCGCCGCCCACTACACCTGCGGAGGAGTCATGGTCAATGAACGCGGTGAGACCGACATTCAGAACCTCTATGCCATCGGTGAGACCAGCTTCAGCGGTCTGCATGGAGCCAACCGCATGGCCAGTAATTCCCTGCTGGAGTGCTTCGTTGTCGCCTTCGGTGCCGCCGAGAGTATCCGCGGCAAGCAGCAGCAAACTACCCTGGTCGAGGCAATAGCCGAGTGGGATGAGAGCCGGGTTACCGATTCCGATGACGAAGTGCTGGTGTCCCATGACTGGGATGAGATCCGCCGCTTCATGTGGGACTTCGTCGGCATAGTGCGCAGCAGCAAGCGCCTGCAGCGCGCCCAGAGGCGTATCCAGTTAATCAGGGAAGAAGTGCGCGACTATTACATCAAGCACAAGGTCACCAACGACAACCTGGAATTGCGAAACCTGGCACTGGTATCAGAATTGATTATTCGTTGTGCCCTGGAGCGCAAGGAAAGCCGGGGCCTGCATTTCACTCTCGATTATCCAGAGCAGGCAGTCGAAGCACGTGACACCATATTGACGCCATGAGATTGAGCCGTTGTGATACCGAATCGCAGATACCGCAGCAGGCTCACGTGGTGATTTTGGGTGAGCATGCCCGGGACAATCAATAACACCCGCGCGCTATCCCGCCGCACATCGGCCCCGGATGCAACTGCCTCGAAGCGCAAAACAAGCAGGTACTCGCTGGCATAGCATACCCTGGGCAAGGCTACTCTCAGCGCTGTGCCCTCTTCCTGTCCCATAACTAACTCGGCCCACTGGTCCCAGATCAGGAATGCCCGGATACGGATGTTGGAATCTGCGCGATAGTCACGGTGAGCGCGCAAGGCCAACGACAGCAGTGCGGCGGTCAGCAGCACCTGAAAGAAAGGTAGAATTGAGCTGCCAATGACTGCAATCACCGCCACAAGATGCATGGCGATGACAAGGCAGTGGATAGTTCGAGAGTATTGGCAGTCTATTCGCAAACGAGGACTCCAGCGCAAGCAACTGAAGTCTAGTGCGGTTTCTCATTGTGAGCGAGAATGAGGTCGATAATGGTCTGGTATTTTGCCTGGCTTGGCTCGGTTTGGCGCATCAACCAGTTAAAGATGTCCTGGTCTTCTTCCTCGAGCAGCTCAACATATAACACTTGTTCTGGGTAATTGAGCGTCTCGAATACCTCCGTAGCGAAAGGCACCAGCAACAGATCCAGCTCGAGCATGCCACGCCGACTATGCCAGAAGATTTTTTGCAGATTGAATTCAGACATATAATTTACTTTTCGCTGCTGGTTCAGTTTGGGCAGCCTGTCACTCTTGTCCAGCAGCAGGATTATTCAGGATTTATCAGAAATACATAAGACTATGCAAATTACCGAATTGCTAGACTTTGATTACCTGCAGGTAAGCGGGCCCGATACTATCAAGTTCCTGCAGGGCCAGCTCACATGCAATGTCGAGCGGCTAACCGCATCCCAGGCGCTTCCGGGCGCAGTCTGCAACCTGAAAGGCCGGGTGATCGCGGATTTTACACTGTTCAAGGACGGAGAGAATTGCCTTCTGCAATGCACCGCAGGTACGGGCGACAAGCTAAGACAGACACTTGCCCGCTATGCGGTATTTTCCAAGGTAGAGCTTATGCTCGTGGAGCCACCAGCTCGGAACCACGGGGTCATAGGCCATTCCGCGAGTTCAGCATTCGCTGAATTGGCCATGAAATTTCCGGGCGGCAACTACCAGGTCAGCGACAGCGCCGATTACAGGATTTACCGCCTGCCGGGACGGGTACCCCGTTACCAACTCTGGTGCAGGAGCGATACGGCCAATGCCAGACTGCTGCAGCTGGATGTCATGGAGGAACAGGTGTCGTCTGAAGCGTGGCTGCGCGAAGAAATCTACAGTGGCATTGTGCATGTCAGTGCGAGCATGGGTGAAGAATACACGCCACAACTACTCAACTACGACCTGTCGGGAGTGATCGATTTCAAAAAAGGATGCTATACAGGCCAGGAAGTCGTGGCACGCATGTTCTACCGGGGCAAGCCCAAGAAGCGCCTCTACCTCGTCGCCTGTGACGAGGATCTCGGGACCGATACCGCTATTTGCAGCAGTGACAGTCCGGACCAGCCAGTGGCCGAAATACTGTCAGCGGTGCCAAGGGGTAGCGAGGAATCCAGCGTGGCATTAGCCATCCTGCCTACAGCCTTGACGGAGCCCGAACCTGCCCCCCTTTTTACCCGGGACAAATTTTCCGTTCAAATCCTGCCCATGCCCTATACTAAGTAAATAAGGACATTTTGGAAGCAGGGATTAGCGCATGACCGTTGACGTGGAAGAAGTCAAAAGCGATCTGCTGAACGCACTCGAACATGACAAGCTGGTTCTCCCCACCCTCCCTGAAATTGCGCTGCAAGTGAGGGAAGCGGCGAACGATCCAAATACAGATATTCCCCGCCTGCAGGACCTGATTGGCAACGACGCTGCGCTTTCCGCCCGCGTCGTTCGTGTTGCCAACAGCCCGCTGGTGCGTGGTGTGCAGGCAATCGAGCACCTGCAGGCAGCCCTCAGCCGCCTCGGTGTTACCTATAGCTGCAACCTGGTATTGGGGCTGGCCATGGAGCAAATGTTCCAGGCGACAAATGACGGTATCGACACCCGATTGCGTGAAGTATGGTCACGAAGTGCCGAGGTCGCCGCCATCGCCAATGTACTTTGCCAACACTACACCAGGCTGGAACCGGACAAGGCAACCCTGGCCGGACTCACTCACCTGATCGGTGTACTGCCCGTGCTGACCTATGCCGAGGAGAATGACATTCTCCTGGAAGAGGAGGAATCAGAGCAACTGGACGCAGTAATCGAAGCCATCGCGCCAGATCTTGGTGTCAAGATCCTTGAGTCCTGGAGCTTCCATCCTTCCCTTACCCACGTACCCAAAGATCACCTGGATTATCGAAGAGACACCGATGAAGTCGATTACATCGACATCGTGGTAGTCGCTCGCCTGCAGAGCTATGGCTATGAAGATAGCAGCGGCCGCAAGATCAGTTCTAGAGAAGTACCAGCCGTGGCAAAGCTGGGGCTGGAGCTTGATGATTCAGAAGACCTTGAACTGGGATTGCATATCGAAGAGATCGATATGGCGGTTGAGTCCCTGCAATAGCCAGCGACCAGCGCGGGCTACTGCCAGGAGAAATTGCCTTGCCGAGTAAATGAAGCCCACAGACTGTCCATCATGGACAGGTTGACGTTTTCCAGCATCTGGATCACATCGATGCGGCGGGCGATCTCTTCATCGCTGATGGATTCAAGTTCGAGGATGCGCTTGTTCAGGCGTATTGCATCCTTTACCCCGATCAAATATAGCAAGGCCTCGGGTTCTTCTGTCACACGCCTTATATGCAGGGAATGGATGCCGTACTCGGCAATCTTGCTCAGGCATTTCTTGCGATCACTGAACCCAACCGCAAATTCGATGGGCACGAGACTATCCTGGATCTCTTCTGGTAGCTCTACCGCCTGGGGAGCACGGTAGTCGCTTAACTTAACAACTTCACCCATTCTCGCCTACTCATTCTTGATTTCAGATGTTGGACCCCGGATTCACGGCGGCCTACCGATGGCCTCGGGGATTGCAAGTATTCTGAACCCGTGAATTTGGCGAGGTCAACATATTGATTTTCATAAGGATTTTTTTCTGAAAATTCAATTGAAGAAATACTGATAACTGAAAATTCGGGGGCAATTTCAGGATTGAAAACCGGGATTTGGGGGTTCTGGCCGGATTGGGGCGGGAAATTGCCGCTAGTTTCGTGGTTTTTATTGTGCTTTGCGCCGGCCGGGCAAGAGTGGCCGGCATACTGCAATAAGCCGGGCAGTCGACCTCGACTGCCCCTTGCCACAGCCTCTTTCATATTCAGGAGTCGATAACTTTCTGAACTTCACTCCTGCCTTCGATCTGGCAAGAGTGTTTGGCACCGTGCAATTCGCTGGGTGGTCGACCTCGACTCTCCCCAG
>JAQCBT010000053.1 GCA_027621405.1 Pseudomonadota bacterium | reverse complement strand
TTCGATATCTTACCCAGCTTCCAGCTACGTGCCAGCCTACGTAAAGATGTCGATCAACTCAGTTTTTCCGATTTCAGCACCTCGGTGGATGGTGGTGACGAAGACCAGAATACCCAGGCCGGCAACCCGGATATCCGGCAGGAACAATCCTGGCGCTATGAGCTGAACTTTGAAGTTCGCCTGCCCAATGATCTGGGGGTAGTGAACTCACAGTTCTGGTACCGGGATGTGGAAGACCACATCGACCGCATCGATGTGTCCACCGGACCGGACGACCTGGAATCGGCGCGAGGCAACATCGGTGACGGCAAGCGTTATGGCCTGAATCTGGATATGAGCACCAAGCTCGACGGGCTGGGCATAGACAATGCGCTGCTCACCACGGGTGTGCGACTGCGTGATTCAGAATTCGTCGACCCCTTCCTGGGAATCAAACGCCGTGAGCGTGGTAATGGCCGCTGGGAAGCAAACGTTGGTTTCCGACATGACGTCATTACCCATGGCCTCACCTATGGTTTCAACTACAGGAACCAGTCCAACGGCAGCACCGGACGACTCGCGATCGACGTAGACGATATAGAGGAGACAATCGAGTCTCCCTGGCTTTCTGCCTATGTTGAGAAGCGCGCATTCGGCAATTTCATCTTCCGCCTCGAGTCAAACAACATCGCCGATGCTGAATGGTGTCGCAAGCGCACACGTTTCCTTGGCGCCACTTCCCTTGGCGTAGTGGAGGAAGTGGAAGATTTCTGTAATGGCAGTGGTATGGAATTAGCCTTGCGAGTTCGCACGACTTTCTAGGCCAGCCAGAGCAGATTCGATTACTGTTCCTACAGGGTCTTCGCCATCTTTATCACGAGGTTGCCCGAACCATTGGCTCCAAGGTGATTCACCCGGCTGACTTCCCTATAGCCTTGCGCCAGGTAGAGAGCTTCTCCGGCAACCGTTGATCCCAACTCCATACGGCGAAAGCCGGCGGCCCGGGCCGCCTCTTCCCCCAAACGGATCAGCAGCGCACCGATGCCACGACGCGTCCATTGTGGGTGGGTATACATGGCCCGGATGCGCGCCGCCTCAGTAGCCGGATCACTGAAGCTGTCATCACGACCAGGCGTATGGTCGCCACCATAGAGCGTGCGGCGTTTGCCCCAACCTCCGCAACCAACCAGCACCGTTTCCCCGCCTTCTATAGTTTCGATCAGAAAATAAGTGCCATCGTCGATCAGGGTCTGGTCCACTCCCATGGTCTCTTTCGCCGCCTCAATTTCCGCCACCGTGAGGTAGGCTTTCATATTCTCGGTAATTGCCAGCCCCATCAATTCCTTGATAGCTGGAATATCATCCAAAGTGGCGATGCGGTGGCTGAATTGTTGATTTGACCCCATTCTTTCCCCTGATTTCGTGGTGAAGCGCTTCCAATCTGGCTAATAACTCAATTACCATGCCTGACACTGCCTGCAAAATGAACGCGGACGAGGATCAGGATATGGCCAATGAGAATCCCCCGACGAGCGCTGTTTCAAATGTGGAAAAGACCTTGCTGGAATACAACTGGGTGCCGTTTTCCAAACAGGGCCAAAAGCATTTCAATCCGGGCCACGAATACCGCATCGTGCCGACCGACGGTGACGCCCGCTCCGTGTTCATCACACATATAACCCACTCAGCCATCAGTGTAGACATCGCGGGCGTGGGCATCGTAGGCATGGATTTCAAGGATCTTGCAGACGGGCCGGATGAGAAAGGCGAGGCCTGGCAGCAATCGGATCCCAATGGCCCGAAGCACTATTTTCCCTGCAAATTGTTTATTCGCAGTAATTGCTGAGCTTAATCAGCCTGAGCCAAAGACAGCCTATTTCCTGGCAACGATATAACAGATCCAGCTTGCATCGTTACGCATCTCTTCCGTGGTGACCCACTTAGCGTCTTTGTCTTCGTCTTCCTCTTCATCCCAGTAAACCAGCGCCTCGCTGAATCCTGCTTCGAGCAACAGTTCCCTGACTTCCGGTATAGTCCAGAAGCGCCAGTGATATTCAAAGGCACGCTTCAACTTGCTGCCATCACCAAATTTGAAATGGATGTAGAACGAGACATCGGCGTTGACCGGATTGAAATAGGCCTGCTCCCAGTGGTATTTGAAGCCATTCTTGCCCTTGACGATCGTGCGCTTGTCGACCAGGTCGGTATCGTAACAATCCTGCCCACCCATCATATCCATGATCATCAGGCCATCGTCCGCAAGGTTGGCGCGAGCCTTCCTGAAGTAATCCAGCAGCTCGGTCCGGGTCTTGAAGCACCAGAAAGAAAAGTTCTGCGCAGCCAGAATATCAACCGGCGGGGTATTGCCTTCACGGACATCCTGCCGCAATACTTCCACCCGCTCGGCTACCGCTGGCTTGAGTTTGCCGAGATTGTGATCCTTCCCCCATTGCAGGGTTTCATCACTCAGGTCTACCGCCCAGGCCCGGCGATTCTTGTCTGATTTTACCCAGTCACAACAGACTGCAAACGTGCCACAGAAGTCTTCTCGCAGGGTTAGTGGTTTGCGACCATTGATCTCGTTATACACAAGGTTAAACATGTCCACCTCGTGTTCTGGCTCCTGTACAGACTGCAGGTAACAATCAAATTTATCAGCCTCGTCAGCCATGGTGGGTGACAGGTCTGCGGCTGACTTCTCCTGTGTCTTGCTGTTTCTTATTGCGTGCTTGTTGCTGTGATTGCCTTTTGCCATTAGCTGAGCTCTTGTTTCCCTATAGTATTTTTTCCCAAACCAGTCTTCGCAAAAGAATACAAGGCACTGCATTGAGCGAAGCGATGCTGCACACTAATAAATTATGAGAAGCAGTGCAATTACAAATTGCCGGCGCATTTACTGGGTCAATACATGTCGTTCCAGCATGCGTCTGCGCACCACCGCGCCGTAGACATTACCTTCAAAATCGACACCCACACCCTCCGCACCCGAGTGATCATCACGCAATGGTTCCATGTCTTCTATTAATGAATCCACGACACCGGTCACGGCAGAACCGATACGAATGCCCTTCATGATCCCCATCAGCTCACCCGCGCCAGTATCCGGACCCGACTCGGAATCCGCCACATAGATGCGATCATCCGCTGTGATGAAGATGCCGCTGGGTCGACCGAACTGACGCCATTCATCCAGCAGTTCGCCTTCCTGGCTGAATATCTGGATGCGGTTGTTCTCCCGATCACCGACAAACAGGCGTCCGCGGGAATCCATTGCCAATGTATGGGGCTCACTAAGCTGTCCCGGAGCGGATCCTTTCTCACCAAATTCGCCAAGATAGTTGCCCCTGCTGTCATAGTGCACAATACGATTGTTCTCACCGTTACGGTGACTCTCCGCCACGAAGATATCGCCATCAGCGGGATCGACCACCACATCGTTCGGCCAGTACAAGAGTTCCGCTCCCGAACCGCCGACCCCGGCCTGGCCCAATTCCATCAGCACCTCGCCTTCCGGGCTAAACTTGATCACCCGGTGTCCCAGCGAGTCATTGCCCCTGGCATCGGTAACCCACAGCGCACCTTCATGATCCACCACCGCTCCATGGGGAAACAGGAACAGGCCTGCGCCGAAGTGAGCCAGCAGATTTCCTGCATAATCGTATTTCAGGATAGGATCTTCCGGGCGACCTTCGCAGGAATTCTCGAAACAGCGATGCACGACATAGATAAACCGGCCGTCTGGGGAAGGTTCGACCGCGGTAACTGCCGCCCATGCCGCGGTGTCGTCCGGCAGGACTCCCCAGTCACGCTGGGTAGTATAGGGACGAGGCAGGTCGTTGCGCACGCCATGTGCAATATCGGCAGGCACCTGGCCCGACAACGGA
>JAQCBT010000052.1 GCA_027621405.1 Pseudomonadota bacterium | reverse complement strand
CACTCACCGTGTTGCTGGTGTTCGCCGTGGGCATCGCCGATTGCGTGCATGTGATGAGTGCCTACTTCAGCTTTCGTCGCAACGGGGAAGAGCACTACAAGGCGCTGTCGCTTGCCTACGGCAAGACCGGCCTCGCCATTCTGGTGACCACCATCACCACCATGAGTGGTGTACTGGCTCTCACCACATCCAATCTCGCACCGATCTTCGTCTTCGGCATGATGTCGGCATTCGGCGTAGTCATGGCCTTGTTCTTCACCATCGTCCTGTTGCCGATTCTGCTGGATATCTGGCATCCGGGCGCACCAAGAGCGGACGATGCCACCTGGGCTGACAAGATCGGCATGCGCTGGAACAAACTGTCTTCCGGCAAGCAGCTTGCCCTTGCAATCGCCTACATCACACTGGTCTATGCCATATTGGGCCTCGGTGTAGGCACCTACATTGCCCTCATTTCCTTCCTCACATACGTGGTGGTTAACTGGCAGAAGCAGATACTGAGCTATGTGCCGTATATCGTGGCCAAACGCCCGACTGTTATCATGCTCACCTTCTTCGCCGTCCTGGGCATCTGTGCCTATGGCACCAGCCTGATTCGCATCGACACCAATATGACCGAGTTGTTGAGGGAAGAAAACCCCATGCGCCAGGCCTATGAGATCGTCGACGACAACATGGCCGGCGCCATGTCCATGGTAGTAATGATTGACACCAAGACCACCGACGGCCTGTTGAACCCACGCCTACTGCAGGCTATCGATACCATGCAGGAGCGGGTCGAGAATCGCTACACGGACCAGGTGTCCAGAACCAATTCCCTGGCCAATATCGTCAAGGACACCTACCAGATCATGAACGACGATGATCCTGCTTTCTACCAGGTACCCGACGACCAGCAGCTGATTTCACAACTACTGTACCTGTTCAACAGCGCCAATCCGGAAGACCGACGCGCACTGGTGAGTGACGATTACAGCCGCTCCCATATCACCCTCAATATCTACAACGCGGGTTCCTATGAGTACCAGTTGTTCTTCGATGAGATCGGTCAGGACATCGACGAGATCTTCGGCCCACTGGAGGCCGAGTTTCCGGAAATGGACGTTTACCTCACCGGTTCCATGGCCCTGCTGATGCGCATGGCCGATGAAGTAGCCAATTCCCAGTTCAACAGCTTCGCCCTGGCAATCGGGGTCATCAGTGTCATCATGATCCTGACCCTGGGTTCCCTGCAGGGCGGGGTGATGGCCATGATTCCCAACCTCATCCCCGCCATGCTCAGCTTTGGGCTGATGGGCTTGCTGGGTATACCGCTGGACACCGACACCCTGTTGATAGCACCACTGATCATCGGCATCGCGGTGGATGATACGATCCATTTCATGACCCACTACCGGGTCGACCTGATTCGCACCGGCAGCGTCAGCGAGGCCTTGAAATCCACGATCCGTGATGTTGGCCAGGCGGTCATGTTCACCACCATGGTGCTGGGCCTGGGCTTTGCACTGCTAAGTTTTTCCGATTACCTGGGCATGGCGAAGATGGGATTCTTCGGCTCAGCAGCAATATTCGTCGCATTGCTCTGTGATCTATTCCTGATCCCCGCCATGATCATGATCTTCAAACCCACATTCGGCCAGAAAGATGCCGATACACGAATTACTTTCATGGAGAGAGCCACATGACAATGAAGCGAATCCTGGAACCATTCATCCTGGTACTTACTATCATTCTTCCCTGCGCCAGCATCGCGCAGGAACTGACTGCCCGGGAAATCATGGAACTGGTGGAAGACTACCAGCGCGCCACCACGGATTCGGCGTTCAATCGCATGCAGTTATCTACCTGCCGTTTCGGCATCAAGGACAGTCGCATCACCTGTGCCGAACGACCTCGCATCAAGGCCATCGAATCGGTTGGCAAGAACTATGGCGACGACCTGAAAGACACCAGGAGCATAGCCATCGTGCAGGAGCCTGCGGCTGAACGAGGCATCGGCATGTTGAGCTATGCCTACGACGACCCGGAGCGGGACAATGAAACCTGGCTCTACCTCTCTGCATTGGGTCGGGTAAAGCGCATCGCCAGTGGCAGCTCGGATGACGATACCGAACCCGCCTCCGTATTCGGCTCCGAGTTCACTACCGAGGACCAGGATACCGGCAAGCTGGAAGAGTACGAGATCAAGCTGCTGGAGGAGACCATGGAAGCCGATCGTGCGGTGTGGAAGATTGAGATGATTCCCAATGAAGAACGCGCCCGTAAGTCGCGCTACTCCCGTACCGTCCAGTACATCGACAAGGAACGTTTCGTGCCTTTGAAGGTGGAAATGTACGACCAGTATGACCGGGAAATAAAACGCCTGCTGGCGTCCCGTATCGAATTCATCAATGACGTGTGGATGGCGCGCTCATTGACCATGATGAACCTGGTGACGAACCGGCTCTCCAATATGGCGATCCTGGAAATTCACCTGGGCATCGACGTGGAAGATGAGTTCCTCACCACCCGGACTCTCACCGACGTGGCCTTCCGCGAGACCGAGCTGGAAAACCTCAGGCAGCAACTGCAATAGCCTCAGCATTATGAAGTTCCGGATTTTTCTTCTGGGCAGCCTGCTACTCTGCGGATTGCCCGCTCTCGCACAGCAGGATGATCCGCTGGTTCTGGATCCCGATGTGAGCTTCGACCCGGGAGCGGATTTCGGCTTCGATGATGACATCTTCGGCAGCGCCTTCGACGAGAGCGCCGACACAGAGGAAGAATCCTGGTTCGATGATTTCACGATTCGCATCAGCCAACAGGTCGCCGGCCAGGTAAACAATCATGCCATAGACTTCGGTGCATTCGGCTCCCTGCCCCGCCCCGCCGAATTGGAAAACAGCCGTCTGCAGTTCAATATTCGTTACCAGAATCCCTTCGCTCCCGGCTGGCTATTGCAGGGCAGCGCCTGGTACCGCGTGTACTGGGATCAGGACTACATGGCCGAAGGTGACAACAGCGACCACAATACCGAAGGCCAGCTCAATGAGCTGTTCGTGCAATACAGCAGCGGCGCCCACAGTTTCAAGTTCGGCAACCAGACCGTGGTATGGGGCGAAACCATTGGCAACTCGGTGCTCGACGTCATCAATCACATCGAATTTCGCGACTTCACTATTATCGATATCGAGGATGCACGCCTGAACCAGCCCATGTTTATCTGGGACTATTTCGGCGATGACAACAGCAGCAGCTTCTCCAGCTTCCTCAATCTCTACCCGGAATTTAATCCGGCCCCGGTGCGCGGCAGCCCACTGTTCTTTGACCCGGGATATAGCCTGCCCGACTATGACCGCAGCGGCAAAGTCCTGCTGGAAGCCGGCACCCAGTGGAAGAAGTCTTTCGAGGGTAGCGATATCGCTTTCATGGCTGCCTATCTGTTCGAGAATCAATTGCGCTACGAACCACCCCCGGCTGGAGAATCGAATGCGATTCCCGACATCAACGATTTCCTGTTGCTGGGATTCAGCGCCAATCGCGCCATCGGCCGCGTGCTGCTGAATTTTGATCTGGCTTTTAGCCACAATATCCTGGCCAACAGTTTCGCTTTTCCCGGCACCAGCGCCCTGGCGGCGCCGATCAACCTGCGCAAGGACCAGCTTGGCACTTCTTTCGGTTTTGAGTACGCCATCGACAACGAACAGAGCATGAGCCTGGGAATCCAGGCGCAGAAAATCCTGGATGCGCGCGAGGGATTGCTTCCCGGCCAGCAACTCACCAATGAGGGTATCTTCGGAAGTTGGCTGGTTCGTTACTCAAACACCCTGCGCAATGGAGATCTGGTGCTGTCCTCAACCCTACAGGGCGACCTCGAGGCCGAGTCTTTCCTGGTAT
Organism: Pseudomonadota bacterium; assembly: GCA_027621405.1. Classification (GTDB taxonomy): domain Bacteria; phylum Pseudomonadota; class Gammaproteobacteria; order Pseudomonadales; family Pseudohongiellaceae; genus UBA9145. The sequence goes on along the minus strand of JAQCBT010000052.1, from coordinate 2 downwards.
TG
>JAQCBT010000017.1 GCA_027621405.1 Pseudomonadota bacterium | reverse complement strand
TATTTAATATCTATTTGATTTTATTAATTAACTAGACTTCGTCAGGCGACCTTAGCTGGGTAGCGTGAATCCTGCCATCGTGCCGTACCTCGCGCTGCACAGGATTCTGTTCACGCTGGATAATGCCCTGATCGTTGATCACCCAGCTCAACGGGCGGCGCTGGCGCCCTATGGATTCCTGCAACAGGATGAGGCCCTGCAACAGTGCCTCCGGGCGTGGCGGGCAACCCGACACATAGACGTCCACTGGCAGGAATTTATCGACTCCCTGCACCACCGAGTAGATATCGTACATGCCCCCGGAATTGGCGCAGGACCCCATGGAGATCACCCACTTGGGCTCCAGTAGCTGGTCGTAGAGCAGGCGCACCACGGGCGCCATCTTGCGAAATACTGTCCCGGCGATGACGATCATGTCTGCCTGACGTGGTGTACCGCGGATAACCTCAGCGCCAAATCGCGCCAGGTCATGCCGTGCAGTGAAGGCCGTAGCCATTTCCACGTAACAGCAGGAAAGCCCGAAATTGAAGGGCCACACCGAATTCTTGCGCCCCCAGGCGACCATGTCTTCCAACTTGGCCATCATCACGTTGCGGCGAATGAACTCATCCACCGCATTGCCGCCTGGTTGTGGTGATGCCGCTTCGTCTGCCCGCTGCAGTTCCCAATTCATAGTTTGAATTCCTTCTTGTTAACTACACCGCCTGGACCCACAAGGGTCTTTAATTCCCGCCTCTGGGTCTGGGTACGCCAATCCAGCGCCCCAATGCGGTACAGGTAGAACAGCGCCAATAGCAGAATGGCGATGAATACAGTGATCTCTATAAAGCCCGGCCAACCGGCCTGTTCCACCGCTACCGCCCAGGCAAAGAGGAACACGACCTCCAGGTCGAAGATGATGAAAAGAATTGCGGAGAGATAGAAGTGGACGGAAATCCGGAAGTGGGCACTGCCCTGGGAAATAATGCCGGATTCGAAAGGGGTATTCTTGTACTTGCGATTGATCCTCTGCCCGAGGAAGAAGGAAAGGCCCAGCATGGTCACTACTACCGCCAATACCAGCGCGGTATAGAAAAGGAAGGGCCTCAGCCCCTCGAATGCCGTGGTCGCAGTTTCCAAGCTAGTCTCCAGCGATGCGGAAGTGCCTGGGAAATTAAGTGTGATCCATGCCCTACGGGAAGTTCACCGTCATACGGCGCAACTATCAATGTACGGGCATACTACAGAATCCTACTCTCCTCTTTCCCATTCACAATTCAACACAAACAGCTTACCGTGGGGCAAGCCAACATCGTCCACGCCGCAGGCGATGAAAGACCGCCTTCGGGAGGATAAATAAAACTGGGTAGATTGAATCCTGACCGGGGCTCTTTCCCCATCGAAAGTGGGGCATGGTCAGCGAATTGCAGGGAAGTCAGTCCAGCGGCAAGGCTGCATTGGCCATGCTCTTTGGCAGCAAGTGCCCAGAACTGTCTGTCACTTCCCATGAAGAATTACCACTCTGCGCGAGCCGAACTCATCAAGGCTTCTCGCCATACCCGCCTCGGGTATTCCTTGATAAAACGATTAATGCCAGGTTCGACTGCTAATAATTATTATCTGCTTACTGCTTCTTGTTCTTTAATGTGTTCTTCAACTTATTTTCGAATATTTACGAGCGATTCAAAATCTACACGTATAGGAAAACGATAGCAAGCATTTTTCGGTGCGCGAAAGGCGCTCAAAGTCAGAAATGGCGCGGCATTGCGCGGGCCTGACTGGCCCGCGGCGAATCAACGTTGCGATTGAATATCTTTCCAGTTCTCGTAGTACTCGAGACTGACCATGTGATTGAGCTCATCCACCTCTTCACTCTTCTCAAGCAGGCTCGCCTTCATCACATCCCCAACAGACAACAGGCCGATAATATCCCCACCATCTTCTATTAACAGGTGCCGAATTCTGCGACCGAGAAACTTGTCGTAGAGCTTGAACGCGGGTTCATCCACATTGGCAGTAATGAGATTGATGCTCATATTGTCGTTGAGACGGGCCGTCTTGGCATCGAAGCCCTCTTCCAGAACTCGGAACAAGAGGTCCCGTTCAGTCCAGATTCCGACGATCTTCTCTTCTTCGACAACAACGATAGCGCCGACCCGGTTCTGGGTCATCACGCTCACAGCCTGAAAGACAGTGGCATCGGCGTTGATGGTGACCAGGTGGCCGCCTTTTTCATTGAGGATATCCCGGGCAGTTCGTTTCATCGCTCTCTCCTCCAAGCTCTATTGCCTCTTATTATCATATTAGCTGGATCTGGCATATGGACTGCACAATATTCTTACACGCTGCAGTAAGCCATCACCTATTATCGATCTGTATTATCCTGGTAGTGATCCTGCCCGGCGCAGAAAACTGACAATCGGGCGCTTTTATCGGCCTAATCCGGAACAAACAGTCCAGTCTAGAATACACGGTTAAGCCCATCCAGTGCAGCGGTTCGATAGGCTTCTGCCATGGTGGGGTAATTGAACGTCGTAGTCAGGAAATACTTCATCGTATTGGCCTTGCCGGGTTGCCGCATGATGGCCTGGCCGATATGCACAATCTCCGACGCCTGGTCACCGAAACAGTGAATACCGAGAATCTCCAGGGTTTCGAAGTGGAAGATCAGCTTCAACATGCCCACCTGCTCACCCGTGATCTGGGCCCTGGCGGTGTTCTTGAAGAAGGCCTTGCCAACCTCATAGGGTATCTTCTCGGCCGTGAGTTCGGCTTCGGTCTTGCCCAGGGTGCTGATCTCGGGAATGGTATAGATTCCAGTGGCCACTTCCTCTACCGGGTAGCTTTCGGCCGGTGCCACGATGGCATTGCTTGCTGCCCTGCCCTGATCGTAGGCTGCACCCGCCAGGGCTGGCCATCCCACGACGTCTCCCGCAGCATAGATGTTCTTCACCTTGGTCTGGTAGTACTTGTTGATCGATAGCTGGCCCCTGCTATTGGTCTTGAGCCCCAGCGCCTCCAGACCCATGCCCTGGGTGTTACCAGTGCGTCCATTCGCCCACAGCACGATGTCGCTCTTTATCTTCTTGCCTGATTGCAGATAGGTGACGATGTGATCGTCGTGATATTCGATCTTCTCGTATTCTTCATTATGCCGACTGCGCACTCCCACGTTTCGCAGGTGATACGCGAGGGCGTCACTGATCTCCGTGTCGAGGAATGTCAAAAGACTGGCGTTTGGATTGATGAGCTCAACCTTCGCGCCGAGGCCGCCGAAGATGGAGGCGTATTCGCACCCGATTACACCCGCCCCGATCACCGTCACCTTTCGCGGTGAGTGATCGAGAGAGAGGATGGAGTCGCTGTCGAACATGCGCGGATGATCGAAATTCACATCTGGCGGATGATAGGGTCGGGAGCCGGTCGCGATTATGAAATAGTCGGCGCTGAGTTTCCTGCGCTTGCCGACGAGCTTGACCGTATTCTTGTCCAGGAAGCAGGCGCGACCCTGAATCACCGGAACGCGATTTCGCTCATAGAAATCAGAGCGCATGCGCACCTGCTCATACACGACTCTGTCGGCATGCCTGAGTATTTGCTGGAAATTCAGTTTTCGCGCATCACCGAAATCCCTGAACATGGGATTCGTATTAAAGTCGATGACCTGTTTTACTGAGTGGCGAAGCGCTTTCGAAGGAATCGTCGCCCAATGGGTACAACTGCCACCGACCTTGTCGTGATCGGTGATGATCGCGACACTGCGCCCTTTCTTCTTGGCATTCATGGCCGCTGCTTCGCCCGCCGGACCAGCACCTATTACGATGATATCGAAGTGATCCTTGCTGCGCTGGCTTGGCGCCATCTTTGACGAAACCTTCGGCTTCGCCTTTACCTTCGTGACAGATGCTTTGCTGGCAGCGGCTTTCCCCGGTTTACTCATATTACTCAACTCTGCTCCCTGGAAAATTCGTCACATTTCTGACGATCGCCGCCACATATCTCACACTCGCCTAACCCTTCTATCTTGTTCAGGCCACCACAGGATCCCTGCAGAGGCTTACGCCCAGCCATTACACCAATTGCCATCGCCACGACGATAAGCAGCATCACCAGGAATGTAATCAGGTAAAGAGACATCAATTCTGGGCCAGGTACTTGTTAAAGGGGTCGGTTATCACTTCATCGAATCCATTGTCTGTCTTGTAAATGAGATAGGCAGCCTGGCTTCTTCTCTGTGCGAGGCTCAACGCCGCATCAAGCCCTAGTATCATATAGGCTGTGGCGAGGGCATCCGCCATGGCTGCGGACTCATCGATCACATAGGCCGCGGCCAGATGATGCGTGATCGGGCGCCCGGTACGCGGATCGATCTCGTGAGAATATCGCACTCCCTCTTCTTCGAAATAGTTACGATAGTCACCCGAGCCAGCTATACCGATAGTCTCACCCCGACTATAGAATATCTCATAGATTCGGGACGCAGTATCCACTGGCGCCTCGATCGCAGGCACCCAGCTCTCGCCACCGGGCTTTAGCCCCTTGATCTTCAGCTCGCCACCGATCTCCAGAAAATAACTGTCTGCGCCTAATTCGTCGAGGAGTTCGGCCAACTCATCCACAGCGTAGCCCTTGGCGATGGCTGAGAGATCAACGTAGACATCCCGGTTCCTGACGATCTCCGAAGTTGAGGCATTGACCACAACATGGCGATACCCCACGTTTTGCAGCGCTTCCTGAAGGGCGTCATCCGCAGGAATGTTCTCGGAGAAGGCGCTGATCTCGGGACCGAATCCCCACAAGTTTACCAATGGCCCTACCGTCACATCGAAAGCGCCGTCGCTGAGAACAGACACCTGTTGCGCCATCGCCATCACCTCGATCATCTCTGCAGATGCGATGAAGGGCGTACCGACCGGGTGCCGGTTTAAACGTGACAGTTCTGAGTCTGGCGCATAGGTGGAGAAGATGCCACGATCCAGGCGCTGCAATAACTCATTGATCTCGGTTCCCAACTGTTCCCTGTCTCGACCGGAAGGCAGTTCAGGCAGTTGGACTTGATAGGTCGTACCCATGGTGAAGCCATTGAGTACTTGCAAATCATCGTTGTTCGCTCCTTCGAAAAGGAAGTAGCTGAACAGTATGACAACGAAGGTAATAGAAAAAGTATGCTGTCGCAGAATTTCAATCATGAGAACTCGTCGAGCAAGATATTTTCGTCCTCCACGCCCAGGTCCTTGAGCATCTTGATTACAGCCGCGTTCATCATGGGAGGACCACACATATAGTACTCACAATCTTCCGGAGCCGGGTGGTCTTTCAGGTAGTTCTCCAATACCACGTTGTGGATGAAGCCTGTCATACCTGTCCAGTCGTCCTCTGGCTGCGGATCTGACAGTGCCACGTGCCACTCAAAATTGGGATTCTCCGCCTGCAGCATGTCGTAATCTTCCTGGTAAAACATTTCGCGCAGACTGCGGGCTCCGTACCAGAAACTGATCTTGCGCTTGCTATGCAGCCGGCGTAGCTGATCGAAGATGTGTGACCGCATAGGCGCCATGCCAGCGCCGCCGCCGATGAATATCATCTCGGCATCGGTATCCTTGGCAAAGAATTCCCCGAACGGCCCGAACGCCTTCACCTTGTCGCCTGGCTTGAGATTAAATACGTATGAAGACATCTTGCCCGGGGGCAGATTGGAGCCCGGAGGCGGTGTCGCAATACGAATATTGAACTTGATAACGCCCTTCTCTTCCGGATAGTTCGCCATGGAGTAGGCGCGAATCGTGGTGTCGTTAACCTTGGAAACGAGTTTGAACAGTCCAAACTGCTCCCAGTCTCCGCGATATATCTCCCCGATATCGAAATCCTTGTAGTGCACTTCGTGAGGAGGAACCTCCAGCTGCACATAACCGCCAGCACGGAAATCTACGCTCTCACCCTCAGGAATCTTCAGTACCAGCTCCTTGATAAAGGTGGCAACGTTGTCGTTGGAGATAACAGTAGTCTCCCACTGCTTCACACCGAAGAATTCAGGAGCCACCTCTATAGCCATGTCCTGCTTAACCGTCACCTGGCAAGAGAGGCGCCAGTTATCCCGCTTTTGCCCACGGGTGAAGTGTCCTTCTTCGGTGGGCAGCATGGAACCACCACCCTCGAGTACCTGGCACTTGCACTGGGCGCAGGTACCGCCACCGCCACAGGCCGAGGACAGGTAAATTCCGGCATCCGCCAGAGTATTGAGCAGCTTACCGCCAGCAGGAACGGTTATGGATCTCTCAGGGTCGCCGTTGATTTCGATCTGCACCTCACCTGTGCTTACCAGGCGTGAACGCGCGAACAGGATAACCCCCACCAGCGCCATAACTACAACGGTGAAGAGCAGTACGCCCCCGATGATTGTTCCGAAATCGACCATCCCTATCCCAGCTTCCCGCCTTCGGTGTCAGGCAGAACATTGCTCCTCGTCATGATCACAGCGAAATACCACCCAGAGACATGAATCCCAGGGACATCAGTCCAGCAGTGATGAAGGTAATACCCAGTCCTCGCAGACCCTCGGGCACATCACTGTATTTAAGCTTCTCCCGGATACCAGCCAGGGCAACAATAGCCAACCCCCAGCCCACACCGGAACCCACTCCGAAAGCCACGCTCTCGGCGAAACTATAGTCACGCTCCACCATGAACAGAGTGGCGCCGAGAATGGCGCAGTTCACTGTGATCAGGGGCAGGAATACGCCCAGCGCGTTGTAGAGCGCGGGTACAAATTTATCCAGAAACATCTCGAGGATCTGCACCATGGCAGCGATCACACCGATGTAGCAAAGAAAACCGAGGAATTCGAGGGACACCCCTTCCATACCGGCCCAGGACAAGGCGTCTTCCCGCAACAACTGATTAAAGATGATGTTGTTCACGGGAACGGTAATTGCCTGTACCACAACGACGGCTATCCCCAGACCCACGGCAGTTTCCACCTTCTTGCTTACGGCGAGGAAGGTACACATGCCGAGAAACAGCTGTAGCGCCATATTCTCGATAAAGATCGCGGTGATGAAGATGCTCAGCAACTGTTCCATCAGGCGACGCTCTCCTCACCGCTGCTATTGGGCGCCATGCGGTACTCCTTCGCCTCTACCTGGTTCTTCTTCACACTGCGCAAGCCCCAGATAAGGAAGCCAATGATGAAGAAGGCGCTGGGTGACAGCAGCATCAGGCCATTGGCCTGGTACCAGCCTCCGTTTTCAATGAGGGGCAGGATCTCGTAGCCCAGAAGGCTGCCGGAGCCGAACAGTTCACGCAGGCTCGCTACCGTGATCAACACCACGCTGTAACCGAGGCCATTGCCAATGCCATCGAGAAAGCTGATGGCCGGCGGATTCTTCATGGCGAACGCCTCGGCGCGCCCCATGACGATACAGTTAGTAATGATCAGACCGACGAACACGCTGAGGCTCTTGCTGATTTCATAGGCAAAGGCCTGCAGGGTCTGATCGACAGCGATCACCAGCGACGCGATAATGGTCATCTGCACGATAATTCGGATGCTGGATGGCATGTGATGGCGAATGAGCGATATAAAGAAGTTGGAAAACGCTACCACCGTGGTCAGTGCCACACACATCACCAGGGTCACACTTAACTGCGTCGTTACAGCCAGCGCCGAGCAGACACCAAGAATCTGCAGAGCAATGGGGTTATTCTCGAAGATTGGTGAGAGTAGTACTTTACGCTTGCTGCTCATCTCAATTTAACTCCTGCAGCTGATCCAGTGCCGGACCGTAGCCAGTGTCGCCCAGCCAGTACTGAATGAGGTTATCTACCCCTCGGGTCGTGAGTGTGGCGCCAGACAGGCCATCGACCTGAAAGTCTCCGCTACCTGGCCCCTTCACTACCCGCAGGCCTACTTCACCGTTGTCATTATAGACTCGCTTGCCCGGCCACAGAGCCATCCACCTCGGGTTACGCACCTCGGCACCCAGCCCGGGGGTTTCCTTCAATTCATAGAATGCCAATCCACGAACCGTGTTGGCATCTCCTTCCAATGCGAGGAAGCCGTACATAATGCCCCACAGGCCGTAGCCATTCACTGGCAGCACAATAGTGTCAATTGTCCCGTTTTCCTCCCTGACATAGACCAGGGGATAGTTCACGCGGCGCTTGATATTGGCCGTATCCTCATCGGCCGGTACCGGCTCGGAGTAACGGGGATCATTGATTACAGCACGCTGATCGTAGGTCGAGAGATCGATTTCCAGTTCCTGCAGGGCAGCATCATCCAGCCACTCTCCCGTCTCGAGGTCAATGACCCTGGTGGTGAATTCTGCGAAGCGCTCAGCCACCACATCGTTGCCATCGACATCCGCATCAAACATTCCCGCAGCCGTCAGGATGTTCTTGTTGCGATCCAGCAGACGATTCTCGTCCTGGTACGGCTTTAATATAACCGCCGTACTCGAGACCACGATGGAACAGGCCACGCACAGGCAAAACGCAACCAGCAAGGTTTTCCTGGTTGACTCCCTAGATGACACCTCTTGCCCTCCTGCGTGCGATATTCGCCTTCACCACGTAGTAATCGATCAGCGGCGCGAACAGATTAGCGAACAGGATCGCCAGCATGATGCCTTCCGGATAGGCCGGGTTGATCACACGGATAATGACCGTCATGACACCGATCATGGCGCCGAATATCCATTTGCCGGTATTGGTCATGGAGGCAGAGACTGGATCGGTGGCCATATACACCATGCCAAAGGCAAAACCACCCAGCACGAAATGCCAGTACCAGGGAGTGGCGAAAGCCGGGTTACTATCGGATCCCACCTGGTTTAGCAGGGTCGCCATGGCACACATGCCGAGGAACACCCCAAGCATAATGCGCCACGATGCAATGCGGGTTACCAGCAGTATGACGGCGCCCAACAAGATAGCCAGGGTCGAGGTCTCACCAATGGAGCCCTGCATCTGACCGAGGAAGGCCTCAATCCAGGTCAACTCACTTCCCGACGTTAGATGGATCGCCGGTAAGCCAGCGCTGGCAATCTGGCTCAGTGCTGTGGCTCCGCTGAATCCGTCGACTGCCGTCCACACGGCGTCACCCGACATATTCGGCGCATAGGCGAAATAGAGAAAGGCACGTCCGGTGAGTGCCGGGTTGAGAAAATTCTTGCCAGTACCGCCGAACACTTCCTTGCCGATCACGATACCGAAGCTGATTCCGAGTGCCGCCTGCCACAGCGGTATATCCGGGGGCACTATAAGCGCAAACAGGATAGAGGTTACAAAGAAGCCCTCATTGATTTCATGGCCGCGCTTGATCGCGAACAGCACTTCCCAGAAACCCCCGACGACAAATACGACGGCGTAGATAGGTATGAAATAAACCGCCCCATAGACGAGGTTATCCCACAGGCTCGCCGGATTGTGCCCGGCCAGCAGGGCAATGATCGGCTCGTGCCAGTCTCCCCCACCCTCGAGCCCCATGGCCGCAATTGCAGTATTGGCCTGGAAGCCCAGGTTGTACATGCCGTAGAACATGGGAATCCAGGCGGCAAGCCACACCGTAATCATCACTCGCTTGAGGTCGATACCATCGCGGACATGTGGTTCGGCTCTCGATACCCTTGAGGGCGAATAGAAGATCGTGTCTACCGCTTCGTAGAGTGCATAGAAGGCCTGATACTTGCCGCCCTTGGCAAAATGCGGCTCCATGTCGTCGAGTACGCGTCGCAATCCCATGTCAGCCTTCATTCTCCAATCGGGTCAGGTTGTCCCTGAGAATAGGGCCGTAATCGTACTTGCCTGGACATACGTAACTACAAAGCGCCAGGTCTTCCTCATCAAGCTCCAGCGCACCAAGATTCTGGGCAGTCTCCAGATCGCCGACCGCCAGTGATCGCAGTAATTGAGTAGGCAGGATATCCAGCGGCATGATGTGCTCATAGGCACCGATCGGCACCATGGCCCGTTCGCTGCCCTGGGTACTGGTGGACATGGCAAACCGCCGCGCCTTGTCATAGAAACTGGAAATATAGATACCCATAACCGAATGGCGATTGGCGCCTGGGGAAAGATATCCCAGCAGGGGTCGTTCCCGGCCTTCCCGTACCGCGCTCACCTGCAGGTGATAGCGACCCAGGTAGGACTGAGCACCATGGGCATGACGCCCACTGAGCACGGAACCGGAGATGATGCGGGTTTCATGGGGCTTCAATTCCCCGATGACGATTTCGTCGAGATTGGCACCGACCTGGGTGCGGATAAGCCTGGGCTTGTTCACCTGCGGCCCAGCCAGCGAGATGATCCGTTCCATGCATAGCTCACCACGGGTGAACAGCTTGCCGATGGCGATAACGTCCTGGTAGTTCAGGTACCACACCGCCGTGTTCACCCCTGCCGGTCGCAGGTAGTGGATATGAGTGCCTGGAATGCCAGCCGGGTGTGGCCCCTTGAATTGCTGCAGCACCACATTGGATGGGTAATTCTGCTGACTGAGGGTCGCCTTGTCTGCACTGCCGTAGCACAGATAGAGATTCTCCTGAGGCAGTTTGGAGAGTACCTTGACGCCATCGACGAAGGCCATCAACTCGTCGGCGATTACCAGATCGGGATCCACGGCCAGTGGATTGCTGTCCATGGCATTGATAAAAAGTGCTCGTGGCGTGAGTTCGGGATCTGCCACCTTGCTAAAGGGGCGCTGCCGCATGGCTGTCCAGAGACCGGACTTGAGCAACCACTCGACCACCTGCTCTCGAGCCAGGCCTTCCAGGTTTTCTGAATCGTAAATCGGGTATTGTTCGAAGGCTTCCTGTTCGCCCTCATCGGTATCGATAACGAGCGAGAGAAGACGGCGCTGGTAACCACGATTGATCGCAGACACCGTGCCTGATGCAGGTGCCGTGTAGCAGACCCTGGGATTCTTCTTGTCGTTGAACAGGATTTGGCCAACGCGCACCTTGTCGCCAACCTGCACCTGCATCGTTGGCTTCATGCCGACGTAGTCTGCACCCAGCAGCGCCACGGAACGCGAACGCAGGGAATCCGCCACAACCTGTTCCGGTGTTCCGGCAATAGGCAGGTCGAGACCGCGTTTAATCCTGATCATTTATCTCTCTATCTGCCGGGAACCGCCGCCCGTAACAGAAAAAATCAATACAACTCTGCCCACAGTTACGAAATTACTCGCAACAATGGTTCATTATAGACAAAGGGATAGGCACTCATCGTAACCTCTAAACCAGAGGTTGAAAGAGCGGGCAGCATTATACGTTCTGGCGCCCCAGATTGCGAGTGCAAATCGCATGCAGGCCCGAAAATCCGGGGCTTTACAGGGTATCTCTGCTCCGGCCCGGATGTGGATTATTCAACCCGAAAGCTGGATTACTCCTGCCCTTCCGGTGGGTACAGCTGATAAGTGACGCCTGCCATCTTGTACACCATGCGGGCAACCTGGCAGCAGTAGCCAAATTCATTGTCATACCACAGGTAGAGGACACAGTGCCTGCCATTGACGATCGTGGCATTGCTGTCGACGATACCAGCCTCGCGGGTACCCACGAAGTCAGAGGAGACAGCGTCTTCCGACTGGGTGTAGCTGATCTGGTTCTGCAGCTTGGAATGCAAGGCGATCTTGCGCAGGAATTCGTTCACTTCTTCCTTGCTGGTCTCTCTCTCCAGGGTCAGGGTCATTATCGCCATGGAGACGTTCGGGATCGGCACGCGCACCGCGTTACCGGTGAGCTTGCCCGCGAGTTCCGGTACCGCCTTGACCACTGCCTTGGCTGCGCCGGTTTCGGTGAGCACCATATTCAGCACCGCGGAGCGCCCCCTACGACTGCCCTTGTGGTAGTTGTCGATCAGGTTCTGGTCGTTGGTGTAGGCGTGCACAGTCTCGATATGACCATTCACGATACCGAATTCATCATTTATCACCTTCAGTACCGGGGCGATGGCGTTGGTGGTGCAGGAAGCGGCAGTCACGATCTTGTCGTCAGGTGACATCTCGTGATCATTGATACCAAACACGATGTTCTTCAGGTTGCCCTTGCCCGGGGCAGTCAACAGGACCTTGGCAGCCCCCTTGGATTTCAGGTGCAGACCCAGGCCTTCCTCGTCTCGCCACATGCCAGTGTTGTCGATGACCAGGGCATCGGAAATACCGTACTTGGTGTAGTCCACCTCTTCCGGCGTCTTGGCATAAATCACCTGTATGATGTTGCCGTTGGCGATCAGGCGGTTGTTTTCCGTATCGACACGCAGGGTTCCCTGGAACGCACCATGCACGGAGTCTGCAGTAAACAGGTTGGCCCGCTTCTGCAGGTCACCCTCACCACCGGGACGCACAACGATGGCACGCAGCCGCATGACTTCACCAGTGCTGGTGCGTTCTACCAACAGGCGCGCCATCAAGCGACCAATCCGGCCAAAGCCATAGAGCACCACATCCTGGGACTTCTTGATGGGCTCACTCTTCACGCCATCCAGATAGCCTGCTTCCTGGCGAACAAAGGCATCCACGTCCAGCGCCTTGTCACCTTCCGCTTCCTGATGCTCCATGAAGCGGACCGTGAGCTTGCCGAGGTCGATCTGGGCATGCCACAGATCCAGCTTGGCCAGCGCCATGAGCACCGGATGGGATTCGAATTCCGACATCTCATTGCGCTCCACCTGGCGCACGTAACGATGGGTCTTCATGATGAAGGTCACTGAGCGATTGTGCAGTGGGCGACCGTAGATAAACACGCCAACATTGCGCTGGCTGAACAGCTTGCCGATTACAGGGATCATCTCCTGAACCAGCGCTTCTCGCTGTTTCCAGTCTGCAAAATAGTCGTCTACGGGGGGTCGAACGTTGGTGGGACTGTTCACAAAGGCCTCGTGCTCTATCGGGGGGATTAAAAAAGGCGGGTATTATCTTGTGAAAGCTCAGGCGGTGCAACAAAGTGGCACCCGTATACGCCAGCGCCCGGGCCACTGTACTTCTTGCCCACATTACGACCTTGTCAGAGCGCGCTTAATGCATTGCCCTGCCGCAGTCGATTCCATTTGCGCTACAATGGCGCCCCTTTTTTCCAGGCAAAGTCATTCATCACCTCAACACTGTCCCTGCGCCGGTAAACTGGCCTGTTAACCCGAGTCCATGTTCGAGAATAAACCTCCAGTCCTGCCCACAGCTGCCTACGAATCCGTGTATTGGCAGGATAATCACGGCGCCACAACATCCATGGCACTGGCGGAAGCGGCGCGCCGACTGGCGGGACCGCTGCTTGTGGTGTGCGCCAACAGCGAACAGGTGGAGTGCTGCCAACGGGAGATCCAGTACTTCTGCAGGAGTGACATCGACCAGGCGCTGCCGGTGCTGGGGCTGCCGGATTGGGAGACCCTGCCCTATGACAGCTTTTCGCCGCACCAGGACATCATCTCCGATCGCCTGCAGACCCTCTTCAACCTGCCCTCCCTGGAGAGAGGTGTCGTGGTGTTGTCGATCACCAGCCTCATGCACCTGCTGCCACCGCGTAAATATGTCGCCGCCAACAGCCTGGACCTGACGAAGGGCCAGACCATCCAGATCGATGACATGCGCAGGCAGATGGTGCTGGCAGGTTATCAGGTGGTAGAAGCCGTGATGGAACACGGCGAGTTCACCGTGCGCGGGTCCATAATCGATATCTACCCCATGGGATCGGAACTGCCTTACCGTATCGATCTGTTCGATGAAGAGATCGACACGATCCGTGTGTTTGATCCGGAAACCCAGCGCTCGCTGGGCGAGGTCGAGCAGATCAAGATGCTACCCGGTCGTGAGTACCCACTGGACCCCAAGGGCATCACCGCCTTTCGCGCCAGTTTCCGCGAGATGTTTGACGTGGACACCCGCCAGTGCCCCCTGTTCCAGGATGTCAGCGATGGCATTAATTCCCCAGGCCTGGAATATTACCTGCGGCTGTTCTTCGAAGAGCTGGACACCCTGTTCAATTTTCTCCCCCGGGATAGCACCGTGGTCAGGCTGGGAGACCTGAAGCAGGCCGGAGAGGCATTCTGGAAAGATGTGCAGACCCGTTACGAGGACAGGCTGATCGATCGCTATCGACCGATCCTGCCTCCTGATCAGATATTCGTTCCAGTGGACAAGGTGCTGGGCGAGTTGAAGACCTTCCCCCAGATCGAGTTCAGGGAGCACAAGCAGGCCTATTCTCTTGGTTCCGCTCCCCTGCCCGACCTCAACAGCAACGTGCGACTCGGCCGGCCCTTCGGCAAGCTGCAGGATTTCATGGCTGCGCAATCGGCGCGGGTATTATTCTGTGCCGAGTCGGCGGGGCGACGCGAAACCATGCTGGAATTGCTGCGGCAGATAGACCTGCAACCCACCGTCTTCGATCACCTCGATGACTTCATGAGCGATTCTGCCGCCATCGGATTGACCGTAGCACCTCTGGATCAGGGCGCCTGGCTACCCGAGTGCGGTCTGATCCTGATCACCGAGGCCCAGCTATTCGGCGACCGTGTCGCCCAACGTCGCAGGAGACGCAGCCAACAGAGTAACACCGACTTCATCATCAAGAGTCTCACCGAATTACGTGTGGATGACCCGGTGGTACACATCGAGCACGGTGTGGGTCGATTTCGTGGACTGCAGACCATCACCACCGACGGTCAGTCGACGGAGTTCCTCACTTTGGAATACGCCGATGGCGCTAAACTCTACGTGCCAGTGGATTCCCTGCATCTCGTCAGCCGCTATAGCGGCGGTGACCAGGACACGGCGCCGCTCAACCACCTGGGTAGCGATCAGTGGCTGAAGACCCGGCGCAAGGCCGCGGAGAAGATTCGCGACGTTGCAGCCGAACTGCTGGATATCTATGCCCGCCGCCAGGCCAAGAAGGGCTTCAGCTATAAGCTGGATAACGACGAGTTCGAGCGCTTCTGCGCCAGCTTCCCTTTCGAGGAAACCGAAGACCAGGAAAATGCCATCGCTGCCGTCATCGAGGACATGACAGGCGAACAGGCCATGGATCGCCTGGTATGCGGTGACGTGGGTTTCGGCAAGACCGAGGTGGCCATGCGCGCTGCATTCATCGCCGTTCACAATAACAAGCAAGTGGCGCTGCTGGTACCCACGACCCTGCTCGCCCAGCAGCATTACGAGAGCTTCAAGGATCGTTTCGCCGACTGGCCCATCAGGGTCGAAGTACTTTCACGATTCAAATCCACGGCGGAGCAGAATGAGACCCTGCGCAAGGTAAAGTCAGGCAAGGTGGATATCCTGATCGGAACCCACAAGCTGCTGCATATCGATATCGACTACAGCAATCTTGGCCTGCTGATCATCGATGAGGAACACCGCTTCGGTGTCCGCCAGAAAGAGAAGCTGAAGTCCTTGCGCGCCAATGTAGACATTCTCACGCTGACAGCCACGCCGATACCACGCACCCTCAATATGGCACTCTCCAGTGTACGCGACCTGTCCCTGATTGTGACTCCACCCGCCAAGCGACTATCGGTGAAGACCTTCGTGCGTGAGAAGCAGGACAGCCTGGTCAAGGAAGCCGTATCCCGGGAGCTACTCAGAGGGGGCCAGGTCTTCTATTTACACAATGAAGTGAAGACCATCGAACGCGCCGCCAGCGACCTGCAGGAGATCGTACCCCAGGCCAGGATCGGCATCGCTCACGGACAGATGGCAGAGCGCGAACTGGAACGTGTGATGGCGGATTTCTATCACAAGAAATTCAACATCCTGGTGTGCAGCACAATTATTGAAACAGGTATCGACATCCCGTCTGCCAATACCATCATCATTAATCGTGCTGACAAGTTTGGCCTCGCCCAATTACACCAATTGCGCGGCAGGGTTGGGCGCTCGCACCACCAGGCTTATGCCTACCTGTTGTTGCCGCCGCATTCACGCCTCAACAATGATGCCCAGAAACGCATCGACGCTATCCAGGCCGCCAGCACCCTGGGGGCGGGCTTTACCCTGGCCAGTCATGACCTCGAAATACGCGGAGCCGGGGAATTTCTCGGCGATGAACAGAGCGGGCACATGCAGAAGATTGGCTTCTCCCTGTACACCGAGATGCTGGAAGAAGCTGTCGCTGCCATCAGGTCGGGTCGCACGCCGAACATCGACCTGCAATCTGACAACGCCATCGAGATGAGCCTGCGAATTCCAGCGCTGATCCCCGATGACTACCTGCCCGACGTTCACACCCGGCTGATCATGTACAAGCGCATCGCCTCAGCCAGGGATGAAGAAGAGCTACAGGACCTTCAGGTCGAGATGATAGACCGCTTCGGTCTGCTACCCACTGCGGTGAAGCTGCTGTTCGAACAGACCCGGTTGAAGCTGCGAGCCGCCAGCTACGGGATCAAGAAGATCGATGCTAACGTGTCGACCGGGCGTATCGAATTCAATCAGCATACCGCTGTAGATCCGATGTCTCTGGTGGAACTGATCCAGAAGGATCCACAGGTCTATAAACTTGGCAGCGCCAATCAATTACAATTCAAGCATAATGGCAGTGATCCCCAACAGAAGCTCAAGTTGATCGGGGAGTTGCTGGATAAATTCAGACTCAACAACAAGCAGGCGGCGTGAGTACAGGCATGACAGTTTTCACCGGGGCAACATTGACGACCGCCGTACGCAGTTCACTGCGCGCGCTGGCAATCCTGTCCTGTGCACTGCTGCCCGCGACCGGTAGCGCACAGGAACGCTGGTTTCAGGTCGAAGTATCGATCTTCACCAACGAAAACGAGTCGGACCGGAACGAGGAATTCTGGCTGCCAGGAAGCGAGCCCCTCGCCTTCCCCAGTTCCATGCGACGCCTGCAGAGCCTTATGGACATCCTGATTATCGATGCCCTGCTGCCAGTCCAGGACACGACACCCGCGGCAGACGCCTTGAACTCCCAGGATTCCTCTCTCACTAACCTGCAATTGCAGAGAGAGCAGGAAGCGACCGAACGCGCACAACGTATTGCCAGCATCGGCCCGATACCGGCAACCACGACCAGCGGATTCCGCTTCTTCAATCTCGAACGCGACAGTTTTATACAGTTGCCAACGAGCCAGAGCGACTTTCAACAGACCAATCGGGTGCTGCGCCAATCACCGGAACACCGCCTGATGTTCCATGGAGTATGGCGACAGCCCATGCTCGATTCGGGCGAGGCGACACCAATTTTCGTGAGTGGCGGAGAACACTACGGCGATTACCAGGAACTCATGGGTAGCCTGGAAGTCAGGTTCAACCAGAACCGGGATAGAATCGTAGTGGATGCGGATCTGTGGTTGAGCGAATTCTCAACCCTGTCAGCTGGTGAGAACGGCTGGCAACTGCCGCTGCCTCCGCAGGAGTTCCGGATGACCAGTGCGAGTTCTGCCCAGGACACTTTCCAGTACTACCCAACCCAGGTCTTTCACATGGAGCAAAGCCGGGAAATGCGGAGTACCGAGTTTCACTATCTCGATCACCCGGCCATGGGCATCGTGGTGCTGATAGAACCGTATGAACGGCCGGCGGCGCCACCCCCCGGATTTCCGCAGCTGGACGAATTAATGGTGGACGAGCTGGAACCCATTCAATAATCGAAGTCGCATAAAGTTGTCTGTAGTCCCTCGATCAGGAATCCAGACGTAGAAACAGTTTCAGGACCTGACGCAGGAAATCCATCCCCTCGGCCATCACAGCCTCGATCTCTGCCATGGTGATCTCACCGGGTACGATGCCAGCGGCCCAGTTCACTGACAAGGCCAACATGGCATAGTCGAGTCCCTGTTCCCTTGCCAGCACCGCCTCCGGCATACCGGTCATACCCACCACATCACAACCATCCCGCTGCAGGCGGACGATCTCTGCCGCCGTCTCCAGGCGGGGTCCCTGGGTGCAGGCATATACTGCCCTCTCCATCAGGAGCCTGGGATCTTCTGACTGCTCGTTCGCCTGTTTGACCGCCTTCAGGACCCGCTCTCGCATGCCGGCGGTGAAGGGCTCGCCGAAATCGACATGCACTACCCTGTCGAGATTGTCCTCGAAGAAAGTCGATGCCCGACCCCAGGTGTAATCGATTAGCTGGTCGGGCACGATAAGCGAGCCAGGCCCGGCGCTTGCATTGATGCCACCCACCGCATTGATGGCGAGAATTTCGTTGGCACCGAGTTTCTTCAGCGCCGCGATATTCGCGCGGTAATTAATCTTGTGCGGAGGTAGATGGTGAGTCTTGCCATGGCGAGGCAGAAACGCCACTGTGCCTGCCTCGGTCTCCAGCAGATCGATGGTAACCGCGGTAGCGGCATATTCGGTGCGTACCGATTCCTGACGTAAAGAATTATGCCCCTGACTGCCAAGGCTGTTTAGATCGTAGAGACCCGACCCACCGATGATGGCTAACATGGCTTAGAATGACCTCGCTTGTTACGGCACTTCGAACTTAAGGAACCTCTGATCAACTATGTTACATCACTGGCTTGCTTAAAATCGCGGCAGGCTCCGCAGAGAAGCAACATAATGAATCAGGGCTTCATTCGCCAGCAGTGGCGTCAATACAACCGACGATCGACAGGTTTCAGGAACTTCTTCTGGCAGTTTTTCCTAATGACCAGCTTCGACAGCTTGTTTATTGGAATGGAGGATTGAGATCAGAATGGATGCTACTCCGCCGGGAGAATATCATCCTGGCGACAATACCCTCCCAGCTTCTATTCGACGTCTAGGCGAGCCAACCAAGGCTTGGCGAAGACTGTTCATCGAGTAGCTAATTTAATTATTATTCATAATCCTGAAATTACCAGCCCGGCCCCCGAAGAAAATCCTGTAAATGCAATACGTTTCACAAAAAGCCCGCTTCTCTTCCTGCAAACGTTATCGCTATCGCCTGGAAAGGGAATGGAACGAAGGCAGAGGGACGGTTCTGTTCATAGGCCTCAACCCCTCTACCGCCGATCATCGCCGGGATGATCCTACTATCCGGCGCTGCGTGCGCTTCGCCAGGGATTGGGGGTATCGGCGTATGCAGATCGTCAATCTGTTCGCCTATCGTGCCACTTACCCTGAGGATCTGCTGACAGCTGCCGATCCTGTTGGCAGTAGCAATGACCGCTGGATTTCCAGCAGTCACAAGGAGGCCGATCTTACTGTCGCCTGTTGGGGCAATCACGGCATGCACCTTCAACGGGATCGCATAATCAGGAAGAGCCTGGATCGGCTACACTGCCTGCGGATGAATCGCAGCCAGCAACCGGCCCACCCCCTCTATCTCAAGGCAAGCCTGCGGCCCCGCCCCATGACGACGGATACGAACTGAAGTGAAACTACCCTTACCCCTCTGCCGCTGGTTGTGGCGGCAGCACTGGATCGGTCTTGCCCGCAAGAAGTCCGTCTACCGGGCACTGAACAATGCCGGCGAGACACCGGATGCCCCGTTCGAAACCGATTTCTTCGGATTGCGCTATCAGGGCAACCTGAGTAATGGCATCGAGTTTGCGCTCTATTATTATGGCGCGTTCGAAAAGCCCCTGCTGTTCTTCCTCAGGGACACGTTCCAACAGTTGCAGAAGAGTCGAGGCGCGACCGCCTGTTTCTGCGACATCGGCGCCAACATCGGGCAGCATTCCCTGTTCATGAGCCAATACTGCGGGTCAGTACACGCCTTCGAACCCTTCGACCAGGTACGCGCCCGCCTGGCGCATCATATTCAGCTGAACCAGCTGGAGAATATCGCGGTCCATCCGGTCGGACTTGGCCAGGAGACTCACCACCAGACCTTCTATGCGCCCACCGGATCCAACCAGGGTGTGGGTTCCTTCATCGAGGACAGCCAGGAAAAAGGCAATGAGGCCATCGGTGAATTGCAGATATTCAATGGCGATGACTATTTCGAGCAGCAAGGCATCCTGCAGCCAGTATTGATGAAGATCGATGTGGAGGGGCTGGAGAAGGAAGTACTGGAGGGTCTGCGCAAGACCCTGGGCAGGGTTCGTCCAGTGATTGCCGTCGAGGTCAGCTACGGCGAGGCCCGATCCTTCACCTCCCGCGAAGAATTGCTCGCCGTACTGCCGGATGACTATCACATCTTTCGCTTCGATACCCGCAAGGCCGATGGCAGCACGGCCAGGCGCCGCGGCTCAAGGGCGAAGCGCAGCGGGGCCTACAGCCTGATCGCCATGGATGGGTGGCACGGGAAGGACCAGGATGACCTGGTGTTGGTGCCGGCCGAGTTCCTGCCTGAGCTGCCTCTGAGGAGTCGGGGTTCCTAGCGGGTGGCCCGGATTTGCACTGAGGCAAAAAAAAGGGCCCAACGCCAAGAATCCAATCCTGACCTGGGCCGCTATCGGTATGTTGCTGCATAATTTGTCGGCTTTACTGGAGGTTTCTTTAGTAAAGTGTTGTTTTTTCGATGGAAGTGGGGATTTACTGGATAGGCCGTGTAGCAACGGGTTGGGTTAGGAGGAGCCTGCTTTGTTGGGCAGATTTTCCCTCGAGGAGTCTAGCAAGAGATTCGATTGGACCGCTGAGTCCGACTAGCGCGCTGGAGACTTGCACGATGTTGGGTGGAGTTGGCGCGCCCGACAGGAATCGAACCTGTAACCCCCGGCTTAGAAGGCCGGTGCTCTATCCGATTGAGCTACGGGCGCATGAACAGGGCGCGCATTCTACCCTACTGCTACGCCCATCTCTAACTAGATCGGCCGATTATCGGGCTTCTCCTCGCCGTCTTCACCGTATTCATGGTGCGTCCTGGGTGTGCCGTAGCAATTCAAGCCCGTGTACATGCCGGCCATCAGCAGGGAGGCGTTCCTGTAGGCCCGCTTCAGGCGCGCCATGAGTGAGCGATCTGCAGGATCCACCTCAACATTACCGAGGTTCATCTCTTGCAACCTGGTGCGCTCGCCATCCAGGGTTTTCACTTTCGTCTTATTCATCTGTTTCATCATACGATAACAGACCCGGTTGCGACTAAAGCCTGCTCACAACCGGGAGAATCAAGATCGGGAAATGGGGTGACTGATGGGGCTCGAACCCACGACAACCGGAGTCACAGTCCGGGGCTCTACCAACTGAGCTACAGTCACCATTGAGTGGTTTGCAGTTTCCTGCGAATCTGGTCGGGGTAGAGAGATTCGAACTCCCGACATCCTGCTCCCAAAGCAGGCGCGCTACCAGACTGCGCTATACCCCGAAGTCCCTGAAATTGGTCAAATTTCAGGAGGACGGCATAATACTCGCGAGATCGGGGCAGGTCAATTGAAGCGCCCCCCAATTACAGCTCTCGAATACCCTGCGAAGCAGCGAATATCCTACCTTCTTCGCCAATCCGGCGATCTTGGCTGATTGCCGTGAATTATCGATCCCGGCGCCAGGTACTGCCACCCGTCCCGTCTTCCACGATAATCTTCATCGCCACCAGGCGGTCTCTTATGTCGTCAGCCCTGGCCCAGTCTTTATCGGCTCTGGCCTTGTCCCGGGCCGCTACCAGCTCATCGATGGCGGCATCATCGGAGGCATGATCGGCTCCGCTTCCCTTGAGAAAAGCCTCCGGATCTGCCTGCAACAGGCCCAGTGCTGACCCCAGGCGGACCAGCAACGCACCCAACTGCCCTGCCTGCTCCGGGTTGCTGTCCTTGAGCTTGTTGATCTCTGTGACCATCTCGAACAGGACGCTGAAGGCTTCCGGTGTGTTGAAGTCATCGTCCATGGCAGCCTGGAAGGCTTTCTCGAACCGGCTATTGGTGAGGCTCTTCGCAGCCGCGATATCAAGATCCTTCAGGCAGAGATAGATTCGCTCGAGCGCCTTATACGACTGCTGCAGGCTGTCTTCGGAGTAATTGATCGGGCTGCGGTAATGACTGGCTACCAACAGGTGTCGGACTACTTCAGGGTCGTGCTTCTTTAACACCTCGCGCACGGTGAAGAAATTGCCCAGCGACTTCGACATCTTCTCGTTGTCTATTCGCAGCGGACCATTGTGCATCCACAGATTGGCAAAGGTCTCGCCGGTGGCAGCCTCCGATTGTGCAATCTCGTTTTCATGGTGCGGGAACATCAGGTCTGAGCCACCGCCATGAATATCGAAATTGTTACCCAGTGCACAGGTGGACATGGCCGAACACTCGATATGCCAGCCAGGACGACCATAGCCCCAGGGTGAATCCCAGCCAACGCCATCATCGGGTGAAGACTTCCATAACACGAAGTCTCTGGGGTCCTTCTTTAGCTCCCCTACTTCAATGCGCGCCCCGTCCAGTAATTCATCCAGCTTCTTCTTCGAGAGCTTCCCGTAGTCCGGAAACTGGGTCACTGCATAATAGACATCACCGTTGGCGGCCCGGTAGGCGAAGTCCTTGTCCACCAGGGTCTGGATCATAGTCACGATAGGATCGATGTGCTGGGTTGCGCGGGGCTCTTCATCCGGACGTAGTATCGACAACGCGGCTTCGTCCTCGTGCATTGCCTTGATAAAGCGATCCGTGACATCGGTGAAGGGCTCAGCGTTTTCCTGCGCGCGATTGAGAATCTTGTCATCGATGTCGGTGATATTGCGGATATAGTTGACATCGAAGCCACGGGAACGCAGATAGCGCACCACCATGTCAAAGCACACCAGCATGCGGGCATGGCCCAGATGGCAGTAGTCATAGACCGTGATGCCACAGACGTAGATGCTTACCTTGCCCGGCACCCTGGGTGTGAACTCTTCTTTCTTCTGGCTTAGTGTGTTGTAGATCTTCATGTTGGAGTATTCGATTGCTGATTCGTATTCGTATCAGGATTGCCAGGAGTCACGCAGGGTAATGGTGCGATTGAAAACCGGCTTCTCGTCGCTGTGCTCAACACAGTCCTTACAGAAATAACCTTCACGCTCGAACTGGAAACTCATCGGACTGCCTTGTGCCAGCACGGACGGCTCTACCACCGCGCCTTCAATCACTTGCAGCGATTCGGGATTCAGCACGGAATGATAATCTTCTACTTCTTTCGATTCCGGTTTCTCGACATTGAATAGCCGATCGTAGAGGCGCACCGTGGCAGGCACTCCTCGAGTCGCCGATACCCAGTGGATTACTCCCTTCACCTTGCGCCCCTCGGGGCTCTTGCCCAGGGTATCGAGATCGGCACTACAGTTCAGCTGCACGATCTGTCCAGAGGCGTCCTTTACCACCTCATCACAGCGGATAACGTAGCAACCACGCAGCCGTACTTCTCCACCGGCAACCAGGCGCTTGAATCCAGGCGGCGGTACTTCCTCGAAATCGCTGCGATCGATATACACTTCCCTGCCGAATGGCACCAGGCGTCTGCCGAAGGATTCTTCCTTGGGATGATTCGCCATCTCCAATTCCATCTCGGAATCGACGTTGCTGATAAGTACCTTCAGGGGGTTCAACACACACATGGCACGGGCGGCGTTCTTGTCCAGGTCATCACGGATCGCAAACTCCAGCATGCTCAGGTCGACCACACTTTCACTTCTACTGACGCCGACACTCTCGCAGAAATTGCGTATAGAGGCCGGAGTAAATCCGCGCCGACGCAGACCCGACAGGGTTGGCATGCGAGGGTCGTCCCAGCCCGCCACGGTGCCATCTTCCACCATCGCTCGCAGGTTGCGCTTACCCATCACTGTGTAATTGAGTTTTAACTTCGCGAACTCGGTCTGCTCGGGCAACACATAGTCGTAATTTGAATCGGCAAGATCGCTCACCTTGCGGATAGATTCCAGCTCCAGGTTTTCCAGAATCCAGTTATACAGGGGACGATGATCTTCGAATTCCAGAGTACACAAAGAATGTGTTATGCCCTCGATCGCATCGGAGATGCAGTGGGTATAGTCGTAGGTAGGATAGATACACCAGGCACTTCCAGTCTGGTGATGCTCGATGTGGCGAATGCGATAGAGTACGGGATCCCGCATATTGATATTGGGAGAAGCCATGTCGATTCTGGCACGAAGGCTGTAGGTGCCATCCTCGAACTCACCCGCCTTCATGCGGGAAAACAGATCAAGATTATCCTCGATGGTACGGTCACGATCGGGGCTATTCTTGCCGGGTTCTGTGAGAGTCCCTCTATATTCGCGCGCCTGATCAGGGCTCAGGCTACACACATAGGCCTTGCCCTGCTCTATCAACTGCACGGCAAAATTGTACAGTTCTTCGAAATAATCGGATGAAAAACGCACTTCGCCATGCCACTCGAATCCGAGCCAGCGAATATTATCCTTGATGGAGTCTACGAACTCCTGACTCTCCTTCGCCGGGTTGGTGTCATCGAAACGCAGATTGCAATAGCCCTGGTTTTCTTCAGCCACCGTGAAGTTGAGACAGATGGACTTGGCATGGCCAATGTGCAGGTAACCATTAGGCTCGGGAGGAAATCGGGTATGCACGCGGCCACCATGTTTACCGGACTCGAGATCCTGGGCGATTAAATTGCGAATGAAATTCGACGGTGCCGCATTGGAGCCTGGCTCGTTGGCGGCTTTATCAGAGTCTGTCATAAGTCAGTTTCGTGTTCGAAAAAAAAGGCGGCTTGGGCTTCGGCGAGTGCATCGGGGAAGTGAAGACTGCGAAGGGGTCGGGCTGCCGGGGCTTTCTAGGATTCAACAAAACCCGTATTATAGCCCGTCCTCTAACAGGCAATCACTATGAAATCTAAATCCCGGAACTCAATATGATCGTGCTCAATACCAATTATGGTGCCATCAAGGTCGAACTGGACTTCGACAAGGCACCCAACTCTGCCGAAAATTTTCTGCAGTATGCGAAATCAGGATTCTACGACGGTACGATCTTCCACAGGGTGATAGACAACTTCATGATTCAGGGTGGCGGCTTCGAGAGCGGATTGCGCCAGAAAGAGAATGGCGAACCGATCCAGAACGAGGCGGATAATGGCCTCTCCAATGTCACCGGCACCCTGGCCATGGCCAGGACTCCAGACCCTCACTCTGCCACTTCTCAATTCTTCATCAATGTCAGCGACAACCTGTTCCTGGACCACCGCGACAAATCACACCAGGGCTGGGGCTACGCCGTATTCGGTCGTGTAGTTGACGGCATGGATGTGGTTAACAAGATCAAGGGCTGCGCCACTATCAAGAAGGGTGGTCATCAGGACGTACCGATAGATGACGTGGTCATCGAATCGGTCGAGGTGATCGAAGCGGAAGAGTCTTGAGCGAACGCCTGCTCTTCATATCCGACTTGCATCTCGAAGAGAGTCGCCCCGATATCACTGCGGCCTTCCAGCTATTCCTCCGGCGCATCCAGGGCGATTGCGCAGAACTCTACATTCTCGGCGACCTGTTCGAAGTCTGGATCGGTGACGATGAAGTCACGGAGCTGACCAGGCAGGTTGCCGACGCGCTCTCAGAACTGGCGAGTGCAGGCACCAGCATCCACCTCATGCACGGCAACCGTGACTTCCTGCTCGGCGAGGATTTCGCGGCCCGCTGTGGCGCCAGCCTCATTACCGAACCATTCACGATTCGCTCCGGTGGCGAGGAATTCCTGTTGTTGCACGGCGACAGCCTGTGCACCGACGATGTGGACTACCAGCAATTTCGAGAGATGGTGCGCGACCCCCAGTGGCAGGCCCGGTTTCTGTCCCAACCACTCGCGGCACGCCGGGAGTTTGCGCGCCAGGCCAGGACCCGGAGTCAGGCAGCTACGGCCGATAAAGACATGGGCATCATGGATGTAAACCACACTGCCGTTCTGCAATTACTGCAGGACAGCCAGCAGGCGCAACTGATTCACGGACACACCCACCGCCCTGCCCGCCATGTGATTGTCCTCGAACAGGCCATCGCTGGACATGAATCCGGCCTGCGCCTGGTATTGGGAGATTGGGATAAACAGGGATGGTATGCCGAGTTGCAGGACGGGAAACTGTCACTGCAGCATTTCCCACTGCAATCAGGACAGATTGCCTAGCCTGACTTTGCCTTCAGCCTGCTGCCCATCCTGGGCGCGTCGGCCAGGTAGCGATCGAGGTGGGCTTCACAGAGCAGGATTAGCTCCTCCTCGATTAACTCCGACAACTCTTCGATACCCAGGTTCGCATATTCGGGCAAGGCATAGACGCCGTAGTGCTTGAGATCATCGATCTTGCCATGGTTCTTCTTGAGCAGGTTGTGCAGCCAGCAGTAGGGAGAGAGCGTCTCATTGAATGGTATGCTGCGCTGCTCCAGCCCAAGCTTGAGACTCGGTACCGAGAATATTCGGAACTTGTTCTCAAGTATCTGCACAATGAGCTTTTCGGCACGCTTCAGAACCGCCACCTTTGCTGCATCATCGTAGCTGTTCCATTGAATGACCTCAAAGGCATAGCGCTTGCAACCACGACACACGGTGTCGCCCAGCGAGGTTGTCGAACAAATGCCTATGCAGGGTGTCCTGGATTTAACAGTCATGATAGCGAATGATACCTGGTCCTGGTGCGTCGTTCTCGATCGCCCCCAATCCGACCGCAGTCTTGTACAATACTTTCGGGTGAGGGGGCAGAGACTTTAACAAGATTCATCCAATTGTAAACTGCCGGAAAAACCACGCCGATCCGCTGCAATCATCCCTTCCCCGGCGACCTGAATCCACCACCCCGGAATCGCCACCGAACCAGCTTCAACTGGATTTTTTGCAGGTTTTACAATAGAATACGACCGCGTTTTAAGCATCTGCCAGCGGTTATTTAGCACCTTCTGTCGATGGCTCACGCCCGTTCAGGAGAGTTCACCCTGACACTTACCCAGACGTCGTATGCAATGTGTGGGAGCCAGTAATAAATGCATTGGCTGTGTCTGGGACTGTGCCTGTCGTGGCTTCTGAAAAAGCACGAAGCCGAGACAGCGAACTGGAACCCGGCGAGGCTCACAAGCCATCGAGGCGAGGCAGCGCCGCAGTGAATAAGCCACTGCTGAAAGCCTGCTGGCAAGACACCCTGTAAGTGAACACGGCAGCGAACGCCCCCGGCGTATTGCTCGTTACCCTGAGCGTGTCATAACAGCACCCATCATGAGGAAGTAATAGTGTTAGAAGCCTATCGAAAGCATGTCGAGGAACGCGCCGCGGAAGGTATCGTTCCCAAACCTCTCAATGCCGAGCAAGTTGCCGAACTCATTGAATTACTCAAGAACCCACCCACCGGCGAGGAAGAGTTCCTGGTTGATCTCATTTCCACACGGGTTCCACCCGGTGTCGATGAAGCCGCCTATGTGAAGGCTGGATTCCTGTCCGCCATTGCCAAAGGAGAAGCCGAGTCGCTTCTCATCGACAAGGCGCTGGCAGTCAAGCTGCTGGGCACCATGTTGGGCGGTTACAACATCGCCACCCTCGTGGACCTGCTCGACGATGCAGAACTGGGGGAAGCCGCCGGTAATGAGCTGCGCCATACCCTGCTCATGTTCGATGCCTTCCACGATGTCGCAGAGAAAGTGGAAGCGGGTAATCCCCACGCCAGGAAGGTGATGGAATCCTGGGCAGAAGGCGAATGGTTTACCAGCAAGCCAGCAATTCCGGAGAAGCTCACCGTCAGCATTTTCAAGGTACCCGGCGAGACCAATACCGACGACCTGTCACCGGCCCAGGATGCCTGGTCGCGCCCGGACATCCCGCTGCATGCGAAGGCCATGTACAAGAATCCTCGCGAGGGCGTAAGCAACGCCAGTGAGCAGATCGAAGAGCTGAAGAAAGCAGGCTTCCCAGTCGCCCTGGTTGGCGATGTGATGGGAACCGGCTCCTCCCGCAAGTCGGCAACCAACTCCGTGCTCTGGCACACCGGTGATGACATCCCCTACATCCCCAACAAGCGAGGTGGCGGAGTCTGTATCGGTGGCAAGATAGCACCTATCTTCTTCAATACCATGGAAGACGCCGGCGCACTGCCCTTCGAATGCGATGTAGACGGCCTGAATACTGGCGATATCGTGGATATCGATGTGTACAACGGCAAGATCACCCGCCACGACAGCGGCGAGCTGGTCACCGAGTTCGAACTCAAGACTGACGTACTGCTCGATGAAGTACGTGCCGGCGGCCGTATCCCCCTGATCATCGGGCGCGGACTAACCCAGCGCGCCCGGGAGAGCCTGGGACTGGAACCCTCGACAATTTTCAGGGCCCCGGTTACTGCGGCAGATACCGGCAAGGGCTACACCCTGGCCCAGAAGATGGTCGGCAAGGCCTGTGGCGTTGCCGGCGTTCGACCCGGCAGTTATTGTGAACCCCGCATGACCACAGTGGGCAGCCAGGACACCACTGGCCCCATGACCAGGGACGAACTCAAGGACCTGGCCTGTCTCGGATTCTCCGCCGACCTGGTGATGCAGTCTTTCTGTCACACCGCGGCTTACCCCAAGCCAGTCGATATCGAGACCCAGCACACTCTGCCAGACTTCATCCATACCCGTGGCGGTGTCGCACTGCGTCCGGGCGATGGCATCATCCACTCCTGGTTGAACCGGATGTTGCTGCCTGACACCGTGGGCACAGGCGGCGATTCCCACACCCGTTTCCCGATTGGCTGCTCTTTCCCGGCTGGCTCCGGTCTTGTGGCTTTTGCCGCGGCTACCGGTGTCATGCCCCTGGATATGCCCGAGTCTGTGCTGGTTCGCTTCAAGGGCGAATTGCAGCCCGGCATCACCCTGCGTGACCTGGTGAACGCGATTCCCTACGCGGCAATCAAATCCGGCGACCTGACGGTGGCGAAGAAAGGCAAGAAGAACATCTTCTCTGGCCGCATCCTGGAGATTGAAGGCCTGCCCGACCTGAAAGTAGAACAGGCCTTCGAGCTGTCCGACGCCTCGGCCGAGCGCTCCGCAGGCGGCTGTACTATCCGCCTTGGCAAGGAACCCATCATCGAATACTTCAAATCCAATATCACACTGTTGCGCTGGATGATCGACAACGGTTACCAGGACGCCCGCACCCTGGAGCGACGCGCCCAGGCCATGGAACAGTGGCTGGAAAACCCGGAATTGATGGAACCCGATGCCGATGCCGAGTACCACAAGGTATTTGAGATTGATCTCAATGAGATCACCGAACCTCTGCTGGCATGCCCTAACGACCCCGACGACATCAAGCCCCTGTCCGAGGTTGCCGGCACCGGCATCGACGAGGTGTTCATCGGCTCTTGCATGCTCAACATCGGTAACTTCCGCGCGGCAGCCGAAGTACTGAAGCAGATTGAACCACCACTACCGACCCGACTGTGGATTGCACCGCCCACCAAGATGGACGAGCACCAATTGACGGAAGAAGGCATCTACAACATCTTCGGTGTAGCCGGTGCCCGCACCGAGATGCCGGGCTGCTCATTGTGCATGGGTAACCAGGCCCGGGTTGCCCCCAACTCGACGGTGGTCTCAACCTCCACTCGCAACTTCCCCAATCGACTGGGTCAGGGAGCGAATGTGTTCCTGGCATCGGCTGAACTGGCGGCAGTGAGTTCTGCCCTGGGCAAGATTCCCAACATGGAGCAATACATGGAATACATGAAGTCGCTGGACACCATGAAGGGAGAGATCTATCGCTACCTGAATTTCAATGAGATCCAGAGCTTCCAGGAAGCGGCGGACAGAGCGAAAAATATTCCCCTGACAAACATTCAGGACGTGGCCTGACAGGGGAACTGACCATCAGGTCGTGGTCTGGTACTCTGGCAATCGCCACAGGTAGGTGCTGGTTGCCAGACCAATCGCAATAAGCATCAGGATCAACATGGGTCGACCGACTATCCAGCTCGAGAGACCCATGCTGAGCCATAGCACTGTAATGGCTCGCACCTTCACCCGCCGGGGTATTCCCTTCCCCGCCTCGAAATTTTCAATGATGGACCCGAAATAGCGGTGGCCAAGCAACCAGTTGTGCAGTGTCTCTGAAGAACGGGCAAAGCAGAATCCCGCCAGCAATACAAGCGGCACGGTTGGCAGCAAAGGCAAGAACGCTCCAACCACCCCCGTAGCTAATGAAAGACATCCGGCGCCTACTAATAGTGCGCGCTTTACTGGTGTCAGCATGCTATCCCTTCCAACGTCAATCGACTGACTACTGTATGCCATAATCCCATTCCTTTGGAAAACCAGCTGGAGTCAAAAAGTTTGCTGCAAGTGCGTGCAGCCATTTAGCCTGCCACTCACCAGCTATTCTTAACTATAGCCCATGGCTGTTAGAAACCAAGGCATGCACCACTGACTCTCTATACTGTGCTCTTCTCGACCACTTCAAATACGTCCCGGGACAGGTCCCCGGTGGACTTGATGCGTTGCAGCTGGGCCTGCATCAGGGCCTGGCGCTCACTGCTGTATTTCTTCCAGCGGGTCAGCGGGGTCAAGAGCCGGGCCGCCACCTGCGGATTGAGGGTATCCAGTTCAATTACCCGGTCGGCCAGGAACTCGTATCCACTGCCGTCAAGTTTGTGGAAATTGACGTGGTTCTGGCCACAGAAGGCACCAATCAGGGAGCGCACCTTGTTCGGGTTACGCAGGGAAAATGCCTCGTGCGACAGCAACTGCTTCACCCTGTTCAGGGTATCGGCATGGGGCCGCAGCGCCTGGGTAATGAACCATTGATCGACTACCAGCGCCTCGTGCTGCCATTGCTCATAAAATTCCTGCAAAGCCTGTTCTGCATAGGCGATCCCTTTCTCTGACTTGCTATAGGCCAGCGCGCGCAGGGCTGCCATCTTGTCGGTCATGTTATTGGCGGTCTGGAATTGCTGCCGGCAGCTGTCCAGCCACTCGTCCGCCCCTGTTCTTACCAGGTAGGCCAGCGCACAATTGCGCAATGCCCGCTGTGCCATGGCCGCGGCATCGACAGCGAATTCGCCCTGTTGCGTGTGGCTCGCATATAACTGGGCAAACTCCCCTTGCAGTTCCGCAGCGATGGTATTGGCGACACTGTCGCGTACTTCATGTATGGCATCGACGTCTGCCACGCCGGCACGCTCGATCAGGAAACCTTCGGCAGGTAAGGTTAGCAGGTGCGCAACCATGGCAAGATCCATGTGCGGATCTCTCTTCAGAGCCTCGAGCACTCCGGCGCAGGCCCGGATCAGTACTCCGGGAACCTGTTGCTCCTCGCCCTGGTTCCGGCGCAGCTGCATCTCATCCATGACCTGGATGGCGAGATCCTGGCCCGCCTGCCAGCGATTGAAACCATCGCTGTCATTAACCATCAGGAAATTGAGTTGATCGGCTGTGTACTTGAACTGCAGGCGAACTGGCGCACTGAAGCTGCGCAGCAGTGAGGGAACCGGCGGCGCATCGATATCTGTGAAGACGAGTCGCTGTTCCGCCTCGGTAATATTAAATACCCGGTCGGTAGCAGACTCGCCTGAAGATTCGCCCCGCAGGCGCAGCGGGTATTCACTGCCGTCGGCCTTGAGCAGGCCGAGCCGTAGCGGAATATGAAGCGGTTCTTTCCTGGCCTGCCCCGGCGTTGGCGGACAACTCTGCTGAACCACGAGTTCATATTCCCTGGAATCGGCGTCGTAATGATCCCTTACTGTCAGCACCGGCGTTCCAGCCTGGCTGTACCAGCGTCGGAACTGGCCCAGATCCACGCCGCTGGCATCTTCCATGGCTTTCACGAAATCTTCCGTGGTTACAGCCTGGCCATCGTGGCGCGAGAAATAGAGATCACTGCCCTTACGGAAGTTTTCCGGCCCCAGCAGATTGGAGATCATACGTACGACTTCTGCTCCCTTCTCGTAGATGGTTACGGTATAGAAGTTGGATATCTCCATATAGGAGTCAGGTCGCACCGAATGCGCCATGGGGCCGCTGTCTTCCGCGAACTGAACCGTCTTTAGCAGGGTAACCTCATCCACTCGTTTGACAGTCCTCGACCCCATATCCGCCGAGAATTCAGAGTCGCGAAACACCGTGAAACCTTCTTTGAGGCTTAACTGGAACCAATCGCGACAGGTGACACGGTTTCCCGACCAGTTATGAAAATATTCATGGGCTACCACAGCCTCTACCCGCTGAAAGGAAAAGTCTGTGGTGGTGGCCGGATTGGCCAACACGCAGGCCGTGTTAAAAATATTGAGCCCCTTGTTCTCCATGGCGCCCATATTGAAATCATCCACCGCAACGATCATGAAGATATCCAGGTCATATTCGCGACCGTATACTTCCTCATCCCAACGCATCGCGTTCTTCAGGGAGGTCATGGCGTAATCAACCTTGTCCAGGTCTTTCTGCTCCACGAATATCTGCAGCTTGATCTCACGGCCGCTACAGGTAGTAAATATGTCATCCTTGTGCTCGAGATCCCCCGCTACCAGGGCAAAGAGATAACTGGGCTTCTTGAACGGGTCCTCCCAACTTACCCAGTGCCGGGAAGATTCCCCCTCCACATCACCACTGGCGATCCTGTTGCCATTGGAGAGCAGGACTGGATAGCGCTCCTTGTCGGCGCTAATCTTCGTGGTGAACCGCGACATGACATCGGGTCGGTCAAGGTAGTAGGTAATATGCCGGAATCCCTCCGCCTCACACTGCGTACAGAACATAGTGTGCGATTTGAACAGGCCTTCCAGGGTAGTGTTATTCTGCGGCTCCAGGCGGGTGGTGCAAGCAAGCACGAATTCTGTCGGTTCTCCCCCTAGCAGGTCTCTCAGCGCAGGGATAGTGAGCATCTCTTCTTCAATTACGTAGTCGGCCTCCTGCAGAACCCGGTCATTGAGAACCAACTTCTCCAGCACCAGATTGCAACCATGCAGAACCAGGCTATCGCCCGCCTTGACGCTCTCGTCGTCGTTGCGACGGAGGAGTAGTCGTGACTCTACTCGAGCATGATCTTCATGCAGATCGAAGCTCAAATCCGTGGTCTCGATCAGGAAAGCCGGGGGTTGGTAATCTTTCAGGTAGGTCGTTCTGGCCTGGGCGTTCTTCATTGGGTACTTCTCTGGAAATGATTATCTGGAATTTGGCCAGGGTAGCTCTGAATAATTATTCAGAGCTACCCTAGTGGCTGAGCTCAATCTCGTAGCCACCGAAGCGGCGCAGATTGATCACGCCGCTGTCAAAAATAAGGTACTGCCCCTTTATTCCTTGCAGACTTCCTTCGACTACCGCCTCCTTGTCAAAATTGAAGGAGGCGATCTTCTCGGGATAACTGCGCACGGGGTATTCGATAGACACGGGCTCTATGCCATTGAGGATGCTGATCGCAAAGAAGCCGAATCGATCCTCCAGTTCGGCTATTTCCTTCTGGCATTCATTAATCAGGCGGTCCTTTTCCGCCATCATGTCCAGGCCCGTCGCGTCCCCCTTCAACATGTCACGCCAGTTGGTTTTGTCCGTTACGTGCTGTTTAAACATGACTTCCAGGGTGCCGGATTGCAAGCGGCTGCGAACCCGGATTATCGCCAGCGCCTGGGTGGCTCCCTGGTCTATCCAGCGAGTTGGCACCTGGGTGGCCCGGGTAATACCCACCTTGAGGCCGGAGGAATTCGCCAGATAGACGATATGATCCTGCATGCAGTACTTCTCGCCCCAGGCGGGTTCGCGACAGGTTCCCTGATCGAAGTGACACTTCTCCGGGTGAATGATGCAGGAGTCGCACTGGGCGAGCTTCTGAAAACAGGGATAGCAGTATCCCTGGTTAAAACTCTTGCTGGTCTTGCGCGCACAATTCACACAATAGATGTCGCCCGTGTAGGAGAGCCGCAATTCCTTGCCCAGCAGGGAATTCAGTGGCAACGACTCGTCACCGATTCGCATGCTATAGCTCACCGGTTGTTCAAGCCTGCTGGCCATCTTGCGAAGTATTCCCCGTGCTACCGCTTTCACTCTCTCTTCCCCTGTGTGGCTATGTCTCGCATGGCGGTTTAGTCATTGCCCTGAATCTTGATGATACCTGCTTCTTCGACAGATCCTTTCGCTGGCATACTCGCAGACTTGCAATCCTTCTTCAGATCCGCACCGGTTCGTTCCGTTTCCGGAAGCCTCTGCGCTTCGTAGAGGATCAGCAGCTGCATGCACTGTTCCAACTGCTCTCGTTCCAGGCGGCGGCCATCTTCCCACTTGCCAAGTTCGATGGCGGATTTGAGATTCAGGTAAATACCCGGACTGATCGCTGCGACCAAATCCGCAATACACCCGGGAGGATGCCGCAACAGGGCTACAAGATCGTCTGCAATTTCCGTGGCCATCGTCAGACAACTAGCCCCTGCGCAATTGAGAAAGAACTGATCAACATAAACGCTCCATTTTACTATCGCAGCGCTGACTTGCCCATGACCTCTCGCTTCAACACCAGGCGGTAGAAAGCCACTACCAGAAAACCCACGACCAGGCCCGAAACCAGGCCACTGACGTGAGC
Organism: Pseudomonadota bacterium; assembly: GCA_027621405.1. Lineage (GTDB taxonomy): Bacteria > Pseudomonadota > Gammaproteobacteria > Pseudomonadales > Pseudohongiellaceae > UBA9145. The sequence continues at coordinate 55,916 of JAQCBT010000017.1, read as the reverse complement.
AGCCGTCGCGATCAGGGATGACGCCAGGATCTCCATGGCCACCAGGGCGACCACAAAGAACACGAACATGGTGTTGTTGAGCAGCAAGCCGCTGCGCGGCATAAAGGTACGGATAACCCAGGCATAACCAACCAGGCCGTAGACAACCCCGGACATACCACCGAAATTGTTATAGGCAATGGCGAGATACTGGGTGGTATTGCTGACGAATGCGGTGACGACCACCAGCAGGCAGAACAGCCACTTGGCTTGCAAGGCCTCCAGCTGTTTGCCGAAGTACCAGAGCCACAGCATATTGAAGATCAGGTGCAGTTCTCCGAAGTGCAGGAAGATCGGGGTCAGGGTTTTCAGGAACACGCCCGGGCTGTCGATGCCAGCCAACAGGGCCAACAGCGAATCGCTGGGCAGCAAGGGATAGAACAAGCCAGCGACAGGTTCCAGTCTTTCACCGAGCGAACTGAGGATCGCCACGGCAGCGCAGACCAGAACCAGCAACCAGGTAAAGGGGCTATTGCGAAAGCCGGTGATCACCCGCAACAGACTCAGGCCCGGGTCGAAGCCCTTGCCCTGCAGATTGTCTGCAGGCACTTCATCCCTGTCCTCCTGCTGCGACCAGGCCAGCAGCGCTCGCCTGATCAGCTCCGCCTCGGTTTCAGAGTGAGCCCAGATGACCTGTTGCCCTGACTCTTCATTGATCCTGTGGTCCAGTCCCTGCTGCAGGAGGGTCTGGCTGAAATGCTGAAGGTCGACACTGATGGGCAGGCTCGCAACCTTAATCATCCTCACGCACCAGGCGACTACCCCAACCCAGCTTGCTGCGACAGGCCTGGTAGTAGCTGTAATTCGGGGGATGGATGAGTTGCAGGGGGACAGACTTCTTGCGCACCAGGATTTCATCACCAGCCTGCAGAGTGTGTCGTAAGTCACCATCACAACTGAGATGTGGTTGCAGGGAATCCTTGGCATCGACCACCAGGCGTATCTCGCTGTCACCATCGACGACTATGGGACGGCTACTGAGAGAATGGGGATACATTGGCACCAGCACTACAGCATTAAGGCCAGGATGCATGATCGGGCCGCCAGCGGATAGAGCGTAGGCTGTGGATCCTGTAGGTGTCGCGACAATCAGTCCATCGGATTCCTGACTATAGACGAAGCGATCATCCACGAATAATTCAAACTCGATCATCTGCGCGGCCTGGCCGGGATGGAGTACGACATCGTTGAGCGCAAAGCCGACAACCTCAAGCTCGTCACCACGGCGCAGCTGAGCCTCCAGCAAGAAACGTTTCTCTACGCTGAATGAGCCGTCCAGCACCAGGGATAGTTGTTCCTCGATCTCATCCGGCAGCACATCCGTCAGGAAACCCAGGCGGCCGCGGTTCACACCGATAACGGGAACCTGGTCGGAGGCGATGAACTTCGCCATCCCCAGCATGCTGCCATCGCCGCCAATTACGATCACCAGATCGCAGTGCCCGGACAGCTCCGATCGGGGATAGACTTCGGCAGCTGAGTCGCCAGCGAGCTTCGCAGTCACATCATCCATGATCACCTGCAGCTTCTTCTCCCGCAGGAACTTCAGCAGGCGCCGGACCGTATCGACCACACCTTCGTGGTCAGGCCTGCCTACTATGCCGATCTTGGAAAACTGCGTCATGGATTCAAATTCTCTTTCGGGCGGAGCCTAAACCTGTCTCCTGATTACTTGTCTGCGAGCCAGCAACTGCTTGGCAGTATAGCATGGCACAGATAGGCCCTGCGCTCGCCCGCGGTCTTAAAATGCGGTCGATACCTGCCTCCCAATTCAGTAGAATCGCGCAACCAGCAACACAGGGATAGTATTTGATGACAATGCCAACTCTCAGCCCGGATACCCGGGTTGCCGTTCTCGGCCTGGGCTACGTGGGGCTTCCTCTCGCCCACGCCATTGCCGCCCATTTCCCCACCGTCGGTTTTGATATCAATGCCACTCGGGTGAAGGAAATTAATGAGGGCATGGATCGCAACCGGCAACTCACCAGCGAAGAACTGAAACAGCAAACCAATGTCACTTACAGTGATGTTCCTGCCAGTCTGTCCAATGCAGATATCTATATCATTACCGCACCCACTCCCGTGGACCGGCAGAATCAGCCAGACCTGACTCCGGTTTTGAAGGCCACTCGCCTGGTAGGCGAGCGCTTAAACAAGGGCAATATCGTTATCTTCGAATCAACAGTCTATCCAGGCGCGACCGAGGAAGACTGTATTCCGGTCCTCGAAGAACTCTCCGGATTAACGTTCAATAAAGACTTCTTTGTGGGCTATTCACCGGAGCGGGTAAACCCGGGGGATACAGCACATTCGTTCTCGGCAGTGGTTAAAGTGACATCTGGCTCTACGCCGGAGGCTGCCGATCTGATCGATGAGTTTTACAACAGGTTCATTACCGCCGGCACCTATAAAGCCAGCAGCATAAAGGTGGCTGAAGCAGCGAAGGTGATCGAGAACACCCAACGAGATCTCAATATCGCCCTGGTCAATGAGTTGGCCATCCTCTTCGAGAAGCTCGGCATCGACACCAAGGAAGTGCTGGAGGCTGCGGGCAGCAAATGGAACTTCCTGAAATTTTTCCCAGGCCTCGTTGGCGGCCACTGCATCGGTGTGGATCCCTACTATCTCACCTATAAGGCACAGCAAGTAGGCTACCATCCCGAGGTGATCCTCGCCGGGCGCCGGATTAACGACTCCATGGGCATCCATGTTGCCGAGCGAGTCGTAAGATTGATGCTTGGCAAGCGCATCCATGTGATCGATTCCAGGATTCTGGTTCTGGGCTATGCCTTCAAGGAAAACTGTCCCGACACCCGTAACACCCGGGTAGTTGACATCGTCTCCACCCTCAAGAGCTACAATACCGAAGTGTATGTCTACGATCCATGGATCGACCCAGCCGAGTGCCAGCAGTCGATCGCCTCACTGCAAGAAGGCAGCTACGACGCCATTATCCTGGCTGTCGCACACAAGGAATTCGCCGAGATGGGTATCGACAGGATCAGGGAACTGGGCAAGGAGTCCTGCGTCATATTTGATGTCAAACACCTGTTTCCCAAGGACCAGGTGGATGGAAGCCTGTAGGCAGCTACAGGCAACGGCTTCCTAGTTAGCGGTCGCCGTGCCCACTATCTCGAAGCTTAGCGGGGCATCGGTATAGACAAGATCGCCCTGCTCCGCGACCCAGTAGGCGACATAGACCACGAGCCTGCGTCCAACCAGGCTGGCGTCAAACTGGAATCTATCCAACAGGTGCAGGCGCTCTTCCGCGGGCAGGATGCGAGTAGGACCTACAGGGAGCAGGCTCGACAGCTCACCATCCCACTCCACCAATTGGCCTTCAGAGTTCACCTGGTACAACGAATCTGCCCCGAATTCTCCCACCATGACATGGATACTTCCGTCCCGACCAACATGAGCAGGATCGATGGCGATAGTTGCCGTGATATCCACCAGATCATCGGGCGAGAAACGGTTACTGAAACTCAGCCCCTGGTCTCTGCTGGCGGCAATTGCAATCTGCGCACTGGTTGCACCACTGAGCGCAGCTACCCTGGTAGTGGGCAGATCGGGGACGATAGTGGGCAGGTAATTCGCCACCTGGTGCCTGACCAGGTTGAGCGACTGCACTGCGTCGGCGCCGATTGCCGAATCGGCTTCCTCGCCGCAGGGAAAGCCGAGACAGTTGGCTAGCGGATCGGAGAACCTCGCCACACGCGTAACCGTGTTGAATGCACCCGGATAGGCCATCACCGTGGTGAACTGCCCGTCTACACCGAAGCCAGTGGAGAAATTAAATGTGCCGCCGTGCCCGTCCTCAAGATGAGAATGGCTGAGCCCCATGTTATGACCCAACTCGTGTGCCACTACCATATCGATAGGACAATCGATGGCGATGTGGGAGAAAGCGAAAGCAGATTCAACCGCTGCATCGAGGTAACCGTTGCTGCGAAAACCCGCAATGGGCGCCAGCCCACAGCGATCCGCGGTGGGCTCCATGGGCCGGAACAACATCACCAGGTCGGCACCATAGCGCTGCCTCAGCCCTGCCACGGCATTGAATGCTGGATGACTGGACTCCAATAGATGGTCCAGTGCTGTATCCATATCATCCACATCGTTGTAGTCCACCCGCTCATGGTGCACCGGACGCAATCTTATCGCCACGCCACTGTCTCGATAGACCTGATTGGCAACACCAATCAGCTGATTGATTCGAGTCTCTACGCCAAACCTGTAGGCACTCTCGGCACCGGGTGTATAAAGGGACATGACATCGATCGTAGTGATCGAAAAATCCACAGAGGCAGCATCCAGTGGATCCGTGCCCAGCACGCGTTCGTTAAAATCACTTATGCCATCAGCATCGCTATCCAGGCGCACATCTTCTACTACATTCACGAAGTGATCGTGCCGAAGATTGCCTACCAGCACACTGCTACTGAGGTAAGGTTGAGAGGAGATGGACGTCTGCACCTTGAGATTGACGGTTACGGTCTGGCCCGGCCTTACATCTCCTAACAAACAATACAGGATGGGCTGCAGGGACAGGCTGGTCTGTCGACTACAGTTACTGTCGGCGCTCAATAGCTGGCTGTCTTCCAGCAGGAAATAGAGCTCCAGCGTGAGGTCCTTATGTGTTTCCACGCCGGTATTCTGCACCCGTATCTGGGCCGTACTGGTCTCGCCGACAATGACTGGATCAGGGTTAAAGACCTGACTGATGACCAGGTTGTCCTCATGCACACTGTCTATCCCGACCGCCTGCGCGCCATCATTCGGCACCGGCAGGTTTCCGGACAACAAGGGGCTGATCTGCATCTGGCTGGTCACTAGCAGGCGCCGGGACTCCTTCACAGCCTCAGAGGGGATCAGGTAGTCCTGCTGCAGGACGTCGAAATGACCCGACAGGCCCTGGGGTTGATAGACCCAGCCCAGATACTCATCCCCTTCCACTACGGCTTCGATCTGCCACGCATCGCTGCCGACGCTGGCGTGACCGAAGAGACTGGAGGGGCCAACTGTCAGAGTCAGGCTGTAAGCTATGCCCTGCTGCGATCCGGCAGCACTGATGCCCAGATCGCCATTGAGGTAGCTGGTCCGCTCATTCACAGTGAGGGAAATCTGCTGTCCGTCTCCCAGTTGTACGCGGAAGCTCCCACCGACCGCGAGGTCGCGGATCTGTGCGCGTTGCAGCCTGACGGCGGCGATGAAAGTGCCGCCACTTGGAGTGGCCAGATAGGATGAATCGTCCGGCCCCAGTTCGATGAGGGACGGCTGTGCCAGGGATAGCGGCGCCACGCACAGGGAAATGCCCAACAACAGCAGGCGAAGGCTGGACACCAGGCTTGAACTCAGCAGTTGGGTGATGTGGCACGGGGTCATAGTGGGGAGCGCCCTGCAGGAACCGTTCGCGACCGGTCTTGAGACTCTGGCGCACATTCTAGTGGTTTGTGGGAATTTTTACCACAAAACATGATTGAATCCCTGCCCAGACCCTGCATTAAATAGTGAAACTATATTACTGTTTTTATTAGTTTTTAGATGGTAGCAAGCCGCCACTGTGCAAAGCCACAACCTCGCACCCGGGCGCTATAACTCCGCTCTCTATCTGTTGGAACAGGCCGTATAGCATCTTGCCGGTATACACCGGCTCAATGGGTATGGCGCAGTAGCCGGAGAATTCTGCCATGAATTCCAGCAATTCATCGTCGGTCCTGGCGTAGCCACCACAGTGGTAGTCATCCAGCACACTCCAGTCCAGTGTCGGGGTACAGGCGAACTGGCGTAGCCAGCCCGATACCTCTGCCTGCAAGTAACCGGGAGCCTTCAGAACCGAGATGCCGCGTACCCGGGGATAACCGTGCCGGCCAGCCTGCCCTGCCAGACCCAGGATGACACCCGCCAGAGTCGCACCGGTTCCACTGGCTGCGACCACGAGCCTTGGCAACGCACCCGCTGCGCTGTCCCTCTCCTCGCCTGACCAGTGGATGTAGTCGGGGATATGTCGGCAGCCCGCCACCGCCAGCCGGTTACTACCCCCTTCCGGCAGCAGGAAATGCTTCCCGAAGCGCTGGCTCAGGCCAGCCAGAAAGTCCGGCTCGTTCTTCTTTCTATAATCCTCGCGGGAAATCGGTACTAGCTGCATGCCTTGCTCACGAAGAAATGCGAGCACCGGGTTAAGTGGTTCCCGTATCTCACCTCGAACGAGGCCGATGGTATTAAATCCCACTAGCCTGCCGGCGGCCGCGAGGGCGACCAGATGATTGGACCAGGCCCCGCCAAAACTCAGCACTGTCTCGTGGCCAGACTTCTGGATTGCCGTCAGGTTCTCCGCCAGCTTGAACCACTTGTTGCCGTTGATTAGCGGATGCACCTGATCCAGGCGCAACATGTTCAGGGTGATGCCGTGCTGGTCAAGCAGCGGGTGCTCGACACGGTCCAACCCGGGCGGATTGAATTCGTGTTCAAGGTTGCCGGGCATGGCGTGAGATGAGACTCGGGATATTGGGTAAGGAATAATGGCGGACCGGACGGGGCTCGAACCCGCGACCTCCGGCGTGACAGGCCGGCATTCTAACCAGCTGAACTACCGGTCCGCGACAAACGTCTCTTGCAGGTGATTCTGGGGAACCACATTCAAGTTGACGTTAATGGTGGGTGGTGCAGGGATCGAACCTGCGACCCTCGCCTTGTAAGGGCGATGCTCTCCCAGCTGAGCTAACCACCCGTCACAGGAGACAGCGCATTTTACCGACTTAAGTTCCCATGTCAATAAAGCATTTCATGGGAATGACCATGCTAAGCAACTGATTAGTTCGAGGTTTTTTACTTGCTGGTGTGGGTAAAGGCACCGTCCCAATCTGCAGGCAGCTCGGCGTCCCGCAGGGTTTCGATGCGCTCAAGATAAACCTGGTACAGGAGTGATTCCGGTTCGTTTTTCAACAGAGCATTGAGTCTTGATTCTGCCTCATCCCAGTTCTGTGCGAAGTAGGAATTCAGCGCCTCATGGTAGGCCTTGACCCTGGCCTTGAGCTGTTCTCCGGCACTCTCCTCGAGACACAGCGGCTCATAACACTCGATTGCCTCGTGCTTACCTTTCACTTTCACCTTGTCGATCAGGCGAATCAGGTAGCCATCCAGTTGCCTGGCTGTCTCCTCACCGATCAACAGGCGAATGCCATAAAACTTGGTCAAGCCCTCCAGACGAGAACCCAGGTTCACCGCATCTCCGAGCACGGTATAGGATCGACGGTAGGTGGATCCCATGTCACCCACATTCATAAAGCCGGTATTGATGCCAACGCCGATGTTGACCTCGGGATATCCGCGCGCATCGAACTCGGGCTTCATCTCCTCCACCTTTTCCAGCATCTCGACCGCCGCCTTCACGGCATTGATGCGGTGATTCTCATCATCGAGTGGAGCGCCCCAGAATGCCATCACCATATCGCCCACATACTTGTCGATGGTGCCGTTGTGCTTGAAGATGATTTCGGTAATCGGCGTGAAGAAATCATTCAGAAGGGTCTTCAACTCGCTGGCGCTCAAGGCCTCGGAGATGGTGGTGAAACTTCGAATGTCAGAGAACAATACCGTGAGTTCCTTGCTCTCCCCCTCGAAGGTATAGTTGTCTGGATCGCTGAGCATGGAATCGATGTGCGCGGGAGGCACATACTGATCGAACATGCCCTTGATGGTCTTCCGGGTCTGGCTTTCAGCGAGGAAACCGTAGATCAGGTTGACCGACGTGACCATGATGATCACCAGCAGCAATAACACGAGTGAGAAGTCGAGCTTGTAGTTCGCCCAGAGCTGGAAATTGACCCACACGCTTCCAACTACCAGGGTTAACGCGGTGCCGGCCATGACTGCTGCATTCATGAACGGAAACGACATGGACATGGCGATACCCAGCACCATGATGATGAAAAACAACGCACCGCTTTCCCAGTCTGGTCGATAAGGGAACACCACGTCACCAGCCCCCAGGAAGGAGTCGAAGACGGACTGGGTGTCGGTCTCTCCTGAACTGACCTCGATCTGGGTGACGGAGTTCAACAGCGCATTCAGCATATTGGCGTGCACTTCCACCCCGGGATAGACCTGCTGCAGCGGCATGGCACGAATATCACCGAGTCCCGGCGCACTGGTTCCCACCAGCACCAGGGAATTCTGCAAGGCTTGCTGCTCTTCCTCGCTGAGGTTGTCACGCAGGACATCGGTGGCAGACACATAGGGGAAATCCCGGTTATTCCCCAGCGAAGACGGGCCAACATAGGGCACTGTCACCTGGCCAAAACCATCGGTGGGAATCTCGAATGCACCGACCCCTCTTCCCACCCGCACGGCAGTTACCACATCCAGATCGCCGTAGGCTTGCGTCACAACCTCGTAGATCTCCAGGAAGTTGTAGACCCGAAACATCTCCAGGGACAGTGTTGGGTAGAGCGAAGAACCGTAACGAATTACCAGCGGTACCCGCCGCACAATACCATCCATGTCCGGAGCCTGGTTCATGCTGCCATTACCCAGGGCTGCATCCTGCAGGATATTGATATTGCCCGTGAAGCCACGCATGTCCTGCACGGTAATTCGTTCCGCCTGTTCCTCACTGATATCGACGATGGACAGTGGCAGATCGTTGTAAGCCGCCGAGGACTGGGGGTTGAAGTTAATCGCCAACACCACATCGATACCACTCTGCATCACCCTGGCGAAATACTGGTCGGAATCGATGATGGGCTCAATCTCTTCCAGGGTGCTGGTGAAGCTGCTGTCCAGTTTCTCCAGATCGATAGGTGCCAGCAGGTCCCTGATATTCCTGTCGGGTTCCGGGAAGGTAATATCGAATCCCACCACCAGGGCGCCATAATCACGCAACTTTTCGGTGAGCTGGCCCACCTTGATCCGATTCCAGGGAAACTGCCCTTCTGCCTGCAGGCTACGCTCATCGAGATCCACGATGACGATCTTGTTATCAGCCGGTTTTTCGGCCTTGGGCATGATGCTAAGGCGCTGGTCGTAGATAACGTATTCAAGTCGGGCGAGGAAACGATCCACCAGGGGAGGTGCGCTCAACTGCAACCACAGGATAACCATGGTGCCAAAAATACCCAGGTAGGTAGGGAGCCGCTTGCCCTGGGTTATGAAGCGTTGCAGGGGTTTGAGTTTGCGTGCAAATGACATCAGACTGGCTTTCGTCGGTGCTTCTTGTTGTTAGCAGAGGCTCCCGGCATTATAAGCCCAATGCCGCTGTACATGCACTGTAGGCATGGGTACCATTGGCCGCCTTCAGTCGGGTCCAGTCATTATCATGGAAATATTCAAGGAATTTACTTTCGAGGCAGCGCATCGGCTACCCAATGTGCCAGAGGGCCACAAGTGTGCCCGCCTGCATGGTCATTCCTTTGCCGTACGCATCACCGTGAAGGGAGATGTGGGTGAACACTCAGGCTGGGTATTGGATTTCTCCGATATCAAGAATGCATTCAAACCTGTCAGAGATGAACTCGATCACTACTACCTGAATGACATCGAAGGCCTGGAAAATCCCACCAGTGAGAATATCGCCCGCTGGATCTGGCTGCGTCTGTTACCGAGGCTTCCCCTTCTGCACACGATCGAAATTCGCGAGACATGCACCAGTGGCTGCGTGTATCGAGGCGACTAGGCACTCTGCAGCCAGTTGCTGGGTTCCACACTCTCGTCCTGCAATTTCTCAGGCCCGATTGCAGAGCGGTTCATTACCAACTGCTTGCTGGCCATAAATTCCTTCGGCCGCTTTACGCAGTCAGCTGCTATAACCACTCCGTCCTTGTAATAGAATAGCGCAAAACCATCCTCGTGGTTCGAAGCATCCCCTCGCACCACTACCTTGTCATAGCCCTCACTAATACCGACCATCTGCAGTTTCGCGTCATATTGATCCGACCAGAACCAGGGCACAGCCTTGTACTCGGTCGGTTTACCGCAGATATTGGCGGCGACGACTCTTGCCTGGTCATTGGCGTTCTGCACCGATTCCAGCCTCATCATCCTGTCATACAACTGGCTTGGATGACTGCAACAGTCGCCGGCGGCATAGATGTTGTCCCTGCTCGTCTTGCCTGAGCTGTCCACTACTATGCCATTGCTGACTTCCAGCCCCGCCGCCTCGGCAAGCGCGGTGCTGGGAGTTACGCCTACCCCGACAACAACGAGGTCAACCTGAAGTTCCCTGCCATCGTTACAACCGATACTAACGCCCTTGTTTCCATTCTCGTCGACAATCTCCTGCAGGGATGTGACATGAGCGCGAGTGCGAATCTCAACACCATGCATCATATGCAGCGAGGTCATGTATTCCGACATCACCCTGCTGGTAACCCGAGCCAGTACCCGATCGGCCATCTCCAGCACAGTGACCTGCAAGCCAAGTTTGCGTAACACCGCTGCCGCCTCCAGCCCAATATAACCACCACCGATGACGGCGGCTGACTTGGCAGTGGTCAGTACGGCCTGCAACTGCTTCACATCGGCTGCAGTTCGAATGTAGAACAGGCGCTCCAGGCCCTGGCCCATGGGGAGCTTGTTGACATTGGCACCAGTGCAGAAAACAAGCTTGCTGTATTCCACACGCTTCCCATTACTCAGCTGAACAGTTTGTGCATCGGGGTCAACATCCAATGCTGTCACCCCTAACACTAGTTCGATGGCGTTATCATCGAACACTTTATGCGGGCGCAACCTGATCGCCTCCATGTTCTTTTCGCCAGACAGCAAATCCTTCGACAGAGGTGGCCGATGGTAAGGCAGTTCCGATTCCGCACCAATGAGCTGAATATCTCCTTCCCATCCTTCCTTTCGCAGTTGCAGGGCAAGTGAAACCCCCGCATGGCTCGCACCAATGACTACACAGCACTGCTTACTCACTAATGGACTCCTTTACTATTTCTGCTATCCGGCGTGATGACAGCCGCTTCCGGCAATTGCCAGTCTATGGGCTGCTGGCCAGTCTCGACCAGGTAGGCATTTGCCCGGGAAAAATGCCGATTGCCAAAGAATCCCCGACTCGCCGACAAGGGTGAGGGGTGGGGAGATTTCAATACCAGGTGACGATTACTATCGATGAACCCACCCTTCTTCTGGGCGTAAGCTCCCCAAAACAGGAACACCAGGTTTCGACGCTGCTCATTCAGTATATGGACAATACGGTCTGTGAAACGCTCCCAGCCCTTGCCCTGATGGCTACCGGCCTTGTGTGCCTCAACCGTTAGCACTGCATTGAGCAACAGCACCCCCTGCCCTGCCCAGTACTGTAGATAACCATGTCCTGGAGGTTTGAATCCCACGTCTTCCCGCAGTTCCTTGTAAATATTCTGCAGTGACGGAGGAATGTCGACTCCCGGCAAGACCGAGAAGCACAGTCCATGGGCCTGACCGGGACCGTGGTAAGGATCCTGTCCGAGAATAACCAGCTTAACCTTGTCCAAAGGCGTGCTGTTAAGCGCGTTAAAGATATTCTCGCCAGCGGGGAAAATGCGCTTGCCCCGGCCTTTCTCATGCTGCAGGAAGCCGCGCAGATTTTCCATGTAATCAGACTCGAACTCTTCTGCCAGGGCATTCTTCCAACCGGGCTCCAGTTTAATTGCCCGGGAACTCTGGACAGTTTCAGTCATGCTGTGGTCGAAGATGGGGAAACAACAGCACATCCTTGATTGAGGGCGAATCAGTGAACAACATGACCATGCGATCTATGCCGATACCTTCACCCGCCGTTGGCGGCATGCCGTACTCCAGCGCCGCGATATAATCTTCATCGAAGTGCATGGCTTCATGATCACCGGATTCTTTCTGCGCCACCTGGGCATGGAACCGCTCCGCCTGGTCTTCCGGATCATTGAGCTCGGAAAATCCGTTGGCCAATTCCCGACCCGCAACATAAAGCTCGAATCGGTCAGTAACTTCCGGGTTCTCCTCGTTTCGACGCGACAGCGGCGAGACAGCCGTCGGATGGTGATAGACGAATGTGGGCTGATCGAGTTTATCCTCCACCCGCTCCTCGAAGATCTCCATGACAAGCTTGCCCTGGGACCAGTCCGCGTCGGCATTTACACCCAGTCTGTCGGCCAGGGCGCGAACAGACTCTTCAGTGCTGAAGTCTTCGGGAGAGGCATTGCAGTACTCACAGATTGCCTCGGTCATTGTCATGCGACGAAAGCTGTTACCGAAATCGTACTCGACACCCTGGAAAGTTAGCCTCGTACTGCCGAGTACTTCCATGGCGATGCGCCGAAACAAATCCTCGGTCAGATCCATCAGGTCGTGATAGTCGGCATAGGCCCAGTAGAATTCCAGCATGGTGAATTCGGGGTTGTGCTTGGTAGACAGCCCCTCGTTGCGGAAATTCCTGTTCAGTTCATACACCTTCTCGAAACCACCCACTACCAGCCGCTTGAGAAACAACTCAGGTGCGACGCGCAGGTACATATCCTGGTCGAGAGCATTATGATGGGTGATAAACGGGCGAGCCGTGGCGCCGCCGGGAATCACCTGCATCATGGGTGTCTCCACTTCCATGAACTCCAGCTTGTCGAAGTAATCACGGATAAAACGCAGTATACGCGAGCGCATGGCGAATACCTGGCGGGATTCATCGTTCACGATGAGATCCACATAGCGCTGACGATAACGCATCTCGGTATCCGTCAGCCCCTTGTGCTTGTCAGGCAATGGCCGCAGGGACTTGGTCAGCAATCGCAGATTTGACACACGTACGGTGAGTTCACCCTTCTGGGTCTTGAATACCTCACCCTCCACGCCGATGATATCGCCCAGATCCAGGCTCTTCAGTTCATCCAGTTGCGACTCAGGCAGGGTCTTGTTGTTCATGTAGAGCTGCAAGCGACCCTGACCATCCTGGATCACCACGAAGGGCCCACGCATGCGGATGATGCGACCGGCAACAGCGGTTTGCTGTGCCAGTTCCTGCAATTCCTCGGCATCCTTCTCCAGGTACAGGGCTTCGAGTTCCGCAGAGCTGTGCTGCCTCCTGAAGTCATTGGGGAAGGCTTCACGTTGTGCGCGAATCTCGCTCAGCTTCTCACGCCGCAGCGCGATCAGCTTGTTCTCTTCTTCCGTGTCCAGTGGTGTATTGTCTTCTGCCATTTTCCTTGTGCCCGTCTACAGCCCCATCTTCAAGCTTGCTTCGATAAATTTGTCGAGATCGCCATCCAGCACTGCACCGGTATTGCTCACCTCTACGTTGGTGCGCAAGTCCTTGATGCGTGAGGAGTCCAGCACGTAGGAGCGAATCTGGCTGCCCCAGCCAATGTCGGCCTTGGAATCCTCGATGGACTGCATCTGTTCCTTGCGTTTCAATTCTTCGAGCTCATACAACTTGGCCTTCAACTGCTTGATGGCCATATCCTTGTTCTTGTGCTGTGAGCGCTGGCTCTGGCACTGCACCACAATGCCCGAGGGCTCATGTGTCAGGCGCACCGCACTATCCGTCTTGTTCACGTGCTGGCCACCTGCGCCGCTGGAGCGATAGGTATCGACACGCACCTGGGACATGTCCAGATCCACCTCGATATCATCATCAATCTCGGGCGAAACGAACACCGAGGCAAAGGACGTATGCCGCCGATTGCCGGAATCGAAGGGAGATTTTCGAACCAGGCGGTGCACACCGGTCTCGGTACGCAGCCAGCCAAAGGCAAATTCACCGCTGAAATGGATCGTGGCACTCTTGATGCCCGCAACTTCACCACCGGACACTTCGACTAACTCGGTCTTGAATCCCTTGTCCTCGCCCCAGCGCAGGTACATGCGCAACAGCATCTCGGCCCAGTCCTGCGCTTCAGTGCCACCGGAACCAGCCTGGATATCCAGGTAGGCATTGGCGCTGTCCATGGCGCCGGAAAACATGCGGCGGAATTCGAGGGCTTGCAGCTGTTGCTGTAAGTAATGTAGATCCTTGTCGGCAGCCTCAAACAGCTCCTGGTCCTCTTCTTCCCGGGCCAGGCTGAACAGTTCCTCAACTTCGCCAATACCTTCGTACAACTTGTCGATGGTGCCGACTATCGCCTCCAACTCGGCCCTTTCCCTGCCAAGACTCTGCGCGTATTCCGGTTTATCCCAGACATTGGATTCGCCGAGTTCCAATTCCACTTCCGCGAGGCGATCCTTCTTCACCTCATAGTCAAAGATACCCCCTGAGACTATCAGTTCCGGACTTCAACTCTTTCAATTCGCTCAGTTGGGTATTGATCTCCAACGCCTTCGCTCCTGCTTGCTGGGAAAAACGCGCATTTTACCTTATCGGCGCCAGCTTGCCAGCAAGCCAGATGCCCTGTTCCGGGAGACTGCTATAATCCTCACCCACCCACATTCAGGAAGTCAGATTGCCCGGCACCAGCTTCAAGATCGAATCCCCGCAACTGGCATGGACTGAAGATGGTTTACCCCGCTCCACCGCCTTTGGCGATATTTACTACTCGGATCAGGACCCATTGCGAGAGAGTGAGCATGTTTTCCTCCATGGCTGTGAACTGGAGCGCCAGTGGTCAGATGCATACCCGCTGGGCCACAGCTTCCAAGTAGGCGAAATCGGATTCGGAGGTGGACTCAACTTCCTGATGACCTGGTCCCTGTGGGAGCGCCACAAGGCAAATCGATTGCATCCCGGCAGGCTTCACTACACTGCTGTGGAGAAATACCCGCTATCCCCGGCCGACATGGCTCGCCTGCATGAGCGATGGCCGGAACTGAAATCGCTCTCTGCTCGTCTGTTGGAGTGCTACAAGCCGGTGCACCAGGGACTAATGCGCCTGAAGCTCGGTGATGACATAACGCTCGACCTGGTGCTGGATGACGCCGCCAACTGGCTGGCAACACGGGCCACATCCAACCCACAGATCCCGGCCTGGTTCCTCGATGGCTTCAGCCCGGCCCAAAATGAAGAACTGTGGTCGCCCGCTTTATTTCGCCTGATAGCCACCCACAGCACGAGCAATACACGATTGGCCACCTATAGTAGTGCAGGCAGGATACGGCGAGATTTGGAAAACGCGGGTTTCAGGGTGGAACGCACCGCAGGCTATGGCAGGAAACGCCATATGCTGGTAGCCAAAGGGCTGACGAAGCCTGCCGCTACGAGCCCGTCATCTACGCCATGGTTCGAAATCCCGCGCCGTGAGTGCAATGAGCGCCACGCGATTGTCATTGGAGCCGGCCTGGCGGGCTGCTTCACGGCCTATGCGCTAGCCCAACGGGGCTGGCAGGTGGAACTGCTTGACGCAGCTGCAGCTGTAGCGGGCGGCGCGTCAGGTATTCCTCAACTCGCGCTGCGCTGCCGGCTGTTCAATGCCAGTAATTCTCAGGCCCGCTTCTTCCTTCAGGCTTATTCTTACTGCCTGCAGATCCTGAACACACTCAGCCACGAGGGCGATTCGCCATTCCGGGATTGTGGTGTACTACAGATGGCCTCGGCGATGAATGCCCGGCAAGGCTTGCGCGCCGAATCCGTAAAGCAGATGTATCCCACTGCAATTGTAGCTGTCGACGAAGACGGCCATTTCCTGTTTCCTGGCGGGGGCTGGGTTGACTCGCACGCTCTGTGCAGAATACTAATCTCGCACCCCCTGATTACATTTCGGGGAGATTGTTCCATTGCCGAAATCGACCAGGCTGGCAGCGACCCAAAGGGAGCTACCTGGCGTCTCTATGATAATCACGGCAACAAGGTAGGCGAGTCCTCCGTATTGGTGCTCAGCAACGGATTCGACGCGGCTCGTTTGATTGGAAGCCACAATCTGTCCCTTCAGGAAAGCCTCGGCCAGTGCAGTCAATTTGCCAGTACGGCAGAACTGGCAGCAAACTCCCGGGTACTGTGCGATGACAAGACCCTGTTCCCGGCCATGAATGGCATGCATACAGTCTCGGCGACTTACAGGAAAGCAGAAGAAGGCTTGGGTATACGTGCCGAGGATAATGCCAGGAATCAGCAAGCCCTGGCAGAGATGCTTGATCTCGATAGAGACAAGATAGTGCTCCGCCAATCGCAAGTTGGCAGCCGCTGCAACAGCCCTGATCGATTCCCACTCGTTGGCCCGGTTCCCACCTTCGAAACCATGGCGCACGATTTTGCAGAACTACGGCGCAATGCCAGAGCGAAGATCGACAAGACTCCGCACTATCAGGCAGGGCTTTTTCTCAACACGGCCCATGGCTCCAATGGGATGTGCAGTATCCCCTTGTGTGCAGAGTTTCTCGCCAGCCTCATCGAAGGGGAAAGCTCACCCCTGGACAGGAGCATGATGGCCGCGCTCAATCCAGCACGGTTCCTGATTCAGGATTTGAAGAAGCAACGCTAGTTGCAAAGGCCCTGTTGCCCATTGAACACAGGCGCTAGCGATTGAAGTAGCTGGTCACGACCTTGGCCAGCGCCGCGGGGTCATCGCTGCCAGCCAGTTCACGAATGGAATGCATGGCGAAAGTGGCTACTCCAACATCCACACTATTGATACCTGTTTCCGTGGCGGTGATCGGACCGATGGTGCTGCCACATGCCATGTCATTACGCATGACGAATTGCTGATAAGGTACCTCGACCTTGTCACAGATGGATTTGAAGAGCGCAACAGATTCACTATTACTGGCATAACGCTGGTTGGCGTTGATCTTGATCACAGGCCCACCATTGAGTTTCGGCCGGTGTTGATCGTCGTGCTTCTCAAGATAGTTGGGATGCACCCCATGGGCATTGTCGATAGACAGAAATGTCGATCGGCTGCTGATCCGGTGCAGAACTTCTGAACTCTCCTTATTACCCACCACCAGACGCTGTAAAACCGATTTCAGGAATGGCCCCTGGGCACCGGACGTGGAAGCACTTCCCACTTCCTCGTGATCGTTGCACACCAACATGCTGGCATGATTATTCTTGCTCTTGATCAGGGACTCGCAGGCCACGTAGCAGCTAAGCAGGTTATCCAGGCGAGCGGAGGCGATGAACTGCCCTTCCATACCAACCATGGCCGGCGCCTGGGTATCATAGAGATAGAGCTCATGGGCGAGGATCTTCTGCGCCGAGCGATGCGCCGCTTGCTTGCGTAACATGGACAGCAGGTAGGCATCGAAATCGAAGCGCTTCTTCTCCCCGATCTGCAGCACCACCGGCTGCAGTTCCTTCTGTGGATTCAGGGTGCGGTTTTCGTGAACCGTTCTGTTGAGATGGATCGCCAGACTGGGTATGACCGCGATCGCATCCCTGACATCCAGCAGGGCCGAGCGTATTTCACCCTTGCGGTCCTGATAGTTGATGCGCCCGGCGATCGACAGATCCCGGTCAAACCATGGCGTAAACAGCGCACCTCCATAAACCTCGACACCCAATTGCAGATAGTCCTGCTGGCGAATCTCCGGATTTGGCTTGATTTTCAGGCAGGGGCTGTCGGTGTGAGCACCGGCGATACGAATACCGGTGTCCAACAGTGCCTGGCGGCCAGTCTTGAAGGCGATGATGGCAGAGTCGTTACGGACTACGTAATAACATCCGTTGTCCTCGAGCGACCACGAGTCCCGTTCCTCGAGTTGCTTGAAACCCGCCTCGTCCAGCATCAAGCGCAGGCTCGCCACCGCATGAAAAGCGGTGGGCGATGCTTGCAGGAAATCCAGCAAGCCCTGATTGAAACGAGAGACGCTCATGGCTGGACAGAAATCCGATTCAAATGGTCAGGCTTGTGAAGGAGAACTAGTTAACTTCCAGCAGTTCCACGTCGAAGATCAGGGCCGAGTTTGGCGGGATCGCGGGTGTAGGAGACGCTTCGCCATAGGCCATACCGGGCGGAATGAAAAGGCGCCACTTGTCCCCTACTTTCATCAATTGCAGGGCTTCGGTCCAGCCAGCGATAACCTGGCTCACTCCAAATGCAGCAGGTTCACCGCGCTGCACGGAGCTATCAAACACGGTGCCATCGATCAGGGTGCCATGATAGTGGGCAAGCACGGAGTTTGTCGGGGTTGGGGAAGCGCCGCCGGCGGCACCAGATTCCAGAACCTCATACTGCAGGCCCGAATCGAGGGTAACAACACCTGAGCGCTGGCCATTCTCGGCAAGAAAGGTTTCTGCGGCGGCGAGATTACTCGCCAGGGCATTCTGGGCCGCTTCCTGCTGTCTCGCCATGAACGTCTGTATAGCGCCTACTATTTCAGCCTCACCCAACTGCACTTCACCAGCAACAGCATCCATCATCCCGGCGATAAATGCCTCCATGGGCAAATCGTCGATGAGCCCCTGGCTCGCAATGTTCTGGCCGATGTTTACGCCAATGGAATAGCCTATTCGATTGTCTTCATTCGTCAGATCGACGCCACTCTGCGCGAACACCTGGGAGGCAGAGTAGAGAGCCAAAATACTTAACGCGATCGTTATAGCTCTGGTGGATGTTTTCATACCATTTTCCTTAAATTCATTGGACAATTGCCCGTAATTGGCGGCTTGCAGCCTGCCTGTTTAACTGCGGCAATGAGTGGCGCATACTAACCGGGAACACTGTGAATTGCCAGCCAGCACCCGGCTCGAGATGTCAGGAAGACCCCATGCCCAGTACCTACAAACGGCCCTATTTCCCAGCAGAGACGAGGCTTCTGCGGCTATTCATGCTCTGCCTGCTGCTGCTGCTGACAGGCTGTGGCCAGAACTATTCCGTTTCTGTCAACAACCAGCCCGTCTACGACCCTACCGGACGCTCGACCAGCGGCGAAGTCAGCGACGCCGACCTGCAGGGCTGCATCAACCTGGCCATGCAGCAACAGGGAGTGCAAAACCAGCAGGAGATCACCGTGCTCTCCTGTGCCAATTCCCAGATCCGGGCACTCGACAATATCGGTGGCCTGAGCCGGCTGCGTTTTCTTGACCTCGGCAACAACGTTATCAGCAACATCACACCACTGGAGGAACTGTCGACACTGGGCGGATTGAACCTGGCCAATAACGCCATCACCGATATTTCACCACTGCTCAATATGCAAAGCCTGGCGTCGGTGAGCCTGCTCGGAAATAACAATATTCCCTGCGACCAGCTCTCGGCCCTGCGTGCGAGGCTGGGTAATAATTTGACTGCGCCAGAGCGCTGTCGGAATTAAAAAACATCAGTAACCACAAGCGCTGATTCAGCCACGCTGTGGAGCCACAGGATATACGTCGGTCTCAGGCTGCAGCCCTAGCTGGCAGTAGCGGGGACACCACTGTGAAAGCGAAACTGATCATCGGGCGAGACCACCAGCTCGAGCTCAAGGGCTCCGAACTCGGCTACCCTGGCCCGGATATCACCGCCGCTGCACAGGCTGGCGAGGGCCAGGTAATCCTCAAAATGCCGACTCTCCGATTTCAACAGGCTACGATAGAAACGGGCCAGCTTCTCATCCAGTAGCGGTACGAGCCCGGCAAAGCGCTCACAGGATCGGGCCTCGATATAGGCCCCGATGATCAGCACGTCCACCAGCGCCTCCTCGTCCGAACCTGCAATGTGTTGCCTGAGCCCTGCCGCATAGCGGGAAGCACCCAGCCGCGCGTACTGGATACCCCTTTCGTGGAGTATCGCCACCACCTGCTCGAAGTGGAGTAGTTCCTCCCGTGCCAGGTGCGACATCTTGGTCATCAGCTCGGTCTTTGCGGTGTAACGGTACATGAGATTCATGGCCGTGGACGCCGCCTTGCGCTCGCAGTTGGCATGATCAATGAGCAGGATATCCTGCTGCGCAAGCGCCGCCGCAAACCAGGGGTCGGGAGTTGGCCCATGGAGAAAATCCAGCACCGGAGCGAGTAGTTTTTCTGTGGTGGACATATATGCGATTGGTTCAGGTATCAGGCTTGGCCAAATAAAGGATGCTTAACAGGGCTGGTCTGTAACTCAGCGCCTGGACTTCTGGTCTGCCGCATCATCGGCTGATTTTTCAGATTCAGTATCCTCGCCCATGTCTTCCAGCTGCAACTCGGAGTCTGGCTCTGCATCCATGGCAGACGCGGCCTTCAGCTGCTTGGAAGTCTTCGCCCCCAATTCCTTCAGGGTTTCGGCACGACGCACGAGGTTGCCACGACCCGATACCAGCTTGTTATGAGCCTTCTCATAACTCTTCTTGCTGGTATCGATGCGGTTTCCGATTTCCTCGAGATCTTCCACGAAAGCCACGAACTTGTCATACAAGGCCCCAGCTTTTTCCGCAATCTCGTTGGCATTCTGGTTCTGCTGCGCCAGCCGCCACAGGTTCTGTACTGTCTTCAGGGAAGTCAGCAAGGTGGTAGGCACGACGAAGATAATATTGCGCTCGAAGGCATACTGGAAAAGATTAGGGTCTTCCTGAATCGCTGCCGTATAGGCCGCCTCGATAGGCATAAACAGGAATACGTAATCCAGCGAATTGACACCGGAAAGGTTCTGATAATCCTTGCTGGAGAGTCCGTTCACGTGGTTGCGGATAGACGCCACATGTTGCTTCATGAGCTCGGACCGCGAACCTTGCTCGTCCGTCGCGTTGTAGGCATCCCAGGCCTTGAGGGACACTTTGGAATCGATGATGATGTCTCGCGATTCCGGCAGATGCACAACCACGTCAGGTTGCAGCGTGCTGCCATCCTCCGACTTCATACTCACCTGAACCTCGTACTCCCTGCCTTTCACCAGTCCTGACTTTTCCAGAATGGATTCCAGCACGAACTCGCCCCAACTACCCTGGGCCTTGTTGTCTCCCTTGAGAGCATTGGTGAGATTCACCGCCTCTTCCGAGATTCGATTATTCAACTCCTGCAGGGACTTTATCTCCCTGGCGAGGGAGAAGCGCTCTTTCGACTCCTTGTCATAAGTCTCCTCAACCCGTTTCTCGAACTGACTGATCTTTTCCTGCAACGGACTGAGAATCGTGCTGAGGCTGGCTTTGCTGGTATCGGTAAATTTCTTGCTCTTGTCTTCGAATATCTCATTGGCGATGTTCTTAAATTCGACCGTGAGTTTGTCCCTGGACTCGTTGAGCAAGGCCAGCTTCTCATCAAATTGCTTGCGCTCCAGCTCAAGGCTCGTGGTCATGCTGGCGAGGCGTTCCCTTCCCAGTTGCAACTCGGTGAGTAACTCGCGATTCTCGTCCTGCGCCCTGTGCAAGGACGACTGGGATATCTCCAGCTCCTGTTGCCGGCCAACGAGGCGCTCTTCGGCTGTGGCAGCGGCGACTCTCGCCTGCTGCAACTGCCTGAGCAGTAAAAAAATACACAGCACTGCCGCCGCGATTATCAGCAGCAGAATCAATGTAGAGGTTTGAAAAGTCATCAGATGAGGTGCGACACTTTGTGCCCCATGGGGGTCACGTCAGGTTGTCGTTTATTACCTGCAGCAGCTCGAGTGTCAGCTGGTTCGCATCGAAGGAAGAATCGAGCGCCTCAGTGACCACATTAACGGCCGTATCGGTTTCCAGCAGTCGGACACTGAAATCCCTTTCCGGCAAGGCTTCATCCGAATTTCCGCGGCCCAGTATACGGCCGAAGAATCCGGGTTCGTCTGAATCGTCCATGATGCCGGCGAAACGCACATTGAAGGTGGCTTCGTCACGGTTTTCATCGACGATGTCAATCTCGGCACTGGTCAGCGCCTGGCGTATCTGCACCCATGCCCGGTTGTAGTCCACCTTGAGCTCGAGGATAGACTGGCCGGCATTACCACGAATGATATTCGCCTTACTCTCCGCCTCGATCGTTCCCGCCAGCAGGCTCGCTGAAGACGCCTGGTAGATGTCGTTGCGATCAGCAAGGAACTGGGAGACCGAGCGCAGCATCTCCTGCTCCAGGTCATCGGAGGAAGATTCTTCCGGCCAGGTAATCACAGTGGGAATTGGATCCGTGCGTTCATTCTGTAAATGCAACACATAGATTTCCGAATATCCCGGATGCAGTCCGGGCTCGATGGTGATGCGGTACTTGTGTCGGGAATCCTGGTCGCTGCCTATCTCTACCCAGGAGGTTTCCAGTATGCCGGCACTGGGGTTCTCGTAATCCAGAGCGATCTGGATCTCGGTCCAGTAATCCCTGATGCGTGGCCATACCTGTCCGGGAGTGGCATCAATGAGAATCCAGCGCTTGTCAGACAGGCTCTGGATGATTACCCCTTCCCGACGCCTGGTCTCGATCGGTCTTGGCATGGGAACGTCTTCGAATGCCACTGTCTCAACGGCAACCCGCTCCGGAATCACATACAGTTCGTCGATGGTATAGCTATCTAGCTCATTCGGGATGCGCATGGGAGGAATGACCTGGGCCTCCCGATAATCGCCACCGCGATCGCGGAACATGCCGTCTTCGCCACCCAGGAAATTGCAGGCAGACAGGAACAGCAAGGCGCTCAATGTAAGAGAGGTTCGGAAGACCAGTTCGGGTAATCGCGTTTTCAAAATCCTAATCCAATACCTGCTGCTTCAATGTGCCATCCGCAAATGGTGTGAACCATCCACAGGATTAATCATTAATACCGATGGGGGAACGGGCATCATGCCGCCGCGGCCAGCTTTATTCCTGCCTGTTGCAGGGCATCAAGCACTTTGACGTGATATTTGCTGTTGAGTTCCACGAGGGGCAGACGAATCCCGGAAGGAATCTTGCCCATCTTCAGCAGCGCCCATTTTACCGGCACTGGATTGGCCTCCACGAATAAATCCCTGTGCAGGGCGGCAAGGCGCTGATCGATCTGCTCGGCCTCGTCGAGCTTGCCGGCCAGGGCAAGCTCACACATCTGCGCCATGGAATCCGGGGCAACGTTGGCGGTTACGGATATAACGCCGTCCCCACCACCAGCCAGCAGTTTCAGGGAAATAGCGTCCTCACCACTGTAGACCGCGATTCGATTGCCGCACTCCCTGATGAGTTCCAGCCCTCTTTCCAGATTGCCCGTTGCATCCTTGATGCCGACTATATTTCTCACCTCGGTGAGTCGCTTTACTGTCTCCAGCGATAAGTCACAGGCAGTGCGACCTGGCACGTTATAGAGAATCTGCGGAATATCCACAGACTCTGCGAGGTACTTGAAGTGCTGGTACAGGCCTTCCTGGGAAGGCTTTGTGTAATACGGTGTCACCAGGAGACAAGCGTCGGCACCATGCTCCTTGGCGGACTGGGTAAAGTACAGGGCTTCCTGGGTGTTGTTGGATCCTGTGCCGGCGATCACGGGAATACGTCCGTTCACCGACTTCACGCAATGTGCCACCAGGTCGCAGTGTTCTTCTGTGCTAAGCGTTGCCGACTCGCCTGTGGTACCTACCACCACGATGCCATCGGTTCCTGCATCGACATGCCAGTCGATGAGTCGGTCGAAGGTGTCGAGGTCCAGGCGGCCATCGGCGTGCATGGGTGTAACCAGGGCTACGAGGCTACCTTTGATTCGATTTGTCACGAAATTAACTCGGAATTGTTCGGGTTGGGGCATTAAGCCGGATCAAGGGAAATATTATCACAGAGCCGCTCAAAGCCCATAAACCAGCGCTACAGTCCAGAAGTGGCCTCAGCCTCACTATCCACCCTCGATTGCACGCGGCTGGGCCAGGCATTGATTATCGCCTTCACCATGGTGGCCAGGG
Source organism: Pseudomonadota bacterium (assembly GCA_027621405.1). GTDB lineage: Bacteria > Pseudomonadota > Gammaproteobacteria > Pseudomonadales > Pseudohongiellaceae > UBA9145. The sequence goes on along the minus strand of JAQCBT010000017.1, from coordinate 32,279 downwards.
GAATCGCGAAGAATACTCCCGCCATACCCCACAGTCCGCCGAAAATTAGCACCGCCGCTATAATCGCCACCGGATGCAGGTTTACGGCCTCGGAGAAGATGATCGGTACCAGCACATTGCCATCGATAATCTGTAACACCAGGTATCCAACCAGTACCGTGTAGAACTCACCACCGATACCCCATTGCACAAAAGCTACGGCCGCTACCGGCAGGGTCACCACGGTAGCGCCTATATAGGGCACGATGACCGACAGACCAACGAGGACTGACAGCAACAGGGCATAGTTGATGCCCATGATCACGAACATCACATAGGCGGCACCCCCTACGATGAAGATTTCCACTGCCTTGCCGCGAATATAGTTGGAGATCTGCTCATCCATTTCCTTCCAGATACGGTTCATCAGTGGCCGGTTTCGGGGCAGAAAATTTCCGGCCCACAGCACGAGCTCGTCTTTGTCTTTCATCACGAAGAACACCAGGATGGGCACCAGCACCAGAAAGATGACCCAGGCAAAGATGCTTGGCAGGCTGGCCAGTGAGTACTCGAGAATCGTCTGCCCAAAACCACCGATCTCTCCCCCAAGGCCGTCGATAAATGCCCGTACCTGGGCATCGGAGAACAGGCTGGGGTAGTTTTCCGGCAGAGACATGAGCGCGGTCTGCCCTTCGCTCAGCAGATTGGGTATTTCATTGGCCAGGCGCCTGAGCTGGTTCCAGGCCCGGGGCAGCAGGTAAAACAGTAGCACCAGGAACAGGCCGATGAACAAAGTGTACACCGCTACAAATGCGAACCTGGGCGATGCTCCGTAACGCAGCAAAAGATTCACCACTCCCTGCATAAGGTAGGCAATGATGATGGCTGCAATGAGTGGTGCCAGGATACTACCCAGCAGCAGCAACACCACCAGGGCGATGCTGAGCAGGATCAGCAGGATGACAGACTCTTCGTCATGGAAATAACGATCAAAGAAATCGTTGATAAGCTGTTTCATAGTGCGGTGGCAGGTAGCGCTGCTAATCAGCCTTTACGTATCCAGTAGGAATAGGCCCTCTCATCCTTCTGGAAATCAAGAATCTGATGGTCGCTCTGCTCAACAAAGAGGTGAAAATCCCGCTCCGAGCCGGGATCCGTGGCAACCACCTTCAACACCTGATCTGCCTGCATGCTATTCAGGGCCAGCTTGGCCTTCAGCAGTGGCATGGGGCACTCCAATCCGGTGACGTCCAGTTCTATATCGGCGGTAACAGTCATCTCCTTATGTTAGCAAGCCAGAAGCCCAGCTGCCTATGACCAGAGGCCGTCAAAACCCGATAAGTTGTTAAAACAGCAGGAATAAACTGTGTTAGTCTGGGTCTCTGTCCATATAATGGACACAACTATGCAGCGACCTCAATTTATACCCAGACTGCTCTGCCTGACCCTGCTGGCGGTTACCCTGCCGGTAGCTACCCCCGTTTTCGCGCAAAACCCCCTCCCCAGCCTCGGGGACCGTATTTCCGGGACGGTCAGCCTGGACCAGGAATACCAAATGGGCCAGCAATTCCTGACCCAATTGCGCCGCAGCGCACCGACCATTCCCGATGCCTTGCTGAACACCTACCTGGAGAACGTCACCTACAAGCTGGCCGCCCGTAGCCAGCTGCAGGACAAGCGTCTTTCTTTCGTCATCATCGACAGCCAGGAAATCAATGCCTTCGCGGCACCGGGCGGGATCATAGGGGTCAATACTGGTCTCTTCCTCAATGCTCGCACCGAGGATGAATTTGCCTCTGTTATGGGGCACGAGATCGCCCACGTGAGCCAGCGCCATTTCGCCCGCGGCGTCGATGAAGCCCAGGCTGGCCGGGTAGGTCAGATGGCCGGCCTGCTCGCCAGTGTACTCATCATGGCCACGTCGGACGCAGGCCACGGTGCCGCCGCCCTCTCCGGCATTCAGGGCCTCGGGATGGACAACCAATTGCGCTTCAGCCGCTCCAATGAACAGGAGGCCGATCGTATCGGCCACGACACGATGTATGCCGCCGGTTTCGACCCAGCCGCCCAGGCCAGGATGTATGAACAGTTACTCGCCGCCAATCGCTTTGGCAGGCGACCACCGGAATTTCTGCTCACTCACCCACTCACCGAGTCGCGAATCGCCGAGAGCCGTGCCCGCGCCATGCGCTTTCCACCGCGTGACTATTCACCCAACCTCGAATACCAGATCATGCGAGCACGGGTAGTAGGTCATTACAGCGAAGACAAGCCAGCGTTGATCGCCGACATCCAGCAGCGCCTGCAGGAGAGCAGCAGTGACTTCACCAGGGATGCCAACCGCTATGCGCTTGCGGTTGCCTTCTATGAAAACGAACAGTTTGCGGAAGCCACTTTCACCCTGTCGCCCTTGCTGGAGAAGTACCCCAACCAGATCAGCCTCGTGGTGACCCAGGCCGAAATCTACACTGAAGAGAATGAACCCGCGCGGGCCATGGATTTCCTGCGTCGTCATCTTGAAATAAATCCGGGCAACCACCCCCTCACCATGGCCTATGTCGATGCTTTGATGGAAGCAAGGTCCTACACCGAGGCGGCAGAGATGATGGAGGAGCATAGTCGCCGACGCAGCAACGACCATCACCTGTGGTACCAGATGGCAGAGACCTGGGGTCAGGCGGGCAATATCAGCAAGGTACACCAATCGCGGGCTGAGTATTTCATCCTGGTGGGAGACTTCAGCAATGCGCGGGAACAACTGCAGTTTGCGCTGCGCATTGAATCGGAGAATGGATCGGGTCCTGCGGAGGAAGCGAGGCTGCGCCAGAAGATTCGTGAAGTCGAAGAGCGGCAGCGGGAACTGAGTGGCTAGCGGAAACGTTCCCCGAAGCTATCGCTTCGACCTGTCTCAATAACACCGCCTGGAATCAGGCCTTGCCCTTCACCTGAAGCTGTTGCGCACTGGCAAAATTCAGCATGCGCTGCAATGGCAGCATGGCCTTCGCTGCCAGCTCTGCATCCACCAGCACCTCCTCACTCTCCTGCTGCAGAGACAGCAGCATGGATTCCAGCGAGTTCATGGCCATCCATGGGCAATTGGCGCAGCTTCGGCAGGTAGCGTCATTACCCGCAGTCGGCGCAATGATAAAAGTCTTGTCAGGTGCCAGTTGCTGCAGTTTGTGGAAGATGCCCTGGTCTGTGGCAACGATAATCTCGCTCTGGGGAACACGCTGCGCGGCCTTGATGATCTGGGTAGTTGAACCCACCACATCGGCCATCTCCAGCACGGCAGCCGGCGATTCCGGATGAGCCAGGATCGCCGCATTGGGGTGCAGGGCTTTCATGTCCTGCAATCCCCGCGCCTTGAATTCTTCATGCACGATGCAGGCAGCATCCCAGAGCAACATGTCTACGCCAGTCTTGCGCTGTATATAGGAGCCCAGGTGCTTGTCAGGTGCCCACAGAATCTTTTCCCCGGCATCCATCAGGTGCTCGACAACATCGACGGCAATACTGGAAGTCACTACCCAGTCAGAGCGCGCCTTCACCGCGGCCGAGGTATTGGCATACACCACCACGGTACGCTCAGGGTGTTGATCGCAGAACTCGCTGAAACGATCGATGGGACAGGCTATGTCCAACGAACAGGTTGCTTCCAGGGTCGGCATCAATACTTTCTTGTCCGGGCTGAGGATCTTTGCCGTCTCACCCATGAAGCGTACCCCCGCCACAACCAGGATGTCGGCATCGCAGTCATGACCGAAGCGGGCCATCTCAAGGCTGTCCCCTACGAAGCCACCGCTGTCTTCTGCCAGTTCCTGCAACAGCGCATCGGTATAGTAATGCGCAACCAGTTTGGCATTCTTCTGTGCCATCAGCGCCTTGATCTGTTCGCGATAACCTGCCACTTCGTCGCTACCCAGGGCCCGAGGAAGCTCTGCCCTGTCGAGGTAGTTCTTGACGATTTCAGTGTCGGAAGCGAGTGTGTCGGTTGGGATGCTAGCCATGGGGTGGCGGTGGTGTGGATATTTGCGGAAGCGCTAGTCTAACACAGAAACGAAAAAGGGCAGCTTGTGCTTCCCTTGATAGTAGCTGGGTCGTGCAGGATTGATTCCCAATTTGGCTTAGCCAAATTGCTCACCCCTTCGGGGCAGCTTCGCTGTCGCCGACAGGGATGTCGGCGTGCCGGAAGTGTATGGAACTATTCCGGCCCAAACTGCTCGTCTACATGGATGTAGGCGTGCCGAGAATCGCCGGGGGCGATTCCGGCACGCAGTTTGTGATTCGGAATTTGGCTAAGCCAAATTCCTCACCCGCCGGGCGTCACGCTTTGCGTGACGTCTGCGCCGCATTCGCGGCTTTCGAACCTCTGACGGTTCGAAAGAACCCCACTTGGGCCAAAATAAAAAGGGAAGCCAATGCTTCCCTTGATATTTGGTGGGTCGTGTAGGATTCGAACCTACGACCAATTGGTTAAAAGCCAACTGCTCTACCGACTGAGCTAACGACCCGGTATCTGGTTTGAGTCTGGTTACTTCGCTTGAAGCAAGCAACAGATTCTCTTGTACTACGTATTCTGGCTAGCAAGCTAGCATAATGCTCCTTAGCCAGGTGAGTCGAGCTAACGACCCGGACTCTCAAAGGGGCGGTATAGTACTTGAACTTATCCCGAATTTCCATATTCAAAAACGGATTGTGCACTGCCGCATAAGCAACTGATTTGGAATCACTTATAGCGGGTTGGATCCTCTATTCCGGCCTCAGCAAACCCTGCCTTGCGCAGCAGGCAGCTATCGCAGGCACCGCAGGCGGCGCCGTCTTCGTCGGCCTGGTAGCAGGATACCGTCAGGCTGTAATCCACTCCGAAGCGGGTGCCTGTCTTGATAATCTCACCCTTGCTGAGATGAATAAGCGGGGTCTTCAGAGCAATCTCACCGCCCTCGACGCCCTTCTTGGTGGCGAGGTTCATCATGCGGGCGTAGGCCTCGATGAATTCAGGTCGGCAGTCTGGATAGCCTGAGTAATCCACTGAATTCACCCCGATAAACAGTGCATCTGCATCCAGCACCTCTGCCCAGGCCAGGCCATAGGAGAGGAATACCGTATTGCGCGCAGGCACGTAGGTGACAGGTATCCCTTCCGTGCCGCCTTCGGGAATCGCGATGCTGGTGTCGGTTAGTGCGGAGCCACCCAAGGTATCCAGGCCGAGGCTGATAACCTTGTGATCTTTCACCCCGGCGGCCTGGGCAACTCGCCGCGCTGCGTTCAATTCACTGATGGAGCGCTGCCCGTAATTAAAACTCAGTGCATAACACTCGTAACCCTGATTGATGGCGAGGGCAAGACAGGTGGCGGAATCCAGCCCGCCGGATACCAGGACGATGGCTTTGCTTGTCATTAGTCTGCTTCCGGATTTTTCATCAGGTTCTCTTCATGCTCCATTCAGCTCGATAAAACTGTGCCGAACACTGCTATCGACCCTGCTCTGCTCCCCACAAAATCTTGTGCAATTGTAATTGCAGCCGAACCCTGAGCCTGTCTTCCAGAACCCATTCAGCCAGATCACGGGCCGATAACTGCTCATGGGATGGTGAGAACAACACCTCACCCGCTCGCTCTGCCAGGTTATATTCCAGCAACTTCGAACGCGACCACTCATAGTCCTTGCGGTCACAGATCACAAATTTAACCTGGTCTTTGGGCTTCAGCAGTGCAATGTTTTGCAGACGGTTGCGACCAACCTCGTCCGAGCCCGGTGTCTTCAGGTCCAGCACTACAGAGACCCGCTCATCCACCGTATCGATTGGCATGGCACCACCCGTCTCCAGTGACACCTGCAGTCCCTGGTCACACAACAGCGAGAGTAGAGGCAGACAATTCGGCTGCGCCAGCGGCTCACCGCCGGTAACCGTGACGTAGTCACAATCGAATTCCTTTACAGTTTGCACGATGTCTGGAAGGGCATGCTGAATTCCGCCTTCAAACGCATAGGCCGTATCGCAGTACTGACAGCGCAATGGACAACCCGTAAGGCGCACAAACACGGTGGGGATGCCAACGCTGCGCGCTTCCCCCTGCAGGGAATGGAATATCTCCGTAATGCGTAAACTATCGGGGGTAATCATTGGAATGAATTGTTGCAAACCCGAAAGCGGGCGACCTGGCTGACCCCTAATCCAGGGTCAGTAATCGGGTATCGGCGAGGCTCGCTGCGCCGGTGTTGGGGAACTGGCGCTTGATATCGTTCAGGAGTCGCCGTGCCTGAGGCAGGTTGCCCAGCCCTTCATAGGCCTGCGCCAAGCCGTACATGGCATCGGGCAGTTTCGCAGAATCGGAAAACTGGTTCAGGATAATTTCGTAGGAGTCTCTGGCTTCGGTATACCGGTTAAGATACAGATAGGCCTGACCTTTCCAGTAGTGGGCATTGGTTACAAAACGGCCCTGTGGATAAATACTGAGGTACTGATCAAATTCGGCGATGGAAAGCTCGAAGTTGCTATTAATTACCGAGTCATAGGCCATCTGATATAGCTGCTGTTCGCTCAACACCGCGGGCTGTAATGTGCCTCGGCTGGTAGTTGGCCGGGTACTGCGTGGAGTTACTACCGTGCGTTCATCGGGTGTAGTCAGCCCGCTGGATGCCGATACAGTCGAATCATTGGACGCCACCGGCTGTTGGGCTGTGCTGGTTGATCCAGACTGCGCAGGTGCGTTTGATATGGCTGTACTGCCAGGACTACCAGGAGACGCTGGAGAAGACGCGGCACGGGATTCCAGTGCCTGCAGGCGCTCGTCCATGTCGGTGTAGCGGTTCAGGGAATCTCTCTGCAGGCGCCTGATCTCGAACCCCTGTTCCTCGACCATGCCGCGCAAGGCCTGAACTTCAGCCTGCAATTGTCGATTCTGATCCAACAATAATTGCAGGGCATCGTTATTCGATACGGGTGCAGTCGACTGTGGTGCGGAATTGGAGCTTGAGCTTCCTCCCAGGGTAAGACCCTGGGATTCCACTACGGTACCGCCTCCCTGGGCTGCAGCTGCGGTCGCAAGAGTGCCTGCTATTAGTGCTGGCAATGCGTAGCGGCTTGCAAACTTCGGGAGTCGGTTCATCTATCCGTTTTTATCTGTCTACTTTATCGGGCGACAACTTCAACACGTCGGTTTCGAGAGTAGGCTGATTCGGTTTGTCCGTTCTGTGCTGGACGCTCCTCACCATAGCTTACTACTTCAATCTGGGAACGTGATGCACCATTAACGATCAGGTAATTGAGAATACCGTTGGCACGACGCTCACCAAGGGCAAGGTTGTACTCACGCGTACCGCGCTCGTCGGCGTGACCTTCCAGGCGAATTCGCTTGTTCGGGCTGGCAGCCAGATCACGAGCATGGTAAGTCAGGGTGTCACGGTCTTCTGGTTTGAATTCCGCAACGTCAAAGTCGAAATAGAAAACAGTCTGGCGCAGAGCATTCTGGGCACGAACCTCCTCCTGGCTTAACTGTCCACTGCTGGAACCTGCACTGGAGGATGCGGAGCCGCTCGAACTGCTCGAGCCGGTAGCAGATCCGCTATCAGCCGCTTCGTCTGTATCGCTCGTAGAGCTGCAAGCGGCCAGGGCAAATAGCGATACAACTATCAGGCCAAATTTATGAAGATTGTTGCGTTGAATAAACACTTCTTGTGTCCTCCAGGAACTGAAAAATTATCTGTTTTACAGACGGTTGGTTGTTTGGAAAATTATGAAGCTTTTCCGTCGCTTAGTTAAAGAACGGAGACCAGGCTGGCTCACGTACATCGCCCCGCGACGATGGTAAACGGAACTTGACTCGTCCGTCAATGGATACCGCATCGAGCACCCCCCTGCCCTGGTACTTGGTAGCGTACATAATCATGCTGCCATTAGGAGCAACGCTGGGAGATTCGTCCAGTGACGTGTCCGTCAAGGTGATCACCCGCAAGGTTTGTATATTCATGATCGCGATCTGGTAGTTCGGGCTCTGTCGGGTCTCGCGGCGTACATGCACCAGGTTGACGCCGTCGGGCAGGAACTGGCCTTTCATGCACTGGAAACAATCGTAGGTGAGGCGCTCAACATCGAAGGAACTGGCGCCGAGTTCCATCTGGTAGATCTGCGGTTGCCCGGTACGATCAGACATAAAGGAAATGGCCCGCCCATCCACTGTCCAGGCCGGCTCGGTATCGATAGCCGGATGATCGGTGACCCGTATCAGTTCATTAGTAGTCAGGTCCTGCACATAGATATCCGGGCTGCCATCTTTGGACAGAACCATCGCCAGCTTGCTGCCATCAGGCGACCACACAGGAGAGCTATTGATATTGGGGTAGTTGGTAATCTGTCGGCGTTGACCCGTGGCAATATTCTGAATATAGATCCGTGGCAAGGTTGTCTCGAAAGACACATAGGCGATGTCCTGCCCGTTAGGCGACCAGCTTGGTGACATGATGGGCTCGCTGGACTCCAGTAGCACCTCGGCACGCTGACCATCATAGTCGGACTTCTCCAGGCGGAAAGTCGTATTGCCTGGACTGTTTTCCTCGGCGACGATATAGAGAATCTGCGTGGTAAAGGCGCCACGTGTTCCAGTAACAATTTCGAACACGACATTGCTGATCTCGTGTGCAATATCCCTGAGCTGCGTCACGCTCCCAGTCAGTATTTCGCCAGCAAGTTTCACTTCCCTGTTGATGTCAAAGAACTCGTACTGAACCTGCACCAATTGACTGCCCGGAGCCCGGTCAATCTTGCCTACGAGCAGGTAGTCCTGCGCCAGCGTACGCCAGTCGCGATAAAAGACTTCACTCTCCTCCCTGGGGAGGCTGAGCATATTGCCCGGGGACAGAGCCCGGAATTCCCCTACCTGTTCCAGGTCGCTGGTTACGATGCGAGCCACGTCCTCGCTGAGAACACCACTGCCCTGCCAGGCAAAAGGCACGATGGAAATGGGGATCGGATTGTCCACACCCTGGGTAATCTGTATGCTCAATTCAGCATGGGAAGTACAGCTAAGGAAACCCAGGAGCAATAATACAGTTCGGAAATTTTTCATCAGTTCAATAAGTCCTGTGGCTCAAAAATCAGGGACAGTAACCTGAAATTGGCATTAAATACATTTATCGGCAAACTCTGGAGTTCACTGAAAGGCGCGGCTCGGAACACAGCAGTCTCTGCCGAGCGATCGAAGGCCGGGTCTCCACTCGACTGGGTGATGGTTACATCCACCAGTTCTCCAGTTGGCAGCATACGAATCTGCAGGATAGCCCGCATACCGTTCCTGGCGCTGGGCGGCCGCGACCAGTTATCCTGCACGAGTTGCTGAATCAAACCGGTAGCACTCTGCACCAGTTCAAATTCATTGCGAGCAGCCTCTGCAGCTGCAGCCTCAGCCGCAGCCTGTTGCTGGCGCCGGTTTGCCTCCTCGCGACGCAGTCTCTCTGCCCGCTCCGCCTCTTCCCGCTCACGCTGCTGGCGCAACTCGTTTTCCCGGTTTTCCTGCTCACGACGCAGTTGTGCCTCGCGCTCCAGTTCTCGCAGTCTTTCCAGCTCTTCACGCTCGCGCAGGGCTGCCTGGCGCTGCTCTTCTTCGCGGCGCTGTCGCTCTGCTGCCTGCTGACGTTCTCTCTCCTGACGCTCAGCTTCCGCCTGGCGCTCAGCCTCGGCCTGACGCTGTTGCTCGCGTTCGCGCTCTCTTTGCAGGTCTATGCGCCGCTGGTCCTGGAGTCGCTGGTTGCGTACCTGCGGATTCTCATCGATGAACAGCGCCTTGATGATCGTCGGCTGCACCAGTTCCAGTGCCTCAACCTCGTTGCGTGACTGAAAATACAACACGGCGACGAAGACGGCAGTATGCATTACCAGGGCAAGCACTACCGACAGCGGGTAGCCGTTGTAGATGATGAGATTGTTAAAAAAATTATTCATGGTCGCCGGTAAATAATGCAGTTGCCGGTTATCACAGACTATCCATGGGTTGAGTGATGAAATTGGGATTAACCACACCCGCCGCGTTGAGGGTGGTGATGAGGGTTATCATCGCCCCCCAATCGGCTGCAGTATCCCCTTCCACCAACACCTGGATGTCCGGGTTGGCGTTAACGATACGGCTCACCTGTTCTCCCACCGTTTCCAGCGTGACAGATTGACGTTCGTCACCGGTAGCGCCCACGCTCAGATAATATTCACCGGCAGCGGTGATCGACACCACTAGTGTTTCGAAATTCTCATCGATTTCCAGGGGCTCATTGTTGGCCTGCGGCAAATCCACTTCGATGCCCTGGTTTAGCATGGGCGCCGTCACCATGAAAACGATGAGCAACACCAGCATCACATCAATGTAGGGTACTACATTGATCTCACTCATCGGCTTGCGCTTCTTGCGAACGATCGTATCCATGCTTATCCGTACTTCGTTGCCCTGTAATTAACTGCTGTGTATTTGACGATGGAGAATCGAGGAAAACTCATCGCTGAACGTCACATAGCTACTGGTGACATTGTCCATGGTTGCAGAATAGCGGTTATAGGCGACAACCGCTGGAATAGCAGTAAACAGGCCCAGCGCTGTCGCAATCAGCGCTGCCGCAATGCCCGGAGCTACAACCTGCAAGGTTGCCTGGCTCTGGCTCGCGAGACCCAGGAATGCGTTCATGATACCAATAACCGTTCCGAACAGACCGATATAGGGCGAAACCGAGCCAATTGTGGCCAGGATTGGTAGATGCCTCTCCAGCTTCTCCTCTTCCCTGGAATAGGCAACCCGCATGGCACGCTGCGCACCTTCCATTATCGCCTCCTTGTCCACCGAAGCCTGTTGCCGTAGTCGCATGAATTCCTTGAAGCCGGCGCGAAATATGTTTTCGATTCCCACGAGCTGCAGATTTTCCTGCTGCATCTGGGTACCTTCCTTGTACAACTGGCTCAGGTCCATACCGGACCAGAAGCGTTGCTCGAAGCTGTAGACCCCCTTGCGGGCTGCTGACAGCACCATGCGACGCTGGATAATGATTACCCAGGAAATCACAGACAGGATGAGCAATACCAGAAACACCATCTGCTCGGATGGGCTGGCATCGAGAATCAGTTCCAGGGTACTGATATCGCTATTCAATTTTTGTTTCTCCAGATCGAATTCAGAGGGCTGGGGCTTTTAGAGTATGACCGTAAATTTCTTCTGGAAATCCGCGGGTTTAAAGCAATTATTCGGCCAAAATCAGAAATAGTTTCGGGAAAACGCATTTAACAGGCAAAAACTAACGCCACAACGACCAAAACAGACAAATTGGGGAAAAATTGTGGCGTAATTGTGGCAGTTCAAGACCCAGGGGCATCTAACTTGCCACCGTCTGTTGGTCACGACACCGTCGTCACTGTCTGCCTCAGTCTTCGGGGTTAAACAGGTCTTGCAGCTGCTTCGAGGGATTGATGCCAAAATGACGATAGGCGAACTGCGTGACTACCCTGCCCCGTGGGGTACGCATGATAAAACCCTGCTGAATCAGGTAGGGCTCCACAACATCTTCCAAGGTATCGCGCTCCTCGCTGAGAGCTGCCGCCAGGCTGTCGATCCCCACCGGACCACCGTCAAACTTCTCGATCATCGTCAACAGCAGGCGGCGGTCCATCTGGTCGAAACCGTGCTTGTCGATGCTGAGCATGTCCAATGCCTTGCTGGCCGCCAACAGGTTCACCTTGCCATCTTCACGCACCTCGGCGTAGTCCCGCACCCTGCGCAATAGACGATTGGCGATGCGGGGTGTGCCCCGGGACCGCTTCGCGATTTCCTCGGCCCCTTCCGCGTCGATCTCGCTACCGAGAATACGGGCTGAACGGGTGACAATCTGGCTAAGCTCGGCGACAGAATAGAACTCGAGACGCTGGATGATGCCGAAGCGGTCTCTCAGGGGCGATGTCAACAATCCCGCGCGGGTTGTCGCACCAACCAGGGTGAAGGGAGGCAAGTCGAGCTTGATTGACCGCGCAGCTGGCCCTTCCCCGATCATGATGTCCAATTGGTAGTCCTCCATCGCCGGGTACAGTATTTCCTCGATGGCAGGATTCAGCCGATGAATCTCGTCGATGAACAGTACATCGCCCTCTTCCAGGTTGGTAAGCATGGCGGCCAGGTCACCGGCCTTTTCCAGCACCGGACCGGAGGTCGTCTTGATAGCCACACCAAGTTCATTGGCCACAATGTTGGCCAGGGTAGTCTTGCCAAGCCCCGGCGGACCAAACACCAGGGTATGATCAAGTGGTTCGGAGCGTTTACGGGCGGCATTGATGAAGATATCCATCTGTTCCTTGACTTCAGCCTGGCCCACGTAATCGGCAAGTCTGAGTGGGCGGATGGCCCGGTCCTGGGACTCTTCGATGACAGAACCCTCTGCCGATACTATTCGTTCTTCTTCCAGGGCCATCACAACATACTCTTCAAGGCCAACCTGATGAGGGCCTCACTGTCAGCAACATCCGGATTGCCTTTCAATACGGCACTCACAGCCCGGGCAGCCTGCTGTGGCTTGTAACCGAGTGCCAGCAAGGCTGTCTCGGCGTCGCGGGCGAAAGATGAACCACCACAGAGCGCCGCCGCTGAGACCATGGGGTCGCCTGCCGCCTGCCATTCGCTCAGGCGATCACGCATCTCCACGATGAGCCTCTCGGCAGTCTTCTTGCCGATACCCGGCATGGACACCATGGCGGATACATCGTTATTTTGCACGGTCCTCACGAAGTCGTCGGCTTCCATGCCAGAAAGGATGGCCAATGCCATCTTGGGACCCACGCCATTGACCTTGATCAGGGCACGGAACATGTCCTTGTCTTGCTGCTGATGAAACCCATAGAGCAGCTGGGCATCTTCCCTGACCACGAAGTGGGTATGTAGCTGAATATCTTTACCGATCTCCGGCAAGCGATAAGCGGTAGTCATGGGGACCTGCACTTCATAGCAGACGCCATTGACCTCCACCAGGATGTCTGGCGGCTGTTTCTCTACGAGCTTGCCTCGAATTCTGCCTATCAAAGTTGTTTCCTGGCGTTCCCTGGATATTCACGCCGCGATTAATTCGGAAGTCTAGCGCAGACGCTTGCGACTGAATGATTTGGCCCCGGCCATACGTATCAGACTGGCCTGTGTATTGGCATGGCAAATTGCTATGGCCAGCGCGTCGGCAGCGTCTTCCTCGATATTACCACTTATCGTCAGCAGCGCTTTAACCATGTGCTGAACCTGGTTTTTTTGTGCTGCTCCTGCTCCAACGACCGCCTGCTTCACTTGCCGTGCGCTGTACTCAGCAACCGGCAGATCGAAGGCGAGGCAGGCACTCATGGCTGCACCCCGGGCCTGGCCAAGCTTGAGCGCAGACGCCGCATTACGCCCCATGAAGACCTCCTCGATCGCCACCTCATCGGGCTGATGCTGCTCAATGACCTCCCGCAGGCCGATGAGTATCTTCTTCAGTCGTTGTGGCAAGGAACCGTCGCCGGTCTTGATACAGCCGCAACCGACGTAGCGAAACTTGTTACCCTTGACCTCCACGAGGCCATAGCCAGTGGTACGGGAACCAGGGTCGATACCCAGAATCAAGGGCATGGGATTTCCAGGAATAAAAAGAATTTATTGAGATATATCGAGAAAAATTCGCCAAACTGAATCGATGAATACGCCGGATCGCCTACAGCTGATTGGCAATCTCATCTGAGATATTGGCGTTGGAATAGACATTCTGCACGTCATCCAGCTCTTCCAGATGATCCACCAGTTTCAGGAGCCTCTCCGCCCCATCCAGATCCAGGTCTACTTCCGTAGAAGCTATCATGGCCATTTCCGCGCGTTCAGGCTTCAGACCTGCCTCGCTCAACCTGTCCTGGGTGGTACCAAAAGTTTCCAGAGTGGTCAGCACTTCAAAACTGCCGTCCTCGTTGCTAACCACGTCATGGGCACCGGCCTCCAGCGCAAGCTCCATGAGTTTTTCCTCATCGGTGCCCCTTGGGAAGGTAATGATTCCGGTTCGCTCGAACAGATAGGCCACCGATCCGTTGGTACCCAGGCTGCCCCCGAACTTGTTGAAACCGTGGCGCACCTCGGCAACGGTGCGATTCTTGTTATCTGTCAGTGTCTCACAGAGAATGGCCACGCCACCCGGACCATAGCCCTCGTACACCAGTTCTTCGAGGTTGTCGCTCTCCGCAGTGCCAGCTCCACGCGCGATGGCGCGATCGATGGTGTCACGGGTCATGTTGGCAGCCAGGGCCTTGTCCATCACGGCCCGCAGTCGCGGGTTGTCAGCCGGAACGCCTCCACCCAGCTTTGCCGCGACCGTGAGTTCCCGAATTATCTTGGTAAATACCTTGCCCCGCTTGGCATCCTGTCCGGCCTTGCGGTGCTTGATGTTGGCCCATTTACTATGGCCCGCCATGAATCAACCCCTGCTAAGCCTTGGGCTTTTCCCGAAGCCTGATATTCAATTCACGTAGCTGCTTTGTAGATACCAGACCGGGGGCATTGGTGAGTGGGCAGGCTGCGGTCTGGGTCTTGGGAAACGCGATCACGTCCCTGATGGAGGTGGCACCAGTCATCAACATGATCAGGCGGTCCAGGCCGAAGGCAATGCCGCCATGGGGCGGGCAGCCGTAGCTGAGCGCGCTGAGCAGAAAACCAAATTTCTCTTCTGCTTCCTCTTCACCAATACCTAACACTTGAAATACGGCCTGTTGCATCTCAGGTTTATTGATACGAACCGAGCCACCACCCAGTTCCGTGCCGTTCAATACCATATCATAGGCCCGCGACAGCGCATTGGCCGGATCGCTCTTGAGCGAATCAACATCGCAGGCAGGCGCAGTAAAGGGGTGGTGAAGCGAAGTAAGGCTACCATCAGAGTCCAGTTCGAACATCGGGAAGTCCACTACCCACAGTGGTGCCCAGCCATCCCGTACCAGGTTCAGGTCTTCTGCCACTTTGAGACGTAAAGCACCGATAGCCTCATTTACCACCTTCGCCTTATCGGCACCGAAGAAAACGATGTCACCGGTTTCAGCGCCGATGGCAGACATAAGCTTTGCCGTGGTTTCCTCGCCGATAAACTTGATGATCGGTGATTGCAATCCTTCCGTACCGGCAGCGATGTCATTTACCTTCACCCACGCCAGCCCCTTGGCACCGTAGATGCCAACGAAGTTGGTATATTCATCGATCTGCTTGCGGCTCAGGGCAACGCCACCGGGCACACGCAGTGCAACCACCCTGCTCTCTGGATCTTTTGCCGGACCACTGAAAACCTTGAACTCCACGTCCTGCATCAGTTCGGCGATATCCATGAGCTCGAGATCGATACGCAGGTCCGGTTTGTCGGATCCATATCTGCGCATTGCCTCGGCATATGTAAGGCGTGGGAACTCGCCCAGGTCTACATTCATATGGGTCTGGAACACATGCCTGATCAGGGCCTCCATGACCGACATGATTCCTTCTTCATCCATGAAGGACGTTTCCACGTCAATCTGGGTGAATTCCGGCTGCCGATCGGCACGCAGGTCTTCATCGCGAAAACACTTGGCGATCTGGTAGTAACGATCCATGCCCGCAGCCATGAGGATCTGCTTGAACAACTGGGGAGACTGAGGCAGGGCAAAGAAGTGCTCGGGATGGGTACGACTGGGCACCAGGTAGTCGCGAGCCCCCTCGGGAGTCGCCTTTGTCAGCAGGGGGGTCTCAATATCCAGGAATCCGTGCTCGTCCATAAAGTTCCGCACGGTGTTGGTAACCTTGGAACGAAATCGCATGCGATCCTGCATCTCGGGTCTGCGCAGGTCGATGTAACGGAATCGCAGGCGCACGTCTTCGCCCACATCCGCATACTCGTCAAGCTGCATGGGCGGAGTCTTGGCCACATTGAGAATTTCAATCTCCTTGCCAAGCACCTCGATTTTTCCGGTACCCATATCTTTATTAATGGTGCCTTCCGGGCGGAGTCTCACCCTGCCCTTCACCTTCAGGACGTATTCGTTTCTCACGCCTTCGGCGATTGCAAAGCTTTCTGCCGTATCCGGGTCGAAAACCACCTGGGCAATACCTTCCCTGTCCCGTAGATCCAGAAAGATCACCCCACCGTGGTCACGGCGTCGATGAACCCAGCCACAGAGAGTGACATCTTCGTCAACATGGGTTTCGTTGAGTTCACCGCAATAATAACTGCGCATAGTTGATTCCTGTTCTTAAATCCTGCTGAAGAAATCGGAGCAAGCTACCCCAATATCCCCGTCCTAGTCCGCCTTCTTAGGCTTGCTTGATTGGTCCTTGCCACCCTTTTCGGGGCTACTCTTGCCTTTTTCACCACTGGCAGCTGGCTTGTCCTTACTTGCAGCCTTTGCAGCCCTGGAATCCGATTTCACGTCATCACCCGATGACTTGGTTGTAGAATCCGATTCAGCAAGTTGTTTCTTGCCGCCAGTCTTGAAGTCAGTTTCGTACCAACCTCCACCTTTCAGCCTGAAGCTGGCAGCAGAAATCAGTTTACTCAGTTCCGGCTTGTGGCAGACCGGACAGTCCTTTAACGGCTCATCGCTGATTTTTTGCAGGGCCTCCATTTGATGGCCACAGCCCTGGCACTGGTATTCGTATATTGGCACGGCCTATCCTCTACTCCTGCCTGCACCCGATAAAAGGCGGCGATTATACCCTATCTGGCCAAATCGAGGACATGCTGTAATGCACCGAAACACCCAGTCTGGCGAGCCCTACCCGGCAATGAGGGATACTTTCCAGAGACTTCACAGGGACGGCTACCGGGCCAGGACGCCTATCGGATTTCCGGCTACAACAAGCCCAGGCGAACCCCGCCTCTAATTCCTTCTTCATTATATAAGCAGGTTCGGTTTACAGATCGGGGCTCAAACTGCAGCGCTATCGCAAGAAAATACAAGCATCTAGGAAGTAATCTTCTCTTAGAACAACAACAGCAACAGAGCGTTATATCGGAGCCAGCCTATTGAGATTTTTTCGAGGAAAGCGCCAGCTAACAGCTCATCGAATCAAAACCAGGTTGCGACAATCCTCTGCAAGCAGTAGAAGTAGAGCCGAAAAAACCCTGCAATCCCTAACAAGTTTTTGAGTATTTTTTAACCGCTTTGGATTTACTGATTAGCCTATTTTTACCGTTGTTTGCTCTAAGTCTAATTTATTGCGCAAAGTCAGCATAATTACTTGCGGGTGCATGTTGAATGCTTTATAAATACACTCCCTGACGGATGGCAACATTCATTCGCTACCGGAAATTACAGCGTTTCCCAACGCTGGCAGATTAACCTTGGCGATAAATGCATTGTCATTACGACAAGCCAGGATACTTGTCTAACAACAGCCCGACCGCGGTGAAATTTTAGCTAAAGTTATTCTCAAGAATTTTGATATAACAATCTGAACAAACTTATTAGGCGCTACTCAAATTGATCCTTTCAGGTTAGTCCCTGTCCGGATTTGCGGGTAGTAAATGAAAACCGGAAGCCAGGGAACAGAGCAATCTGTCACTTGACTCCCAACGAGAGTAAAGAGAAAGGGCATGGCTGTTAAAAAATCTGCTGCCAAGAAAAAGGCTGCTGCAACACCTAAGAAAGCTCCAGCAATCCAGAAGAAATACACCAAGACTGAAATCCTTAACGAGATTGCTCAGAACACTGAGCTGAGCAAGAAGCAGGTTGCTGCCGTTATCGACGAACTGGGTGTTCTGATCGAGCGACACATCAAGAAGCGCGCGGTAGGTGAATTCACTCTGCCCGGCCTGCTGAAGATCAAATCTGTAGTACGCCCAGCGCGTCCTGCTCGCAAGGGTGTTCCTAACCCATTCAAGCCTGGTGAGTTGATGGACATTCCGAAGAAGCCAGCAACCACACGCGTCAAGGTGCTGCCACTGAAGAAGCTGAAAGAATACGCTCTTTAAGCTCACAACTGGTCAGGGAGCCCTTCCGGGCTTGCAAGCCTGATCGGGACAAGCAATATTGGAAGGCAGCCAGATGGCTGCCTTTCTTTTTTATGGAAGCAAAAATGCGAGCAAGTCGATACCTACTAGCCACTGTCAAAGAAACCCCTGCTGACGCTGAAGTCGTGAGTCACCAGTTGATGCTGCGCGCCGGCCTCATTCGCAAGCTGGCCAGCGGCCTGTACACCTGGCTGCCGCTCGGTAATCGGGTACTGCGTAAGGTAGCCCAGATTGTCAGAGAGGAGATGGATCGCTCCGGCGCCATGGAGGTTTCCATGCCGGTAGTGCAGAATGCCGAGCTCTGGCAGGAATCCGGCCGCTGGGACGCCATGGGTGACGAATTGCTGCGTTTCCAGGATCGCCATGAACGGGATTTCTGCCTGGGGCCTACCCACGAGGAGGTCATTACTGATCTCGTACGCCATGAGTTGAGCAGCTACAAGCAGCTTCCCGCCAACCTGTACCAGATCCAGACCAAGTTTCGAGACGAACGACGTCCGCGCTTCGGGGTCATGCGAGCACGGGAATTCATCATGAAAGATGCCTATTCCTTCCACACCAGCCAGGAGTGCCTGCAACAGACCTACGAGATCATGCACCAGACCTATTGCGCCATCTTCGAGCGGCTTGGCTTGGACTATCGGCCTGTGCTTGCAGATTCCGGAAACATCGGCGGCAGCATGTCCCATGAATTTCATGTTCTGGCGGATTCCGGTGAAGACGAAATTGTGTTCAGTGATGGCAGCGACTATGCCGCCAACATAGAACTGGCCGAGGGTAGCCTTGCCAATCCAAACAAAGAAGAATCTCAAGCCGAGCTGCAAGAGGTGGCAACTGGCGATGCACACAGCATCGAAGCTATCGCTGGGAGACTCAGCATCGAGCCCTCCAAGATCGTCAAGTGCCTGGTAGTCCACGCCTGCGATGAAAATGGAGAAATCAGTGATAATCTGGTTGCATTATTGCTGCGTGGTGACCAGGAACTGAGTGACACCAAGGCGGCCAAACTACCCGAGATTTACTCTCCCCTGACATTTGCCAGCGATGAGGCCATTGAGGCAGCGTTTGGCTGCCCGCCCGGCAGCATCGGTCCCCATGGCATTTCCCTGCTAACGGTTGCCGATCGCAGTGTGGAAGGCCTGTGCAATTTCGTCTGTGGCGCCAACAAGCCTGACACTCACCTGCTCAATGCAAACTGGGAGCGGGATTGCCGATACAGCCGGGTAGCCGACCTGCGCAAGGTACAGGAAGGTGATACCAGCCCCGATGGCAAGGGCAAACTATCCATCAAGCGCGGCATCGAAGTCGGTCATATCTTCCAGTTGGGCACGAAGTACAGCGCTGCCATGAACGCATCCGTACTGGATGAGAATGGCAAGTCTGTAGTCATGACAATGGGCTGTTATGGCATCGGGGTTACCCGCATCGTTGCCGCCTGTATCGAACAGAATCACGATGCTGCAGGCATCATCTGGCCCGACAACATCGCGCCATTCAATCTAGTCATAGTCGTCCTGGACAGCCACAAATCCGAACAGGTCGTCGAATATAGCGAACAGCTCTACCGTGATAGCGCGGCCCTGGGCATGGAAGTCCTGCTGGATGACCGGGACAAGAAGACCAGTCCGGGAGTGAAGTTTGCCGAGAGCGAGTTAATCGGATTTCCCCATCGCATCGTGATATCGGCGCGCGGACTGGCGGATGGCCAGGTGGAATACACAGGCAGGCGCAGCGGGCATAAAGAATCTGTCCCTGCCGATGAACTGCTGCAGTTCCTGCAGGATCGCTGGCAAGCTGGTCAGGCTTAGAGGCCTGGCCGGGACTGTCGTGCATAACAACCCGTTCCTGGCACTCAATACCTGATCTCGAACCCGGTCAGGCCCGGATCCGGACACTGGGTGAGTTGCAGGCTGTCGACCCGGGCCCTGGGTGGGCCCTCTGCCAGCCACCTCCGCATATTGTCGATGGCATCTGGCTGACCGCAGATCAGCACCTCCACATGGCCCTCTTCGGTATTGCGTACCCAGCCCCTGATGCCGGTTTGCAGGGCTTTCTGCCTGGTCTCGGCACGAAAGAAGACTCCCTGTACCCGGCCCTTCACCAGGCCCGACCAGGCAACGGTATTTGCTTGAGTTTGCTGCGGGTCTTCTGGCATGGTTCGCCTCCGACGCTATTCAATTGAGTTTCAGCCAGCGTTACAGCCCCGCATTACTGGCCCGTTATTTGTTGGCTTATCCCGTATAATAGCGAAATCCATGCAATCCAGAATTGAGATTCAGGGCAGCAGGGTCCCGGTACCCGCTCCTGAAATGACACCATGAGCCTGCAACTTTCCAGTATTCGCACCCATATCGCCACCATGCAGCGCAAGACATCGGCCTTCCTGTGGCAACAGGATCTGGATCAGGTGCCAATCTGGAAACGTGGACTGATACGCTCGAGCCAGATAATAGTAGCCGTGATCAGGGATCTCATGCAGGAGCAGCTTTCGCTGCGCGCCATGAGCCTGGTATTTACCACCGTCATCGGCTTCTTCCCCATGATTGCACTCACCTTTGCCGTGCTTAAGAGCCTCGGGGTTCACAACGCCATGGAACCCACCCTGCTCACCTTGCTGCAACCCCTGGGAGAGCGGGCCAATGAGTTTACCCAACAGATACTCAGCTATGTGGATAACCTGCAGGTGCAACTCATCGGTATAACCAGCGTGGGCTTGTTGATCTATTTCGTGCTGGACATGATGCGGAAGATCGAATCGGCGTTCAATTACATCTGGGCCGTGAAGAAAGGCCGCTCGCTCTCCAGCCGTATCAGTGAATACCTGTTTGCCGTGATCGTCAGTCCCTTGCTGCTGTTCCTTTCGATCAGTCTGACCTCCTACATCAATACCAACTTCTTTGAGAGCTTTCTCGAAAACCTGATATTTGGCAGTGTCATCATCGAAGCCTCGGCTTTCGTAATTTCTATTCTGTTGATGTCCCTGGCCTTTGCCTTCGCCTATAGCTTTTTGCCTAACACCAAGGTGCAATTCGGCTCGGCGTTCATCGGTGGTCTTGTAACAACCATCATCTGGAAGTTGATGGGATCGGTGTTCCAGGGGATATTCGTCGCCTCGGCCAGGGAATCAATCTATCTGGCCTTCGCTTCGGCGATCGCCATCATGTTTTTCATCTACATAGGCTGGTTGGTGGCACTGATAGGAAGCAGCATCGCGTTCTATCACCAGAACCCGTCCAAGACCCGTTCAGGAAGAACCACCCTGACCCTGAGCATCGCCCAACAGGAACAGCTCAGCCTCGCGGTCGCCATCGCGATCATTCGACGCTTTCAACTCGGGGGGGCTGCACTCACCGATGAAGAACTCGCCCGCAACCTGGACAGCAACCAGGTCGCGATAGAGCAGGCCCTGGAGCAACTGCAGAAGATCGGGCTGATTAGCAGGACCGGTGATCAACCTCCCGCCTATCTGCCAAGCCACAGCGTAGAAGACTGTACAATGGTGGAAATCTGGCAGGCCCTGAGAGACTCCAATACTGACCATATTAGTATCAGCGATGACTCCGCTGAACTGCTGATGGCCCATCAGTTTCAGCAGGACATAGACGATGCCATCATGAGCAGCCTTGGCAGCCGCAAGTTTGTCGATCTGAGTAAAGAATAAGGAGATCATTGATGAGCGAATACATTCTTTATCACAATCCCAGGTGTTCGAAATCACGTGCGGCACTGGCATTGCTGGAAGAGAACGATATCAATCCAACAATCGTCTATTACCTGGAAAAGCCACCAACCCCCGATGAGCTACGCAGCCTGCTGGACAAACTGGGACTTGGTATCCGGGATATTCTGCGCACGGGAGAGAAGGATTATGATGAACTGGACCTGGGCGATGAAACCCTGAGCGATGAGATCGTATTCGACCTGGTATGCAAACATCCCAAGCTCATCGAGCGCCCGATCTTCATTCATGGTGATAAGGCGATCATCGGCCGACCGCCCGAGAAAGTGCTAACCCTGCTGGAAAACTGATATGTCGACTCCCTATGTCCTGGTGCTGTACTACAGCCGCTACGGTGCCACCAGAAAACTGGCGCAGCTGATCGCGCGCGGCGTGGAAGACCTCGGCGGAGTGGAGGCACGCATTCGCACCGTGCCTGCCGTATCCCCGACTATCGAAGCCACCGAGGCAAGGATACCGGAAGAAGGTGCGGTGTATTGCACGCTGCAGGACCTGGAGCAGTGCAGCGGGCTGGTAGTTGGCAGCCCCACCCGCTTCGGCCAGATGGCATCGGCACTGCGCTATTTCATCGATGGTACTGGTGGTCTGTGGACTTCCGGCAAGCTCGTGGACAAGCCCTTCGCCTGCTTCACCTCAACCGCTTCCCTGCACGGCGGCCAGGAATCCACCCTGTTGGGTATGGCTATACCGTGGCTCCATCAAGGCATGATCTATTGCGGCATTCCGTACACCGAACCCGGCCTCAGCACCACCGACTCCGGCGGCACACCCTATGGAGCCAGTCACACGGCCGGCACCGACAGCAACCGGCCCATTACCGACACCGAAATCGAATTGTGCCAGGCGCTGGGCAAACGGGTTGCCAACATCAGCCTGCGCCTGGCGCACAGGACATCATGACTAAAGGCGGGAACAGCCAGTCTTCGGGAAACACTGCTACAGAAGGGCTACACAAGGCACTGTTGCTCAGCTACTACAGCCTGTTGGTGTTCTTCCTGCTGGTTAGCCTGCAGGCCCTTGAGAGCCCCGGCATCAGTACGCCGGTGATCTGGCTGATTCAGGTATTCCCCCTGCTTATCTTCGCCCCCGGTTTACACAGGCAGAATTCCCGCAGCTTGCTGTGGCTCAGTCTCGTCGTACTCCTGTATTTTATGCATGGAGTTCTGGTGAGCTTCGATTCGGTCAGACGTTACTGGGGCTTCGCCGAGGTGGCGTTGTGTGTGTTGTTGTTTAGCCTGTCGATACTGCGCATTCGGGCACAGCGGAACCCGGACAGAGAATCGACTACGACTACAGCAGAGATAGAATAACCCGCACGGTTACCACTGCATGATTTCTTTTACCAGGGGAATCGTAACCCTGCGGCCCTTCTCCAGGGTGATCCGGTCAAGCTTATCGAGGATCGCCATCAGACTGGACAGGCTACGCTCGGCCCGCTGCACGATAAACTCGGCTACGGGCTTCTCGATATTGATACCCCGATTCGCTGCCCTGAGACGCAGGATCTCTCCCTTCCCTTCATCACCCGGCTCCAGCATCTGATACACGAGGCAGGATTGCAGGCGCGACTGCAAATCAGGTAGGCCCAGGGACAAACTCTGGGGAGGCGCACTGGCCGCGATAAACAGTCGCGTGTCCGATTCCAGCAGCTCATTGTAGAGATTAAACAGGGCAGCTTCCCAATCAGCATTACCGCTGAGTTCATCCACATCATCCAGACACACCATGGAAAGAGTGTTAGCTCCCTGCAGTATTTCGATACCGAAATTTTCGCGCTCCCCCAGGGGGAGATAGAGAGCAGCATTTCCCAGCTCTGCCTGCTGGTGACAGAGGGCCTGCAATAAATGCGTGCGGCCGCTACCTGAATTTCCCCAGAAATAGATGAACTGCCGGGTTGAATCCTCGCCCTGCAGACTCGCCAGCAACTGGGTGTTGGCAGCGTTGACGAAAAAATTGGAAAACCTGGCTTCATCCTGCAGGTGCACGCCAAGCACCAGCTGGGTGGGTGTGTCCTGATTCATGCTAGCGTGTCCAGCGATAGTGCAACAGGGAGTCGTCTGTACCCTGGCTGCTGGCAATGGGCAGCAGGTCCCTGTCCAGCGCGATGAGTTCATACAACTGACGCGAACTACCCGCCAGCCCCAATTGCAGTTCCAGGCGCTCGCCCTGGATCATGGCGGGGGTCACCGATTGCACGAGACCGAGATTGCTCACATAGGTGATCAGTGAAGAATAATCCTGCAGATCGCTGATTCCATCGACTCGAAGGCGTACAAATTGGGTCGCCGCTGACTCCGGGAGAATGGCGAAATAGCTGGCAAGCTCGTTTGTAATGCGGTTGAGCGGCTCTTCCAGGTAGACCTGCAGTTCGGTGGAAAAGCCATCAAATACGGTGACTTCATCCTGGAAGATGAATTGCCACAGACCGACCAGTTCACCGCTCGCTGTGAAATGTAATCGCCCTGCCAGCATGGTGTCTGCAGCATAGCGTGCGCTGGCACGGCGAATGGCTGTCTCATCCAGAGTCCACACCAGGTCCGCTGTCAGATTGCGACGATCCTCAAAATCCAGCACCGGGAAGATAACTGGCACTCCCCTCTCCTCCCCAAACTGGCGAATGGTATCGATAATTTCCGCTTCCTCACCGGTAAGCAGTCGCCGCTCCCCTTCGTCATTTTGCAGCGCCATCCACACCATCACGCTGGGTCGATTGCTGTTCCAGATTGGTATGCCGGCATCAATCAGCATGCGATCTATCAGGCCCGAGGCAAAGTCCACGTTCATGTACCTGCGCTCCTGGGTATATACAGCAGGCGCCGTCGCGGCGCCGCCAGCCTGCCCGCTCCCGTCCGGATTGTCGGTATCGATGGTAGCGGAAGCGGCGGACGGATCGCCGTCTTGTGGCTCAGGATCAATACTGCTTGTCACTGGTGTCTGTGAAACCGGAATCTCAACGATTTCTGTCGAATAGCTGATGGCCTCAACATAGCTCTGGGCGCTATTAAGTGCCTGCACAACGGTGGGGTATTCGAGGTAGCGTGGATTCCCCGTGACCTTGAGGATTACCGCTGCCAGCGCCTCGCGAAACGCCCGGTTGCGATCGGCATCGCTTTCATTCACCAACTCCACCCGTTTACTGTACAAACCAGTGACCTGCAGGGCCTGCACAGGCTGCAGTCCCTGTACAGTGAGAATCAGCAGGAAGACCATGCGGAAACGGATTGAATAACTGGGCTTTTTCATGGACAGCGATAATACTTCAAATTCGCGATTGACGCCTCTCGACCCCGTGATAACTGACGCCAAGGGGACTTCCTGATAAACTCCGCAACCGAATAAAGCCCCACAGGAACGCGCTATGTCATCGCAAGACCCTTCGCCTGCCCCAGAATCACAGGAATCCCTGAGTTACCGCGATGCCGGGGTCGACATAGATGCGGGCAATGCCCTCGTGCAAGCCATCAAGTCCGTTACCAAGCGCACCCACCGCCCCGAGGTACTATCGGAGTTGGGCGGTTTCGGCGCCCTATGCGAATTACCGACCCGTTACAAGGAACCCGTCCTGGTGTCGGCGACCGACGGGGTTGGCACGAAACTGATGCTGGCCAAGATGATGGGCAAGCATGACAGCATCGGCATCGACCTGGTGGCAATGTGTGTGAACGACCTGATCGTCTGTGGTGCCGAACCGCTGTTCTTTCTCGACTACTACGCCACTGGCGGCTTGAACGTGGAGACTGCCACAAACGTGGTGCGGGGTATCGGCGCCGGTTGCGAGCAAGCAGGCTGCGCCTTGATCGGTGGTGAGACCGCCGAGATGCCCGGCATGTACGATAATGAAGATTACGACCTGGCCGGCTTCGCCGTGGGAGTTGTCGAGAAGTCACGCATTATCAATGCGGACAGGGTGAAGTTTGGTGACATGCTCATAGGACTGAACTCGTCCGGCCCACACTCCAACGGCTATTCTCTCATTCGCAAGATACTGGAACGTAGCGGCGCCAGTCTCGATGACAAATTTGAGCAGAGCACCCTGGGCGAGACTTTGCTCGCGCCAACCGTTATCTATGTCAAAGCCTTGCAGGCCCTGATGGAAAAAATCGAGATTAATGCCATAGCTCACATCACCGGCGGCGGCATCACCGAGAATGTGCCCCGGGTGTTACCGGCCAATACCATCGCCAGCATCGATCCCGCTAGCTGGCAGCGTCCTGCCATATTCAACTGGCTGCAGCAACAGGGACGTGTTGAAGAGTCAGAGATGCACCGTACATTCAACTGCGGAATCGGTATGGTGCTGTGCCTGCGTTCAGCCGACGTACAGCTAGCGCTGGCTACCCTGCAGGATAGTGGGATCACTGCAAGGGTAATCGGTGAAGTACAAGCCGGGCCCGATGCCGAGCCTTCGGTACAAATGGGTTAGTTTGGCTTCCCTTCAAACCGCATCACTCAGCAGGAACGACTCAGCCGCCGGGACACATACCCTATAAAGCAAGTTAGGCAGAAATCAGGAAATCAGCACCATGGAATCAACACACTGCAAAATCGTTGTCCTGATCTCGGGCAACGGTTCCAACCTGCAAGCCTTGATCGATGCCAGCGTCCACTCAAATTTCAAGATTGCCGCCGTCATTTCAAACAAGGCCGATGCCTTCGGTCTGCAGAGAGCCCAGCGTGATGACATCCCCACCGCGGTCGTCGAGCATAAGGACTATGAGGATCGCAACGAATTCGATCGCGCCCTGATGGAGAGTATAGATTCCTATTCACCCGATCTGGTCGTACTGGCTGGTTTCATGCGCATTCTAGGCGCGGAGTTCGTGTCACATTTCAGGGGCCGCATCCTCAATATCCATCCGTCCCTGCTGCCGAAGTTCCCTGGCATCAACACCCATCAGCGGGCGCTCGATGCAAAAGAAAAGGAACATGGCGTATCGGTACATTTCGTCACCGAAGAACTGGATGGTGGTCCGGTCATCGCACAGGACAGGGTGAAGGTCAGCAAGGATGATACGGCCGGCAGCCTGGCGGAGAAGGTTTTGGAGAAAGAGCACCTGCTCTACCCCAAGGTCGTTTCCTGGTATGCCGCCGGCAGGCTAAAACTGGAAAACAATCAGGCCACCCTGGATGGCAGCGCCTTGCCAGAGGGTGGCGTCCAGGTACATCCCTGAGCAGGACAAGCTGTCATGAAGCTATTCAGCCAGTTCTTCCTCCTGCTTCCTGCGCTGTATGGCACGAGCGCATTTGCTCAGCAGGCTCCAACGGAGTTCTCTGCCTATTACGAAGCGAGCACGAACGGCATTCGCGGAAACGCCGAACGTCACCTCGTGCTCACAGAGGATAACAATTACCGCCTCAATATATCCCTGGAAGCCAGGATGGGCGGCATCAATATTGGTGACCTCGAACAATCCAGTGAATTTGTCTTCGAGGATGGCATCATTCGCCCGACAAACTACAGCTACCAGGTCTCGGGAGTCAGTTCCGATGTGGAATCGGTAGCGTTCAACTGGGATGCGGGTATCGCATTGAGCGCCGAGGAAGACCAGTCCTGGACTATTGAACTCGCTGGCAATGTACTGGACCAGCTCAGTTACCAGCAGGCATTGGCCATGGATGTAGCAGATGGCAAGACTGAATCGCTTGAATACCTGCTGGTTGACGGTGCCGAAGTGGAAACCCACCGTTTCCGCTACCTGGGTTCAGAACTAATCGAAACACCCATGGGCAAATTCAATAGCATCAAGCTCGAACGTATCAGGGAATCTGAGAATGGCCGGTCGACCATAATCTGGCTAGCCAGTGACTGGGACTACCTGCTGGCCAGGATCGAGCAGAACAACCCGTCGGGGCTGAAGATTGAACTGCAGCTCACCAACGCGCTGGTGGCGGGTGAGCAGGTTACCCCATTGCCCTGAAACGGCAGGCTATCCGCTACTGGATCGGAGACTCTTGCCAGATTGGGCAAGCGTTATGCCGATGCGGCGTGGTCGGACTGGGTATCGGAGTCAAGTTCCTCAACGCCATCAGAGTCTGATTCTCCCTGACGCTTTTGCAATTGGTACTTGCGCATCTTCTCCACCAGGGTAGTGCGCCGGATATGCAACCGATCGGCAGCCCTGGCCACCACTCCCCCGCTATCATCCAGCGCCTGCTCTATAAGATCTTTCTCAAGATTGGCGAGGTATTCCTTGAGGTCAAGGCCATGCAGGGGCAACAGGCCCGTGCTGTCGCCGCCATCGGTTTGCGACTGGGGTAGTTGCACCACACCGCCCTGTTTTCCGATGTCACCGAGATGCTTGTCGCGAGACTCGGAACGGGCGATTTCTTCATTATCCAGGTGACGAAATTTCTTCGGCAGGTCATTAATACCGACAATTCCATGGGGATGAAGAATAGCCATGCGCTCAACCAGATTGGCCAGCTCCCGCACATTACCCGGCCAGGGGTGGCGGCTGAGGGACTGGATCGCACCGGAATTGAAACGTACCGACCCTCGCTTCTCCGCTTCCATCACGGTGATCAGTTCGTTGAGCAAGAGCGGAACATCTTCGGCTCTTTCCCGCAGCGAGGGCATCTCTATGGGAAACACGTTGATACGGTAGTAGAGATCCTGGCGAAACTCTCCATCTTCGATCATCTTCTCCAGGTCTTTATGGGTAGCCGCGAGGATTCTGACATCGGTCTGGATCGTCTTGACACCACCCACCCGCTCGAAGCTGCGTTCCTGCAATACGCGCAGCAGTTTTACCTGCATATTCAGTGGCATGTCGCCAATTTCGTCGAGAAACAGGGTGCCGCCGTCGGCTAGCTCGAATCGACCTGCGCGCGCGGCGATAGCACCGGTAAACGCCCCCTTCTCATGACCGAATAACTCGCTCTCAAGCAACTCCCGGGGAATGGCTCCGCAGTTGATAGGCACGAAGGGTTTGTCGGCCCGTGCTGAATTCAGGTGCAGGTTGCGGGCAACGACCTCCTTACCCGTTCCGGATTCACCGGTGATCAGCACACTGACCTCGGAGTTGGCTACCTGGCCCATCATGTGTCGCACCCGCTGGATGGCATTGCTGTGACCAACCAGGCTACGAAACATGTTGTAGTCTTTTACGCCATCGAAATCTTTCAGACGGTTGAAGTGTTCATGCACCAGCTTCGCCTTGTGCAGCGCATCGAGCAGCGGCTGGTAAGTCAGGGGAACAGACAGGCTGGTGATGATCCTGGATTGCAGCTCGCTATCCAGAAACCCCGGCAGCTCCCTTTCACCTACCAGGACAAAGGGCAAGCCCGCCTCCCACTGGTGCAGGTCGGTCAACAACTGCTCAAGTGGTATTTGCTGACAATCGCCTATGATGGCAAGGCATAGTTCCGAGGGTTTGGAAACGATTTCCGACACCTGTCCGTGCCAGCTTCCGGAGCTGGCAGGCGTTGCCCGTTCACCAATAAAGGAGAGGATGGTCTGCAGGTCGTGACGGGTACGCTCGTTGTCATCAATCAATAAGATTTTCGTGGCTTCGCCCATCACAGCTAAGAACTATCCCTGAATTCAGTAATTGGTTTTGGCGGGCTTCTGCAGAACGCAGAGAACTGCCCGGTAGCAGGGACTATAACAAATCCCGGCCAGCTACACAGATATTGTAGACGGTTTTCAGGATTTTTTATGTGGCCTGATTGGCACTGACCAAAGCTTGCGGGAATCGTGGCTCTCACGCCGAATCCCGCAGGCTCGACTTAGGTCTCAATGCCCGGGTTCGATGGCATCCCAACCGCTCTTCACGGTCTCAAGCAGATCGGCAACCTCGGCCACCATGGTCATGTCATTGTGCAGATTGGCTTCCAGCAACCTGCGTTGCATGTAGTCATAGAGCTTGTCCAGATTGCCGGATACCTCTTCACTCTGGGCAGGGTCCAGGCTGGATTGCAATCCGGCAATGATGGAAATGGCTTTGCCGATCAACAGTCCTTTCTGTTCGATGTTGTTGGCCGTATAGGCCGCCTGTGCCTGCTTGTCCATCAATCTATCAATCTTGCGGTGTAGCATTGCCTCATTGAACGGCTTGGCGATATAGCCTTCCGGCTCTGACTCGATAGCACCCAATACGACTTCCCTGCTGGTCTCAGCGGATATCATGATGAATATGCAGTCGTATCGGACCTTCTTGAAATGACGTAACTCCTGTAATAGCTGCTGACCGTTCTTGCCGTCTCCCATGTTGTAATCCGAGAAGACAATATCGAAATTGAACTCGTCTGCGGCCTTCAGGGCTTCTCTCGGATTGTGTGCAAGCTGGACGTTATGAAAACCAATTCGCTTAAGCGCCTTGGCCATAAACTGAAGGTGCTGGTGAAAATCATCGACCACCAGTACACACTTGCTGGAGTAGTCGATGCGGGAAAGTGTTTGAATGGCTTAACTGCTCACGGCTTCTGCTACTTTGTAAGGGTTGCTGTCTCAGTACACCAATAAGCCTAGTACAAATTTGCGGGGGTACAGGAGCGAAGCCCGGAATCGTGAAACAAATCACGCTGCGATCAGAATCTGCTATTACGCCGCAATTTAGATTGAATCTGGAAGCGGAATCTGGCGGGCATAGAGGGAGTGGAACAACTCGCAAGCGCCGTGGCCATCGCCTGCGCGCGGCACCTGGCAGGCAGACGGGTCAGGCATTGCGCAAAAAGTAGCTGTTAACGCGGGGCTTACTAGAGAGTAATCTTCAGGCGAGTATGGGTGAGCCCACCGAATTGCTGCGGATTTACATCTTCTCTTTCCAGGACGATGCCGAAGTCGAATTGCTTGCAACCCAGCGCCTTGGCTTCCTGGATTGCACGCCACACCAGCACAGGCAGGGCGGAACCTCCGACTTCCTCGGTCAGTGATTCGCCAGACACGAACTGGCAGGTGCGCTGGCTGTACACACACAGAGCGCTGGCTACCAGTTTACCCTGCATATCCGCCTGCACCAGAAACCCCTGGCCCTGCCTCAGCAGTTCCAGGCAATTGCCGAGGTAGTTCAGGGATGAATCGAGAGTGCCTGCATCCAGCTGATCCAGAACGCCATCCTCAAGGCCACGATCGCTGTACACCACATTGAGCTTGAGATTGTCCTGCCCCCAAGCAAGCATCTCGCGATAGGCTGGACTAACAGCCGCCAGCAGATCTGCGGTTGGTTTGGTCAGGTCGACGATCTCAACCTTGTGCACGGTCGGGCGGGCACCCTTCTGCAACAATACTTCGGTCATGGGCGACATGACTCCGCAGCTAACGGGATCAAGAAAATCCACCGCCTCCGGGCGTTCCTCGTCCAGTAGCTGCTGGATATGATGCTGCAACAACCGAATTGCTTCGGGATTGAAATTGTTGGAAGGGGCACTCAGGCTGGAACGATTTACGTGGGTATAGGCATCAAGCCCAAAATAACCGAGACACTTGCGGCCTTGCTCATCAGTGTGCAGGGTGAGACTGCATCCGAATACTGGCTTGTCCTGAGCGACAACTACGAAAGAGCGGTCAGTATAGCTCTCACAAACAGACCTGCCCTTTCTCCTACGTACCAGCTTGCTCTTGTACAGTGGGTTCTGTAATGGGTCATTGTCCAGTAGGGTATGCCAGTGTTGCTGAAAAGCGGCATCGCTGGATTCGATTACGGTGAGCATACAAACTCTCGATTTCCTGTCTCTGGTTTCCTTTAACAGTCAGCAGCCATGATTTCTGGCTCAAACCTGTCCCTGTACTAAAGACTAGCCCTTGAGGGAGTTTCCGGAAACAGGATTCCTGATTCAAATTAAATTGTAGTGTACGTCAGCGACGAAAAAGTTTTTACAACTTCGTCACACTATTCACAGCAAGCTCAGATCGATTTGTTATCAGGCCGTAGCCCCTTGTTGCCCGGCTTAACTAACAGCCTCCGAATCGGAATCTGACAACCTTTAGCTATTAAGAAACTCTTTATTATTCTTCGAATACAAGCATGGTTGGGAATTTGCTAAAAGTCGAATTTTTTTGAGGGACAGCCGGGAAAACTTTTCCTGTGTAAGAAGAGTTCTGCAGTTTTTCGACATTTGACTATAGTGAAATTAGCAGAGACTCAGGAGCTCCCCATGAACGTTATTGCCGTCGCCCAGATGGATCGCCTGATCCGAAAACTCGACAAACTGGACTCCGAACAAGTGAGTGACGTACTTATCCGGCAAGTACAGCTGCTCGAGCAGTGTCACACGGTTCGGGAATGGCTATTTATGGCGGAACCGGCGTCGATTTCCCGTATAGCAGCAGGTTTTCACAGCCAGGTACCCGGCAAACTCATAGCCACGTTAAGTGGTGACCCGCTGGACGAGTTCTACCGGGCAACGAGTCAACGTCGTTCCGGATTTCTTGTCGATGCCGGATTGCCTTGCATAGTCCGGGTTATCCCTGGCCTCCAGGATCCTGACCCCGGCGCAATCGACGATGTTGTGCATAACCATATGCAAGGAGGTTATGACTATAGTCGTACTGACCGTCTGGATTGACCTAGCCTGAAATTCCTGGCCCAGATCGAAAGTGGTAAAAAGCCAATATAGGAGATCTGAACCATG
>JAQCBT010000016.1 GCA_027621405.1 Pseudomonadota bacterium | reverse complement strand
GCGGCGGCACATCCCTGTGCCGCTCTGTTTACCCGGCGATATATGTCGCCGGGTTAAAAAAGCTACTGAATACCGACGAAATCCTTGATGCCAATCATCATAGTAAAAAAGCCCGCGCCTCGCCGAGGTCGCCAGTTATAAATCTGTTCCAATTTGAATTTAACTTAACACGATGCAGAAGACTTATCGCCAGACAGTCTCTTGCTTCATGTCGGCCCTGTTCGCGATAACGTGATAGCCAGTCGCGATTACATGATTCAGGCCATGGCTGGATGTTGTCCTACACCTGGGTAGCAGTCGTTGAGTGGGCCAGGTCTTGGCCTTCAGAATAATCACCCCAGCAAGATTGCGGGGCTTTCGCTCTGTAGACTGCGGGCGGGGCTAGCGGGATTGACCTTCTGGCCCTGCACAAACAGCGCGATTTTCCCACTTTCATGAATAAAGTCAAGCTCTTATGAGAAGTGCAGGGGCAGAAGAGGCAGGCGGTCAGGCGACCGCCTGCTCCGCAGGAGCCGCACTCTTGCTGAATTGCAGCTCCTGCTTGTCGTTGACATCCACGGCGATGGTATCGCCGGGGCCGTATTCGCCCTGCAGCACATGCTGGGCCAGCGGGTTCTCGATCCAGTTCTGGATTGCCCGCTTCAAGGGCCGTGCACCATATACCGGGTCGTAGCCGACACTGGCGATGTGATCGAGTACGGCATCGCTGCACTGGATGGCCAGGTCACTGTGGGCCAGACGACGATTGAGCAGGTCGATCTGGATAGCGGCGATTCCCCGAATCTGGTCTTGCATCAGCGGGTGGAATACCACGGTCTCATCGATGCGGTTCACGAACTCCGGAGAGAAGTGTTTCACCACAGTGTCCAGAACCACCTTCTTCACCTGCTCGTAGTTATCACCGCTGAGATTGTCCGCATTCATCATCTCCTGGATACGATCCGATCCCAGGTTGGAGGTCATCACGATCACGGTATTGCGGAAGTCCACGGTACGGCCGTGACCGTCGGTGAGACGACCATCGTCCATGACCTGCAACAGGATATTGAACACATCCGGGTGCGCCTTCTCGACTTCGTCCAGCAGCAGCACAGAGTAAGGTTTGCGGCGAACAGCTTCTGTCAGGTAGCCGCCCTCCTCGTAACCCACATAGCCGGGGGGCGCACCGATCAGCCGGGCGACGGAGTGCTGCTCCATGAACTCGGACATATCGATACGCACCATGGCTTCTTCCGTGTCGAACAGGAATTCTGCCAGGGCCTTGCACAACTCGGTCTTACCGACACCGGTGGGACCAAGGAACAGGAAGGACCCATTGGGACGATTCGGATCGGACAGGCCAGATCGTGAGCGACGCACGGCATTTGACACCGCGGTAATCGCCTCATGCTGGCCAACCACACGTTTGTGCAGGGCGTCTTCCATCTCCAGCAATCGCTGGCGATCACCCTGCAGCATCTTGCTCACGGGAATACCGGTGGCGCGGGATACCACATCCGCGATTTCTTCCTCGGTTACCCGGTTTCTCAGCAGCTTCTTCTCAGCCGCCTCAGCCTCGGCAGCCTGCTCGAGCTTCTTTTCCAGAGAGGGTATTACGCCATACTGAATTTCTGACATGCGCGCCAAATCACCGGTGCGGCGTGCTGCTTCCATGTCATTGCGCGCCTTCTCGAGGCTGCTCTTGATGGTGGCCGCGCCCTGCAAGGAAGCCTTCTCCGCCTTCCAGATCTCCTCGAGGTCGGCATATTCTTTCTCGAGCTGCGCGATATCTACCTTCAGCTTCTCCTTGCGCTTCTGGGTTGCAGCATCGTCATCCTTCTTCAATGCTTCCTGCTCGATCTTCAATTGGATCAGGCGACGCTCCAGGCGATCCATCTCTTCGGGCTTGGAATCGATCTCCATGCGAATCAGGCTCGCGGCCTCATCCACCAGGTCGATTGCCTTGTCTGGTAACTGGCGATCGGTGATATAGCGTTGCGACAACCTGGTTGCCGCGATGATAGCGGAATCCGAGATGTCCACCCCATGGTGAACCTCGTAACGTTCTTTCAAGCCGCGCAGGATGGCGATGGTGTCTTCTTCGGTAGGCTCATCCACTAGCACTTTCTGGAATCGCCGTTCCAGCGCCGCATCTTTCTCAATGTACTTGCGATACTCGTCCAGGGTAGTAGTGCCCACACAATGGAGCTCACCCCTGGCCAATGCCGGCTTCAACATATTGCCTGCGTCCATGGCACCCTCGGCTTTACCGGCACCGACCATGGTGTGCAGCTCATCGACAAAGAGGATGATAGAACCTTCCTGCTTGGATAGCTCGTTGAGTACAGCCTTGAGGCGCTCCTCGAATTCGCCGCGAAACTTTGCGCCTGCGATAAGTGCGCCCATGTCCAGCGCCAGGATTTTCTTGTCCTTTAACCCTTCCGGCACCTCTCCGTTAACTATGCGCTGGGCAAGACCTTCCACGATCGCCGTCTTGCCGACACCGGGCTCACCGATGAGTACAGGGTTGTTCTTGGTTCGACGCTGCAGCACCTGAATGGTACGGCGAATTTCGCTATCGCGACCGATAACAGGATCGAGTTCACTGTTCTCTGCCCGTTCGGTCAGGTCTACACAATATTTGCTGAGTGCCTGCCAGGATTCTTCGGCCTCCGGATTGTCCACGCTCTCGCCGCCGCGCAGATTGGCAATGGCATTTTCCAGGGCCTGGGTGGTGACACCGAAGCTGTTGAGGATCTTGCCAGCGCTGCCTTTGTCCTGCATGGCAGCCAACAAAACGGTTTCACTGGAAATGAAGCTGTCGCCTTTCTGTTGCGCCAGCTTGTCTGCCTGATTGAGCAATTTGCCCAATTCAGGAGAACCGGAGATATCACCATCGTTGTTCGGCATCTGGGGCAGATCATCGACTGCCTGCTGCAACTGCTTGCGCAGTTCCGGGATATTGAAGCCCGTTTGCGACAGCAAGGGACGCACAGAACCACCCTTCTGGTCGAGCAGTGCCAGCAACAGATGAACAGGCTGGATCAGGTTGTGATCCTTGCCTACTGCAAGTGACTGGGCATCAGAGAAAGCCGACTGGAGCTTGCTTGTAAGTTTGTCGAATCGCATATTAATAGTCCTTCCGGCCCAGTCCTCCACAACGGATTCCCGGGTACGACGTATTATTCACTGCCTCTATTTATTGGGTTGCAGGCCGTTCATTTCAAGCTTGCGGGGGATGTCAGGCAGCAAAGCTTGATCCAGCTCAAAGCTGACGGTTACGACCCAGCATGCAGCGCGAATGTGCTCTAGCGAATGAAGATGGCGTTTAGCATTCGACCAGTCTGGCCGTCGCGCCGATAGGAATAGAAATTGTCGGCGTCGCCGAAAGTGCAGTGATCACCCCCGCTTACCCTGGTCACACCGGCTGCCGCCAGCTGCAGGCGGGCGATGCCATACAGGTCTGCGAAGTACTTGCTACCCAGGGGCCTGAACTGCCTGTCCATACTTGCGCTGCCGTCGATCCGAAGAAACGCCTCTCGCACCTCCGGGCCTACCTCGAAGTAATCAGGCCCAATGGCTGGACCAAGGTAGGCGCAAATATCCGCGGGCGAGGTGCGCATTGTATCGATGGTGGCCTGCACTATGCCCGATGACAGTCCTCGCCAGCCGCCGTGGGCTATGGCTACCTCGTCCCCGGCACTGGAAGCGAGAAACACCGGCAGGCAGTCAGCGGTCATGACACAACAGGCCAGCCTGGCCTTGCGTGTGACAAGACCGTCACCTTGTAACTCGCCGCTAACATTGTTAACCGCATGTACCAAGTTACTGTGAGTCTGGTCCAGCCATTGCCAACTGGAAACTTCGGGAAATGCTTCCTGCACAATTGCCCGGTTTCTGTCGACCCGATCAGGATCATCACCGACATGTTGCCCCATGTTCAGGGTAGCGAATTCGTTCGCGCTCACCCCGCCCTTGCGGCTGGTAACGAAGGCAACCACTTGCGGAGAGGCTTCCCAGTCCGGTCTGATCAATTGCAGTTCGCTCATGCCGACGAAGACTCTACTGACTTATCTGCGCGCAGGACTCTCAAAAGCTCGGAGAAATCCTCGGACACCGGCACCTCCCATGACATCTCTTCGCGCGAACCCGGATGCAAGAGCGTGAGGCGTCGCGCATGTAGAGCCTGGCGACGGAAATTTTGCAGCATGTCAGTCAGCTCCGGGGATGCCGCCCTGGGCACATTCATACGCCCACCGTAGAGAGGATCTCCTACCAGAGGATAATTGATATGCGCCATGTGTACCCTGATCTGGTGAGTACGTCCGGTTTCCAGATTCACCTGCACATGGGTGTGAGCCCGAAACCGCTCCAGCACCCGGTAGTGGCTGATTGCTTCCTTGCCACTGGCGTGCACGGCTCGCTTCTTGCGATTGACAGGGTGCCGATCCAGTGGCGCATCGACGGTGCCACCACCGGTAAGCACTCCCTTCACCACTGCTTCGTATTGCCGGCTCACCCTGCGTGCCTGTAGTTGATCCACTAACGATTTATGGGCAAGCAGGGTCTTGGCAACTACCATAAGACCGGTGGTGTCTTTATCCAGTCGATGAACGATGCCAGCCCTCGGAATGGCCTCCAGGGCTGGGCAATGCTGCAGGATCCCGTTGAGCAGGGTGCCCGCCCGATGGCCAGCCGCCGGATGTACCACCACATTGCTAGCCTTGTTGAGCACCAGCAAATGCTCGTCTTCGTGGACGATATCCAGCGGCAGGGGCTCCGCCGTCCAGCTATCGACAGGCTGCATCTCAGCACTTATCACCAGCATGGCGCCAGCAACCACGGGATCCCGGGGCCGTCTGCCCTCTCCATCGACAGACAGGCTACCGGTCTTTATCCACTCTTGAAGCCGGGAACGGGAAAATTCCGGAAACAATTTGGCCGCAATCTGGTCCAATCGTTTGCCGGCCAGTTCCTCCGGCACGACTGCGCTAAGTTGTATTGAATGGCTATTCTCTGACACCGGCGCATGATACTTGATTACCGCCCCCGGCGTGTAATGGCGCGTACCGGGTCAGGATAGGTTGACAAGGTCCGATATGGGTTTAGGTCCGCTGCTATGGTTTAATAGCGGCTTTTGGCAGTAGGCTCTGGGTCAATCCGCAATTCAATTGCCTGCAAACCGAGTAAGACGACTAATCAGCATGAACAACATTCCAGGCAGAACTCTTATCCTGATCGCAATACTGGCGACTCTCGGCGGCTGCGGCCTGTTCGGGGGCGGGGATGAAGACGAATTTGCCGGCCTCAGCACCGAAGAACAGTTCTATTTGCGGGCACTGGATCAGCTGGAGAGCCAGAACTTCCGCGGCGCCATCGCCACCTACCAGGCCCTGGAGGCGCGCTTCCCCTTCGGCCGCTTCGCGGCCCAGGCCCAGATCGAACTGGTGTACGCCTATTATCGCAATGGCGACAACGAGGCTTCACGGGCGGCGGCAGACCGATTTATCCGCCTGCACCCGGACGATGACAACGTGGACTATGCCTATTATATGAAGGGCCTGGCTTCATTCACCGATGAGGGTGGCTTCTTCAATCGCTTCCTGCCTATAGACAGCACCAAGCGCGATCCGGGCCAGGCCAGGGAGTCCTTTAATGACTTCTCCACCCTGCTGGCGCTCTATCCGGACAGCGCCTACGCCGCCGATGCCCGCGCACGCATGGTCTACCTGCGCAATAATCTTGCGGCCTATGAAGTCCATGTCGCCAACTACTACATGGAGCGCCGGGCCTACATCGCGGCCCTGCGGCGTGGTCAGTACGTGGTGGAGAACTTCCAGGGCACACCGGCGGTCGCCGACGGGGTAGCCATCATGGTGGAGTGCTACCTGCGCCTCGGCCTGAATGACCTCGCGGACACTTCCCTGGCCCTGCTGAAGGAGAACTACCCTGATCACCCGGCCATCGACGACGATGGCGACTTTGTGGTGCGCGCCGATATCTCGGATCCCTCCCTGCTGTATACCGTCAGTTTCGGGTTGTTGGGTGACAACCGCGGCAACCCACCCCTGGCGCCTACCCAGCGCCCCATCAATTCAGGCAGCCAACAGATCATCGAAGACCAGGTTGCTCCGGAAGAAGAAGGACGCTCCTTCTTCGACGTCATCACGTTCGGCATCTTCAACTAGTCGAACGGCGTTATTCGGGCTCTACCGCACGGTGGTCTCTTTTTTTCCTTTAATATCAATCTATTAGTTTTTTCTGAAAATCCAGCCTACGGGTAAACCGTTCGCTCGCTGCCGCGTTGTATTAGGTCAGGTAGCTGGAATTACCCTGCGCTGGTGACTCGACCAGGTATCTGTGCCTGTAAAAGATCAAGGGCGGAACGCCGACTAATTGGATGAACCTTGCCATATTCTATGAATCTCACTGCCAGTCTGGTTTCTAACGAGATGAGGATCTCCGTGGTGAACAACTCAGTCCTGCTCGACAAGTTTCTCAAGTCGGTGCAGAACCGTGCCTTCCGCATCGCCCAGATCGCGACCCGTAATCCTGAGGATGCCCTGGACCTGGTGCAGGAGGCCATGTTCAAGCTGGTGGAAAAATACGCGCAGCGTCCCGCCGAGGAATGGACCCCCCTCTTCTACCGCATACTCACCAGCCGCATCAATGATTGGCATCGGCGTAACATAGTCAGAAACCGCCACCGTAGCTGGCTCAACGATGATGAGGACAGGAACGAAGATCCTCTCCAGACAGCGGAAGACCAGTTCGGTCAACGGCCGGACAAGGACTCGGAAATCGATCAGGGCATGGATAAACTGCAGCGAGCACTGGAGAAACTTCCCCAACGCCAACAGCAGGCTTTCCTGCTACGGGCATGGGAGGGACTGGATGTGAAACAGACAGCAGCTGCCATGTCCTGCGCGGAAGGCAGCGTGAAGACCCATTATTCGAGAGCGATACA
Organism: Pseudomonadota bacterium; assembly: GCA_027621405.1. GTDB lineage: Bacteria > Pseudomonadota > Gammaproteobacteria > Pseudomonadales > Pseudohongiellaceae > UBA9145. Next base: position 84,032 of record JAQCBT010000016.1, on the reverse strand, counting down.
TTTCCTGCGTGAAGAACTGGGTGAATATTGGCCATGAACAAGCTCAGCGAAGAACAACTGCTCGCCGAAATCCGCCTGCGTCTCGACCGCAGTATCGAGTCACTGCAAGCAGATTTTGCAGTGCAACTTGATGCGGCCCGTGAATCCGCCGTGAGTCTGTCCCTGGCCGAGCACAGGCAGATGCCAGACAACGACGATTCACTATTGCTTGGCGGTATGCTGGACTCCCTCGACAACAGTTCAGAATTGAGCCCCGAGATCGAGAGGCGCCTCGACCAGATTCGACATAATGCCATGGCGCGAATCTCCGAGCGGCAGGAAAGTCGCACAAGCAGGCTATCCATCTCTGGCTTGGTGGGATCAGTGCAGGCGTTCTTATTCAATAACGTGAATTATCCGCTCGGCATGTTTGCGACAGCCTGTCTCACCGTGACAGTTGTCTCTCTGTTCTACATAAGCTCCCTCACCGACCCGACAGCGGGCATTGAGGCAGAAGAAGAGATCCTCTTGATTGCCTCGGCAGACGACATCGAGCTGTATGAAAACCTGGATTTTTATCTGTGGCTGGAAGAAGTTGAGCAAGCGAACTAGTGAGCGAAATACACGGCGACCAGCCCAGGCTACTGTCAGGCGCAGTCGCCTGTCACCTTCACTAACAGTGAGCGCCATGCTGTTGATGAGCGCCTCAAACTGCAGCATTGCGCAGGACGAAGAGATTGGCGAGCCAGATCTGGAATTACTGGAATTTCTCGGCTCATTCGAGACGGATGATGGGGAATGGATAGCCCCGGATAGCTTGCTGGACAGTAATTTTCAGCAACTATTGAACATGGCTGCACGCATGGACGAAGTGTCAGGCACTGCAGGCAGCGATGGAGACGACGCAGAAACCAATGAAGAAAACAGTGATGGAAGCAACCCGGACGAGGAGCAGGACAACTAGATATGTTTAAAAATTTACTGACATCTCTTTTCCTGGCCAGCCTTCTGCTGGCAGGACCTGCAATTGCCCAGGACAAGATTCCCTGGACTGAACTCTCCCTGGAAGAGCGGCAAATCCTGCGCAGCGTGGAGAGTCAGTGGGATGAGCTGTCAGGCGAACGCCAACAGCGATTACGCCGGGGCGCAAATCGCTGGGAGCAGATGCGCCCTGAAGAACGACAGGAAGCAATTTCACAACAACGCCGCTTCCAGAATCTCAGCCAGCAACAACGCCAACAGATCAATGACCGGTTCCGTCGCTTTAACAGCCTCAGCCCGGAACAACAACGCCGTGTGCGCAACATGCAGCGCCGCTTCCGAAACCTCCCGGAAGCGCAGCAGGAGGAATTGCGGCAACGTTATCAGCAGCAGATAGATGCTCTACAGCGGGAGAACCGCATTCAGCGGGAAGCTGGTCAGGAGATTCGGGATTCCCGACGTCGTGTCCAGCAGATGCTCAGGCAGAACAACCCCAATAACTGAACAGCTATTCGCCCAGTGGCCAGGCATTGGTGATAGGGTAACGCCTGTCGCGACCGAATCCACGCCGGGTCAACCTGACTCCCACAGGACTCTGCCGGCGCTTGTACTCATTCAGGTCAACCAGCCGCAACACCCGCATCACGTCCTGCTCATCGAACCCCTTGCCAATAATTTCGTGAGCGCTCGCATCCTGCTCCACATACAGCTCGAGAATCCTGTCCAGGGTGTCATAGTCAGGCAGTGAATCCTGGTCAAGTTGGCCGGGAGCCAATTCGGCCGATGGTGGCCTCTCTATGACTTCCCGGGGAATTACCTCACGGGGCGAACCTTCGAAATTGTTGTTTCTGTATCGGGCAAGCCGATAGACCAGAGTCTTGGAAACGTCCTTGAGTGCATCGAACCCCCCCGCCATGTCACCGTACAGAGTGGAATAACCCACGGCGATCTCGCTCTTGTTTCCTGTGGTAAGTACCAGGACACCCTTTTTATTGGAGATTGCCATGAGCAACACCCCCCTGGCACGGGCCTGAATATTCTGTTCGCTGATACCCGGTACCGAGCCGGCAAATTCTTTGGCGAGCGCATTCATGAAACTGGCGTATATCTCGTTGATAGCTATCTGCTGGTAGTTAACGCCCAATAGCCCGGCCTGCCGGGCGGCGCAATCCAGACTGAGTTGCGAGGTGTACTCGAATGGCATCATTACCGCTTCTACCCTGTCCCTGCCCAGGGCGTCGACCGCGATAGCAAGGGTGAGCGCCGAATCGATACCGCCCGACAATCCGAGGACCACCCCCTTGAAACCGTTCTTGTTGACATAGTCCCGCACACCCATGACCAATGCAGAGTACACCTGGGCCTCGACCTTGAGCGCTTCATAGAGTTGCTGCGATTCGATGTCGCATTTGCCATCGGCATCGATGGTCAATTGCAGTGGATAGAGCCCCTCATCAAAACCAGGCGCCAGATAGCGACATTCGCCGGCCTGGGTCATGACCATGGAGCCGCCGCGGGGACGCAGTTCATCCTGACCGCCCACCAGGTTTACATAGATAATAGGGAATCCTCCTTCACGGCAACGTGTCTGCAGTAATTGCTTCCGATCCGACAGCTTGTTGATGTGAAAGGGAGAGGCATTGATATTGATCATTAGCTGGGCGCCCGCATCCCGAGCCTGGGCGACTGGTCCGCGTTCCCACATGTCTTCACAGATGGTAAAGCCCATGCGTGCCCCGGCAATCTCCAGCACACAGGGGGAGGAACCTGCCTCGAAATAGCGGCGCTCATCGAACACCTCATAATTGGGCAGGCACTGCTTGTGGTAGCTGCCCAGAATCTGCCCCTGGTGAATAACTGCCAGGGCATTAAACAGCTTGCCATCGACATATTCCGGATAGCCGAGCACACAGAGAATATCCAGCCTGGCATCCAGGATTTTCTGCAGCGCCTTTGATACCCGCAGCCGCATACTGGGCCGCAGCAGCAAGTCCTCAGGCGGGTAACCGGTGAGGGTGAGTTCGGGAAACACAACCATATCAGCCTGGTGCTCTTGCATGGCTGTCCTGGCACACTCCAGCACCCTGTTCGCATTGCCGTCGATATCTCCTACCAGGAGATTCAACTGTGCCATAATGATCTTGAATCTGGTCATCGAAACCGGTTTCTTGCCTGGGCCTGTTCATACTGCCCAGACGAGGCCGGACAGATCGCTGTAGATGATGATTAACAATTACTTGCGGGTTGAGAACCCGTACTCACCCGTCCCGGCTATTGTACGATAAATTAGATACAAGGGCGGCCCTGTCATCGATAGCATTGCCAATATTGACAATAGCGCCAGTTGCCCGGGACAAGGACTTCAGGCCCAGGGAATCTCAATCGGTAATTAAGCAATGGCGAATAAAACTGCGGAATACAGGGAACAGATATCCAACGTATCCGTTGTCTATAACATATACCGGATAGTTCTTCCGCTGGTCCTGTTGGTCACCTATATCACCAGCCCCGAGACCTCGCTGCTGGGCAACCTTGATCCTACTCTCTTTGTCCAGGTAAATACCGCCTACGCGATCTATGCAGTGGTGGTGACCTTCGTTACCCCCAGCGCCCGTAAGGTCATGCAGAACCAGTCCGTCATTACCGGCATGCAGTTGCTGGACATACTGGTTATAACCCTGCTGATCTACACCAGCGGAGGCGTGGACAGCGGACTGGGCCTGTTCATGATCGTGACCATGGCCTCGAGCAGCATCATCATAAGGGGCCGGATCAGCACATTCCTTGCTGCGGTCGGCGCCCTGGCCCTCATCTACACGGAATTCTACCTGTCCCTGGCCTATGAAAATGCCTCGGCGCAGTTTATCCAGACCGGTATTCTGGGCATCATTCTCTTCTCCACATCCCTGTACATACAATATCTAACAGACCGTATCTACAAGGCGGCGCAGTTAGCTGACAAGCAAGCCAGTGACATCATCGATCTCGAGAAGCTGAACGATGAAATTCTGCAAAGAATGAGAACTGGCGTAATAGTAGTAAACCCGGGTTCCAGGATTATCAGCCTGAATAGCGCCGCCCGTTCCCACCTGTTACCGTTCAAGCTGGACTTGCCGGATGAAATCGAGTCAGCGAACATTACACTCCCCGACGCCATGGCCGAACAGCTTTCCCTGTGGAAGATTAATCCCAAACGCCAGCCTCAACCAATAGCTATCCCTAACTCAAACAAGCAGATCCAGCTTAACTTTGCCTTCCTCAATCCCGAACCCGACTCCGACATCCTGATCTTTCTCGAAGACAACCGACAGATAGTGCAGCGAATCAGGCAAATGAAGCTTGCTTCACTGGGCCGCCTGACTGCCAGCATCGCCCACGAGGTGCGCAACCCCCTGGGAGCGATCAGCCATGCCAGCCAGCTATTGAAGGAATCGCAAACCATAGAAGCTGATGACAAACGCATGATCGAGATCATTCTCGATCACTGTAATCGAATTAACCTGATCATCGAAGATGTACTGGACGCCTCTCGCCATGACGACACCTCGGCATCACGAATGGTACTCAATGAATGGCTACCAACATTCATAGAAAATTACCGTTCCACCCATGAGGTCTGCGACAAGATAGAACTGCAGGAACTGCATCCGGATGTGCAGGTGAGTGTAATCTCGGGACAACTCGAGCAGGTGCTCAACAACCTGTTTGACAATGGCCTGCGGTACAGCAAGAAAAAGACTGGCGAAGCTTCCCTGACTATAGAGGTGGGGTTGGACAAGAGCAGCGGAGACCCACAACCCTTCGTACACATCATAGACGATGGCATCGGTATAGACGAAGAAGCCGAGGCCAGATTATTTGAACCTTTTCACACCACCGAAGCCACCGGCACCGGCCTCGGCCTTTATATATCCAAGGAACTGTGCGAAGCTAATCAGTCTCAACTCGTGTACAACCGAACCCCACAGGGCAAGAGCTGCTTCAGTATTTATTTTAGCCAACCCGACCGTAGTGTTGCCTGACGCCAATCCACAATGACAGCCAAAGTATTAATCGTTGATGACGAACCGGATATCCGTGAACTTCTGGAAATCACGCTCGGTCGCATGTCACTGGAAACTGTCAGTGTCGCCGACCTCGGTGAAGCTCGAGACGCGCTAAGCAGCAATAACTTCAACCTCTGCCTGACCGACATGCGCCTGCCCGATGGAGATGGCATCGAGCTGGTTGAATACATCAACAGTGACTTCGACGAAATTCCGGTGGCTGTCATTACTGCCCATGGCAGCACGGAGACCGCCATCAAGGCCCTGAAAGCGGGAGCCTTCGACTTCGTATCCAAACCTGTTGACCTGCACAAGTTGCGGGACCTGGTGCAGTCCGCCTTGCGACTCAGCGAAAGTGAGAATTCGAAACCCTCAGTTTCGGAAGAATCAAGCGCCGAGGCCATTAATACCATCACTGGCCAGTCGCCAAAGATCCGCGCCCTCAGGGAACAGATCGGAAAGCTGGCGCGTAGCCAGGCTCCCATCTACATCAGCGGGGAATCCGGTGCCGGTAAGGAATTGGCAGCCAAGGCCATACACCAGATGAGTTCTCGCCGTGAAGGCCCCTTCGTGGCGGTAAACTGCGGTGCCATATCCTCAGAACTGATGGAGAGCGAACTATTTGGACACCTGAAAGGCAGCTTTACCGGTGCCGATCATGACAAACAAGGCCTGTTCCAGGCGGCCAGCGGCGGCACTCTGTTCCTCGACGAAGTGGCCGACCTTCCACTGCATACCCAGGTGAAGCTGCTGCGCGTTATCCAGGAGAAATCGGTGCGACCGGTGGGTTCCCAGAAGGAGATAGCCGTCGACGTACGATTACTCAGCGCCACTCACAAGAATCTCGCTAAAGAGGTCGAGCAGGGGCGACTGCGACAGGATCTGTACTTTCGCATCAATGTGATAGAACTTTCGGTGCCTGCCCTGCGCGAGCGCAAGGAAGACCTTCCCGCACTTACCGCTGCATTGCTGGAGAAAATCGCCCTCGAGAATAACAACGAAGAATGCACTGTCAGTGACAGCGCATTGCAGGCCCTGGCCGAATACACTTTTCCAGGCAATGTGAGAGAACTGGAAAATATACTGCAGCGTGCCGCCACTCTCTGTGAGAACAATACCATCGAGCGCGAGAACCTGGAGTTTATTTCTACTCCGGGTGCTGGCCACACGAAATTGACCTTCGAACTACCAGAGTCGGCGAGGGAAGAACCGGAAGTCATTGACTCTGCCGTCGAGTTAGAGATGGATGAGGATTTCTCGCTTGAGAAGCATCTGGAGGCCATTGAGATAGAGGCTATCGAGAAGGCGCTGGAAGAGACGCGCTGGAACAAGACTGCTGCGGCCAAGAAGCTCGGTATGTCTTTCCGTTCGCTGCGTTACCGACTGAAGAAGCTGGGACTCGAATAAGCCCGCACTGATTCAATTCTTGTTAGACGCTGGCCCCACTCACTGCCGGCAGGTAAGGCCGGGGATCGAGCAGCGGCTCACGTTCCAGTATCAAGTCCGCCAGCAATCGCGCCGATGCCGGTGCCAGCACCAGCCCATTCCTGAACTGACCTGCATTGATATAGAGATTTTCCCAGGGAGCAATCGGTCCGATATAGGGTATTCCTTCTTTGCTGCCCGGCCGCAGGCCAGACCATTGCGAAATTGGCTGCTTTGAGGCAAGTGCAGGTAGTAGCCCTGCTGCCGAGTCCATGAGAGCGGTTCGGGCGTCCTCAGTTATAGCTTTATCGAAGCCTGTGTATTCCAGGGTACTTCCCACCAGCAGGTGACCGTCGCGGCGCGGAATCAGGTAGCGGCCATTGTGCAGCAGCATCGATCTGATGGGCGGTGAATCGAATTTATACAGCAGCATCTGGCCCTTAACTGGCTCCACCTCGATCGTGCATTCTGTATTCATTCCCGAAAGCAGTCGCCTGCTCCAGGCACCCGCACAAATCACCGTGTATTTAGATTCAAGAGTGAACAGATCTCCTGCCTTGCTGGCTGTCACGGCACGTACCCTCAAGCCAGCTGTCAGGATTTCGCGCACCGACGTATTTTCCAGCACTCGAATTCGGGAATCTGCTACGAGACTCTCCTTCAGTGCTCGACACAGGCGCGGGTTTCTGACGTGGCCCACCGCAGGCATCCACAGACCTTCTCCAAACCCGGGCCTCAGGTTCGCCTCCTGCCGGTAACAGTCTGCTGCTGACAGCACCACCATGGATTGACCATACTGCTCGGCCCAGGCAAGGGCTGCATCCCTGTCGGCAGCATCCAGCATCAACAAACCATCGCGCTGATACTCTGCATCGATCCCGGTTTCTGCCTGCAGATTCTCCACGAGTTGTGGATAGAACTTTTGCGCCCAACCCACCAACGCCGTCACGGGTGCACTGTAGCGCCAGGGATACAGGGGCGAGACGATGCCACCGCCAGCCCAGGACGCCTCCCTACCGACCTCTCCGGCTTCGACGAGAGTAACTTCCGCACCGGCAGAAGCCAACTCGCGGCTCAGCAGGAGACCGTTAATCCCGGCGCCAATTATCAGCACATCACTCATTTGTCGGAAAAGTTGGTGTCTTGCACCTGGCTAACTAAACTCAGCGCGCACTCTAACCTGATACACAAGGAGGTGGAAGGATGGAGTTGTTGCACCCGATAGGCCGCAAAGCGGACGATACAGGTTTCACTCTTCTGGAACTGTTGTTTACCCTCGGCATCCTTGCCACCTTGCTGGGACTGGCTCTGCCGGGCTTCAAGGAATTGCATCGCAACACCGAGATGGATATTCATGCCAGGGAACTGGCACAGCTATTACAAGTCGCCCGGGTCGCAGCCATCACACGCAACAGCCTCGTCACGCTATGTCGATCCGCCGCGGGTGATGCATGCGCAGGTCAGTGGCAAGACGGCATCCTGGTGTTTGCTGATTATGATGGCGACAGGAGAATCGATGCCGACGATGAAGTGATACGTTATCACCAGTTCCATGGCTTCGAGGGTGAAGTCAGATGGCGGGCGTTTCAGAACCGGCAGTATTTACAAATCACACCCCAGGGCTTTACCCGTTACCAGAATGGGAACTTCACGCTTTGCCCGGCAGACAGGAATCCCGTATTTGCTCGCCAGCTAATCATTAATCGCAGCGCGAGGGTGCGCTTCGCACAGGACGGCGATGCCGATGGCATCAGGGAGGACAGTCGGGGAAGACCCTTGCGCTGCAGCTAGGGCAGCTGTTTACTTTATTACTGAAGTCTAGCGACCCCAGCACTCATCCACTGTGCCACCAGTGGCTCCACGTACGCCAGTGCTGCTGATAGTCAGGGTCGTACAGGTATCATTTACCTGGTCACCCTGGGGTGTCGCCGTGGCGACGAAGCTGGTAGCGATGGCGCCAGTACCACCAGCAGCCACGGTGATGGCATAGTGCCCATTCTCGGTTGTGCGGGTGGTCAAATTGACGGGAGTCTCCGTGACCAGCGGGGTGGCGTCAGTGCTGTAGGAGTTATTGCTGGAGAAGAAGCGTTCCTGGTCACCGGCGACGATCAGCAACTCTGCCTTGCCTTCTGCACGATTGGAGCGTCGCACGCTGTCCTGATAGGCTGGCATGGCAATACTGGCGAGAACTCCCAATATCGCCACCACGATCAGAATCTCGATTAATGTAAATCCATTTCGATAGAGACTAAGGTCTTGGTAATTGTTCATAGTAGCTACTCTGCTCGCAACCGCACCTGAGAACACTCATAGTTTGCGGATAGATCTAACGGTATTTTCTGTTTCACACTGTTTCGACCGATAGTCGCTAGTTGTGAGCCTTATTGTTTAACCAATGCAAAGCACTACTATCGGAGAAAAGATACGCATTGCTGCTCCCTGGCAAAACATATGTGATAAATCTAATCCAGTGTTCCCTGGGGAGCAACATTCTCGACGAGGTTGTAGGGTCCCAGAACTTCAACCTGCAGCAGAATACCATCCCGTAGAGTGAAACGCACAACCATACCCAACTCCAAATCGGCATCCGCTATTGGATTTCCCCTCAATGTAAAACTCGTAATTTCATTGTCGTAGTTATAGAGGGTTCCAGAAATCACGATTTCACCGGGGCCATTACCCAACAAGTCCTGTATTACCCCGGTCTGCCTGGGGCCCAGCACCGATTGCGCATGCACAGGCAAAGCGATGCTTAGCAGTAACAGGCATCCTGTTAATAGTCTGATCACTTTAATCCACTCCTCAATGACAAGGCCAATTTGAACGTAATAACTCTAAAACTATCGTTAACTAAAAAGTAAGCTGACTATTCGAGCTGACGCCAGGATTGCCGGCCATAGGACTGGTCACCGACACTGATCTGAATCACATCGATATCGCCGCTGGCGCCGGAGCCGAAGGCCACATCCTGGGCATCGTCTGCCAGGATACTTACTGTTGGCATGATACCCACATCCGAGGCACGGCCGGCAGCGAGAGTGTCATCGGCATCGTATTCGCCGTCACCGTTAAGGTCGAATGCCGGGAATTCCAGAGCGCCACCGTCACGGAAATCCAGCTCCATCAGGAAACTGGTACCACCGAACTCACATTCCACTTCCGAAGGCACCAGGGTTGTGAAGATGACCCGACCGTTTCGGACAATGGCATTACTGACCTGGCGTTCACCAAAGTTACTTGCGTTTGCTGTGCCTTCAATATTTGTCGGTACCAGGTCCATATACCAGCCCTGATGAGATGACCAGTCAATTTCATTGTCGGAGACATCCCGCAACAGAAAGGTCTCATCATCCACATCGTCACCATTGGTATCGAAAGCCTGTTCGTATTGATTATCGATGGTCTGCTCGAGAAGATCTCCGAGGGCTATATTGGGAGTAGCAGTCGTGTTTACATCCCAGATGCCATAGAACGATTGATCAGACTGCCCCGATCCCAGGTTGTCATCTTCTTCCAGGTAGGCTCCGGTACCAAAGTAGATCATGAACCCATCTAGATTATCCGGATGGAAGGTAGCCTGAGGCTGCGATGTGATTTCCTGGCCAGCAGGGGCGCTGAACAGTGGCGCGGGGGAACCAGCAGATCTCCACGCCACATCCCAGTCGGCAGGATCATCACTGGACACATCAAACTTCCACATATTGCCTTCGAAGTCGCCGGCATAGATGTAGTCCGCAACCTGATCTGCGTCCTGGTCTATCAGCAAGGGAGTAGCCATTCCGTTCGGTGTGCCAGTGTAACCTACTTCGGTGTCCAGTTTCTTGAACAGGTTCTGGCCACCGGTTTCGATATCAACAATATAGACTACCGCATGTCCGGTACTGCTGGCCGCACCATCCGCCTCGGTATTGTTGTAGCCATTGCCGAATACGGCTGCCCAGGTGCCATCGTTCATCTTGGCTATCTGCACCTTGCCGTAGGTGTAACCCAGGTCCGCATCGTCATCATCTGTGAATTCCCACAACACGATATCGTCTGCATTAGCCTCATCAAATGTACTAGGATTTGTTACATCCAGTGCAAAGATGCCCTGCCCCCCACCCGCGAGGCCACCCGCCAGCACGGTTCGCCACAGTCCATTCGTGGCACTGTCCGGGTCATCCATATTGGGCAGGAAAGCATCGATAATATTGGGACCACCATCAACGAAATATCTGTGGATGTAATCGCTCTGTGACAGCTCTGGCAGGTTCTCGTAGACTGGCGAAGGCACGTAGGCAATCTCCTCAGTACCGTCATCGGCATTAAAGCCATGCAGCATGCCGTCGTTGGCACCCACGTATACGATGCCCTGTCTCGCCGCATTGTCACTTACAAAATCATTGTAGGACTTGCTTTCCATGCCGTCGTCGTAGCGGAAGTTTGGCACATCAACGAAATTGGGGTCACTGTTAACAATGTCGCCTAACACACTGTTGCGCAGCCTGAAGTTCTGGCCTGCCAGTTCGTTGTCATCATCGCCGCGGAAGTAATTAACCAGGTCGGTGCCGTAGGTCTGGTTGGCGGATATCTCGCCAGCATCGGCGGTAACCAGGCTGTATGGGGCATTGATCATCAGATCAGTGATCTGACTACTGGTGAGTTCTGAGTCTGTAGGGCTGTTATAGTTTGCCGGGAACCTGAATGGGATACCCGCCCCTTCAACATCGCCACCAACCGGATTATCAACATTGGGATTAAAGGTGATGATTTCCCGACCCGTGTCATAGTTCTGGCTATTGATTACCGTGCCAGCATCCCAGGCGGGCTCTGGCTCGATAGTGCCGTCGAGATTTATCTGGAAAGCCAGCAACTGGCCTTTCCAGTCCGAGCTGTCGAATCGTGCCTGGAACAGCTTACTGCCCGCATTCAGGGAGCCGGTGTTCGTGGCAACAGAAGCCGCCGAGCCTACCCTGTCGGCGATTTCCAGTAACGCCTCACCGATTGCCGATGCCACTTCGGATGGAGATTGTGCGGACACGAAGTATGCCTTGCTGTTGAAGGCTGCATGCCACATGTCATCGATTTTTTCCGGGTCAGTATCAGGAAAACCATTGGTCCAGGCGTCGTCTTCGGCCAGTTCCGGATTCGGATAGCCATCGTCGTCGGTATCCACCAGGTTACCCGTCACACCGAAGGCTACGGTAAAACTCACCATATGCTGGTGCGAACCTGGATCGATAGGAGTCGTGGGCACCTGGTCATCCAGGGGGCTCAGATCTTTCGTATAGAAATAGTGCGCCACATCGGCAAGGGTATCACTCTGTCCGTCGCTATCTTCATCACCGATGGCGGATGTATAGGGAGCACTTCCAGACCAATAGCCATCAGTAAACAGCACAGAGTAGTTTTGCTGGCACTCGGAAACGATAGGGTCTGCATAGGCGCCGTAGTAATTATCATAGTAGCGCCCGGCAACCTCCAGACCGCGACGCAGCGGCGTACCCTGACCCTGCCATTCATAACTGGCCATGGTATCGATCAGGGCACTGTTGTGGGCGATATAGTTATCGAGCAAGATATCCGGCACCTCAACGAACACGTCTGCCCAGTCATTGATCTGGCCATAACCGAAGCGGAAGCTTGGGTTAGAATTCACCACCAGAGCGACGGCACCCTTGGAAACGAAATGACGCTTGCGCGCATATTCATACCAATTGGCGATGTTCTGCTTCTCCTGGGTAATGGTTCGGCCCCACTCATTCAGGGTCGCCCCACTGATAGAAGAACTGCTGGTGGTCGTTCCGAAGCAATCTTCGTAGGGAACAGGATCATCGGCGTCACCATCACTACAGTTGCCAAGGGAGAAGCCCGAACCTGCCGCTGGCACATTGTATTCAGTCCTGATGATTTCCGAGGAATTCACTGTGTATCGCACATGGGAATCCCACAGATCGACGGTGCCATCGGAAGGATCATCATTCGCCGTTGTAGGCCCTTCGACTTCACCCTGGGCATCGAGATCTACACCATGATCATCTACCCAGACCGTGTATTCGAAACCGGTGAGGTTGCGCGACAGGCTATAGCCATCGGTATCATCATCGGGGTTACTTCGAGCCGCTGTGAATACCGCATCGCTATAACCTATCCAGGGGCTATAGGTAACTGAAGGATCGTAATACAACACATTGAGAGCTGATGAGATGACTCGCCAGTCCCATTCTGAAGCCTCGGGTTGGTCCTCTACAGATTCCCGATCACAGGTTGTGTCATAAGTAGAATCCGTGTTCACACTTGAGGAATAGATATAGTAATAAGTGCGTGTGCCGGTGCAGATTCCCGAGTTCGTCCGCAGAATCATATTGCCATCGCGACGCAGTCCATAGGTGCTGCTTGAGGACCAGTAGTCTGTCAAGGGATGATAGGGAATCGTGAGGATTTCCCAGTCCATGGAACCGGAGTCGTCCATCATGAAAAACACATTGGGATCGATCTGGGTGCCCAGGAACAGGGGGCTTTCCGCCAGTGCCATTTCCGCCGCCTGGCTGGATGGACTGAAAGCCAGCGCCAGGACCGAACCCAGCCAGCTTAAATAGAGACGAACTTGCAGCTTGAAACTCATTGCCTGCCTCCAGGGTGTTTACCCGGATTCCTTTGCCAAGAATTAATCGTAGGTTTGCACAAACGTGGCTTGCACCATGGCGCGGGTGGTATTGGCAATACCCCAGCCGCGGGCCGTGATGCGATGAAAGATACGTGGCACCGTTGTCTCACCACCACCGATGGCGATCGACTGACCGGTATCCACTGTCTTGTATTCTTCGATGAGATAGCGTGGCTGCACGGAAACTCCCGGGACATTGGCTGGTGCATCGCCATTGTTGGTCCACCAGGTTGCATCCATATTGGCGTGATCCCACCAGTACCGCCCGTCGTCATTGCCCGCGCCCGCCGGCGTTGGATCCATGGCGTCCTCGGCCCACACCGTGGTGCTGCCATCAACGCTGGTGATGGGTAAGGTGTTCTGCAGGATCAACCAGGCTTCCGCCGCCTGCAAAGCCGACTCCGCGGCATTAAAGGCGATCTCGTTGTCTACCATATTGGCCGACATGCGCTCTTCCAGGGTAGTGGACTCCATACCAGACACACCCATCATGGTCAGCACCGCCAGGAAAACCAGGGCGAACACGAGAATGGCGCCGCGCTGGCGCTGCCGTCCCGGCCTGACCTGCAAGCCGCGGAATTTACTGGATTGAAGCGTTTTCATCTGCATACTAATTTAGGTTAAAACCTGCAAATTTCCGTGATGTGATTCTAAATATTCAGTGAATCGCGGTATCGGGCAATCTAGGTGCCCAGCGAGCGATTACGCAGGGTCAGGGTAGTCTGGAAGATGCGCCGCACCTTCTCATCCTGGGGCAAGGCGCCGTTTCCAACCTGGCCGTCATAGTCTACGCCATTGAATGTGTAGGCCTGGGGTTCGGGAACCGTGCCAGGCTCAACTGACTGCATCAACAGATTGATACGAATGGCGATGACTTCGTCCCAGTCGAATACGTCTTCCGCTGTGACCCAGGCATCTACCGTGGCACGCACGTCCTGGTCCACGTTTACACCATACAGTAGCTGCATGGACTCTACACCTTCCACCAACTCCTCGGGCGCCGCGATGGTACCATCGGTATCCAGGGTGGCACGGAAAAGCGACGGTGGGTTGGTAGCATCATTGTCCCGCTTGCCGACATAGAACAGGGATCCCTGCAGGCGAATCAACTCCGCCGGTGCTGCAGAGGTCACAAATGCATTGGCGACATTACCCATGGGACAGGCGGTGGACAGCGTGATGGTCGTAGTCACACCGGCGTCCACCACATTACAGGCCTGAACGAAATCTACCTGCTCGCAATCACTGATAATCAGGAAGTCATTTGCGGCGACACCGGCATCCGTGGTTGTAGTAATGACAGGGTCAACACCAGCGTTGCTGATGGCTGTAACCACACTGGCATTACCCACTCCACCCCACAGGCGCAGGATGTCGGAATTCGGTACGGCCTGCACGGTAGGGATGTTGAATCCTGCGAAGGCGTTGGCAGTCCATTCGGCGTTCGTTGAAGCAATCGTCGCGACATTGTTGACGCTGTTGGCAATCTCGCCGGGTGCCGTGCCATCGGCCTCCCAACCCTGTACGCCAAAGCCAGGCTGCATGGTGGAATTGACCGGGTGATTCAAGGTGTCGTTGGCCGAGTTGCCTTCCATTGAGCCGAGACAACCCAGATAACCCGCCATGCGAATCTCGTTGGCCAGGAAATTCAGGGCAAAGCGGCCGTTCTCCTGGATATGCAGGCGAGCAGTCTGGCTGCGTTCTGTAGCAGATGTACCCACGTAGATCTGCACCACGCCTGCGGCCAGGGTCAGGCCCAACACCATGGCGATGAGCAGTTCGATGAGGCTCAGGCCCGTCATGGCTGCAGGTAATTCGCGCAACTGCGGCTGGCTGTTTATTCCTACTCTACTCATTACAGTGGCCGCCAATTGGTTGTCAGTCGTTGGTTCGCGGTTCCATCCCGATTGTCATCCCAGAAGATCTTCACGACATAGATGGTACCCACACCATCGCAGGCTGGAACCGCTGCGGTACCATCATTGCCAGTGGAATCCAGGCACACAACTCCAACACCGCCAGGCAGTGCTGCTGCCAGGTCAGCATCCCAATCCAGGATGTCCTGTGCCGCCATCTGGTTCGGTGTGCAGCCTGCCGCGGTAAAACAGGCCGCTGTCGCCGCGCCCGCAGCATCATCATAGGCATCATTGTCCACGGCGACCTTGTTCGCACGCATGCGCTCGATAATTTCCGAGGTAAGCATGGTGGCCTGGGTGCGAAAGTACGCCGCCTGGTTGTTACGCAGACTGACCGATTGCACGCCCGCGATACCCAGCATGCCACCGGACAACACCAGCAACGAGACCAGCACCTCGATGAGTGAGGAGCCGAGTTGCAGATAAAGCATCGATCTGTTCCGTTTCATCCTCATGGGCATACGATTCCAGTTTCAATCAGCCTGCCACGGCCGGAAGGGCCTACTTCAAGAGACCGAGCATTGTTCGCGTTATTACTGCTAGGGCAAATCTTGAAGGTCTGGGTACCTCCAGTGCCACTGAAGCCCAGGCTGTTATAGGTCAGCATCGGCACAGTCATGGTAATAGTGCTGGCGGAGCCGGCCGCGTTGTAGGCACGGATGACCTCGTCGCCCGCATCGATGGTGCCTGCGGCACCGTTAGCATCGCCGTTATTGTCCACGAATATGATATAGCCATTGCTCCAGTTGTTGAGGTCACAATCCAGACCATCGTCACTGGCACAGATGGAAACGTCTCCACCGCGCTTGATGGCCTCCGAACGAGCCAGATTCAACATGGTACGAATGCGCTTGAATTCGGCATTGGAAGCCTGGGCTTCGATGGTGTCACTGAAATTCGGTAGGGCGAGCGCCATCAGAATGCTGAGAATAGACACCACCACCAACAACTCTATTAGTGTAAACCCTCTGATATTATTAGTTTTTTTACGCATTTAACCCTTTATGCCGGAAACTTTTCAGGCGGAATTTGAAACGCCAGTAGCACCCTAAGCCTATGATTTTCGTCCATTTACCTGCTGTGTCGGGTACAAATGGCAAGAATCCAGCGCTTTTCCCTTTTCCAGCACTGCCAACTCTAGCCCTTTTCTGGCCAGAGAACGTGAAACAGCACCAATATCGGGAAATTCGTTAGGGCCGGATGCCTGGATTGTGATGGGATTCACATCGACTCAGGCAAAAATTCCAATCCTCGGCAAAATTTCCACCTTCAAGGTAAATATTAGCTATAACAAAGGCTTTCGGAAAGATTTAGGGAGTCTCCGGTGGTAATCTGGAGCCTCGAATGGAGGCTTTGAAGCGTAACACCCATGGAACTGGATCTCACTGCCATTCTGCTACTGAGCAGCACCGGCTTCGTGGCGGGCATCATCAATACCCTCGCCGGTGGAGGTTCCAATCTCACTCTCCCGGCCCTGATGATGCTGGGTCTCCCCGCCGACATCGCCAACGGTACGAATCGGGTGGCGGTACTGATGCAGGGCATCGTGGGTGTGGCAGGATTCGACAGGCACAACAGCCTGGACCGACCTGCAGTAATCCCTATACTGATTCCCACCATAATTGGGGGTATAGCCGGCGCCCTGGCCGCCGCTTTGTTGCCCAACCTGTATCTCAAGCCCGTCCTGCTGCTCTCCATCCTCATCATGTCGGCGGTGATCCTGTTGCGCCCATCCGTGATGGCTCCGGAACCGGGCACTCCCACACTCAGCCCCCGAGATAACAGGGCAGCCTGGTGGGGCTTGTTCGGGGCCGGGATCTACGGAGGGTTCGTGCAGGCCGGGGTGGGATTCATGTTGCTGGCAGCCCTGGCGGGCGGATTGCGTTACGATCTCGTGCGCGCCAACGCCCTGAAGATGGCCAGCGTCATGGCGTTCACCGTGGTTTCCGTGGCGGTATTTGTCGTGTTTGACCAGGTTCGTTGGGTGCCTGGCCTCATTCTGGCGGCGGGCACCATGGCGGGTGCACACCTGGCGGTGAAATTTGCCGTGAAGGCGTCTCCAGCTACGATCAAATGGTTCCTGTTTGTGATGACCCTATTCGCAGTAGCAGGCGGATTCCTGTTGTAAGCCTGGGTTATCCAGCTCAGGGCAAACGGATGCGCACCAATGCTCCACCCAGATCACTGACTTCGATGCTGATTTCACCGTTGTAGCTGTGAATGATGTCGGACACAACGGCCAGTCCAATCCCCTGTCCCTGGGCTAAAGTATCAGCCCTGGCACCTCTCTGTAATACGAACTCCAGCTTCTCTGTAGGTACTCCGAAGCCATTGTCTTCGACCTTAATCTCTGCCGCGTGTGTGGTGTTAAGCCTGTGCACTGAAATACGTATCCTGGATTTTCCATACTTGAACGCGTTGTCCAGAATGTTGCCCAGCACTTCCAGCAAGTCCCTCTCGTCGCCAGTGAATTGTGCCGACTCATCCATCTCGCTGCTGACTTCCATGGCTTTCTCGGCATACACCTTCTGCAAGGCTCCCAGCACCTTGTTGATAGTAGTGGCGATGTCGACGTGTCGGGCCAGCGCTGCTGCTGCATTGGACTGCACGGCACGTTGCAACTGATACGAGACTATCTGGCTCATGCGTTCAAGCTGTTCGTTTATGGTATCCAGTTGCTCGCTGCGCTCAGCCGCATCAGAGGGACTCTGACTGTCACGAAGCTGCGGTAGCAGACCCGATATAACAGCCAGCGGAGTTTTCAGGCTATGGGCAAGGTCACCCAGGGTTGTGCGATAGCGCTGCTGCTGTCGGCGCTCACTCTCGATAAGCATATTGAGATTGGTCGCCACACCCTGCAACTCCTGGGGATAACTACCTGCCAGCTTATCCCGCTCACCGCGCTCGATTCGAATCAGGTCGGCGGCCATGCGGATCAGCGGAGACAGCCCCCAGCGCAACAACAACAGCTGCATGGCGAGCAGGAGCACGGCGGCACCGCCGAGCCAGGACCACAGGCTACGGCGAAAATTGGATATCTCGGAATAATAAGGCGCGGCGTCTTCAATCACCGTAAAACTGTATTCCCGGATGCCATCCTCCCACAGGATGCCGTAGCTCAGACGAAAGAAGGTGTCATCCTGTCCAGGCATTACTTCAAAATGGGTGTCACCCACCGGCACGGCTTCGCGCAGGAACGCTGTATCGGGAGGCGTGAAGGTTCGAGCCGAATCGCTGCGCCATAGCTCACCAAAACTGACGCTGCTGATGTAACCATAGAGCCCGGAATTCAATTGATTGAAGAGCGGTTCCTGCAGATCCTGCAGGAAATAGAACTCACCATCCTGCTCCTCCACATTGGCCAGCAGCAGGTAGATCTGTACCTGTAGCCGGTCTGCCGCACCCGCCTCGATGCTGGTGCGAAACGCCCGGTCCAGCACCACCCCGGTGAGACCCAGAAACAGGAACAGCATCAAGCTGAATACGAGCATCAGCCTGGACTGCAACGAATATCCTGAGGCCCCGGCGCTGGTGCTCATGATACCTGCCCTGTAACCGAATCAGCTTTCCGCCAGAGAGAAACGATATCCCTGTCCGCGGACTGTTTCGATGGGTTTCAGGGTTTGCTCGGGATCGAGCTTCTGTCGCAGGCGTCGGACGAATACCTCGAGCACGTTGCTATCCCGGTCATAGTCCTGGGCATAGAGGTGCTCGGTGAGTTCAGTCTTGGAGATGACCTGTCCCGGATGCAGCATCAGGTATTCCAGCATCTTGTATTCATAGGCGGTGAGATCCACGGCATTGCCGTCGACGGTCAGACGTTTCGCAGTCAGGTCCAGGTTGAGGGGGCCAAATTCCAGTTTCGGCTTCGCGAAACCGGCTGCCCTGCGCAAGAGGGCATTGAGGCGGGCGAGGATCTCCTCCATCTGGAAGGGTTTCACCACGTAATCATCGGCTCCGGCATCCAGGCCGGCCACCTTGTCCTGCCAGTCACCCCGAGCAGTAAGGATCAGGATAGGAAACTCCTTGTCTTCCGCTCGAATCTGCTTGATCAGGGATATGCCATCGATCTCCGGCAGGCCCAGATCCACGATGGCCGCATCGTAGTCATACTCGGTGGCGTAATACAGACCCGCCTTGCCGTCTTCTGCCGCATCCACGACATAACCTTGCTTGGTAAGGCCCTGCTCCAGTTGCTGTCGCAACAGGCTTTCGTCTTCAACGACCAGTAATCGCATCGCACTAACCTACTTGTTCATTGTTGATGTTGTTCAGGGCAATCAGCTTGCGGTTTAGCTGTCGCCTGTCACTTCGCCGGTTGTCGCATGGACGAATACCGTGAACACCTTGCCCGCGTTCTCCATGCGAATCTGATAACGTTGGTTGGGAGGTTCGCCAATTAGGGTAACCCGCAGAATATTTCCGGCGAACTGTTGACGAGCCAGATTCACTGCTTGCCTCTCAGTGATTCTGCCATTTTCCTGGGGATTATTGCGTATTTCTCGCAGGGGGTTGTTTCGATCCAGCTGATTCTGGTCTACCTGGAACGGCAAGAGTTGAGCCTGGCCTTGTGCAGCCAGACTCAACAGGGAGAGTCCCAACAAAATCACTGAAATGTGCTTTTTCAATTCTCACCTCAATCCAGGCTGATCGTGTGTAAGCGGCAGACTGGATCTTAAAGTATAGGCTGAACGTCTACTCGCAAACGAATTCTGTCACCGGGATCAGTGTCAGTCCGCACCGAGTACTCCTCACCCTGATAAAGATAAGTGACCTGATAACCTAGCAGGCGCTCCTCTTCATGTTGTTCATAAGCAGTCTCACAACGCTGGACTACTTCGTATTCGCGCACGCTGGAGCGATTATTGCTGCGCACTATATCACGACCGATTGAGTGCCCCAAAATAGAACCAACCACCGCACCGACTCGCTTGTTGCTCTTGCCGTGGCCCACGGCATTACCGATGGCACCACCGATGATCGTACTCACCAGTACCGGCGTGTTCGAATCGCTGCGACGGGGATATCGGTCAATGGCGACTTCCTCCTCCCAGCACTGCTCAACGGGAGTCTGCACTTCCACCACCTGATAAATAGGTCGCGACTCCAGCACCTGGGCATATTCATAACTGGTTTCGGCAGTCGCCGAACCGGCGACCAAAGAACCCATAGTAAAGAATAGTGCGGCTGACTTTTTCATGATCTGATCTTCTCCTACGGCTAAACAGTTGAGCATTCGGCGGGATACCTGCGCCTCGGCTCTTTTCCATTTCACGATGCTAAAGTAGCAAAGCCAAGCTGAATCGAAACTTAAGCCAGATCATTGTTTTAGCCTTGAAAATAGCCTCCCGGCAAAGCCTGTAAAGTGCCTATCTAGTAGTGCGGCGGTGGTTCATTTACTGCCGCGTCACCAGAGACAGGAATCTGGGACTGGAGATCACTGATGCGCCCATACATCAGCTGAATCTTGTTCTCCAGCAGATCCAGTTGCCGGCCCTGGCTGGCCACTATATCGTTCAATTGCTGCAGGAGATCCTCCTGGTGACTATAGCGACTCTCCAGGTCGACCAGCTTGTCCTCCAAACTCATACACTGCCTCCTCGCCCGTGGGCTCTGTTATTGTCAGCCGTTGCCTGGCCTGAACCTGCATTTCCAAAGTTATGGAAATCCAACGTTCGTACTATACTGTTCCCGGGTGAATTGTATGCAGGTCTGCGACTACCCACCAAAATCGGGGCATCGGCAGCAAGCCCGGAGCTTGTAATGCGCAAAGGCCAACCCCATTAACAGAATAGCTCCAGAACGGTTGCAGAGGAGAGTGTGAAGCATGGGCAGTAAGGAAAACGCAGTAGTCGCGGCAACAGAAGATACGAAAGAAGCACCCGTCAATTGGACCAATATGGTCCTGTTCACAGCGACCCCTGTCCTCGCGTTAACCCTGGTTCCCCTCTATGGCTTCTTCTACGGTTACGACCTGTTCGAGTGGTTGTTCTTCATTTTCATGATGGCCTTCTGTGGGCTGTCCATCACTGCGGGCTATCACCGCATGTGGTCTCACAAGACCTACCAGGCGCATCCGGTACTGCGCCTGATCTTTGCCCTTGGCGGGGCCTGCGCCCTGCAGAACGATGTGCTGCACTGGGCATCGGATCATCGCCGCCATCATCAATATGTGGATAATAATGATCACGATCCCTATTCCGCCGGACGCGGTTTCTGGTTCTCGCACATCGGCTGGATTCTGCGCAATTACCCCAGTGGCAAGCGGGACTTCTCGAACGTGAAGGACCTGCAACGGGACCCTGTCGTGGTGTGGCAACACAAACACTACCTCGCCCTGTTACTCATCATGAACATCGGACTACCGGCACTGGTCGGTTTCCTGCATGGGGACATTATTGCGTCATTATTACTGGCCGGTCTCCTGCGGCTAGTGCTTAGCCAACACGTTACCTGGTTGATCAATTCGATTGCCCATATGTGGGGCAAACAGACCTACAGCGATGCCAGCTCTGCACGGGATAATCCATTTCTCGCCCTGATCACCTATGGCGAGGGCTATCATAATTTCCACCATACCTTTCAATGGGATTATCGTAATGGCGTGAAGTGGTGGCACTTCGATCCCACCAAGTGGCTGATCAGGGCCCTGTCCTGGGTTGGTATTACCCGTAATCTCAAGCGTACACCCCAGGCCAAAATCGAAGCCGCCCGCATCAGCATGCAATACCGGCATGCCAGCGCCCGTTGTGACCTCCTGAACATGCCCGAAAAATGGCGCATGGCACTCGAAACAGAATACGAGCAATTCCTGCAATTGCTTCAGCAATTGAATGAGCAGCGCCAGGCCTGGTATGAACTCAGGAGCCAGCGCTTTCACGAGACTCTTTGTCAGCTGGAACGTTGGGAGCAACTACAGGTACGGGATCGATATCGTGAGCTGCAGTTCAAGGTAAAGGTGCAGAATCGCCGTTGGCGTGAAATGCTACGCAATATCGGCAGTCCCATGCCTTTGCCAGCCTGACAATCGCCACCGATTCAAGTGGACGGATCGAAATTTGCTGCGTTATAGTGCCTTTTACTGATGAAATGACTGGGTGATGTTGCGGGTCCATTTAGTCGACTAATAAGTGCAACTAAAAATCCAGACAGAAGGAAACGATCCAGCATGAAGACCAACCCTGCCCTGTTGTCCGCTGCCGCGCTGCTACTAAGCACACTTTCATTGACATCGTTTGCTGTTGAAGAAGGCGAGCCAGCACCCGCTTTTGATTTGCCGTCAATTTATGAAGGCCAGCCCAATATCTCCTTGCAGAGTCTTGCAGGCAAGACTATCTATGTGGATTTCTGGGCCTCCTGGTGCGCACCTTGCCTGCAGTCCCTGCCCCTCTATAACGAGATGTACCACAAATATAAGGATCAGGGCCTGGAAGTAGTTGCCATCACGGTTGACAACCCCATTGAAGATGGCCTGGACTTCCTCGAAGACACTCCCCTGGACTTTCTTATCCCGGTAGATCCGGAGGGCGATGCTGCCGAATTGTTCGGCGTTATCGGCATGCCATCTTCCTACCTGATCGCACCTGATGGCGAAGTGAAGCTCGTGCACATGGGCTTCCGTAGCGGAGACATGGAAATGATCGAAGCAGCCATCATCGAGCACCTGCCTCAGTAGTACGCCCTGGCACGGCGACCGCTTAGTTGAGTAACTCCAATGGCGGCTCATCCAGGGCCGCCATCTGCTCACGCAACTCGAGTATATGCTCTGACCAATAGCGTTGGGTATTGAACCAGGGGAAGCTGAGGGGAAATGCCGGGTCGCCCCAGCGGCGCGCCAGCCAGGCTGCATAATGCATCAATCGCATTGAGCGCAGTGATTCAACAAGCGTCAGTTCTCTCACTTTAAAATCATGAAACTCGTTATAGCCTTCTACCAACTCCAGAAGCTGTGCCTGTCGCTGGTTACGGTCTCCAGACAGCATCATCCACAGATCCTGGATCGCAGGCCCGGTTACCGCATCATCAAAGTCTACAAATGTAGGCACATCGTCCCGCCACAGCACGTTACCCGGATGACAGTCGCCGTGTATGCGCAGGGTCTGTAAATTGTCGACAGCGGCAAAGCGTTGCTGGACCTTAGTGACCAGCTCGGCCGAGAGCGTCTCATAAGCCGGCACTAATTCGGAAGGCAGGAAGTCGTTTGTCAGCAAGAACTCCCTGCTGTCAATACAGAAGCGCTCGACACTGATTACCTCTCGCTCATGAAACCTGCCCTGTTCACCGGCGGCATGAATGCGCCCTATATAGCGCCCCATGATCAGCAGATTGTCCAGGGAATCCAGCTCCGGGGGTCGACCGATGAATTGGGGAAACACGGCCACGAAGAACTCACGGAACTGCAACAGGCTACCCCTCCCAGCAAACTGCATTGGAGGCACAACCGGAATCTCCAGCTCGGCGAGCTCTCTCAAGAACCCATGCTCTTCCTCGATCTGTTCCCGGGTCCAGCGCCCGGGACGGTAAAATTTCACAATCAGGAAATAGCTGTCGCTGATGCCTACCTGATAGACACGATTTTCGTAACTGTTGAGGGCAAATATACGAGCGTCGGTTTCGAACCCCAACTCCTCCACAGCATCGAGTACTGCATCGGGAGTCAGGGTAGAATAAGGGTGATCGCTTGAACTCAAATGAACGGGAGCCGGTTAGCTGTCCTGGCTGTCCAGTTTGTGGGTGCCCACAAGAGACATGGGGAATGGCGTGATATTGTCGCCATTGCTGATCTTGGCCACGCCGGATTTCTCCACTTCGTCGATGCGGATGATGGCCTGCATGGGGATAAAGCTGCGGCGCACATCTGCAAATTCGGTCTTCAGCTTCTCCTCACTGGGATCTACAACCATCTGGGTGCGGTTATCGAATACGAACTCCTCGATTTCAATAAAACCATACAGGTCGCTCTGGTAGACCTGCTTAACAAATACTTCGTAGACCTTGCCCTTGTTGAGGAAGGTTATTTTGTAGATTTCCGAGGAATTAGTCATTTATTTCAATACCTTACGTAATGATCTGACTTTATGGAGTAGCCATCGTCCTGATTGGCACTGGGTTCCATAAGCCTAACCTTAATATTTGGATTATGCGAAGAATTTCAAGCTTCCGGGTCTGCGGCGTATCCGAAATACCCCGCCGGCTCCCTCGCCCCTGCTCTAAACCCGGGAAAACCAATATCCAGCGAGTATCGGCCTGGGAAAACATAGCTGCTATAATCCGCGTCCTTTTTTACAGACCCCTGGTCTCCAGGGCCATACAGACAGAAGCAGATTGATCAAAAGCAGATTGATGAGTACCGAAACTATTCCAGCAGACGATGTCACGGGGTCAGGAGAGCGGCGGGTTCGTCGCGTCTTTATCAAGACCCATGGCTGCCAGATGAATGAATATGACTCATCCAGGATGCTGGACCTGTTACAGGATTCGGAAGGGGCCATACTGACAGATTCGGCTGAAGACGCAGACATCCTGTTGCTCAATACCTGCTCTATCCGGGAGAAAGCCCAGGAGAAGGTGTTTCATCAACTGGGGCGCTGGCGTAGCCTGAAGGAGAAGAATCCTCAGCTCAAGATCGCCGTGGGTGGCTGTGTTGCCAGCCAGGAAGGAGAAGCTATTGGTAGACGGGCGCCCTACGTGGACGTGGTATTTGGCCCGCAGACCCTGCACAAATTGCCCGAGATGCTGAATGCCGAGAGGGGAAACAGTCCGGTCGTTGACATCAGCTTCCCGGAGATCGAGAAATTCGATCGCTTACCGGAACCGCAGGTAGACTCCTGCCAGGCGTTCCTGACAATCATGGAAGGCTGCAGCAAATACTGCAGCTTCTGCGTGGTGCCCTATACCCGAGGGGAAGAAGTCAGCCGCCCACTCGATGATGTACTGGCTGAAGCGGTGCATCTTGCCGACCAGGGAGTCAGGGAAATCAACCTGCTTGGACAGAACGTGAATGCCTATCGCGGACTGAGCCATGATGGCAAGATTGCTGATCTCGCGCTTTTGATCAAATACATTGCCAGTATCGATGGTATCGACAGAATTCGCTTTACCACTTCTCATCCGGTTGAATTCAGCCCCAGCCTGGTGGAAGTCTATGATGAAATTCCTGAATTGGTATCCCATCTGCACTTGCCAGTGCAGAGTGGTTCGGATCGAATTCTTGCCGCGATGAAACGGGGACATACCGCGCTCGAATACAAGTCATTAATCCGCAAGATCAAGAACAAGCGGCCTGGCATCAGCCTGTCCTCGGATTTCATCATTGGATTTCCCGGAGAAACCAATGCCGACTTTGAAGACACCATGAACCTGATCATGGAGATTGGATTCGATACCTCATTCAGTTTTATCTACAGCGCGCGCCCCGGCACTCCCGCGGCAGAGATCAAGGACAACACACCGGAGCAGGAAAAGAAGCATCGCCTGGCCACCCTGCAATCCCAGATCACCAGCCAGGCGGCCGCAATAAGTGAAGCCATGGTGGGAACCGATGAAACCATCCTGGTGACAGGCGTTTCTCGCAAGGACCCCGGAGCATTGCAGGGTCGCACTGAAAATAATCGGGTGGTAAATTTCCGCTGTGATGACCATTCCCTGATCGGACAGTTTACGAACATTCGGGTGACCGAAGCCCTGCCCAATTCACTGCTGGGAACTCTCTGATTCAGGCTGCTATACTGCCTGACAATATCTTCCTGAGGACATGATCCTGCCTTATGGCAACTAATCTCAACCTGACCCTGCTGCCCGATAATGCGCGGCGCCTGGCCAATCTCTGTGGCCGCCTCAACGAACACATCCAACAGATAGAGAAAGAACTGGCCGTGAAGATTCGCCAGCGCGGCAACGTGTTCCAGTTAAGCGGCGCTGAGAATGCTGTGGCCGAGGGCGGACGCCTGCTGGAATCATTGTATGAGGCGACACAGGAAGGCCAGACCCTGAGCCCGAACCAGGTGCATCTCGCCCTGCAGGAGATTCAGGGCGGTGAAGATCAGCTCGATGAGTCTGCCGAGCCCAGCATCGAATCATTGATCAAGACTCCCAAGGGGACGATCAAGCCCCGCAGCCGGCACCAGCGTCAGTATGTGCATAGCATCCAGCGCCACGACATTAATTTCGGAATCGGACCAGCCGGCACAGGGAAAACCTATCTGGCTGTAGCCTGTGCCGTGGAGGCTCTGATCAAGGAGCAGGTGCAGCGAGTATTGCTGGTGCGTCCGGCGGTAGAAGCTGGCGAGAAACTTGGTTTCCTGCCCGGTGACCTGGCACAGAAGATTGATCCCTACCTGCGCCCTCTCTATGATGCGCTCTACGAGATGCTGGGCTTTGAAAAAGTCGGCCGCCTCATTGAACGCAATGTCATCGAGGTTGCTCCGCTGGCTTATATGCGAGGTAGAACCCTGAATAATGCCTTCATTATCCTTGATGAGAGCCAGAACACTACTACCGCCCAGATGAAGATGTTTCTCACCCGCATCGGTTTCGGGTCAACCGCGGTAATCACCGGGGACGTTACCCAGATAGATCTCCCCAAGGGCGAACGCTCCGGTCTGGTGCATGTCAGCAAGGTTCTTAAAGATGTCGAAGGAATCGGTTTTACCTACTTCAATGCCAAGGACGTGGTGCGACACCGTCTGGTGCAGCGCATCGTCGAGGCCTACGATGCCTATGATCGCCAGACCGTTACTACCCTGAATGCCCAGGGGAAAAAGTCGGCCGAAGATGATCACGATTGATATCGTCGATGACGATGGAAAACACTGGATTCCTTCCAGGGATCGATGTCAGGCATGGCTGCAATGCGCATTAGACCAATCCAGTCACCCGGCGAGGAATCAGGACTGCGAATTAAGCCTGCGCCTGGTCGATGAAGAAGAGATGACCCGCTTGAACAGTGCGTACCGACAGAAGAATTCAGTGACCAACGTCCTGTCATTCCCAAGCGAATTACCAGACACCATTGTGACGGAGCTGCAATATTTCCCTTTAGGAGATATCGCCATCTGTCCCGTGGTTCTGGAACACGAGGCTACTTCGCAGGAGAAAGAATTGGAGGCCCATTGGGCACACCTGCTCATTCATGGGCTGTTGCATTTGCTGGGACATGACCACATGAATGACGAGCAGGCATCAGCCATGGAAAGCCTTGAAATCAACACACTTAAAATACTTGGATTCTCAAACCCTTATTTGATAGGGTAATCCAGTGTATAGCCGACGGAGGCCGCGAGAAGCACGGTCATGACTGACGACCAATCTACGATCGATCCAAGGGCGAAGTCCTGGATCGATAAAATTGCACAAGTCTTTTCTGACGAACCCACCGACAAAAAAAGCCTGCTGGAACTGTTGCGCAATGCCGAACAGGACCAGGTACTCGACGCCGACACGCTCGGCATAATCGAAGGTGCTCTGCAAGTTTCGAGCATGCAGGTGCGAGACATCATGATTCCCCGCTCTCAGGTAGTGACCGTCGCTGCGAATCTTGGCCTGAGCGAAATTCTCGACCTGGTTTCCCGGGCGTCACACTCCCGATTCCCGGTAGTAGGCGAGAATGTCGATAACGTAATGGGAATACTACTGGCAAAGGACCTCCTGCCACTGGTACTGAATGGCGGACAGGAGAAATTCAATATCAAAGATATTGTGCGACCCGCCACCTTTGTTCCAGAAAGCAAGCGCCTGAACATACTTCTAAAAGAGTTTCGTGAGACACGCCAGCATATGGCGATTGTTATAGACGAATATGGCAGTGTTTGCGGGGTCGTGACAATCGAGGATGTACTGGAACAGATAGTTGGCGAGATCGAAGACGAGTTCGATGTTGACGATGACAGCTATATCAAGAAATTTGATGAGCAGAACTATATTGTCAAGGCACTTACTCCGGTGGATGAATTCAATGAGTACTTCGATACTGAGTTCAGCGACCAGGAATTCACCACGATTGGCGGCCTGGTACTACAGGAGTTTGGCCACATCCCGGAGCGCGGGGAAATGATCAGCATCGGAGACTTCGACATAATTATCCTCAATGCCGACAGCCGCCAGATCAAACTACTGAAGGTTACAACACCCGAGACAGCCTAGCCGCCACACTTTGGCCTGCGCACTCACGTGGCAGGCCTGGAAGCGATCGTTCTCAGGCAAAATTGCCACCGGAGTTAATTTCCTGCGTCCACCTGTAACGCGTTCACAAACTCAATCCAATTGTTCAGACTTGCACTGCCTTGCACCAGGCGCAGGCCCCCGCCATGTGCCAGGGCACCCTGCGGCTTGGAGATGAGCACATTGGATGCGTTGATAGCGGTCTGGACAAAGTCCAGCAACGTGTTGTAGTTCAGGCTGGCCACAGAGGAAGAAGTGCCTCCCACGTAGACCAGGCGAGTGATACTGGCCGCCCCTCCAGCTACATGGCACTGAATGCAATCAGCCTGGATAATTTGCTGGTGGATATTGGCATTGAACAGAGTGAGACTCTGCGGATCCGAAGGCACGACAACCTCCTCGGTAATAGATAAAACCAGCGGTGATCCGCTGTAGTAAAGCTCCCCGGGCATTGCACTGGTATCATAGGCGAAGAATATATTGAGCGTGACACCGGAGACCCCTGCCTGCCCCAATGCGACGTCATCGACAATAGTGAGGGCTTCAATGGCCTTTAAATTTGTGTTCGCGGTAGTTGCCTGCAATGTTGCAACATTCAGATCCCAGGGCTGATAGGCGCCATTGGCATCGCGGAACAGCAACTGCTCCCCGACCTGGGATACCAGGTAGAGATTGCCGGTGGTACCAATATGCGCCGATTCGACATGGATCTCGCCATTGATATCGAGCGCCTGGCCGGATGAGAAGCTGTTTCCGAAACTTAGCCCATTGTCCGCTGAGGCGCCGCCGAAAAATTGGGCAGTAGTAGCTGCACCGCTGGCTGTAGAAGGCGTGGCTAGCTCTGGCAACTGACTTAGAGCTGTCGACGTGACAGAATCGTAAGAAGGCGAATCCTGATCCAGCAGCTGACCGAAGACTGTCGATGTGGCAAACACGTATGCCAGGGGCAAGAGTAGCCTTGTTTGCAATGAAATCATGTAGCATAACTCCGATTATTATTGTTTATACCGCTCATTATTGACTCTACAGTGAACCAGACCATTTTCGCCCGTATTCCTATTCAAGTATTACCATTAACGTGTAAGAGTAACTCCGGGTTTACAGAGCATCACCATAGCGCCTAAGGCTTGGCGACGGGGTGAATCGGGTCACAGCTTAACCTTCTTAAGATCAACAGCTGTAAGAACTATTCCTACAAGTGCGTATTCTGGCAAACTCGCGACAATTCCCTACTGAGCCTGAGCAAGCAGCGATAATTCAAAATCCAGGGCTTCTGCGACCCTCAGGCTACCACCAACAGCGGTAAATGGAGACAGGCCGAGATCATCGTGCTGAAGCGTAAAACTGGCCTGAATCTGCATAGAAGTTTCATCTACCACAATGACTGCAGGAATCTCCTGGTTATGGGTACGCCCCTGAAAGCTGATCGCGACCGCCAACAACCACTGCTCTCCACTACTGCTGAGGGGAGCCACCGCTACACTAATTTCGGGAAAGGCACTGGCGTGCAGAACCTCCTCGCCCAGCATATTCTCCCGGGTACCCGCGATTGCCGATTCATTGGGCTGGCTATCGAATTCATCACCCGCCCGTTCCCGCTCCGCAGGATCATCCACAATCAGGCTATTCACCGGAAATGAAAATCCGCCCCGGGAATCCAGCAGGTCGGGCGACAGCCTTATTTCCCCGCTGAGAGCCTGCGTGTGAATGACATGATTGTGCCCCAGACGAGCCAGGATACCAGCGCGACCAATGAAAACCCGCAGGATCGAATTTTCTGAATCAATGGAATAGACGGTTGCAGGCTCGGCGCTGAGCTGCGCGAGAGCTGAGACAGGTAACAGACTGAAGATCAGCCACGCTACCACTTGAAGAATCCGTGGAAACATTACTATCCCTTTCATTTCGCGCGGGAAATCGCGGGACTAGATTGACAGCATTGTAATTCCTGCCTGCAATCTGCCTCAAACGAATTAATCGTCATGCTGTTAAGTCCCGATTCAGGCTCCTCATGTTAATTGGAGCGAAAATGGGAGAAAAATATTTGAGGCAATATGCAAACCATTTCCGGTTTTGAAAATTGCGAGTCTGCCGAAATCAGCTATGATCGTCCAAGATATTAGGATCGGGTTCGGTAGACCTTGTACCTCTTTTTGCGTTATTAAACATTAACCAGCCTACAAGGAAGCCGGTATGTCTCGATTGATACAAGCACGACGCGCCAGAATCGCTACTCACATTCCCTTACTCTTATGCCTTGGCACGCCCGCATTTGCCCAGACAGCAGTCGGCACCTATGAGGATGTGAGTTTTGAGAGCCCCGAGGGCTGGGCCATGGCCTATATGACCGCCTCATCCCTGAACCTGGGCCAGACCCCTCCCCGCCCCACGAGTTTTGGACAAGTAAGCTTTGCCGCCGAATTGGGATCAATTCCATCCCTGAATGAGGACCAGCAGAAAGTCGGGTTCGGTGGCTTCAAGGATGAAGACCTCAACAAATCTCCCGTGTTTGGTCGCGCAAGAGGCAGTCTCGGATTAATCTGGGATTGGACGGCTGAGTTGTCCTGGACGCCGCCTCTGGAGATTGACGGCGCGAAACCCGATGGGCTTTGGGGATTCGCTCTCTCACGACCCCTTATCGATATGGGAGGCTGGGGGCTGGGACTGAGAGTCTTCGCCCAGGAAGGCGAAGTGCGGGCACCAGTCACCTGCAGCGCCGAGGTCGCTGCCCAGCCACCCGCAACTGAGGGCAACCCCTTCAATTGCATAGCCGAATCCAGTGACCGACTCGTGATGGACCACTATGGCGCAGAGTTGACAGTATCTCTGTTTGAAT
Organism: Pseudomonadota bacterium; assembly: GCA_027621405.1. GTDB lineage: Bacteria > Pseudomonadota > Gammaproteobacteria > Pseudomonadales > Pseudohongiellaceae > UBA9145. The sequence goes on along the minus strand of JAQCBT010000016.1, from coordinate 53,045 downwards.
TGCCGCTGGGCCTGCAGCCATGGATGTCTCTCGCCCTGACACGCATGGATCCCATGGTGCAACTGGAAGCCCCCCTGGTTGGATCCCTGAATAACTCCATCATAAACAGCAAGGGCAGCACCGAAACAATCAGCGCGGGACTAAGCTATCAACTGAGCCAGAGCTGGAAAATCAACCTTGCTACTTCCTACACACCCCTTGAGGTGGATCGCCTGCCCAGTAATCCAGGCGGTCAGGATAACTACTGGAATCTCAGGCTCGGCCTGGTCTGGGACATTTGAGTCTGCGCGGTACTGCTTTGCCGGGGGAATAAGTGGCCCAGTCAGCCCTCCCCCCCCTCGGCTTATTCATACCCACACTACCTGTAAAAGCGAGACTGGGTTATGATTGCCAGCTTTCATAAGCTTGCAAGTCCGCATTTTTAAAGGGCTGCAAGCCATTATCTCCTCCAAACCTCGAATACCAGGCAAGAAGCATCAACATGCAGGACGACACACAGCAATATAATCCAGAGGTGCTGGAAGCTGAAGTACAAGCCTATTGGCAAGCCAACGACAGCTTCCGTGTAACAGAAGACCAATCCAAGGAAAAGTTTTACTGCCTGTCGATGCTACCCTACCCCAGCGGCCATCTGCACATGGGGCATGTGCGCAACTACAGCATCGGTGACGCCATCAGTCGCTTCCATCGCATGCAGGGTAAGAACGTATTGCAGCCAATGGGCTGGGACGCCTTCGGCCTGCCGGCTGAGAATGCAGCCATGCAGCACAAGGTGCCGCCCGCCCAGTGGACTTACAGCAATATCGATTACATGCGCGAACAGCTGCAGAAGCTGGGTTATGCCTATGACTGGTCGAGGGAGGTAGCCACCTGCCACCCCGACTATTACCGCTGGGAGCAGTGGTTCTTCATCAAGCTTTTCGAGAAGGGGCTGGTCTACAAGAAAGAAGCTGAAGTCAATTGGGATCCTGTAGACCAGACCGTGCTGGCCAACGAGCAGGTCGTCGATGGCAAGGGCTGGCGCTCCGGCGCAACGGTAGAGCGCCGCAGCATCCCGCAATGGTTCTTCAAGATCACACACTATGCCCAGGAATTGCTGGACGATCTGGATGCTCTCGAAGGCTGGCCGGAAAAGGTGCGGACGATGCAGCGCAACTGGATCGGCCGCTCAGAAGGCGTGAATCTGGATTTCACCGTGGCGGGAGAGTCGGATCCGGAATTGCAGCGGTTGCAGGTTTATACCACTCGCCCCGACACCCTGATGGGCGTGACCTATGTTGCCGTGGCTGTCCAGCATCCGCTCGCCACGAAGGCGGCACGCCACAATCCCGAGCTGGCCAGATTTATTGAGCAGCAGAACAGGCTCAAGGTGGCGGAAGCGGACATGGCCACTATGGAAAAACTGGGTATGGATACGGGCCTCAAGGCCATCCACCCCATATCGGGCACCGAGGTGCCGGTATTTGTAGCCAACTTCGTACTCATGAGCTACGGAGCCGGCGCAGTAATGGCCGTACCCGGCCACGATCAGCGGGACTGGGAGTTTGCCACCAAGTACGGCATCGAAATCAAGCAGGTAATTGAGCCCACAGAGAGCGAACAGGTGTGCGATCTTACGAAGGAAGCCTTCGTCGAGAAGGGTCGCCTGATCAATTCCGGGCAATTCGACGGCCTCGAATTCCATGAGGCCTTCGAAGCCATCGCCGATTTCCTGCAGCAGCGGAACAAGGGTGAGAAAACCATCAACTTCCGTCTGCGGGACTGGGGCGTGTCGCGACAACGCTACTGGGGTGCACCAATACCCATGATCAATTGTGAGGGTTGTGGATCCGTTCCCGTTCCGGAGAGTGACTTACCCGTGTTGCTGCCGGAAGACGTTGCATTCACCGATTCCGGTTCGCCGCTTCCCAAAATGGAAGAGTTCATCAATGTGGACTGCCCGAAATGCGGCAAGCCCGCCCGAAGAGAGACCGACACCTTCGATACCTTCATGGAATCCTCCTGGTACTATGCACGCTACACCTGCAAGGACCAAAACAAAGCCATGCTGGACGAACGCGCCAACTATTGGCTGCCTGTAGATCAGTATGTCGGTGGCATCGAGCACGCCATCCTGCATCTGCTGTATGCCCGCTTCTATCACAAGCTGATGCGTGATGCAGGACTGGTCAGCAGCGACGAACCCTTCACCAAGCTGCTCACCCAGGGCATGGTGCTTAAGGACGGCGCCAAGATGTCGAAGTCCAAGGGCAATACCGTGGACCCGATGTCTCTAATCGAGGAGTTCGGAGCAGATACAGTGCGCATGTTTACCATGTTTGCCTCTGCGCCCGATCAGTCCCTGGATTGGTCAGAGAGTGGTGTTGAAGGAAGTTACCGATTCCTGAAGCGACTGTGGAAGATCGTGCACAGCCACGAACCGACACCCTTACCGGACTTTTCCACCCTGGAGCTCAATGACGAGCAGAAGAAACTGCGACTCAAGACTTACCAGACTCTGGAAAAGGTTGGCGATGACTTCGAACGACGGCAGATGTTCAATACTGCCATCGCCGCAGTTATGGAGTTGCTGAATTCGGTTAGCAAGTTTGCCGAGGAATATGATTCCGAACAGGACAGGCAGGTCGTGCAGGAGGCACTGGAGATCAGCATCCTCATGCTGGCACCTATCGTGCCACATTTTTGTCACAGCGCCTGGCAACATTTTGGCCACGAGGAGGCTGTCATCGATGCCTGTTGGCCGGCTATCGACAAGTCAGCCCTGCAGGTTGATTCCATGCTCATCGTGCTTCAAGTGAATGGCAAACTGCGAAGCAAACTCGAGGTCGCAAAGGATATCGCCAGGGACGAGCTCGAGAAGCTGGCTCTCGCGGACGAGGCAGTACAACGGTTCATCGCTGACAGCACGGTTCGAAAAGTGATCGTGGTACCGGGTCGACTGGTAAACATAGTCGCAAACTAGTCTGGTTTGGATTTCCCATGGGCTCGATCTATAACGGAGCAAGCACGATCAGGATCGCCCTGCTACTAATGCTGGTGCTGGTTCTTGGTAGCTGTGGTTTCGCATTACGCGGAAGCGATGCAGTAGCGGCCAACTTCAGAGTGCTGGCGCTGAACCTGGAACAACCCAACAGTGACTTGGCGCGGCTGCTTGAGAGCAGCCTGGAATCTGCTGGAGTCGACACCAGCCCTGCCCTGGGCACTTCAGTGCCAACTCTTAGCCTGGGTAGTGAACAGGTCATCTCCAGACCTGTTACAGTAAATCCCCGGGCCAGGGCAGCACAGTACGAAATCCGCCTTTCAGTGCCTGTGAGCCTTGTGAGCGGAGGCGATTTCCTGATTCCCCGGCAGGACCTTATGGTGGAGCGTCGACACTTCGAAGACATCGCCAATATCGCCGGTAACCGTGAAGAAGTTGAAATCATTACCGCAGAAATGCGTCGGGACCTGGTGAATCAACTGATGCGTCGCCTGCAGGCGGCTGGAAGCTGACAGCAAAGCCTTGCAACACAAAAGCACAGGCAACAGCCTATGAAGATCAAAGCCGAACAACTCGCGCGCAGCCTCAAGGGAAATAAACCGCCGCTGGTCTGGCTAAGCGGCGATGAACCCCTGTTAATGCAAGAGGCTGCCGACCAGGCACGCACTCATTTTCGCGATCAGGGGTTCAGCGAGCGAGAAATCCTGAACATCGATCGCAACTTCGATTGGCAGCTCTTTAAGCAAGCGACCGGCAACCTGTCGCTGTTCTCCGAGAGAAAACTGCTGGACCTTCGCCTGGGCGGGAAACTGGAAGACGATGGCAAGGCGGCGCTGCAGGAGTTTATCGATGAAGCCAATCCTGATTTTGCTGTGTTACTCAGCGGCCCGCGCCTGGAAGCCGCTACCCTGAAAACAAAATGGTTCAAGGCACTGGAGTCGGGTGCAGTGGTGGTGCAGATCTGGCCCATCAACAAGGATGGACTACCAACCTGGCTCGAACAGCGATTGCTCAGGGCAGGCATCCAGGCTGAGCCAGAAGCCTTACAGTTATTGATCGACCGCATAGAAGGCAACCTGCTGGCAGCGGTGCAGGAAATAGAGAAGTTAAAGCTTCTGGCAAACAGTGAAGAAGGCGGCAGTATTCGCCTGGATGCGCGGACTGTCATGCAAGTAGTTGCCGATAGCTCTCGCTACAATGCTTTCCAGCTGGTGGACGCCGCACTCTCTGGAGACCCGGTGCGAGTTGAAAAGATTCTGCAGGGTCTGCGCGCGGAGGATGTGTTTCCACTGGTGATACTCGGTGCCATTACCCGCGAGCTGCGCACCCTGCTCCCCATGCTGGAGAAGAAGGAAAGTGGACAGGGGGTTAATGCCATCCTGCAGTCCCACCACGTGTGGTTCAACCGCAAACAGGCCGTTGGGGCCGCCTTGGCGCGCCTGCGCAGTGCAGACATCTGGGTCATGCTGGATCATTCCCGATTGATCGACCACAGCATCAAGGGACTCTCCGCGGCCAATCCCTGGGACGAGTTGAGCTTGCTGCTACTGCGCCTGGCCGGAACCCGGGTTGCAACCGCGAGCGCCTGAGTAGAAGCTCAATTCAAGCCGCGACGTGTAAGCAACGGTGTGATCTCAGCGTCGCGACCCCGGAATTCCCGGAACAACTGCATGGCATCCTGGCTGCCGCCTCGCGACAGCAAGGTGCGCCTGAAGTGGTCACCATTCTCTCGTCGCAGGCCGCCATTCTCCTTAAACCATTCCACAGTATCGGCATCCAGCACCTCGCTCCAGATATAGGAATAGTAGCCCGCCGAGTAACCTCCCATGATATGGGAGAAGTAGGTTGCCCGGTATCGCGGAGGCACCACGTCCAGCGCAATACCTGCTGACTCGAGAGCCTGGGCTTCGAAGTCCATGATGGTTTCCGCCGGTGGCACTTCTTCCGGAGTAAGCTGGTGAAATGCCTGATCCACGATGGAGGCAGCCAGGTACTCTGTCGTGGCAAATCCCTGGTTGAATGTCTGCGTAGACAGGACCTTGTCCAGCAATTCCCTTGGCATGGGTTCTCCTGTCTGGTAATGCACTGCGTAATTCTCCAGTATCTCGGGCCATGTCGCCCACATTTCATTTACCTGGCTTGGGTATTCAACGAAATCCCTCGGCACGCTGGTACCCGAGAAATAGGGATACTCCACGCTGGAAAACATGCCATGCAAGGCATGACCAAATTCATGAAACATGGTGGTTACTTCAGCGAAGGTAAGCAGGGTCGGCTGTCCCTCCGGAGGCTCGGTGATATTGAGATGGTTTCCGACCACCGGCTGTGTATTCATCAGGTCGCTCTGGGAGACATAGGAATTCATCCAGGCCCCACCGCGCTTGCTGGGTCTGGCGTAGAAGTCGGCGATAAACAGACCCAGGGTGGTTCCAGTTGCATCGAAAACTTCAAACACCCGCACGTCTTCCTGATAGACAGGCAGGTCAAAGCGCTCCTCGAAGCTGATACCAAACAACTGCTGTGCCGCGAAAAATACACCGCGCTGCAAGACGTTGTTCAGCTCGAAATAGGGTCGGAGTTGGCTGGCGTCGAAGTCGAAGCGGGCGGAACGCAATTTCTCTGTATAGAAATCCCAATCCCAGGCGGCCAGCTGGAAATCCTCTTCCGAGTCATACACCATCTGCTGTAAATCAGATGCCTCGCGCACGGCGTTGGCCACAGCCGGCGCGGTCAATTCTGCCAGTTGCTGATTCACCGCATCGACGGTCTGTGCGGTCTGGTTATCCAGGATGAAATGAGCATGATTGTCATAACCGAGAAGCTGCGCCCTCTCTGCGCGCAGACGGATGACTGAAGACAGGATCTCCCTGTTGTCATACTCGCCGCCGCCGCTGCCCCGGGCCAGCGATGTTCGATGGATACGTTCCCGTAGCGCCCGATTCTGCAGACTGCTCAAAGAGGGCTGACCACTGGTGTTCAGCAATGGAAGCACGAACTTCCCGGGCACGCCCCTCGCTTCGGCCTCGACCCTGGCTGCTTCTATCCTGGACTCATCCAGCCCGGTGAGTTCTTCCTGTGAATCAACCACAATGGCCTGGTCGTTTACTTCACTCAAGACATTCTGGGAAAAATCAGTTTGCAAGACGGCGATCTGGGCATTGAGTTCCCGCATACGAACCTGTTGCTCAGGCGTCAAGGCGGCACCGGCGCGGACAAAATCGGTGTGATAGCGCTCGATCAGACGGATGGATTCACTATCGAGTCCCAACTCCTCCCGCGCCAGGAACAGGCTGTCCACGCGGGCAAACAACTCGCGATTCAGCAGAATCGCGTCTTCATGGGCCGACAACTCCGGCGCCAGTTCCTGCTGCAGGGCACGTATTTCATCGTTGGTATTAACAGCTGCCATACTGTAGAAAATTCGAGAGACCCGATCCAGCAATTGCCCAGAGAGTTCCAGGGCAACAATCGTGTTTTCAAAGCCAGGCTCTGCCGCTTGCCCCGTGATAGCGTCAATCTCCGCCATCTGCTCTGTCATACCTTGCCTGAAAGCCGGCAGGTAATGGGATTCATTGATGAGATCAAACTGCGGGTAGTTCAAATATAGCGGGCTTTCCGTCAGGAACGGGTTCAAAGCAGACACGGCGGGGATTTCCTTCATAGCCAGGGTTTCTGTAGCTGGATTGGTGATTGAGTTGACGGCTGCACTGCCGGAATCTTCAGAGTCCGAACAGCCCGGCAAAAGCGTGGCCAGGAAGGCTAGCAAGAACGATCGGCAAGGCACGACGAACCCCGTATTGGACCAGAGGAGAAAATGTCACACGTGGGCCGGAAACTGTCAACTTCGAAGCCTTTTTGCCCGGAAATGCCCGGATCGGTGCAGAATTACGGCACTGCAAGCCGCTATAATGGGTGTAACAACACGTGTTAATACAAAAGCGTGAATAACAACAGAGACTTGCAGCGTTTGCTCCACGGACCGATGCCCGCAGTTAGACACCTATACTTTTAATTCAAAATGTCTCAACCCCTACGACGGCTCAGTCGATTCATCCTGGCTTTCCTCTTGCTTGGCGCCACCAGTCTGGCCAATGCTGCTGAACTCAACGTATCCAGCAATCAGCTGCCAGTGAACCTGGGTCCATACCTCGACTATGTTGCTGACCCTGATATCAGCATGAGAATCGAGGATGTGGTCAGGCCGGGAATCGACTGGCAACGATCAACCCAGGCCGTACCGACCCTGGGCATGTCCAGTCCCAGTTACTGGTTCTCCCTGGTGCTCACCAGCACCGATCTGGCCGGGGCTGAGTTGCTGCTCGCGCTGGATGCGCCGAGCCTGGACCTGGTGGAATTCTATATCGCCATAGACGGCGTGGTGGTGCGGCGAGAAATCATGGGTGACTCCGTGCTCACCGGCTCGCTTTCCCATCCCTATCACATACCCATCATGCCATTCACCATGGCTGAGGCCGGAGGCGAGACCCAGATCTATTTCCGGGCACAGTCGAGAATAGGCATCGAAATCCCATTACAACTGACCACCGGCGAACTGCTGGCCCAGGACAGCCAGTTTTACCTGCCCTTCCTCGGCGGCTTTTTCGCATTCTTCCTGTTCTGTTTCCTGTTGTGCACGACGCTTTATGTGGTGATGAAGGAGAGGCAGTTCATCGGCTTCGCACTATTCTTCGGCTCCGCCCTGCTGTTCTTCCTGGCTCAGACTGGCATGGGCAGGGTATGGCTATGGGGCAATGTGCTGGAAATGAACAACCGCATATCCCTGTTGGCGGGGACTGGCCTCATCGCCAGTTTCTGTCTGATCGGGCAAGCATTGAACCTTGAACACAAGTATCGGGACCAGGCTGTTGTGGTCTTGCGATTCCTGGCGCTGGTGATGATTCCTGCCGCACTCTACTTCCTGTTTGTTCCTGTGGAACAGGTTTCTGCAGGGCCTATCAGAACCATGATGGGTATCGGCCTGCTGGTGGCATTGACCGTCCTCGGCATGACCATATTCGCCGCACTTCAGGGATCCAGATCGGCGGTCTATCTGGTGGGATCCTGGCTGCTCATCGTGCTCGCCTACACCTCCTATCTACTCTCCAAGCTGGAGGTTGTGGAACGCAGCGAGCTGTCATCACTGGTTGGTGAAAGCATGGTGGTACTGGCGGCCATGATGGTGCTTTTTTCACTGACGGAATTCGTTCGCTCCAAGAATGAAGAGTTCGTCCAGGCGCGACTGGAAACCAAGGCCAAGGGAGACTTCCTGCGCAACGTCTCGCGCGAGTTCCTGACCCCCGTGCATCTTATACTAGCGAATTCGAAACGGCTGCTGGCGGCACAGTCCCGTAATCTGGATGAAGGAACGCGCCAGCATATGACCACGGTGATCAAGCAGAGCGACCATCTGCATAACCTGATCAATGACCTGCTGGAAATGGCCGAACTGGAATCAGAAAGCTTCGAGCCTGAATTCGAGCTGATAGAGATGACTCACTTTTTGAATGAAGTCAGGGACATGATGCTGCCCTCTGCGCTGGAGAAAGGCCTGGAACTAAGCACAGACTTCGCCTCGGCTAACCTGTTGGTACAAACCGACAAGTCTCGTTTGCAACATGCTCTGGTCAACATAATCACCAACGCCATCAAGTTCACCGAAAAGGGTAACATCCTGCTGGGTTACAAGGCCGTATACTTTAAACGCAGACTGGGTATCGAGATCTTCATTCGCGACACCGGCAAAGGGATGAGCGAAGAATTCCAGCAGCGCATGTTCCAGGAGTTTGCCAGGGAAGAGCCGGGCTCCGAGAAAGATCCGCAGGGTACCGGACTGGGAATGGTCATCGTCAAGCGAATGATCGAGAAACTCGGCGGCGAAATAAGTTTCGAATCCGTCAAGGATCGGGGCAGCGAGTTCTTCATCCGCCTGCCGTTACGGGAAAACTTGAGCTAGCGAGCAACCAGGCACCTCAAGCTTTGGCAGGAAACTTTTCCAACTCGTAGATCAGGTCATTTATTTCCTGGGTCTTCTGCTCCATGGCAGCAAGGGCATCGGCCAGACCCTGGTTGTAGTAAAAGCAGCCTAACTGTTCCGAGAAAAAATCCAGCAGGAATTGCGCCTCGAAACCGCCCAGTTCGCGGTCCAGGTTTTCCAGGAAATACGTTTTCAGCCTTTGTGCGATCTCTTCCCGAACACCCTCCTGCAGCTCAATTTTCATTCGACTCAGGCTCCCAACTGCCGCGCCAGGTCCAGAAAGTCTTCTGCCGTGTAATCGAACTCACCATCGGGATTGCGGTCAACCGGTCTGCCCGGTCCACGCTCGAGCGGGCGAATAACATAAGCCGTATGCATTCCTGTGCGAGCCGCAGCACGCAGGTCTCCAGGATGGGCTGCTACCAACATCACCTGCTCTGGCCGCAGGCCGAGCAGATCCGCGGCCTTGAGATAGGCCTCGGGGTCGGGTTTGTAATGACCCGCCAATTCTGCTGACAACACGGCATCCCAGGGCAGCCCCGCATTCTTCGCCATGTTGGTGAGCAGGGAGACATTGCCATTGGAGAGGGTTGCGATAATGTACCTGGTTTTGAGCCGATTCAGCCCTGCTACGGTGTCAGGCCAGGGACTCAGGCGGTGCCAGGCCCGATTGAAATGATCCAGCTCGTCTTCGGTCATACCTGTAAGACCAAATTCTACGACCAACTCATCAAGAATCATTCGATGCAAATCATCGATCTTGGTCCAGGGTAACTCTCCTGTACGTACCTTGTTCATCGCCGGCCCATAACCGGAACGCCAACGATCCGCAAATTCGCCCCAGTCCACATCGTATCCCTTGCGGGCTGCTAGCAATTGCCCTTCCCTGATGATCGACGCACGCCAGTCCACAACCGTCCCAAATACATCGAATACCAGCGCCTGCACAGAATCGGCCACGTCGGCTTGTGCCCGTGCGGGTTGCGCTACCATGGAAGCAAAGGGGATAGCTGCTGCAAGCAGAGAGACTCGTTTTATAAACCTTCTGCGACTCCGTGTCTTGTCGACACATTCACTTTCGGAACCTGGAGCAGTAACAAGGAAATTCGACGTGCGGTGTTTCATGATCCGATCCTCTGGTCTTATTATTAGGGAACTTCTGATTAATTATGTTACATCTCTGGTTTGCAGCCGAGTCCGGCATCAAGGTGCAGTTTTGAAGGCATGGGTCGGACTGTCAAAAAAACTGCAACGCGGAGATCGAGCTCGGCTGCAAGCCCCGACAGTCTCCGCAGAGACGCAAGATAATTAGCCAGGGGTTTCCCAGGTCTTGTTATCAGGACTTACTTATTCTCACTAATCGGTCTTGAGTTTCAGTCTTATGCCCAAACAGACTTTGTGGCACCGTAGCACAGCTCTTTGCTAATATCATCCGCTGACAGATGCCCCTCACGAGCTGTAACCACCTGGGAACTGCTGAATTCCTGCGACGCATTCTATTAGCATCACCAGCAAAGGTACTCCTATGTCCGCCCCTTCAGCAATCGATCTCGACAGGATCAGAGCCGAAACACCGCACTGTGAACAACTGATCCACTTCAACAATGCTGGCTCTGCGCTTAGCCCAAGTACTGTCACCGAGATGCAGATTTCCCACCTCAACCTGGAACAGGAGATTGGTGGCTATGAGGCGGCGGACCGTGCACAGGCAAAGCAGGCACGCTTCTACTCCGCCTTCGCCGAACTGTTGAATTGCCAGCCTTCCGAAATCGCGTTCCTGGAAAACGCTACCAGGGCCTGGCATGCCGCGTTTCATGCCTTAGAGCTGAAAGCAGGAGATCACATCATTACCGCCGATATGGAATACGCCAGCAATTACCTGGATCTGTTGCACAGCGCGAAACACAGGGGACTGGCACTGACTACGATAGCGAGCGATCAAGATGGGGTGGTAGATCTCGATGCCCTGCGCGCCGCGATCCGCCCCAACACCAGGCTTGTGTGCCTGACTCATGTACCAAGCCAGAGAGGCGATATCCAGCCCGCCGAGGAAGTTGGAGCTATCGCCAGGGAGCACGGCCTCTGGTATCTCCTCGATGCCTGTCAGTCTGCCGGACAGGTAGTATTGGATGTTGAGCGTATAGGCTGTGATTTTCTCTGCGGCACTGGCCGTAAATACCTGCGCGGTCCCCGTGGCACCGGCTTTCTCTACGCCAGAAATTCGAGGCTTCAGGAACTGGTACCCGCCGTCGTGGATTTACACTCCGTGCAATGGATATCGGCGGGCAGCTACAGCCTTCGCCCCGACGCCACACGCTTCGAAAACTGGGAGCGCAACGTCGCTGCCATGATTGGTCTGGCCGCTGCCGTGGACTACGCATTGAAGATTGGTAGCGAGGCGATCGAGCGAAGGGTGCGGTACCTGGGAAGGCTTTTGCATGACAGCCTGGCCGACTGCCACAATATTATTGTCCATGAACGTTCGCAAAACCTGTCAGGCATCGTGACTTTCAATCGCAGGGATATGGACGCAGATGACACAAAGAGACTGCTCAATACGGCAGGTATCAATACCTCGGTCTCGAGAGGGATGAACGCCCAACTCGATCTGGGAAAGAAGGGTCTCGACGTGAACAGGGCGTCAGTTCACTACTACAACACGGAAGCAGAGATTGAACGCTTCATCGCCGTCCTCAACAGCTAGGCAGTTGATTGTGCGCCTGTAATTTCCAGCATGCAGGCGCTATTGGAAGTACACAACGAGGATGGCCACCGGACAGATATACTTCACGTAGAAGGGCCAGATTTTCCAGAACAGGCCGGATTCTACATCGGGATCGCCCTGCTTTATCTCTTCGAGGATGTCGTTGCGTCGCCAGATCCAGGCCACAAAGATACAGAAGGCAAAACCCAGCAGCGGTTGACTCACCTCGGTGGTATAGGTAACCACCAGGTCGAATAGTGGATCGAAATTGAAAACGATAATCAGGGAGATGACTGTTATCACGGCGCCGATGACGATGGCCGCCTTCGGTCTGTCTATTCCGTGATGCTCAACACCATAAGCGACTGGCACTTCCAGCATGGAGATAGATGAAGTCAGGGAAGCAATCGTCATCAAGGCAAAGAATGCGAATGCCACCAGCACCCCTATAGAACCCATGGTTTCAAACAAGGCCGGCAAAACCGACACGATGAGGCCCGGCCCGGCAATCAGTCCACCCGCCTCATCGTAGATCTGCACCCCGTTGTTGAGAGCCACATACATGGCAGGCAGAATCAGCATGCCAGCCAGGACGGCGATTCCAACATCCAATAAGGCCACCAGGCTACCGATGGTGGGTAAGTTCTCACGTTTGCTGATGTACGACCCATACACCAGCATGGTGCCGACACCCAGCGACAGGGAGAAGAACGCCTGCCCCATTGCACTGACCAGCAGAGCCGGATCGGCTACCCTGCTGAAATCGGGTATCAGATAGGCACGCAGGCCATCCAGCGCACCAGGCAAGGTGAGCACATACACGATTAGCAGCAAGAGGATGATTATCAGGGATGGCATTAGCCGTGACGCCCACTTCTCGATACCATCCTTTACTCCGGCGCTAATAATAAAAACAGTCAGCACCATGAACACAACCACGAAGAGACTGTTTCGCACCGCCGCGTCGGTGGTCAGCCAGGTCGCCAGGCCTTCCATCCCCAACAGGCGTGCCACAGGATCGAAGAAGAATGCAATCATCCAGCCACTCACGATCGCATAGAAACTCAGGATGAAGCTGACAGTGATTATTCCCACGAAACCTACAGTGACAGCAGCCAGTCGGGTCTTCTCGCCGACAGAGATAGTCTTTAGTGCTGTTACTGCATTGGCCCTTGCATAGCGACCAATAATCAATTCGGCCATCAGCGCCGGATACGCTAGCGCGAAGGCCAGTATCAGGTAGGTGAATAGAAAGGCAGCTCCGCCATTGGATGCTGCATTGGTTGGGAAGCCCCAGATATTCCCCAGCCCCACAGCGGAACCGGAGGCGGCCATCAAAAATCCAAACCTTGAAGAAAATTCACCGCGGGGGGCAGCCATATTATTGTTGTCCTGCTAGCTGGAGTGGAAATCCGGGAACTCTTAACGGGTTTCCGTGACGGCAAGATTAACCTAACAGCAGCATTCGGTAAACGTCGGTCGAGGCAGGCTTACTGATTGTAGGATTCCAGAGTGAACTGGGAGAGTTCTGTATTGCTGAGGACAAAGACCACATTACTTAGCAGGAATACATTTCCATTCTGGTTGACCTCCAGACTGGGAATGCGCAGGCGCTTATCCGTTGTGGAGTAAGACGCGATGTCAGGAAATGTCTCCTTGCGGGGAATAATGCTTTTGGTATTGACTCGCAGCACGACTTCCGGGTCTTTAGCAACCGTATCGAAATTCAGGCTTATCAATTCGCTGCCACCATCCACACTGACCGTGGTGATTAGTTTGCCTGTGTTCGTTTCGTAGACATGGGGTGCTTCACTGAATCGCTCTACCACCTCGGCATTTATGTACACGAAATCCAGGCCATTGCTGAACGAGGGTGTCCAATAAGGAGCACTCGAAGCTTTTCCACCCAGAGACACTGTCGGCAGATCATCAATGGCGTCGAGAATAATCATGCCATTACCCAGCACGGTGCCGAACACAGTAAAACCGCCGTTGGTAGTATCCAGGCTCGTATTGTCGGCGAGGTTCACGAACCATTGATTGGTTGCGCTGTCTGGCTGCCCTTCAAGTTTCGCCATAGCTACCGTGCCGCGCACATTGGAGGCACCAGGCTCATTGGGGACTGGCGGGTCCACAGGCGCATCAACTGGGCCGTAGAACAGCTGGAATCCGTACGCTCCACCCTGCACCACGAAATCATCCACGACACGGTGAAGGTAGGTGCCGTTGTAGTCGTTTCTATTCACGTAATTGAGGAAATTTTGAACTGTTTGCGGGGCCGATTCGTCCAGCAACTCTATGGTGTAATCACCGATGGTAGTGCTGACACGGACCAGCGTACCTGCCGATGCCGCAGAGCTAGCTATCAGTGTGAATGTCACAAATGCCGCTAACATTGTGCGATTCGGCGGCAATCTGCCAATTAACATGAATACCTCGTGAGAACTCTTGGTGCTACTGCTTCTACGTCTGCATGAGACCGGGGGAGCATAGGTTAAGTTCCCGAAAACTTCAACCGCAGCGGGAGTTTAGCCTCATCAACAGCCGCAGATTGCCGAAGTTTGGTCAATGAATGAGAATACTGCAGATTGAGAGATAGTTAGTTGATGGGGGAAGCTTGTTGTAAAATAGCGTTCACTCCAGAGCACGGATTTCCGGATTGAGCCACTTCCAGCCACCAATTTCCAACTACCGTTAAGTCCAAGATCAGATCATTTCCCAGTGCAAGAAGAGCAAGCCAAGAACCCCCTCAATTCAGGTGCAAGAGTCGGCATAGGCATCGACTTCGGAACCAGCAATAGCGTAGCAGCCATCTATGATGGCTCCGCAGTACATCTTGTCCAACTGGAGGAGCATTCTCCGGTCATGCCTTCCGCAACCTATGTGGACAGCGACTTTCAAATCGAGACCGGGCAGGCTGCCATCGAGCGCTATATCCAGAGCAACACCGGTCGCAAGGTTGAACTGAGTGCCGAAGTCCTGGGAGAGGGTCGCAGCACGACTGGACAGATTGGCGACAGAGGCCTGCCCGAAGAAGCGTCCACAGAAATGATCTATGGCCAGTCATTCGTTGATGCCGGACAAACCGGAAGACTGTTTCGAGGCATCAAGCGTTTGCTTGGCAGGAGTGATGCACCCAGGCTCATGGTATTCGATCGCCCGTTTCGCCTGGTGGCTCTGGTCACACCCTTGTTGGTGCGCATAAAAAAGTGCCTTCTGGCCCTGTTTAGCAAAATGGGCCTGGACGCCAGCGATTCCAATCATGCCTGCATCGGGCATCCGGTAAATTTCGAAGGTTCCGAAGGCGGCAGAAATCAGCAGGCGCTGGCGCTACTATCCGAAGCCTATGGCTATGCAGAATTCACCAATCAAAGTTTCTATCCTGAACCCATTGCCGCTGCCCTCAGCTATTTGCATAGCCACCCAACAGCCACTGGAGAATTCCTGCTCGCCGTAGATTTCGGTGGAGGCACACTGGATCTCTGTATTCTGCACAAGCAACAAGACGACTTCGAGGTGACTGCCACCCATGGCATCGGGCTGGGCGGTGATCACATCGATCAGTTAATGTTCCGGGAATTACTGTTTCCCCTGCTTGGAAAAGGAGAACGCTGGCGCAGGGCTGGTGAGGACAGGGAAATCGAGACTGTATTCCCCTTTGAGGATTATGAAGACTTGCTGCTGAACTGGGCAATCAGCTACATGCTGAACCAGAACCGCTACACCACACCCCTCAAGCAGAGAATCGAATTCGGAGACGAGGCTGCAGAGAAGTTCCAGCGCCTTTACGACCTGATCAAGAACAATTACAGCTACCTGGTTTTTCAATGCCTGAAAGACCTGAAGGCGACGTTATCCAGTGAAACCGTTGCCCGGCTCGACATACCGGAATTGGACATCGAAATCGATGTCGCTCGCGAGCAGTTCGAATCCATGATTAGTGGCGTTCTGGAACAACTGGACCAGGCAATCGATGACGTGTTGGTAAAGGCCAATATGGACAGTTCACGGATACAACTGGTGATTCGCACCGGAGGTTCTTCGCTGATCCCGGCGGTAAAGGGGCTCCTCGACAGCAAGTTTCCCAACAAGGTCATTGAGCATGATCCCTTCACCTCGGTAGCCGCCGGCCTGGCTATAGCCGAATACCAGGGGCTCGGAACACCGCACTATGAAGGCCCGGTCACTGCGTCCTGACCCCCGCCGCGGGCAAAACAGTGTAGAATTTCGTCCATGGACCTGATTCTGTATGCCATACCCTTCTTCTTCCTGCTTATTCTGCTGGAATTTGCCTATGGCATGGTTCGTGGTCGCAATACCTACCGCATAAACGACACCATCAACAGCCTGTCCATGGGAAGCCTGAGCAGGTTGCAGGCACTGGTGATTCTCGGATTTTCTGGCGCCATCTATGAGTGGGTCGTTGTCCATTTCCAGCTTCAGCAACTACCCGACAACCAGGCCTGGGTATGGGTCAGCTGCTTCGTGTTCTATGATTTCGCCTACTACTGGAAACATCGCTTCGGGCACGAGGTGGCCCTGTTCTGGGGATCCCACGTAGCCCATCATCAGAGCGAAGACTTCAACCTCGGCACAGCGCTGCGCCAGACCAGCATCGATTTCTATGGCTTCCTCTTCTACCTGCCCTTCTATGCATTGGGCTATCCTGCCGAAGTCCTGTTCACTGTGGTGAGCCTGAACCTGATCTATCAGTTCTGGGTGCACACTGAGCATATTCCCAAACTGGGACCACTGGAATGGATCATGGTCACGCCATCCAATCATCGGGTACATCATGGCCGCAACAAAATCTATGTGGATAAGAACTATGGCGGCGTATTTATCTTCTGGGACCGCCTGTTCGGTACTTTCCAGGACGAGTTGGACAACGAACCGGTCTACTTCGGGCTGCGCAAACCGCTGAATAGCTGGAACCCGCTATGGGCCAATGTCCATGTCTACTGGAGGCTGATCCTGGATACACTCAATGCTCCGGGCCTGCTGAACAAGCTGCGATTGCCATTCAAGCCACCCGGCTGGCAGCCAGATGGGACTGTTACACGCTGCAAACAGAAAGCGCTGGATAAGGACTTGAGCCTGAAGTTTGATCCCCGGATCAGCAGTTTTGCCAGGGTTTATACCTTCGCTCAGTTTCTGGTCACCGTGGGTTTCAGCCTTTACATACTTCTCAATGCAAACACCCTCAGCTATGCGCTTGTGAGCCTGGCCGTACTGTTTCTGACTTACTCGCTGTTTGTACATGGTAGATGGATGGAAGGAAGGGAGGATGCAATTTACCTTGAGGTGCTGCGTTTGCTAGTACTTGCGACCGGAATGCAACTCCTGACTACGGACCCATCAGCCCTGATCATTACTGCCGCCTATGTATTCTGTTCCCTCGCCCTTGTTCTATGGAATCGACAGACAGGAAAGCTGGAAACTGCACACGAGGGAAACGGTATCCTGTAGGCAGGAGCAGCAGGCTCCCCGGGGGAGGATTTTGCTGGTTCCCAGGCTCTCTAGATGCGGTTGAGCGGAAACACCTGCACCAGGGAACCATCCAGGGGATCCCTTAATTCGAATTGCGCCTGGTAGGCATAGCCCAGGGCATCGATGAAGCTGGTGCCATCCTGCAAATTACTGATCACGAATACCGCGCGCCCCTGAATCTCTTTCCCGGGAGGCAGGGTAAGTGGATTGAGAAGGTACCCCTCATTACGACTCAACAATCCCTGCACGCTGGCTTCAACACTCAGCCCGGAGCCGGGTACCTGCTCCCGCACACCACGAAACAGTGTCTCCCCGCCATTGGCATCGATCATGCGCAAAAATATATTGAGCTGACGGGTATACAAGTCCTGGCTACGAATACTCACGGTGGGCGTATATATGGGATAGGCGAATCCCACTTCGACAATGCCATTGCTGGAACCATCTGTCACCAGGTCGCTACGTAGCTGGGAAGCCAGGATTTCACCGCTGGCCTGCTGCGGTAACAGGAATATAAAGTAGAGCAATGCAGGAACCATTGCTGGCAGACACACAACAAAACCATATGTTCCGGGACGTCCCCGAAACAGGGGGTTAAGCGGAAAGACTGCAATCAGCGCGGACAAAACTGCCAGATCCAGTATTAACGCGCGCAGGACAGGCGCCAGCTCTCCCACTAAGGCTGCATTGCGGGTAAAGCCAATTACGGTAGCGATGGCTACCAGGAGAGAGATTGCGCTGACCAGAAGTTGTTTAAGATTGATCTTCATTCAGCAGAAACTCAGGAAACATTTTCTCCATGAGCCTGCTTGTCAGCATGATAGGAAGAGCGAACCAGCGGACCACTGGCAACCTGCGCAAAACCCAGGGATTCGGCATACACCTTAAGCTCTTCAAATTCTGAAGGGTGAACGAAACGCTCTACCCTGAGATGGTCCTTACTGGGTTGCAGATACTGGCCCAGGGTAATCATGTCCACATCGTGGGCCTTGAGATCGCGCAGCACTTCTTTTACTTCTTCATTGGTTTCACCCAGCCCCAGCATGAGCCCCGACTTGGTAATTACCTGGGGGCATTTCGCCTTGTAGGCCTGCAGCAGGTCCAATGACCACTGGTAATCAGCGCCGGGTCGGGCCTGCTTGTACAGACGGGGAACGGTTTCCAGATTATGGTTGAACACATCCGGTGGCGTCTCTTTCAGGATATCCACCGCGATTTCCATGCGTCCGCGAAAATCGGGTACCAGCACTTCGACCTTGATACCCGGATTGTATTTGTAAGTCTCGCTGATGCAGTTGGCAAAATGCTGGGCTCCACTGTCTTTCAGGTCATCCCTGTCTACCGACGTGATGACGACATAGCTCAGCCCCATTTCGGCGATGGCCTGTGCCAGCTCTCTCGGCTCATCTTCGGCGAGAGGCTTCGGTTTGCCATGGGCAACATCACAGAAAGGACAGCGCCTGGTGCAGATGTCGCCCATGATCATGAATGTCGCGGTACCGTTGCTGAAACACTCGCCAAGGTTAGGACAGGAAGCTTCCTCACACACGGACGCGAGCCGATGCTCCCGCAATTTCTGCTTGATATGACTGATCTTTGGTGAAGCCGGTATCTTGACCCTAATCCAGTCGGGCTTGGTCGGCAATTCGGTGGTGGGAATCACTTTCACGGGAATGCGACGCAACTTGTCGGCTCCGCGGAGTTTTTCGCCTTCGATCAATACATTGCGTCGTCTTCTTTCTGCCATGGTATGTCGTATTTCAATCCGTGTAAGGAGCGATGTATCCCAGATTTTCCAGGAGTCTGTTGGTGAGGCGCCTGCTCACTTCCTGCAGCAATAGTTCCCTCGAGGCCAATTCGGGTTCGAGGTCCGATATCTGGGTCACCTCCAGTTTCTCGAAGCCACAGGGATTGATGCCATGAAAGGGAGTGAGGTCCATCCTGACGTTCAGGCTCAGGCCGTGGTAACTCCAGCCATTCTTCACTCTCAGCCCCAGGGCGCCTATTTTAGCATCATTGACATAGACACCGGGAGCACCGGACCTGGGCTCCGCTGCAATTCCGTACTGGCCCAGGGTTTCGATCATCGATCGCTCGATCAGGTCTACCAGGCCGCGAACCCCGAGTTTCCGGCGCCGTACGTCCAGCAGGAGATAGGCTACCAGCTGCCCCGGACCATGATAGGTAACCTGTCCGCCGCGATCTACCTGTACCACAGGGATTTTGCCGGGATTGAGAATATGCTCAGCCCGCCCTGCCTGCCCCTGGGTAAACACCGGTTTGTGGCTGAGCAGCCAGATCTCATCGGCCCGATCCGGCCGCGGATGCTCGGCCAGGTAGCGCATGGACTTGAATATGGGCTCGTAATCCTGCAGCCCCAGGCGGCGCACGATCAAGGGAGGCAGGTCTGGACTGTCATCAGGCGCAGTCGCCTGAATCCATTTGTAGCTGGCTAGCCGCACCCTAGAGAACCAGCTTGACGCTTTCCAGGGCTTTCAGGTCTTCGAAGAGGTTCCGCAGTTGTTCCTCGCCCGTGGCAGCGATCGTGACTCGCACGGAGAGATAGTTGCTCTGGGCGCTGGACTGGACATTGATCAGATTGGCATCCAGATCCCCGGTGTGTCTTTCTACCACCTCAATGACAGTCGCCTGGAAACCCTCTACAGACCTACCGATTATCTTGATCGGATACAGGCAGGGAAATTCAATCTTCGGAGCTTCATCAGTTACATCATTGAATTCAATCATGGGCTGACTTAACCCGCCGCGTCACTAAACATGAGCGTGATCCAGTCCATGAAGCGCTTCAGGGCTCCGGCCTCTTCCACAGCACGCATGGCAACCACATCGCCGCTATAGATGAGCTCGTCGCCCAGCATAACGTTGACCTTGCCCATGGTCTGCCTCTCCTGCAGCGGCGCCCGGATTACCTCGTCCACATCCACTGTCGCGGTCATGGCTTCGGCCTGACCCCGCGGGATTGTCACGTAGACTTCTTCTTCAATTCCCAGATCGACCGAGCTCTCGGCACCGGAGTAAACCGGTACAGAGGTAAGCACCTGGTCAGCATCGTAGAGCTTGTGGGTTTCGTAATAACGAAAACCATAGGTGAGCAGCTTCTGGGTTTCGATGGCTCGTGCCTCTTCACTGGCAGTACCGGTTACTACCGAGATCAGACGCATACCATCTCTCTCGGCGGATGCGACCAGGCAGTAACCTGCTGCGTCGGTCCAGCCTGTCTTCAGCCCGTCTACATTGCGGTCCCGGAACAACAGGCTGTTGCGATTGCTCTGGCGAATATTGTTGTAAGTGAACTCGCGCTCAGCGTAGATGGGATAGAAGTCCCGATGCCTGTCCACTGTCGCCCTGGCCAGTATCGCCAGGTCACGGGCAGACATGGTGTTGTAGTACAACTCGGTATCCAGGCCGCTGGAGTTCATGAAGAAACTGTTCTGCAGACCCAGCACCTCGGCATACTGATTCATCATGTCGGCGAAAGCTTCTTCGCTGCCGGCTATATGTTCCGCAATCGCCACACTGGCATCGTTGCCGGACTGGATGATGATGCCGCGCAGCAGGTCTTCCACGGAGACCTGGGTATTCACCTCAACGAACATCTTGGAGCCTTCCATGCGCCAGGCCTTCTCGCTGATGTGCACCATATCATTGAGCGAGAGGTTTCCAGTCAGGATTTCCTCGATGGCGATGTAGGAGGTCATGATCTTGGTGAGACTGGCTGGCGGCAACGGCTCGTCCGGGTTCTCTTCCACTAGTACCTGTCCGGTCTTGGCATCGATCAGGATATAACTGGTGGCGGCGATATCAGGGGCGCGGGGAATAATGGTCTGGGCCCCGGCCGGGTTGCCTGTTAGCAGCGTGACGAAAGCCACGAAGGAAGTAATTAGCAGAAATTTTTTGCGCCTGAGGAGCATAGAATCATCCATCAAAATCAGTTTAGTGTATTGCCAAGCAGTGCGGGGGGCGATCAGGGAACCCCGATCTGGCTACCAGATATCCGGGGAATAGACGAAACCTGTCATTCGGTGACAGTGTAAGGTCTACCCAGATTTGCAGCAACTACGCGCCTGCTCAAAGATTGAATTTCACCATCGTTCTCTATGGGGCCGATTCGCACTCGATGCAAGACCCCATTTTCCCGACTGTTGATTGACCGGATAAATACCGGTCGGTCCGTGAGCGTATCCAACTCCCGGGACAACTCCCTTGCCGTATCGAGGCTGGAAAACGCCCCGACCTGGATATATTTCGCACCTGCGATGGGATCTACTACCGTATTAGACCGCGAATTGACGGCAAGAGTTCTGCTTCCTATATCGGAATTCACGACGATCGCCTCCAACTGTACTCGTGCCGTACCCCGATCTGCATAGCCCAGCTTCAGGGCTGCCGCATAGGACAGATCGATGATGCGATCACCATGGAATGGCCCGCGATCGTTGACCCTGACCACGATGCTGCGATTGTTATCCAGATTCGTCACCCGCAGATAGCTGGGTATGGGTAAGGACTTGTGGGCTGCGGAAACCTTGTACATATCAAAAATTTCGCCGTTGGAAGTCTGGTGCCCATGGAACTTCTCACCGTACCAGGAAGCGACACCCCGCTCCTGGTAGCCTTCTTCTGTTGGCAACACGGTGTAAGTCTTACCCAGTACCGTGTAGGGGCTCACATTGCCTGCCCGGGTTCGATTAACCGGCTCCGGAACTACGTCGGGAATCGAGGCGATATCCACCTCACGCGAAGGCGCCCTGTCCTGTTGGATGCTGTAACGACTGCCGTGATTAGAGCTGGTAGGCGCCGGGGTCGATCCGCAGGCAACCAACACCGTTGCCAATGCCAAAGGCAGCAGCATGCGGACGAGAGGCTGGATAGCTGAATTCATAAAACCCCGCTCCCGGGAAAATTGAATTAATTGAACTACTTAGCGTCCGTTTGCAGAATTATTTTAACAACAGTCGGCCGGGATTGAAGACTAGCAATAGTCAAATTCGGAAAATTTAGGCCGGTAGTTCGGGTAGGAAAAAATAAATCCTTATAAATCAAATTGTTATGATCTATTGCGAAGCCCGTGAGTATGGATGGACATAAGCAGGCCGAAGCCAACAAACATGGTAATGACGGATGTTCCGCCCCGACTGATCAGTGGCAGAGGCAAGCCTATCACCGGCAGCAGACCGGAAACCATGGCCATGTTGACGAAGACATAGAAGAAAAAGGTAAGCGTAATACTTCCCGCCAATAGTCGGCTAAACATGTCTTTCGCGGTGTAGGCGATGTAAAAGCCACGCACCAGCACGAAAAGATACAGACAGATAAGGAACAGGATACCCAGCAAGCCGAATTCCTCGGCCAGCACCGCCATGATGAAATCGGTGTTGCTCTCGGGAATGAAATCCAGGTGTGACTGGGCGCCATTGCCATAGCCCTTGCCGTAGATGCCGCCAGAGCCGATGGCAATCTGGGACTGGATGATGTTGTACCCTGCTCCCGTGGGATCCCGGTAAGGATCGAAGAAGGTGAGGATGCGGTTCTTCTGGTGTTCCTGTGCCAGGAACAGGTACCAGGCTGGCGACACCAGCATCAGGGCAATGAAGCCGGAAAACACGATGCGCCACTTGATGCCCGCCAGCAACACCACGAATACACCGGACATGAACACCATGATAGCGGTACCGGTATCGTTCTGCAGCACGATCAACGCTGCCGGTAGCAGGATCATCAAGGCTGCCCAGAACAAGTGTTTGAATCGGGGCGGCAAGGGCCGGCTGGCAAGATACCAGGCCAGGAGCATGGGCACGACGAACTTCATCAGTTCAGAAGGCTGAAAGCTGGGCAGGCCGGGCAGGTTCAGCCAACTCTTCGCACCGTTCTCTTCCGTACCAATTGCCAGGACCAGACCCAGCAAACCCAGACCTGCAGCGTACATTGACGGCGACCAGCGCCGATAGAAATGCACATTGAACTGGGCAACGACAAACATTACCAACAAGCCAACCAGCATGAGCAGCCCCTGCCGTCGAACCAGATTGCTGTCGCCATCACTGGCGCTATACAGGACAAACAAGCCGAAGCAGCCCAGCAGAACAAGGCCGATGACCAGCGGTGGGTCAGTGTGCAGGCTGCGCCAGATGGTGCTGCCACCCTTTCCTGGCTGATAGAAGCCAGTGGTCTGGCGGACAAAATCCTGATTAATCATCAGCAGCCTGGGAGATAAGCTGATTCATGGATTCCGCTTCGGCATCCAGCACATCGAAATCCAGCTTGAGAATATCCAGCAGGTATTTATCGGTTATGGCCTTGGCAATAGGGCCGGCGACGCTGCTTCCATGCTCGCCATTTTCTACGAATACAGCGATAGCAATCTGCGGTTTGATCGCATCATGCAATGCCGGCGCGAAGGAGATGAACAAGCCATGATCCTTGTTCAGGTCCGACACTTCGATGTCGGTGCTGGAAAGGATATCCTGGCTGATGCCTACCACCTGGGCGGTTCCTGACTTGCCTGCCATCTTGTAAGGCATATCCCTGTCTGCCATGGCGATGGCCTCAAAGGCTGTGCCGTAGTCCCTGAACACATCGGAATAGGGGCGATGCACAACCATGGTCATGGATTCGTGAATATAGCGCCAGTAGTCCTCGTCCTGCACCACCAGGTCTGGAACCGGATTGTTGTTTTCAGGTTCTACGGGTTTCCCGTCCACTGCCTTCAGCATACGCGGCTGCACCACTTTGCCCTTGTTCGCCATGATGGCGGCGGCGGTGGCCAACTGCAGGGGTGTGGCCCACATATACCCCTGCCCTATAGAGGAGTTGATAGTGTCGCCTGGATACCAGGGTTCGCCTCGGCTCTCACGTTTCCAGTCACGTGAAGGCAGCACACCGGTGCGGGCATAACTGATGTCGAGGGCAAAGTTGTCGCCAAATCCAAATTGGGACAGGAAGTCATGCATGGTGTCGATCCCCATGCGATGCCCGAGATCATAAAAGAATGTGTCGCAGGATTGATAAATCGCCTTCTGCAGGTTGGTGCGGCCGTGCCCTCCCCCTATGGCAGTGCGAAGCGTGTAGTCACCCCAGCGGTAGGCAACACCAGGCAGGCGGAAATACCCGGGATCCTGGATCGAGAAATCGTAATCCACGAATTCGTGCTGCAAACCGCCCATCCCTATGAAGGGTTTCAAGGTGGAGCCAGGCGGGTAAGGATTGGTAGTTCGATCGAACAGCGGCGTGTTAATCCTGTCGTTCACCAGTACCGAATAGTCCTTGTTGCTGATACCGGTGACAAACAGATTGGGATCGAACCCCGGCTTGCTGATCATGGCCAGGATGCCGCCGGTATTGGGGTCGATGGCTACTACTGCACCGCGGAAATCTCCCAGGGCCTCTTCAGCAGCGATCTGCAGTTCGGCATCCATGTGCAGGGTGATGTTCCTGCCTGCGACAGGATCAGTTCGATCCAGACGCCGCATGACCTGACCACGATTATTCTTTTCAACAATCTCGTAACCCACCCTGCCATGCAGTAATTCTTCGTAGGTTCGCTCTATACCGGACTTGCCAATATGGTTGGTGCCACCATAATTTTCGCGCTCTTCATCGCTGAGGCGGTCCAGTTCTTCGCGATTTATCTCCGAGACATAACCAACCGCATGGGCCGTCAGGTCTGCGAGCGGATAGCGACGCACGAACTGGGGTTCGATCGCGACCCCAGGAAGCAGGTGGCCATTGACGGCTATGCGGGATTTTTCTTCATCGCTCAATACATAGCGCAAGGGAACGGAGGTGTAAGGTACCCGGTTTCGTCGCAATCGATTTTCGAACTGCTCTATGTCGTCTGCGGTGAGACTGATCATGCCCGACAAGCGCTCGAGCATAGCTTCCATGTCTGGAACCTGCTCCTTCACCACGGTCAGGTTGAAGATGGGCTGATTGTCCGCCAGCAGTTCCCCTGAGCGGTCGAAGATCAGCCCCCGGGCTGGAGGCACATATTGAGAGTGCAGCCGATTACCGTCGGCACGCGCGCTGAAGTACTCGTATTGCTGAACCTGCAGATTGACAAGCTTGGCTATCAGGGCAGCGAACAGCAAGCCCACCACGATGCCCGCGGCAGTCAGCCGGCGATTAAAGAGCTGACGCTCGGCTTCATGATCCTTGAGTTGCCACTTGCCGTTCATAGTGTAGGAGTATTCTGTCCGTTAAGTATTAAGTCGGCTGCCTGGAGTCGCGCTTGATGGCCGGCTGGCGCAGGCCCCCGGGGATTTTAGACCGTAGATTCCCGCAAAAGTTTTCAACCGCCTTTAGTGCTAGTTTAACTGATTTTCCGGGAATTTTAATGCTAACTGACTCCCTGGGAGCCCGTTCCTGCGCTTTTATTCCCGATGATAGGGGTGCCCCTGCAAGAGGCTATGGGCACGGTAGAGTTGCTCGGTGATCAGGACTCGCACCAAGGGATGAGGCAGGGTAAGCGCCGACAGCGACCATTTTTCATCGGCACGCGCCAGGCAGCTCGGGTGCAGCCCATCAGGCCCGCCTATCAGCAGGCAGATATTACGGCTCTCCTCGCGAAAATATTGCAAGCGAGCCGCCAGCGCGGAAGTATCCAGGGACTTACCCTTCACATCCAGGGCCACCACAAATTCATCACGATCGATCTTGCCCAGCATGGCATCGCCCTCTTTTGCCATGAACTGGGCTACCGCCTGCGCCTTGCTGCGTTTGGCCAAAGGCACTTCAATCAGAGAGAACCCCAGATCATTCTGGATTCGCCTGGCATACTCTTCCACGCCCTCGTTAACCCAGCCCGGCATTCGAGTGCCAACTGAAATAAGCCTGATTCTCATATACCTTCAGGACTACGAAAGACATCCGGGAAGCTCGGTCTAACGCTTCCCTGTATCCTTGCCGTCGTTGCCATCGACTTGTTGGAAGCTCCAGAGATCTTCCAGGTTATACAGCGCACGCACGGGTGCCATCATGATGTGTACCACCACATCGCCCACATCGACCAATACCCATTCCGATTGCATCTTGCCTTCCACCCCTACCACTTCAACTCCGGCTTCTTTGGCCTTCGTTGTCACCGCATCTGCCAAAGCCTTGACGTGGGTATTAGAGCGTCCGGTGGCGATTACCATATAGTCAGTAATCTCAGTCAGCTTCTTTACATTGATACAGCTGATTGATTCGCCCTTCATGTCATCGAGCGCATTCACAACCAGCTGCGATAATTTCTTGCTATCCAATTTTGATTCCTTCAGTTCACTATCCTGCATAACTCTGCACGACCCAAGACGAATCAGGCTCGATACAAGCCATGCTCCTTTATATAAGCGGCCACCCCAACCTCCAGCAAATTGCTCGTTGATCTGCCTGCAGCGATCAACTCCCGCACTTCCGAAGAAGAACCTTCGAAATCGAACTCACCGGCCAAAAAGATTCGACCGTGAGGTTCCTCGAACAGTTCTGTCGGGTTTGACACGGCCCGGCGCGAGAAGCCAATTGCCTCACTGGTTGCGCTATCGATCTGCTCGTGCCCACGACCCAGGACTAGGAAATGGCAATACTCAAACATTGCTTGCCATTGATGCCATCTGGGGAGCGCATTCATTGCATCGACACCCAGAATAAACACAATCTGTGTATCGCCGAGTAATTCCCTGAAATACGCTACCGTATCAATTGAGTAGGACACCCCTTCGCGATTGAGTTCCAGCGGATCGGCCTCAATCTGTCGTTCTCTCCCCAGGGCCAGCCGTAACATGGCCAGCCTGTGCTCCGCTGAAGCCAAACTGGACTCACGGTGATTGGGCTTTTTGCAGGGAAGCATCTTTACGCAATCGAGCTGCAGTAACTCCAGCGCGAATC
Organism: Pseudomonadota bacterium; assembly: GCA_027621405.1. GTDB lineage: Bacteria > Pseudomonadota > Gammaproteobacteria > Pseudomonadales > Pseudohongiellaceae > UBA9145. Next base: position 26,012 of record JAQCBT010000016.1, on the reverse strand, counting down.
GCGCAGCACCGACATGTGCCTTATGAACCGGGTCGAACATGCCACCAAGAAGACCCAAGCGAGACATCATTGGCGGATGTGACCATCTCCCAACACGATGTATTTCTGTGAGGTCAAGCCTTCCAGCCCTACAGGCCCCCTGGCATGGAGCTTGTCGGTAGAGATGCCAATCTCTGCTCCCAGTCCATATTCGAATCCGTCGGCAAATCGGGTTGAAGCATTGACCATGACCGAACTCGAATCGACTTCACGCAGGAAACGCTGAGCGCGATTTATATTCGTGGTCATAATGGAGTCAGTGTGTTGAGAGCTGTAATAGTTAATATGTTCTATCGCTTCATCTAGTCCCCGTACAATCTTAATGGAAATAATAGGTGCCAGGTATTCCATTTCCCAGTCTTCCTCTGTGGCTGGTATCGCACCGGGCACTATCGCCAGGGTCTTTTCACAGCCCCTCATTTCCACCTTGTGGGACTCAAGTTCCCCAGCGAGCGGGGGCAAAACCTCAGCCGCGATATCTTCCGCGACCAGCAATGATTCGAGGGTGCAGCAGGTGCCAAAACGCTGGGTCTTGGCATTGACTACCACCCTGACAGATTTATCCAGATCGGCCTGGTCATCAATGTATACATGGCAGTTGCCATCGAGATGCTTGATGACCGGCACCCGGGCGTCCTTGCTTATGCGTTCGATAAGCCCCTTACCTCCCCGGGGAACGATTACGTCCACGTACTCTGGCATGGTAATGAGTTTGCCCACCGCATCGCGGTCGGTTCTATCCAGAATCTGCACCACATGGGGATTCAAGTTGGCGGCCAGCAGGCCAGCCTCGATGCAGCGCGCGATAGCCTGGTTGGAATTGATCGCTTCTGAACCGCCGCGCAAGATTGTGGCATTACCGGATTTAAGGCAAAGGCTGGCGGCCTCACAGGTTACATTGGGACGTGATTCATAGATGATGCCAATCACACCCAGAGGCACTCGCATCCTGCCAACCTGGATACCACTGGGACGATACTTGAGGTCACTGATTTCCCCAACCGGATCAGGAAGAGCGGCCACCTGGCGCAGACCCTCGATCATGGTATCGATTCGGGCCGGCGTCAGTTCAAGCCTGTCCATCAGAGCCGGTTCCAGCCCCTTCTCTCTACCCGCATCCAGGTCCAGGGCATTCGCAGCCATCAGTGCTTCACGGCTACCGTCCAGGGCTTCTCCTATCGCTAGTAAGGCAGCATTCTTGCTGGCAGTGGCCGCCTTGTTGATATCTGCAGCGGCAGCCCGCGCCTGCGCACCAAGCTTGAGCATGTAGGCATCGATATCGGTCAATTGTATTTCCGGACTGTTCATCACCACCCTGGCTCCGACCCATTTTCCGCAAACAGGCGGCAAATAGCTGAAAAGAGAAGAATTATAACCCATGTGGCATTAGACAGGCAGCCGACAATGCCTATATGCTGTAGCGATGGTTGTGGTTTGATCATGTACGTCACCTGCAGTCAGCCAGTGCCAGCGATAAACGGCCTGACCGACCTAAAGGTACTCTGCAGAATTTCAGCCACGATGTACTCCAGGTCACAGGCAGCCCCAGATGGAAGACAGCAACTTAGAATTTACCCAGACTCCTGCGCCAGTCAGCCCATCAATCTTGCAGGCACTGACTCCCGTTGCCGTCCTGATAGGGCTGCTTTCCTTCTCCGTCTACCTGTTTGGCGAGGATGCCAGCTACGGCCCAAACCAGATTGCCCTCTGCGTAGGCGCGGCGGTGGCGGCACTAATCGGCTGGAATAATGGCCAGAGTTGGGATGAGATCGAACAGGCCATCATCACCGGCATATCCGTGTCGCTAAAACCCTGCCTTATCCTGTTTAGTGTCGGCCTGCTCATCGGCACCTGGATCATGTCCGGCACCGTGCCAACGATGATTTATTACAGCCTGCAGATACTCGATCCTTCGATTTTCTATGCAGCCAGTTGCGCCATCTGTGCATTAATCGCATTGAGCATCGGCTCCTCGTGGACGGTAGCGGGAACAGTAGGCATTGCACTGATTGGCGCGGCAGCAGGCCTGGGGCTTTCCCTGGAGATTACCGCTGGTGCGATCATCTCCGGCGCCTATTTCGGAGACAAGATGTCTCCGCTTTCTGAAACTACCAACCTGGCACCCGCCGTAGCCGGTACCGATCTCTTTACTCACATCGGACACATGGTCTGGACTACGATCCCGAGCATAGTACTGGCCCTTATCCTGTTTCTTATCATTGGCCTCAACATCGATTCCGATGCCACTGCCAGCGACCTCGCAGTCACCCTGCAACTGATCAACGAGAACTTTACCATCAACCTGGTCATGCTGTTGCCGGTCGTGGTGCTACTGATCATGGCGAACAAAAAATTCCCGCCCATCCCTACGATCCTCAGCGGCGCCATGCTGGCTGTGCTGCTGGCATTGATCTTTCAGCGCCCCGCGATCTTCGCGTTGGCGGGCGAAGCACCGAACGCCGCTCTCGCCCTGTTCAAGGGTACCTGGCAGACACTGTTCGATGGATTTGCGCTCAGCAGTGGCAATGCCACACTGGACGACCTGATGACCCGGGGTGGCATGAGTTCCATGCTAAACACGGTGTGGCTTATTCTGTGTGCGATGGTTTTCGGTGCCGTCATGGATCACACGGGGCTGCTGCGGCGCCTGGTGGACTACGCCCTCTCCTTCGTTCACTCCACGGGCAGCCTGATCGCCACGACTATTGCCACCTGCATCGGCGCCAACATCATTACCTCGGATCAGTATATCTCCGTAGTACTGCCGGGCCGCATGTACAAGCTGGAATACCAGAACCGCAACCTTGACATGAAGAACCTCAGCCGCACCCTCGAAGATGCGGGCACCATCACCTCACCCCTCGTACCCTGGAATACCTGCGGTGCATACATGGCCGGTACTCTTGGGGTAGCCACCTTCGCCTACCTTCCCTATTGCTTCTTTAACCTCATCAATCCAGTTGTCGCGGTGATCTACGGGTTTATAGGTTTCAAGATTGCGCCAGCGAATGGCAGTCATGAACAGGTATTGGCGCCAGAGAGCCCGGTAAGCTAAGCGGTTATTCGAGAGCCAACTTCAGCTCAACGGTGTTTCGTTCCGGATCTTCTATGTAGAGCGAACGGCCATGACCCTGGGCACCGTAGCGCTCTGCTAATTCTTCCACAGCGATGCCGTGCCCGATTAGATAGTCCAGCAACTGAGATTCGTCCATCTGGCCTATGCGCAGACACAGATGGTCCATATTGCGGCCATCCTGGCTGGGTGCTTTGCCCCCCAGTTTCCCCAGCTCGGAGTCCACGGGCACGATATCGATGAGCGCATCTCCTGCACGCAGTTGAATTAACCCGAGATCCTTTAGCTCCCGCTCGACGGGACAATTGAGTACATCACAATAGAAGCGCAACATGGCTTCCAGGTCCGTCGTGCGGAGAACCACATGGTCGATAGAGAGAACCTTAATCATGCTATCAGCCCTCTAGTTGAATACCGACTAGATCGTATTCTGCAGACACAATTCGGCCGGATAGGGATTCATATACCACGAGTTGGCGATATACTCATCGGGATGCTTGCGGAAGAAATGGTTGAGCAAGGTAATAGGCACAATCAACGGTAACTGGCCAATACGGTAGTTTTCGATAGTCTGCCTGAGCTCTTCCTTGTCATCCTTGTCCAGGTAGTTTTTCAGGTAGCCCTGGATATGCTGCAACACATTAACGTGATTCTTTCGGGTGGCGCGAATCTTCAGGGCCTCCATGAGCTGCAACAGGTATTGCCCGGAGTTTTCATGGAGGGTGTCTTTAGTAATACCTGCCACGAATCTGCCCAGTTCACGATACCTGTTCTGGTCGTGACTCATGATGATTAGCTTGTGTCGCGCATGAAAATCGATGAGCGCGGCAATAGTAAGCCCCTCTTCCTGCAGCCTGTACCAGCGTCGCATCACGAACACTCTCTGGATAAAATTTTCCCTGAGAACCGCGTCTCCCATCCTGCCCTCTTCCTCTACCGGCAAGTAGGGAAAGTTCTGCATCATCTGTTGAGCATAGATGCCGACACCTTCCCGGACAGGCATTGCCTTATCCCAAATCTTCACCCGCTCCATGCCACAACTGGGAGAGTCTTTCTTCAGGATGTAGCCACACAGCTTGCTATGCCAGGCTTGTTGTTCATTTGCACAATCACGCAGCTTGTCCGTGTATTCCTTCTCGGGATCATTGATTTCAACACAGATGACATCTTTGCTGGCACTGCGCGCGAGGCGAATGGGTTTCCTTGGAATGCCCAGGCCGATATTGAGCTCCGGACAAAAGGGGTAAAATTCGAAATACTCACCCAGAGTTCGGGTTATATAGGAATGGCCCTTGTGCCCGCCATCATAGCGAACCCGTTCTCCCAGCAGGCAGCTGCTGACTCCGACCGGTATCTTGCTGACAGGGACCGATTCAATATCTTCTTCTGCTGAGTTTGCTGCTGCTTTATTCATCTTCGTCCGGGAATAGTTGTTCGAGAGATACAGCGCCTTGCACCAGCGCCTCTTTGTGGGGTTTTTCCAATTGCTTGATCATATACTCCAATTTCTGCGCTGTGGATCGATTTGCCACTGATTTTTTGAACACCATATGCAGGCCAGTTCTGCCCCGGAAATATTTGGCGCCCCGGGTTTTTGGTTTCGAGCCTGCCTGCCGATGCTCGTTGAGGCGCCGCTCGGTATCTGTCGTCACTCCCGTATAGAGCCGACCATCGGCACTGCGCACCATGTAGACAAACCAGACTGCATCACCACTCATGGCTGGGCGCGCCAGCGTTCTGCAGACTGTTGCGCCCTGCCTTCTTTCTCCAACTTCAGAAGATGGGCCAATAGAGTCTTCTTTGCCCAGGGGATCAGATGCTGGGGCACATCATCGTAAACCACCACAACCAAATCATCGAGACCCGACTCCTGCAACTGCCGCAGGCCAGCAATGACCTTTGCCTCCCGCTGCAGTCGATGTTGCAGCAACTGCTCAATCTCCTGATGGGGGTTTTCCATGAGTCCACCATGGCCGGGGGCCAGGAATTTTACCCCCAGGGACTGGACCAGCCTTAAAGAGGATAAATAGTCCGCCATATTACCGTCGGGAGGCAGAATAACCGGTGTCGTGCCCTGCAGGACATGGTCGCCGGTGAACAATAAACCCTCTTCCCGCAGCAAATAGCAGAAATGGTTGGAGACGTGACCGGGAGTGTGGATACATTGCAGGCTATAACCATCCAGCTCCACGACATCTCCGTGATGCCATTGCCGAGAAGGCTCAAAGCTATGATCCTGGCCCATTGCATCCGGGGCTTTCAGTCCCACGAGGGTAGCACCGGTCTTCTCTGCCAGCGGCATGGCTGCCGGCGAGTGATCGCCGTGGGTGTGAGTACAGAAGATGTATTGCAGCTGCCGCCCGCCAAGGGCAGCAAGGAAACTTTCCAGCTGTTCCAGACTTATGGGACCCGGATCGATAAGGCTTAGCTCCTTATCACCAACGAGGTAACTATTGGTGCCGGGGCCAGTCATCGGCCCTGGATTGCGCCCAAGAATGCGCTGCACCGGGACCTTGAAGGCACCCAGAGGGACGGGAATTCCAGCTTGTTCCTGCATAATGTTGTCGATCGAACGAGTCAAAATCCAATCATAACCCGAAGGCCCCAGGGTCTGAACCCGTGCGGCGCCAGAGCCATAATTCATCTGGAGTTTCGCGAGGATTCAAGACATAATTGCCCGCCTGAAATCAATGCCCGCACCGGGGAGCTGCTCAGCGATCCCGGTATCAAGACAGAGAAACCCGTATTGCAAGCCATCAATTGACATTGCGACTCCCCGGCCGCGACTGCGCGCTATTGGTCAATGTTCCGCAAGGTCACAGACTCCAAACCCACAAGATCAAGAATAAGAACTCAAGGTATTATCGCTATGCACAGGATACAGACATTTAACGCTATTTCAGACAAGGGCTTGAGCCGGTTCTCCAGGGAACATTACGAAGTAGGACCGGAAGTGAGCGATCCCGATGCCATCCTGTTACGCAGCCATAAACTTGACGCCTCAGCCATTGCAGCTGGCCTGAAAGCAGTGGCCCGTGCTGGCGCCGGAGTCAATAATGTACCCGTGGCCGATTGCACCGACCATGGTGTCGTTGTGTTCAACACACCCGGCGCTAATGCCAATGCGGTAAAAGAGCTTGTGCTGTGCGGCCTTTTACTTGCTTCGCGGGGCATCATCCAGGGTATCAATTTCGCCAATTCCCAGGACCAGATTTCAGACTACGCCGAACTTTCCAAATTGATGGAAGCGGAGAAGAAACAATTCCAGGGCCGGGAAATTGCCGGCAAGACTTTGGGTGTGGTTGGTCTGGGCGCCATCGGCTCACTGGTTGCAGAGATGGCGATCAGCCTCGGCATGAACGTCCAGGGCTATGACCCTGCCCTCTCTGTCGATGCTGCCTGGAGATTACCGAGCCAGGTCAAGCGCATAGAGAACCTCAGCGCCCTGATTGCCAGCTCCGATTTCATCACCCTGCATCTTCCAGTGCTGGATGCTACCCGCAACCTGATCGATGCAGCCATGTTTGCAGCGATGAGCGATGGAACCTGCCTGCTCAATTTCGCCAGGGATGAGATCGTCGATTCCGAAGCACTGGCAAATGCTTTGGACTCAGGAAAGCTCGCCAAGTACGTTTGTGATTTCCCTCGTCCTGAACTCAGGGGCAAGTCGAATGTGATTGCGATGCCACATATCGGCGCGAGCACCGCCGAGGCCGAGGAGAACTGCGCCGTGATGGCAGCAGATCAGCTGATGGACTTCCTCGAGAACGGCAACATCAAGAACTCGGTGAATTTCCCGGCCCTCTATCTGGACCGCGCTGCCAATGCGGAGCAAGGCACTCGCCTTGCAATCACCAACAAGAACGTTCCCAAGATGCTGGGGCAGATCTTGTCCGTGCTTGCCGATCAGAACATCAACGTGATCGATATGTTGAACAAGAGCCGCGATGATGTTGCCTATAACCTGATCGATCTGGAGAGCAAGCCCTCCGATGCCGCCATCGCCGCCATTGCAGCAATCGATGACGTCATCAAGGTGACCGTTCTGTAAGCAACCCGAATCATTTTTAATTACTGTCAGGAAACGAGCATGAAGCGTGTATACAATTTTGGAGCTGGCCCAGCCATGTTGCCCACCGAGGTCATGGAGAAAGCCCAGGCCGAGTTTCTCAACTATCAGGATATGGGTGCAGGAATCATTGAGATCAGCCACCGTTCCAAGGAATTCGATGCGATTATCGATCGCACTGACGAGTTGCTGACAGAACTGGCGGGCATACCCGACAACTACAAGATCCTGTACGTGCACGGCGGTGCCCAGATGCAGTTCTCGGCGGTCCCACTCAACCTTATCAATCGACTGCCGGCACGCAAGGCCAGCTTCGTGCTCACTGGTAACTGGGCAGTCAAGGCCAGTGAGGAAGCCGAGCGCTACGGCACATCACTGAACATAGCCAGCAGCAAGGACCAGAACTTCAACTACATCCCAGACTTCGATGTGTCTCAGATAGATCCCGAGAGTTCCTATCTGCATATCACCAGCAACAACACCCTGTTCGGCACCCGCTGGCACCAGTTCCCTAAAACTGGCGATGTGCCCCTGGTAGCCGACATGACTTCCGAGTTTCTCTCTCGCAAACTCAACATCAATGATTTCGGCGTTATCTTCGCGGGGCTACAGAAGAATCTGGGTCCCGCCGGACTCGCCCTCGTACTGATTCGCGACGACCTGCTGGATTACGCACTGCCAGAAACACCGGGTCTGCTGAACTACAAGACCTACGCCGAGCAGCACTCACTGGCCAATACCAATAACACCTTCGCCATCTACATGATGAAGCTCGTTCTTGAATGGTTGAAGGACCAGGGCGGCGTGGAAAAAATGGAAGCGCAGAATGAAGCCAAGGCGAAATTGCTGTACGACTGCATCGATGCCAGCGATTTTTACCTAGGCACGGCTCAGCCAGCACACCGCTCCATCATGAATGTCACCTTCACCCTCGCCAAGGATGAATTGTTGGATGAATTCGTCAACCAGGCTGAAGCGCAAGGGCTGTATGCCCTGAAGGGACATCGCGCCGTAGGTGGTGCCCGCGCATCCATCTACAATGCCATGCCTGTGGCCGGTTGCCAGGCGTTGGTGGATTTCATGAAGGAATTCGAAAAGTCCCACGCCTGATCTGAGGGGCATGCGGCGCAATTGACTCCTTCCCCGGTCTGCGATTTTTCGCGGGCCGGGGTTACAATTACCGCCATGCCCACCCAGCGAAAAATCATTCATTGCGATTGCGATTGCTTCTACGCATCGATTGAGATGCGAGACAATCCGCAATTGCTGGGTAAACCGATCGCTGTTGGCGGCTCTCCCCAACGGCGCGGCGTCGTCGCCACCTGCAACTACGAGGCACGCAAGTTCGGTATTCACTCCGCCATGGCATCAGCCACTGCCAGGAAGCGCTGCCCGCAACTGATCATTATCCGTCCGGACATGGAGAAGTACCGGCTGGCCTCACAACAGATACACGAAATTTTTACTCATTATACCGACATCATTGAACCCCTCTCCCTGGATGAGGCCTATCTGGATGTCAGCGAATGCGAGGCTTTCCAGGGAAGCGCCACTCGTATCGCCAGTGCAATTCGTGATGAAGTGAGGGAAACCGTAGGCATTACTATCTCCGCCGGAATAGCGCCGAACAAATTCCTCGCCAAGGTAGCGAGCGACTGGAACAAGCCGGATGGCCAGTTTGCCGTCCTGCCAGAGGAGGTCGAGTCATTCGTCGCAAATCTGCCTGTGAACAAGTTATATGGGGTCGGCAAGGTGACAGCGAAGAAGATGCGGCGCATCGGCATCGAAACCTGCAACGACCTGCAATCCCTTAGTGACGACGACCTGAAAAAATACTTCGGCAGTTTTGGTGAGAGATTGCGCGAGCTCAGCCATGGCATTGACAACCGGCCTGTGCAGACCCAGCGTGTCCGCAAATCAGTTTCAGTGGAAAATACCTTTGCCGAAGACTTGCTGGACTTGCAAAGTTGCCTGGGACAGCTACCCTCACTGGAAGATCAACTGCGGCGCCGACTCGACAAGGTGAGAAATGACTACCGCATCCAGAAGCAGTTCGTAAAAATCAAATTTCATGATTTCATGCAGACTACAGTGGAAATGATTTCTCAATCCCTGGAACCGGAAAATTTCTACAAACTCTGTAGCGATGGCTTTGCCCGCGGCAATAAACCTGTGCGGCTGTTGGGGCTGGGGGTCAAGGTATTGCCGGCGAGCGAGGAAGAACAACCTTCATCGCCATCTCAAACGGAGGAAGAGCAACTCGCGTTTTTCGAAGGCGACAACAATTCATGAGCCGCTATCGTCCCCCATCACCACCGAGCGCGAAGTACATCACTCCGGAAGGCGAGAAGACACTCAAGGAAGAATTACGCTATCTGTGGAAAGAAGAACGCCCTCGCATAACGCAATCTGTCTCGGAGGCTGCGGCACTGGGCGACCGCTCCGAGAATGCGGAATACATCTACGGCAAGAAACGCTTGCGGGAGATAGATCGCCGCGTGCGCTACCTGGATAAGCGCCTGGAGGAACTGACTGTTGTATCCTCTGTGCCGGATAACCAGGACAAGATCTATTTCGGCGCTTATGTCTGTGTTGAGAATGAAGAGGGGGAGAGCTTCAACTACAGACTGGTGGGGCCTGATGAAATCGATCCAAAGAAAGGCTATATCAGCATAGACTCCCCAATGGCTCGAGCACTACTGGGCAAGGAGGTGGATCAGGAAATAGCAATCCAGACTCCCTCGGCAGAATCTCTGTACACCATACTGTCGGTCAACTACCGTAACCCGGATTCGACATGAAGCGAATCGCCATCGTAGTGATTCCCCGCGCTCTCGGCTCTGCCATTACCATTCCCCTGGAAATGCTGAGTGCAGCGAATGATGTAGCCCGGGCCTGCAAGCGCGAAGATCTCTGCTGCAAGCTCGAACTGGTTTCCGCTAAAGAAGTCGATTGTGTGTTGGCTGGCGGCATGAACATTCGCTGTCAAAAAACTATCACCGACATGGATACCTATGATCTGATCTTCGTACCCGGGGTCTGGCGCAAGCCCAAACTCGCCGTTGCCCAACATCCGGGGCTGGTTGAATGGATCAAGGAGCAATATGAACGGGGCTCAACTCTGTGCGCCGCGGCGAACGGTGCCTATTTCGTTGCCGAATCCAGATTGCTGGACAACAGGCCGGCGACAACCCACTGGCGCTATTTCGATGACTTCGAAAAGAGCTATCCCGCAGTCAACTTGCAACGCAAACGGTTTACCACCAGCGCGGACAATATCTACTGCACGGGATCAGTGAACGCCATTCGGGACATAAGCCTGCATTTCATCGAGACTCTATTCGATGCAACTATCACCACCGAAGTGGCCCGGCATTTCACCCACGAACTCAGGCGTTCTCTTGAATCCCGGGCACTGGACAGCGACCCTCATAGCAGCCATCACGATGAGCTCATTATCGCTGCCCAGGAATGGTTGCAGAAACACTACAACAAGCCCGTGCACATCTCTGACATGGCAACACAGTTCGGACTCAGTGTGCGTTCAATGAATCGGCGCTTCAAATCAGCAACCAACACCACGCCAGTACAATTTCTGCAGACGTTGAGGCTGGAACAAGCCAAGGAATTGCTAAAGCGAAGCAATCTGGTCATCGCCGAGATCGCCGAGACCGTGGGTTATCAGGACAGCAGTTACTTCACCGAACTCTTCAAGAAGTCAAACTCGATGACACCGAATGAATACCGGCAACTGGTGAGAAACAAATTATTTAGCGCAGCAAGCGAATAGGCAGGGACTAGCCCGCCCCACCCTTCTCTTCGAATTTCTGTAGCTGCTCGGCCGTTGCCTCCTGCTGATACTTCTCTTTCCATTCAGCATAGGGCATACCGTAGACGATTTCCCTGGCCTGCTCGTAGTCAATCTCTACTCCCCTGGATTCAGCCTCTGCCCGATACCATTTTGACAGACAGTTGCGGCAGAAGCTGGCCAGATTCATCAGATCGATATTCTGTACGCCCTTGTGATTATCAAGATGATTTAGCAAGCGCCTGAAGGTCGCTGCTTCGATCTCCAGGCGCTTTTGTTCATTACTACTCATAGTTACTATTACTGGTTGCTTACTTTGGTAGCTATTGAGTCAGTTCACCGTCGAATTCAGCTCCCAGCTTTGCTGGCTTCTGAGCACGGTGTTTCTTTTCAATAGATTTGAGCTGACGTTCGGCAGCATTGAAGGCATCGCGAATGGCGACGTAGAGGTCCTCGTGGGCATGGTTGTCATGCTGGTCCTGATTGACCCGAACCTCTTTCGATGGCGTGTGTATTTCCAGACCGACGGAATAAACTTTACCTTTATGATGATTGTTATGCGGAGAATCCAGCACAACCCGGCCAGTAATTATTTGATCGCAGTATCTTTCCAGTTTCTCAATGCGCTTGTGAACAGCATCTGCGATAGCGTTTGATTGGTCGATGTTGTGAAAAACTACTTGGAATTCATTTGTCATAAATTACTTTCTCCTTTTAGATGTAAGCTTTACCAACTGTTTGAATGCCTATTAGTTCCTCCTTTTCAAGATCAAGTTTTTATTCAACGATATAAGACACTGCACTGGTTCAAGTATAGCCAATGCATAACAACCTTCCCCGCGAATAAGGTGTCGCAGAGACAGGAGCATAGTTTCAGGAAATTTAAGATTGAGTCTGATTGAGACCCTGGGAAGGATTCCCGGATTGAGAAGATTCGACTGTAGCGCCCCAAGTGGGGTCAAGGTGCCTGACGGGTTTTTCGTCAGACTGCGCAATGCTGGCATTGCCCCTCCTATTCGAAATTGATTCTAGATTACCCCTTTCCAGCAATTTTGTCTAAGACTGTTGATGATAGCTATTAACTACATTGATCTAGGACATGAAACACCAGTGCCACGGCTCATAGCCTATGCCGTGTGCATTGTCTCTCGGATAGCTCAGGGCAAACCCAAAGGTTCCGGCATGTTCAGAAAGCCATGCGAATGCCGGGGTTTTTTCGAACTCTGTTTCTAACGCGGGGCAATCCAGTGTCCCCAGATCAATGGCACGACCGGTGTGATGCTCGCTGTAACCCGGAGCGGCATTCACTCGCAGAATGGCCGCAAGGGGCTCTCCGGCGTCCAACTTGCGCTTGAATATCTGGCACTGGTAATCCGGGTCCCTGTAGGCCGAAATCAGGTGAATCACCACCCCGTCCCGGGCCGCCGCCGCCTTCATGTCGCTCCAGGCAGCAAATGCCTCAGGTGTGAGCTGTTGCGGACGCCCGTAATAGTCCGGTTCAGTGGCCACCAACTGTGCGGGAGTGTGACACAGGGGCATGCTGCACTCTTCACGGAAACTGGCGGGAATGCCGAGCAACTCGTGAAGTTCTGAGATCTTGCTGAGGTAACTGTCGCTCAAGGCTGGCTTCAATCAATTTCAGGGCGTATGGGGCACTCGTGCGGACCCGGGTCCGATCCACATGCTAAGTAGTGCCCCTGTCTAATGCAAGAATCTGGCTGTACTGCTTAGCCTGCAGGTGAGCAAAAGTTACCTTCCCAGACTCACAGCTCCGACTATGCCTGGTTATCCAGGCTTTGGCCAATATACCATAATCAATGACTATATTGCCCTATGCTGCAGTTTTCCCAATCCGCTTTAATACCCCTTTCGATCCCACCAACTTGAGCAGTGGCACAGACGGGAGATTCACACCATGCGCAGTTTTCCAGTAATTACCGGATTCGGTGGAATAAATCCCGCAGGAAGAAGCTCGGGTTTTCATGGCTACAGGAGACTGGTATTCGACGCGCTGTCTGCCGAGAAGCAGGAGCGAACCCTGCGCAATCTGTCAGGACTCGGTGGCGGAGAGCAAGCAGACCGAAATGCCTTGCTTGGCGGAACCCTGATTCGCAGGCTCGAGGATAGCTACTTCGATGTCGATGCGGTGCCCTATCATCAACAAGCGGCGATACAGGGCGCAGCGGGTGAGGAACTGGTTTTTTCCATGCGCAAGAAGCACCTTCCCGATCCCATACCGGCGAACTGGGAGTTGATTCCAACTGAGGGGGATTCCTTGCAGGTGAGGGTCTCCCACGGACTGGAAGTCATGCTCGGCGCCCAGCGGGTGAGTGAGGTACAGGCTGCGGGCCAGTTGCCAAGCAGATTCGACCCTGCCAGCACCTACAATTCCCGAAATCACCCCCGCGCCTTACAGATGACTGTTTTTGGCGCGTCCGATGCACTGCAATCCCTGGGAATCGAGTGGGATGTATTACAGCAGATGGTGCCAGCCGACCAGATCAGTGTCTATGCAGGCAGTTGCCTGTCGCAACTGGATTACAACGGAAACGGCGGGATGTTGCAGGCACGCCTGCTGGGCAGAAAGGTCACTTCCAAACAACTGCCCCTGGGCCTGAATGAGATGCCAGCAGACTTTATCAACGCCTATCTGCTGGGCAATCTGGGGACAACAGGTCACAGCAACGGCGCCTGTGCCACATTTCTCTATAATCTGCGCAACGGTATCCGTGACATCCGCAGCGGGCATTCGCGAATTGCAATTGTGGGTACCAGCGAAGCCTGCCTCGTTCCTGAGGTTATCGATGCCTTCGCCACCATGGGAGCTCTGGCGACCGATGCTTCGCTGCGCAAACTCGATACCCTCTCGGACAGCGAGACACCTGACTACGAGCGAGCCTGCCGTCCATTCAGCGACAACTGCGGCTTTACCCTGGCCGAGTCCGCGCAGTTTGTCGTGCTCATGGATGACAAGCTGGCCCTGGAGTCAGGTGCCACTATTTATGCTGGCGTGAATGATGTGTTTGTGAATGCCGATGGTTACAAGAAATCCATCACCGGGCCCGGGCTTGGCAACTACATCACCATGTCCAAGGCCGCCGCGTCTACTGCGAATGTCATTGGCGATGAACGTCTAGCCAATGCCAGCTTCGTCCAGGCACACGGCACTGGCACGCCCCAGAACCGGGTCACCGAGTCACAGATACTGAGCACCGTGGCAGGCGCCTTCGGCATCCAGGATTGGCCGGTTGCTGCCATCAAGTCCTATGTGGGACATTCTGTGGCCTCTGCCGCGGGAGACCAGCTCATGGCCTGCCTGGGCGTCTGGAACGACGGGATTCTGCCGGGCATTCTCACAATCGATGGTCTCGCGGACGATGTAGAGCAGGCTCACCTGGACTATCTGCTGGCACACCGGGAGATGGACAATACCGACATGGACGCAGCGATCATCAACTCCAAGGGATTTGGCGGAAACAACGCGAGCGCGTCAATCATCGCCCCGCATGTGGTCAACAGGATGTTGGAAAAACGTCATGGCAAGACTGCGCTCGCCGAATACAGGAAACGCAACGAGAAGATCGTAGAAACGACAGCCGAGTATGATGAGGCCACCTGCAGGGGAGAAACCCGCACGATCTACCGATTCGATCACAATGTTCTGGGCAGCGAATCTCTCAACCTGTCTCGATCCAGTATGAAAGTGAAAGGCTATGCGAACGAGATCAGTCTGCAGGTACCTGAGTACTATGCAGACATGATTGGAAACTGAATCAATTCACTTCGATTGCGTGATGCTCGGCGATCTTTGCCTTCCACAGGGCAGGCCCGGTCTGGTGAACTGAGGTACCGTTAACATCCACGGCCACAGTCACCGGCATCTCTTCCACGACAAACTCGTGTATCGCCTCCATGCCCAGGTCCTCGAAGGCAACAACCTTCGCCTCGCGGATAGCCTTCGATACGAGATAGGCGGCGCCGCCGACGGCCATCAGGTATACGGCCTTGTGTTTCCTGATGGCTTCGATGCCAGTGGGGCCACGTTCCGCCTTGCCGATCATGCCCATCAGCCCGGTCTTCTCCAGCAGCGCATCGGTGAACTTGTCCATGCGGGTTGCGGTGGTGGGACCCGCTGGCCCAATGACTTCATCACGCACCGCATCGACCGGGCCCACGTAATAGATAAACTTGTTCTGCAGGTCCACCGGTAAGGGCTCGCCTTTCTCCAGCATCCCCAGCATACGCTTGTGCGCCGCATCGCGGCCGGTGAGCATGGTGCCGGAGAGCAACAGGGTCTCGCCTGGTTGCCATTGTTCGATATCGTCCCGGGTTACCGTGTCCAGGTTCACCTTGCGCGCACGGGGACCCGCATCCCAGGTAATCTGCGGCCAGTCTTCCAGACGTGGTGGTGTCAGTTTGGCAATGCCGGAGCCGTCCAGCGAGAAATGCGCATGCCGGGTAGCCGCGCAGTTCGGAATCATCGCCACCGGCAATGACGCTGCGTGGGTAGGATAGTCGAGGATCTTCACATCCAGCACAGTGGTGAGACCACCCAGGCCCTGGGCACCGATTCCCAGGGCATTCGCCCTGTCCATGATTTCCAGTCTCAGCTCTTCGATTCGATTCGACGGCCCCCTGGCTCGCAGTTCGTGAATGTCGATGGGATCCATGAGTGATTCTTTCGCCAGCACAGCGGCTTTCTCCGCTGTACCGCCGATACCGATTCCCAGCATGCCGGGTGGGCACCAGCCCGCCCCCATGGTTGGAAGCGTCGCTTCTACCCAGTCGACGATGCTGTCGCTGGGATTCAGCATGACCATCTTGGCCTTGTTTTCAGAGCCCCCGCCTTTCGCCGCCAGTTTCACATCGACGGTGTCGCCAGGAACCAACTCCATGTGAATGACTGCGGGGGTATTGTCTCCGGTGTTCTTCCTTGCCCCGGCCGGGTCATCGAGAATTGAAGCTCGCAACACATTGTCGGGGAGCATATAGGCGCGCCGCACTCCCTCATTCACCATGTCGGAGACTGACATTCCACCTTCCCAGCTCACATCCATGCCGATCTTCAGGAACACCGTAACGATTCCCGTGTCCTGGCAAATCGGTCGCTTGCCCTCTGCACAGAGCCTGGAATTGATCAGGATCTGAGCCATGGCATCTTTAGCGGCCGGAGACTCCTCCTTCTCGTAGGCTTCGTGCACGGCATTCACGAAATCCAGCGGGTGATAATAGGAAATGTACTGCAGAGCATCGGCGACGCTCTGGATAAAGTCTTCGTTCTTGATAAGCGCCATAGTCAAATCATTTTGTGAGGTGGGAAAGCGCGAATTCTAGCACTTTTACGGGATGCGTTGGGCAGCAAGGTTGCTTCGGAAACCTCTCTATTTCTTAAGCAGGAAATCCTTGGCCTGGTTTATCTTCTTCGCCAGGTAGTCTGATCCTCCGCGATCCGGATGCATGCGCTGCATGAGAGTGCGATGGGCCTTGATGATTTCATCCCGGTCAGGCTCGCCCTTGAGGCCGAGGATCTCCAATGCCAATTCCCGGGTCATTATTGACTCATCTGCCGGAAATTCCGTTCTTCCGCCGCCCTGGCAGTTCTCGCGCCATTCTCCATGATAGCGATCCAGGTATGCCTCCAGTATCTGCTGGGAGTCGGAGTCCGATCGGCACTCAGCATGCAGTGATAGCAACTCGACAATTGTGAGCCTGCTCAGCTTTGATCCTTCGTAATTACCCAGCAGCACAACACCATCGATGTCACCTGAATCGTGATCCAGTTCCATGGCAAGAAAACGGGTGCGTATGGTTGAATTCTGACCACTCTTGGCCCCGCTGGCCGAGGCTGCCCGACTTCGAAGCATTTGCCAGAATGGTAGCAGTCGCAAGAGAGTTGGCAGGAAGCGCAGCAGATAAGCCCCGGCGGCTCCCAGGGGAGCCAGGATAAATTGCACGGGCAGCCGCCCCATAACGATTAGTATGCCCACTACCAGCAGGGCAGCAACAATCAGGAAAAGTATCTGGGTCTGGCGTTGGCTGAGATTGAATTTCTGGCGAGCCGATCGCACAAGGTAATATGCAAAGATTGGAAGCAGGAGCAGGGCCAGCAAGCGAAAAATCATAGGAAAAAGGCTCGCCTGAAATCAGGACTTGATCTGTTGTTCCAACAATTTTACCGCCTCACCCGAGCTTTTACTGTAGTCCTTTAGAGCCTTAAGCCCGCCTGCTGCATAGACAGCCACTGCCTGCAGCAACTCGCGCAGCTGAGCCGCACTGGCGGCATCGAATTGAGAATACGCGCCCCCAGACAGGCGGCTCAGCTGGATGAATGCCTGTCGCGCCACTGGATCGCCATGCTCCTGAAACATGAAAAGCGGAACATTCAGCAGCCCCAGCTTTCCTGCAAACTGATTCAGCTTGTCGGGCATCTCTTCCATAGCATCACCGATAAAGACCACGCCTTTCACCTTCGCCGCTTCGTTTTCCTGCATTGCATGGGACAACAGGCGCCCTATCTGGGTAGCGCCGGCCTGGCACTGTATGCCAAGCATCTTCTGCAGCAATGCATCACCATTGCTGTGCCAACTACTGTGAAAGAAATCACCGATGCCTCGGAAGTAACAAAGCTGGACCTGCAGCCCACCGAGAGACTGGGCAACCTGGAACATCTCCACCTGCAGTTGAGTAGCCATATCCCAGGTTGGTTGCCGGCTGGCAGTGGCATCCAGCGCAAAGATCAGCCGTGCATCTCCACTGTTCCTGGGCATTGCCGCCAACTTGCCGAGAAAGTCAGCCACGTCCTTTTTGCTGGCAACAGGCTGTTGAATAGCCGACCCTTCCAGATCTTTCGAAGCAGAACCAGATTTTTTACCAGGTTTGAATATATCTTTCACTACAGGCAACCGTCGTCGAACTCAGGTCCTAACGTTAAACTGGAGTTATCTCTGGATTCAGATACTAACCCATACCCCAACTCAGGACGATCGTGGATTTTTGATCTGGGTTGAGCCTTCTTGGTCGGGTTCCAGCATAAGATTTTCAAGGTCCGCTGAGTTGGGAGATCGAGGTCCAGCAGTTTGAGTTGGAGCAGCTTTTAAAAGTGATCGGTTTGGGTATAATACGCGGCCTTTCAGGGGTATAACCCCGCCCTCTGTGCGGACGTGGCGGAATTGGTAGACGCGCTGGATTTAGGTTCCAGTGCCGTAAGGTGTGAGAGTTCAAGTCTCTCCGTCCGCACCAACTCAATCAGCTTACGCCCAAACATCCTGCTTGCTGGCCAGACTCAGCAGTACAAGAGAATCTCTGGCGAACGCCAAAGCAGAGCCAGAATCAAGGAGCCGCTGTGAACCCAATGCGGTGACCCAATCGAAGGGACATTCCCTGCTTGCTGGCCAACTCAACCTGCCAACGCGCGCGAATCCTGCTTGCTGGCCAGACTCCCCAGCCCAGGCAAAACGCTTGCTGGACCCCATCAAAACCAACTCAATACACAAGTGTGCCAGACTGGGGCGCACGACAATATCCCTGGCTCACCCTCGAACAATCCACCAACTGCCCACGCTATTCTCCTCACACAGTTGCCCCACCGACCCCCATGGCTATACTTGTGCCTCGCTCACCCTGAACCAGAAGGAATATTCCATGTCCGATCTCGAAATCTCCGTGAATGACGGGATAGCCACGCTTACCATGAACCGGCCGGAAGCTCGCAACGCGCTCAGCATGGAGATGCGAGCCATGTTGGCGGACAGCCTGCATGATATCGAACACGATGACACCATCCGCTGCGTCGTGCTGACCGGCGCCGGGGAACACTTCATGGCGGGTGGGGACGTGAAGGGTATGGGTGAATCGATCAGGAAATCGCCGGATGAAATTCGCAAGGAGTTTGTGCTGCGCATTCATGATCTGCACCCCATCATGTTTGCCATGCGGCGCATGCGTAAACCGGTAATCGCGAGTTGCCAGGGTGCTGCCGCGGGCGCAGGGGTCAGCATGGCACTGGCCTGCGACCTGATCATAGCCGCCGACGATGCCTTCTTCACTCTCGCCTATTGCCGAATCGGTACCAGTCCAGACGGATCGGCTTCATTTCACCTGCCCAGGGCTGTAGGCATCAAGAAGGCAATGGAGATTGCACTTCTCGGAGACCGCTTCGATGCGCAGGAGGCGAAGGCTATCGGCATGATCAACTATGTAGTGCCTGCCGCGGAGTTGAAGAACGAGACTCACAAGCTGGCAACGCGACTGGCGAACGGCCCAACTCATGTATACGGCAACACCAAGGCTTTGCTATACCGCTCACTGGAGAGCGAGTTTGAATCGCAACTACAGGCAGAGGCAGAGTCTTTTGCGGACTGCGCGTCGCGAAAAGATTTCCACGAAGGCGTAAGCGCCTTCATTGAGAAGCGAAACCCGGTCTTTACGGGTGAGTAGACAGAGGAACTAGTGGACGAGCGCGGCAGTAAGCCGGTCAGGGACTTCCGGGTGAACTGCCAAGACCACGTTGCACAGATTCGATGTTTTCCTGCAAACGGAACAGGCTTTCATTGATTTGCAGCCGATGTGCATTGACCGACTCAAGAGTCTGCTCGATGTATTCGATGCGCCCCACCAGTCCCAGCACTGTGCTGTCTCCACTGGATAATGCGTCGCGAATCGATTGCAGGTCTCCGCGCATGACTGCCAGTTCCCCGACTTCGCTATCCAGGGAAGCCATTGTAGCGTTGAGTTGATCGAAGGCATCATCGAGGGCATTCACCTGGGCCTGAGTGGACTGCAAGGCCTGATTGGTAGCAGCAATCTGTTGGGCATTGTTATTGGTAATCTCATCCTGCCCTTCATTTGCCAGTTTAAGGCGCGCGATTTCCCCCTGGAATTCTTCGAAGGTCCGGTTGTTGGCACGCCAGTTAGCCCATAGCAGGTCGTACTGTTCGATGGTCTGCTCAATATTCTGCATAAGTGTGTTATCTGATTCCGTAGCACTCTCGTCCACGAGAGCAAGACGCAATTCGAGATCACTGATGCGCAGATTGGTTTGTCGCAGGTTGGCCTGATACAGCTCGTAGAAATAGTAGGACCCATAGGCCCCTGCTCCCGCCGCCACGGTCAGCAGGAACACCATAATGCGCATCGGCCAGCTGCTGACCTTAACTTTCTCGGTCGTATAGCTTGGACGCACGATTTCCTGCCCCTGGGCCCTGCGATTGCTCTGGTGGGTATCCAGGTCATCCCGGTCCGGTACCAGCGGCGGTATGTCTCTGAGTTCGTCACGATCTTTCATAGGCACCATTATCCTAGATACGGGCCACTTCTGCTATCCCTGAGAACCCGCATTTGGCGGCGTTTCTGGGTCATGGCACGCAATATTGCGCGGTGATAACATGACTCGAGCATACCTGATTCGTAGCCGATAACCTGCTACAGGTATATCAACAATAAATCTCTGCTTGAGGGTATTGCCATGGAATTAGACACACTAATAGCCTATCTGTTTCGCTGGATTCACTTCTTCGCGGGCGTCGCCTGGATCGGCCTGCTCTATTATTTCAATTTCGTACAAACTGAGTATTTCAAGGAAGCCGATGCCTCGGCAAAATCGTCTGCAATCAGCAAGCTTGTACCCCGGGCGCTGTGGTGGTTTCGTTATGGCGCGCTGTTTACCTTTCTGTCAGGCCTTGCGCTGGCGGGGTTCCTCGGCGCCGCGGTCAATTTCTACATCATAATCGGCATGTTGCTCGGCACCCTGATGTTCCTCAACGTGTGGATCATCATCTGGCCCAACCAGAAGATCGTCATTGCTTCTAACGAGCTGGTTCTGGGTGGCGGCGACGCCGATCCTGCCGCTGCTGGAGCTCTGGCCAAGGCTGGCCTTGCTTCCAGGACCAACACCCTCTTCTCCCTGCCCATGCTCTTCTTCATGGGAGCCTCGGCCCACATGGACGGCTATGGTCGCGTGCCCATGTCGTCCGAGGGCGGAGTCAGCGAGCTGGCGATGGGGCTCTGCCTGTTGATTATCCTTGCGCTTGAGGGCAATGCCATTAAAGGCAAGATGGGACCCATGGCTTCGGTGGTGGGTGTAATCCACTGTGGGGTGGCGCTGGCAATCGTCCTGCTGTTAATGATGCAATTCCTCTAGACAGGACCTGGCTACAGGCGCCTGGTTCTGGCCCGGGGTCATGAACATGACCCCGGGCTGTGCTTTGTCTGTAACAAATATCTGTTACACTACCTGCTTCGTTGCAAGCTTCCCTTCATCTTCTAAAACCCTTGTAAATTCAAGGGTTTTGGTGAAGTGTTGCCAGTTATTCAATCCCGTATTCGTCGTTCATGAAGAGGATATTATGAAGTTAGAACTACCCGAACTGCCTTTTGCAAAGGATTCACTGGCGCCCCACATGTCATCCGAAACCCTGGATTTTCATCACGGCAAACACCACAACGCCTACGTGATAAAAGGCAATGAGCTTCTCGAGGATGCCGGCATCGACGCTGACAATCTCGAAGACCTGGTAAAGAAGTGTGCCGAGAAAGGCGGACCGCTCTTCAACAACGTTGGTCAACACTACAACCACAGCTTCTTCTGGAACAGCATCAGCCCGAATGGCGGCGGTGCTCCCGGTGGTGATATAGCGGCTGCCATAGATGCCAGCTTCGGCAGTTTTGACAGTTTTAAAACTGAGTTCGTGAACAATGGAGTCGGCCAGTTCGGAAGCGGCTGGGTATGGCTTGTTGCCGATGGTGACTCACTGAAAGTAGTCAAGTCTGCAAACGCAGAGACTCCCCTCACCGATGGTCTGAAGCCACTACTCGTTTGCGATGTGTGGGAACACGCCTACTATCTGGATTTCCAGAATCGTCGACCGGATTTCCTGGCGTCTTTCATCGACAATCTGGCCAATTGGGACTTCGCTAACCAGAACCTGGCAGGCTAGGACCACGACACCGCGGTATCAATGTGATTCCGCGAATTGGCTGACCAGCGGCCTGCAATCAGGCCGCTGGTCCTGCTATTGCCGGATCTCCAATGCCGAGGGTGTATTCAGCGACTCCCGCAATTCAAGCAGTTGAGGGCGCTCGCCATACCGGGTAAGAAGCCCATCCAGCGCGACCATGGCCTGATCCCTGTCCAGTCGAGCCAAAGCCTGTACGAGGAGCAGTCCGGCCTCATAGTGCTGCGGCATGGAAGCGGGTACAGCTGACAGATAATCAATCGCACTCGCTACATCACCGCGCATCAGATCCAGCATCCCCCTGCTCAATTGCACATCGGCCAGATTCGGCTGCAACTGTTGAGCCTTTTCTATATAAACTGCCGCCTGCTGTAGTTTTCCTGCCAGCAGGAAAGACCTGCCAGCCCTGCTCTGCAATCCCGCACTGTCAGGATTTGCTTCGACACCCAACTCCAGGGTACGCAACGCAAGCTCTGTATCACCCAGATATTCGTATACTGAAGCGAGATTAAGGTAGGCCATCAGCCCTTGTGGGTTAACGGCGATGGAACGCTCGTAGTATTCCTGCGCCATTTGATATTCACCCACCGCAGACAGGCTGTTTGCCAGGTTATCCAACGGTGTCGCCGCCACATCGGGAAAGGACTCGACAACGTTAGACCAGAACACTAGATCATTACGCCAGACATGTTTATAGGTATAGGACTGCAGACTCACAAACACCAGAATCAGTCCGGCAGGCACCATTACCAGGGCGAGTCGACTGGCAGTGCAGATGAAGTACGCAAATATCCAACCGGCACCCAGGTAAAGAGACATGGTCGGTAGATAACTATAGCGATCCGCAAATGCCTGCTCTCCGACCTTAACGATTCCCACTACCGGCGCAACAGCCAGCAGATAGGAGAACAAGGCCAGGGCCAGAAGAGGCAGAAACCATGCCCCACGAGTTTTATAGAGCGCAGTGCCAACACCTGCGACGAGAATTAAGAGTGGCACGAAACTGAACATGTTAGTGTAGACAATTTCCTGCGGATAGAAAGGAGAGAAACCGAATGGGAATAGAAACTTGAGCGGATAATGCTGCAATCCAGCCAGGACCATAAGGAGTTTCTGCTCCAAGCCCAATGCCTGGAGTCGATCCGGTGTCTGGGACCACAGAGTCAGCAGCATGGCGCCAAGCATCAGAAAATAAAACGGTAGCTTTTCCAGAACCAGTTTGGACAGGGCGAATCGAATATCACGCTCTACCAGAAGCCTCTTGTGATGCAACAGGAACAGGTCAAGAAGAACCAGCATCAATGGCAAGCTGACTGCCATGGATTTAGACATGAGGCCCAGCACAAAGAACATAAGAGCTCGCCCATAGTGTGACCAATAGCCTCCTTCACGCTGCTGACAATAGACAATCAGTGCGAGCAGATAGAATAGACCACACAACAACTCCTTTCGCTCTGCAACCCAGGTTACCGCCTCGACATGTTGGGGATGAGTCAGGAACAGCAGAGCCGAGAACATTGCGGCCCATTGAGGAAATTTCAGCCCTGCCCTTGAAGAATTCAATATTTCACGCGCCGAATCAGGAAGCTGTAAACGCAAGCCCGCCTGCCCAAGCACAACTATGGCAAGAATTCCTGCAAGAAAAGCATTCATGCCATGCAGAACCGCATTGCTGAGCTTGTAGCACAAAGCCCTGTCTCCGCAGGCGGCATATTCGGGGACGAAACTTAGCCAGGTGAGGGGGTGCCAATTGCCCATCCTCACTTCTGTAAACATGACCATGATATTTGGTGGCGTTGGGTTGTTTACCCAGGGATTAGCGACTGTATAACTGCGATCATCCCAGTTCAGCAACTCATGATCCCCTACCCCACCATAGATAAGCAGGCTGATCAGTATTAGAAATACTGCCGCGGGCAGATAAAAGCTCAGTCTAGCGTTGGGCACGCCGTTGCTCCCGGGCGAAGCGTTCACTCTTTCTTATACCGAATTGGCTGAACTTGTATTCAAGGGTTGTGAGCAAGACCCCCAGGCCATACTTGATAGAACGAGCGAGGCTGATCGACGAAGAATCTTTCATATAGCGAGTAGGGCAACTCAATTCACCCATCGAGAAACCGTGAGCAATTACCTGAACCAACATCTGGTTATCGAAGATAAAATCATCAGAATTTTCTTCGAGAGGAAGATTTTCCAGCACGGCACGGGAGAATGCCCGATAACCACTATGGTATTCAGACAACTTGAAAGGAATCAGGAAGTTTTGATAAGCGGTCAACAGGCGATTCGCTATGTACTTGTACAACGGCATGCCACCAGCCAGGGCTCCGGTACCAAGAATGCGCGAGGCTATTACGGCATCGTAGACACCCTGGGCTATCATTGATGCCATGGCGGTCACCAGACGGGGCTCGTACTGATAATCGGGATGTACCATTACGACCACGTCCCCGCCCAGTTCCAGCGCCTTACTGTAGCAGGTCTTCTGGTTCGCACCGTATCCCATATTGCTGCTATGGCGGATCACATGAACGCCTTCCAGTTTTCTCGCCACCTCTGCGGTGTGGTCGTCACTGGCGTCATCGACGACGATGACATGATCGATGACTTCATGGGGTAACGCATTAAACGTCTTTTCCAACGTCTGCTCGGCATTGTAAGCCGGCATCACTACTACGATTTTCTGTCCGTTAATCATGCTCTAATTCCGGGTCAGGGCTTGCATGCATCGTTATAACTGCTCCTCGACCTGCGGCACTGGCGAGAAAAGTATCCAACAGGGCAGGTATCGCGATTAACGCAGCGAATGGCGTATATAAGAGGATAACAAGTAAGGTAACAATTGAGAGTTTGCTTCTCAACAAGCCATAAAGATGGTTGGCGGGGAGAAACGGCAAACAATTGAGCGCGCTTTGCAGGAAGCCATAGAGATTCTGATCGATGGAGAACGTTGCTGTAGATATTACCGAAAATCCTGCCTCCCTTAGCGCCGCAGCAAGTGTAGCGGGCGTAAAGTGGAATAGATGCCTAGGCAGATCAAGATGAAACCAGCGCGCCCCAAACAATCTAGCTTGCAGGCTGCCAAAGTTTGGAACTTCGACGAAAAGACTTCCTCCGCTCGCCAGTAATTGGCGACACTTAGCCAGGCTTTCCTGGGGATCTGGCAGGTGCTCAAGCACATGCCATATCACGATTACATCAAATGTGCGACCTGACGCCAGGAGATCATCGAGAGACAATGCCTCGATACCTTCTATTTCCTCAAACCCGGTGCCAGCACGCTCGATCCCAAGGGCATCCGCACCCTCTTCCCGGAATCCCTGCAACAGCACTCCGCGTCCACAGCCAACATCCAGAACCCGAATACCACTGGTGCCACGGCCATGCCTGCGCAACAGTGCACGCGCTCGCTTCCGACCGCTGTACCGCGTCCATCCTTCAATAAGCGGATTAAATTTGGCCTCGGTAGAACTGTAGTACTCCTGGGAGTAGGCTCTAGCCAGTTCCGCCTCTCCCGGCATTGGTGCATCCCAGACCAGGCCACAGGCATCACAGCGATGCAGTTCATACACGCCACCCCCCTCCGCCGTCACCGGAAACAGAGGAGTAACAGTAGGATTTTCACACTGGCAATAGGCTCTAGTCACACCATCCAATCGCTGTCAGACCCTTTGGTATCCATTATATCGGCACGAACCTGAATCAATCCCCTACCCAGTTCGCACAATCAGGGCCCGAAACCCGTAAGCGGGCAGCCAAAGGACGAGAAAGCCCGGTTTTTCGAGCGCAGTGTATACAGAGAATCATGCGCATCGAAGAACCGCGCTGACCCTGAACGGAGCCTCGATTCACCAGGATATAAATCGCGCACCTGGGAGAATTTAGACGTTCCTGGACGAGAAAGGCCCCTCTTTCGAGCGCAGTGTATACAGAGAATCATGCGCATCGAAAAACCGGGCTGACCTGAACGGAGCCTGGATTCACCAGGCTTTAAATCGCCCGCCTGGGAGAATTTAGACGTTCCTGGACGAGAAAGGCCCCTCTTTCGAGCGCAGTGTATACAGAGAATCA
>JAQCBT010000051.1 GCA_027621405.1 Pseudomonadota bacterium | reverse complement strand
CAGGTTCTTCTTGACGTAGTCGGGAAACTGGCGAAACGAATCTGTTTCCGGATTGATCGCGCCTTCGAAGGTGCCAATCTCGTACTCGTATTTATTACGCGTATCCACCAGCAGCACATCCGGATCGTTGATGAGTTCATTCCATTGTTCCGGCTCAATGTAGGTGCCGACGATATGATTGGGATCGATGTCCTCGACCCCCATGGTGACGATCTCTTTCTTCAACTTTACCTTACTGCGATAGAAGGGATTGTCATCCACATAAGATTCCTTGGTCACCAGCTCAGCGAAGCGATCATCCGAGCGCAGCCAGCCAACCACGGCATCTATGCCCTCGCGGTTGCCAGCGATGGTACCGTTTATTCCTTCAGCGGCCAGCAATAGAGTGCCGCGCACTTCATGCTGCAGCATCAGGTCCAGCAATGGTTGGCGAAAGGATTCGTATTCGGGAAAGCGTGCGAATTGATAGAGCGCGGAAACCACCACGCCCGCGGGAGTGTCAGTAGAGTGTTGCATGTCGTGTCCTCATTGCTATCCGGAACGTAAAACCGGAGCAAGCGGGCATCTTAGCAAAATATGCCGCCCCATTCGAAGCATAAATACCGGGACATGTGGTCTTCTCACTTTACCGGGAGCCGTCCGCTTGTGATTAAATGCGGGGGAAACAAAGGAGACTGACATGGAATATATCGACGGATTCGTAGCTGCCGTGCCCGACACGAAGAAGGATGCCTATCTGAAAATGGCCCAGGAAGCGGCCGTGGTTTTCAAGGACCACGGAGCTGTCAGGGTAGTAGAGTGTTGGGGCGATGATGTCCCTGAGGGCGAACTCACTTCATTTCCGATGGCTGTGCAACGCAAGCAAGGTGAAACTGTGGTGTTTTCCTGGGTGGCGTGGCCATCGAAGGAAGCCCGGGATAAAGGCAACCAGAAGGTCATGCAAGATCCACGCATGAAATGGGATGACCAGGACCCGCCCTTCGATGGCAAGCGCATGATTTTTGGTGGCTTCCAGATGATCCTGGACCAGTAGCTTGGATAGCGACGACCTGTTCAGGCTGGAGAAGGTCAGGCAGCACGATCCTGATATCGATGAGTGGCTCTCCGGCGATCCGGTTCCACTTTTCTCCATCGCCAGACAGTGGTATGGATTTATACGGCAATGTGGTGATGACGTGACAGAGACCCTGCATGATGGTTGCCCCACGGCCTGTGTAGGTGATGCAGCCTTCGCCTATGTGAATGTGTTCAAGGCACATGTAAATGTGGGGCTCTTCAATGGAGCTTCATTGGATGACCCGCAAGGATTGCTCGAAGGCGGGGGAAAACGGATGCGCCACGTGAAGCTGAGGCCTGGGCAGGGCGTGGATGAGGAAGCATTGAGGATGCTTATTGTTGCGGCTTATGGAGATGTTAAGCGGAAAGTGGTCGGGACTGGATTGAAGGTCTGATTCGGTCAGTGCGCGTTAGATGACCAGGCAAGAGATGCTGGGTAGCACCTGTGTTAGCCAGCGAATTCCTCGTGCGAGCACTAACCCCGGCAACAGACACTCTTGTACCTCTGAGCCCGCCAGTCAACTAGTCTGTACAGGAAGTAGCAGACCATGCAACAGATACTAGCCAGCTCTTGTGCTCGCTAGTAAATTCTTCGTGCGAGCATTGACCCCAGCAACAGACACTCCATTTATCCGAATCTTGCAGCCCGCAGGGCCGGGCGGAGTAATGGAATGGTTCAGTGCGCGTTAGATGGCAAGGCAAGAGATGCTAGTAAGCTTCTGAGCCCGCCAGCGAATTCCTCGTGCGAGCATTGACCCAAGCAACAGACACTCTTGTGCCGCTGAGCCCGCCAGTCAACTAGTCTGTACAGGAAGTAGCAGACCATGCAACAGATACTAGCCAGCTCTTGTGCTCGCTAGTAAATTAGGACTCTACCGGTAAGTGTGAGGGAGTTCCCCATTCCGCCCAGCTCCCGTCGTAGACAACAAGGTTACGGTACCCCGATTCCCAGGCGGCGAGAGTGAGCACGCAGGCAGTTATGCCTGATCCACAGCTGGTGATGACCGTCTGTTCCTTGTTGGCTAAGGGGGCGAAGAGCTTCCGCAACTGCTCTGGGGTCTTAAGTTTACTGCCGTCCAACACCTCGGGGAATGGCAGGTTTTTCGCCGAAGGCATATGCCCTCCCCTGACCCCGGGTCTGGGTTCGGGTGCGGTACCATTGAAGCGACCGGCGGAGCGGGCATCCAGAATCTGGGATTTCGGATCTTCCAATGCCGCCAGCACTTCAGGCGCATTGCAGAAGCGGGCCCTGCCTTCGGCTGCCACGAAATCACCTGGCTGACCCGGCATGGTGTATCCACTGCCCACTTCCATACCCGCATCAAGCCAGGCGCGAAGTCCACCATCGAGTACCCACACCCGCTCATGCCCCATGGCCTTGAACATCCACCAGGCGCGCGGACTGGCATAGAGCCCCACATCATCGTAGACCACGATGTCGCTATCGACATTTATGCCCAGTTCTCTCACCTTTTCCTGAAAAAGTTCCGGCGATGGCATCATGTGCGGTAATGAAGTATTGGGTTTGCACACTTGCTTGTCGTAATCGAAGCGACGCGCTCCGGGAATCGTAGCCAGCCGCTCGCCACTGTTGATCGATTCGAAGCCTGGCACGACGGGCGGCACCGAGGCATCCAGGATAACGAGGCTTGGGTTGTCGAGGTTTGCCGCCAACCAGCTCACGTCGACGAGAGCAGAGGCGTTGGAATCGGGAGTGGTCATCTGAATTTACAGTGGGATAGCAAAGCGATTACATTCGCTCGAGGAAATCGCGCAGTTTGCCCTTGAGCTTTTCGGTATTTTCCGGACCCAGTCGAATTAGCTGCTTATGTACTTCCTGCAGATTCTCGATTGAGGCATCCGCATAGAGATACATCACAGAAGGCTTGACCAGCTGGTAGGGACCTTCGATGTCGCTGGTGCGCAGCACATTGTTGATCGCTGTGCGCAGGGTGCTGTCGAAATTGGAATCCCTGAAGCCAATCTCTGCGTAAGCCTGCTGGAACAACGGAGACAATAAGCGGTACAGGGCCATGGCCGCGTCAGCATCGAGAGAAACGAAGGTATCGACGACCTGATCGAATCGTTCATGGGCGGTGGCTTCCATAACGAACAGATTATCATCCACGTTGCGCACGGGCATCTCAACGCCGATGGGCTTGTAAGGCAGACCCGTCTGGGGAAACTCACCGCGGCTGATGTTTTCGACAAACACTACGAACTTGCGAATGATCTGGTCCTCGGCCAGCAGTCTAACCACGGCTGCACCATTCTGCAGGCCCCGCAACTCGGTGAACACAAAATTGTCGCTGCTGTTCAGTGAAGGTAGCTGAATCGCCGGTGTCGCTGCGGTGCTGACTTCAGGTGTCGCTGGCTCCTCTACGACCACTTCAACCGGGAGATCCTCCACCACTGGCTCGGCAGCTGGCGCTGCGGTCTGGCTCGGAGGTTGTATGCGAATCTGGGGTAGCGGGCTGGTGGCCGCTGGTCGGGATTCGGGTGTGTTTACCGCCTGTTGCTCTGGTTCCGACTGCACTGGATTCGACAGCACGACAGTCGTGGTGCCCTGGGGAGCCTCGTAAGTCACGGCGAGGTAGACCAGCCCCAACAATGTGGCGACGGCCACCGCGGCAATGATAAGGAAACCAGATTTTGAAGGCATAGAGCTATCCCGAGTTACGAGGCGTCAATTTTGGCACAGTGATCATGGGGTCTCAATAAATGCCGGGCCTGAGCAAGAATCCGCCAGGTATCAACTAATTAGACGCCCTTGAGGCAGAAAAGTTTTGCCCGTGACTGCTCATGGGCGAAAAAGGTTCATCGTTCATTCCCGGGAATCGTCGCGAGACCCTGATTGTGCAGTTGTTTGTTGTGCCTGTTTGCGAAGTGTGGCCGCGCCGGGCAGGAAGGATGCAAATACTTTAGCGCGAAGAATGCTTCGATCTTTTGGCTTTCACTGCCCGAGCGGCTGCGGGGAGTCAGGGTCTCCGCCCCGCCAGTCAAGGC
>JAQCBT010000030.1 GCA_027621405.1 Pseudomonadota bacterium | reverse complement strand
CCCAATTGAGGCCAGTGATTATATGGTGTCGGTACTGATTCCCGACCTGCAGCCGTTATCTCTAGAAATGATATCCACCTCCGCACTAGAACGCCGTTTGGGCACCGCAAGCGGATTCTGCCTGACTCTGGCAGGTCTTCTTGTACTGACTTTTCTGCTCTACAGGCCCGGGCTGGACGGGCCATTGCTGCTGGATGACTACTGGAATCTTCAGCCACTTGGAGAGGGTGGGGGAATCGACTCCCTGGATGCGCTGCGTAACTTTGTTTTCGGCAACGTGTCAGGCCCAACCGGAAGACCCGTTGCCATGCTGTCCTTCGTGCTGGACAGCCAGGACTGGCCCCCCAATGTAGCGGCCCTCAAATACACCAATGTCCTGCTTCATCTGCTGACAGGTGTGTTGGTCGCCTGGTTTTCCCTGACCCTCGCTCGCCTGCTTGGGCTACCGACGCAGCGCTGTGCGCTACTGGGTTTGCTGGTGGCGGCATTCTGGTTGCTCCACCCCTTTAATCTCAGCACCACGCTCTATGTGATTCAGCGCATGACTCAGCTGATGACCCTGTTCGCACTGGCGGCTCTGATATGTTACCTGCTTGCCCGGGAGAATCTCGAGCAAGCGCCGCGCAAGGCGTGCATCCAGCTCCTGCTGTGTCTGTTCCCGTTTGCCTTGCTATCCGTGTTGTCTAAGGAGAACGGTGCCCTGCTTCTGATTGCCATCATTGCAATGGAGCGCCTTTTCTTTACCGGCAGATTAAAGACCCCATTTTTCAGGGTGTGGTACCGGGCAGGCGTGATCATGCCGCTATCGGTACTGGTGGGCTACCTGCTGTTTACCCTGCAGGACAATCTGGTCCTCTATGCGGGCAGGCGTTTCGGACTTCTGGAACGTCTGCTGACCGAACCCAGGGTCTTGCTGGATTACCTGTGGCATATCGTCGTTCCAAACTTCTCTCCGAATACCTTGTTCTTCGATGATTATGTCATTTCCCGGGGTTTGTTCTCGCCGCTGTCGACACTGCCGGCACTCATTGTGATCGGCGGCCTGTTGGGGGCGGCCTGGTACTATCGCAGGCAGCATCCCGTCTTCAGCTTTGCCATTGCCTGGTTCTTTGGGCTGCATCTGCTGGAATCGACGTTCGTCCCGCTGGAGTTGTACTTCGAACACCGCAACTATTTACCCATGATCGGGGTTCTGTTCGCGATCTTCTGGTACCTGCTGCAGGGCATGGACGAAATCAGGGAGCAAGCTTGGCAGACTCTGGCCATACTGGCTCTTGGTGGAGTGCTGCTGCTCAATGGCGGACTCACCTGGAACAGCAGTCGCCTGTGGGGAGATACCCTGGCCTTGCACGTCAGCTGGGCAGAGAGCCAGCCGCGCTCAGTGAGAGCGCAGGCTTCACTGGCCGAATATCTAAATGCTGTGGAACTTCCCGAAGCGGCCATGGAGAGACTGCAATTGGCTCGCAGGCACTATCCCAATGAAGTCACCGTGCTCCTGCAGATATGGAATCAGTCCTGTGCCTATGGGCTTCCCACGCCTGTGAATCTGCAGGCAATCGCCGAAAATCCGGATCTGGAGTTTTTCGTCAATGATGTAAACCAGCAGCTCAGGGTGCTTTTGGAAAACATGTATATGGCACGCTGTGAATTCCCTGACCTGGCCATCATGGAACAATTATTCGAGCGCATTAGTCTGCTTCCGATCCCGGAGAGTCGCAGGGCCCCCTTCCACACTTATTTTGCCGACCTCTACATTTTCCATGGCAGACTGGACAACGCCCTCATCAACATAAGTCGCGCATTCGCCTTTCGACCGGTACCCCAGTTGCCTGTTCGGCAAGCTATCCTGTCGGCATCGGCGGGAAACTTTTCTGACGCCCTCGTATTTCTTGAACGTGCAAAGGTGGCCGATCAGAATAACAGCCCACTACAGCCTTCCATGGCGGCTGAGATCGATCGGCTGGAACAGGACTTCAGGTCTCGTGTCGATGCGGATAGGCAGTAAACAGGGAAGTCTGTGGTAAAGATCAGGCGACCGTATCGAAACTGTGTCCGGTTTTAAATATTATGGAGCCACGAAGAGCTGTGTTTCCTGATAGGCGGGAAATCGGGAGCTCGAGTAACTTCGAAGAAACACTAATCATGAAAGAATCCAAACTATCCATAGTAATACCTGCAAAAAATGAAGCGCGAAACCTGGAGAACTTTCTTCCCCGGCTTCGCGCAGTAGTCGGTTCGAAAGTCGAGTGCATCGTGGTGAACGATGGATCTACTGATGACACTGCCGCTATCTGCGAGCAACATGGAGTCACGGTAGTTTCTCATCCCTACAGCAAGGGCAATGGTGCTGCCATCAAGACCGGTGCCAGAGCCGCCATGGGCGAAGTGCTGGTATTCCTCGACGGTGACGGACAGCACAAGCCTGATGATATACCCAGGCTGATCGAGGAACTTGAGAGAGGCTTCGACATGGTGGTGGGCGCCCGCGATCGTGAATCCCAGGCCGATTCAGCAAGGGCAATGGCCAATGGTATCTATAATTCACTGTCTTCCAGTATCACGGGGCACAAGATCCTCGACCTCACTTCCGGATTTCGCGCGGTAAAAGCCGAAAGGTTTCGGGAATTTCTCTACCTGTTACCCAACGG
Organism: Pseudomonadota bacterium; assembly: GCA_027621405.1. GTDB lineage: Bacteria > Pseudomonadota > Gammaproteobacteria > Pseudomonadales > Pseudohongiellaceae > UBA9145. The sequence goes on along the minus strand of JAQCBT010000030.1, from coordinate 20,339 downwards.
CTTTTCCTATCCAACGACCTGTACCATGGCATTCTTCAGGGCAGGTTACTCAGTGGGTTATGTTCCGATTCAGACCGAGAAGCGACTGGGCAAGAGCCACATAAGCCTGCTTAAGGATGGCATTCGTTTTTTGATAATTATCTTCAAGGTTGGGACTTTGTACTCGCCACTGAAGATATTTCTGCCAACGGCGGCCGGGTTTTTCCTGACTGGCTGCGGTTACTACCTCTATACATTCCTTACCCAGGGCAGATTCACCAATATGAGCGCCGTACTATTCATGACGGCGGTGCTGGTGTTCCTCATCGGCCTCGTGTCAGAGCAGGTGACTGCCCTCATGTACAAGGACAACAAGTAGGAGTCCAGCAGCGGTTGGCGGCACAGCCAAATTGCAGGTCGAATATTCGACCCGGAATTCAGGGCTGCTGGTTCCGAAAAGGTTGCAGGCCAGAACCTCCGTAGTAGGCGAGGGCAATGGCGCCAGTTGCGAGGTCATTCATGACGCAAATCAGGCGATAGGTAACGGCGATTGAAGCGGCCAGTTCCAGAGGCAGATTGAGCGCCAGTATGCCGACAATCACGGCCTCCCTGACTCCGATACCCCCGGGTGCCCACACGGCCAGGAATCCAGATAACATGGCTAGAGGGATGGCTGCAGAAAGTAGCAGTGCATTGAACCATGGGTCTGAAAGCAATACAGGATAGTACAACATCCATAGGACGAGCGAGATCGCTAACCAATGCACCATGTAAACGAACATAGCACTTAGCAAGCCAATTCTGTTTACTGCCACCATTTCTGGTAATTCCTCTCCTTGAGAATCTGCCGCAAGCTTGACTAGCCCTCTGGCAAATTTTTTTAACCAGGAAATCAGGCCAGAATAGAATAGTAAAATAGATGCGCTTGTCGCTACGAAGACTGCCAAGGCCAGGATAAAAAACCGCCCATTGTAGGCTAAGAGCAGTGAGAGTCCCCCGACAGCTATTCCCGTGTAGAACGTCAGAAACTGGTCGGCGAGCAAAAACTCAATGGCGGCAGCTGTCGCGTATTTCCTTTGCTTAAGCAGATAAGTTCTGCCGAGTAAGCCCCACAATTTTCCAGGAAGGTATTTGCCGACCAGAGTCACACCGATGTGCGCTGCGGCCTCAAGGTAGTTGATCCGCTCGTAGTCACTGAAAAATAACAGCAAGAACCAGCTTAAGATAAACAGCGCGAGGGCGATGCACTGCAGGAATACAGCGTGCCAGAATAGAGGGCCTGCAAGCAAGTCACCCAATTCAAACCTGGATTCGGTATTTAGAAACGCCAGTAGTGCCAAACAAAGTGAGAGTAGGATGAGGACTCCCAAAGCTCCTCGTAGCAGGATTTTTTTCCCATTGCTTCCTTGCTGGTCAGTCATGGGTACCTTCGCTGGGAACTTCCACCATGACAATGGTCCAGGGGATTGGATTCTGTACCGACACTATATTGCCATGGCGTGCCAATAGTTGAATCAGGCTGGTACGTGACCAATGGTTGATATGACCCGGGGTATTACCCCAGTCACTCCAGTATTTGCCGCGTGCGAAATTCAGGCATCGCCATAGTGGTTCATTGGGCACGCTGATGATCACCGTTTTACTGGCTACACGGAAAATTTCCCTGAGTGCAGCCTCATAGCCTTCGAGATGTTCCAGGACCTCCAGTAGCAGGACACAGTCGAACTCATCGTCCTCGCGATGCATCTCATACACAGATTCCTGGGACAGGGGCACAGGAAACCCAAATTTCTCATGCATATCGATCAGGCGCTGCTCGAACTCGGACGCCTCGAAGTATTGACCTTGCAGCATATCGACTATGCGACGGGTTGATTCTCCTGGCCCGCAACCCACTTCAAGAATCCTGTAGTCAGTCGGCAATTCGCGCACAAGCTTTTCTACACTGTCAAAGAATCCCCGGGTCAGTCTTCGGGCAATGGGATTCTGGTTGCGGTACTTACCCATGTAGTAGTCCCACAATTCTTCAGCCGAAGCTGTTTTTTCGTCCAACGCCATGGCTCGGGCCCGGTAGTCTGAGTTTGTTGAAAAGCTTTTATGCCATATCGGCAGGACTGGTGATAGGTGTGAAGCGCAGAGTATTGTGCATGCTGCTGCAACGACAGCTGGTTGATTAAGCGAGCGTTAATGTGGCGAGCACTACACTTGTATGCGAATTGTAACTAATTGAAATAAATGAGGAAAAACAAGCAGTTTGCAGCCGGTAATTGGTTGCTCAGGCTTGATAATAGGGCACGGCTGGTTTACTGTTACGGCCGATTTGAAGAGGGTTGGTAAGTCAGTTTTCGCGGGTTGCAGCCTACAGGCTCCAGTTCGGTAAAGAGAATGCAGACGTAGCACCAGCCCCAGAACGTAGTACGGAAATGGCAAGTCGGATCTACCTTTCACCGAGTTGCTGCAGAGGAGAAAAGCCATGAATAAATCGGTGCAATCGGCGCGCAAGATACTGTTGCTGATCGGAACCTTGGCGGGGTTGTCAATTGGGCCTGCTGCCATGGCGCAAGACCAAACTGTGGGTGACGGTGTGTTTACCGCCGATCAGGTCAGCGCCGGACAGGCCGTTTATGATGCGCAGTGCAAGAATTGCCACAATATGCGCTTCTACCGGGATACCCTGCGTTCCTGGAACAATCAACCGCTTCTCTATCTGTGGGAGAACATCATGGGTACCATGCCAGCAGATAATCCAGGCTCCCTGATGTATGAAGAGTACACAGATGTGATTGCCTACATCCTGCATGAGAACGGATTCCCGGCTGGCGAAGCTACTCTGGATCCGGACAATGGCATGGACAAGATCAAGATTCTTGCGCCCTGATCGCAGGGAATATCGAACAATAGAAAGCCGGGCTTAGCCCGGCTTTTTTGTGACTGTTGATCCTGAACAGGATCGGGCCGAGACCCTGCTATCACTGGATAAGGCTGGAATCCAGAGCTTCGGCCGGGCATTCTTCCAGAATCTTGCGAATCTCCGAACGGTCTGTGGCGCTGAGTTGTATATCGTATTTATCTGATATGACATCCCACAGTTGAGCATACTCACATTGGAACTCTTCTCTGGGGAGATAGCGACTCGGCCCACGATTGTTCTTGCGCCGAACCTCTCTTTTCTCCACCAGCATTATGTTGAGAGGATCATTGGCGAAGGCTATTTTCTTGTCGGGCATCCAGCGATCTCCGCCATGGGTGTGGGCGTACAATAGGGGGATCACGTGATCGATATCAACCTGTACCGCGACTTCAAAAATCTCCCCGGTATATTCATCCAGCCATTCACCGGTTCTCACCACACAGTTGCGGGGATTTGTGTACTTCACTTCCACCCGGCTGGTGAGGATCAGCATCTCCTGTCTAGTGGACTGGCAATCACCATCAAAATCTTCATCGAAGGGCCAATCATCTGGATTGAAAAATTTCTCACGATCCCGGTAGTCGGTGAGCAGGCTGTCCCTTCGTGATCGGCCAACGCTGAAGCTGTCCGGCATTTCGCAACCACTCATATGACAATGGTAGGAGGGACCATAGTAGTGACCGCCATTGATATCCAGGCTACCCGGGTGAGTTGACGCCGGAGTGCTGAAGATTGTCAGGCAGGTGGCACTTGCGACTGCGGTGAGCAAAGACCGGGTTCGCAGTTTTCTGGTGTTGTATTTCTCGCTGTTTGAATTGGTCATCTCGAATTCTCACCGGATTCCCTTGCGGGGTTCTCTGGAGCGATACTCCTGGATTGCACTGGCTTCGCTGGCTGAAGCGTCCTGGCTCTACAGGCTCTGGCGTTTCTGGATGCCTGCCAATGTTGCCTGGCCAAGCGATATTTCCACTGATTTCAGTCGATTAGCAAGGATAGATCGAACGCCTTGCAGTTCTTGGTCAAGGCCCCAATCGAAATATAGTCTACGCCAGTTTCGGCAATCTTGACCAGTCGGTCGCCCTCTATACCGCCAGATGCTTCCAGTTTGCAACGTCCCTGGTTTTGCGCGACCGCGCGAATTATGTCTTCGAGTTCGAAATTATCCAGCATCACGATGTCTGCGCCGCCGGACAGGGCCTGGTCCAGTTCATCGAGATTCTGCACCTCGATTTCCACCGGCTTATCGCTGTGTAACCGTCTCGCTGCTGAAATGGCAGCGCTGATTCCGCCGCATGCCGCTATATGATTCTCCTTGATCAGGAAAGCATCGAAGAGTCCCATGCGATGATTGCTGCCGCCGCCAACCAGGACCGCGTACTTCTGCGCATGACGCAATCCAGGTAATGTCTTACGGGTATCCAGCAAGGTTACACCGGTATGCTTTACAGACTCCAGCAACCGCCGGGTGAGCGTGGCCGTCGCCGATAGCGTTTGCAGAAAGTTGAGGGCGCTTCGCTCGCCAGTCATGATCGGGCGTGCGGGTCCAGAGAGTATTGCCAGCTTGTCCCCCCTGACTATGGCATCACCATCTGTAAATCTCCATGATATGGAGACTGTCGTAGCCAGTTGGCGAAAAACTTCCTCCGCCCAGCTGACCCCACAAAGTATGCCTTCATCCTTACATATCAATTGGGCAGTTACCGATTTGTCTTCGGGAATTAGTTCGGCCGTTATATCCCCACTTCCCACATCTTCATCCAGCGCGGTCGCAACGTTGCGCTCAATAATTTCGATTGGAGGAAGAGTGGGCATAGTAATCAGAATAAGGTTGGGACAGGAAATGCTAGCTGCAAATACTCTCCAGAGTTGTTAATCGTGCTGGCGCAGTGTCAAGGTCGATCCCTGCTGCGTGAATTCTACCCGACCGAGGGCACTCATGCCGAGCAATATAGTATTTCCGTCCATGCTGGAGGTGATACTTGCGGCCACGTCTTGCAGGACAATATTACCCAGAATGAGTTCTTCTACGCTGGTGGAATACACAGTGACCACACCGTTGGCCGTCGAGGCCTGGCCAGCATAACCAGCGGACAGTCCGGCTGCTCGTGCCACACTGTCTGGAATAGCTACATCGGTGGCGCCGGTGTCTAGCAGGAAAGTGACAGGTATACCATTTATTGTGCCGTCTGCCACGTAATGGCCCTGGCGATTCCTCTCCAGTACTACTTCTCTTACACCGGTATCGGTGAATCGGAACTGAGGGTCCTGATTGGGGTTGGCCTGCCTGTCCAGAACGCCGTCGAACAGCAAGGTAAGCAAGCCAAGACCGAGAGCAAAGCTGATGATCAGCATGCCATGGCCCATGGATTTCCCGCTATTGTCGGATTCCGGTGATGTCATGCTGGAAATTATGTCCCATGGATATGTGAATAGAAAGTTGCCAGAGGCGATCCCCTTATAACTGTTTGTGGGAAGTTCAAGTCTTTGTTTTTTAAAAGGAATATGTGGAAATCCCAAAGCTGTGAACCAGGTCAATATTCGCCGCTATAGCCGATGATATAAGGGTTGTGTCGAAATTGTACAAGCCTCTAAAAGCAGCAGGGATCAGGCATGGATTTCGCTTCCGAAATACAGAAGATCAAATCTTTCGAGTCAGACGATACCGTTCTGCTCGAAAAGGTTCGATGGTCAATCAGGCAGCGTCTGCGCAAGCAGATGCAGTTGCTTGATGGCGACTTCTTTGATGCCGTGGATGATTTTCTGTTTTCCGGAGGACAACAGGGTCAATTCAGCGAGAGCGCTAACTATATCAACTCGATGCGTGAGTTGAGAGCCAAGCAAAATCTCTTCGAAGAGAAATTTCTTGATGCAGTAGTGCGTGAAATCAAGGCGAGCTACGGCAAGAATGCCTACAATGCAGATGATTACGATGAGAGCCCTTCAGCAGAGCTGGATGCGGCATTGGAGCAGGTAGAAATAGACCTGGCGTTGCAGGCGATGTCGCGTAAGGCCTGCAAGGTTTACAGGCCTTTCATCAAACAGATCGACGCCATCCAAAGCAAGGCGTCCTATCCCGTTTCCGAGAAGGTAATCGAAGGTGATGTACTGATAGATGCGACTCTCGATGCATTTTCCAGGGCACATCATGTGTTCGCGATACCTCTGGAAATACGCCTGGTATTCCTGAAGCTTTTCGAACAGAACTTCCTGTTGAAAATGGAAAAACTGTTTCTCGATATGATCAGCATCATCAACAATCTTTCGGATGATCGATTCGTCGAGAAACTCTACACCTCTTCCTCTGCATTCCGCACCAAGATAACGAAGCGTTCGGAATATGTGTCCCGGCTCGGCAAGAACCGTAGCAAGCTGGCCAGCCAGGGCGCGCAGAAGGCTCAGTCCACTGAGGCCTCCGTCGACCAATTCATTAGCACGCTGTGCGCCAATCGCGAACTTCCCGAATTCGCGGAACGTATGCTGCGAACGCGTTGGCGCGCCGTTATGTTTCTTATTGGTTTGAACCGCGGCAGCAATAGCGTGCAGTGGAACGAAGCCAGGCATACAGCATCATTATTAGCTTCCTGCCTCAGTGACAGTCTGTCCCTGTCGCGTGAAGAATGGAAAGCTATGGTAGAGCAATTGAAGCAGGGCTTTGTGCTGGTTCAATTGGGCAAGTCTGAACAGGAAGACTTTCTTCTTGAGCTGCAACAGCATCTGCAACTTGCAGGTAAGGAAGAGCTGTTAGGCGCAAGGAATATGCATCTCGATGCGACAGAGCTGGCTGGCGGTGCAGCGGCAGGAAATCAGACCCCAGGCAGCGATGCCTCGATCAGCCCATCGGGTGAGGAGATACTCGACCAGGAAGATCTCGATGATCTCGCCCAATTGCTTGGCAACGGAGAGGAAGAAGGGTTCAAGGCTAGCGTCAAGCGCGGGCTGGCGGATCTGCTACCCCAAATCGATGCGCTTGGTGAACATGCGGCAGTGCAGTACAACATCAATGGTGTCTTTGAAGACTGCATTCTTTGTCGCAGCCTTGCCAATCCCGAGTTGTATACCATTAATAACCGCAATACGAATTTCTGCATTAACCGTTCTCGTCTTGGGTTGGCGATAGCTCTGCAAGACGGGGAGCTAAAAATCCCCAACATCAACCCGTCTCATCTCAGTGGGGCGCGAACTGTCATTCAGGCTGATAATCAAACCAGGCACTGAGCGCAATCCCTGCCGCTGTTGACTTCCCAGGCATCGTGCTGTGGTAGACTATATGCTCTGCCGCGATCAGAAGTCTGCTCCCTCAATGCTGTCAATAGAGAATCATATATTGCAGGACGTGCGTTTTCTGGAATCCCCGAATTTCAGTGAGCGCCCTGAAAACGAAGAAATTTCCCTGCTGGTAATTCACAACATCAGTTTGCCCCCCGGTGAATTTGGTACTCAATGCATAGAGCAACTGTTCTGCAATAAATTGGACTGCGACGCACACCCTTATTTCGATTCACTGCGAGAGTTGAGAGTATCGTCTCACCTCCTGATCGATCGATGCGGAGAAATTACCCAATTCGTGCCATTCAATCTGAAAGCCTGGCATGCCGGTGACTCCGAATTTGACGGTCGGAACAACTGCAATGAGTTTTCTATTGGCATTGAGCTGGAAGGAACTGACTTCGAATCATTCACGGAATTTCAGTATGAGAAGCTTGTAGAGATTACGAGTCTGTTGCTTGTCAGCTATAAAGGTTTGACTCCCAATCGTATCGTGGGTCATAGTGATATTGCTCCTCAAAGGAAAACCGACCCAGGCCCCTTTTTTGACTGGAAGCGATTCCTCGGGGCTCTGGAAGCCTGACCAGTCGCGAGCATGTGAACATAACAATTTGGAGTGGGAGTCAGGCAGTCTTTCGACCATCGATTGTCAGCAACGATCAGAACCTGTGAACTTTCTTGTCATCTTGTTGGGGCTTACCATCAACTATCTCTGGCTCAAAGACCTGGATCGTTTTGATGACGCCTGGTTTTTCAGGCTCAGGCGTCGGATAGAAGACAGTTTCGCGCAAAGCCTGGATGTCAGTACTGATGAGGCTGATGAGAAGTCGTACACTGCCCGGAGGGAGTCTGACCAGAGTTGGTTCCTGCCTCTGCTGGTAATTTATTCGCTGCCCATTCTGGCTCTTGCTTTGCTACTCTGGTTTATCGCCGACCGCGGCTTCGGTCTGCCTGCGATGCTGGTTCACTTGATCGTGTTGCTTGTTGCATTCGATCGAACGCAACCTCTCAAGCTTGCTTCAGAATTCTTGCGCCACTGGCGGGCAGGGGACATGGAAGCCTGCGAGCTCTACCTTGAGGAAGAACTGGCTACCGACGAGGAAATTAGCTGCAGCAGCGAAGTAGAGATTGCTGAATATTTTAAACAACAGCTGACTTACCGCTGTTTTGAAAAGATGTTTGTGATGTTCTTCTGGTACATGCTCACCGGGCCCCTTGGTGTCATGTTCAATTACATAAGCTACCAACTTCGCGACAGCCACCGGGAAGATCAGGCTGCCAACCAGGTCAGGTCAGTGGATACGATTATCTATGTTCTGGAATGGATTCCTCTACGCCTGCTGGCGCTGACATTTTCACTGGCGGGCAACTTCGTGTATTGCTTCGAAAGTTTCAAGCGCTCACTGTGGGAATTTAATCCGGAGGCGGATTCGGCTGCCATGTTGTACAGCTACGCCGGTTGCGCCATGAGCGGGCTGCTTGGCGCTGAATCTGATGAGCAGGACAGTGAGGATGCCGATGGCTCATACCGGCAATCCGAAGCGCGCCAGATCGAATCCCTGCAGGCGCTGCTGGAGCGGAGCCAGGCGATCTGGTTGGCGGTACTGGCACTTATTACTATATTTGGTTTACAAATAGCGTAACTTCCCTGGCCCTAAGAGCAGGGTTGGAATAATAATTTTGTAGTTTAGTGGGTAAATAGCGACCTATAAGTGCTGTAAAACACCCTCCCTGTCTCCAGGGAAAAATCTAACTTATTGAATAAAAACAAGTTATATTCACTGCATTCAAAATCGGCGGGCAGTCAAAAATGTAGTAATACTACATTTGCACCAATCGGGACATAGAAAATAGCGCTGGTATGGCTTAAAATGCGCGCCGATTTGTAATTAATTTACACGCCATTTTACGTAGAGCATGGACCAAGCCAGTGACCCTGGTGGCAGATGGGAAGTCAATATGTCAAAGCTTAACGATGCGAATCCTGAAGAAACGAAAGAGTGGTTAGACGCTCTGGAATCAGTCATAGATGAAGAAGGCATTGAGCGCGCTCACTTTCTCATTGATCAACTGAATGACAAAGCAGTTCGAACGGGTCGCTACGTTCCGATTACTACCGTAGTTACGCCCTATAGCAACACAATCTCTCCTCTGGACGAGGAGCGCATGCCAGGCGATATGTTCATGGAGCGGCAGATTCGCGGCATCATTCGCTGGAATGCACTGGCAATGGTTATGCGAGCGAATAAACGTGATCCCAGCATCGGCGGTCATATTTCGACCTTCGCTTCTTCGGCCACGCTGTATGACGTGGGCTTCAACTACTTTTTCCGCGGTCCTAATGAGAAGAACGAGGGTGACCTCATTTACTACCAGGGCCACTCCTCGCCGGGTATCTATGCCCGATCCTTTGTCGAGGGCAGAATTTCTGAAGAGAAATTGGACAACTTCCGTTCGGAGGTAAATGGCAACGGCCTGTCGTCTTATCCTCACCCATGGCTCATGCCTGACTACTGGCAATTTCCTACAGTTTCCATGGGATTGGGGCCCATTCAGGCGATCTATCAGGCGCACTTGATGAAGTACTTGACCAATCGTGGCCTGATGGACAACAGCGACCGCAAGATCTGGGCATTCCTCGGTGATGGTGAGATGGATGAACCAGAATCACTGGGCGCGATTTCCAAGGCCGGGCGCGAGCAGTTGGACAACCTCATTTTTGTAATCAACTGTAATCTGCAACGCCTCGACGGACCGGTTCGTGGTAACGGCAAGATCATCCAGGAACTGGAAGGCGTATTCCGTGGCGCAGGATGGAATGTCATCAAGGTCGTGTGGGGCCGTCATTGGGATCCACTGTTTCAAGCGGACAAGGATGGTGAGCTGCAACGACGCATGGATGAGGTGGTTGATGGTGAATACCAGAACTATGCCAGCCGCGGCGGCGCCTATACGCGGGAACACTTCTTCGGTGCATCACCTGAACTGCTGAAGATGGTTGAACATCTCTCGGACAATGACATCATGGCGCTGAACCGCGGTGGTCACGATCCGTACAAGGTATACGCGGCCTATGCCAAGGCGGTGAAGGCCAACGGCAAACCTACCGTGATTCTGGCCAAGACCATCAAGGGGTATGCTTTCGGTGGCAGTGCTGAAGCGCAGAATGCGACGCACTCGGTGAAAAAACTGGATATCGATGCCCTGAAGAAATTCCGCGATCGCTTCGGTATTCCTATCGAGGATGACAAACTGGAAGAGGTACCGTACTACAGGCCTGCCGAGGACAGTCTCGAGTTGCGTTACATGCGCAAGATGCGTGAATCCCTGGGGGCGCCACTACCGCACCGACGGGTGCAATCTGAGCCGTTAAAAGTACCGAAACTGGAAGCTTTCGACAGTCAGTTGCAAAGCAGCGGTGATCGTGAAGTCTCCACTACCATGGCGTTTGTACGACTGCTGAGTGTGCTGGTGAAGGACAAGGAGATCGGGCAGCGCATTGTGCCGATCGTCCCCGATGAGGCACGTACTTTCGGTATGGAAGGCATGTTCCGTCAGGTCGGAATCTATTCCGCTGTGGGTCAGCTCTACGATCCCTCAGACTCGAACCAGGTAATGTTCTATCGGGAAGACAAGAGTGGGCAGATGCTGGAAGAAGGCATTACCGAGTCAGGTGCATTCTCGGCTTGGCTGGCTGCGGCAACCTCCTACAGTGTGAACAATTATCCACTGGTACCTTTCTATATTTACTATTCGATGTTTGGTTTTCAGCGAGTCGGCGATCTCTGCTGGGCTGCAGGTGATTCCCAGGCCCGTGGTTTCCTGATCGGTGCCACAGCGGGTCGAACAACCCTCAATGGTGAAGGTCTGCAGCATCAGGACGGCCACAGCCACTTGCTGGCGTCAACCATACCAAATTGTGTGACCTATGACCCTACATACGCCTATGAGTTGGCAGTCATCGTACAGGACGGCCTGCGCCGCATGTATGAAAACATGGAATCGGTGTATTACTACATCACCACCATGAACGAAAACTACCAGCAGCCGGAGATGCCAAAGGGATGTGAAGAAGGCATTATCAAGGGCATGTATCTGCTGGAAGACGGTGGTGCCAAGGAATACAAAGTTGCCAAACCTGTATCCAAGGACATCCGTATTCGACTGCTGGGAAGTGGAACTATTCTGCGAGAAGTAAGGGAAGCGGCGAGAATACTGCGAGAGGACTACTCGGTCTCCGTCGATGTATGGAGCGTCACAAGCTATAACGAATTGCGTCGGGAAGCGCTGAGCGTGAACAGGGAAAACATGCTGAACCCCTCAAGGTCAGCCAAAGTTCCCTATGTAACCGAACAGTTAGCCAAACAGAAGGGTCCGGTAATATCGACGACGGACTACATGAAAATTTACTCTGACCAGATTCGGGAATTCGTGCCGGACAAGTTCAGGGTGCTGGGCACTGATGGGTTTGGTCGCAGTGATAGCCGCGAGCAATTACGACATTTCTTCGAGGTGGATACAAAGTTTGTCGTGCTGGCTGCATTGGTGGAGCTTAAAAACCTGGATCTGGTTTCTGCCAAAGACATCACCGCGTTCATGAAGAAGACAGGAATTGATAAGGATAAACCTAATCCCGTAGCTCAATAGGAGCGGACATATCGGGGCTGGACGACAAGACTGAGTGCACCTGGAATAACCTGGCAATTGAACCGATGTCAGGGAAACAACCAGGCATTGATAAGGAGTTTGGAAATTGGCGACTGAAAAGATAACCGTACCTGACCTAGGTGATGCCAGTGAGGTTGAGGTCATCGAGTTGCTTGTAGCCGTTGGTGACAAGGTAGAGGAAAACGACTCGTTGCTGGTACTTGAAAGCGACAAGGCAGCGATGGAGATTCCTGCGCCCATGGCCGGTGTGGTTAAAAGCATCGAGGTCAACCTCGGCGACCAGGTTTCCAGCGGTAGCCCCATGCTGACTCTGGAGGTAGGAGACTCGGCTTCTCCCGCTCCAGCAGAAGACGCTCCTGCAGAGGAACCAGCGACAGAAACAAGGGAAGCGCCGAAACAGGAAGTGAGTGAAGCACCTCCTGAAACTGCTGCGGGCAATCAGTCGGCTTCCGACAATGCATCCGTGATTACCATCTCGGTTCCCGATCTTGGTACCGAAGATGAAGTGGAGATTATCGAGGTCCATGTAGCAGCTGGTGACACGATCGATGTCGATGATCCACTGATCACCCTCGAATCTGACAAGGCAGCCATGGAAGTACCCTCGACATCCGCTGGGACAGTCGAGGAGGTACTCATCGCCGTGGGTGGCAAGGTTAAAACCGGCGCCGACATACTGAAGCTAAAGACCAGTTCTGTTGCCGTTGGCCAACCCGCGGCTGAACAGAAGCAGGACGCCAACGCACAGGCTGCAGCGGCAGAGAAACCAGCCCCGACGCCTGCAGCCAAAGTTACGCCTCCCGCGGAGCCTGTTGCGGCTGCAGCTCCGAGTGCGCCCACTGGCGGCAAGGTTTATGCCGGACCTGCAGTGCGCAAGCTGGCGCGTGAGTTGGGAGTAGACCTGGCACAGGTTAAGGGCAGTGGCGCGCGGTCGCGTATCGTCAAGGAAGATGTGCATGAGTATGTGAAGTCACGAATCAATGCACCAGCCACAGGCGGCTTGCAGGTTTCTGCAGTGCCTGACATCGATTTCTCACAATTTGGGGAAATCGAACAGGTTCCCCGCAGCAAGTTGCAGAAAGTGACCGCTGCCAATATGCAACGCAACTGGTCTTCGGTGCCCCATGTGGCACAGTTTAATGAAGCCGATGTTACGGATCTGGAAGATTTTCGTGCGCAACTCAAGGCGGAAGCAGACAAGCGTGGCACGAAGCTGACCCCGCTGCCATTCCTGTTGAAGGCCGTTGCCAAGGCCCTGGCGGAATATCCGCAGTTCAATGTATCACTGCATTCTTCAGGCGAGTATGTGATCCAGAAGAAGTACTATCACATAGGAATGGCAGTTGCGACCCCGGCTGGTCTCGTGGTTCCCGTTATACGGGATGTCGACAAGAAATCTGTTTGGGATCTTTCTACTGAAATAATCGAGTTAAGCAACAAGGCTCGTGACCGCAAGCTGAGCCTCGAAGAAATGCAGGGCGCCTGCTTCACGATATCCAGTCTGGGGGCGCTTGGTGGAACCGGGTTCATTCCCATAATCAACGCACCAGAGGTCGCTATTCTGGGTGTGTCGAAAACTGAGATAAAGCCCGTCTTCATTGATGGCGAGTTCCAGCCCAGGAAGATCCTGCCGTTTACCTTGTGTTATGACCACAAGGCGGTAAATGGGCTCGACGGCGGAATGTTTGCCGACTATCTGGCCAGACTGCTGTCGGATATCCGTCAGCTCATACTCTGATTTTCAATTCTTCGAAAAGAATTCATCAGGAATAAAGCAGTGGCTGCAAGCATATGCTTGCAGCCACTGTTATTGTCGCATGTTAAATCACTGGTGCAGGGTGATGATAAACTGAGTGCCGTAATTTTCAGCACTGCGAATCTCGACCTGGCCGCCCAGCAATGTATTAATAATGCGGAATACGGTTGAAAGCCCCAGCCCCGTCCCGCCTGAATGCAACCTGGTGGTGAAGTAGGGATCGAAAGCCTTGCGTGCAACCTCGTCGCTCATACCGATGCCATTGTCACCGACGATCACTACAACATCATCACCTTCTACCCTGGTTTCCAGTGAAATCTTGCCCACATAGGATTCGGGTTCTATAGCCTTTCTCGCGGCGATAGCCTGCTGCGCGTTTTGCAGTAAGTTGACGAATACCTGCTGTAGTTCAACGGGTAGCGCTCTTACCCTGGGTAGGTCTTTAGCAAGATTAAGTTCTATGGTGGTCGAGTTTATGCTGGCGTCTTCATGCAATTCGAAGTCCTTGATGGCGAAGTTTATCGACTGCTCCAATAGCTGGTTGATATCGCAGGGCTCCCTCGAGTACCCGCTGGGTTTGCTGAATTTCAACATATTGCTGACAATGTTGGAGGCCCTGAAAGCACCTTCTTCAATGGAATCGAGAAAGAAGCTGATTTCCCGACGCTGCAGGTATCGGTTCAATTTCTCCAGATCCAGCTCAAGATCCATTGCAACTCCCTGATTGGCAGGTCGATCGGGTTCAAGCCTGCGCTTGATGTTTTGAATGTCGTTGATAATCGCACTCAGGGGGTTGTTGACTTCGTGGGCGATTCCAGCGGCGAGGCCATCCAGTGAATGCATTTTCTCAGTCTGTAGTACCCGTTGCTCAAGCATCTCTCGACCGGTTATATCGTCGATCTGGATAACCGTGACATCTTCCAGGGCGTCGAGAGGGTAGCAGGTAATCTTGTAGTAGTGTTTCTTGTCTTCGTTTACATATTCGATTCTATCCAGGATTACCGTTGTACGCTGGGAGAGCGCCACCTTGATGTCGTCACGGTAGTTTTCCAGCATGGGGAACGCGTCATCCACCGGGGCATTCTTTACGGCAGCTGCATTCACATTGCTTATGCGCAGGGCATTGGTGTTGATGTGCTTTATACGTAAATCACCATCGACAGTGATTAATGCCGATGGCATAGATTCGATGATGCTTGAGAAAAGTTCCTGGATATCCATGGTAAGAATCTAATCCTGCGTTCCCGGACCAGCCCCCGGTCCGTCTGGGCAGAAGCGTATCAGTTGAAGTATAGGAGATTTGGGGCCTGCTTGCCTGTTGTTGGGACTATCAGCTTTTGGTTAAGTAAATCACAGGCTTGGTGGTAAACTGCTGCTTTTTGCAGGCCAATATCAATTAATGAGAACCAGTCCGGGAAATATGCCATAAATGTGGCAGCATTCCAGCAACGCCTGACTGTAAATCCATACCATAAACTGAGCACCTTCGGACCAGCCGGGTCGGGTGGAAATCAAGAACGGGAGAGATAGCAACAATGCCTTCTTTTGATATCGTTTCAGAGGTCGATATGCATGAAGTGAACAATGCAATTGATCAGGCTAACAGGGAAGTCGGTACACGATTTGATTTCAAGGGTGTGGATGCCAGGTTCACCCTGGATGAAGCCGCCAACGTTGAAATTTCAGCGGAAGCCGAGTTTCAGGTCCAGCAGATGCTGGATATATTGCGCGGCAAGTTGGTCAAAAGAGGAATAGATACCAAGGCGCTTAAGGAAGGCAACGTTGAGATGAGCGGTCAACGGGCCTCTATGCAGGTTACGGTGCAGCAGGGTATAGACGGCGACCTGGCCCGGAAGATCGTTAAAATGGTCAAGGAGACCAAGATCAAGGTACAGACGGCTATCCAGGGTGATAAATTGCGAGTGACAGGCAAGAAGCGCGATGACCTGCAGGAAGTCATTGCCATGCTGAAGGAAGCGAAACTGGATATTCCGCTGCAATACAATAATTTCCGGGATTGAGTGGTAGCGCTGGCTACCTGATAAAGACTGGGGCCCATAGGTCAGCTGTAGATGAAACGCATATGAAAGATTGGCGCAGCTATATTCCCGAGAGTGCCCGGCCCTATGTGGAACCTGCGCCTCTGGCGGCATTCTTCCTGGGCATTACCTCAGGTTTCCCTTACGCGTTAATCGGTGCAACCTTGACCACCCGCCTGGCCCAGGATGGTATTACCAAGAGCGCGGTTACGGCATTCGCGCTCACCTTTCTCTCCTATAATTTCAAGTTTCTCTGGGCACCAATAGTCGACAATATCAGGCTTCCCGTAATTGCAGATGTTGGGCAGCGACGCTCCTGGCTCTGGGTGATTTGCCTGCTGGTTATCATGGCCGTGATTTTTCTCGGAATGGCCGATCCGGCTCAGTCAATCATGACGGTAGCAGTCGCCGCTATCACCCTGGGAGCGTTGGGAGCGACCCTCGATATAATAATTGATGCCTATCGAATCGAATTACTGGAACCCTATCAACTGGGTACCGGTTCGGGCATGTCTCAATATGGTTGGCGCATAGGAAGTGCTACTACTGGCGCAATGGCCCTGTTGATAGCGAGTAGTTATGGCTGGACGGTAGCTTATATTTCCTGTGCAGTATTTACCTTGCCAGCAATTTTCGTTGGTTTGTTCATGGGAGAGCCTCAGCGTCATATCGAGCCAACTCAGCCCAAAGGCTTGTGGGAAGCCCTCGTGGATTACTTTAGTCCATTGATGGAGTTTGTTCGGCGGCAGGGTGCCTGGCTGGTTCTTTTCTTCGTCCTGATTCACAAGATTGGCGATACGCTGGCGAATTTGACTCTTCGTCTGCTATTCGATGACCTGGGTTTTACCAACGAAGAAATCGCATTCTATGATGTGGGATTTGGCTTCATAGCATTCCTGGTTGGAATTTTTGTGGGCGGCATTCTGTTCGCTCGTATGGGGCTCAAGCATTCGGTTTTTATCAGCCTGATCCTGATGGCCGTGTCAAACTTCAGTTTCGCGGCGCTAGCCCTGGTTGGTCACAGTAATATAGGTATGGCGGCTGCTATTGGCTTTGAGAATTTCGCCAGCGGGATAGGAGGGGTGACCGTCGTGGCCTATTTATCTGCGCTCTGTAATCTTCGATTCACGGCAACCCAATACGCCTTGCTTTCGGCCCTGGCCAGTATTGCAGGTCGTTTTCTTACCGGGACAACCGCAGGTGGCCTGATTGAAGTGTTGGGTTATGTGAACTTCTATCTGTTGACCACGGTGCTTGCCTTGCCTGGAGTTCTGCTATTCTGGTTTATGATTCGCACAGGGCTGGCAGATATTTCACTGGGCGCTTCGTCGAGTGACGCGACGGCGGTTTCGCCTGGCACTAACTCTCCTGGCCAGGCTGCCACTGATATTTCTTGAGTGAGAACCTACCACCGATAAAAACGATACCTTCAGATTCAAGTTTTGACTTTTGAGACTGATACTGGGAGCTATCGTGCGGAAATGACAGGCGGCCCTGCGAGTTCACAACCCTGAACCAGGGTAATCTGGTACCCGCCGGCAGGTTTTTCATGGTGTAGCCCACGTAGCGCGCATAGCCTGGAAGCTCAGCCAGCCTGGCCACCTGGCCATAGGTGGCGACTTTCCCCTTGGGAATCTGGGCAACCACTTGCCATATTTTTTCCCGATTATTCATACAGAACAACTACAATGCGGCGACTTGATTCTGATGGTCATGATAGGCTGTCGTGTAATTTAATTACAGGAGTTAACAGTGCGTTTCCTATTTCTGGTCTTCATAGCCGTACCTCTTCTCGAGATGCTGCTGCTGTTTGAAGTGGCAGAGGAGATTGGCGGAATGACTACCCTGGGGCTCGTTGTGCTGACGGCGGTGATCGGCGTGCAAATATTGAAGCAGCAGGGCTTCTCCACCCTCCTGCGTGCCAATGAACGGCTGGAGTCCGGTCAATTGCCAGCGCAGGAGATCGTAGAGGGAATGATGCTGGCAGGCGCGGGGGCGCTGTTACTCACCCCCGGATTTATTACTGATACTATCGGGTTTATCCTGCTCACCGGCCCGCTGCGCCGTCCACTGGCCCAGCGAGTCATCAGGGCCGGAATTGTGCAGACGTTCTCCAGCAGCTCCGGTCGCGGATTCAGCTACCAGACACGATCCGGCCCCGGAGGAAAAGGCAATGTCTACGAGGGGGAGTACTCTCGTCCGGACGATCCCAGGCTCGGCGAGTCGCCCGACGACAGTGACAGAAACAACAATTAAATACTAATAAAAACAATAAGATAGATTTCTGGCCATGGTTCAGGTTAAAAAAAACCTGCCCGAATCCGCTTTTGCCATTGAATTCCCGGCATTGATCCCCATTAAGCGAGACAACCATTAATCGCTTCGGGGCGCCGAAATCCGTGCCCTGCAGGCAAAAAATTGGAAATCTGGAGTGAACTGGGCCATGGCTTGGCTCGCTCCCTAGTTCTTTTTATCAAATCTATTTTTCAGGAGTGATTTGAATGAATATCCGGCCATTACAAGACCGTGTTGTGGTACGTCGCACGGAAGAAGAATCAACCAGCGCTGGAGGAATCGTATTGCCGGGTTCCGCCACCGAAAAACCAGCCCAGGGTAAAGTGATCGCAGTGGGCCCGGGCAGGCGCCTCGAGAATGGTGATACCCAGCCCGTCGACCTCAAAGTAGGTGACATCGTCGTGTTTGGAAAGTATTCCAGCAACACTGTGAAAATCGGTGACGAAGAATTGCTGATTCTGAACGAGAGCGAAATTTTTGGCGTGATCGAGTCTTGATTGGATTCTCATTCCGCAACGCTAGACTTTCTCAAGATTAGTAAACAGAATTTTTTGATACAGGAATATTAGAAATGGCTAAAGAAGTGAAATTCGGCGACTCAGCGCGCCAGAAACTACTGGCAGGCGTCAACGTCCTGGCAGATGCTGTAAAAGTGACCCTGGGGCCAAAGGGGCGAAACGTGGTTCTCGATAAGTCCTTCGGTGCTCCTACCGTAACCAAGGATGGTGTTTCCGTAGCGAAAGAAATCGAGCTGGAAGACAAGTTTGAAAACATGGGCGCCCAGATGGTCAAGGAAGTGGCTTCCCAGACCTCCGATGTGGCCGGTGACGGTACCACTACCGCAACCGTTCTCGCGCAATCCATTCTCAACGAAGGCCTCAAATCTGTCGCCGCAGGCATGAATCCCATGGATCTGAAGCGTGGCATCGACAAGGCTGTTGCGGCTATGGTTGAAGAAGTAAAAGCGCTATCAACTCCCTGTAAAGATTCAAAGTCTATCGCCCAGGTAGGCACAATCTCTGCAAACTCCGACAGTGAAGTGGGTCAGATCATTGCTGATGCCATGGACAAGGTTGGTAAGGAAGGCGTTATCACCGTTGAAGACGGTTCAGGCCTGGAAAACGAACTGGACGTGGTGGAAGGTATGCAATTCGACCGCGGTTACCTGTCTGCCTATTTCATCAACAATCAGGACAACATGATGGCAGACCTGGAGAATCCACTGGTTCTGCTGTATGACAAGAAAGTTTCCAATATTCGTGATCTGCTGCCACTCCTGGAAAGTGTGGCCAAGTCAGGCCGTCCGCTGCTGGTTATCGCAGAAGACGTAGAAGGTGAGGCATTGGCCACACTGGTTGTGAACAACATGCGTGGCATCGTGAAAGTGGCTGCCGTCAAGGCACCAGGTTTCGGTGATCGCCGCAAGGCCATGCTGGAGGACATCGCCGTCCTGACTGGCGGTACCGTGATCTCTGAAGAGGTGGGTCTGAGCCTGGAAGGCGCAACCATCGAAGACCTGGGTAGCGCGAAACGAGTTCAGGTAAGCAAGGAAAACACCACTATCATCGACGGTGCTGGTGATGCCAAGAAGATCGAAGGTCGGGTCAACCAGATCCGTGCCCAGATCGAAGAGACTTCTTCCGACTACGATCGTGAAAAACTGCAAGAGCGCGTTGCCAAGCTGGCAGGCGGTGTTGCCGTAATCAAGGTTGGTGCCGGTACAGAAATCGAAATGAAAGAGAAGAAGGCTCGCGTTGAAGACGCGCTGCATTCCACGCGTGCGGCTAATGAAGAAGGCGTTGTGCCCGGCGGCGGTGTCGCCCTGGTGCGTGCCCTGCAGAAGGTTGAAGGCCTGAAGGGTGACAATGAAGACCAGAACGTGGGAATTGCACTGCTTCTCAAGGCAGTTACAGCGCCGCTGCGTCAGATCGTTCAAAACGCAGGTGAGGAAGGTTCCGTGGTTCTGGACAAGGTTAAGGCCGGCAAGGGTAATTTCGGCTTTAACGCTGCCACTGGTGAGTACGGTGACATGCTGGAGATGGGTATTATCGACCCGGCTAAAGTGACTCGTACTGCCCTGCAGGCTGCAGGTTCGGTAGCTGGTCTGATGATTACTACTGAGGCTATGGTGACTGAACTTCCGGAAGAGAAGAGCGGTGGTATGGGCGGTATGCCGGATATGGGCGGAATGGGCGGCATGATGTAAAAATCGCGCGCCTGGGAGTTTTAGACGCCCCTGTACTTCGTCAGGCCCCTCTTTTCGATGCTCATGTATATCTGTATACACTGCGCTCGAAAAGAGGGGCCTTTCTCGTCCAGGAACGTCTAAATTCTCCCAGGCGCGCGATTTAAAGCCTGGTGAATCCAGGCTCCGTTCAGGTCAGCCCGGTTTTTTCGATGCGCATGATTCTCTGTATACACTGCG